>JAIPBD010000001.1 GCA_021739765.1 Melioribacteraceae bacterium
ACACACTCAAACGAAACCGGAATGTATGACAGATTTATTACTATAAGTCATTTACCACAAAGAGCCGTTATTCGTATATTTAATCTCGCAGGACAGTTGGTTAAAAAAATCGAAAAGAATTCAACATTCCAATTTTTGCGATGGGATTTGCGAGTTGATAGTGGCTTACAGATCGGCCCCGGTGTTTATATCGCTCACATAGAAATGCCAGATTTGGGAAAAACGAAAATTCTTAAATTCTCTGTAATTCATGAACAATTCATTCCGGATCGATTCTAAAATAATTTTTCATTGACTAAGACGCTTCATTTTAATATCTTCGTAGTCTGAAAATTTTATAAACGCGGAGTTTTTGATGTACGCAGTCGTTGATATAGCTGGTCAGCAATTTAAGGTTCAAGAGAAAGAAACTCATTATGTACCCAGATTACAAGCTGATGTTGATGCTAAAGTTTCGTTCGAAGATGTATTGCTTTTAACCGATGGAGATAAAACTACCATTGGTTCTCCTTCAGTGGATGGAGCCAAAGTTGAAGCAAAAGTTTTAGAACACTTAAAAGATGATAAAGTGATTGTTTTCAAGAAAAAAAGAAGAAAAGGTTACAAAAAGAAAAACGGTCACAGACAATTTCTTACTAAAGTTGAAATTACAAAAATTGTAAATTAAGCAGGGGATTATAAATGGCACATAAAAAAGGTCAGGGTTCGTCTCGGAACGGTCGTGATAGTAATCCACAATTTCTTGGTGTAAAAGCTTTTGGCGGTGAAAGAGTTTCTGCCGGAGCAATAATCGTACGCCAAAGAGGTACAAAATTTCATCCCGGTCAAAATGCAAAAAAAGCCGGCGATGATTCAATTTTTGCAACCATTGATGGTGCGGTCAAATTTGAAACCGGTCGTGGTAACAGAAAATTTATTAGTGTTTATGAAGTAGCGAATTAGTTTTTACTAAATTTGTTTATAAAAAACCCTCTTTTGAAGAGGGTTTTTTGTTTTAAAGCATTTTGTTGGGATGATTTGGAATATCAGAATCCGAGTCTGTCCATATCCACCACCAAACCTTTTACTGCCGTAATTGAATTATCCAATTGGGATTGTTCTTCAGCATTTAAAGAAAGTTCGATAATTCTTTCCACTCCATTTTCACCAAGAACCGCCGGAACTCCAACGTAATATCCATCAACATTAAATTCACCTTTGAGGTATGCGCAAGTCGGCAATACTCTTTTTTCATCACGTAAAATTGATTTTGCCATCGCGATCGCCGAAGATGCGGGAGAATAGAATGCAGAGCCGGTTTTCAATAACTTAACTACTTCACCTCCGGCGAGTTTTGTTCGTTGAACCATGGCGTCCATAACTTCTTTGGCTATGTTTGTATCACCATATTTCCGCTCTAACATTTCCATCACCGGAACGCCATTTACATTCGCGTATCGAACTAATGGAACCATAGTATCGCCATGACCGCCAAGAACCATTGCGTTAACATCTTTAACCGAAACACCCAATTCCCAGGCTATAAATGTTGAAAATCTTGATGAATCCAATACACCGGCTTGGCCCATAACTTTTTCGTGAGGAAATCCGGTTACCTTTTGGAAAAGTGTTACCATCGCATCCAGGGGATTCGAAATAATGATACAGAACGCGTTAGGAGCATTATCCCGAACTCCTTCAGCAACTGATTTCATAATCTTTGCGTTTGTTGTTAACAGGTCATCACGGCTCATTCCCGGTTTTCTTGGAAGACCAGCAGTAACGATTACCACATCGGCATCTTTGATATCTTCGTAGCTGTTTGTCCCATTTAACTTCACATCAAAACCATCAACACGAGAAGCTTCCGCGATATCTAAAGTTTTGCCTTGTGGCATATCTTCGACAATATCAAACAAAATTATATCGCCTAATTCTTTTTGTGCGGCTAATTGAGCGAGAACACCACCGATTTGTCCACCGCCAATTAATGCAATTTTTTTTCTTGCCATTGTTGTAACTCCTAAGTTTTGAGGTAATATTCAAAATATTTATAGAATTAATATAGGAAGATTAGGAGGAACTTTCATTCCAAATGGGACATCGGAAGCGGAAATTATTGAAAAGGGAACTCGAAAATTATTTCGGTACCTGAATCTGAAAATTCGAAATGTAGATTTTGCGCCAGTGTATTAATTATAAAAATCCCGCGCCCGCTATCTTTTAATATATTTTCGGGAGCTGTAGGATCTGGAACTGTGGAAGGATCGAATCCTTCTCCTTGATCTTTGGATTTCGCGATTAATTTTTCATCATCGGCAATTATTGTAAGTTTTATTGTTTTTGATTTATCACTTTTGTTGCCGTGTTTAATACTATTTGAAGCCGCTTCGCTTAGGGCAAGTGCGAGATCATTATGTTTTTCTTTATCTAATCCGACTTTTTCGGCGACAGAAAATGCGAATTCTTCAACTTGAGGAAGAAGATCATGATCACTGGGAAGGGATTTTTCAAATTTTTGATTCGCCAAAATTACCTCGGTATTTAGAATTCATCTTTCTTTGAAAAATATAATTACATTGTTATCAATGCAAGCAATAAAAAACGTACCAACTAAATATTCCAAGTTAGATTCAGACTAAAATTGGTGAGTTCCTTTTTTTCATTGCTTTCGGTCGAAATGAATTCGAACCAACCCCTAAATCCAATATCAATTTTGTTTCGGATTCTGAAATAAATCTCGGTAATAGGACCGTAACTAAGGTATTCAGCTATTTTGGTTTTCTCGGAAAGGTTACGAAAACGAAATGTACCGAGGGAAAAATATCTGAAACCGATGCCTAAATTTAGATTGTAATATCGCCGATTAATCATCGCGTCCAGAAATGTTTCCCTCAGATATCTTTCCGGTTTACTCGAAAAATTTGACCAACTAAAATCGCCTTGTTCGGATAATTTTAGATATCCGTTAATTTTAAGCGAAATTCTTTCACTAAAGTTTACTGTTGATGAATCACGGAACGCAAACTGCCTGAATACAAAACTCCTCAAATTGGGATTGAGTTGTTCGAAATCATAAACAGTGTAATTTGCCGAAATCTCAACTTCATTAAAAGTAATTAAACTTTTAGTACGATAGTCTCCTCCGGCGGAGAGTTTTAGAACCCGGCGAATATTATTGTTACCGCTTCGTTCCGAAAAAAGATAAACTACGTGGTTAACATTCCCTTCGAGTTGTACGAAAAAATCGAACAACGCATTAATTTTTTTTAAGTATTTAAGCGAAAAAATGGAAAGCAGCTCGTCGCGGTCATCAAAATTATCTGAACTCGGTGTATCATAAATTAATTTTCGGTGCAGCAAGGAAATATTTAATAAGTCGTTGTCACCGATTCGAAAACTGGAATTGGAGGAGATGGTCGCAAGGTTCGAAATATTGTTTTTTCTCTTTTCGTCTTCGAGTCTTTCTTCGAAAAAGATATTATCCAATTCTTCAATTCTAACCGGTTCATGTTTTTCATCTTCCTCTTCGATAAAAAATCTGAGATCGCTATTAAACCAATCTGATCGATATTGTAAATCAGAATTTAATTGGATTTTAAGCTCAGATATTCGAGTGTCAAGCAGTGAGGCCGAGGGTCTGTTGAAATCTTTATATCTAGTATTTCGTTCAATTTCACGCCAATCCAATCTTCCTCTCAAATTCAAAAACAATCGATTCCTGAAAGCAGTAAAATTAAGATTGTCCCTAATAGAATAAATAGTCTCATTTCGGCTTTGAATATTATTATTGACATTAAACTTTTCAGAAAGAATACTATCGGCAGTGAAATAAAAATCTTTCTTCTGAGATGAATATTGTACGGAAATCAAATTCTGAAAATCATTTTCCAATCTGCTTTCAAGATCGAGTTTAAGAAACCGGTCGAAATTTTTACGGGGCGAAATGTCCTCGTTTCTAAAAAATCCGTTTGCGGTGAAAAATTGATCTGAAAGTTTTATCCTTTTAGTCGAAAGTTCGGCGCCGTAATTCAGACCGTTATTTATCTCGCCTGATTGTTCATTTGAAATATATCCGAGAAAAGGCGTAAGTTTTAATCCTTCCATCGGAATTATTTTTAGATATATGTCAGCTTTGGAATCGAAAGCTTTATTTATTGCGATGCTTCGGTCATCCGAGTAAATATAATTATCAACATAGATTCCGGTGCGAAGGTAATTAGTAATTCCAGTTTCACCGATTATTGAAAGTCTTTGCTCATCTCGAATATTTTTGGTACTGCTTTTAAGCACGGTAGAATTAAACTCTTCATTAACTCCGAGAAAATAATCATCGGACTGAAAACCATAGTTCAAAAACAATTTGAGAGAGTTTACATTTAGCTTTTTGTTATAAGAGGATGAATAAACATTCTGCGAGTATGTCTCTTCGGCAAATTTTAGAGAATCATTCGCGGATTGTGCAAACACTAAATTCCCCAGAAGTAAACCTGATATGATAAGTAAAGATTTTTTCAAGATTCTAAGTCTTATTCCGGCACAATTGTAAAGGAAAACATATCGCTAATACTATTCGGATTTACTAAGTCGTTTGTGTAAGTGAATATTCGCCAATAGTACTTTTGATAACTTGTCATAAAATAAGAATTAAATTCAATACTAATTACTTCATCAGTTTTGGAACTGTTAAATGATTTCTCCTCGACAATTCCAAAATTAGGATTGGTTTGAATTACAAGCTTATATCTCGCACTTCGGGAGACTGTTTTAAAAGTTAATTGATTGAAGTAATTCCGGTTACTGTTGTTTGAAGGGGAAATCAGTTCGGGTTTGTCCAAAATTACATCACTGTAAACTCCGCTGGGGGTACTTTTTAAGTTACCTCGATCAACCGTAATTATTTTGTAATAATATTCTGTTAATTGCCTGAGGTTCATTTTGTCGGTGAATTGATTCGTTCCGGTAATGGCGATCAAATTGGTTGAATCATTTTGGAAATCTTTTAATTCAGAACGATAAATTTCATAATGACTGATGTCTCCATCAATAGGTTTAGGCCAGACTAAATAAATACTCAAGCTATCAAACCAGTTTCTTGCATTTACATTAATTTCATAGGGAGCGTATGGTTTGAACCTATTTCCGGGAGTAGAACTTATAACGGAAGAAAAACCGCTCTTCATACCGCTTTGATCAACCGCTCTAATTTTGAAGAAATATTCCGTTTCATAATCCAAATCCGAAAAAACAAAGAAGATATTTGTGGTGGAATCGGTGATTATCAGATTTTGATCATTATCCTCCCCAATAAAAATTTCGTAAAGCATAACGTCAGGTTCATTATTTCTGAACCATTCTATTCCAATTTGTCCGTCTGAAGAATAATATACTTGAAATCCGGATGGAACCGAAGGGGGAATTCCGTCATCAATCATAGGATTGATTTCATCCCTTTTGCAGCTTGTAATAAGCATCGCTAAAAATAATATTGGTAAATATTTGATTTGTTGTCCCATCATCTTTCCAAAATAGAAGTTTTATTATTAAGGAAATAGATTGAGTTTTGCAATGCTATTGGATGGAACGCCAACAGATTAAAGCTTAATGATTTTGTAATTTTTATAGCCGAAATATATTTCCCGGGCTGCTGTTTTTATAACCGTCGCTACAGGAACAGCAATTAACATCCCCAAAACTCCGAGTATGTTACTTCCAACGAGGATTAAAATTATAATCATGAGCGGGTGCATATCGGTGCTTTTCGAAAATACATTGGGTTGGATGTATCCATTATCGAGTGTGTAAATGACAAGAAACATCAACACAATTTCAACCGCCATCGAAAAATCGCCGAATTGAATAATTGAGATGATTATCGCGGGTAGACCACCGATTAGCGGCCCAAAGTAAGGAATCAGATGTCCTATTCCTGCAACCAATCCGATTGAGATCGAATTTTCGATTCCCCAGAATGTTAAACCAAGTCCCACCATTAATCCGACCAAAAAAGCATCCAGTATCCAGCCTCTCACAAAACGGCTTAATTGCTGTCCAATTTTATAAATTATCCAATAAGTGACTTCAAAATATTTATTCGGCATCAGGTTAATAATACCTTTCACAATTTTTTCGTTATCCTTCAACAAAAAGAAGGAGATAAAAGGTACAATGACGAGGATGGCAACTATGGAAAAAATTCCGGATACAATATTGGTGAGATTATCTATTGATGTTGCAACCAGCGAGGAGAAATATCTGCTTACTTCTTCTGCCAAATTTGTTGTTTCAACGAACGGGATAAATCTTTTTACATCACTTTCGATGGTTTCAATAGTTTTAGTTATTTCTTCCTGAGTTATGTTGGATGTAATGGAATTCATCTGTGTGATAATTTTCGGGATTAACAGCGAAGAAGCGAGCACAATTGTAACACCAACCAAAACGAATACAACGAGCACGGAAATAATCCTTTCGATTCCTTTCCTTTCAAGAAATGTGATCAAAGGATTAAATATCATCGTGAGAAGAATAGAGGCGATGAGCATTATAATAATGTCAAAAAAGAGGTATGAAATTAAGAGCACCATTCCGAGTATGGTAAGCAGTATCATGCCTTTTACTGATCTTCTAAGTAGTTGATCTCTTATCGGTGACATTAGAATAATTTCCAAGAATGATTTATTTGATAAACATAAAAATTAATATTTAATTAACCAAAAGGACTTTTTAATTATGACATGTTTGTCCTAAGGATTTAATATATTTTTAAAAAGAATTTATGAAATTTTGGAGTATTTATGGCTGATTTGGAATTAATAAACCAAATAAAAGAGAACGCAAAAAAAAGAAAAAAAACGATTGTTCTTCCCGAATCCAATGATGACAGGGTCTTAAAAGCGGCGGCAAAACTTGTCGGCGAAAAAGTAGCGTCTGTGATTACACTTGGAAATGAAGACGAAATTAGAACTCGTGCAAAAGCGCTGGATGTTGATTTAACCGGCGTGCGAATAATTGAACCGCTAAAATCAGATAAATTAAGCGATTTCACAAATGTGTTTTATAATCTTAGAAAACACAAAGGAATATCTATAGAGCAGGCGCGAAAAGTTGTAAGCAATAATTTGTTTTTTGGCGCAATGTTGGTAAATGAAGGAATGGCTGATGGATTTGTTGCCGGATCAACAGCATCAACCGCCGATGTTTTACGTGCCGCGATTCAGTGTGTCGGAATGCCAGAAGGAATTTCGATTGTATCGAGTTTCTTTTTAATGATTTTCCCGGAAAGAGTTTTCAGCTTCGGGGATTGTGCCGTTGTACCGAACCCGGATGCGAATCAGTTGGCCGATATTGCGATTTCCACAGCGAGAAATCATGAAAAATTGACCGGCGAAGAGCCTTTTGTCGCGATGCTTTCATTCTCAACTAAAGGGAGCGCAAAACATGAACTTGTTGATAAAGTAACTGAAGCGACTGAAATTGTTAGGAAAAAAGCTCCTGAATTAAAAATTGACGGTGAACTTCAATTTGATGCCGCAATTGTCGATTCTATTGGTAAGAAAAAAGCTCCTGAAAGCCAAGTTGCCGGCAGAGCTAATGTTTTAATTTTCCCTGATCTTCAAGCGGGAAATATAGGGTATAAAATTGCGCAGCGATTAGGCAATGCCGAAGCTGTCGGCCCGGTAGTTCAAGGATTAAAAAAGCCGCTATTCGATCTAAGCAGAGGTTGCAGTGTTGATGATATTGTCAACACTTCCGCAATTGCGGCACTCATGGCAGACTGATTATCATCGCACGGCAGTAACATGCCGTGCTTTTATTTTTCTTCATAAATCCTTCCCAAAAATTTATCGGTTTGATACTCATTAATACTGAACGCAAACAAGAAAAAAGCCATTGTTAACAACTGGTAATTTTTATACAAAATAACTGATATAATATATTGATCGTTGAGCACTTGGATAAATGACAAGACTACCCAAAGACTTATAAAGAGCAAACCCGACGTAAACAATAACTCTTGCAACGTACTTAACATCCATCCGATATAAATTGTTGTGCCGAGAAATATCATCCAAAAAATCATATTTAAATCTGAATAGATGTAGCTTGCATCCGAAAAAACGGAAAAAATTGACTCATCAAAAAAGGAGCTGAACAACATATTCGTGCCGAAAAAGATAAAGCCGACCGTAATTAAAAAAGTCAGAAACAGCTTCATTTTATTTTTGAAGAAAAAAACTGAGACAAAGGGGATCAAAACCAAAAACTCTGATCGAGTCAAAATTATAACACCAAATAAAACCGCGATTATTTGATAATTCAGAATGGAATTACTATTTGAATTAATCATTAATCCAGAGTGTAAAAACAATAGGAAAAAAGCGAAGAAATTCAGGATGGTTCCGGCATCCGCCAATTCGGCATATATTATCGGGGGAAGGAATATCACGAATGTTCGAATTATTGAAGCTTTATCGCTTTTGGATAATCTAAAAATAAAATATGATATTATCCCGATAGAAATTGAGTTTAGAATGTTAAGTTTACCTATCAAATCGAAAGGGATGTAGAACAGATAGTAGAAAGGGAAGTGTTCCGCGATAGTTTCCCCATACGGGTAGATATGATTATTTAGTTTGAACAACCAACTCTTAATATCATTTATATTCAGCGCAAAACTTTCGTTTATGTAAAATACCGCGAGTGAAAAAGTTAGAATTGTTGTCACTATAACAAAAGAAATTTTCACTTCTTCACTTATTTTGATAATGTTGAATTTGAGTTTGCTGATCCCGAAAACGGGAAGAAAGATGAAAGCGGATATAAAAATTCCCGGGATGATTGGATTAAATCCTAAATTGAGAGCAAGACGAGAAATTTGGATTACAGAAATAGCGATAATAACGATTAGAGAAATAATATTTATGTAATGGTTTTTCGTGAACATTGAACTAATATGTTTTTTCAAAAGTTTATACAAATAAAAGGAGATTGCAAAAATGCGATTAAAAAATCTGTTAGCTATAGTTTTATTTTCAACAACATTTATTTTTTGTGCACAAGATAATAATTCAGATTCCCAGAACGAAACAGAACAAGAGAAACACCCTGTGAATACTATTTCGGGAATAAGTGTCAAAGATATGGAAGGCAATTCCATAAAATTATCAGATTATGAAGGCAAAGTATTGTTGATTGTGAATGTTGCCAGCAAATGTGGATTTACACCTCAATATGAAGGATTGCAGACATTATACGATACTTACAAAAGTCAGGGATTTGAAATTCTCGCTTTTCCTTGTAATGATTTTAAAGGACAAGAGCCGGGAACAAATGACGAGATTCTTGATTTTTGCTCATCCAATTATGGTGTAACATTTAAACTTTTCGATAAGATTAAAGTACTTGGCGAGGATAAAGAACCTCTGTACAAATTGCTTACAAACAGTACCGCTGTTGAAACCGGTGACATCGGTTGGAATTTCGAGAAATTTTTAATTTCAAAAGATGGGGAAATTCTAAAACGGTTTGGAAGCTCTACCGAGCCTTTAAGCGCGGAAATTCTTAAAGAGGTGGAGTCAGCTTTAAAATCATAAAATTTATTTCGACCTCTTTTTACAAATGCCATTCCCAAATAAGGAATGGCATTTTCATAGCAAGGTTATTTTAAATTCAGCTCTTTTTTTACGATTAATTTTGAAGAAATCATATCACTGTGATCGAGATGCAAATTTCCGGTGATTTTTCTCATAAAATATTCTTCGTGCGCATCCAAACGTTTATCAACAAAAATTAATCTCCACAAATTTTTCATTATTTCGTATTTCTGATCATAATCGTAGTAGCGGTTCACTATCTCGGTAAATTCATAAATACTTACACTTTTTTGAACCGATTCATTCGACGCTTCAATAAGCATTTGTACGTGTTTATTATCGAGATCGAATATATTTTTCATTGTTTCAACAATTTTTTCTTTTTCAGTATCCAGGAATTCATCGTCCGAATTAGCAACTTCCAGAAATAAGGCGCATGTAGCTATTTGTAGTTTTTTATACTCGATCAAATCATTTTGTTCGTCACTGATTTGTTCGGAAACAGTTTCATCAGTTTGGCCGAAAATACTCATCAATTTTTTTAGCAATTTGTTACTCCTTCTCTAATCAATTGACTCATTTTTTATTTCTTCGGTAGGCGGACGTTGGTACATAATTGTCATATCTTTAAAATCATTTGCCAAGTTTTCATACACTTGATCCCAAGTGAAACGCCAGCACCAGTTACCGCCTAATTTCCCGGGAAAGTTCATTCTCGCTTCAGTTCCCAGGTTTAGAGCATCTTGCATTGGAATTACCACCATATCAGCCGTGGATGAATACGCTAATTTAATAACCGCATAGCACATATCATCTCCATAATAATTGAGATATTTTTGTGCCCACTCATAAATTTCCCTATCCTCTGTTTTGGCTTTGTCGAAAAATCCTTTTGTCGTATCATTATCATGTGATCCACTGTACACAACACAATTGGGAATATAATTATGCGGAAGAAATTTTTTATCGCCCTCGGCACCAAATGCAAACTGCAAAATTTTCATACCCGGAAATCCGAACTTATCTCTGAGGGCTTCCACAGAATCCGTGATTACTCCCAGATCTTCGGCGATTATCGGTACTTCTCCCAAATTTTTCTTCAATGATTCAAAGAGCTTTTCGCCAGGCGCTTTTTTCCATTTACCGGTTTGAGCCGTTGGTGCATCGCCGGGAATTTCGTAATACGCGTCAAATCCGCGAAAATGATCAATTCTTACAATATCATTTAATGTGTACATTTGTGAGAATCTTTTATGCCACCATTCAAAATTGTTCTGTTCCATTTTTTCCCACTTGTAGAGCGGATTGCCCCAAAGTTGACCCGTTTTGGAGAAATAATCCGGTGGAACTCCAGCAACCGTAATTAATTTGCCTTTATCATCCACATTAAACAAATCTCTGTTCGCCCATAAATCAGAACTGTCATAAGCTATAAAAATGGGTAAATCTCCTACTATTTTAATTCCCTTATCATTTGCATACGATTTTACGGAGAGCCATTGTTCAAAAAACAAAAACTGAACAAACTTTTGGTAAGCAATCGCGTCTTCGAGTTTAACTCGCCATTCTGCGATCGAGTTATTTCTGCGGAAAGCTATTTCTTCATCCCATTCGGTCCAAAGTTTCCCACCGTGATATTCCTTGCAAGCCATAAAAAGCGAATAATCTTCCAACCAATCTTTCTGTTCGGATATAAATTTTTCCAGTTTGGCTGTAAGCGCCTCATCTTTCTTGGTTTTATAATTCTCGAAAGATTTTTTTAGGAGATCATTTTTATAGTTTATAACTAATCCATAATCAATATGATGAGGATTGAATTCAGGTTTTTTATTTAAATCATCTTCTGAAAGAAGATTAATATCCTTTAATAAATTTGGACTAATAAGAAGAGGATTTCCGGCGAATGCAGAAAAACATTGATAGGGTGAATCACCGTAACCGGTTGGGCCAAGCGGAAAAACTTGCCAAAGCGATTGTCTGGCTGAAACTAAAAAATCAACAAAATCATAAGCTGATTGGCCTAAATCCCCAATTCCAAATTCCCCTGGAAGTGAAGTAGGATGCAGCAGAATTCCTGCCGAACGATTATTTCTCATTATATTCCTCAAAATTAACCTTTATACCAACCGATAAATTAATTAAAAAATGAGACTTAAGTTCACTTTTTAATCGAATTTATAAACTTGCGAAAGGACTCAAAAGTAAATCAATTGAATTATCTAAAATCTTATGTTAAGATTTACTCAGGAAATTGCTTCACTTATGAAAATTCTATAACTTGTCAGCCACTCTTTGAAAACAGTTTCACTGCTAAGATTTTCAGATAGCTCCTTGTAGCAGTTTCAAATAAGATAGAAATTAGACTTATCATAAAATTATTGATCGGGAAGAAAAGTATATGGAAATAAAACGAAAATTTACCGTTGAGGGACTTGACCCTCTTGCTTCGGTGGACTTTGTAAAACGGACCTCGGAAATCAAAAATCCAGACGGTTCTATAGTTTTTAAAATGGAAGATGTAGAAGTTCCAAAGTCATGGTCGCAAGTCGCAACGGATATCATAGCGCAAAAATATTTTCGTAAAGCCGGCGTTCCACGCTTGCTTAAAAAAGCAAAAGAAAAAGATATCCCAAACTGGCTTCAACCATCATTAGCCGACACGAAAAAATTAGAAGAACTTCCGGAAAAGGAAAGATATTCTTCAGAAACAAGCTCCAAACAAGTTTTCCATAGATTGGCAGGAACTTGGACCTATTGGGGTTTCAAAGCAGGTTATTTCAATTCTGAAATTGACGCCAAAGTTTACTACGACGAATTAGTCTATATGTTAGCGACACAAATGACGGCTCCAAACAGTCCTCAATGGTTCAATACCGGTTTGTATTGGGCTTATGGGATAAACGGACCCTCACAAGGTCATTATTACGTCGACTGGAAGACGGGTGAACTCACCACTTCGGTTGATGCTTACACACATCCACAACCACACGCTTGTTTTATTCAATCAGTTTCTGATGATTTAGTGAATGATGGCGGGATAATGGATCTTTGGGTTCGTGAAGCCAGATTATTTAAATATGGTTCAGGAACGGGAAGTAATTTTTCGAACATTCGAGGTGAAAACGAACCGCTCAGCGGCGGCGGAAAATCTTCCGGATTAATGTCATTTTTGAAAATCGGTGATCGTTCCGCCGGGGCTATAAAATCGGGTGGAACAACGAGACGCGCTGCCAAAATGGTCACGCTCGATATTGATCATCCGGATATTGAAGAGTATGTGAACTGGAAAGTAAGGGAAGAGCAAAAAGTCGCCTCCTTAGTTACGGGATCCAAGTTATGTAATCTTCATTTGAATAAAATAATGAAAGCGTGTTACGATGAACATCCTGAAAATGACCGGTTTAATAAAAAGGCTAATTTAAAATTAAAAGGCGCAGTAATTGAAGCTCGCAAAGCGCTTGTTCCGGAAAATTACATTGAACGTGTAATTCATCTTGCAAAATTAGGATTTAAATCAATAGAATTCCCAACTTACGATACCGATTGGAATTCCGAGGCATACGCGACTGTTTCAGGTCAAAATTCGAATAACAGTGTTCGAGTTACGAATGAATTTATGGAAGCGGTTTTAAATGATGACGACTGGAATCTTTACTTCCGTGTTGAACTTGAGAAAGCAAAAGAGCAAAATCGAAAGCCGGAAGCTTGCAAAACATTAAAAAGCCGTGATTTATGGGACGATATTTCTTATGCAGCATGGTCTTCTGCCGATCCCGGTCTTCAGTATCACACAACCATAAATGAATGGCACACTTGTAAAAATGACGGAGAAATAAGGGCTTCCAATCCATGTTCCGAATATATGTTCCTCGATGATACCGCATGTAATCTGGCCTCGCTAAATCTGGTAAAATTTTATAACGTGGAAAAACAGGCATTTGATATAGATTCTTTTAGGCATGCAACAAGATTGTGGACGATAGTTCTTGAAATCAGTGTTCTGATGGCACAATACCCGAGCAAAGAAATCGCTCAAAGAAGTTATGACTATAGAACACTCGGATTAGGTTATGCAAATCTGGGCTCTTTATTGATGCGCCAAGGTATTCCTTACGACAGTAAAGAAGCGGTCTCCATTTGTGGTGCGATAACAGCAATTATGCACATGAGAGCTTACACTACTTCTGCGGAAATGGCCAAAGAACATGGACCGTTTCCAAGATACGAAGCAAACCGTGAAAGCATGCTTGGCGTGATTCGAAATCATAGAAGAGCAGCATATAACGTACCTAAGGAAGAATATGAATCGTTAAAAATTTATCCTATGGGCATTAATCCTGAACATTGCTCTTCAGATCTTTTAGAAGCGGCAAAGGAGGATGCGGATAATGCACTCGAAATGGGTAAAAAATATGGTTTCAAAAATGCACAAGTTACCGTAATCGCCCCAACCGGTACAATAGGTTTAGTTATGGATTGTGACACAACCGGAATTGAACCGGATTTTGCATTGGTTAAATTCAAAAAATTAGCCGGTGGAGGTTATTTCAAAATAATCAATCAGTCAATTCCTCCGGCATTGTTAAAATTAGGATACAATGCGGATCAAATTGATGCCATTGTCAAATACGCGAAAGGTTCCGGCACTTTTGAAGGTTGTCCTCACATTAACGAAGAATCATTAAAAGCAAAAGGATTTACACAAGAGGCTATTAACAAAATAGAAGCTCAATTACCCGCAACGTTTGAATTGGGATTTGCATTTAACAAATTTACTTTGGGCGAAAGTTTTCTAACTGATAAATTGGGCGTGACAAAAGAGCAGCTCGGTGATTTCAGTTTTAATTTACTCTCTTATTTAGGCTTTTCAAAAAATGATATCGCTTCGGCAAATGATTATGTCTGTGGAACAATGACAATTGAGGGTGCGCCATTCCTAAAACGTGAACATTATCCGGTTTTTGACTGCGCAAATAAATGTGGTAAAAAAGGATCTCGCTTTATCCATCCTGAAGCACATATCAGAATGATGGCGGGAGCACAACCGTTTATTTCAGGTGCTATTTCAAAAACAATAAATTTCCCCAACAATGCTTCACTTGATGATGTGAAAAACGCGTACTTGCTTTCATGGAAATTGGGAATTAAAGCTAATGCGCTTTATCGTGACGGGTCAAAACTTTCACAACCACTTAATTCTGTTAGTGAGGATGATTTCGAAGAATTGATCGAGCATGAGGAGAGTGATATTGTAAAAATTGCCGAAAAAATCATTCATAGATATATAGCTAAAAGACGACGTTTACCTGATCGCAGAACGGGTTACACTCAAAAAGCAAAAATAAATGGGCAAACGGTTTACATCCGAACCGGTGAGTATCAAAACGGGCAAATTGGCGAAATTTTTATTGATATGGCCAAAGAGGGTGCGGCGTTCCGAAGTTTGTTAAACAGCTTTGCGATCGCGATCTCTTTAGGACTTCAACACGGTGTTCCGTTAGAAGAGTTTGTTGATGCATTCGTATTCACCAGATTTGAACCGAGCGGTATTGTTTCCGGAAATAATCGAATCAAAATGTCAACTTCTGTAAT
The DNA here is from genome assembly GCA_021739765.1 of Melioribacteraceae bacterium. Lineage (GTDB taxonomy): Bacteria > Bacteroidota > Ignavibacteria > Ignavibacteriales > Melioribacteraceae > JAIPBD01. The sequence goes on from JAIPBD010000001.1 coordinate 15,168, forward strand.
TGATTATATTTTCAGAGAATTGGCAGTTACATATCTTGGCAGAAATGATCTTTCACATGTCGATGAACAAGATTTGATGACAGTTAAAGATCGTTTGCACAAAGATGATGATTATGAAAGTGAAGAGATTGTCAGCCATCGAATGATCGATTTGGATACGGAAGTTCAAAAAGAATCCGTTCCGCAAAACGGGAACGGTTCCAAAGAAATCGGTTCAGAGAGAGGAAAGGCCTTAGCGTTTCATCAGAAGAGGATAAGCGCAAGGGAGAGAGGATACACGGGTGATATTTGCCCTGAGTGCGGAAGTATGACTATGGTTAGAAATGGAACTTGTTTGAAATGTAACACATGCGGATCTACAACAGGTTGCAGTTAACCGCGATTATACATTTATTTAGTTGAAAGAAGTGGGGCTGAGAAGCCCCATTTCTGCTTTTAAAGTGATTGTTTAATCCGGTTAAATTAATTGATTTTTCAGACCAAAAACGATAGATTTCCAGACTTGATTAGAATATATGATTTCTTCAAATATCAATAGAATTCGCGAAAGTATTCGCGTTAAGTGTGAACAATCCGGCAGAGATCCGGAGGAAGTTAAATTAATCGCCGTTTCAAAAACAAAACCGGTTTCTGAAATTTTGGATGCGTTTGAAAATGGAATAATCCATTTTGGCGAAAATAAAGCTCAAGAATTACGTGATAAGAACGAAACGATTAACAAAGAAGTTTCGTGGCATTTTGTAGGTCATTTACAAAAAAATAAAGCAAAGTATGTTGTAAAAGCCGCTGAATATTTTCATGGCTTAGATTCAATAGCATTAGCCGTTGAGATTTCAAAAAGGGCAAAGCAAGAAGGAAAAATCCAGAAAGTACTGCTCGAAATTAAAACTAGTGATGAAGAATCAAAATTTGGTTTGGAAGATAAATCGGAAATAATTGATTTACTTACGTATTGTAAAAATGATGAATATTTAGATTCGATTGGATTAATGACAATGGCACCTTATACTGATGACGAGAGTAGAATTCGTAAAAGTTTTAGATCACTTAGGATGCTTAAGAACGAATTAAATGATTTGGGCTTTACTCTTCGGGAATTATCGATGGGTATGACGTCGGATTATTTGTTAGCGATTGAAGAGGGAGCTACTATGGTTAGAATTGGAACAGGAATATTTGGTTCGAGGAATTATTAAATGAAATTCACTCCACATAGTATCAAAAATCAAGAGTTTAGCAAATCCGTAAGGGGTTTCGATAAAGACGAAGTTCAAGTTTTTCTTGAAAAGGTTTCCGATGAAGTAGAAATCTTATTAAACGAAAACGAAAAACTTAAAAAGCAAATCGATAACGATAAAGAGAAAATTGAAGAGTACAAGAATATTGAGCAGAACTTAAAAGAGACCTTACTCAACGCTAACGAAAGTAGTACTAAAGCAATTGAAACTGCCAAAAAACAAACATCTGTTATTGTTAAAGAAGCGGAATTAAAAGCGAAACAGATTCTGTCGAAAGCAAGAAATGAAGCCGAGGAAATACGCAATACAGTTATTGAACTAATTGAAAGAAGAAATCTACTTATTTCAAAACTTAAAGTAATGGTTGAGTCTCAAGAATCTGTTTATGGTGATTTTGTTAGAAAGGTAAGTTTCGAATCAAAAAAAGATTCGAAGGTTGATGAGAAAAAGGATGAACCACGTAACGATGTTGACGATATTCTGGAGAAATTATTATGATCGATTTGATTAGCAAAATTGACGATGCAGTAAAAAAGATTCGCTCGTACACCACTGATAATTTCGAGATTGGAATTATTCTTGGAACCGGTTTGGGTGGACTGGTTAAGGATATCGAGATTAAACACGAAATAAATTATGATGAACTACCTCATTTTCCCCTATCAACTGTGGAGTCGCACAAGGGAAAGTTGATACTGGGACAATTGGGCGGCAAAAATGTTGTTGCAATGCAAGGCCGGTTTCATTTTTACGAGGGATATTCAATGCAGCAAATTACATTCCCGGTCAGGGTGATGAAATATCTCGGTGTAAAAACCTTGCTGGTTTCAAATGCCTGTGGTGGAATGAATCCCCAGTTTGGAAGGGGTGATATTATGATCATGCAAGATCATATTAATTTGCTGGGTGATAACCCGTTAATTGGAAAAAACTACGATGAACTTGGGCCGAGATTTCCCGACATGAGCGAGCCTTACTCCAACGAGTTAATAAAATTAGCGGAAAAGGTTGCGATCGAAAACAAAGTGAAAGTACAGAAGGGTGTTTATGTTGCTGTTCCCGGTCCCAATTTAGAAACTCGAGCGGAATATCGTTTTCTGAGAGCAATTGGGGCTGATGTTGTCGGTATGTCAACAGTTCCAGAAAATATTGTTGCAAACCATATGGGAATGAAGGTATTAGGTTTTAGTATCGTCACAGACGAATGTTTTCCCGATGCTTTAAAACCTGTTAATGTTGAAGAGATAATTCAAACCGCGATGGAAACAGAGCCCAAAATGACTTTAATAATGAGGGAGGTAGTAAAACAACTACCGTGAAAAAAAATATAAATTATCTGACGCCTTCTATATTATCTTTGATTATCTTCTTCTCGAATTTTCTGGGTACAGAGATATTTAATTTAAATGCTCATAATTTTAGCATCTGGTTTGTTCTTTCTGTTTTTGCTTTCGCCTGTGGATGGTTAATAAACAAAACTTTAGGATATGTACATGGCGGCAAAATTGTATTCGCTGTTGTAATCGGAACAATTTTTATCTCGTTAATAATGATTTCCTTAATGAAAAATTATTTCGGCACGGATAAGTTATTATCGGAAAATCTGGTCCTTTACACGCTTAGAAATGTTATTGTCGGAGCCATGGGATTTTTTGGGATGGCAGTATCTGAAGTCATTTTGTTGGGAGAAAAACTTAACTCAGAATTAGAGAGAAATAGAAACCAAGAAAATATTATTAAGAATGCCAATAAAGAGGCTGAATTAATTGTTAAAGAAGCTGAGATAAAAGCTTCGGAAATAGTTTTAGATGCGAACAAAGAAGCAATTCAAGTATTTAAAGATAAAGCAATAGTAGAGCAGCAATTGTCAGACCTTGTTGCCACTGAAAAAGAATTACTAAATAAATATATCAAAACTGTAACTAAACCTGAATAAATGTCCGGTGACTAATGTTTAAGCAATACCCTGAAAAGATTACATATCCCAAAATTGAAGAAGAAATCTTAGAGTTTTGGAAGAAGAATGAAATATTCGAAAAAAGTATTTCGACACGAGAAGGTAAAGAGAGTTTTACATTTTATGAAGGACCTCCTACCGCAAATGGAAAACCCGGGATTCATCATGTGCTGGCCCGTACGTTAAAGGATTTGGTTTGTCGGTACAAAACTATAAAAGGTTTTCAAGTTCACCGAAAAGCGGGTTGGGATACTCATGGTCTCCCTGTTGAAATCGAAGTTGAGAAACAACTGGGAATAAAAGATAAAAAAGAGATTCCCGAATTTGGTGTCGCGAAATACAACGCTGCTTGCCGTGAATCAGTTTTCACATACAAGGATTTATGGGATCAGCTTACGACGCGTATGGGATATTGGATTAATCTCGACGAAGCTTATGTAACATGTACAAACGAATATATTGAATCAGTCTGGTGGGCGCTAAAAACACTTTTTGATAAAGGATTAGTATACCAGGATTATAAAATTGTTCCTCAATGTCCTCGTTCACAAACAGTATTATCCTCTCACGAATTAGCTCTTGGGTACCGGGACACAAAAGATCCGTCTGTTTACGTCAAAATGGAAATCCTTGATCAGGAAAACACCTTTTTCTTGGTTTGGACTACTACTCCTTGGACTCTCATCTCAAATGTCGGGCTTGCAGTTGGACCAAAGATCGAGTATGTAAAAATCAAAACTGATGAGCAATATTTAATTCTGGCCAAAGAGCGACTTTCTGTTATTCAGAATGAGTATGAAATTGTTGAGAATTTTACCGGGAAAGAGCTGTTAGGAATACATTACAAACAGTTATTCGATTATGTTAAAGTTGAGAAAGACGCATTTTTTGTTATCGAGGCTGATTTTGTCAGTACCGAGGACGGGTCGGGAATTGTTCACATCGCCCCGGCATTTGGAGCGGATGATTATGAAATTTCAAAGAAAAATGATCTTCCGTTTATGCAACCGGTTGATCGAGGTGGAAAGTTTACTGAAGAGGTAAATGATTTTGTCGGGCAATTTGTTAAAGATGCCGATCTCGGAATTATTATCAAATTGAAGGAATCCGGTAATCTTTACAGAAAAGAAACCATTGTTCACTCCTATCCTTTTAGCTGGCGATACGATGATGTACCGGTAATATATTATGCTCGTGAATCCTGGTTTATCAAAACAACTTCAATTTCAGATAAAATGGTTGAATTGAATAAAACCATCAATTGGTATCCGCCGGAAGTCGGTTCAGGTCGGTTTGGCAATTGGCTTGAGGACAATAAAGATTGGGCTTTATCGCGAGATAGATTTTGGGCTACTCCGCTTCCAATTTGGCTTTCTGAAGATGGGGAAATGTTCGCGGTTGGAAGTATTGAAGAATTAAAGAATGGATTTGTCGAAAGGGATGGAAAAAGGGTTACCGTTGGTGATCTTCCGGAGGAAGAAATTGACCTTCACAAACCATTTGTTGATGATGTAAAATTTGAAAGAAATGGAAAAGTATTTGTTCGAACTCCCGAATTGATTGATGTCTGGTTTGATTCAGGTTGTATGCCCTTTGCTCAGTGGCATTACCCCTTTGAAAATAAAGAAACCTTCGAGAAAAGTTTCCCGGCGGATTATATCTGTGAAGGTATTGATCAAACGAGGGGATGGTTTTATACGATGCATGCAATAGCAACAATGCTTTTTGATTCCGTGGCTTACAAGAATTTGGTGGTTAATGAATTAATACTGGACAAAAACGGACTCAAAATGTCCAAATCGAAAGGGAATTCTGTTGATCCTTTTGAATTGTTCAGTAAATACGGAGCCGATGCAACAAGATGGTATTTGGTAACTACAAGTCCACCCTGGCGCCCCACACTTTTTGATGAAGAGGGTATTCTCGAAGTTCAAAGAAAGTATTTTGGAACCCTGCTAAACACATACGCGTTTTTTGCTTTATATGCTAATATCGACAAATTTGATTTTTCCGATGGTTCAATTCCTTTTAATGAAAGACCCGAAATTGATAGATGGATTATTTCAAAACTTCATGCTTTGGTAGAAGAATATGAATTATACATGGATGGTTACGATATTACCAAAGCGGCTAGAGCTGTTTCAACATTTACGATTGATCATCTCTCTAATTGGTATGTGAGAAGAAGCAGAAGGCGATTCTGGAAATCGGAAGTAAACAAAAATAAAATGTCCGCTTATCAATCACTATATGAATGTTTAAATACTATCGCGAAGTTAACCGCGCCATTCGCTCCATTTCTTGCTGAAGAACTATATCAGAACTTAAACCAACATACAAAGAAAGAGAATTACGATTCCGTTCATTTAGCCGATTACCCACAGAAAGGTGAAAGAGATATTGAATTGGAAGAAAGAATGGGGATCGCCCAAAAAGTAGTTTATCTTACTCGTTCCATGAGGGCAAAAAATAATTTGAAAGTAAGACAACCGCTCAAAAAAATTATGATTGCTTCGGATAATTTTAGCTCCTCTTCTCTATCCGCAATGAAGGAAGTAATACTTGAGGAAGTTAACATTAAAGAATTGGAAGTACTTGAGGATGATAATGGAATTGTAAATAAATCCGCAAAAGCGAATTTTAAAGTTATCGGTCCCAAATATGGCAAAATGGTAAAACAAATTGCCGCTGAAATCTCAAAACTGGATAAACAGCAAATCGCAAAACTAACTTCTGATAAATTTCTTGATATTACGATAAATGAAGAAATCATAAAAATATCGGTGGAGGACGTTGAAATTATCTCCTCCGAAATTGAAGGTTGGTTGGTTGAAACTGAAGATGGAATAACCGTTGGAATAGATATTGAATTAACGGATGATTTAATTGCCGAAGGATACGCAAGAGAATTTGTTAATCGTGTTCAAAATATGAGGAAAGACGGCGGCTTTGATGTCGTGGATAGAATAATTATAAAAGTTAATGCAGAAAATGCATTCTTGAGTTTCATAAATCAATTTTCTGATTATATTAAGACCGAAGTTCTTGCAGAATCAATTCTAACCGATAATTATTCTTCCGATGGATTTGAGAAAGAATTGGAGGTCGGAGAATATAAATGCAAGATTGCGGTGGAAAAATCAGAATGATAAAAAATTGTCTCGGAGGAAAAAATGGCTGCTAAAAGTGCCAATAAAAAAAATGGTGAAGCAGTAAAATCTGCTTCGACGAAAAAATCGACTAAGAAGACGGTTGCTTCAAAAGAGAAAAAAAGTGTTGCTGCTTCGACTGCAGTGAAACCGGTAAAAGCAAAAAAAGTAAAAGGATATTCAAAAAAGGAATTACAAGAGTTTAAACAAATAATTCTTGATAAAAGAACTGAAATCATTGACCAACTTCAAGCACTGAAAGACCAGATGATGGATCCCACAACGGGGCAGTACGTTAATGAAAACTCTCCATATTCTTTACACATGGCCGAGCAAGGAACCGACGCGCAGGAAAGAGAAAAATTATATCTATGGGCTCAAAGAGAAAATAAATTCCTTGGCTATTTGGAAGATGCTCTTCAAAGAATTGAATTGGGAACATACGGCATCTGTATCGAATGTCAGGATGAACCTCAGGGCTTATGTGATACTTGTCCGCTGATTCCAAAGGAACGCCTGAACGCAGTACCGCACACTCAACATTGTTTACAGATTAAACAAAGAATGCAAAAGAAATAAGGGATATTTTTGAAAGTACTTTATTTATCCCTATTTATAGTTTTATCTGATCAAGCAACAAAGTTATTGATTAAAGGATTTTCCATTCCATTCCTGGGCTTTGAGTATACAGGAATGGATTATGCTTCAAGTATTAATATTATCGGGGATTTCTTCAAATTCACTTTTGTTGAAAATCCCGGCATGGCTTTTGGGATTGACGTAGGTATCGAAGCAAAACTATTACTATCGATATTCTCACTTATTGCAAGCATTGGAATATTTTATTATCTGTACCAATCCAGAGATCAGCACATTGGATTTAGAATTGCATTAGCCTTAATATTAGGTGGGGCTGTCGGTAATTTAATAGACCGATCACTTTACGGGGTTTTCTATGGCTACGCTCCTTTGTTCTATGGGAGAGTGGTTGATTTTCTAAATGTTGAATTTTTTGATTTCACGATATTTGGAAAAACATTTGATCGTTGGCCAATTTTTAATATTGCTGATTCAGCCGTAACCATAGGTGTTGTGATACTTTTATTTTTTAATCATTCTAACCACAAGAAGAATGATGCCGCGACCGAAAATGAAGAGAAGATTGATAAATTAGAAATGGAGGCCTCACCTGTGGAGGAGCCTCAAAATCAAACAGAAGATAATGTCGAAGATAATTACAGAGAAAAAAATAGTTCTGACGATAACGGAAGGGAAGAAGAAAGAAAGACTTGATGTTTATCTAGCCAACAATATTGAGAGAGCGACCCGCTCAAGAATTCAGAAATTAATAAAAGCCAACCTTGTAACTGTTAACGGTTCTTTTGCAAAACCAAATCATATTGTAATCCCTAATGATAAAATAGAATTAGTGATTCCCGTATCACCGAGACCGGAAGAAACCGAAGCCGAGGACATCCCACTTGAAATTATCTACGAGGACGAATTTCTTCTAATCGTAAATAAACCACCGGGAATGGTTGCGCATCCCTCGCTCGGAAATTATACAGGTACGCTTGTTAATGCGCTTCTGCACCACACCCAAAAATTGAGCGAATTAAATGAACCGGGACGTCCCGGAATTGTTCATAGAATCGATAAAGAAACCAGCGGATTACTTCTCGTCGCTAAAGATGAGTGGACACATGCACAATTAGCCAAACAATTTGCCGATCATTCACTCGATCGCGAATATTGGGCGGTTTGCTGGGGGATTCCCAAAAACAGCAGCGGTGAGATCATCGGGAATATTGCCCGTTCAAAAAAAGATCGGAAGGTTTTTACAGTTTCAGAAGAGGAGGGCAAACATGCTCACACGTTTTACGAAGTTATTGAGGAATTTGAATTTGCCTCGCTAATAAAACTGAAATTAAAAACCGGCAGAACACATCAAATACGTGTTCATCTTTCACATATTAAACATCCTATTTTTGGTGATCCGACTTACAACGGTAGAAGGATTAATTATGGCGGCGATTTGGCAAAAATGAAAAATAGAGTAAACAACCTGTTGGAAATTATGCCGCGCCAAGCTCTTCACGCAAAAACTCTCGGATTTTATCATCCGCACCTAAAAGAAAGAGTTTTTTTTAATTCTGAGTTACCGGAGGACATTCAAGAGTTAATTTCGGAATTAAAAACATAACTTTTTCCTTTAATTATATTTGAACTAATTGGTATGGATTTTATTTAGGCAAAAAAATACCCCGTAATATAAATAGAACGGGGTATTTCAATTTCAACTGAACGTTCAATTTATTAAGATCAATTTTATTTCATAAGAATCATTTTTCTTGTAATTGTATTTCCCGCCGCATTAAGCGTGTAAAAATAAACACCGCTGGTTAAATATTTCGCATCGAATTCAAAATTATAGTTTCCTTCATTTTGAAATTTATTTACAAGTGTAGCGACTTCCTGTCCAATTAAATTAAATACTTTCAGTTGAACAACTCCGGATTCGGGAAGTTGATAGCTGATTATAGTTGTCGGATTGAACGGATTGGGGTAATTCTGGGACAACTTATATTCAATAGGATTTTGGATTTCATTTTCATTTGACGTAACAGAAGATTCTTGGGAAAGTACTAAATCAACCTTTGCCTCAATGGTCTGTGTATAATCAACATTTACATCATTTTTACCGGCAGTATCAAATTGGAATTTACTCGAAATAACCGAATATACTCCGGGAACCAGATTCGACAACTGATATCTGCCATTTTCATCTGTTGTTGTATAAGAAACTGTTCTGTTGTTTTTATCCACCGCGTAAACCCTTGCTCCATGAAGCGGAAGGTTCTGGCCATCATTTACAACTCCTTCAATCCGGGCAAAGCCAGAATCCGGAATTGGAATTAAGCTAAAATTAATATCTGAAATAATTGAATTCTCTTCAACCAGTATTGTATCAGCTTCACGCCAGTTTAACGTAGCCAAACTGTCTGTTACAAAATATGAAGGAACATAGCGCCCTTTAGCAAATGCGAAAGCCAAATATTGTCCCGGATGTATGTTCGAAAATTCAAAATTTCCTAACGAATCCGAAAGAACGGTTCTTCTGAATCTTGGCCGGCGCGCATCGTCCTTTATTTTGAATAACGAAACAACAGCGGAGAGAGAGGAATCTTCAATATTTGTGACCTGTCCTTTAACAATGTTTTCATAAACCGGTTTTCCATCCAGAATAATATCGATATTGGAAATGTTTGTATTCGCCACAAGGATATCAGCTTCTGAATATTCGGTTTTGTTATCATAAAACTCAGGCATTAATGCACGATTCTTGGGATGGATATACAAAGCTACCGAATCTCCTTCCAAAACTTTTACTGAATAATTCCCCAGTGAGTCGGTTCTACCATATTTTAGAAGATGTTTAAACATTCTTCCTTCAATCCCGATCGGCTTAACAACAGCCTGCACCGGTTGCCCTGCTGTATCGGTTACAGTACCTGAAATTGTATGGTAGATTGATGAATCAATTTTAGTAATTCCGGCGCTTATATCTAAAGAATCATTTTCAGAAAAGGTCAATACACCGGCGTTTTTGAAATAGCGCTGGTTATCATAAAATTCGGTTAAATAACCCCACTTAGCGAAACTCACATAGTACTCGCCAGGCACAAGTTTGATTTTGTAGTTACCGTTGCTATCGGTTACGGCTACTTCCGGTCCGAATGATTCTTTTGGTATAAAATGAACCAACGCACGTTTTAAGCCATCGTTTGATTTATCGTTCGAGATTTTTCCGGTCACAATAACAGATCGATCTATTCTTACAATTTCTGATGTTACCGTATCGGATGGCTGGCTTTCTCCATTTAAATTTTTAGATATAACATAGTAATTGTAAATATTGCCTGGTTTCACATCATAATCGTGGTAAGCATTGTGGAAAATGGGGAATCGCAAATTTTTGAATTCGGAAGAAGTGGTGTCCTTCACTATTTGGCGATATATCTCATATCGAATGCCCCTTTCGTCAATCTTATCCCAGGATAATTTAACGTGGGTGTAACCTCGCCATTCATTTATTTCTGCTTTTAAGTTTTGAGGGGTTGCCGGTTGGGAATAAATAAAGATGCTGCTGAAAACAAATAAAGCCATTAAAAGTAATAACCTGGTCTTCATTTTTTCTCCTTTAAATTGGTTTAGTATAGAGACACCAACTTTTATTGAAAAGTTTAATTATGAGCGCAATATTGGATAAAAAAATACCCTCGCCTGTGACGAGGGTAACAAATCTAGAATAATTCTCGTGGAATTAATAATGATAAGTAAAACCTACCAAAACATTTGTCATGCTTATATCTTGAAAATTTCTTGAAATTCCACTAGAATAATTGTCTCCGAAATTTTGCCACCAGCCTTTAACATAAGCTACATCAATTGATAGAGCATTACCAGCCTCAAATCCGGCACCAAAAGTGAGATATTTCCGGTCATATTCTGAAGGGTCGCCGTCATACGGCGATTGCTGATACATAAATCCACCACGAAGTTTAACGCCTCCGACCGGCAATTTATATTCTAGTCCGGTGTTGTAATTTAAAGTTCCACGCATCAATTCTTTAATATCTTTGTTATTGATTCCCATGGTTGTTAACTCAAGCCCATCGGTAAATTCCATTTCTGAGTAGTCAATAAATGCGATTTGTCCGCTCATTATAACATCAGCAATTTCAAATGCGGCACCGGCAGTAAACTCAAACGGAGTTTGGATTGAATATTCAACTTCACTTATTACAGGAGGATCGAGGAAAAAACCATCGGTCGCAAAATCTGAAGTTGCTTCGATAACATAAACCTCTTTAATACTGTAATCAGTGGGGAATTTTATCGATGCACCAACCTGAGAGAAAGTATTAATTTTATATAAGAAACCAAGATTTAAGTCCCAGCCCGATATTTCCCAATCAAAAATATCGTTATAGGTGTATTCTAGAAAATCCGTTGTTCTTGAATCCATTGGGTCAAGCGGTGATGAATAAATATTATTGATATCCCACTCGGTAAATTCCCGGTTATGTGAAAATGATCCTGTTTTTAAGTTCAGTGAAGCTCCAATATACAAGTTCGGAGCAACTTCAATGGAACCGCCGAAATTCCAACTGTCGAGACTCCCATCTTCAATAGTTTTCCCAATTTGTTGAAGTTTTCCGTTCAGCAAAGTTCCATAAGTGGATGAAAGAGTGTCAAAATAGGCTAAACCTAATTCATAGGCATAATTATCACCGTCCGAATTCGCAAGGACTTGCGCAAATGAATGGCTTGAATTGTTGTAACTATCAAAAGAGACTACTTTGTTAAAATCTTTTCCAGTTGTATATCCAAAAGCAAAAACCAAACTTCCTCTAAATGTTGGAACAGGAAAGACGAAACCGACATCTCTCAATGAAGTGTTAGATTGGTCGTCAATTGTTGTTGTATTATAAAGCGTGGTTGTGTTTTCGATAGAATTATAATTAAAACTTCCGGTCACTTGATAATTGCCCACTAATCCTAATCCCGCCGGATTGTGAAGCGTTGCGGAAAAATCGTTACTCAAAGCTACGTAACTGTTGCCCATCGCCAACGCTCGGGCTCCTGAAAGCAGACCCGGTTGGGATAATCGCAAAGCGTCATTGTAATTTTGTGCTTGGAAAAGGGAAGAGATTCCCAAAATCATCAGAATTGTAAAACTCTTAATTTTCATCACCATACTCCAACAAATATAAAATATTGTATTATCTGAAATTAAAATTTGAAGCTACTTTATATAATTAACCCGATTCCACTTTTGTTATCTCACTCTATCTTTTACGCGAAGATGAGCTTGATCGTGAACTACTTGATCTCGATGAAGAAGAGCTGCTTTTCGAAGATGACGACCGCGACGGTGAACTGTAAGATCGTGAACTTGAACTGCTCCTTCCATTTGAAACAGATGAGGACCGGCTGCTACTTGATTTTGGCGGACTGTAACTTTTAGAACGCGATGCACTGCTTGAACCCGAAGAATATGATTTTCCGTTATTGCTTCTGGATCGAGTTGTATAAGTTCGGCTTGAGCTCTTGCTCGCAGATTTTCTATCATAACTCTGATTGCGAGAAGTAGTTGAATAAGATCTTGAACTACTTCTTCCTGCCCGGCTTACAGTAGAACTTCTATCAGTTCCGGATCTTGTTGATCTTTTTACGGTACTATTGTCATTCCCGGATTTATTCAATCGCGAAGTAACTGAACTGCTTCTTCCAACCGAAAGGTCATTCAAATTATTTCGAGATGCAGTCCTGTATCCTCTTCCGCTTCCCGAATTTCGAAGATCGGTTACATACGAATCCCTTCTCGTTTTGGGTGCACCGAAATAATCATATCCATAACCATAATGGTTGCCGTAATAATAAGAACTGTATCCATATCCGTAATGGTTATAGTAATGCGGAGAATACCAGCTGTAACCTAAATACGGAAAGCCAAAAATTATTGTTGTGTAATAGGGATCGTTATAATACCATCCATAATTAGGGTAGTAGTAATCGTAATATCCATAGTTAAACCTTCTGCTCGGAGGGTAAAATCCGTAGTCATTCGGATAGTATTCGTAATATTCATCTTGGTAATAATTGTTGACGATTACATCTGAGCTGTCATCGGTGTATAGAGTATCTGAATCTTGGTAAGAATACTCACGGTATCTTTTATAATCATCATAGTCATAAGTCCTTCCGATCTGGGTGTAACATCCGGTAAGAGAAGCGACAAAGACAAGTAGTAATATTTTTAATCCAGTTTTCATTTTATAACTCCATTCTCAATCTTTACCATATTAAAGCAATCATCATGCCGTTAATAAACGAGTTTTATAACCAAAAATGAATACTTCTGTATATAATACTGGAATAAAACTCTATTAACTGTACACTTTAATATACACTAGAAAATGCCTTTTATGTATTCAAAAAATATTGCCCTATCAGCTTTACTGCTTGTGAATTTTTTATTATCGAGCATATCTCTGAGATCCAATCCAAGTGTAAATCCGCTTCCCGGGGACCATCGAACACCGACATTCATAAAACCCGAACCATCACCCAAAGAAGCTGAAGTATTATCATTGTTTGCAAAGCTATACTCAGCAACAAGACTGACAGTACTTCCTATAGTTTTTTCTAAACCGACTGCAAGATTGAGATCCTGATCACCATCCTTTCTCTCGAAGGAGTAATTTGCCATTCCGTGCACACTCAAAAATCCAAGGAAATTGAAATTCTTTGCAGCCGCGACAAAAATACCGGGTGACTTTATCGCGAATCTTTCTTGGGACTCAAAATAGCGGCCTTTGCCTTGTGAATCGAATCCAACCGTTACTGCCGGTCTTTCTTCGGTTTCGTTAATTATTCTTACGCGGAAGTTTACGCCCGGGTATTTATACCAGTCAACTTCACCAACACCTATAATGTTTCCGCCGCCGTATGAAACTCCGAAACTGATATTATCAAAAACTCCCACTTCGATTTTAGGAATTACGACTCCGAGAGGCATTACATCTACCGAAACTCCTACGAAACCCTTTTCAAGAATCCCGGCAGAAGGAACATCGATTAAATACCGGTATTCGTACTTGGCATCCTCGCCTGATGAACCTTGCGCGAATGAATTGATGGATATCAGTGTAAATATTATCAAAAAAGATGCGAACGATTTTTTCATTTTATACCCGGATTTATTTAATCTTAAAGGTTGTTCCTTCCTTAGAATCTTTCAACTCAATCCCAAGTTCGGTTAATTTATCTCTTATTTCATCTGAAAGTGCAAAATTCTTCTCCGCTCTCGCTTTCTGTCGTACATCCAATAATAATTTTACCAAATCATTTTCGAGGGATTTTTGCATTTTAACTTTTTCCAGATCAATTATACCCAATACGTTCTGCGCTGTTTTGTTTAGAAATTCGAGAACTTTGCTGTAAAAATTTTTGCCTACTTGCTCTGTTTCATTTATTGCCTTGTTTGCCGCTTTAATAAAATCAAATATTACCGCTGTTGCTTGAGGCGTATTAAAATCATTATCCATCGCGTCTGAAAATAATCTAAAATAACTCTCGAAATCGAATGTAGTTTCAGAATCGCCACCGGATGTCGCAGAATTTTCTTTAATTAAATCGACGAAATTCTCAACCTTTATTAAAGCGGATTGAGATGTTTTTAATAGATCCTCGGAAAACGCAAGTGGTCCGCTATAATGCGTTTGACTGAAGAATAATCTGATTGTTTCGGCAGAATAATTCTCAAGGATTTCCCGAGCGGTGAAAAAATTACCGAGGGATTTGGACATTTTTTCTTCTTTCATATTTAGAAATCCAAAATGCATCCAATATCTGGCAAATTGTTTTCCGGTAACGGCTTCGCTCTGGGCGATCTCATTTTCATGGTGCGGGAATATTAAATCGTTTCCTCCGGCATGGATATCAATTGTTTCCCCAAAATGTTTCATACTCATTGCGGAACATTCGGTATGCCATCCCGGTCTTCCTTTTCCCCAAGGACTATCCCAGCTCGGTTCGTTTTCTTTGGCTTTTTTCCATAAAGAAAAATCGAATGGATTCTCTTTTTCGGTGTTCACTTCAACCCTGGAACCGGATTCCAACTCATCAATTTTTTTACCGCTTAGTTTACCATAGCCGGCAAAACTTTCTACACGGTAGAAGACATTTCCGTTTATATTATAAGCGTTACCTTTTTGAACCAGACTATCTATCAACCCAACAATTTCATCCATATGTTCGGTGGCTTTTGGATGAATATTAGCTTCCCTAATCCCAAGTTTCTTTATATCCTCATAAAAAGCTTGTGTGAATTTTTTGGCTACTTCGTTGGAATCAATTTTTTCTTCATTTGCCTTGTTAATTATCTTATCATCGATATCAGTCAAATTCATTGCGTATCTGACGTTATAGCCAATATATTCGAGATAACGCCTTATAATATCCGCCATTACAAACGAGCGAGCATTGCCGATATGGAAGAAATCATACACAGTCGGACCGCAAACGTACATAGTAACAACACCCGGGTTTAGCGGGACAAATTCTTCTTTCTTCTTCGTAAGTGTATTGTAGATTTGCATGAATATACCTTATAAATCAACTTGAAATATAGCCATTGCTTTTACCTTTATCAATTCAATCAGGCTTTAGTTATAAGAGAGAATAAACTGAAACACAATTCTGATTAAATGAGATAATCGCATATTCAATCCTCTTAAAAAGATTTTGACATCGTTTTATTTTTTTATATATTTTAATAAGAAAAAAGAACACTAATATCTATTTAATAATTCTGATGATAATGCAACAATCAAACCTTCAAAAAACACTAAATAATTTGGCTGTTCTTTACCTTTTCGAAAACTACCTAACTAATATTAACTATCTAATTAACAATTCTCGGAGGATTAAATGAAACGCTTTTCTACTCTATTTGCGCTTATTCTATTTATCGGCGCAATGGGTTTGCAAGCTCAAACTCTTACAACATTTGGTGTTTCCCCGAGGGAAGCAAGTAATGATGTCGATGACATCTTCACAATGGCTTTCAACGGAAACACAAACGTTGGTGTTCAAACTCAGATGTATCTTAAAGGTACAATTCCTTCTGATTTAGGAACTCCAGCTCTTAAACTAACCACAAAACCTACCGGTTCTACCAATACTGTTCCAACAGCTACTATTGATTCTGAAACCGGTGATTATTACTATGTTTTTACACCCGACAAAACCGGTAAATATGTTTTCACTTTTGGCGTTGCAGGAAACGAAACTGAATTAGTTGTTAACTCGGCTAAATATGTTGGTTTTGGTTCAGGCGCAACATGTGCAACTTGCCATAGTGAAAAGAACAATATGTACCAAGAAACCGGCCATGCAACCGGCTTAACCTTAAAATTAAATGGTTTTGAAACAGATCATTTCGCATCATATTGCGTCAGTTGTCACTCAACAGGATATGACACAAATGCAGACAACGATGGATTTGATGATTTTGATTTTACTTTCCCGGATTCATTACAATTAGCAAACTGGGGACACCCTGGCGGACATTTATTTGATGGTGTTGCCGATTCTTTGGCAGCTCTTTATCCTGATGCGATGTCTCGCGGTAATATTCAATGCGAATCTTGTCATGGTCCCGGAAGCGGTCACTACGGTCAAGTTGGCGACAGCAAAATTACTTCCATGCTGGATTCAAAAATATGCGCACAATGCCATGATAGCGGAACACATCATGTTTATCCTGCACAATGGGATGTTTCCGGACATGCCAATCCTCCGGGTAGAGCTGAATGGTCGGGATCTTGTGCAAGATGTCATACGACTAGCGGTTTCATAGCTTATGCAGCTGGCGAAGAAGTTCCTGCAGTTCCGGGTGGTGTAGAAGCAATTTCTTGTGTTGCTTGTCATAATCCTCACAGCGTTGCTAACGAAAATCAAATTAGAAAAGTCACCGCTGTTCTAAATAACGGTGTTGAAGTTGAAGCCGGTGATCAAGGTGAAGGCGGAAAAGGTATTCTTTGTATGAACTGCCATCAAAGTAGAAGAGATGCTGTTACTTATGTTCCTGTTTCTAGTGGTGGACACTTTGGACCTCACTACGTGCCACAAGCGGATATGTTGTTGGGAACAAACGTAATTACTTTCGGTCAGGATTTGCCAACTTCTCCACATGCAACCGCAGTTGAAAATACTTGCGTTGACTGTCACATGGCTCCTGGTCATGTTGATGAAGATAATAATGTAATCTTAGCTGGTGCTCACTCATTCCAGGTTAACTTCCCAAATGGAAGCAGTAATGTTGCTATCTGTGAAGATTGTCATGGTGATGTTGGGGATGACTTTGATGTTAAGAAGTATTATGTAAACGGAAATGCTGATCATGACGGTGATGGAACTGAAGAAGGATTACAAGATGAAGTACACGGCTTGATGGATAATCTTGCTGCAATGTTACCACATGCTGATTCTGTTGCTGGATGGGATCCCCACGATGGTGTACCAAGCGATTGGTCATTCGCCAAAAAAGGGGCAGCGTATAACTTAGATATGGTTTACTATGATCACAGTTATGGTATTCATAACCCGGCATTCACAGTAGCGTTATTGAAAGTTTCAATCAAAGCTCTTGAAGTTGAAGAAGCTGGTCCCGGACAAATTATGGAAATTATGGATATTCCAAACGATCAAGGATATTCAGTTGGAGTTGTTTGGTCTAAATTTGCCGGTGAAGGATTCGGAACAAACCCATTAGTTAAATATGGTGTTTGGAGAATCGAAGAAATGGGTGATGGAGGAGCAAAATCTGCTAATTTCAAATCATTCTCTTCTTCTGATCTAAAAATTGGCGACAAAGTTCAAGATGGACATTTAGTTTATGTATTCAGCGGTGAAGTACCTGCAGCTAACCAAATGACTTATGGATTCCATGCAGCAACCGTATTCAACGCAATGCCAGAAGATACAACATGGCATACATTCAGAGTTTCTGCTCATTCTCTTGACGGAACAAACGTTGAGTGGAGTAATGAAATGAGTGGTTATTCTGTTGATAATCTAATGCCGATGGCTCCAACTAACCTAGCAGGTCAAGTTGAAGGCTCAAGTATTAAATTAGCTTGGGACGAACCGGTTGATGAAGATTTCCAATATTTCGCGGTTTACCGAGGCGAAAGCACCGGATTTACACCAAACGCTCAAAATATGATTGCTCAAGTAAGTAATATTGAATTTACAGATAATTCACTTACAGCAAATAAATCTTACTACTACGTAGTTTCTGCATTCGATTTCAGCGGTAACGAAAGTGAGTTCTCACAAGAGATTTCAGCTTCTGTAACCGGTGTTGAAGAAGGCGGAATTCCTACAGAGTTTGAATTAAGTCAAAACTATCCAAACCCATTCAACCCAACTACTTATATCAAATATGGTATTCCTGAAGCAGCTGATGTAAATATCACTATTTACAATGCTCTAGGTAAAGAAGTTAAAACGTTGGTTAGAAAAGCTCAAGATTCCGGCTTCTATTCAGTACAATGGGATGCTAAAGATAGCATGGGTAATATTTTACCAAGTGGTATTTACTTCTACAGAATTCAAGCTGGCGACTTTGTTGACAGTAAAAAAATGATTCTACTCAAGTAAGATAATATCACATCTCACTTTTAAGGGCAGCTTAGGCTGCCCTTTTTTTTGCCCATTTTCAAACTTGCCGAACATCTGATACGTGTAGGTTACATTCTTGCAGTCAACATTTAATTTATTAATACAATTCCCAAATTCTCTTCAACGCAATATTAGTAATACAAATCTTTTTGAATTTTTTTCTATCAAATCCTATTGAAGGGATTCCATCTTTACAACTTCAGCCAATTCTTGAATTTATAATCATATATTGTAATCCGATTATTTGAAATTTGATTGCGCTTCATTATACCTATCTTTAAGTTTCTTTAGTGCAATAAAAATTGTTTGCTCAATATTATTGTTTACTAAATATATAATTTGTCTTTCAAAAATAGTCTGACTTTCAAAGAGGTGGAAGAATGCAAACGAAAGAATTTAATCCATTCGATATGGCGCAATCACAATTTGATAAGGTTGCCGAAATCTTGGGATTGGATGACGGTACGCGCCAACTATTACGAAATCCGTTAAGAGAATATCATTTTGGAATTCCGGTTCGAATGGATGACGGGACTTTTCAAGTTTTTAGAGGATTTAGAGTTCAACACAACGATGCAAGGGGGCCAAGCAAAGGGGGAATCAGATTTCACCCGCAAGAAACCGCGGATACGGTAAAAGCCTTGTCAATGTGGATGACATGGAAATGTGCGGTTGTCGGAATCCCGCTCGGGGGTGGAAAAGGCGGAGTGATTTGTGATCCGCATAATTTAAGTATGAGGGAACAAGAACAAATCTGCCGTGGCTGGGTTCGACAAATGTCGAAAAATGTTGGACCACTAAACGATGTTCCTGCTCCTGATGTAATGACTTCAGCACAACATATGCTTTGGATGCTCGATGAATATGAAGTTATCGAGGGATCCAAAAACCCAGGATTTATAACCGGAAAACCTGTCGGAATGGGCGGTTCTTTGGGGAGAACCGAAGCTACCGGATATGGTGTAATTTTTACCGTCAGGGAAGCATTAAACGATATGGGAATTTCACCCGAAGATACAAGGGCAAGCGTTCAAGGATTCGGAAACGTTGCACAGCACGCAATCCGTTTGTATAGCCAAATGGGTGGAACAGTTGTTTGTGTCTCATCCTGGGATCAACAAGATCAAAAATCTTATTCTTTTAAAAAATTGAGTGGTGTAGATATTGACGAACTACTCAAAATAACGGATCGATTTGGTGGAATTGATAAAGCCAAAGCTACAAATTTAGGATATGAAGTTTTAGATGGAGATGCATGGATTGAGCAAGATGTAGAGATACTTCTTCCTGCTGCCCTCGAGAATCAGATTCGTGAAGATAATGTTGATAAAATCTCTGCGAAGGTGAAAATTATTGCCGAAGGTGCAAACGGGCCGACCACTCCAGCAGCTGATAAAGTTATTCAAGAACGTGGAATTTTCTTAATTCCGGATTTCCTTGCAAATGCGGGCGGAGTTACTTGCAGTTATTTTGAACAAGTTCAAAGTAATATGAATTACTTTTGGGAAAAAGATGAAGTGCTCGGTAAATTAGATGTTAAGATGACTGCGGCATTTCAGGCCGTTAACGACTTGGCCAAAAAAAGAAATATGTACATGCGTGATGCGGCTTACGTTATTTCGATTAGCCGGGTTGCTCAGGCTTGCAAAGATCGCGGTTGGGTCTAATTTTGTTCATTTTTTGCGGTGCTTAACCGGGATTGATTTTTTCTTTCCCGGTTTATTTTTTTAGATATGACTTTCCACAATCCAAACATATCGAAAATGGAAGTTCCTCATTATCATCGAGGATTCTTCAATTCTGATGAAACTTTATGTAAAATCGGAGATGGTGAAATCGGCGGAAAGGCATCCGGTTTATTTTCGTTTCAAGAATTATTAAAAAATCATCTCAACAAATCAAAATACACGTCAATAAATATAAAAATACCTAAGTTTGTTGTAATTGCAACCGATCATTTCGATGGTTTTATGAAGATGAATAATCTTTATGAAGCTGCCCTCTCGGATTTAAGCGATAAAAGAAAAGCTAAACTTTTCCAGGATTCTCAACTGCCTCCGGAGATAGTGGGTGATTTGAGGACAATCATCACCAACACTTCAACTCCTCTCGCTATACGTTCCTCAAGTTTGCTTGAGGATAGTCTTAATGAACCTTTTGCCGGAGTTTACGCGACAAAAATGATTGCGAACCATGAAGCCAGTCAGGATAAACGATTTCAGAAATTCGTTGAAGCGATCAAATTTGTTTATTCCTCCACATTTTTTAAGTCGGCTTTACAATATTTTGAAGCCACAAAAAACGATCCTCGCAAAGAAAAAATGGCGATAATTATTCAAGAAGTTATCGGCACAAAACGAAATAAAAGATTTTATCCTTCAATTTCCGGTGTTGCTCGTTCACACAATTACTATCCTTTTGGGAGGTCAAAATCTGAGGATGGAGTTGTAAATCTCGCTCTTGGGCTAGGAAAAACTATTGTTGATGGTGGAATCAGTTGGATGTATAATCCAAAATACCCGAAAATATCAGCTCCTTTTGCGAGTCCGAAAGAGTTGATGAAGAATACACAAAATAAATTTTTGGCTGTAAACATAAATCCCATTATTAATTATGATCCTTTAGTTGAATCTGAATATCTGATTGAATTGGATTTATCGGATTCGGATTTTGATCATTCCAATGAATATTCGGCTTCGACATTTGATTTTCACTCCAACAAGATTATTATGGGAACAGGTTCCGAAGGCGCAAGAGTATTGGATTTTGGAAGGCTGCTTAAACTGGACGAATTCAAATACAACCTGCTCATAAATGATTTACTTCAAACTTGTTCCAATTACTTTCAATCTCCCGTCGAAATTGAATTTGCGTTTGATATTGATAAAAGAACCAAAAAAAACGAGTTTGCGCTTCTTCAGGTTAGAGCGATGTTTGTTTCGAATGAAATAATTGAAATAGAAGAAAATGAGTTTAATTCTCCAAAGGCTATAATCAGAACCAAACAAGCTTTGGGGAATGATAAAATCAGTGAAATAAAAGATGTGGTTTATGTTGATCCGAAAAAATTTGAGAGTAAGTTTACAAAACAAATTGCTTCCGAAGTTGAAGGGTTCAATCGGGAATTTGTTAAAATCGGGTTAAAATATTTACTAATTGGTTTTGGAAGATGGGGAAGTTCCGATGAATGGCTCGGAATTCCTGTTGATTGGAGTCAAGTTTCAAATGCAAAAGTAATTGTTGAATCAAGCCTGCCGAATTTTAACGTGGATTTTAGTCAAGGCTCTCATTTTTTTCACAACATCGCTGCTTTTAAAGTTTTGTATTTTTCTGTAAAAAATAGCGGCTCAAATATGATAAATTGGGATTGGCTTTTGAGGCAGAATTTGTCCTCTCAGAAACAATTTGTTAAACATATTAGTCTTACCGATCCGCTAAAAATAAAAGTAGACGGAAGAACTGGAAACGGGATAATTTCTTATGAATAAAGATTATAGATCGCTCGACGACCTTGTTTATGATTTACAAGAACGCGCGAAAGAACTTAATTGTGTTTATAAAATTGAAGAGGCAATCGGAAATCGTGAATTAAATAATCAGCAGGTTTTTGAAGAGGTTGTAGCAGCTATCCCGCCCGGATGGCAATATCCGCATACTTGTTGCGCAAAAATATTGCTGGACAACAAAATTTTCGTCTCACCTCAATTCCAAGAAACAATTTATTCGATGCATGAAAATATCATTGTTCAGGAAAAACCGATTGGAAAAATTTCGGTTTATTATAAAGATAAAATGCCCGAGTCAGATTTCGGACCGTTTCTAAAAGAAGAGAAAAAATTAATTAAAACAATTGCTGACCGTTTAAGTCATTTTATTCTCCACCAAAAACTAAAAGGTGTTTTTGACGAATTGCAATCTGTTCGAAATGGAAGTGTGAACCGAGATTTCAAAAACGAATGGCGAATAGTTCTTGATATGCTTCGTAAAACTGATCCAAATCTTTTCGCGAGTATTCTTCGAAAAATGCTTCACAATTTATGCTGGAACGGAATTGAGGAAGCCGAAAATATCATGAAACAATCGGTCATGGATCAGAAACAATCTGAGAATGAAGGTCGCTACGACGAAAACAAACCGATGAAGAAACGAAAGGTGGATAATTACGATGCGTATATTGAAGCAATTTTAACCATCGCTGATAACAATTTACCGGATGAACAAATCCTCGCAAAAATTCAAAAATGGATTAAAGAAGATAAAGCGAGCGCGCTTGTAAAAGCAGTAGAAAGTTTAGATACTTCATTGACTGAAATCAGCGATGCAATCCGAAAATTCTATCACCTTGCTCCGGAGAAATTCGAGCTTTCACCTTCAACAATTAAAGGACTTCGGGTTTCGCTTTTGCGAAGGTTCTTCACCGATAAAATCGATTTTATTTCAATCGCAAAAGAGTATATCAAATTAACCGATTTTTATGATTTGATCGATAACATGATTTTCCCACCAAAAAGTCATGGAAAGTTGGGTGGTAAAAGTTCGGGTTTGTTCTTAGCCTATCATATTCTCAAAAAGAATGCCGACACGAAAGAACTCGTTGGCGATATACAAATTCCCAAGACTTGGTATATTGCGTCTGATGCCGTCATGCATTTTATGCATTATAATGATCTTGAAGAAGTGATTGAACAAAAATATAAAGATATTGATGAGGTACGATTAGAATACCCACACATTGTTCAAGTATTTAAAAATTCTGAATTTCCCCCCGACATGGTAAAAGGCCTTTCCCAGGCAATGGATGATTTTGGTGAAAAACCGATTGTTGTCCGGAGCTCAAGTCTTATGGAAGACCAGATGGGAGCAGCATTCTCCGGAAAATATAAAAGCCTATTTTTAGCAAATCAAGGAAGCAAATCGGAACGGTTAAGCGCATTAATGGATGCAATCGCGGAGGTTTATGCGTCTACATTTAGCCCTGATCCGATTGAATATCGCGCTGAAAGAGGGTTGATAGATTTCCACGAAGAGATGGGAATTATGCTGCAAGAAGTTGTCGGTACAAAAATGGGTAAATATTTTCTTCCTGCATTTGCGGGCGTGGCATTCAGCAAGAATGAATTCCGCTGGTCTCCGAGAATCAAAAGAGAAGACGGATTGATAAGAATTGTTGCCGGACTCGGTACGAGGGCTGTTGACAGATTGGGTGACGATTATCCGGTTCTGATTGCGCCGGGGCAGCCGTCGCTTCGTGTAAATGTCTCATTGGAAGAACAAATAAAATATGCACCGAAATACATCGATGTAATAAATCTTGAAACCAATGATTTTGAAACAATTGATATTAAAGATATGTTTTTGGAAGCCGGAAATGACTTCCCAAGAATTACTGATGTTGTTTCGGTTTTTGAAAATAAAATGATCAGACCGGTCTCCGCCCTCGGAATTGATTTTGATAAGGATGATCTTCTGGTAACTTTTGACGGATTAATGAAAAAGGGAGTTTTTATTCGTCAAGTCGATACAATTCTAAAAACTCTAGAGAAAAAACTCCAAACACCGATCGATATTGAGTTTGCTCATGACGGTAAAAATTTCTATTTACTCCAATGCCGCCCACAAAGCTTTGCGGGAACTCAAATATCCGATCAAATACCAAAAGATATTCCGGTTGATAAATTGCTTTTCAATGCAAAAAGATATGTTTCAAATGGTCATATGCTCGATATAACTCATGTAGTTTATGTTGATCCTGTGGAATATGCTCAAGTTCAGGATCGAGAAATGATGATCCAAATTGGAAGAGCTGTGGGAAAGCTGAATAAACTGTTACCCAAGAGGCAGTTTGTTTTAATCGGACCCGGCAGATGGGGAAGCAGAGGCGATATTAAATTAGGAGTGAGTGTAACTTACTCGGATATTAACAACACCGCGATGTTAATCGAAGTTGCAAAAAAGAAGGGAAATTATGTTCCCGATTTATCATTCGGCACGCATTTCTTCCAGGATCTTGTTGAAGCCCAAATCCGATATCTACCATTATATCCAGATGATAAAGGGATTATTTTCCGCGAAGATTTCTTTCTAAACGCACCGAATATGTTATCGGAGTTGCTTCCGGAATTCGACTACCTCAGCCGCAAAATTAGAGTTATTGATATACCTTCAACTTCAAATGGTCAAATACTAAAAATATTACTAAACGCTGATCTTGATCAGGCTGTTGGTCTGCTTTCAAATCCTTCCTCCGAAGAACAACAAGATCATGAAAAAGTGGATTATTCGGAATGGCAGCCTTCAGACCAATGGAAATGGCGCTATAAAATGGCAGAAAAAATAGCGAAAAGAATTGATCCGGAAAAACAAGGCGTAAAAGGTATTTATATTTTCGGATCGACAAAGAATGCAACCGCTGGACCCGGAAGCGATATTGATTTGCTTTTTCATATCGAAGATGATTTGGAAAAACGAAAAGCTTTGGAAAATTACCTGCACGGCTGGAGCCAAGCACTTAGCGAATTAAATTATCTTCGAACAGGTTATAAAACTGACGGCTTATTAGATTTTCATTTTGTTACCGATGAGGATATAAAAAAGCAGACAAGTTATGCCATTAAAATTGGTGCCGTTACTGATTCTGCAAAACCTTTAAAGCTTGGGACGACTTAGAGAATAAGTCTTTTTGCACAATCTAAATCGTTAAGATCGAATTGGATTAAGGATAATTCATTCCCATGATGAGCTGCGTTAAAAGAATAAGTATCACCAATTCTATCAGACCAGGAACCGGTTATTTTTGTCGATTCATGAATGTGTCCGTGCAGAGTCAATAGTGGCTGTTTCTCTTCGATAAATTTCTTGATTGCAATCGATCCGACGTGTACATCCACTTTCACAAAATCGATTACTTTGTTATCTAATGCGGCTCTATCCAAATTTGTTTTGTAAGGTGGTGAATGGAATAGAAAAATTGACTTTCTCCTATCTTCGCCGATCGTAAAAAATTCCAAATCTATTTTGATTGTTGAGAACTTTGCATCATTTTCCTCAATTTCAACAGTACGAATTCCTTCTTCCGGACTGACACATCCCGGATCAACAAAGCGTGAAACATCATATTTTTCCCAGTCTTTTAAACGGAATGGGGATGGAGGACAGTATGAATAACCACAAATTAAGTAATCACCAATTTGTATCTTTTTCAGATGACTGTATTTCCAGAGTCCTTTTACTTCACCTTCAATTAGCTTCGTTTCTTCATTTTTTGGGTCGTCATTACCCATAATAATAAATACATCAGGATAGTCCGATTGCATCAGTTTTTTTAATTTCTGAAACTCCGGGATCAAGAAATTGTCGTAAAAATTTGGCTCCGAGTTTTTTGAGAATCTGGAAAGGTTTCCGCCTAAATCTCCACCGATAAATATCAAATTTGGCTTTACTGATTTGATTCGTTCGAATAGCTTTGAGTAGTTTGCTAAGTTACCGTGTAAGTCTGAGACAAAAAATGCTAACATATTTACATAAATTGTTTGATCAAATATAGTGCTGATTAGCACCAAATAAAATAAGGGATTTCGAGATTGACATTATCAATTTTTATAGGGATTTTTGTTGATATTAATTTTAAGAAAATGTTAGGCACACATCGCACATATCATCATGATAATAACTTTCAGCGGAAAGTGTCGGTGTGATTTAAATCGAAATTAGGATATCACAAAACCCCGGCACTTGTCGGGGTTTTTTGCTTTAAAGGAGAATTTAATGTCGCAAGAAAATTTGAAATTGGCTATTCAGAAAAAAGGTCGGTTAACAGAAAAATCGCTGCAAATACTTAGAAATTGCGGACTGGATATTGATAATTATTCGGATCGGTTAATGATTTCCGCAAGAAATTTTCCGTTGGATATTTTATTTCTGCGGGATGACGATATTCCTGAATACGTTCAAGATGGAGTTGCGGATATTGGAATTCTTGGCGAAAACGTTGTCGTTGAGAAAAAAGCAAATATTGAAATTGTTAAAAAACTCGGATTCAGCAGATGTGAACTTTTGATTGGAGTACCGGAAAATAAAACCTTAAACGAAGTTAAGGACTTAAATGGTAAAACCATCGCGACTTCGTATCCGGTAATTACTCAAAAATTTTTGGATGATAACAAGATTACGGCAAAAATAGTGGAGATCAGCGGATCAGTTGAAATTACTACTTCACTTGGCGTTTCAGATTGTATATGCGATATTGTTTCCACCGGAAATACTCTCAGAATGAATAAATTGAAAAAATCATTTCCGGTATTTAAATCAGAAGCGGTTTTAGTCGCATCAAAATCAGTTGAATTAAATAGTGAGAAGAATCAACTATTGGCCGATTTATTAAAAAGAATTTCGTCAGCCTTAAATGCAAAACATTCTAAATACATTATGATGAACTCTCCGAAAGACTCGGTCGAGAAAGTACTTCAAATTATCCCTTCATTAAAAAGTCCAACAGTTCTCTCATTGGCCGATGAAAAATCTGTCGCGATTCACGCGGTTATTCCATCCGAGAAATTTTGGAAGATAGTTGATGAACTTAAGGCCGCCGGTGCAAGCGGAATATTATTATTACCAATAGAGAACATGATTTTATGAGAGTATTCAATGTATCCGATTTAAGTGAAGACGGATTAAATGACATTTTAAAAAGACCATTAATTGATTCGGACAAAATTTTTGCGGATGTAAAAAATATTCTTGATGATGTTAAAGTCAACGGTTTAAAAGCCGCTCAAAAATATGCTTCCCGTTTCGATGGATTCGAAAAGGAATCAATAAAAATTTCCGAGCAAGAATTCGAAATTGCCGAGCAAAGGCTGGCACAGAAAGTTAAAAATGCAATTTTATTCTCTAAAGAAAACATCGAAAAATTTCATTCAATTCAAGTTCCAAATAACTATTCCATTGAAACTCAAGCGGGTGTGAATTGCTCCAGAGAATTTCGCGCGATAGAAAACGTTGGCCTTTACATTCCCGGCGGAACCGCAATACTGCCTTCAACTGTTTTGATGCTGGGGATTCCGGCAAAATTAGCGGGTTGCAAAAGAATTGTTGCTTTTTCTCCTTCAAAAAATGGTGAAATAAGTGACGCTGTTTTATTCGCGGCTAAAGTTTGTGGAATTGATGAATTTTACAAACTCGGCGGCGCCCAGGCCGTTGCTCTATTTGGGTATGGATCGAAGGAAGTTAAAAAGGTTGATAAAATATTCGGTCCCGGAAATCAATACGTGACCGCGGCGAAAAGTTTAATTAGTATAGATCCGGAAGGATGCGCAATCGATATGCCCGCAGGACCAAGCGAAGTTTTGGTAATTGCTGATCAAAATGCTAACCCCGATTTTATTGCCTCCGATTTACTTTCACAAGCCGAGCATGGAATTGATTCACAAGTGCTTCTTTTTTCAGATAGTAAATCACTTATAAAAAGTGTGAGCAAAAAATTAATCGAGCAATTGGAAAAGTTACCTCGCCGCGAAATTGCCGAAAAGGCACTTAATAATTCCTTCGCTTTGAAGGTCAGCTCGATTGATGAAGCTATTGATTTGAGCAATAAATACGCACCCGAACACCTTATATTAAATTTTAATGATGCAGAATCAGCTTTGAAAAAAATTACAAATGCCGGTTCCGTTTTTGTCGGCTCGTTTACACCGGAAAGTGCCGGGGATTATTCATCAGGTACAAACCATTCACTCCCGACCAATGGTTATACAAAAGTATTTGGTGGAGTAAGTGTCGAATCGTTTATGAAACAGATTACTTTTCAGCAAATCTCGAAAGAGGGTTTGTTAAATCTTGCCGATTCCATTATAACACTCGCTGAAGAAGAAGGATTGGACGGACACGCAAACGCGGTAAGAATTAGGTTGGAAAATGGATATTGATAATTTAGTTAGAGAAAATATAAAAAGGTTGAAGCCCTACACTTCGGCCAGGGATCAATTTGAAAAAGGGATTTTGCTTGATGCAAACGAAAATGGATTAGGTTCAGTTGTTGAATCAAAACTTGAATTAAACCGATATCCCGACCCCAAACACAAAGAAATCAAAATTCATCTATCTAAAATTACCGGAGCAAAATCTGAAAATTTGTTTATCGGAGTTGGTTCGGATGAAATTATTGATTTGATGATAAGAATATTTTGTGAGCCTACTGTCGATAACCTGTTAATTCTTGAGCCAACTTACGGGATGTACAAAGTTTCAGCAGATATAAATAATGTTCACGCGATTTCCGCAAATTTATCCCCCGATTTCCAGATTGATTTTGCTGAAATTGATTCCAAAATAAAATCGAACACGAAACTGATATTTTTATGTTCGCCGAATAATCCTACCGGAAATCTGTTAAGAGTTGATGATATTCGAAAATTATGCCAATATCAAAAATCCATTATAGTAGTTGATGAGGCTTATATTGATTTTACCCCTGAAGGCAGTGTTTTGGAATTGATCGGCGAGCACACAAATTTAGTTGTGATGCGCACACTTTCTAAAGCTTGGGGCCTAGCCGGTATTCGAGCGGGGTATTGTGCAGCTGATCCGTTAATAATCAATTATTTGTATAAAGTTAAAGCACCCTATAATTTGAACAAACTTACCGGTAGAACGATTATTAGCGCTTTAAACAACAAAGAACAAATGGAAAAATTCCGTTTCATAATTGTTGAAGAAAGGAAACGATTTGTAAATGCCATTTCGAATTTGCCCGGAGTAATAAAAATTTTTCCGAGTGACGCGAACTTTCTACTTGTAAAATTTTCGGATGCCAATACGGTTTTTAATAAATTGATAGAGAAAAATATTATCATCAGAAACCGTTCAAATATGTTGGGTTTAGAAAATTGCTTGAGGATTACAATCGGCAATAAAAGTGAAAACGACCAGTTGATTAATGCTTTGAAAGAGATTTTATGAAAAAAATATTTATTGATTCACAATTACTACAGCTTGGTTTCCCACAAAGTCGTGGTCTGATTTCTTCATTGCTAAAAATGAATGAGCGGGCTTTCTCAATTTATACCGAGCGAATGGATTCATTGACTGAAACAATACTGCAATCGGAAAATATTGAAATCAGCAGCGCAGCGAATAATGATAAATGTGATTTTTCACTTAAGTTTTTAGATGGTAAAATTCAGCTCATAAATTCAAACTTCGCTGAAACTGTTTTTAACAATCTAATGGACGCGATTGAATCACTCCTAAGAAATGAACGATTTGCGGAAATTTCTAGAAAGACGAAAGAGACTGATATCTCAGTAAAAATATTTTTAGATGGGAAAGGGGAAAACGAGATCTCGACCGGAATCGGTTTTTTTGATCACATGTTGGAACAAATCGCGCGGCATGCAAATGTTGATCTTTTTATCAACACGAAAGGTGATTTGCACATTGATGAGCATCATACCGTTGAAGATACGGGTATTGCATTGGGCGAGGCGATTAGCAAAGCACTCGGTGATAAAAAAGGAATTACCCGGTACGGCTTTTTCCTCCCGATGGATGAAACGATCGCGCAATGTGGCTTAGATTTCAGCGGAAGAATCTTTCTGAATTTCAAATGTAAATTTGAACGCGAAAAAGTGGGGGATTTTCCAACTGAATTAACAGAAGAATTTTTCCGTGCTTTAGCGTCAGGTATGAAAGTGAATTTATATTTACGTTCAAAAGGGAAAAACGACCATCACAAAATCGAATCGATGTTCAAAGCTTTTGCAAAATCATTGAATGATGCCGTTAGGTTTGACGAACGGACTCAAAATAGATTACCTTCCACGAAAGGAATGTTATGATCGCGATAATTGATTACGGAGCCGGAAACACAGCCTCTGTTGCGAACGCTCTTGAGGAACTAAATGTTAAATTTAGAATCGCTAAGACAGAAGGAGTAATTTGCAAAGCGGAAAAAATTATTTTTCCAGGTGTCGGTCATGCGGCATCCGCTGTAAGGAATCTCCACATATTGAATTTATTTAATCTTTTAAGAATTTTAAAACGACCATTGCTGGGCATCTGTTTGGGAATGCAATTGTTCTCTGAAAAATCTATTGAAGGCGACACAGCTTGCCTGGGAGTTCTACCCGTTGATACGAAAAAATTTGATGAAACAAAAGTAACGGTTCCTAATATGGGATGGTCGAAAGTGAAATCGATTAAAGAGAGTAAATTGTTTGAAGGATTGCAGAATGAGGAATTCTTCTATTTTGCCCATACTTATTTTGTGCCGATAAATGAATTTACAATCGCGACCGCGAACCATGATGTGAATTTTACGGCGGCCATCGAAAAAAACAACTTTTACGGAGTTCAATTTCATCCGGAAAAATCCGGGAAAGCGGGGCTTCAAATTCTCGAAAATTTTGTTGAAAAATGTTAGCAATACCCGCTATTGATATCCTTGATAATAAAGTAGTCCGGCTTATAAAAGGGGACTACAATCAAAAAAAAATCTATGCTGAATCGGTTATAGAACAAGCCAATACTTTTTATTCGTTTGGTTTTAAGAGAATACATATTGTTGATTTGGGTGGCTCCCGCGATGGTCGAATTAATGTTTTAGAATCACTTTCCGAGATAAAGAATAAAATCGATATTGAGATTGAATTCGGTGGCGGAATTCGCTCCATTGATGATATTCAAAATTTAATCGAAATAGGTATTGATCAAATAATTGTCGGGTCGTTTTCAGTCAGTTCCAAAGAAGATCTCGTTGAGTCTTTCCAAACGATTGATCCTTCAAAAATCATAATCGCTGCAGATGTAAAAGAGGAAATGATTGCGATAAAAGGTTGGACCGAAAAATCGAGTATTTCGCTGTTCGAGCATATTCAATTTTATTCGGAATGTGGAGTTAATTCTTTTCTTTGCACGGATATTGCGAAGGACGGTTTACTGATGGGGCCTTCAATCAATCTTTATAAAAACGTGTTGGCAAAATTTCCAAATATCGATTTGATTGCCTCGGGAGGAGTTTCTTCAATGAACGATTTACATGAATTGGAGAGAGCCAATTGCAAAAAAGCGATTGTCGGTAAAGCTATTTATGAAAATAAGATCACATTAAAGGAGTTATCAAAGTTTGCCTAGCAGAAGAATAATACCATGCCTCGATGTTAAAGACGGACGGGTAGTAAAAGGAACAAATTTTGTTAATCTGCGAGACGCAGGTTCTGCGGTGGAATTAGCCCGACGTTATTACGAAGAAGGAGCCGATGAATTGGTATTCCTCGATATTACCGCAACTGTCGAGAAGCGTAAAGCGCTAATAAAACTTGTTGAAGAGGTTGCAAAAGTTATTCGAATTCCTTTTACGGTAGGCGGAGGAATATCTTCAGTTGAAGATATTGATGTTTTATTAAAAGCTGGAGCTGATAAGGTTTCCTTAAATTCTGCAATTGTTAAGAATCCGGAATTAATCTCAGAGGCCGCTACAAGATTTGGCAGTCAAGCGGTGGTTGTCGCGATTGACATCAAAAAAATTGATGATGAATACAAAGTTTTTGTTAAAGGTGGTCGCGAAAATACTTTTATCGAAGGATTTGGCTGGGTTAAGAAAACAGTGGAACTTGGAGCCGGGGAATTATTGATTACATCGATGGATAAAGACGGCACAAAAGACGGATATGATTTAGATTTTTTATCTAAAGTTAAAGAAATGGTAACCGTTCCAATTATAGCATCGGGTGGAGCGGGAAATCAGCAACATTTTGCGGACGCTTTTAATTCCGCTAATGTAGATGCGTGTTTAGCCGCAAGTTTATTTCACTATCAAGAAATGAAAATTTCTGATCTAAAAAATTATCTTAAAAGTGTAAACGTGGATATGAGAATATGAAATTTCCTAATATTGATGATCTTAATTTTGAAAAATTAAATGGATTGCTTCCGGCAATTGTCAGCGATAGTGAATCCGGACAAGTCTTGATGCTTGGTTTTATGAACCAAAACGCTTACGAACAAACTACTAATTCCGGGAAAGTAACATTTTTCAGTCGAACAAAAAATCGACTATGGACTAAAGGTGAAACTTCCGGTAACTTTTTGAATGTTGTAAATATTAAATCCGACTGCGATAATGACACAATTCTTATCTCAGCTCAGCCACTCGGAAACACATGTCATCTTGATCAATTTTCTTGTTTTGGAGAAGAAAAGAAACGAACAGCAGATTTTCTAATCCATTTAAATGATCTCGTAAAGGATAGAAAGAAAACGCTCCCAGAAGGTTCATATACGACCGAACTTTTTAAGTCCGGTGAAAACCGAATAATTCAAAAAGTTGGTGAAGAGGCGATTGAAACTGTAATCGCCGCAAAGAATTATAGGAATGAATTAATTGAAGAATCATCGGATCTGGTATTTCATCTTCTTGTCTTACTGGCTGAAAAGGAGATTGATTTAATGGATATTGTCGAGAATCTAAAGAAACGGCACAAATAAAATCGATCGATATTTTGTAGCAAACTGCTAGAAAGAATGAATTATAATCGAAATCTGATTTTCAAATTATAATTCTTGCAACAATTCCACCAATCAAGAACGCTGTAAACCAGGTCCCGAACCAGATTGCCCAACCTTCTTTCCAACCTCTTTCTTTTAACATAACGACAAAAGCTGCAATACAGGGCACAAATAATGTAATTGTAATTATTGCCACTGTAATTTGTTCGATAGTCATATTCATATCAAATAATCCCGCAGCCCCAAAATCACGTCTTACCATTCCCATCACAAATGCAGTCGAAGCCTCTTTTGGTAACAATAACCATTTTGTAGTAAGGGGAGCCAGGACTTCTTGAATGTAGAATAACAAGCCTGTAATATCGAGAATTCCAACACCGAGAGCGCCGACAAAAAACCATGCCCCGGCTTCTTGCATAAATCCCCACGAACGAAACGCGGTTTTTTTCAAAACATTATCAAATCGGGGAATATTTATGTTTGGAAGATCAATCAACAATGGAGAACTTTCTCCGGGAAGGGATTTATTTAGTATTGTTGAAAGAACAACTAAAACCGAAAAAATTGTAACAACATAAATTATTAACGGCATCGGTCCGGCCCCACTAAGCAGTGCCGCGATTACAGCCAGTTGAGCTGAGCAAGGTATTACAAATTGTAGAATGGCGGTCACAATAGATCTTTCACGGTTTGTTCCAAGTATTCGAGTAGTAACATTTGCCATTGTGATACAACCAAAACCAAGCATAATAGGAATTACAGCTTTACCGTTTAATCCGATTTTATTTAATGTTCGATCCAACATCGTAGCTAAACGAGGCAAGTATCCGCTGTCTTCAAGAAGAGCCATCACGAAGTAGAAGCCCATTACAAGAGGCAGCAACAAGAATATTAAATATGTTACCGTCATTGTAATAACACCGAATTCACCAAAAAACACCCTTACGATTGGATTTCCGAATTGAAAATCCGTGCTGCTTCCATTCTGAGATGAAAAATCCTTGAATTCATTTTTCAAATTTTCATCTGAGTTCATTCCATCCGGGAATAAAAATTCTTTTGATGAGATGATTTCATCATTCGAATCAACAATATCAACCGTGATAGTCGTTTCACTAAAATCCGCGATAAATGATTTTACATGATATTCAAATAAATTTACACCAATTTCAGTTTCAGTAAATCCAACAACTCGTTGCGAAATGAAATCACCAATAAAAAAGTAGAGTAAAATTAGTATAAAAGCCAGAATCGGAATACCTGTGAGTGGTTGAAGTGACCATCTTCCGATCTTATTAAAAAGTTCACCTTTTTTT
This sequence comes from Melioribacteraceae bacterium, assembly GCA_021739765.1. GTDB lineage: Bacteria > Bacteroidota > Ignavibacteria > Ignavibacteriales > Melioribacteraceae > JAIPBD01. The sequence goes on from JAIPBD010000001.1 coordinate 49,585, forward strand.
GAGTCCTCAAATTCAACTGCGTCAACAATTTCACTTACTCTGTTCCGTCGTTCAATATAAATTTTTTCACGTTTATCAGCGGATCCGGGATATGTATTATTCTTTTTCGAGATGTCTTCATCACCTTCAAGAATCAACAATGCTTCCGCCTCCGATGCCGCCTCATGCATTGTTTGCTGAATCATGATCTTAATATCAAAATTCCTTTGTCCGGTGGCTGCACTGGCTATTGCGAGATCAAGCTGATCAAATCCTTGCTTATTAACTGCGGAAGTTTCATATACCTCAACCCCAAGCAAATTTGAAAGCTTTGCGGAATCAATTTTTATTCCTTTCCGCTTAATTTCATCCATAAAGTTGAGAACGACAGTGACTTTTTTACCCATCTCAATAAGTTGCAGGGTTAAGAATAAATCCCGTTCAAGGTAAAGTGCGTTTACCACATTGATGACTTTATCCGCTTTGAGGATAATATCCCGGGCAACTTTTTCTTCCTCATTAAATCCTGAAACTCCATACACACCCGGTGTATCGATTATTTCAATTTCTTTATAATCTGCTTTTGAGATGCTGACAGTTGTTCCCGGGAAATTGGAAACATCCACATACAATCCGCTGAAATGGTTGAAAAAAACAGATTTCCCAACATTCGGGTTTCCGCATAAAACAACTGTTTCTTTTTTGTCTGAAATTAAATTAGTGAGAAGACTCAAATTATCCGCTGATCTTGAGTCTCTTGAGGTTGAATCAGAATTGTTCATTTTGCTTTCTAGTGGATATAAATATCGATTTGCCTTGCCAGATCTGAACCGATTGCAATTTCTTGACGGTGTTTTTGTAAAATTATTGTTCCGCCCGGTAATCTTTCAAGACATTCGGCATTCTGTCCTTTTAGTAGGCCTAACCTGATAAGCTGAGATCTGATATTGCCTTCCGGGAGTTGAGTAATTGTGAGGAAATTACCTTTTTTTGCATTATTCAAAGTGGCATTTGATATGCCTGTTGAATCATTTACAAAGTTTTCTATTTTTCGTTCGGCAACTAAAGTATTCATATAAACAATCTCTTTCACTTATCTTAAAAGTGTTATGTAATTCTATAAATAGTTATGCACAATATACATCGATTATATATGTATTACAAACAAAATCTTGGTGTCTTATTATAAAAAACTTGCACTATTATCACCTTTTTGTACTTTTGCATTGTGCTATAAATTTAATTCAAATGAACTAATTAAGTAAAAAAGGAGTTTTTATGTCAGACACATTTGAGATAATAGAAAGAGTTGGAATTTCGAACCATTCGATTACGGAAGCCGTTGAGAAAGTGGTTAAAGAAGCTAACGAAGAAAAAAAGGTCGGTTGGTTCGAAGTTATTGAGCAACGCGGCAGAGTAACAAATGAAGGAAGTTTAGAATTTCAAATAAAAGTTAGAATAGGCAGAAAATATAAATAATCATTTAACAAATAGGAGAATTAGTATGGCGGTTAACGTTGGAAATGCAGCACCAGATTTTACACTGAAGAATTATAATTTAGAAGATGTCACTTTAAGTTCATTTAAGGGAAACAAAAATGTTGTTCTACTCTTTTTCCCTTTTGTAAATACCGGAGTTTGTGAAAAAGAACTTTGCCAAACCCGCGATGGAATGGGACAATACGAAGAATTAAACGCAGAAGTGCTTGCGATTAGTGTCGACAGCCCCTTTTCTCATAAATTATGGGTTGATAAGCATAAGTTTAATTTCCAATTATTGAGTGATTTTAATAAGGAAGTTTCAGAAAAATATGGTGTGCTTGGCGTTTTTGTGCCGGGTAAGTTCGATTATAATGGTGTCTCAAAAAGATCAGTTTTTGTATTGGATAAAGATCAAAATGTTACTCATGTGGAAATTCTTGATTCACCCGGGGATGAACCGGATTATAATGCAATTCAAGATGCTCTTAAAAAATTGAGCTAAGATTAAAATTATTTCGCGGTCTTCTGCAATCAAATCTTGATTGTGCAAGACCGCTTTTTATCATGAAACTGTAACCTCATATTCAACGGTTTACAATTAAGAGGAAATTAAATGTTAGAAGAAGGAAAAAAAGCACCTGAATTTACTCTTTCAGATAGTGATGGGAAAAAACATTCTCTGAAAGATTATAGCGGAAAAAAAGTTATAATCTATTTTTATCCAAAAGACAATACTCCTGGTTGTACCAAAGAGTCATGCGAATTTAGAGACAATTTGCCAAATTTTAATAATACAAATGCCGTTGTTATTGGAGTCAGTCCCGATTCTGAAAAATCGCACCGAAAATTCGCGGATAAGTATGAATTGCCCTTTACATTATTAAGTGATGAGAGCAAAGAAATGCTAATGAAATACGGTGTTTGGAAAGAAAAAAGTATGTATGGAAGAAAATATATGGGGGTTGAGAGAACTACCGTTATAATTGATGAAAAGGGGAACGTACAAAAAATCTATCCAAAAGTTAAAGTAAGCGGTCATGTGGAACAAGTGCTAAAAGATATTAATCAATAGGAAAATAATGGTTTACGTAACAAGAAGAGAAGTCTTTAGTGCTTCACACCGCTTACATAATCCTCAGTTGAGCGAAGAAGAGAATGAGGAGTTATTTGATAAATGTAATAATTATTACGGTCACGGACATAATTACGTTTTGGAAGTTGTAGTTGCCGGAAATCCTGATCCCAAAACCGGTTATGTGATTGATCTGAAAATTTTAAAAAAAATTATTGTAGAAAATGTAATTCGCAAAGTTGATCACAAACATTTGAATTTCGATGTAGATTTTTTGAAAGGAATTAATCCGACTGCCGAAAATATCGCGATTGGAATATGGGAGCAATTGGATGGTAAAATCACTTCAGGGAAGTTACACAGCATTAAATTATATGAAACAGAAAATAATTACGTAGAATATTTTGGTGATAAAAAGTGAAAAAAAAAGTTTTTGTAGTCACCGGAGCCAGTTCGGGAATCGGTAAATCAATTTGTAAAAATCTACTCGACAATGGAATTACGGTAATTGGAATCGCGAGGAACAAAGGACGACTTGATAATCTGAAAAAGGAGTTCAAACATTTTGGTGATCAATTTAAAGCTCTCGAAATAGACCTTTCTAATTTTGCAGATATGGAAAGTAAATTTAATGAACTTCAAAATTCCGTTTCAATAATCGGGGTGGTTAATAATGCCGGAATTACGTCCTTTCAATCCGCACGGGAAACAACCGCAAAAGAAACTATCGATATAATTAATATTAACCTACTGGGAGCAATAATCACCATCAAGTCATCTCTCGAATCACTTATTGAGAATAAAGGAATCTTAATTAATATACTTTCCGTTGCCGCGACTAAAATTTTTACAAATAGTTCGGTATATGCCGCTTCTAAGGCCGGTTTATTGGCATACACCAATGTTCTTCGCGAAGAGCTTAGGGAGAAGTCGGTTAGAATTATCAACATTCTTCCGGGTGCGACGAAAACGCCAATTTGGCCCAACGATGCTTTAGAAAAATTTTCTGAAAGAATGATGGACCCGGTTGATATCGCTGATATTGTTTACTCGGTCATTTCGAACAGAAAAAATATAGTTCAGGAAGAAATTGTACTTCGACCAATAAAAGGAGATTTGTAGATGGCTCAAGTTTCGATTGTAACCGGAGCGAGTAGAGGAATAGGGAGAGCGATCGCTTTAAAATTTGCTTCTGAAAATCATAAAATAGCAATTTTCGGTAGAGACAGAACAAGATTAAATTCGGTAGAATCTGAGCTCAATAAACTCGGAGCTGAGGTTTTATCTTTTTCCGGAGATGTTGCGGATCAAAAATTTGTCAATGATTCGATTGCGGAGATATATAAAAAATTTGGCACCGTTGATAACTTAATTAATAACGCGGGAATCGCACACTTTGATACCTTTCTCGAATCATCTCTCGAAAGATTTAAAGAACAAATCGACGCAAATATTCTAGGAGTTTACAATTTTACAAAAGCGGTAATTGATAAAATGATCGCTCAAAACTCGGGTTCAATCGTTAACATTGCGTCACTTGCCGGGAAAAACGGATTTGTAAGGGGAACAACCTACGCAGCAACAAAACATGCGGTGATGGGATTTTCCAAATCACTTTTACTAGAAGTAAGAAAGCATAATATTAGGGTGATAGCCATTTGCCCCGGATCAGTCGCAACTGAAATGATAACTGATTCAATTATGAATCCCCAAAAATTGGAAAATATTCTGAACCAGAAAGATATCGCGGATACGGTAAGTTCAGTATTAAAATTACCGGCTCGGGCTCTGGTTAGCGAGTTAGAGATCAGACCGACAAATCCCTAATATTTGAGAATTTTACCCTCGATTACGCCACTAGAAATAAATTGATTTTTAACTCTTTTTTGCTAATATTTATTTCCCAGTCACTAAAAAAGAACAGCCGATGTATCAAGAAAAATCAAATACCTTTGGATGCCTAAAATTAATACTTATGTTAATAGGGGTCTTAATACTTTTTGCAGTTGTTATAGTTGGAGTTGGACTTGCACTGGATCATTTTTATCCGGATGCGTTACCATAGAATTCAAGACTTAAAAAAATAGCCGGCTATAAACCGGCTATTAAATTCAACTTAATCAAATCTGTTTGGTCGGAACATGCCTCTGTTCTTACCCAAATGATTTCGTTGTCCAAATCTGTTATGTTGTCCAAATGCCATGCAGTTCATTCCACGTCCTTGACCAAAGTGTTCTGTCCAAATCTCTTTTTGGGTTTCATCAAGTAAATTATAAACATCAATCCAATGTTGAGTTTGAAGTTTTTTCATTTTTGAATGCAGAGCCAGACCCTCTTCAGTTTTTTCCATCAAATTATCAGGCAATATATCGCCGCTTTGCATCATTTTTTTTACCGATAATTTATGCTTCTCCAGCTCTGCTTTTAGCTCTATCATTTCTTCGGCGTGATTGAACCGTAAATTCTCGAGATTGGTTTCTTGATCGTCGGTCAACTTCAACATCTCCTTCATTTTCTCTTGTCCAAATTTCTGACAAGTATTAAAGGGTTGTGCAATTATAGAAATAGCGGGACTAATTATAATTGCGATTAGTAAAATTAATATTGTTTTCTTCATTTTGAACCTCCAAAGTTTTTATGTATTATTTTGTTGTGCGATTTAGACAGGGTAATTTTAGACTCGGTTTAATCGGTGTAAAAATTGGATATCAATTAAACTAAAATGGATGGAAGGCTGTCTAATAGCTGATTAGCACTTAATATGGATCACGAAAGAGAATTTAAATTAATACGTGAGTTTCTGGATGGAAGTGAATCGGCTTTCAACGAAATTGTTAGAAATTACCAGAAAACGATTTATTGGCATGCAAGGAAAATGCTTGGTAATCATATTGATGCTGATGATGTTACACAAGAAGTAATTATCATTTTATATCGGAAACTTTCTAGTTTTAAATTTAATTCATCGCTTTCAACTTGGATTTATAGGATTACATCAAACAAGTGTATTAATCATATTAGAAGTCAAAAAGTAAGGCGATTTTTTAGCATTGATGACGATGAAGCAAATGAATTAAGAGAAAATTCGGACTTAATTAATGATGTTGAAAATAAAGAAAAATTGGAATTATTGGATAATGTATTACAAAAATTGCCCGCAAAGCAAAGAGAAGTATTTATTTTGAGAAATTATAAAGAACTTTCATATGAAGAGATTTCAGAGATCTCAGGAAAGTCAGTAGGTGGATTAAAAGCCAACTATTTTCACGCTCTTCGAAAAGTAATGGAGTTGATGGAAAATGAAAAATCGTGAAATAATATTGAAATATTTATCAGATCTTATGTCTGAAAAAGAAAGATCAGATTTAGAGAAAAGATTAGATGAAGATGATAATTTGAAATCTGAATTACTTTTATTCCAAAATAAAATGAATCTTTTACAAATAGATGAAAACGCGGTTGATGATCGATATTTTAGTTCGCTCATTCCCAAAATACGAGAAAAATTGGATGAAAAAGTAAGCCGACCAATGTACAAATTGATTTTTCCGTTATCCGGAGTTGTAACCACTTTATTAATTTTTCTGATTGGATTTAATAATACTAAGGACATTAAAGAATTCGATAATTATTTGATCAGCGAGGATGAATTTGAAATTTTCTCTGACGAAAGTGTATCTTTTATGATCGAATCGGAATTAGCATTTAATAATTCCATTAGAGAGATTTCACGAAGCGATGGTTATATCGATAATAATCTGATTAATAAAATATCAACATCCGATTCTGAGATCGAAATGATGGAATTACCCGTTGTTGATGATTACTACATTTATAATGAAATTGCTTCAGATGATTTAGAAGAAATTTACTCAAATATTAATGAAATAGATTTTTTTGAAGGTGGTTAATATGAAAATAAATATACTTTTTTTGATGATTGTTCTCCCTCTAATTGCAAATGCACAACGCCGGGGTGGCGATATGCCCGGTGAGCATCTGGAAGCATTTGAACAATCAAAACTGATTGAAGTTCTCAACCTCGATGAAGAAACCGCAATTAGATTTTTTGCCAGAAGAAATTCATCCATGAATGAAATCAAACAGATTATTGAAAAGCGAGATGATCTTCTAAAAAGTTTGAAGGATGACATTCAAGATGATGAGGTAGAGACAGGTGAAAAAATAATTTCCGAAGTTTTTAAATTAGAAAAGGAAATTCTGAATAAACGTGAGTCCTTCGTTCGTTCACTGAGTGATATTCTGGATAGAAAACAAATTCTAAAATTGGTCTTTTTTGATTATAAATTCAAAAAAGAGGTGAAAGATATCCTTCTCGATCGCCGCCGTCGAGGACCTCCACCCAATAGGGGTTTTGATTGATGGAACAAAATTCTCCATAGTTTGTTTTATTAATTAAAATTGCACAACCTCCATAGAGATTATTTCGGTGTTGCTTTTCTGCATCTCACCTAATATTTTTGTTTCTGCCTTTTGCGGAAGTGGTGAAATTGGTATACACGCTATCTTGAGGGGGTAGTGCTCGCAAGGGCGTACGGGTTCGAGTCCCGTCTTCCGCACACAAAATGTTACTTTTTAAGAAAATGAGGAAATCGTAATGAAAAAAATGTTTTTTGCAATCTTTATGATCGTCACATCATTAGCCATAATTGCACAACCAAGTCTGGATGATCTTGATAACGACACTAGAGGTTTATATAATGAAGGTATCCAGTTAAAAAACTCCGGTGATTTTTTATCTGCCGTGAAAAAATTTGAAGCAGTTAATAAAAAAACGAACAACTATTTGGTTCACTATCAAATTGGCGAATGTTATCAAAAATATTCTAAAACAGCCAGTTCCTCGGAACGCGACAATTATATTCGTCAAGCAATCGAATCATTCAACAAATGTTTTGAAACATATCCTTCATACGATTTAGCTTATTTCAAAATTGCGGCGGCTCATTATGGACTCGGCGAATATGACAAAGCCATAGAATTTTTTGAAAAGACCAAAGAATCAACGAAGAATAAAAAGTATGTAAAAGTTGCTGATAAAAATATCGATAAAGCAAAGGAAAAACTTGCATATCCATTTTTGTTAACCGCTAATGAAGAACTTTCACGGAAGAACTTTAACCAAGCAATACAAAGTTTTAATAAAGTCCTTGAATATACCACTTCAGATGTTGCTTATTTAGGATTAGCAGATGCTTACAGTGAAATGGGAGAATGGCAAAAATCATTGGAAGCGGCAGAAAATGCAAACACATACCGTAAATCTATTCCTAAAGGCGGACCATCTTATTACATGGGACATGCATTCAATAAACTGGGCGATGCTCAAAAAGCTGTGAATCATTATAAAGAATGTATCAGCGACAAAAGTTCAAAGAATACTTACAAAGCTCGTGCGGCTCACGAATTAGAGCAATTAGAAAAAAAGAATTAATATTAATTACCCCCGTTTTTACGGGGGTTTTCTCGATTCACCTTACCTCGTGCTCCAATTTATTGTTAGCTTCTGCAAGGTTCAATTATATCATCTGACTACACATATCTAATCTTCTACTTTTGCGTAATTGCGATTACTGCCATAATTACAGAATTTTTAGCGAAAAAAAACTTTCTCAACCGGGAAATATCCAGAAAAATACTACATACTCTCAGTTCAACTATTGCCGCGTTTGCTGCATTACAAATAACTGGGAAATACATTCTGTTATTTACGGCATCTGGTTTAGTCGGTTTGTCATTTTTGATTGTCAAATTCAATTTGCTGCCATCAATCCACGGATCCAGAAAAAGCTGGGGTGTGTTTTTTATGGCGTTTGCATATTTTTTGTTAGTTCTGATCGCCGACGAAAATAGATCATTTATTTTCACTTCGTTTATAATCCTCGGATTTGCTGATTCATCCGCTGCTATTGTTGGTCAGAAGTATTCAAAATCCTTTTTTAATTTGACCAATGACCGCAAAAGTATAATCGGCTCAGCAGCATTTTTTCTGGTAAGCATTTTATCGATTCTGTTATCAATCATGTTTCTCGAGATGAATTCACAAAATCCATTTTTTAGTCAAAATTTATTTGATTTGCTCTGGTTGTCGATCATAATTTCAATACTACTTACATTTATTGAAGCAATTAGCTCCTACGGTTCGGATAATTTATTTATTCCTCTATTCGCGTCACTGTTACTTTATATTTTTTCGATCGATGATGGAAATTATCTCGCGCCTTTTACTTTAGCTTTACTTTTGGCGGCTATTGTATCCGTACTATCATATCGAGCTAAATTTTTAACACTTAACGGGAGCGTCGCAACTTTTCTTTTGGCAATTTTTGTTTTAGGACTTGGGGGATGGAAATGGGCGATTCCAATCACAACTTTTTTTGTTTTTTCCAGCCTTCTTTCAAAAGTTAGGAAAAGTAAAAATCGTAATATTGAACAATATTTCGAAAAATCCGGAATCCGGGATATTTGGCAAGTTTTAGCAAACGGCGGCCTTGCGGGTATTTTGGTTATTTTACATTTATTTTTCCCATCTCAGCTTCTATTCTATATTTACCTTGGTTCACTCGCGGCGGTTTGTTCGGATACATGGGCAACGGAATTCGGAACATTAAATCCTGGTAAAACGTATAATGTGTTAAACTTCAAATTGGTTCAGCCGGGTGTTTCGGGGGGAGTTTCGTTACTTGGAACAATTGGCGCTGCGTTAGGTGGATTGATAATTGCCCTTTCCGGTTTGTTCTGGAGTGAGATAGGCATAATTTTTTATTTTGCTTTAATTATCTTAAGTGGTTTGTTTGGAAGTTTCTTGGATAGCTTGCTCGGAGCTACAATTCAACATCAGCGAAAGTGTTCTGTTTGTGAAAAAGTTACTGAGAGGAAGTATCACTGCAAAAGGGAATCCGATTATTTGAGTGGTGTCGTCTGGTTCAAGAATGATGTCGTTAATTTATTTGCCGGGATTGCCGGTTCAATTTTTATTCTGATTATTTTGTCAATATGAAATTTATAAAACTTATTCTGCTTTTTATTTTCCTCAGCGTGAGCATCTTTGCGCAAAGTCCCTCAATCATATTTGAAAAGGGGATGTCTGAATTCAAAAACGGAAACTATTCGAAAGCGTTTCAGACTTTTTCAAAACTCGATAACTTAGAACCTACTCCGAAAGAAATATATTCGGCCTCATATTATTACAGCGCACTATGCCTGATCGAGATCAATCAGATAGAAGGAGCGCTTGTTAAACTCGAAGATTTTGTTTCATCTTTCAAATCTTCCAATTATAGAAAAGACGCGTTATATAAGCTTGGTACGATCTATTACCTAAGGAAAGAATATGAGAGAAGTAGAAGGAGTTTGTTTACACTTTCTCGAGATTATCCGGATGATGACCTTGTGGGAGCGGCTTATTATTGGATTGGGGAATCATTTATCACCGAAGGTAAATTAGGTGAAGCCGAGGAATTCCTAAAGGAATCCATTTCGCTTCGGGAAAAAAATAAATATTTGGATTACAGTATTTATACACTTGGAAATTTGTATGAAAAAGTTGGTAAATACTCTGAAGCGGTTGCATACTACGATGAACTTCTTACTTACTACAGATCGAGTGATTTGGCAAAACTTGCCCAGCTTCGTATTGGAATCAGTTATTTCAAACTCGAAGAATATGACGCGGCAATTCTTGAATTAACAAGTCCGCTTATTGAGGAATTACCGTTTGAGCAACAAACGGAAGCCCAATATGTGCTTGCCAATTCATTATTCAAGCAGAATCAGTTTGCGGAAGCCGAAGCTAAGTTTGAGCAACTTTTAAATGAATCTAGCGAAAAAGAGAAGAAGGACAAAATTCAATACGGACTAGCCTGGGTTCGATTCCAAACAGGACAATTCGAAAGCGCGTATGAATTATTTGATTTGCTTTCCATTACTGCTGTTGATAAAGTTGCCGAAAGTGGTCTGTTCTGGAGCGGTGAATGTAAACGATATTTAGGGAATTTAAGTGCTGCGAGGAGAATCTACACAAAGTTCCTAACAGATTATCCCATGAGTGATTTAGTACCGCAAGTTCGTTTAAATTTAGGTCTGATTGATTTTAATGAAGGTAATGTTGAGAGTGCTAAAAGTCATTTAGAATACGCGACTAAATCGCAGGATAATTTTGCAAAAGCGAAAGCGTTGACAGTACTGGGCGAAATTAATTTGCGAGGAAATAATTACAATCAGGCCAGAGATTCTTTTAATGAAGCCGTTCAGTTAAAAGATATTTCTGCCGAACTTACAAACAGAGCCAAGCTAGGATTTTACATTTCGCAATACTATTTGAAAAATTATGGAGATGTGATTGAAAATCTCTCCAAATTACTCCGGAACAATAATCGTTTTGAAAAGGAAAAAGTTAGCTTTTATCTTGCTGAATCGTACTATCAGCTCGGCAATTTTTTAGATGCCTCAAAGTTTTACTCAAATATCGATCCCAACAACGGAGAAATAGGGGAACAAGCACTTTATGGCAAAGCCTACTCTCATTTTAATATGAAAGATTATCCTAACTCATCATACTTTTTCGGAGAATATGTTAAGAAATTTAAGAATTCGGAAAACTATATTGATGCTTCTCTGAGATTGGCTGATAGTTTCTATGGCATCAAAAATTTTGAAAAGTCTGCCGAAATATTTGATGAATTGTTCAGAAAAAATAAAAGCAAAATTCAAAGTGATTTTTCTTATTTCCAATACGCACAAACACTTTTTAACATTGGACGAAATGAAGAAGCAATCAGAATCGCCAAAGAATTACAGCGAACTTTTTACAAATCAAAATATTCTGACGATGCACAATATTTGATTGGTTGGATCTATTTCCAAAATTATCAGTATCAAAAAGCCATCGAAAATTATCAAGAACTATTAGACCGCTATCCGTCATCTCCTTTTCAACCGGTTATGTACTCTTCAATTGGCGACGCATATTATAATCTAGGTGAATACGATGTTTCGGTGGATTATTACAGTTTGATAATTGATCGTTTCCCAAGGACAAAATTTATTTTTGATGCTATTACAGGTATTCAATATTGTTATGTAGCGAAAAACGAACCGGAAAAAGCTGCCGATTTTATTGATCGTTACGTAGTTAATAATCCTAAGAATGAATTTGCCGAAGAGGTCTACTTCAAAAAAGGTGAGATTTATTATAGTGTCGGCAATTATGAAATGGCAAAAGTTAGTTACAAAGAGTTTATAGCGACTTTCCCCAATAGTAATCTGGTAGCGGACGCATATTACTGGATTGGAAAATGTGCCATGCTTTCGGGGAATAATCAAGAAGCGGAATACAACCTTTCTATTCTCATCGAAAAATATCCTTACACTGAAATGGGTGTGACGGGAGCGCTTGAATTAAGTGAAATCTTAGCGGAACGGGGTGAGAATGAAGAAGCGCTGAATATAATTAATAACATATTGGAGTCTGCTCCGGAAACAAAGTCCTTGCCTGAAGTAATTTATACGAAAGGCAGATACCATATTAAGCTCAATCAATTGGATGACGCGTATAAAGCTTTAAATGAAGTCGCCACTTATCATCCCGAATCGGTATTTGGTGCTAAAGCTAAAATTGAGTTGGGATTATTAGAATTAGCTAAGAAAAGTTATAGAAATGCTGAGATTCTTTTTAGCGAATTAGGCACAGAAAGACTCGATGATATCGGTGCTCAAGCTCAGTTCTATTACGGTGAATCACTTTTTGATCAGGACAGAATTGAGGAAGCCGTATCAGCATTTGTAAGGGTTCGAACAGTTTTCAGTAATTACGATGAATGGTTTACACGATCGCTTTTAAGGTTGGGTGATTGCTATATAAAAATGAAGGAATGGCAAAAAGCCCGCGATATGTTCAGATCGGTTTTGCAACGACATAAAAATGATGATTTCGGGTATGAAGCCCGCAAGAAATTGAGCACGTTATGAAAAAATTAATATTGATTAGTTTGTTTGTCACCGGCAACTTTTTTGCCCAATCTAACCCGGGTAATCAAAGTATTGAATTGCCGGATTTTGTAATTACTGGTGTGCAGAGTGTAAATATTCCGTTTATTGAGAAGAATCAGCCAAAAATGATCACGGTTCTTTCCAAAGAATTTTTTACGCCAAAATTTAATCCTGAAGATTTTTCACCGACTGATATTTCAAATCCACTTAAAGATGAAATTACTTTATACAATGAAAAACCGCGGACGAGTGGAATTCTGAAACTTGGTGCAGGACTCGAAACGTTGCCGGTGGGTTCGTTAAATATGGGATGGAATTTCGACAATGGATTTATTAACGCCAATTTATTCGGTTACAACGAAAACGAATATGTCGAAAACGCCGGCGAAAATGTATCGGGTGGAAAGATATCTTCGGAGTTTTTTGTGAATACACAATCTTCCTTTTTACCGGGCTCAAGAATCTCGGCTGACATCGGATTCGATCAGAATACATTTAAGTTTTTCGCCTCTACATCTCCACAGTTGGAGAGAAGGATCAGAAATCTAAGCGCAAATATTGGATTTGAAAACAAATACTACGATTTATTTAATTTCGGTTTAAATATAAACCCAATTAAATCTGAACTGGAAAATGAAAGTTACGATGAGACTTTATTAAATTTGAACGGATTTTTGACGCTAAAATTCAGAAGTTTCGGAATTCAATTAGATGCGAGATATATAAGTCAATCTTCAAATTTGAGCTCATTTTCGCATGAAGGTTCTTTTATTAGTGCAAAACCTTTTATTTATTTCTCGCCAACAAATTCAATTTTGCTAAAGGTTGGTGTTAATTACAATAAAGCTGATACAACCGATTCTTTTTCCCCGTATGCATTTATGAAAATATCATTTACAAACGAATTGGAATTAATCGCCGATTACTCACCACGCATGGAATATTTATCCTATGCGCAAATTGTCGGCTCAAATCAGTATTTAGGTTTTGGCGAATACTTTCATTTGAACGAAATTGACGCGGACATCAATATTGCTCTAAAGTATGAGTTTGAAACATATTTTGGTTTCAGCGGAGGAATTAATCTAAAAAAGGCAGATAATTATTTAGTGTTTCAAGATACCGATTACAATGGAATCTTTGAGATGGGAGGAATTAATGATGCCTCAATATTTACCGGATTCATTTCAGCAATGTTTAATCCGGGTCCCATGGGAAGATTTTATGGCGAACTAAAGTTTTCCAAAGCCGAAACCGGAGGCGGATTAAAACTGCCGTATCATCCTAATCTATCGCTTAATGCTACTTATGGAAATAATATCGCCGGATTTTTGGGTCTATCGGTCGGTTATGAACTTAAAACCGGGATGTATGGAGATTTGATTGGCCTGGATGAAATTCCCGCTTATCATAATTTTTACACCGAATTAGATTTTAATATTACCAAACAATTTTCGATAGTAGCGGAGTTTAATAACTTGCTGAACCGTGAAAATTATTCCTTTTATAATTACCAAAAGAAACCATTTGATGTTATCGGATCAATAATATATACTTGGTAAGTATCAAATCATTTCAGCAGATAAATTATTATATTTCCTAAATATTTGAATTTACGTGGCAGATGAAAACCGAAGATCTCAAAAAAAGAATTTTAGAATTTTTCCAAATGGAGGAATCAGATTCCGAACTTGCATATAAGTTATTTATGCAACGTATCACTCAGGATTTGTCTCCAAATGATGCCTTAAAAATTGAAGGACTCGGAGTTTTCCAATTAAAAAAGGATCCGCTTCCGAGAGCTGAAAGAGGAAATGATTATTCACGCAGTGCCAGAGTAAAAGAATCGCTTATTTATTGTCCGCCTTTGGATGATTTTACTGTACGTTCGCACTCGCTTTTCCTCACAATTGATATAAATAATACGGAAAAGGACGCATCGCAATTTGATGAATCCGTATTTAGTTTAAGTGTCAATCAACCGCTTATTCCTCTTGGTAGATCGAATACCGGGACGGATTTTGTCGATCGGAAAAAAGTAATTCAGGAAAAGATTAATTCGAAGATTAATTCTGGTATTCGATTAAAAGACTTCGATATTTGGACTGACTACTTAAGCGATAAGCCAAAAAATGCTTCAAAAACTGAGGTTGTTCACACGGTTCCTAAAAAAGATTCGCCTCCATCCGGAGACGAAACATCCAAAGATTTAGTTGATAGTACGGAAATCGATAAAGAATTATTAGAGAACGATGAAAATGAAATAATCTCCATCTCTGATGTTAAAGGTGTTGAGCCGGAGCCGGATCCTTTTGAGGAAGAGGACGAAGAAGTTTCCTGGGATTGGAGCGATGAACTCGACGAAGCACTTTCTGAGGAAGAGGAACCGGACGAAGAAATAGAGTTGATTGATGAAGACGATCCGTTTGCCAGTCTGGAAGCTTCGTTAGAAGATGATTTGGCGATTCAAAAAGAAATTGAATCCGAACCCAAAAAAGTACGGATTGACAAACCTACATTCAGAAACACATTATTTGATGAAGGTGATTCCCGAACATTAAACACCGATCTGTATGAAGAGGAAAAGAAAAGCCAAGAAAAGAAAGAGACGGCTAATGATTCTGCCGAATCAAAAAATAGCAAAGAAGAAGACTTCGCGAGTCGAATGAAAAAGGAATTGTCTTCGATTAAAGGGAAATCCACTCATCATGATGAGATCGAGGAAATTAAAAAAACTGAAGAAAGAAAAACTGAACCGACCGTAAAAGTCGAAAAACCGAGAGAAAACATTAGCGGCAATACTGACATTCGACCAATGTTTGGCGGCAAAAATCTGCCGGAAGAACCCGAAGAGGAAGAGGAAACAGAAAAACCGGTTTGGACAAAATATATCTGGGCAGCTTCCGCAGTGCTTTTAATTGTAATTATTTATTTCGCTTATATTCGGGATGATAGTTCTGTTCAAGTACCTGATAATGTTGAACCGCCTGCTGTTGATAATGAAATTGAATCTGATAATTTAATAAAACCGGTTCCGATTAATGAGGATTCATCAACAGAAACAAATCCGGTTGATGAAAAACAAAATAGACAAGATCCGATTGTTTCTAAAACCGGAACAAAACCGGCGCTGAATCGTGGGAACGAAGCAGCGACTACAACGAAAGAAGTTGTTCAAAAGCCGCGAGGAAATTCATCTGATACTCAAATCAGCTCGTTCGTTTTTTTCGATGGGAGTGAATACAGCAAACAAGTCGCTTCTTTTTCATCAAAATCTGTTGCTGAAAAAGAGAGGGACAGAATACAGCGGCTCGGTTACAATGCATTTATCGTTGACGCGTATATTGAAAAATTTCAAAGCACGTGGTATCGTGTAAGAGTTGGCGGATTTAAAACTCGTCAAGAAGCCGAAAACTTCGATTTAAACTAATTTTATTTTACAGGAGAATCATGAAATTACTTTCTATTTTATTGAAAGGCGGTTGGATAATGCTGCCGATATTCCTTTCCTCAATTATTGCCATCGGCGTAATAATCGATCGTTATATTGTGATTAGAAAGGCGAAGAAAAACATCCCGAATTTTTTAGTTAAAATTAGAACAATTCTGAAAAAAGGCGATATTGATGGCGCGATAAATTATTGCGTCGAGGAAAAATCGTCCGCGGCAAATATTATAAGACAAGGATTAAAAAAACATAAACTCGGACACGCGAGAGTAAAAGAAGCAATCGAAAATGCTGGTCGTCAGGAAGTAAAAAAATTGGAAAAAGGATTATCGGTTTTGGCAACTATTTCTGGGGTCGCGCCTCTTCTCGGATTCTTGGGAACAGTTACCGGTATGATTGGCGCATTTATGCGAATTGAAGATCTTCAGGGTGCCGCAAACCCCAGTGACCTTGCCGGCGGAATTTGGGAAGCACTGTTAACTACAGCTTTTGGATTGGCAGTCGGAATCATTGCGTTTATGTTTTACAACTATCTTGTTTCGGCAATAAACCGCTTAGTTTTAGATATGGAAATTGTTTCGAATGATGTTATTGACATTTTGGAAGAAAAAACACTTGAGTGGGAATAAAGATGAAATTTGAAACATCAAACAAACCACTAAGTATTTTTAGTTATTCCTCACTTACTGATATTGTGATGCTGCTGCTGATATTTTTTCTCCTTACATCACAATTTGTGATTCAAACCGGCGTAAAAGTTCAGTTGCCCGGGGCAAAAAATAATGAGCAAACTGCTCCCGCGAGAACAATTGTTTCAATTACAGCGGAGAGTAAAATGTATTTGGGAAGTGAAGCTATAAGCCTTGACGCATTACCCGGAAGACTCGAGAAAGAAATCGGAAAAACCGAAGAAAGCAATTTAATTATACGTGCCGATAAACAAGTAAACATCGATCTGGTAATTAAAGTAATTGATGCCGCAAAAGGAATCGGTGTCAGCAAATTTACGATTGAAACCGAGAAAGAATCATTCTGATGAAACTTTTCAGGCGCTCCAATATTTCGTATTTATATTCAATTATTATTCACGTCATTTTGATCATGCTGTTTTACTTTGTAAACCTCAGCCGAGAAAATGAAGAAATTGAATATGTGACGGTCGGTTTCGGCACATTCGGACAATTTAGTTCTACAAGCAAAGCCTCAAAAGAAGAAGATATAAAAAAGAAAACCGAGCCTGCCGAGAAAGAAAAAAAAGATGTTGAATTACCTAAAACCGTTAACGTTGATCAGGAAAATATTTCCACCACAATTGATGATAAAGAAGAACCCAAAAAAGAAGAAAAAGAAAAGACCAATCTTCCCAAATTTGATGAGGATAAAGGACTTGAAAACCAGGATTCGGGGCTGGGTAATTTCGGGATTACGTTTGACTGGGGTGGACAAGGCAAAAGAAGAATTTATAGTTGGGTAATTCCTCCATATCCTCCGGGTGTTGCTAAGGAAATTGATGTTAAACTCAGATTTTCAATTTTACCGGATGGAACAGTCGGAAGAATTCTTCCATTAATTAAGGCTGATACCAGGTTAGAAAATGCGGCAATTACATCTCTTCGTCAATGGCGGTTTGAACCTTTGAATTCGAAAGGTGCTGATAAAGAACAAACGGTGGTAATTATTTTCCCTTTCCGGTTGCAGTAATTCCGGCATAATATTTTTTGTAAAAGAAAAACTCGCAGATTGTAAGCAAAGAAAGCACGAAAGTATTCCTATCAAATCCATTCCCGAATCCTTCATTTTCCATAAATAGTTTTACAATCAATTCTAAAATTGACCAACCAACAGCGAAAAGTAAAATAATCAAGAACAGATTCTGGAAGGCAGAAGCAATGTTTTCGGTTTTCCACTTTTTATAAAAAACATAAAGCACAAAAATGATATGCAAGACCCAAATAAACGCGATTACCATTCTAAGTTATTTCATTCTTTTGTTGATAATCTGAATTCCGATCAATCCGCCGATAAATCCAAAAATTGCATCAAAAAGGAAGTTGTTAAATCCGATTGAAAAAGTGTAAAGCAGGGAAAATCCTTTCTCACTAATCTCGTCGGCCATTGCACCAATCATATCTATCGCTTGTTGTTTTAATTCGTCACTCACCGGTAAATCTTGAAAGGCTTGCTGCATCTGCGGAAGTCCTTCAACAAGATCGTTCGTTTTGGTTATCATCGTTATAATCACATCGAATAAAGTACCGAAAAACGCGGCGAAAATGCCTGTTAGCAAACCCAAAACAATACCTTTTGAAATTGCGATTGGGGGAATTTCACCGTTTACCCTAACTTGAAGGTAAATCGCGGCGATGGCTGCCAAGGGTACAATAAAGCAGCAAGCTAATGCTTTTGTTATCGGAATAATACTGAAAACACCGGCTCCAAATCCGGCGACAAGAGCAGGCAGAATTTTTTTCAAAATTGATTCCCTATTTTTTCAATGATAAATTTTTCAAGAGGAATATAAAAATATAAAAATCCGACTGAACCTAAAAGAAACCCGGTAATAAATGCAAAGGTTTTCGAATAATTATAAACTCCGATATTTACTAATAACACATCCGACAAAAGGATAAACGAAGTTCCCGCTAACAATTTGAGTCGCGGAACATCGGAGAAGCATGAAATAAAAACCAACACCAAACTCGCGGCTCCACCCAAATATATTCCAAAACATCTCGCGCAAACCATCGTTGAATATTGTCCGAATTCGATCAGTTTTTGAGAATCTTGATGGCAAATGTTTGAAATCCCGTTATCGATGAATGGTTTGAAAAGACCTAATTCCGGTAGAAAACTCGCAACAACGGGAAACATAATTAAACCAAAAAATAGAACGAGCACAAATGAACAACTTAAACGTAGGAATAGTATACTTCCGCTCACTTTGATTTTTTCGGATACTTAAAAACAATGATTTCGTTTTTTAGCAACAGAAGTAATTGCTCTTTGTGTTTCCGAGCCTCAACTATCCGGAATTTGTTATTCCCGTCAATTAAATATTTGGTCCCGGCAATTAGGTTATTTTTTATTTCAATTTCCATTACGGTATTGTTGCTGTTCGCGATGAAAAGATTTTCGTGGGCGGAAACGCTTATCGGTTGGAAATCGAGTTCCAGAATTTGCAGTCCGTTCCCAAATTGATCCAACAAAACAAAACGTTTACCATCAATTATTCCCAGTAATAAATCGTTAATAATTGCGAAGTCCGCGGGAGAATTTAAGCCGAATTTACCGGCGTCATATCCGCCAATTGTGAGTTTGAAACGACCATTTAAATCAAACTTAAGGATTGAATTATTATCACTTTCCAATATGAAAAAATCGCCCAAATTGGAAACTTGTACTGCTTTCGGATAATAAAATTCGACTGAATTTGAATTATTACTGCGCGAAGGTAAAACCGAGATAAAGTTCAAATCTTTGTCGAAAAATTGGATTCGGTTATTATTAAAATCAGCAATGTAAATATTTAACGTATTCGCGAATACATCCACCGGAAGATCAAATGATTCAATTTCCCATCCGTATCCGCCGACTGAGCCCAGTTTTTTGCCTTGCAGCGAATACTTATATACTTCATTCGACTGATCATCCGAGATGTAAACAAATCCCGTTGGTGCGATTGAAAATGAATTTGCTGAATTAAAATTCCCGAATTCGTATTCCTCGATTAATTGAGCCGATAGAAAGGAATTTGTAATAAAAACGATAATTAGTAATAATTTCATTCAAAAATATATCAAAAATTCATGGATAATTTTTGATCGAAGTGGCGTTCAAATAGACAAATTACTCGATGTAGTTTCTGCCGGCTCACTTTTTTTCAACGTTTCTTAACAATTACGTAATACAACTTGTTTGCTCAATAGTAAAAAATCGATTACATTTCGGTAAATAACGAAATGGAAAATGATAACAACGGCGCAATTATTTAAAGCAATATCCGACCAGAATCGAATAAGAATACTAAATATGCTGAAGGAAAGGATTCTTTGTGTGTGCGAAATCCGAACAATTTTAGGACTCGCAAATTCTACAGTATCCCAACATTTGAGAATCTTAAAAGAGAACGGATTTATTGAGGAGTCAAAAGACGGTAAGTGGGTAAATTATTCGTTAAATATTAAATCGAGTGATTATAGAATAATCGAACTTTTATCCTTAATTCCGACATTTATCAAAGAAGAAGAAGAAAAAATTTTCCAAACCGATTTACGGCGAATCAATAAAATCGATAGAAATATAATTTGCGGAATAAGTTAGAGGAAGAAATGCCAAAAAAACAATTGAATTTTTTAGATAGATTTTTAACTCTGTGGATCGTTTTGGCAATGGCTGCCGGCGTAATAATCGGTTATCTGGTTCCGGAATTTTCCATTGCCCTCGGTGATTTATCAAGTGGAACAACTAATATTCCCATTGCCATAGGGTTGATTCTGATGATGTATCCGCCATTGGCAAAAGTTCGATATGAATCTTTGCCTCAAGTTTTTCGTAATTGGAAAATCCTTTTGTTATCGCTTGTTCAGAATTGGTTTATCGGTCCTTTTCTTATGTTTTTCCTCGCAATAATATTTTTGCAAGATTATCCGCATTATATGGCCGGATTAATTTTGATTGGTCTAGCACGGTGTATCGCTATGGTGATTGTTTGGAATGAACTTGCTGAAGGAGATACAGAATATGCCGCCGGCTTGGTCGCGTTCAATTCCGTGTTTCAAATCCTTTTCTTTTCCGTATACGCGTATGTTTTTATGACCGTCCTTCCCGAGGCATTTGGAATTCAATCGTTCTCCGTAGATATTACAATCGCCGAAGTTGCCGAATCCGTTTTAATTTATCTTGGTATCCCGTTTTTTGGAGGAATGCTCACACGTTTCATATTGTTAAAATTCAAATCCAAAACGTGGTACGAAACTGTATTTATACCCAAAATCAGCCCGATAACTTTAATAGCGCTTCTTTTTACAATTTTGATGATGTTTTCCCTAAAAGGGGAATACATTGTAAAAATTCCTTTTGATGTTGTCAGAATCGCGATTCCATTGGTGATTTATTTTATCGTAATGTTTTTTGTTTCGTTCTACATGGGCAAAAAAGTCGGGGCAGATTATTCGAAAACAACTACACTTTCATTTACGGCGGCAAGCAACAACTTTGAATTAGCAATCGCGGTCGCTATTTCTGTTTTCGGATTAAACAGTGGCGAGGCTTTCGCGGCTGTTATCGGGCCGTTAGTTGAGGTACCGGTCCTAATCGCGCTGGTAAACGTCGCATTAAAATTTCAAAAAAAGTATTTCGGTAAATCGGAGACATCGGAAATTGAGAACCCCGATTTATGTCCTTAAATGAAATCAAGGAAATTAACATGAAGAATAATATTTATGATGAAGTGATAAACTTTATTGAAGATGCGAAGAAGGACTTCGCCTCAATTTCGGTTGAAAGGAAAAGTATCCTACTTGAGCTTTCAAAATATATCAGATCAAAACATAAGAGTGGAGATGAGATAAATCTAATTTTTATTTGTACTCACAATTCGCGAAGAAGTCACATGGGACAAATTTGGGCTAAAGTGGCTGCCGATTTTTACAAAATACCAAATGTAAATACTTTCTCGGGTGGAACCGAAGCTACGGCTTTTAATCCAAGAGCCGTAATAAGTTTTGAGTCTGCCGGATTCAGAATATCCAAAAGCGAGGATTCGGAAAATCCGGTATATCAACTTCGGTTTTCTGATTCGATTGATCCCATAATCAATTTTTCAAAAGTTTATGATGATGAAACAAATCCCAAAAATAATTTCGCCGCGATAATGACCTGCGATCATGCCGATGAGGCTTGCCCATTTATTCCCGGAGCAGAAGCCCGGTTTCCGGTTATGTACGAAGATCCCAAAAAGTTTGACGATACAGATCTTGAAACCGAGAAGTATAATGAAAGAAACAAGCAAATTTGTTCAGAGATTCTGTTCGTGTTTGAGAATTCGTTTTAGCCGATTTTTCTTTATTACCCAAACACAACGCTTCATAAATATTGGTATAAAGGAATGTACCGGTCTTTTTATTCCCATCTATTTCCTATTTTTCAGTACTCAGTTTTTATGATTACTGATTGAATCCAATCGTTACTGAATTGAATCAAACAGAAACATAATTTGTTTTTGCAAGTATCAGTATCAAATCAAGAAGGTCGTTTAAGGGAATTGTTATGAAATTATTATTAAAAATGTTGTTCGTCATTATTCTATCTGCTCAGCTTTTTGGACAAGCGGAAGAATATGTTGAAGGAAAATTATTAAGTGAAGTAAAAACAATTGAAGCTGGAAAACAATTCACACTCGCGGTAAAGTTGAAAATGGAAGATCATTGGCATATTTACTGGCGAAATGTTGGAGATACCGGTTTACCGACAACAATAGATTGGACATTACCGGAAGGATTTGAAGCCGGTGAAATTAATTGGCCCTATCCCGAATCATTCGATTTTGGAGGATTGATAAATCTTGGTTACGAAAATGAAGCAGTTTTACTTGTCGATATTAAAACCCCGGATGTAATCACATCTGATCAAATAACCATAAAAGCAGAAATTAAATACCTCGCCTGTTATCGAAGCTGTATCCCCGGAAAAGAAGAAATTGAAATAATATTGCCTGTCGGAAATGAAATTGCTAACACAGAATTGGCGGAAGAGTTTGCCGATGCGCGGAGTAAAATACCTATCAGTTCCAATGATTGGAAAATAGAAGCCGCAACTAATGGGGAAATACTAAATATTTTTGCCGCCAATCCTTCTTGGTTTGAAGGAGAGATTAATAAAATTAAATTCTTTCCTTATAGTGAAGAGTTAATCGCTTATGCCCCTGAACAGAAGTTAGAAAAATTAGATAACGGCTATATTCTAAGTATAGAACTTTCTGAATATTACACCGGCGAAAATCAAAATATTGAAGGTGTTTTGGTAACTGATTCCGGTTGGAGAGGCGAGGGTTCCGAAAAAGCGATGGAGATTAAAGTAACACTTTCTGATGAAATCCAATCGGCTGAAGGCGGCTCGGTTTCCGGAAGCGGATTAATGGTCGCGTTACTATTTGCATTTCTTGGTGGAATCATACTCAATCTTATGCCGTGCGTTTTACCGGTTTTGTCTCTTAAAATTATGGGATTGGTACAGCAAGCGGGCGAAGATAAAAATAAAAGCCTTAAACATGGATTGGTATTTACGCTCGGTGTACTTGTTTCATTTTGGATCCTTTCCGGTCTTCTTCTACTATTGAGAGCCGGTGGGGAACAACTGGGTTGGGGATTTCAATTACAATCACCTGAATTTGTGATTGTACTGTCTCTGTTTTTGTTTTTATTCGGCCTGAGCATGTTCGGAGTTTTTGAAATCGGAGCTTCATTAACAGCAGTTGGTGGTAAAGCTCAAAATAAATCCGGTTTTGGAGGTTCATTTTTAAGCGGTGTGCTCGCTACGGTAGTCGCGACTCCTTGTACAGCTCCATTTATGGGTTCCGCCTTAGGATTTGCCCTAAGCCAGCCTGCAATAATTTCATTGCTGATTTTTACATTCCTCGGATTAGGGATGGCTTCTCCTTATGTATTGCTTTCCGCATCGCCGAAACTCTTAAAGTTTGTTCCTAAACCCGGCGCGTGGATGGAAACTTTAAAACAATTTATGGGATTTTTACTTTTCGCTACCGTCCTCTGGCTGCTTTGGGTCTTGAGTTTGCAGACCGGCTCGATGGGTGTTTTAATATTATTATTCTCGTTTTTAATTTCATCACTCGGCGCCTGGATTCTTGGCAAGTGGGGCAATTTGTCAAAGGGTAAAGCTATTAGAACTATTGCAATGATAATAGCTCTGTTTACTTTCGCCGCCGGATTTTATATTGCTCTTGATAATATCGAATTACAAACTGAAAATGCATCTGTTTCAAAATCACAAGGAAAAATTGAGTGGCAGAATTTTTCTCCAGAATTAGTAACTAAATATCTTGAAGAAGGAAAACCGGTATTTATCGATTTTACTGCCGCTTGGTGTTTGAGCTGCCAGGTAAACGAACGGGTAGCATTCGGTTCCGAAGAAGTTCAAGATTATTTTGTTGAAAATGGAATTCAAACCATTAAAGCTGATTGGACAAATCGTAATGAAACCATAACCAAAGCATTAGCCGAGTTTGGAAGAAATAGCGTTCCGCTTTATGTTTATTACGATGGAAAGGGAGCCGAGCCGATTTTGCTCCCCGAAGTAATTACTCCGGGAATTGTACTTGATGCCATTAAGTAAGTAATTGTTCAACTGTTCGCCATTAAATAGAACCATTTTCGGCGGAACTGACCAAAAACGTCATGGGCATAATTTAACTTTTCCCACGAATTTCAATTTATTCAAAAGTTGATTTTTTACTTAATTGTTTATATGCCCGGGCTACCTCCATTCTCAGCAGAGTGATCGTTTCCTGCTAAATTGTAAATCAAATTAAAACCGATGAAGTGTTTACACTCTCAACTCACCACGGGTTAAAAGTGCGTCAAATTCAAAATTGAATTCAATGCTAATGAAATCCTCCAAAAATCCATCGGTTCACAAAAAAAACCGGGATCAAGAAAAAATGATGTCAGGGCGAAAAAAAATGACTCGAGGGCACAAAAAAATGATACAACGGCACAAAAAAATCACTCAAAGTCATAAAAAAATAGCATTGCGTCACAAAAAAATCACTCGGGGTCATAGAAAACCGTATCGAGTCACAAAAAAATCACTCGGGGTCATAGAAAACCGTATCGAGTCACAAAAAAATCACTCGGGGTCATAGAAAACCGTATCGAGTCACAAAAAAATCACTCGAAGTCATAAAAAACCGTATCGCGTCACAAAAAAATCACTCAGGGTCATAAAAAAATGGTATTGCGTCACAAAAAAATACTCGGAGGGCAAGTACCACTCCATGCCCTTGCGTTCGTGTAATCCTTCCCGAAGTTTTGTTTATCCAAAATTGGACGGTGAAAAGAAGATAGTGACATGGAAATGGTGGTTTAGATAGGTTGTGTGCTGAGTTTATGTTTCAAAGCGTCTGTTTTGCCAGCCGGGGCATAGTATCATAGAAAATGCATCGGGGTAAACAAATGGTATTTCCTCACCGGAAAATGATAAGCCGGAAATTTGCGGGGCATTACAAAGTCTTATTTTTTGATTTCTTACTCTTGTATAGTAAATAATTCTTAAGTATCTTCAATCCGATTTTCAATTATTCTAAGAACAAAAGATTTCAACTCTTTTTAACGGGATAAATTGACCGCATCAAGCAAAATATTAAAAGCCTCGAATTTACTTGACCAAGTAAGAATCTCATTACAAAGAAATCGCTACAGCCCCAAAACAGAAGAAACTTATACTAAATGGATTAGTCTATTTTTTCTGTATAACGGAATTAATGCATTGATAAATGAGGAAAAGAAGCATAGAGTTCTCAAGATTGTAGTACCCACTGCTTGGTTTTAACATCCGGTTCAAAAACGGTATTGCATGGATAAGATGTTGTAATTAAAAGGTTTTCACGGACATACTATTATTCTTTACTCGTAGGCCAAGGACCACTCCTTGCCCTCGAGCTCGTGTAAAGACTTATCCAAAATTTGGATCATCCAAACTTGGATGGTGAAAAGAAGATGGTGATATGGAAATGGTAGTTAAGTTAGGTTGTGCTGAGTTCATGTTTCAAATCGTGGGGCTTTGACAGCCGAGGACAATTTATGAGATGGCACCCACGGAACGTAGTGATTTGGCTAACAAAAAAGTGAGTAAATAATGAAGCTCGAAGTCTTTTCTCGGTATTATTCTTTTGCGATTATTCTTTTATGTTGCTCATTTACCCAAACATTCGCTCAGCCAAATATTTACATTTTCGGAATGGGGGGCGGGAATTATATTCCAATGAAAAACTTTGCACATTTTTTAAATGAATTGCCAAATCATAAAATTGATGAAATTGGATTTAATGGCAGCGTAGGAATAAAATATGCTCCATCAGCTAATCATATATTTTTAATTAGTTCTGAAATTATAAATAAAAATGCTTCTTTTTCCGGAGGTTTTCTTGGTGCTACTTGGAATTTTAATGTAATCCCTATTGCAATCGGTTATCAATATTTATTTTCAAACGAGGAGAGTAATTTCAGACCCTTCACCGGAATTAATATTTCATATTCATTCATCGAGATAGAAGGTGAGTATTATAGCGATACGCCTCCAACACCAAACGACTTTACAAAAAGGAATAAATTTGGAATAGAACCAAACTTCGGATTCAATTACAAATTAGTCGAGAGGTTTTTCCTAGTTACTGAGATTAAATATAGATATATGAGTGATATAGAGTTTTGGGGTAAAGATGTAAATCTATCCGGATTAATTGTAAATGCCGGTTTTCAATTTGGATTACTATAAAACCATTTATCCCGAGCCTCAAAGTGTCTGCCTGTTTAGATCGGCAGTTTTGTGATTTCTGAAATTGTGTTTTAGTTGATGTTTTTGTTCAGGGTATTCGTTCTAATTAATAAACTTGCCTCCGGTGCTTACTGAGTGAGTTAAGCACCTACGGCTTAATCATCAGCATGTGTGTTTTACTCGGTTTTCTTGTTATTGTTGACGGGTTAACCGCAAGGCAGTTGGGCATCTAATTTCTGCTAAGAGGTAATTTAATGGAATTAAAAAAGCACAATTCAAAATTCAATTCTCCGAAACAGTCTGTTAAAATTGGTTTAGGTTATTTAATCTTTGGTGTTGTACTCTTACTCTTTTCAGGTGGGAAATGGAACATTCCCATTGCTTCCTGGTTAGCTCCTGTGTTTTTCATTCGTTTTTCTCGCGGGCAAAGACCATTAATCGGATTTATAATAATTTTGCCGGTAAGCTCACTTATAGCAATTATAACCTGGGAAGGATTAATACCTGTTCAGGGACCTCCGTATTATGTAATACACATAATCGGCGGTTTATTTACAGCATTGACTTACCTGATAGACCGTTTAGTTGCTACTAGAATTAATAATTTTTTATCCACATTAATTTTTCCACTTACATCCGTTGCATTCGGATTTCTGCATATCTCAACCAGCCTGTATGGAGCTAACGGATCACTTGCACTCACCCAGAATAATTTGCTTTTTCTTCAAATTCTATCGATTACCGGAATGTGGGGTGTAATTTTTCTTATTACCTGGTTCGCTTCATTTATTAACTGGATTTGGGAGCGTAATTTTAAGTTTGAATATGTGCGAATCGGAACAATTGTTTACATCGGAGTTATGGTTTCTGTCTTTTTATTTGGAATTATTCGGTTATCCTTTTTCCCTCCTAATTCCGAGACCATACGGATTGCTTCTATTTCATCAAAATTGCCTGATCCCGATCTTCCAACAAATGATCAAAGCTGGGATGTATTTAAAAATGAGTCGTATAAAAAACAGACTGAAATACTTGCTCTAAGTAAAAAAGCTTCTATTGTAGGAGCCGAAATTGTTACCTGGCGCGAGGGGGAAATTTACATATTAAAAGAAGATGAAACTGAATTTGTAAAACAGGGAAGCAAATTAGCAGAAATGCAAAATATGTTTTTGGGAATGTCTATCGCTGTATTTACTAAAGATTTTCCAAATGTATTAGCCGAGAATAAAATTGTATGGATTGATACAACGGGAACTATCATATTTGAATATTTTAAGGCACTTCCCACACCCACAGAAAAATGTGTTGCCGGAGACGGAGAAGTTAAGATGCTAAATTATTCCAAAAGTAAGATTGCATCAACAATTTGTTTCGATCTCGATTTTCCCAATTTTATAAGCAAATTTGGGAGAGAAAAGATTGATATTATGCTAAGTCCCGCAAATGACTGGTATGCAATAGCCAGAATTCATCCTCAACAGGTTTCTTTCCGTGCGATTGAAAATGGTTTTTCATTAGTGCGTCCAAATCCGAATTTCGGACTCGCCACTGCATTTGATTATCAAGGCAAAATGATCTCTTATGTTGACTTCGAAAAAACAAAAAATGAAATTATGATTTCTGATGTTCCAGTTAAGGGCGTTAATACAATCTACAATATTATTGGAGATTTTTTCGCCTGGATAAGTTCAATAGGAATAGTACTTATAATTATAATTGTAATATTTAGCAAAAAAAACACATAATCTATATATAAATTTGGAATTATTGGGAGTGGAAGGACGATTCCTTCCCCTTGAGTTCGTGTATTCTTTTCCGAAGTTTTGTTTATCCAAAATTGGTGGTGAAAAGGAGATAGTGTCATGGAAATGGTGGTTAAGTTTGGTTGTGTGCCGAGTTCATTTGTCAAAATGTGGGCTTTGAGAGCTGAGGAAAGTTATAATTTTTTGGATCGTGATTATGATCATTTCACGTAAGGAATCCTTAAACCAAAACATATAAAAATGGCCGCGATGAACTAAAAGTCGGTTTTATTCTCTCCTGTAATCCTTCATAAAAAAAACTAAAGTGGTTCTTCGAAATTTGGTATCGACAATAATTGCATGAATCAATTGGCGAATTCGTGTACTGATGGATTTATTGTAAAATTAAAGTGAAAATGCCCAATCCCGTGTTTGTGAATTCCAACTTTTCGTAAAGAATGGAGTTTTTGGTTTCACTCATTCACTTTGCGGCTTGTGAGTAACATCACATCCGATTTAAGTGAATTGCGCATTTAAAAGTGTTTTTGCATAACTTCAAACACTTTGGTAAGATTTCGATTATCAACAAGTTATTATTTGCTTTTCGAGCGTCCCCTCCATATTCAGCTAAGTATCTATAAAGGCTTGCTAAGAAAGGTGTTGTGATGGCAGCTAAAAATAAACCTGTCACGAACGGTAAAAGGAAATTTGTCTGGCTCTATGTAGTAATTGCTGTAATCTTTACAATATCGGCATATTTTTATTACCGAGAGGAAGAAACGGTACTAATCAAGCAGAAACAGAGTGAGCTTGAATCAATTGCCAAACTTAAAATAAACCAGATATCTAAATGGTATTCGGATGAAAAAGTAGACGCGGAGATACTCTCTCACAACACATTCCTAATAAGGGAAATTCAGCAAACACTTCTAACCGGGGAACCAAGCTCATTTGATGCGCTGACCCAAGTCCTTCAAAACATCAAAGTCGAACATGACTACGCGGATATTATTTTAACAACTCCGGATGCGGAGCTAATTACTTCGACAAATCCATCTCTAAAAAACCTAGACAGTAGTTTAAGTCAAAAAATATTTGAAACTACGAATTCAAATAAAATAGTCGAATTAGACTTTTTTAGATCAAATTCATTAGGCGATAAAATATTGTTAGGCTTTATAGCCCCAATCAGAACTGAGATAAACGCAGAGCAGTTATCAATTACTTTTCTGATTGATCCAGAGGATAATATATACCACTCAATAAATCACTGGCCTGTAACAAGCACTACATCCGAAACATTCTTTTTCCGTATTGAAGACGGCAGTATTATTTACTTAAATGAATTAAGACACAGGAAAAATACGGCATTAGAGTTTGTGTTACCTATGTCACTCAGCCACTTGCCGGCAGCAAAAGCTGCAGAGGGGTATACCGGAATTTATAGAGGGAAAGACTACCGAAACGTAAATGTTGTTGCTTACGTTTCCGATATTCCAAAAACCAATTGGTATAT
Organism: Melioribacteraceae bacterium; assembly: GCA_021739765.1. Lineage (GTDB taxonomy): Bacteria > Bacteroidota > Ignavibacteria > Ignavibacteriales > Melioribacteraceae > JAIPBD01. Next base: position 79,344 of record JAIPBD010000001.1, read on the forward strand.
TGTTGCCAAAGTTGATGAACGAGAACTTTTTGCCGGACTATTTGCCAGGATGATGGCGCTTAGTCTTATTGTTTTGCTGTTGATGATTATAACAGGTATCGGACTTTATTTAATTTATTCAAACCGACAAAATAGTTTAACAAAGAGGCTATATAAAAAGGAGAAGGAATTATGGAGACAGCAGGAGAAATTTAGGATTACGATGGACAGCCTCGGTGAAGGAGTAATAACCCTTGATGTTGACGGTAAGGTGCAATATCTGAATAATATGGCCGAAGATTTAACCGGGTGGGACTTAAGGAGTGCAAGAGGGCATGACTTACATGAGGTTTACCAAATAAAAAATGAGCAAACGGGTTTTAGAGAAAACAACATTTTAGAAAAAATATTGAAGTACGGCCTTGTAAAAGAATTAGCTAACCACACAATCCTTATAACGAGAGATGGACGAGAAATACCGGTTATTGATACGGGTGCCCCTGCTTATGATGCGGACAGCTCCATTATCGGAGTGTCTATCGTATTCCAAGATGAAACAGAAAGGCGCAAGCAGGCAAGAAGGATTAAAGACAGCGAGGAGAGGCTTCGCTCTACTTTGGATGATTTGATTGAAGGTTGTCAAATAATCGGTTTTGATTATGAGTATTTGTATTTGAATAAAGCAGCACTCGTGAGCAGCAGAAAAACAATCGAAGAACTGATGGGCAATTCTATGGTGGAATGTTATCCCGGAATAGAGAATACTGAAATGTTTAGCAAGCTGAAAAATTCTATGGAGACACGGGAACCGATAAATTTTGAAAATGAATTTGAATACCTTAATGGTGAAAAAAGAATTTTCAATTTACGCTTTGAGCCTGTTCCTGAAGGGCTTTTTATACTTTCCGAAGATATTACAAACCTGAAATCCGCACAGGATTTTATCGTAAGACTTAGAATGGGCATAGAACTTTCAGGTGAAGCGGTTTATTTAACGGATGTAGATGGAGTGATAACTTATGTAAATCCCGCCTTTGAAAAAATATTTGGTTATTCAAAAGAAGAAGTGATTGGGAAAACACCTCGTGTCTTACAGTCAGGAACCCAATCTATAGAGTTTTATGAAAACTTTTGGAAAGACTTAATCGCAAATAAACCCGTTAATTGCGTGATTATAAATAAGACAAAAGACAACCGGCTGATTTATATTGAAGCATCCATCAATCCGATAAATGATGAAACCGGGAAAATTGTGGGATATCTTGCAATTGAGCGAGATGTAACCGAACGTAAACTATCCGAAGAAAAACAGAGGCAGCTTACAACTATTTTGGAGGCAACACCGGATTTTGTTGCTATCGCGGATAGCAACGGGAGTCCAATTTTTACTAATACAGCGGGGAAAAAAATGTTGGGGTTAGCTGCTGATTTTGATGAAAAACAAATTTCTATCGCGGAATCCCACCCGGAATGGGCAAGAAACATAGTCCTCGAAGAAGGAATACCAACTGCTGCCAAGGAAGGAATATGGAGAGGCGAGACGGCACTATTGCATAGAGATGGATCCGAAACCCCAATTTCGCAAATAATTGTCGCACATAAATCGGCTGATGGAGTGGTAAAATATTTTTCAACAATCGGTCGGGATATTACAGAGCGAAAACTATATGAAGAAGAGCTGATAGAAAAAACTACTTTGTTAGAATCATTTTTTCAAAATACCTTGACTTCAATCGCGTTGCTTGATAAAAGTTACAATTATATCAGAGTAAATGAAGCTTACGCAAACGCAGAAGGTCGTACTGTTGATTTCTACATCGGCAATAACCATTTTGATCTTCATTCCGACGACACAAAAGAAATTTTTAAAGAAGTTGTGAAATCAAAAACGTCTTATTACACAATAGAAAGACCATTTTTTGATATGAATAATTCCAATCGAGAAATATCATATTGGGATTGGAGCCTCGTACCGCTGTTGGACGTTGAAGGGGAGGTTGAATCACTGATATTTACTTTGCTGAATGTAACAGATAGAGTAAAATCAAAAGAAAAATTAATGAAGAATGAAAAATTTCTTTCCAAATTATTTGATTCTGTTAATGATGCGATTTTTACTGTTTCAATGCGCGACAGAAAAATTCAAAGAATCAATAAAGCTGTACTGGAATTATTTGGTTGTGATCAGGATGAACTAATCGGTAAGGGAACTCAGGTTTTATTTTCTTCCAAAGAAGAATTCTTGAAATACGGCACAATGATAACTGAAGCGAAAAACGAAAATAAACCTTTTGTGAGAGCCGAGTTAAAATTACTTAGAAAAGACAGAACAAAAATTTATTGTGATGTACAAACATCCTTCCTTCGCGAGACAGGTACGAGTGATATGGTGATTTCTGTGCTTAGGGATATTACAGAAAAAAGAGAAATGATTAATGAATTGATCGCGTCAAAGGAAAAAGCCGAAGAAATGAACCTGCTAAAAACTAACTTTCTTGCGAATATGAGCCACGAGCTGCGTACTCCATTAATTGGGATAAATGGATTTGCCGATTTACTGATGCAGGATTTGGAGGAACCTGATTTAAAAGAAATGGCAGAAAATATTTACAATAGCGGAAATCGTTTGTCGGAAACTCTTAATCTTATTTTGGATTTGTCAAAGTTTGAAACTGAAAATGTGAAGTTCAATTATGAGAAGATCGATTTAATTAAAGAGACTGATGAAACTCTTAATCTTTTTAGCAAAGTTGCTGAAAAAAAAGGACTTTACTTAAAATCAACGTACAGTCATCCTTCAATAATAATTTATACTGATGAACGAGCTTATCGGACAATACTAAATAATCTAATCAATAACGCTATTAAGTTCACTAGAGAAGGCGGAGTTATTGTTGATGTCTCCGTAAAAGAAAACCATACCGAAATAAAAGTAAAGGATACAGGAATTGGTATCTCAGAAGAATACCTTAAAACAATTTTTGAAGAATTCAGGCAAGTTAGTGAAGGTATGAGTAGAAACTTCGAAGGAACCGGTTTGGGATTAAACATTACCAAAAAACTTGTCGAAAAATTCGGTGGTGAGATTTATGTAGAAAGCGAACCTGGCAAAGGTGCAACATTTCATGTAAAATTACCTTTCGCGACTGATGTTGAAATCACGGAAGAGCAAATCACAAATAATCAACCGGAAAAAAAATACGTCCCTGCCAAGAAAACAGTTAAACCTCTTGCATTATTAGTTGATGATGACCCGATTGTGTATCCCGTGCTTAAAAGATATATCTCCGGGCAAGTCGATTTGGAAAGAGTCGAAGACGCCCGCTCCGCGATTAAACTTTGTGAAACGAAAAAGTATGATTTAATTTTTATGGATATTAATCTGAAACAAGGAATGGATGGAAAAGAAGCAACCAGGGTGATCAGAAAATTAAAAGGTTATGAAATCATTCCTATTGTTGCAGCTACTGCTTACGTGATGCCGGGTGATAAAGAAGAATTTTTGGAAGCAGGTTGTTCCCATTATATTTCAAAACCGTTCCAGCGGCAAGATATATCGAATTTGGTTGACGCGATATTGAGGGAAGTCTAAATACCCGAGCTATTAAATCATGTGCAAGTGGAAAGGTGAGTTCAACATCACCGATGTAGCAATCCGATTAACCACTCGAAATCGTTTTCTGATTGATGAAAATACCGGATCTTAATTTTCAATTAAAGTAACTGTGAAAATCCGATAAGCTGTTTTATATAAAAGAATTTGCGGAAAGAGAGGGATTCGAACCCTCGATACCCGTGAAGGTATACACGCTTTCCAGGCGAGCCAGTTCAACCACTCCTGCACCTTTCCTCAAAATTTTAGATCACCAATATAACATTTCTAATCTGAAATTTGAACAGATCATTTCATTTATTCCGATAATTGATTGAAAATATAAGCTGTTTTTGAAATTCAAGTAAAGGATTGCAAAGTAACTCTGGTCAAATTTATTCCATTTTGAATTGTCGTAGCAAATAGATATTTCACTTATCGTATAATGATTACTATATTTGTGGAAAGATATTAGTTTTAGAAAATTATTTGATTTTTTTTATTAATTAGAGGTAAAGATGGGAAATTTAGGCCCAACTGAAATAATCCTTATTGTGCTTGCAATTCTGGTACTTTTTGGAGCAAAAAAAATACCTGAGTTTGCTAAAGGACTCGGCAAAGGTATGAAAGAATTTAAACAAGCGGTTAAGGATACTGAAGATGATATTAAACAAGTAGAGGATGAAAAACCCTCTCAAAAAGCTGAAAATAAATCTTAAAACTGAAAAGTAAAATTTAATATTGGAATAGGCGGAGTTGGATTTACCAACTCCGTTTCAGCATGCAAATCATTAATCCAGCTTCCACAAAAATATCCTATCGCGGCTCCCATAAACACATCCGATAACCAATGATGATTCTGATAAATTCTTGAAGCTCCGGTTAAAACCGCCGGAATGAAATAGACAATTTTTAATAAATCATTTTTTTCGTTCGTGGCGAGCACTGTCGAAATTGAAAACGCGAGGGTGGTATGCCCTGAAGGAAAAGACCACCGGTCGTTGTTTATCAATTGGAAGGGTGAAAACGAAAAGGCGCCTTCATTCATATAAGGTCGGGCTCTTCCGATACTCATTTTAATTGTCTGCGTCACAAGAACGGAATAGAGTGAAGATTGCAAAATTTCGAATCCAAGTTGTTTATTTGCAACATTTCCATTCGAATTTCCGGTGATAATCGAGATGATTCCGATCCCAAAAGTAAAATACGGTTCGCCCCAGATTCTTCCGAATTCAGCAATTATACTTTCGGAATATTGGTTGTTTTCCTGACCGAAATTTTTAACATCCACATCGAAATGCATTAAACCATATGAAACTGCGGATAATGAAGCGGCAAGAATAAAATCTTTTGATTCCCAGTTTGAAGGAATTCTAAAAAACTCTTTTGTTTCGTTTGCGGCTTGTTTAAAATCATATTTACTTTGCGGTAATATCAGCGTTGGCAAAAAAAGTAAAACTGCGATTATACTTAGTTTAATATTCAATCAAATTTCCCTATCGTATATCTGATAATTTCTGCATGCTCCATCGTTATCAATCCTTCCACGCGACCGTCTTCAAAAATTCGGTCTAAAATGGGCAAGAATTTTTCAATTTTTTCCTCTAAATCCACAATTTCAATAATTAAAGGCAAATCATTAGCAAGCGCCAAAACTTTTGCCGAGTGGATTTTACCACCACCTCCATAACCCATAATGCCTTTATAAACCGTTGCTCCGGAAAGTCCGTTAAGTTTAGCTTCTCCAACAATTTTTTCATAAACCGGAATTGCTCCGATTTTATGAGATTCTCCCATAAAGATTCTTAATAATTTTGCATTCATCTCTTTTTTCATTATTACCTCGTAATTATATACGAAAGATAAATAGCCGATAAACTCAATATTACGTTTGCTATTACATTTATTGAAGCCAGCAAAAATTCGTAGTCGCGAAATAAATTTATAGTCTCAAGCGAAAAAGTTGAAAAGGTTGTTAATCCGCCGCAAAAGCCTATTCCAAGAAAGATTTTCATTTTCTGCGAGACAAGCTGTTTTTCGTCGAGACCAAAAATTAGAAATCCAAGAATAAAACTTCCCAGAAAGTTTACAAGCAAAGTTCCGAAAGGCATAACAACGGAAATATTTTTTTGAAGAAAAGTGGAAATAAAATATCTCAAAGTCCCGCCTATGCCTGCTCCCAAAAAAACCAATATATAATTCATAATTGCCTGTAAATTTTTATCTTTTCGTACAACTTTTTTACGCTGTCAAAGTCAAATATAGTAAGCAAACTGATAATTACCTTGGATTTAGAGAAAAATGGAGAATGAGATGACAAAAAAAATAAGTTTAGTCGTGGTTCTAGCCATTGCCGGCGGACTTTTATTACTATTTGCCGACGCAAATGCACAAAGCCGTAGAACTATTCATGATAAGTCTTTCGATGTTCAACCGGGTCAAAAGTTGAGAATCAAAACTGATGTGGGTGATATTCGTGTAAAAACGTGGAGCAAAAACGAAGTCTCCGTTAAAATTAATGGAAACAGAGAAGCCGAAGACAAAATAGAATTTTTCTTCGATCAGGATTCTGAAGGGGTTTCTATTCGAGGAGAAAAGGAGGGTAATTCTTGGGGTTGGTTCAACTCAATTAAGTTAGAATATCTCGTAATGGTTCCCGAACAATTTGACGCATATCTCGGAACATCCGGGGGGGATGTAACCGTGGAAGATCTAAAAGGATATTTGCACGCCGGCACATCCGGCGGGGATGTTTCAGCGATAAATCACTTCGGCGAAAAAGTTTTAAAAACATCCGGTGGCGACATTGACGTTTCCAAAGGGGAAGGGAATGTTGAAGCGGGAACTTCCGGCGGGGACATTAGAGTAATCACTGAAAACGGGAAAATCGATTGCAGTACTTCAGGCGGAGATATTGAAATAGATTATAAAGGTGAAAATATGGGAATTTACGCAGGCACTTCAGGTGGCGATATTGAAATTTATATTCCACGAGAGTTTAAAGCTGATGTTTCCTTAGGAACTAGCGGCGGCAGGGTAAAATGCCGGGCGGAAGGAACAAGACTTAGCAGCGAAAAGAAAACCAGAATTAGAGGCGAAATCAACGGCGGCGGAAATCAAATTAAGGGTTCCACATCGGGGGGCAATGTACTTGTTGATAACAGATAGATTCTTGAAATCGTGATCTAGAAAAACGCGGCTTTACGTCGCGTTTTTTATTTTAAATGTTTTTTAAGTCATCGAATTTCAACTTACTTAATCTCTCCGTTGTAATACAATATTTGGTTGAGTAACTTTGATATTAAAATTTAGAGATATAATTAAGGACATTTCTGTTTAGTTTTCAGAAAAGTAAAGAATTCATGAAATTAATATTAACTTTAATATATCAACCCCACCAAAAAAATAGATTGCTCGCTCTTAAATTCTTTCTAATTTTTGCATTCATTTCAACATTAACATCGAATGGCCAAGTTGTAGTAAAATCTGTTGCATTCGGCGGTTCAAGTTATGGAAGTGCTTTCCCGATTGCACCAATCACAATTGAAGCTGATGTATCCGCAAATGAGAAACCCGATCTTTCAATTATCTTTCGATTTTGTGACGAAAACTGGAGACCTTACGAGAATTTTTTCCTTGAAAATACAGGTTTCAACAAAGATCATGAAATATGGTTAACAAATCTTCCCGTTTCAGTGTCAGGTGCTTCTTATCATTTTTCTAAATCCTTTCCGAATAAAAATGTTACGTTCCCGTTTCCTGGCAAATGGATGTATTTTATTGTTGATAGATTTGATGAGGCAAAGATCTATTACTCCGGAGGATTTTTTGTAACCGCCAACGAAGTGAGATTAATAACCGCTGTTAAAAAGGAAACATTAATCGGCAGTACCGCACTGCAAAATACCGAGGGACGTTCCCAGAAATTAACTATTGATTTTGAACTTCCTGATGAATTGTTTTATAACAAAGTGTCGCATATTGAAGTAGTAGAGAACAGAAAAATTTATAGTCCTATTAAACTAGATACGGAAGAGTTTGATAATTTGAGATACTACGAGTTTGACGGATATAAAGGATTTTCATTTGTTGTGAGAGATTTATACCCTGGAAATAATTACAGACAAACGGATTTGCGAAATTCAAAAAGATTTATTGAGCCGGATGTAAAAGCACAAATTGATATGTACGAAACCTCGAGATACTTTCGACCCGGAAAACGTGACATGAACGGCAGTTTTAAACTTATGAACGATCAGAATCCGGAAGCTGACTATCTAAATGTCGAATTTACTTTAAGTCCTGATATAGACCCTGGGGATCGTGTATTTATCGCCGGTTCATTTACCGATTGGCTCGTTCTCCCTGAATTCGAGTTATTTAAGGAACAAGGTATTTATAAGCGCGTAATCGAATTAAAAAGGGGAATCTATGACTATCAATACGTAGTTTTGACAAGCGGATTCTTAGATTGGTATTATCTCGAAGGAAATTTTTGGGAAACGGAAAACTCCTACAGTATTTTTCTTTATTACAATTCTGACGAAAATGGCGGATACAAAAAAATGATTGGATACAAAAACATAGCCGGTGCAAATGCAAAAGATTAAAATCGGGGTTATCGGAACGGGGCATCTCGGGAAACTTCATACAAATTTTTTAAGCAAAAGTGAATTTGCAGAATTTATTGGTGTATACGATTCGGATGCCGACCTTGCGAACAGTGTCGCAACCGAATTTGGAACAAAGTCGTACGAGAGTTTTGATAAATTACTGGATGAAATCGACGCTGTTTCGGTCGCTGCCACTACAAGCGCGCATTATAAATTGATGAAAGAAGCACTCGAAAAGAATGTTCATGTTTTTGTCGAAAAACCGATTACTTCAAAAGCAAAAGAAGCTGAAGAAATTGTGGCGCTTGCCGAATCAAAAAATTTGAAGATTCAAGTCGGTCATATCGAGCGATTTAATCCGGCAGTTCTCGCGATTGCAAAATATATTGATAATCCGACATTCATTCAGACTGATAGATTGGCTCAATTTTCAACTCGCGGAACCGATGTAGCGGTGGTTCTGGATTTGATGATCCACGATATTGATTTGATATTGAGCTTCGTTAAAAGTCCGGTAAAAGAAATTAAAGCGAACGGTGTTGCGGTTGTTTCCGAAACCTATGATATTGCGAACGCACGAATTGAATTTGAAAATGGCGCTGTCGCAAATGTTACCGCGAGCAGAATCTCTCAAAAGAAAATGCGCAAAATGAGGATTTTCCAGAAAGATGCTTATTTGTCCTTAGATTTTACAACCGGTACTCCCGAAGTTTACCGGATTGTTGGTGACAAATCAGAACTTGCCGAAGGACACATTTCATTCGGATCGATGGGAACGGGTACAAGAAAGAAAAATTTAATTTATCTTCAACCGGAAATTGAAGAAATAAATGCGTTACAATATGAATTGGATTTATTTCTTAAATGTATAATTAACAAAGAAAACCCTACTGTTTCAGGCAAAGATGGATTGGAGGCATTAAGGGTAGCACGAATAATTGAAAGTATAATTGAGGAGAACCAAATAACATGAAAAAAATAATTTTATCGGCGTTATTAATTGTCGGTTTGTACGGTTGTAATGTTGTAAAACAAATGCAGGAAGATTTTTCCAAACTGAAATTCAAAATTCATTCAGTTCAAGGTGTAAACTTAAATTCAATGAACCTTTCCGATAAATCAAAATTTAGTGATTTCGGCGCATTGGAAATCGTGAAGTTAACATCAATGCTTACCAGCGGTAAAATGCCGATGAAATTTACGGTAAATGTTGAAGCCCTAAATTCTAACAAAATGGTATCAAGCTACACAAGCTCTATGATCAGAATAAAATCATTTCCTTTTACGCTTTTACTTAATGACAAAGAAGCATTCAAGGGAAATATCAACGAACCGATTGAAGTTCCGGGTGGTGGCGAATCAACTTTGTTTCCTGTTGATGTAGAATTTGATTTATTAAAATTAGTTAATGACCAAGGCTTGAGCGAAATTGTAAATCTTGCACTTAAATTGGGTGGTCAACAAGGTTCACCGGCTAATATTAAAGTAGTTTCACGACCTGTTCTGGATACTCCCTTGGGAGAATACCAATATCCGAGTGAACTCACAATTGTAAACACAACATATAATTAATCTGAAACTGATTAGTTCAGTTGCGGTATAAAGCTTACTTAATATTTTTGGTTGATGAAGAATTCTACTTTTATAATTTTTTGCTTATTGTCAAAATTAATTTTTGCACAAGTTGATTCTTCATCAACCGGTCTTTCTAATGATCTTAATTTCACTGATTCCTTAAACACACTTCAAGATTCATTGTCGGTTTTTGCCGATTCCACAATCACCCCAAAAAGGAAATCTGATGTAGACGCGATAATTTATTCGTCATCAAAAGACTCTTTAATTTTTGATGTGAAAGATAAAAAGCTATTTATTTACGGCACCGGTGAGCTGAAATATAAAAATACCGAACTTAATTCCGGCAAAATTGATCTTGATTTTACAACGAATGAATTATTTGCCGAAGGAAGAATGGATTCGGTAAAAGGAGAATACGTTGAAATTGAAACTCCAAAACTTGTTGAAGGATCGGAAAACTATGAAGGGTATAAGATAAAATATAACTTCAAAACCGCTCAAGGTTTTATCTCAATGGCGAAGAATTCGAAAGAAGATAAATCCTATCGTGGTGATAAAGTTAAGAAAGTTAACAAGGATGTATTTTTTATTGAGGATGGAATTTATACAACGTGTCAGGCAGATACACCCCATACTTACTTTACTGCTGATGAAATGAAAGTAATCAAAGATGAATTTATTGTCGCAAAATGGATATTTATGCATGTCGGTGGAGTACCGATTCCCATTCCGATTCCATTCGGAGTTTTCCCGAATGAAACCGGAAGACGTTCCGGGATAATTATTCCTTCTTATGGCTCCAACGATTTACGCGGACAATATTTTAGAAATTTTGGCTACTATTTCGCGCTTTCAGATTATTACGATCTTACGCTTAACGGAGATTATTATTCAAAAGGTGGTTATGGTTTTAGGGGAAGAGCGAGATATAACAAACGGTATGAGTTGAGTGGAAATATTAACGCCGGGTATTCAAAAATAATTTATGGCGAGGATTCCGATCCGGACAGAAGTGAGAGGGTTGATTGGAATATTGGAATAAATCATAATCAGACTTTTGATCCGACTATGCGGCTTGTCGCAAATCTTCAATTCCAATCCTCGACCTATTTACAAAACAATAGTAATTTTTTGAATGACCAGCTTACCAGAAACGTAACTTCAAACGCGACATTGAGCAAAAGATGGGATGAATCGGGAAACAGCCTAACCGTAAACTACAGTCGTACACAAAATCTTGAATCCGGAAACATCACCGAGAGTCTCCCAAATGTTAATTTTAACATGCCGGTAAGTTATCCGTTTAAATCAACGGCGTCTCAACGGGATCAATCTTGGTATGAAAAAATGGGATTTAATTATTCGGCTAATTTCAAAAATCAACGAAAAAAGACCGATGGTGAGTTAAAAATTAGAGGTGGATTCAGGCATTCTATTTCATCCAGTTTGTCTCCAAAAATCGGATATTTTAATATTTCCCCGCGATTCGGATATTCGGAAAAGTGGTATAATAAACGAATTAAACGAACAAATTATCTCGTTGAAGAATTTGATGAGTTTGGAGCTGTGACGGGATATAAAGACACTGTGGTAACGGATGATATTCACGAAATTAACGCTGTCCGAACTTTTGATTTCTCCCTTTCGGCATCAACTAAATTGTATGGAACAATGCAGCCTCATCTGCTTGGTGTAGAGGCTTTTCGTCATACATTAACTCCAAGTATTTCCTACAGCTACACACCGGATTTCTCAAAAGACACTTGGGGTTATTATGATGAATATACAACTTCGGATGGAGATGTTATTCGTTATGATAAATTCGGTAATGAAATTTTTGGTGGTGCAAGTTCCGGTGAAAGACAGAGTGTATCGTTTTCATTGGATAATATTTTCGAAATTAAAACGATGAAAGATCCCACTGATACAACTTCTCAACAGGAAAAAATACGTTTGTTAAATGTTGGTGCATCAACAAATTATAACTTTGCTGCGGATAGTTTGAAACTATCGGATTTGAGTCTTTCGTTCAGAACACAAATTGGGGAATTTCTCAATATTAATGGCTCCAGTAATTATACGTTTTACGATTATAATGTGAATCGAAAAATCAATCAGTTTCTTGCTTCAAATGGAAAGGGATTATTAAGATTAACGAGATTTCGTTTTTCACTCTCAACTTCTATTTCCGGAGACAAGTTAAAAGGGAAGGATGAACCCGCAGAAGAAACCGATAATGATCTCGCCAACGATCAATTTAATGAACTTCGGGATGATTTTTATATCGGTCCGTACGATTCCGGAAACGCAGACTTTTCGATTCCTTGGGACATTAGTTTATCTTACAATTATAATTTCAACAAACCATTACCTTCAGACCCAAGTATCAGTTCCAATTTGGGAATTACAGGTAGCATTAATTTAACGGAATATTGGAAGATTCGTTTTCGGGGAAATTACGATATCGAAAACAAAGAATTAACTGCTCCACAGATAACGATTTTCCGAGACCTGCATTGTTGGGAAATGAATTTTACCTGGAATCCGCTCGGCACATTCAGAGGTTATAGATTCGAAATTAGAATGAAAGCACCCGACCTCCAAGATATCAAAGTTGAAAAAGCAGATCGTTTTTATTCCGGTTTTAGGGGAAATTGATCGAGCAATTCGTAGTCAGGATTTAGAAGTTAGGAATCAATTCTGAGTGTCCCGTCCCAAAATGTCACCCCGTCGTTAACCGATTCAAGCATCCCTAATAATTAATTTTCAAAGAAATTCCATTACACTTAAAATGTACATCTTTGTTGTAAGATTTTTAGAGAACATCGGCAATAGCTAATCGGATTGCAATAAACCGCAGTTAACTACGCCATCTCAAATAAATTGACGAAGACTTTTAATTACTAAAAATCTCAATCGTGACCTTAAGGGTACGATTACCTTTTGTTAAAAAGCGTTTCCACTCGTTACAACCGTTAAATCTATTTACAAAATATGACATCTTTTTTAAAGTAAAGTCTTGACTTCGCATAATAATTTTGTAGTTTTGTCACTGTTTAACTAAATAATTAATGCAAATTAACTAATTCAACTAAATAAATTAAGTAGGTGCGTAATGAAAAAAGTCGAAGCAATTGTAAGGCCTCATAAACTTGAGGAAATACAAACCGAACTAAGAGAAGCCGGATTCTCCGGTATTACAGTATCGGAAGTAAGAGGTTATGGCCGTCAAAAAGGTCATAAAGAAGTTTACCGAGGATCAGAGTACAATTTGGAGTTCGTTCCAAAAGTAAAACTTGAGGTAGTATGTAAAGATGAGCTTGTTGAGCAAGCAATCGAAGTTATAATCAAAATTGCCAAAACCGGTGAAGTTGGTGACGGTAAAATTTTCATTACATCAATTGAAGAAGCAATTAGAATTCGTACAGAAGAGTCGGGCGAAACCGCACTTTAATAAGTTTATTAAAAAAGGGAGTATAAATAATGGAAAATGAAGTAGCTGAATTAGCGGGAACAGCATTGTTTACTGTTAATAACGTTTGGATGATGCTGGCAACAGCACTGGTTTTTATTATGCATCTCGGTTTCGCATCTCTTGAAGCCGGTTTGACACAATCTAAAAACACCGTGAATATTTTATTCAAAAACTCAATTATTCCGGGTATCGGTTTAATTACTTACGCGCTTGTCGGATTCAACCTAATGTATCCCGGTGGAGAGGGAGGCGGCTTTTTCGGATTTGCCGGATTCTTCATCTCAACTGATGCAGCGGGATTAACATCCGCTTATAGTGAAGGTTATACCTACTGGACAGATTTCCTTTTCCAAGGAATGTTCGCCGCAACCGCCGCGACAATTGTTTCCGGTGCTGTCGCTGAACGAATTAAATTATCATCATTTCTTGTTTTTTCCACAATTTTTGTCGGTATCGCATATCCGATTACCGGAATGTGGAAATGGGGTGGTGGATTCTTAGATGCATTAGGTTTCTACGATTTCGCGGGTTCTACTCTTGTTCACTCTGTTGGTGGATGGGGAGCTTTAACGGGTGTTATCTTTTTGGGTCCAAGACTCGGGAAATATGTAGGAAGCAAGATTCATCCGATTCCCGGTCACAGTATGCCGCTCGCTGCAATCGGCGTATTTTTACTATGGTTAGGTTGGTTCGGATTTAACGGCGGTTCAGTACTTTCTGCCGATCCCGGATTAGTTTCACTTGTATTGGTTACAACCTCACTCGCGGCGTCAACCGGAGCAGTGGGAGCAATGCTAGCTTCTTGGGGTTATACTAAAAAGCCCGATCTTTCTATGGTACTAAACGGCATTCTTGCCGGTCTTGTGGGAATTACAGCCGGTGCAGATGTAATGTCTCCATTGGACGCGATGGTAATAGGATTAATTTCCGGTGTGATAGTAGTTTTTGCAGTTATCTTTTTCGACAAAATTAAAATTGACGATCCAGTTGGTGCGCTTTCTGTTCACCTTGTTTGCGGTATCTTCGGAACATTAGCAGTTGGTATCTGGGGTGATTTAGCCGGATTGGATCAGCTTTGGAATCAATTTATTGGTGTTGCCAGTGTTGGAGCCTTTACACTCATATTCACGGGAGTTTTGTGGGGTATCTTAAAAGCAACGATGGGATTAAGAGTATCAAGCGAAGAAGAAACCGATGGTCTTGATCTTGGTGAGCACGGAATGGAAGCATATCCGGATTTCGAGAAAAATTCATAAATCTTTTGTGTGAGACCTAATATAATCTCTATGTTAAAGCCGGGTTCTGCCCGGCTTTTTTATTGCATTTCTTGCTGTCACGGTATCGAACTTTAAAACGAATCCAAGGACCATGACAGCCGAGAAAAGACCATTTGGCTTGCCCGCCAGAACATATGCGAAGGAGGGCCTGCCTGCCGTCTTTTGAATTCGTGTAGTCTTTTCCGCAGTTTTGTTTATTCAAAATTGGATGGTGAGAAGGAGATAGTGGCATGGAAATGGTCGTTCTGGAAGGAGTCGCATAAACGCGTTATGTAAACTCCCCGCCCAAAAACGTTGGCGGGCAGGCGCACAAAAGCCATTTGGTAGTAAATCGTACGTTGCGTTCGTTCGTCATTCATTACGTTCCGCCGTCCTGGCTTCACTAAATTCCACTGCCTAACATCACTGCATGTGAGAAATTAAAGAAATGAGAAAATGAAAACAGTTTATTTTTTTCAAATGAAATCCGCCCAGCAAAACGGTGGACAAGAGAAAAATGGGAAAAGAAAAACTTGAAGGATATTATAAATAATGCCCTTTAGCGGAATGAATTAATATTCTATCATCAACAACTTTATAAACCAAACGATGCTCTCTGTTAATTCTGCGTGACCAAAAACCAATAAGGTCATATTTTAGTTGTTCAGGTTTACCGGTTCCGGTAAAAGGATGTTCGGTAAGTTCTTCTAGAAGAACGAGTAACTTTTTCAAAACGGTTTTATTACCGGATTTTTTATGAAAAGCTATATCATTATCGGCTTGTTTGGAAAACTCTAAATGGTAAGCCATTTAGACGCCTAAGAACTTATGTAAATCCTTTTTCTCAACTCTTTTAAAGTTGCCTTCCTCAAACTCTTGTTCACTTTTCTTAATTTTAGCAACAAACTCCGGGTTGTAAGTACTTTCCTTTGAAGAAATCTCAAATTTAATTTTAAGAGCTTGCATAAAAGCTTTCAGGGCATTTACTTGTTCAGTTGTCTTTGGATGGGCAATAACTATATCTTGCGTTTTCATAATGTTGACATGATTTTATTGATTGAAATATTGAACAAAAATATATAATAAAGGGACTATCGGCAAGTTAAGGTAAAATATCTCCCTCTTATGCCTGGAACGATTCACTAAAATCCAGATACAACGACATCGGAATGCGCATACATAAAAAACACCGGGTGGGTGATGTAATAACTGATAATTACTATCTGAATGGCATTTACGGAGAGGAATTAGCTGTTTATGAACAAGGCGAATTTCGACCGCTGTCATGGTCTTCGAATTCATTTTAGGACTAAATACCATGACAAAAAATTAGGCAAAATAAAAAGAGTAAACATGTACGGATTAGGAAGAATAGTGAGCATCCATTACACAACAAATGAAACCTACGATTACAGCGTTTATCCACTAAAAGACAATTACTCGGAGGGTGAGGACCACTCCTTGCCCTTGAATCCGAGTCAGACTTTTTTACAATTTTGTTAAACCTACATTAAGTGGAGAGAATGAGATAGTGACAACGAAAAGTTGGTTAAGCTTGGTTGTGTGCCGGGCTCATGTGTCAAAGTGTGGGCTTTGAAAACCGAGAAAAAAATAATTCCGCTAACCTGCCAATTCCCTGCGAAAGGGTCGGTTTCGATTAAAATAAATCCTTATTCAACTAAAACTCCATCCTTCATTTCAAAAGTGATATCGCCTAATTTTATCAGTTCGGGATTGTGAGAGACGATCAGCAAAGTTTGGTTAAACTCATCTCGTAATTGAAGAAAAAGTTCGTGCAGTTCGGTGCTGTTTTTGCTATCCAAGTTTCCGGTTGGTTCATCCATAAGAATTAATTCGGGATCGTTAATCAATGCTCGCGCAACAGCAATTCTTTGTTGTTCACCACCTGAAAGTTCGGCAGGTTTGTGCTCCTCACGATCTTCAAGACCGACACTTTTAATCAACTTTTTGGCTTTTTCTAAAGATGTTTTTTTTGATTTTCCATTGATCATCATCGGGATGGCGATGTTTTCGATTGCCGTAAATTCAGGAAGCAGATGATGAAATTGAAAAACGAATCCAATTTCTGTGTTTCTAACTTTCGAAAGTTCTCTATCTGACAGATTGAAAATATTTTGTCCGGAAAGAATAACGCTTCCGGTATCAGGTTCATCTAATCCGCCAAGAATGTGCAGGAGAGTGCTTTTGCCCGCTCCAGATGCACCGATAATCATAGAAATTTGTTTTTGTTCAACAGAGAGCGAAACACCTTTTAAAACTTCGAGTTTTTGTTTGTCGCTTTTGTTATAACTTTTTTTGATGTTTTCGGCTTCTAAAATTATTCCCATTTAATAGCTTCAATTAAATTGATGGATAGTGATTTTTTCGCGGGGTAATACGCCGCAAAAAATGTTAAAGTAATTGCGGTAAACGCGATAATTATCAGATCGGAGAGATTAACAACGACTGGTAATGAATCTATAATATATTTCGTCGGATCGAGAGGATAAATATTAAATTCAAGTTGAAGGTAACATACCAGTAATCCGAGCGATAACCCTAACATTGTGCCTAAAACTCCAGCGATCATTCCTTCGAACATAAAAATATTTTTAATGTCATTTTTAGTTAAACCGAGTGAACGAAGAATTCCGATATCTTTTTGTTTTTCCAATACCGTCATTGTTAAAGATGATAAAATATTAAAAACCGCAACAGTAATTATTAAAGTAAGTAAAATGTAAGCTGCCCACCTTTCGATCAGCATTACGTCAAACAAATCTTTGTGTAAATCGAACCAAGTGTAAACTTTAAAATTGGCTTCACGAAAGCTTTGTTGCAGTTCGTCCTTTAACTCAGCCGCAAAATTCGGGTCGGTTAATCGAATTTCAATTCCGGAAATTTGTTTTGCCGCCAGCAGATCCTTCGCTGATTCAATATTCGTGAATGCAAATCGATAATCCAACTCCTTATTGTTTGTTTCATAAATACCAACAATTCGAAATTGTTCATTTCGTGGAAGCACAAAATTGGTTAAGCTTTCGCCTAATTCTGAAAAAGAAATTGCTGTAAGGGAATCTCCTAATCTCACCGAAAGTTTAAGCGCAAGCGGGAAACTTATAATTATTTCTTTTTCCGGTGAATTCTCATCAAAATGTGATCTTCCGGCGATAAGTTTATTAATCACACCCCAATTTCTCTCTCGATTATTTTCAATGCCTTTCAGCTCAACTACGTCATACCCTCTTTTTCCTTTAAGCAAACATTTAGATTGTAAGAACTGCTCGGTTGAAACAATTTCTTCCCGGTCATCTAATAATTTATTCACATTTTCAATTTGAGCGGATTCGGTCGAATCGTTAAACATAATCTGTACATGAGGATCAAAATTGATTAAACTTTCATTTACCAGATTTCCAAATCCGTTAAAAACCGAAAGAATAATCACCAACGCTGCAACACCGATCGCTACGCCAAGAGTGGATAAAAGCGAAATGATCGATATAAAACTAATTTTATGTTTCGCTTTAAGATACCGTATGGCTATAAATAGTTTAATCATTTTACTTGAATTTTATCGCGTTAACGGGAGTGATGTTTGCGGCGATTCTCGCGGGAATTAATGAAGCAAGAAAACCAAGCGCAACGGTTATTATCGAGATTAATAAATAATTTCCCAAATCAATCGAAATTGGAACACTTGATAAAAAATAAATCTCGCCGGGAAGTTTTATAAGATTTGTTTCGTTCTGAACAAAACTCAGCAAAAAAGAAAAAATATTGCCTATCAGGATTCCGCTGATTGTTACAAACAATCCGTTTCCAAGAATGATTTTGTAAATGAGGGATTTGTTTCCGCCAACCGAACGTAGAATTCCTATATCGCTGGTGCGATCTAAAACCAAAACCAACAGAGTTCCGATTATATTAAAAACGGCAACAAGGATTATTAATCCGAGTACAATCGGAATCGGTTCTTTTTGCAATTCGATCCAAGTGAAAATATTACGGTGAAGTTGATACAAATTTCTCACAAAATACGGGTAACTCAAGGCTTCCGCAATCTCGTTTGTGAACGTATCCAAATTATTTAAAGAATTAAGTTGAATATTATAGCCGGAAACCAATTCGCCAATGTTTAAGAATTTTTGAAGTTCGGACATCTCCATAATCACAAACAAATCATCATATTCCGCCATCCCGCTCTCAAACAGAGCGTCAATTACATATTTTTTCACCGCAGGAGGATTTTGAAAAGAGGGAAGTTGATCATTTCTGAGAGATGCGATTAGGACTTCAGCATTGTTTACGGCTGAAATTTTTTCGGCTAATTTATTACCGACATAAATTACTCCGTCAGAAGTTTCGTCCTTAATCTCCACCCCGAATTTCTGCATCAGATTTTTCAAATCAGCCCGCGATAAACCAATTAGTTTTACACCTTCTGACTTTGGTCCGAATTTAATTAATGCATCCTTTTCAACAAATGGTGCGATGTTCTGAATATTATCACCCAATTTTGCATGTAAAATTCTAATTACAGATGAATCATTTTCCACGAGTCGATTGCTGAACGTCGTAATTTTAATGTGAGAATTAAAACTTATAATTTTATCCGAAATAACTGATTCGAATCCATTCAGAATCGATATTGCTAAAATCACAATTGTAACGCCAACCGCAATTCCACCGATAGAGATGGCTGAAACAAAAGAAAGGAAATTGCTGTTTCTTTTTGATCGAATGAATTTATTTGCGAGAAAGAATGAGATCATAGTTCTGTTATTTTGGAAATGAAAGATAACACTGTTGAAGTAGATAAAAAATGAAAGAAGGTGTTTGATTTCAAAATAGGAAAACTATATATTTATTATCTGGATTAAAAATTACGGGGTGTAGCGTAGCCCGGTTAGCGCGCCTGCTTTGGGAGCAGGAGGTCGCAGGTTCGAATCCTGCCACCCCGACAAAAAAAGCTCGAAAATTTATTATTTTCGGGCTTTTTTTATTTGTGCCATTTCCAAATTCCAATATTGAACACAAATGCTTGGTATCAATTTTGGTATCAATATAAAACTGCTTGTTTAAAATAAAAAACCCTCTCCAGAATCTGAAAAGGGTTTAACATAAAACAGAATAATCTTTTTCGAGTAAAATAAATCTCAAATAGGAATTCTAATTTCTTGTTCTAACACTGTCTTTAGCAGCACGGCGTTTGGCCTTAAGCCGACTCATTCTATTTTCGATAGAAGGTTTTACAAAATATGTTCGTTTTTTGTATTCTTTCAAAATACCGGAACGTTCATATTTTTTCTTGAATCTTTTTAAAGCTCTATCAATGTTTTCGTTTTCATTAACGTTAATGCCGATCAAACTAATTCACCTGCCTTTGGTTTTTTGCATTAAAAAAATACGTCAACTAATTTAACTGAAAATGGGTGAATATGCAATTGCTTACATAAATTTAGAAATAAATTCATCCTCGATTAGCGCGGGATCTTCATTGGTGACCAGTAAAAAAAGTTTGCCGTTCATTTTCCAGCAATACATCTCTTCGTCTTCGAACCTATGTTTTGCGAATAAATTACTTTCAAGATATTTATTCATATCATCCGAAACACAAACAGTTTTGTCTTTAAAATATTTTTGATCAATTTGATAGAGATACAAAACTTCTCCATCGGCTGATGCATAAGCTTGATGCGCTAATTTTATTCCGTCGTGGTCGGAAACTACACCTCCCAAAAGATTCCATTTGGGGAATGAAGGCACGATGGTTGCATAATTTACACCGGATTTTTGAAAGTAATTGCTTACAGCTTCCGGATTATCGGAAGCAAATTGAACACCAAGTTCGCCGGCGAGAATTTTGTGGTAATTATCTCGTGCTTGAAGAATCGCGTTGTTGTTTCCCGATTGCGAGATAAATATTTCATCAGAATTAAGGTTTGATGAGAGATTAAAAATAATCAGTAAAACAAGAATTAAAGCGGCACCGAAGGCATATTTCGGAGTGAATAAAAAATCGGTTATTCTATCAAGCCAATTTATTTTATTGTCGGTTTGATAAGTTTGGCCAAAAATACTCTTTTCTACGTTTTCTAAAACGATTGATGGTGTGCTAATTTTGTGAGATTTGTTCTTTAGGAGGTTTTTAACCGAATTTTGGACTAAATATTCATATTTGAAATCATCATCATTATTAATCAAATATTCCAGATCTGCCAGTTCTTTCTTATCGGCAATTTCATGATCAACAACAGCGGTTAATTTTTCATATGTTTCATTTCTATCGAGCATAAACTAATACCTGTTCAACTTAAATTTACAATTCGTTTACATAGCCTTTATCTTTCGCATAACCATATAATTCGGCATACAACATTTTTCGTGCTCTATGCAATCTCGATCTTACGGTGCCTATCGGGCAATCAACAAAATCTGAAATTTCTTCATAAGTGAAACCTTCTAAATCACTCAAAATTATTACCGTTCTAAAATCTTCGGGTAATTTTGTAATCGCGACCGAAATGTCGTCGTCGAGCAAATCACTAAAAGCGTCTTCTTCAAAATGCTGAGACTTTACATCAGTTGATTTTATGTTTTCGTAAAAATTCTGAATGTCATCATAATCAACTTTGTCCGGCTCTTTTGATACTTTTCTATAATCGTTAATAAAAGTATTTTTCAAGATACGAAACAGCCATGCCTTACAATTAGTTCCTTTTTCAAATTTATCAAAGAATCTAAATGCGCGTAGAAGTGTTTCCTGAACCAAATCACTTGCGTCATCTGGTGATCCGGTCATTTTTAGCGCATAGTTATAGAGGGCATCCGAGTGTGGAACAGCTTCTTCTTCAAATTCTTTATATTTAATTCTGAGCTCACTCTCAGAAAGTTTTGGGTCTTTTTTGGTCATTATCTTGATTTTTGTAAATAAACCATCAATTTACTTAAAAATTTTTATATAATAAATGTCTAAAGAATCAAACAGTTGCTTTCAAAGTAGTCAATGCCAGGTTTAATTAATTCACCATTAAGCAAATAATAAGGTTCGGCATTATCCTTTTTGAAGATCAAATTCGCGTAATTGTCAATCTTGAGTGATGAATCTAAAGTTGAATTCGGATTTAGAATATTTATTGGTTTTTCAGAATATTTATCGTCCGATTTCTCCTTCAACCGAACGAACATAACATCGGATTTTATCAATTCGATTATTTGCTCCTCTGTTGGGAATGTATCGGATGAATATTCATAATCACTTACTTTGGGTGAAAAAATCCTATAACCACTTAAGTTAACTTCTTTCTCCGCTGTTTGCGTTGAAAGGTCACCCAGATCCGCAATTATGGACTTTCGGAAGAATTTATTCCTATTGTGGTTAAAATCCCATTTGTGTTTAATAGAAATATCAATCTTAGAGAAAACATCTCCTACATAATATCTAACGTTCCGGATGATCAAATCATTCATCCTATCGACATTTTCGGGTATCTGAGAATAATCCTCGATCAGAAAATGGTTGTAAATGGCTTTAGCAAAACTTCTGAAAATGGATAATATGGTAACGAAATTTAGTTTTCTGACATATTCTTTATGGAAATCATTTTTCCACCAGCCTGATTCAATTAAAATCAACGGAATTCCGGCAAGGGCAAAATTATCACCAAATCCACGCGGTTCAAACATATCATCATACCGTGAAATATGCCCGGGAACATTATCAGAAAGAATGTCGGCACACTCGGCAATAATTTTCATTGCTGTTTTCCGGGACTCGTTTAAATCCTTTTCTTTATTAAAAGTTGTTGCCAGAAACGAAATTACGGGAGCATTATTTGTAAAACCAACGGAGTATTTATTTTCTTGATCATGCAGATTGAGACAGAGCCCGGGTGCCAATCTGCTTTTCTCCTCAAACAATAAATTCGCTTCGGGAGATTGAAGAGCGACTGCATCACGATTGAGATCAATTTGCTGGGCGTTTCTTCTCGTAAATTTTTTAGCGCCATCAGGGTTTAACATCGGAATGATAGTTATCGTTATTTTTTCGAGAATATCCTGCTTAATTTCATCGAATTCATTTTCTTTTTCGAAGAAATTGAGAATATCCAATATGGCTCGAGTTGCTGTTGATTCGTCGCCGTGCATTTGTGACCAAAGCAAAACGTTAGCGGGACCGTTTCCAATAACTATTTTATTGATTGACCGTCCTTCTAAAGATGATCCGATCTGGCAGACTTTTAGTTTTTGCGAATTTTTAAAATTATCTAAATGTGATGCAAGCTTTTTTGGTTCGACGTAAAAATTTTCGAATCCACTTTGATAAAAACGCTCATACTCTCTAAAAATTAGTTCTGCAAAGATTTTATTTGTAGTCTTCTTGCTTACCATTTTATATAGCCTGTTATTACTGCCAAAGCATAGTTATATTTATCAATTATTTCAATCAAAATTGAGAGGAAAAATGGCAACAGATAAACTAAAAATTGGCTCCGCGCTACCATCGTTTGAACTGAGAGGAGTGGATGATGCAATTCGCAAAAGTTCAGATTATGATGAGAAAAAATTATTGTTAGTGATTTTCGGATGTAATCACTGTCCGTACGTTCAAGCTTATGAAGAAAGAATCAAAACAATTCAAAACGACTATTCTGCGGATTTGCAAGTTTTGGTGATTAACTCAAACGATGAAGTTAATTATCCGGATGATTCGTTCGAAAAAATGAAAGAAAGAGCGTTAGAACGCGGTTTTAATTTCCCATATCTGAGGGATGATGATCAATCGATTGCACAAAAGTTTGACGCGACCCACACACCGGAAATATTTTTATTTGATGAGAATCGAGAATTAAAATTCCATGGGAAAATTGATGATAATTGGAAAGATGAAAACGCAGTCCAAACCGGTTATTTGAGAGATGCAATTGATGAATTATTGGCGGGAAAAGAAGTTTCTGTACCTGAAACTTTTACAATTGGCTGCACAATTAAATGGAAAAGTTAAACAAAAAATAGGCTGATTTGAAAAATCAAATCAGCCTTTCAAATTAACTAATCTGCCCTGAGATTTAGTACATCATTCCAATATTAAGTGTAACGTAAAAACCGCCAAGATCTTTTCGAGTTTTGCCATACAAGCTCTCGACACCTTCATCAAAAAGTCTTGCAAAGTAGTAACGAACATTTAACCCAAGTAAACTTTCCTTACTTAATCCGAAATTGGCTCCAAAACCGATGTAACCTCCCGCAGCAACTCTAAAATCAGCTTGGCCGAAACTCGCAAAGAATTCTTTCTCATAAGGAGTGGAAACAACAAAAGTTGGGCCGACTCCAAAATTGATGTAGGGCCTGAGGTTGTCAGTAATTTCATTGGTGAAGAGTCTGTATTGCAATCCAAAATTTAGTGGAAGAATAAATACTCGATTTTTTTTGCCGACAGTGTAAGAATTACCAAAATAATCGATGTATTCGAACTCCCGATCATCTTTAGATTCGGAAATGGAAAAATCGATAAACCCTTTTAGATCGAGGCTGAAAGATTTGCGATAAAAAGTGCCCAAACCAAATCCGCCTTCGCCGAACATAATATCCGCGCCCCATGAATTAGGAGGAAATTGTTCCGGTGGTTTCTCTGCCGCAAGTTTCCCGATTTTTTGACCGCTTGTAAAAAGAAGCGGTAAAAAAACAAATATTAATAATAATTTTTTCATTTTTGCCCCCGCAAAGCTTCAGATTTTTTCTGAAAGATAATTATAATATATTAAAAAACAACTTTACAAAATTGTCAATGGAGTGATAATTACACTACTTTCCGAGCCTCGATTTTGGGATTCAAAATACTCGACAAATTCGGATCGCTGGAGTTTAAACACAACAACGCCGGCTTTTGTTCGATTACTCGAGGAGGAAAAATTTGACCCTTTTTCAAAGATAGCTTTTATCGGATGCGGGAAGGGTGATGATGTGATTTATTATTCCGGCAAAGGGCTTGATGTAACAGGATTTGATTTCTCTGAATCCGTTCTTCGAGCGGCAAGAAATAAAGCGTCCGATCAAAATATGAAGGCAAAATTTATCAATTTAGATTTGTTAAAAGAAATTGGCAAATATGCTAACTCATTTGATTACTTATTCGAATATGTTACTTTCTGTGCCGTCCATCCCAATCATGTGCCATTGTTGATTAAAAATAGTTTTGGGATGCTTAAAAGTGGTGGAAAATTAATATCGTTACTTTTTCCAATTGAGAAAAGGATCGGAGGTCCGCCGTTTGGATTAGAGTTGGATATCTTTTTAGAAATGTTTACAAAATTTGGCGAAATTATAAAGATAGAAGCTAATCCCGGTTCCATTAAACCAAGGATTGGAAGAGAAAAATTGATAGTTATTAAGAAAAGGTAATAATCTGATACTTTCGAAGGAATATATTTCTGAAATTGATCTGGAGGAGTTGCGGGATAAATATATCAGTCGCGGCGATACTCGAAAATTATTGTGGATTGTTCCCACAAACCGGAGAGTGCGTAAACTTAAAAAAGTTATCATTTCAAGTTCCGAAAATGAAAGCGCTACTTCGATTAATTTGGAAACACTTACAACATTATCCGAAAAGCTGCTAATGCAAGCTGAGAATTTTACAGTTTTAAGTGATGCTGCTGCATCTGTATTTATATCACTCAGCGTTGAAAAAGTTGATCTGGATTACTTCTCAAAATATAAGGCCGGAATCCCTTTTGGAACTTTGGATAAAATAAAAAACGCGATATCCGAGTATAAAAAGCAAGGCTTAACGCCCGAAGGTCTGGCGCAACTTGCTCTTGGATTGGAAGCAGATGAAAGATTAAAAGCTTCTGATGTATCAAAAATTTACGAACAATATCAAAAATTTTGTTCGGAAGCGCGCGCTTACGAAATAGGCGATCTATACCATTCACTTTCGTTAGTGAAACCGGAAAATTTTGGGAATCATTTTCGAACCATTTATTCTAAAGTCGATTTGATAATTATTGATGGCTTTGATGAGTTTACATCACCGGAGATTGAAATACTTAAAAAATTGGACTCGGTTGATGGAGTGAGAGTTTTTATCAATTTGGACTATTATGAAAAGAATGAATTACTCTTCGCGCATTTAGATAACACTCATTCGAAATTAGTGGCTTTTGGGTTTCGTGAAGTTTCGGGTTTAACGAATGGTGAGCGATCGATCTTCACAGATTATTTTAGGAAAAACTTCTTCAATAAGCTTCAACCGGTTACGGCTCCGGAATTTTTGGATGAAAATATTTTCAGTATTGAGGCGATAGATTTTGAAGAAGAGGTTCAGTTTATTGCTTCATCAATAAAAACTTTGATCACTTCGGAATGCGTAAATCCTTCACACATTGCGGTTGTTTTTAATAATATTGATAATTATTCGCAGCTTTTGCGAAGCACATTTATATTAAATGGAATTCCTTTCAATTTGACTGATCGTTTGAAGTTATCAAACGCGCAGCCGGTTATCGCTGTTCTCAGTTTTTTGGAAATTCTCGAAAATGATTTTTACTATAAGTCAATTGCCAAAGCGCTCAACTCATCGTTTATTGATATTGATCTCAACATCAATTCAATTCTAAATTCAGCGTCAGCACTTAAAGTTACTTCCGGCTTTAAGAATTGGATAAATTCGATTGATGAAAGAATAAAATACCTTAAAGAAATAGATGATGATTACGCGGTGGATGAAATTATTCAGAATCTAAAGAATGCAAAATCAGATTTATTAAGAATTGACGAATTGCTACAACCCTTCAAAGAAAAATTAAATCCGATCCGGTTTAAAGAGGCGCTCTTCAATTTAATACAAGTATTAGGTATAAATAAAACAGTTTTAAACTTGAATGATGAGTTTGCCGAACAAAACATAAAATCGGTTACACTTTTTGTTGAGATGGTAAATGAGTTGTTCGGATTATTCCAAATTTATTCCAATGGTGAGCAAAAAGATTTTGACTACTATCTTTATCAACTAAGGACAGCTTGCAATTGGGCCAGATATAATACAAAAGAAAGATCCGATCACGGAGTTCTTCTTACAACGGTAAATGAAATCCGAGGACTGAAGTTTGATTATCTTTTTATCGGCGGTCTCTATGATGGGAATTTCCCCCTAAAATATAACCCGGAGTTTTTTCTTTCGGGAGATTTTCGGAAGAAAGAAAGGAATCATCAAACTGAGGAAAGGTTTCATTTTTATCAAAGTCTAAATGCGTGGGAGAAGAGGCTTACTCTTTCTTACCCACTGTTTGAAGGAGAAAGGCAGCTTTCCAAATCAATTCTGCTGGATGAATTAGAACAAATAGTTAAGATTCAAGAAATCGATAAAAAAGAGTATCAGTCTTTAATATATAATATGAAAGATTATTTGCTCAACTTTAAGAGCCTGAGTGACCACTTTCAGACACAGCAGCCCCAACTTAAAACTGCGATTACCAAAATATTAAATATTAACAAAATTCGATTAGACTCCCCCTTCTCTGACTCAGTTTACAATGGTTTTTTAATCTCTCCTTATGAAATAATTTCGGGTGAGGCAAAAGAAACACTGGCAAAATTATCTGATCGTACGTATTCAATTTCACAACTTGAATCGTACGCAAAATGTCCCATGCAGTTTTTTCTGGAGAGAATATTAAAATTGAGCAACGAAGAGGAACCGACCGAAGAATTTGAACTGACGGAAATCGGGTTAATTCTTCATAATACTTTTTTTGAGTTTTATTCAAAAATTACAAATGAACAGATAGTGCTTCAAAACTGTAATGATTCTGTTTTTAATTATGCGTTGGAGCAAATATTTGAAATAGCCGAGGAGATTTATTCTCAATATGGCTCGCAGTCAATTTCAAAATTTGCGGCAAGAGAAAAAATATTTGGTATGAACGGTGATTACAGAGATTCAATTTTATATAAATTTCTTGAAACAGAAAGAAATGAGGAGAATGGATTTGTACCCTCACATTTCGAAGTTTCCTTTGGTGGAAAAACCCCGGGGAAAAATGACGAATTACTGAGCAGTGAAAACCCACTTGAAGTGAATGACGTCAAAATCAGAGGGAAAATTGATAGAATCGACCTAAATGAGCAAAAGCAGGAATATAGCATTGTCGACTACAAACTTGGATTAAATAAACCGACTCAGCAAGATTTGGAATCCGGGATCGCTCTTCAAATTCCTATTTATATGTATGCCACATCAAAATTATTGAATGAGCGAAAAAATGCAAAATTCGAGCCACATTTTCCTTACATATATTCACTAAAATATGATCCGGATTCATTCGGTAAAACAGTCGTAAAGGTTTCCCGGAAAAAATTATCGGATAACGAGGTTTATGAAATGAATTACAAATTAATTGAAACCGCGAATGAAAAAATTAAAGAGTATGTAAACTCAATAACATCGGGCAGATTTAATATCACTCAATTAGAGAATTACAAGGAAAAAGCGTGTAAATATTGTAACTTCAAAACTGTTTGTAGAGTTGATGAATTGCTTGACTAATCTAATTTAAGACAGAGATTGAAAGCGAGAAATAAAATTTTTACTTTTGTAAAGCCACTGCAAATGCAGTGGTGATTTTTTTTAAATAAATATTAATTGTAGGAGTAATTGTGGCGAACTTTGTTTATCTGAGCAAGGAGCGTCTTCACGAATTAGAGCACGAACTAAAGGATTTGAAGACAGAGGGGAGAAAAGGTGTTGCGGAAAGAATTGCTGAGGCGCGATCGCATGGCGATTTATCAGAAAACGCTGAGTATGATGCGGCAAAAGAGGAACAAGGTCTGCTGGAATTAAAGATTAGCAAGTTGGAAGAAATGCTTTCTAAAGCTAGTATTATTGATACATCAAATATGAACCACGAAGAAGTTCATATTTTATCAAGGGTGAAAGTAAGAAATTTGGGAACGCAAAAAGATTTTGAATACCAGATTGTTTCCCAGGAAGAAGCGGATCTTCAAAAAGGGAAAATTGCTATAAATTCACCGGTCGGCAATTCATTGGTTGGGAAAAAAGTTGGTGAAAAAGTTTCTGTTAAAGCACCTGCGGGCACTCTGAATTTCGAAATTCTCGCCATATCTTAATTAATTTCATTTACAATATGTATTTGTAAATGCATCCAAAAACTATAGAGCAACGCGTAATTAAATTCATCGATTCCGAAAGAATGATTTCGGACGGTGATTCGCTTCTTATTGGTTTAAGTGGTGGTGCTGATTCAGTTTTTGCAATATATTTTTTTACAAAATATCTCAGCAGGTATAAAGTATCCCTCTCTGCGGCTCATCTTAATCATAATTTAAGAGGAGCGGAAAGTGATGGTGATGAAGAGTTTTGCGGCAAGATTTGCGTTGATTGGGGTATACCTTTTTATTCCCGAAAAGTGAATATCGCAAAACTCTCAAAAAATAGAAAAGAATCGCTCGAGACCGCTGCACGAAATGAAAGATATAAATATTTTGATTCCTTATCGAGTAAGCATGGTTTTTCTAAAATAGTAACTGCTCACACTTGCAGCGATAATGCTGAAACAGTTCTTTTTAATTTGAGTAAAGGGACCGGAATTCAAGGCATTTCCGGAATTCCACCAATTAGAGGGAATATTATTCGTCCATTTTTAGCAATTACAAAAGCGGAAATATTCGAATATTTGAAAATTAATGGAATTGACTATAGAACAGATTTTTCAAATGATTCACTGGAGTATGATCGAAATTTCATTCGACATAAAGTTTTATCAGAGTTAAAAGAACGAATAAACCCAAATGTTGAAAAATCGATTTTGGTTACTTCACAGAACCTGCGAAAGTCTGAAGAGTTGAATTCGTTTTTTATTTCTTATCTCGAACGCAAACATATTTTCGAAGTAGGAGAATCATTTTCCGTTTCAATCAAAGTGATAAACGATTTTGATGCGAATGTTTTTAAAGAAATTGTTCGTAAAAAAGTAAAGTCTCATTTTAATAAGACTCTGTCGCAAATAGACTCAAACTCGATAGTTAAGTTGGCGGGTCAACAAGTCGGTAAATATTTATACTTAAGCGGAAAAATTGAAGTTGTAAGAGAAAGAGGAAGAATCAGCTTTCGTAAAGCTAAAGCGGAAGTCGAAACAGAAGAGTTGATCGTACCTTTAGGAAAGTGGGTAGAATTTCTTGACCGGAAAATTAAGATCGATAATTTAGAGCAAAATGAAAAAATAAAATTTAATAGAAATAATGAATTTATTTGCGCTGATGGATGTTCTGATAAATTCATAATTAGGCGTTGGAATTACGGTGACAAGTTCCGACCTTTAGGGTTACAGAATTTTAAAAAAATTTCCGACTTTTTAACGGACGAAAAGGTTGATTCGAGAGATCGCCGAAATCAATCTGTATTAGTAAATAAAGGGAATGTTCTATGGGTTGTCGGGATGAGAATAGACGATCGATTTAAACTAACTGATAAATCTAAAAATGTGATGCGTTTATGGCAGAAAAAAATATAGTTGATGAGTTAATTATTGGGAATGAAGTTTTTGTACCGTTCTTAACTGAAACTGTTATTCAAAAACGCATAGTTGAAATTGCGGAAGAAATTAATGTTGACTATAAATCTAAACTTCCTATTATAATTGGCGTTTTGAACGGATCCTTTATTTTTATGTCGGATCTTGTTAAAAATATCACTGTACAATGTGAAATTGATTTTTTCAAACTTTCAAGCTATGGCGATTCAAAAATTTCTTCCGGGGAAGTGAAATTAGTAAAAGAATTGAATGCTGATATAAAGGAACGGCATGTTATAATTGTCGAAGATATTGTCGATTCGGGGCTTTCAATTAAATTTATTGAAGAATTGATGGCGAGATTTTTGCCCGCAAGTATGAAGGTTGTTTCACTGCTGATGAAACCCGACAGCCTTAAATATAAGGTAAATATTGATTATATTGGGTTCGAAATACCAAATAAGTTTGTAATTGGGTACGGATTGGATTATGCCCAACGGTATAGGAACTTAAGGTCAATATATATGCTAAAAGACTAATGATTTTTTGTAATTCGTAAATGAAGGGAATTTTTCTTAATGGCGAATAATTCTAATAAAACTCCAAAAAAGAAAGGAAATGGCGGACCTCAGAAGCCAGATGATTTTGATTGGTCGAAAATCATCAAAACAGTTTTAAGCTGGGGATTTGTAATAATTGCTGCAGTTGTTGTTATGCAATTAATGAAAACAGAAACTTCAAGTGCTACCGAAGTTACTTATGATGTGTATGAGAGTTTTATCGAAAAGGATAAAATTGCTGAAGCACGCATTATTAAAAGTGATATTAACGATTATGTATTTGAAGGAACTCTGAAATCGGAAGAAAGAATTCTTGTTAACAATACTTATGTCAAGTTTACCAAATTCACTGTTGTTATGGTTGAACCAATCGTTCAAGAACAAGTGAAAGTTTGGAAAGAGAATAACATTAAGTACACCTTTGTTAAAGACTCCAACGAATGGCTTACGGTGATATTAGGGTTTATCCCCTGGATTTTGATTATCGCAGTTTGGATTCTTTTTATGCGAAGAATGCAGGGAGCCGGTGGTTCGAAAGGAATATTTAATTTCGGTAAAAGCCGTGCAAAGCTCGTTTCTGAATCGCAAATAAAAGTAACATTTAAAGATGTTGCCGGAGCGGATGAAGCTAAGCAAGAGCTTGAAGAAATTATCGAATTTTTAAAAGAGCCTACCAAATTTCAAAAACTGGGTGGTAAAATTCCGCGTGGTGTTCTTTTGTTGGGACCTCCGGGAACCGGTAAAACTTTATTAGCAAGAGCGGTAGCAGGGGAGGCGGGGGTTCCTTTCTTCTCAATTTCCGGTGCGGACTTCGTGGAGATGTTTGTTGGTGTTGGTGCGAGCAGAGTCCGTGATCTTTTTGAACAAGGTAAAAAAAGTGCGCCGTGTATAATTTTTATTGATGAGATTGATGCCGTTGGAAGACATCGCGGAGCAGGATTAGGTGGCGGACATGATGAAAGAGAGCAAACTCTAAACGCGCTCTTGGTTGAGATGGATGGTTTCGAACAAAATAGTGGCGTAATAATTATCGCTGCTACTAACAGACCGGATGTTCTTGATCCCGCGCTTCTCAGACCCGGAAGATTCGATCGACAAGTAGTTGTAGATCGGCCGGATGTAAATGGTAGAGAAGGAATTCTAAAAGTTCATACAAGAAAAATTCCTTTGGATCCTGAAGTTGATTTGAAAACATTAGCTAAAGGAACCCCCGGATTAGCCGGTGCTGAATTGGCGAATCTTGTTAACGAAGCCGCATTACTTGCTGCAAGAAAAAACAAGAAGAACGTAAATACGGAGGATTTTGAGGAAGCAAAAGATAAAGTAATGATGGGAATGGAAAGAAAGAGTATGATTATTTCCGAAAAGGAAAAGAAACTTACTTCCTATCATGAAATTGGACACGTTCTAGTCGCATTGAAAATTCCAGAATCCGATCCGGTTCATAAAGTTACAATTATCCCAAGGGGAAGAGCATTAGGTGTAACTACTTACCTCCCGGTTGATGAGAAGCATACATATTCGCGTGAATATCTTGAAGCGATGATTACTTATGCTCTCGGTGGTCGTGCAGCTGAGATGGTTGTTTTTAACAGATATACAACCGGTGCCGGAAATGATATCGAAAAATCGACCAGCATTGCTCGCAAAATGGTTTGTGAATGGGGAATGAGTGAAAAACTTGGTCCTTTATCCTATGGTACTAACGAACAAGAATTATTTCTTGGCAGGGAAGTGACAAAATCGAAAGATTTTTCTGAAAAAACCGCCCAAGATATTGATGCTGAAATCAAAAAAATAATTGATACCTGCATGAAAAAGGCCGAAGCAATATTGAGAGAAAATATTGATATGCTTCATAAACTTTCGCTCGAACTTTTGGAGAGGGAAATTCTTGACGCTGACGAAATTAACAAAATCGTAAATGGTGAAGAGTTACCTCCGATGAAAAAAAACAAAGATGATGAAAAATCAAAATCGGACGAAACTGAAGTTGAAGTTCCCGATCATGTTAAGAAACTTATGAAGGATAAAAAGAAACGATCTGGAGATGAATCTGAAAAATCTCCCGAATCCGATGAAGAAAAAGATGACAAAAAATGATCCCGGTTCAATAGATTATAAGTTTGAACTGATGAGAAAGGGAATACATTTGTGTTCCCTTTCTTTTGCCGTCGGATATTATTATTTATCCACCGAATTGATGCTTCAAATTTTAATCCCTCTTACTGCTTTTTCGCTATTAATCGATTTTGGCAGACACTATTTTACTCCGCTTGGTGATCTTTTTAACAGATTATTCGGAAGTTTGCTTCGAGAACACGAAAAAGATACAATCAAGAAAAATTTAAGCGGCGCCAGTTACGTTTTTCTGGGAGTATTGATAACCGTCATTATTTTTCCAAAACCGTTCGCTATTCTGGCAATTGCTTCACTAATTTTATGCGATCTTGCGGCTGCATTAGTAGGCAGAAGATTTGGGAAGACCAAATTTCTCGCAAAAAGTCTCGAAGGAACACTCACGTTTTTTATTGTTGGATTAGTTCTTGTTTTTTTGACTCCGAATGTTACAACTTACCCGGTTGAATATTTATTTGCGGCTATCGCTATTGCCGTCGGAGCACTTAGTGAAAATATATCCTATGGTTTTCTTGATGATAACTTTGCCATACCTCTTTCAATCGGAGGTACTTTATGGGTTTTATTCACAATATTTTTGCCAGATGTCGCCATTATTTATCCAAATGTTCCGCAGTAATTAGTATACTTAGTTTCTGAAACTCAATTTCATTTCTAGTGTTAAACAGATAATTTATTATTAATCCGAGTTATCATGATTCGACTTTTACAATCACCCAACAATGTTTCCCGATCCATAATTTTATTGCTGCCTCTTTTGTTCCTCGTTCTAAATGCTTGTGATCAGAAAAGACGCGCGATCGGTGAAGAAGATGAAATTTATGTTTTTGCCGATTCGACAGAATATTTTGAAATTGAGGCGGAATTACTTCAGATTTTTGGCAAAACAATTTTTACGCCTCAGCCTGAAAATTTATTTAAACTCACACATAAAAACATACAAGAACTGCCCAAGTATAAAAATCGGAAGAATATTATAATTGTCGCTCCACTAAATTCGGGTTCCGACGTCTCCACTTATATAAGTTCTATCATTGATTCTACAGTCCAGAGTTTGTTTGAAAGTGGAGAAGAGTTCGTAATAAAAAAACGCGATTTATGGGCTGCGGGTCAGATGGTAATGATACTTAGCGCACCGACGATGGAACAATTAAAAAACGACGTTCTTTTAAATAATGAAGATCTGCTTTACGTTTTTAGGAAAATTTCGAATGAACGATTGTATGGAAATTTATATTCGAAAAAATATGAAAGACGAGAAATTCAAGGCAAAATATTAAACGAATATGGCTGGGTAATATATGTCCAGATTGATTTCCATCTTGCTTTGGATAAACCCGAAGATAATTTTGTTTGGTTAAGAAGAGCTCCGGGATCAGATATGGAGCGGTGGATATTTGTGCACTGGATTGAAAATGCCTCACCGGAATTACTAAATGAAGACTCAGTTTTAGCTATTAGAGACCGGATTACCAAAAAACGACTTTTGACCTCAGATGAAAAAAGCTATGTGATGATCGCAGAACATTACAGAAAAACATCAGAGGTAAATTTCCGTGGACGTTATGCGCTTATGACTCAAGGATTATGGCACATGAACGATAAAAGTATGGGCGGACCGTTCGTAAATTATAGTTTTTATGATGAAAAATCCGGCAGATTTTATATGCTTGATGGATCTATTTACGCCCCGAAATATTATAAGAAGAAGCTGATTCAGCAAGTTGACGTTTTACTTCAATCCTTTCGCACAGAAGATGAACTTTCAGAGGATAGAAAAGAAGAATTGCTGGATGCGATTGAAGATTAGGCAATCACAATAATTTTTGCAATTGAACAGGCAGTCTGAGGTTTTTCGAAATTTCAACTGCCTTTTTTGTATATAAAGCCGCCTTGTTTTCAAATCCGAATTGAAGCTCATACAAAGCTCGATTGGTGTGAACAATAGCTGCGAAATTCTTCAAATTTTCAGTGTATTTGTTTTCAAAATCCGTTTCTCGAAATGTATAACCAGGCAATGGTGCTTCATAGTACCTATTTTCTTTTACAACTTTATAAAGAAAAAGGTGTGGAACAAGCGTTGTGCCAGCAGGCAGTGTAAACTGTCCGGATTTCATTTCGTTATCAAATAATTCCGGACCGATATAAAATTCACCCTCTTTTAATTTTTCGCTCACGAAATTTGTCATCAGGTCTCGATAATATTGCTCAATAATTTGGGGATTATAAGGTTCATCCCGTTCAAAGTGCTGCAATTGTTCCGTAAATACTTGTTTCGATTTCTCAAGTCCTTTAAATAATCCCGGATAACATGCTTCTAATTGATTGAAATACCAAGAGCGCCTCAGAAGTTCTTTATCAACTATAATTACATCTCGTCTATAGTTTTCAACGAATTGGTAATACAAGGATGCAGATAGAAAATAATCCCATTGATAACTAAAAATAACCGCGTTTTCCTCAACACTGTTTATCATTGTTTTCGTGTAATCTTCAAAAATATAATTGTTGCTGTTATCATTCTTTTTAAAATTGATGACTACCAGTAAGAGGACGATAATAGTGACTGAGTGGGGCAGAAATTTTTCATACTTAGCAGTTGAATTTGCTAAAAGAAATATGTGAAGAATTCCGATCGAGGCAAATGCGGCGACGGAGATAAAAGCGAGTAGAAAATATGAGTCAATATCGTGAATATCATAATTAATTGAATATAGAATTGTGAAACTAAAATTAATTATCCAAAACCAAAAGATATCTTTCTTATTTTTGAAAAGATTAATTGCGCCCCAAATTGCCGGTAATAATCCAATGTATGCAAATTCGCTTGGGAATGAGGTAATAAAATATTGAAGCTGCTTTCCTGCCGAATCAAACGAGCTGAAAAGCCAAACGCGATATTGTGTTCCTGAAATATGTCTGAATATATTTTCAAAATTGACCGCATTTCCCCAATTAAGAAACGGATTTGATGAGGCACGAATCGGCAAATAAGAATAAAACAGTATCAATACCGGAACAAAAACCAAAAGCATTTTCCCGATTTGGAGCAACGAATTATTATCGAATTTATTCCTGTTAAAATACAACCACGCAAAACCCGGTAGGATTAGCAAAGTAGTCATGTGATTTGTAAAACCTAAAGCAAGCGCAAACGCGGTATAAAGCCATCCCTTTAAATTTGACTCATTATCCGGCATAAAATACACTTTTAAGAGCAAATAGATTATCAATTTCAATAGTAGGAGGTGGAGTGAGTAAACTTCCACAGATGTTGCCTGAATCCAAAATGATTTGCTAAACGCAAGTATAAATCCGCCAAAAACTGAAGCCAGAATCGCGGTACGATTGTCGATTTTTGTCTCTAATATTTCTTTTCTACCCTTGCGCTTAGATTTACTTGTCTTAGCAGTTATTAGGGAATAATTGTTAATAATCAAATACGAGCTTTTTATAAAGAATGTAACCGATGCAGCTACAAATATGGCTGAAAGCAAATTTGATAGAAATATTTTGCTGAAAGGTAAAGGAAGATTGACCCAGAGAAAACCAATTATGGTAAATAATGGATAACCGGTCGGATGCGCGATTCCTCCGATTGCTTGAACCGCTGCCAATTCACCGGAATCAATTTGAGTGACACTTGGCGCAAGAGTTAAAAGGTAAACCGCAAATATGATTAACGAGGCAAACTCGGCATAATATTTTTCAAATATTTTCATAAGGCTAAACTAAAAATTTTGATGAAATTATTTCTGCTTTTCTTTTTCTCTTTCGCTTCAATCATGCAACAAAAATTTGTGAGGATTGTTTAATTCTTTTTGGCGATTATTTGGATAAATCTTGTCTCGGGCAAAAGGTTTTTAAATTAATTTTATCCGCAATAAATCAACGTCAAATTGCTTTTCAAACACTCAATGGGTATTTTTATAAGTTTGAAATAATTTACAGAAATGAAGGAAATTGTATGATTAGTGGTCTGCTGAAAAAGGTATTTGGTGATAAGAATAAAAAAATGATGGATATGTATTGGCCCATCGTTGACGAAATCAATGTGCATTTTGAAACTCTTGCTGACTTAACCGACGAAGAATTGAAAGCGAAAACTGCCGAATTTAAAGAGAAGATAAACAACCACACAAAAGAAGTTCGGAATCATATTGAGGAATTAAAAGAAAAATTAACTTCAGATGATCTTGAGGATAAAAATACTATTTATGATGAAATCGAAGAATTATCAGAAGAGTTAGATGATCAATACGAAGAAATTCTAAATGAAATTTTACCCGAGGCTTTTGCCGTCGTTAAAGAGACTTGTAAAAGGCTTGTTGGAAAAACTTGGGACGCTGCGGGAAATAAGATCGAATGGCAGATGGTTCCTTATGATGTTCAGCTTCTTGGAGGAATTGTACTTCACGAAGGTAAAATTGCGGAAATGGCTACAGGTGAGGGTAAAACTCTCGTTGCTACTCTTCCGATTTATTTAAATGCGCTTACCGGAAAAGGGGTTCATATTATTACGGTAAACGATTATCTCGCAAAACGGGATAGTGAATGGATGGGAGAAATATTCAAGTTTCATGGACTTACCGTTGGTTGCATTATCAATACAATGAATCCGGATCAAAGAAAAGAAATTTATGGTTACGATATAACTTACGGAACCAACAACGAATTTGGGTTTGATTACCTCCGTGATAATATGGCTGTTGATAAAAATTTTCGAGTTCAACGGCCGCATAACTACGCGATTGTTGATGAGGTTGACTCCGTTTTAATTGATGAAGCGAGAACGCCATTAATAATTTCGGGAGCGGTTGGAACTACTGATCATAAGTTTTATGATATGAAACCGAAAGTTGATACGTTAGTGCGAAAACAAACAAATCTGGTTGCCAATCTGGTAAAAGAAGCTGATGATCTTTTACAAGAATCTAACGGCAAAGATAAAAGTCGTGAAAAAGCCGGAATCGCTTTACTTCGTGCCCATCGTGGTTATCCTAAAAATAAAAGATTGCTAAAACTTCTGAGTGAACCGGAATATTCGAAATTATTGCAAACCACCGAGCTGGAGTTTTTAAGAGAAAATGCTAAACGGATGCCGGAAATCGATGAGGAGTTATACTACGCCATTGATGAAAGAAATCACTCGATTGATTTGACAGATAAAGGGAGAGAAGAATTAGGCGGAACATCACCGGAAGGAAAAGACTTTTTTATTCTTCCGGATTTGGCCACCGAAATCGGAGCTTTGGAGAAGTCGGAGAATATGTCCGATGAAGAAAAAATTAAAAAGAAAGACGAATTGTATCAATTGTATGGTGAAAAAAGTGATCGGATTCATACAATAAATCAATTATTACGTGCCTATAGCATGTTTGAAAAAGATGATGAATATGTAATTACCGAAGATGGAAAAATCGCAATTGTAGATGAGTTTACAGGCCGCGTGCTTCCTGGTAGAAGATATTCTGATGGACTTCATCAAGCAATCGAAGCAAAAGAAAACGTTAAAGTGGAAAGGGATACACAAACCCTTGCTACAATTACACTCCAAAATTATTTCAGATTATACAAGAAATTGGCCGGTATGACGGGTACTGCCGAGACCGAAGAAGGCGAATTTTTTGAAATCTACAAATTAGATGTCGTTGTTATCCCAACCAATAAACCAATTGCCCGTAACGACGAGGATGACGCGATTTACAGAACCAAGAGAGAAAAATATAATGCGGTAATTGAGAAAATCAAAGAATTGCGTGAAGCACGCAGACCTGTGC
Source organism: Melioribacteraceae bacterium (assembly GCA_021739765.1). Classification (GTDB taxonomy): domain Bacteria; phylum Bacteroidota; class Ignavibacteria; order Ignavibacteriales; family Melioribacteraceae; genus JAIPBD01. The sequence continues at coordinate 117,849 of JAIPBD010000001.1, forward strand.
TGGTTGGCACAACTTCTGTTGAAGTCTCGGAAACTCTTAGTAGAATGTTAAAACGTCAAGGAGTTCAGCACAATGTTCTAAATGCGAAACAGCATCAGCGGGAAGCTGAGATTGTAGCTTACGCCGGACAGCCGGGAGCGATCACAATAGCTACTAATATGGCCGGTAGAGGAACTGATATAAAATTAGGAGCCGGAGTTATTGAGAGCGGTGGTCTCTACATCCTTGGAACTGAGAGGCATGAGTCGAGGCGAATAGATAGGCAGTTGCGAGGTCGAGCCGGTCGGCAAGGTGATCCGGGAACTTCTAAATTTTTCATTTCGCTTGAAGATGATTTGATGAGACTATTTGGTAATGATCGAATCTCGAATGTTATGACGAAAATGGGATTTGAAGAAGGTGAGAAAATTGAACATTCGATGATCACCAAATCAGTTGAAAAGGCCCAAAAGAAAGTAGAGGAAAATAATTTCGCGATTCGGAAAAGATTGTTGGAATACGATAATGTGATGAACCAACAACGTGAAATAATCTATTCGAAAAGAAAGGCCGCGTTGGAAGGTGAACGATTAAAAGTTGAACTTCAAGAATTTCTGGAAGAATATGTAGAATCGGTCGTCGATAAATATTTTGATGAAGCACTGGTTGATGCAATTCATGACGAAATTCTTCAACATTTACTTGTGGATGTTAGAGTACAAACCGATGAACTCGAAGCTTTAGGAAAAACGGGAGTTCGTGATAGAATTTTAGAAGCGGCACACAAATTCTACCAGGAAAAGGAAGATATGCTCGGTCATGAATTAATGGCAAGACTGGAAAGATATTCAGTTCTAAGTGTCATTGATGAGAAATGGAAAGAGCATCTTAGGGAGATGGATGATCTAAAAGAGGGAATTGGACTTAGAGCCTACGGTCAGAAAGATCCGCTTGTTGAGTACAAAGCAGAAGGTTTTGCTTTATTCGTTTCGCTACTCGAACAAATACGGGATCAAGTTGTTTCATTCTGCTTCAAATTTTTCCCGCGCGAACCTGAACAAGTTCAAAGGAAAAGCGGACAGAACCAAAGAATGCAGACCGTAAAAGCAAATGTTACCAATATGGGAATTCAATCTGCCAGCAGTGCGGAAAGGGATCAATCCGAAAACCGTGGAAAAAGGCAGCCCGTAGTTCGCGAAGATAAAAAAATTGGTCGCAATGATCCTTGTCCATGCGGAAGCGGAAAAAAATACAAACAATGCCACGGAAAAGGAGCATAATCATTTTGAAAAAAATTGAAGCTATTATTCGTCCTCATAAAATTAGCGAAGTGAAAGATGCGCTCTCCGCTGAAGGGATAAAAAGTATAACCGTCTCTGAAGTAAGAGGGTATGGAAGACAAAAGGGTCATGTAGAATCTTATCGCGGAAGTGAATATAAAATTGAGTTCGTCCCTAAAATTAGAATTGAATTAGTTGTAAATGATTCTGATGTTGAGAAAGCAATTGAGGCAATTATTAAGTCAGCCAAAACCGGAGAAATTGGTGACGGAAAAATAATTGTAACCAATGTGGATGAAGTAATTCGAATTAGAACGGAGGAATCCGGTCCTGCGGCAGTCTAAAGGATATTATGAAAAAAATAAACCTAATATTTATTTTGCTTCTTGGATTTGTTTTCTCAGCTTGTGGTGTTTGGACAAATTTCACAACTTATTTTAATGTTTACTTCAACGCCTCCACAGCCATGGAATTAGCTGAAGAGACGATGAAAGAAGAAAAAACCGAGTTGTTTCAGTTTCGAAATGATCCGCCGCGGGGAACCGCGAAAGCAAATCTTACGAAAGTGATAGAAAAAAGCTCACGTATCCTCCAATTCCATGCAGAATCCGATTATTTTGATGACGCTCTGTACCTCATCGGAAAATCATTTTATTATCAGCAAGATTATTCAAAATCCTTCCGAAAATTTTCTGAATTAGAATCGCTTCCAAATTCGGAATTAATAGCCGACGCTAAACTCTGGATTGCAAAATGTAATTTCCAGTTACGAAATTTTGAGGCCGGCCTTACCAAACTAAATGAAGTGAAAATTTTAGCCGCTGACCAAGAAAATGATGAACTGTTAGTTGAAGCGTTTATAACTGAAGTAAGCTTTTTGCTAAATCGTGAGGATTATGAGTCCGCGGTCAGTTTAAGTCGTGAATTGATTGATATCGCCGGTGATGATGAACTCAGAGCTGAAATCGCATACGAGATGGGCAAAATTTATGTTAAAATTGAAGATATTGAAAATGCGGTTAAATTATTTGCCGAAGCGTTAACTTATTCGCCCACTTTTGAGATAGAATTTTATAGCAAGTTTGAATTTGCGAGGGGACGCGCACAACTTGGATTTGAAGAGGAAAGTCTCGAAATGTTCGAAGAAATGCGAGATGAAGACAAGTACAAATCATTTTATGATCTGATCGAACTGGAAATCGCGCTCGTCTATTATAATCGTGAAGATTATGACACCGCTATGGATATGTTTACTGTTATTGATACAACCTATAAAAAATCGGAAAGTGTCGGTAACGCGCTTTTTTATAAAGGTGATATTTGGGAGTTTGTCTACGGAAACTACGACAGTGCCAAATATTATTATGATCAAACCTCATCGAATAACGCTCCGCAAGAAACTAAACTCCAAGCAAGGTTGCGAGCCGTTCCTATCTCTAAATATTTGAAAGTAAGTAGTGATTTAGCAAATAATCTTCTCGGAATCCAGTATCTGACAGATAGCCTTAAATTTCAGGAAGATTCGGTAAAGTATGTTCGATACTTAGATGCGCTTGAAGAAGAAAAAGCTGAATTGGGTGGTGATAAAGAGACGCCAACGGATAATCGCAGAGCTGAAGGATCGGTCAACGACAGAAGAGATAGGCAAATAACTCAAGGGAATCCGAGGCAGCAAAACGCTCGTGGGAATCAATTGCAAAGTAAGATTCCGTTTGTGCCTGAACCTGTAAAACCAAAAATATCGGCCGACTCAATTCAAGTATTGAATTCAGACTTAAAATTTCAGTTAGGGAATTTATTTTTCTCGGAATTGAATGTGGCTGATTCGGCGGAATATTATTATCAAAGTGTGATTAATAATCATTCCGAATCTAAAATTTTGCCAAGAGCTATCTATGCATTGGGAGCACTATATTCAACTTTAGATCAAAATGAAAAAGCTGATAGTCTATTCCAAATTATTTATGATAATTACAATGACTTAGATATTGCTCAAGACGCCGCTAAAAAACTCAATCTTCCGTATTACGACGAGGAAGTTGACCCTGCTGCCGAAATGTTTGCAAAAGCGGAGGAAAAATACTTAAGCAGTTCAATTCAGGATGCGATTGGAGATTATAGAATGATAGCGAGTTCCTTTCCGGAATCTCCTTTTGCCCCGAAAGCGTTGTATACTGTCGGATATATATTTGAAAATGAATTAAACCTTATGGATTCCGCGGCTGTTGTTTATGATTCACTTTCTTCCCAATACGAAACAACGGAATACGCACGTGCTTCAAAACCCAAACTGATCGAATGGCGAAAAATTGAGCTCGCGAAACAAGCTGTTGCCGATAGTATCGCAAACGCTGAAAAACCGGTTGAGGAACAGCCGGAAATTTCCATGGAAAACACCGAAGAAAAGCAATCGGAAACGGTAGCGGAAAGCCCGAAAATTGATGAAAATCTTATTGATGAATCCGAATCGGCAGTTGATTCTTCGAAAATAGAAGAAGCAATTATTGATGAAATCGATGAATCGAAACTTACTCCGGAAGAATTACAGAAGCTGAGACAGGAAAGATTGAAGAAAGAATTCCTACCGGCGCTTAAGGATTCGTTACAGAAAAAATTGGACCCCAAATCTAAACCGAAAGTTAAAGAGAAAGAAGACCAGTAATGAATTACAAGCAACTTTTAGCCTTAATCCGTTCGGGTGAAGGACTTAGAGTTGAATTTAAACAACGGTTTTCCGATTACGAAAAAATCGCAAAGGAAATGATTGCTTTCGCCAATACAAGAGGCGGAGTTTTAATTTTTGGCGTTGCGGATAATGGTTCCATTTATGGAGTTGACAGCGAAAAATCGATTACAGAACTTGTAGAAAAAACTGTTTCAAATTGGTGTGAGCCTCGGATAACTCCCAGATATAATTATTTTGAAATCCAAGGGTTAGAAGTTGTTGCGGTAGAAATAGAAGAGTCCGCTTTCAAACCGCATCGTTTGCAAGATTACAACAAAAATTTTGATCTAAACTCTGCTCAAGTTTACGTGCGTGTGAATGATAAAAGTGTTCCGGCAAGTAAAGAAATGATCAAACTCCTCCAAACTCAAACCACAGAAAAACCATTGAAAAATTATAATATCGGGAAAAATGAAAAGACCGTATTTGAATTTGTAAATGAAAATGAGAAAATAAGCGTAAAAGAACTTTGTGAAATAGCCAACCTTTCGAAGCGACGTGCTTCACGAACGTTAATAAATATGGTAAGAGCGAACTTGCTAATACTTCACACAAAAGATAACGGGGAAGAATATTTCACAAGTTTTGGACTATAATCCGGTACTTATTAAATTCTTCCCGCAAAATTAAATTAATGTTAGCATTTAACGCATTTTCAAAAACTACTTAATTAATAACATTTTTTTGATAAACGATCTACCGTTTGCTTCAAATTTATAGAAAAATACTCCGCTAGACATTGACGAAGCTTCAAATTTCACCGCATAATTTCCGGCTTCTTTAAACTCGTTTACCAAACTGTTGATCTCTTTCCCCAATAAATTATATATTCGAAGATTTACATGACCCGCTTCAGGCAATGAATATTGAATTGTTGTAGTCGGGTTAAACGGATTCGGATAATTTTGTGCCAATTTATAATCTGTGGGAATCTTCGTAAAATCATCAACCGAAGTCACCGTATCAATTATTGAAAATGTCTGATTACTTAAACCAAATAAAGTGGAATCACTCATACTGCTAATTCTGATTTTGTAGTTATCGTTAGGTTCCAAAGTGAGCGGAACTTGCCATAAATAGGCTCCATTGCTTGGCGAAGTCAAAATTCGTTGGATTGTCGTTGAATCTTGGATTAAATCTATGTAAACATTCTCAAGAATATTATCCTGCCATTCAATATAATATTCAAGACCAATGTGCCATCTTTCGCCACCATTTGGTTTAACAATATCGATACCAGGTTGCGCCGTATAAAACGTTTGAATATTTGACCAGTCAGTTTTACCGATGTCATTTGATGAATTAACCCGCCAAAAATATTGCGTATCAGCGAGAGCACCTACAAAGCCATATTTTGATTCGGTTAATAATGAATCATTCACAATAAAATCGGCAAAATTAGAATCGAGAGATACTTGAATTTGATAACTATTTACATAGCCTCTTCCACTCCATGTTATTGGAATAGGTAATAAATAGTTGTGCGATGATTCATTAAAGGGGGAATTCGGAATAGGTGGAACCAATTGAGATTCACTATCCGGCACTCCGACAACTAATTCACCATAACCGCTTATTGTGGCTTGCAGGTTTCCCGTTACAAAATTATTCGTAGTCGAAAGTGGCAGAAATACTCCATTTCCTTCAAACTCTCTGTAATAAATAAGTGTATTTTCCGGATCAATTATATTCCATTTCTGAATGTCCAAACGTACTTCGGCTTCAATGGAAGTCGTACCAATTTGTGATAATACGATTCTTTGTGGAATCAGGTGAGGAGATTTACCAAGGAATTGCGGATTGGAAGGCGCAAAGTTGTATTTACTGACGGTTATTTCATTATAACCGACACTCGCTACATCATTAATCCTCAGTGAAACGCCGGGATCGGGTTGAGTGGTTGATGTAAAATCATAAGTATTCCCCGGAGCAACTTCAGAAACGGTAATTTCGCTGCTCGGTAATCCTTCATCGAGTTCAAAACGAAAAGCACGATAGCTTTCAAATTGAGTTCCTTCGTAAAACAGATCAAACACTTTTTCTCCACTCGCGGTAACTTCAGTCATTATAGGTATTGAATTAGCACCTTGATTTGGAGGACCGCCCCAGCAAATTACCGTGTTTCCATTTGAAATTCTCTGCACACTACCTGCATGCCATCCCGAAATAACCTGGTCAGGTTGATATTTCCAAACTAAAGTTGCGGTCAAATTAGTTTCATCGATTGAGTATTCTACAACTTCTGAAGAAATCTGCCCAAATCCCTGCTGCCAAGGAAAAGGTGAGTTATCATAAACTAAAATATTACCATTTGGTAACCGGTGAAAAGTATGACCGCCAAAATCACCAACCGCTTCCATAGGATTCACATTGGTGAAAGAAAATTGATTCATAATACCGCCAATTATCCACATTAAACTTCCGGTTTGTCTGTTGACTTTTATCCCCATTCCGACAGTTCCGAGAAGTAAATTTCCGTCATTATCCAATCGAATGGAATTTAAATGAAACACATTAATAATTTGTTGAGTATTTCCGGGAACCATATTCCATGGAATAATATTGGGATTGAGGTAATCCCAGGTTCTCCATTGAAATACAACATTTTTATCGGGATCAACTTCTTGTACCACGGCACCATCAATAAACGCGTTCGGGTGGGCGCCTTCAACCGTTCCTCTTAAATCAATTGGAACCAGGTAATACGCCATCATTAAAACGTTTCCGTTCGGCAGCATTTGAAAATCGTGAAGTTCTGCCGTATAACCGTTTCCCATTTGGTAACTATCAACTTCATTAAATGATTGATCTAAAATTGTGTGAGAAACTTCAGCGCCTCCGGTCCATGGATAATTTCTGATCACTTCGGGGTAACTCATCAATCCGTTGGAATGAAGTTTGAAATCGGTAAGTCCGGCACCTTTATTGGAGCCAATATTTTTTGAGAAATATAAACTTCCATCATTTTCTGCGATTAAAACAGATGAAGGAATGGTGTCACTGCTCTGAAAAGTTTGGTTAATAACTCCGTAAGCAGCGAGAAAAATTTTCCCATTTCCAATTAATGAATCATTATAAACTTCAGTTCTAATCGTAGGTTTTAAATCACTTGTTGGTTGGTCTAAATCCGGAACTTCGGGTGAGTTATAATTACTCGCAATCTCTTGCCAGAGCGATTCGATATTATCCGAGGCTGTGCTGAATGAAAAACTAAGGCTATTAATTTCACCGCCATTAGCTTTACTCAATCCTTCAGAAACTTTAACATCAACGTATTCGTCAAACTTAAATTTGTTAAAAGGTTTGAAGACGAGAGTTTTCCCATCCTTTAGCAAAACCAGCGATCCGTTGATCTTTCCACTTTTCGACCCGACAACGGAAATCAAATCTTTATTTACTTTGCCCGGTTCGATTCCCGAACCCTCTCTAAGAATAATTGTACTGCTTATTGAGTTGGAGGTCGAATTCGGAACAGGACTAAGATGCTGCCAACCTATGTGGGCTTGCGCGTTAATTCCTATTGATTGGAGAATAAAAATAAGCGTAATGAAATAAAAAATTGTTTTTCTATGGATCATGTTTACTCCGGCTATTTTGAAATTTATAAGTAGGAAGAATATGCTAATGGCAATGAAAACGCAATTTAAGTACTAATCACAAAAACTTCCATTCATATAATTACCCACTTGATTGAACTTAAGAATCATCTGCAAATCCTACTCATCTCAAAAATTGAAATACCGTAGGCAACAGCAACATTCAAGGATTGTTTAATACCATATTGTGGAATTTCAATTGAAAAGTCGCACAAATCAATTAACTCTTGTGATACACCTGTAATTTCATTCCCGACTATCAAACAAATTGGAAATTCTGATTTATCGAGTTTGGAATAATCGCGGCTCAAATCCGTTTGTTCGAGAGCGCATATTTTTACACCGTTATTTTTGAGATTTTTAATTAACTCGACCGGATTTGCGACGTATTCCCACTCAACACTTTCTGTCGACCCAAGCGCTGTTTTTAATACTTCCTTTTTAGGCGGATGAGGAGTGTAACCGCAAAGAAATAGTTTATTAATCATAACTCCGTCTGAAGTGCGAAAAATTGATCCGACATTGTAACTGCTCCGGATACTATCAAGCAATACGAATACCGGAAGTTTTTCCACTTCGGTTACATTTTCCAATTTAGGTCTATTTTCAGAGATTTCAGCGTGCGTGAGTTTTTTCATAATTAAGTTGTAGTTGTAAAACGGAGCCCGATAATTCCGATAAATATTAAAGAAATAAAGACTATTCTAAGAATCTCTGTTGATTCGTTGAAATAAATCATTCCGTAAATTGTTGTGCCGATCACTCCAATTCCTGTCCATACCGCATAACCCGTTCCGAGTGGAATATTTTTAAGTCCAAGAGAAAGGAAGACATAAGTGAGAATCATCGTAACGATTGTAATAAGCGATGGAACAAGTTTCGTAAATCCCTCAGAGTATTTAAGTCCTACAGCCCAAACAATCTCAAAAATTCCTGCTATCAGGATGTAAATCCAAGACATAAGTTTAATCCATTCCTAATTTTTAATAGCAAGCTGACCACAGGCTGCTGCGATGTCATCACCCTGTGTATCACGAATTAAAACCGTTACTTTTCTTTCCCGTAATTTTTCGGCGAATCGATAAATTTTATCCAACGGTGTCGGCTCCAACTCTCCGGAGATTCCGTCGGGATCCATGTGTTTTATACTATTAAACGGTATGATGTTAATTTTAGAATGTAATTGAGAAGTTAATTTCGCCAAAGCGCGAATATCCTCCTCACGGTCATTCAGTCCTTTAAGCATTGTGTACTCGAAAGTGATCTTTGTTTTTGTTTTGTTAGCGTAGTATTGCAGAGCTTTAAGATTTTCAGCGAGCGAGTATTTTTTATTAATCGGCATTATTTTAGACCGAATATCTTCGAAACAAGAATGAAGTGAAAATGCAAGTTTTACGCGCATATCGGTGTTTGCGAGATCAATAATCCGTTTTGGAATGCCTGCCGTTGAAACCGTGATTCTATTTCTTGTAATTCCTTCATTCATTTCATCGGTAAGTAAACGAAGCGATTTCTCTGTTGCTTCATAATTAATAAGCGGTTCGCCCATTCCCATGTATACGATATTTGTGATTTTCTCTTTACCGTATTCTTTTGCCGTACTCAAATACTGATCTAAAATTTCACCCGCCGATAAATTTCTTGTGTAACCCATTAAGCCTGTCGCGCAAAATTTACAGTCCAACGGACAGCCGACTTGTGTGCTGATGCAAAGTGTGTTACGGTCATTATCCGGTATCAAAACCGATTCAATTTTTTTGCCGTCGATTGTTTCGAATAAAAATTTCCGGGTCAATGTTCCGGTAGAATTATCTTGATTAATTTTTCTTAGAGTGGAAATAATACTTTTTTCATTTAACAGTTGCCGAAGTTCTTTTGGAATGTTTTGCATCGAATCGAAATCTTCTGACAAATTATTGTATAGCCAATTAAAAATTTGATCCGCCCGGTATTTTTTCGCACCAAGTCCAATTATATATGATTGCAGCTCACTTCTGGTTAAGTCTTTTATTTTTAGTTTGTTCTCGGTTGAATTCATGCGTGCAAATATACGAATTAAAGCATCGAATTTTTCGGTTTGATGCCAATGTTGAGTACTACTTTATTATCGATTGATAAATCAACCTACATTAATTAGCTTGAAGAGTGGAAAAAAAGAATTAATTAATGAAGTTTGTACCGGGAGGTTAATATGAACTTCGAATTTACAGAAGAACAAATAATGATTCAGCAAACCGCGAAGGAATTTGCGGAATCTGAAATTGCTCCAACCTCGGTGGAAAGGGATAAGAATGGGGAATTTCCGACCGAAATAGTAAAGAAAATGGCCGATCTTGGTTTTATGGGGATGATGGTTTCGCCCGAATATGACGGTGCGGGAATGGATACCGTCAGTTATGTACTTGCGATGATCGAAATCTCTAAAGTGGACGCAAGTGTTGGTGTGATAATGTCCGTAAATAATTCTTTAGTTTGTTCGGGACTTGAAAAATATGGTTCCGATTTTATCAAAGAAAAATATTTAAAACCACTGGCGCGAGGTGAAAAACTCGGCGCTTTTGCTTTATCTGAGCCGGAAGCCGGAAGCGATGCAACTCAACAGAAAACTACTGCTGAAAAAGATGGCCGATTTTGGGTTCTTAACGGAATAAAAAATTGGATCACAAATGGTATTTCCGCTGATTATCACATCGTTATTACTCAAACAGATGCTGAAAAACGGCATAAAGGAATTACAGCATTTGTAGTTGAAAAAGGGACGCCGGGATTTGCGCACGGAGTTAAAGAAGATAAACTCGGAATCAGAAGCTCGGATACTTGTTCGCTAACTTTTGAAAATTGCAGAGTTCCCGAAGAGAATATTATTTGGGAAGTTGGAAAGGGATTTAATTTTGCGATGAACACCTTAAACGGTGGACGATATGGAATTGCCTCACAGGCATGCGGTATTGCGGACGCTTCCTTTTCGGCCGCGTTGAAATATTCTAAAGAGCGAAAAGCTTTCGGAACCGAAATCTCTAATCACCAGGCAATTCAATTTAAATTATCGGATATGGCTACAAAAACCGAAGCCGCCAAGTTATTAACTTATCAAGCCGCAGCGTTAAAAGATGCCGGTAAAGATTATGTCAAAGAAGCTTCAATGGCGAAATTGTTCGCCTCAAAAGTTGCCGTAGAAAATGCTTTGGATGCAATTCAAATTCATGGTGGCTATGGTTATGTGAGGGAATATTTGGTTGAAAGATACTTGCGGGATTCTAAAATAACCGAGATTTACGAAGGAACAACCGAAATTCAAAAAATGATAATCGCGAGACAATTGTTGAAAGATTAATATGAAGATAATCCTAATCTTGTTGGTTTTAACCGGAAATTTATGTTTTGCGCAGACTGATTGGGTGAAATGGGACGCGGAAGAAATTAGTTATACCATAAAATCCGATGTGCATCAAAAGCGAATTTTTGACGACAAAACGATTTCGTCAACTATTTTGTCCGCGTTCAAGTTTAGCTATGGATATTTGTTTTCTGATCTTGACGGTGATAATTGTCCGTTTCATCCAACTTGTTCCGAATTTTTCATCCAATCCGCAAAAGAGAATGGGCTTCATCTCGGCTTGATGATGTTCACCGACCGGTTTGCCCGTGATACAAATCTTTTTAAGAACTATTCATATTATCCTATTCACAAATCCGGTAGATTTTATGATCCAAGTAAGTGGTACGGTTTGAGTGGAGATCAAATTTTTGAGGATGAAAAAAAGAATGTTCTTAACTTTCAGAATTGATTTAAACGCATGAAATTTTTCTTTTTGATTTTTTTGATATCGATCATTTCAATTTCTGCTCAAGAAACGAACTTCGAATTAGATTTATTCTCGAAGGAGAATAGACAAAAATTCGGAGATCATCTTTTTTGTAAGAGTGATTATCTGAGGGCAATCGAAGAATATAGGCACTATTTGGAATTGGAATCGAATGATACTTCGGCTTTCAAACTGGCTTTCTCATACGCCGAAATAGGTCGTTTTAATGAGGCCGAGGATAATTTCAAGACACTTTTTTTTTCAAGTGAGTTTAGCGAAGAAGCTAAATATGAATTTTTCCGAGTCCAGTTCTTAAAACACGATTTCGAGAAACTACGCTCAACATTAAAATTAAACACTTATCTGCCGACAAAATATTACGATAATATTAAAAAATTAGAATACTACTCAACACTACTTGATGAAAATTACTTTACAGACACAACAAAATATTTTAATCTTTTCTCTAATCGGGAAAAAATTGAAGCAAGAAATTTTTACACCGACACTTATTTTCCGCAAAAAAAAGATCCGACTTTGGCAGCGATTTTATCGATAATTCCGGGACTTGGGAAAGTATACACCGAAAATTACGGGGACGCGGTTACCGCTTTTCTTTATTCTACCCTTTTAACTTACGCAGCAATTGATAACTATTCCGCAGGACATAAAACCAGAGGAATTATTCTGGGTTCGTTAGGAGCGGCTTTTTATGCCGGGAATATTTACGGGTCGTACACCTCCGCGCAAATATTTAATGCAAAGATTTCGCTTAATATTGATCAAAACCTGGTTCGGTATTTAGATTCCGTAAATTTATTTGCACCCGTTTACGATTTTTTGTGCGGGAAATAAAATGGTTAAAATTTTACTCTTATATATATCACTATTTTCAGCTCCATTATTGGGGCAAGTTACACTTCAAAAGCAATTGGAATTGGCGAATAATTTATTCGAGGACAGCTTATTTTTTGATGCAATTACGGAGTATAAACGGCTCCGGTATTTTGACCGAGCGAAAGAATTCGATTTTATTTCAAATTTTAATATTGGTTTAGCTTATAAGGCCGGTGCTAAATTGGACGATGCAGCCCGGTACTTTGTGTCTGCTGATTTAGCTACAAGTATCAAATCTGAAAAATATTTAGCGCAGACAGAACTTGTAAAAGTGAATATTCTGAGGAAAACAACCACAACCGCATTTAAACTAATTGATCAAATGGAAACATCTTTCCCAAATAAAATTGATGAATTGAAATACTGGAGAGGCTGGGTGTTTATGTTTGATGATAACTGGGAAGCAGCCTCAATTCAATTTTCTCGAATTGATACTTCACATTCTTTAAAATTGTTATCAGATAGAGTGCAAAACGATAAATATTCGGTTATTTTAGCAAAGGGTTTGTCCTACATTGTGCCCGGTGCCGGACAAATTTATACAGGGAATTACTTGTCGGGCGTTTTATCTTTAGCATGGAACCTGGCGACGGGATATTGGACGGTTAGTGCAATTACCGATAATCGTGTATTCGATGCCTTAATGGTGGGTAATTTATTATTTCTTAGATTTTACAATGGTAACGTAGATAACGCGGAAAAATTTGCCATTGAGAATAATTTAAAAGTATCAAACGAAGCTTTGTTATACCTGCAAAAATATTATAGGGGAATAAAACCTTGAGACTTTCTGATGAAGAAATACGAAGAATGACTTTAGCCGCTATCGCTGAACTCGGCAAAGACGCAGGACCGGACGAGATCAAAAAAGTTGTTATGAATTCGGTTAGTAAATTGGATATGAACCAAACTTCTTCAATGGAAGGTGATTCGGGTCGAATTATACTTACTTCATTTGGATTGAATAAAACAGGAGTTGTTGCGGCGATAACAAAGATAATCAGTGAAATCGAAGGTGATATTCTGGATTTAAGTCAGAAAATCATGCAGGATTTTTTCACGATGATTATGATCGTAGATATTTCCGAATCGCCAGCCGGTTTTAAGGATTTGCACGATGCTTTAACCGCTGAGGCTAATCGTCTGGGAATCAAAATTTATTTACAGCATGAAGATATTTTTAGAAGAATGCATCGAGTATAATTCACTCAAACAGGAATAAATAATTGCAATACGATTTTAATGAAATATTATCGACAATTAGAATGACCGAGATAGAGCATTTCGATATTCGAACAGTTACGCTCGGCATAAGTTTACGCGATTGTTTTGATCGAAATGTAAAAGTTGCTTCACAAAAAGTTTATGATAAAATCCTAAAATATGGCGAAAAACACGTCCGGCTTGCTCAAGAAGTTGAATTGCAATATGGAATTTCCATTGCCAATAAACGTGTTTCCGTCACTCCAATTTCAATTCCTTTTGACGCATTTAACCATGAGCAATTTTTACAAATTGCTGAAACATTGGATCGCGCGGCTGCAGAAATTGGAATAGATTATATCGCCGGATATTCCGCTCTTGTTCAGAAAGGTTTTACGAAAGGCGAGATTGAGTTAATCAAATCGATTCCTGACGCCTTGGCTTCGACCAAACGTGTTTGTTCTAGTGTTAATGTAGCATCCACAAAGGCCGGCATCAATATGGACGCCATCAATATGATGGCCGATGTAATTAAATCAACTGCGGAAAAAACAAAAGATCGAGATTCGATCGGGTGTGCAAAACTTGTAGTTTTCGCGAATGCGGTTGAAGACAATCCTTTTGTTGCAGGCGCATTTCACGGTGTAACGGAACCGGAAATTGTTTTGAATGTAGGAATAAGTGGACCCGGTGTGGTATTGGATGCTGTGAAAGAAGCCGGAAAAACTAATTTTCAAAATCTGGCCGAAGTTATCAAAAAAACTATTTTTAAGATAACTCGCGCCGGCGAACTTATGGGAAGGGAAGTCGCGGAGAAACACGGGATTGATTTCGGAATAGTTGATATATCCCTCGCCCCAACACCGGCGGAAGGTGATAGTATCGCAGATATTTTGATGGCAATGGGCATCGAAGATGTGGGAGCTCCCGGAACAACAGCAGCTTTGGCGATGCTGAACGATTCGGTAAAAAAGGCCGGTTTGATGGCAAGTTCTGCAGTTGGTGGAATGAGCGGTGCTTTTATCCCTGTCAGCGAAGATATGGGAATGATTCGAGCAGTTGAGAAAGGACATCTTTCTTTAGAAAAATTAGAAGCAATGACGGCAGTTTGTTCTGTCGGTTTAGATATGATCGCTGTTCCCGGCAACACTTCGGCTTCCACAATTGCCGGAATTATCGCGGACGAAAGCGCTATCGGTGTTATTAATGATAAAACAACCGCCGTGAGGATTATCCCGGCGTTTGGAAAGTCAGTCGGTGATACAGTGGATTATGGAGGTTTACTCGGCAAAGCGCCGATTATGCCTGTCAGTACATTAAGTAGTGAAGGTTTTGTATCGAGAGGCGGAAGAATTCCCGCACCGATGAGAAGTTTAACAAATTAGATTTCGGAGGAAATTAATGAAAATGAAAAAAGGAACAATCATTGCGCTCGTTGTAGCTGCTATTCTGCTCATCGGTGTATTTTCGATGTATTCATGGTATAAAAATACTTACAACGGATTTGTAACGATGAATGAAGGTGTTACTTCCGCATGGAGCCAAGTCGAAAATCAATATCAACGAAGATATGATTTGATCCCAAACTTGGTAAATACGGTTAAAGGTGCCGCTGAGTTTGAAAAAGGAACCTTCACGGCAGTTACTGAAGCGAGAGCAAAAGTGGGGCAAATCCAAATAAACGCAAATGATTTAGGAAACCCGCAATTGTTGCAACAATTTCAAGCAGCTCAAGAGAATTTAAGTGGAGCACTATCGAGGTTGCTGGTTACCGTTGAAAATTATCCGACATTAAAGGCCAATGAAAATTTCTTAAGTTTACAAGCCCAATTGGAAGGAACCGAAAATAGAATTTCTGTTGAAAGAAGGAAGTTTAATCAGGCTGTTCAATCTTACAACACATCGATTAAATTATTCCCGGCAAGTATTATAGCGGGAATGAGCGGCTTTTCGGAAAAAGCGTATTTCCAAGCTGCTGCTGATGCCCAACAAACACCTAAAGTTGAGTTTTAATGAAGAAATTAATTCCAATCATATTTTTCTTTTTTAGTTTAATCAATGCGCAGGTTAATCCGCCGCAATTGTCTAAATATGCGACTGATTTAACCTCGACACTTTCGAGCCGTGAGGTTGAAGTATTAAACCAAGACCTTGCAATGTTTTATGATACGACATCAACCCAAGTTGTGTTTTTGATGATACCTGAACTCGAGGATTATCCGATTGAAATGTTTGCGAATGAAACGGCTGAAAAAAATAAGATCGGGACAAAAGGAAATGATAATGGTGTGCTTTTTCTTGTTTCAAAAAATGATCGCAAAATGAGAATCGAAGTTGGCTACGGATTGGAAGGAGCATTACCCGATGCGCTCGCGAGCTCGATTTTAAGAAACGAAGTCGGACCCAATTTCAAAAGAGGCGATTATTTCAGAGGTATTGCCTCCGGAGTAATTGCGATCAAAGCAGCGACACAAGGCGAATACAGCCGGGAATCAACACGCAAAAAAAGAGATAAAGATGGCGGCGGCGGAATCGGTTCGTTTATATATTTGATTCTATTTATTCTTGTGATGATCTTTTCCCGCAGAGGAAGAGGCGGCGGCGGAGGTGGATTGGGAACCGCAATTTTACTCGGCTCAATTCTCGGTTCCGGGGGAAGATCAAGCGGTGGTGGATTTGGCGGCGGAAGCGGCGGATTTGGTGGGTTTTCCGGCGGCGGCGGTGGTTTTGGCGGCGGTGGAGCATCCGGAAGCTGGTAAATATATTTTTCTTTAGTTGAAGTTATTTTTTCTAATCAGTAATATTAGTGTTGACATTGATAGATATAAAAGAAGGCGTGGAGCTTTTTAACAACGAAGAGTTTTTTGCGGCGCACGATTATTTCGAAGAACTCTGGATTAAGGCAGAATCTCAAAACAGATTGTTTTTTCAAGGGATGGTTCAACTTGCAGTTGGTTGTTACCATCTTATTTGTAAAAACTATAAAGGTTCTCTAAGTCAATTTACAAGAGGGATCAGTAAATTAGAACAATATCCTCACGAGTATAATGGTGTTAATCTTGGACATTTATTAATCCAAATTAAACCATTCAAGCAACAGCTGGAATACTATTTTGAGGATAAAGTTGCCGAAGTTGCACCGGTAAATCTTCCGAAAGTTGTTTATCAAATAAATTATAAAGTAAAGGAGTAAATCATGGCGATATTTATCACAGATGAATGCATAAATTGTGGAGCGTGTGAACCTGAATGCCCAAATACTGCTATCTATGAAGGAGCAGCTGAATGGGAATTAGAAGGTAATACTTATGGGGAAGGGGATGCGGCTCCATCCGGCGCGGAAGGATTTTATTCAGACGAGTTCTTCTATATAGTTCCTGATAAGTGTACCGAGTGTGTTGGTTTTCATGATGAACCGCAATGTGCAGCTGTTTGCCCTGTCGATTGCTGCTTGCCGGACCCAAATCATGTGGAATCTAAAGAAGAGCTTCTCGAGAAAAAAGACAAGCTTGACGCAATCGGCCGATAATTATTTGCCTTCGGAATTAATCTTCCGAAGGCTTTTTTATTTTTACACTTGCCGAAACCGGAAAATGATCGGAAGGATATTTCCCATTTCTGTTAAATTTATTAATTGCTGCTTCGGCAACCGATAACCGATTATTAACAAAAACGTAATCTAATTTTTCTTTCGAGTCTTCACCAATCCATTCATTGAATGTTCCCACCACCTCGGTTTTTGGATTTTTAATCCTGTAAGTATCCACGAAGTTGTTTTTCATATTCAAAATGGCCGGATTCGATTCACCCGCATTAAAATCTCCGGTAATGATTACGGGATTAACTCCCGCGATTTCAGAAATCTTTGTAATTAATAAATCAACGGATTTTTCCCGTGAGTTCTGGGATTCATGATCAAGATGCACATTGAATACAAAAATAGATTCTTCACCTTTCGGCGTTTTAAATTTTGCCCATGTACAAATTCGTGTATAATTGTTTCCCCAGCTTTTACTCGCAACAACATCCGGCGTATCCGAGAACCAAAATGTATTACCATCCATCAGCTTGAACTTATTCTTATTGTAGAAGATTGGAGAATATTCGCCTGAGTTTTTACCGTCCTCTCGTCCGACACCGACATAATCCATATTTGGCAATTGTTCTAATATTTCATCAATTTGAAAATCCAATACTTCCTGCGCGCCGATTATATCGACATTTCGTGATTTCAAGTACTCGAATAAAATTGATTTCCGGAATTCCCAGGAATTATCTCCATCATCTGCGGAACCGTATCTGATGTTGAAGGAAATAATTTGATATGTTTCATTGACATGAGAATTACATGAAACCAGCAGAAAAGAGAGCATAGTTGTAAAAAAAACTTTTTTCATCGTTTAATCCAATTGTAATTTCACAAACTTACAAATTTGTACGAAGATTATGGAATCCAACCAATGAATATTTACAGAATACTTATTAGAGTAAATTCTCACCTCTACATTAAAAACATGATAGTTCCTTGCCCCAGTTTGTATTTTCGATTCAAATTCGTTAACTCAGTAAAAGTTGATTGACAATATTGATTGAATTGCAATTTCCATAGCAATTTAATTGGAATAATCCCCAATCTTAACTTTCCAGGAAAAATAGTTTGATAAACATTATTATTAATCTTGGAATGATTAAAAAAATGACAGGTAGTTTATATGAAAATCGGGAAGTATCTTATTAAAACATTAGAAACCGGGACATTCGGATTAGACGGTGGCGCGATGTTCGGGATAATTCCAAAACCTTTGTGGAGTAGATCAAATCCGGCTGATGAATCCAACAGAATAACTCTTGGCGCAAGGTGTTTGCTGCTTATTTCAGACGACAAAAAAATACTTGTAGATACCGGAATTGGAAATCATTGGGACGAAAAATTCAGGAATATTTACAAAGTAGATCAATCCGAAAACACGCTTTTGCAATCACTCAAAAATGAAGGTGTAGATACCGAGGACATTTCGGATGTGATTTTAACACATCTCCATTTTGATCACACGGGCGGTTCAGTGATACGGGAAAATAACAATTGGGTTCCGGCATTTCCGAATGCGAAATATCTTGTCCAAAAAGCGCATTACGATTGGGCAATAAATCCTTCTGACCGTGATCGTGGATCATTTATTCGAGAAAGATTTATGCCTCTGGTTGAAACCGGAATGTTAAATTTTACGAATGAGGAAAATCGGTTTGACGATCTCATCCAATTTATTCCTATTAACGGACATACGATTTTCCAGCAAATGGTTAAAATTTCGGATTCATCAAAAACTTTGCTTTATGCCGGTGATTTGCTTCCAACATCATCTCACGTTCCAATTCCGTACGTGATGGGCTATGATATTCAACCTCTTGAGACTGTAAAAGAAAAATTGATAATTCTGCCACAAGCGGTTAATGAAGAATGGATACTATTTTTTGAGCATGATCCGCAAATAATGGCCGGGCAAATTCAGAAAACGGAAAAAGGCTTTTCGCTCAAAAAAACATTTTTGGAATTGGTTTAAGTATGGATGATTTTTTCAAAGTATGTAAGTTATCGGATTTAAGGGAAGGTTGCGGAAACAAATATTTTATTGATGAAGTAGAAATCGCACTTTTTTTGGTTAATGGAGAAGTCTTTGCCTTAAATAACGTTTGCCCGCATCAGCATGCGGGAATAATTTACGATGGTTTTATTGAAAATGGTTGTGTTATTTGTCCGGCACATGGATGGACGTTTCAACTGAAAAACGGAAATCGGAAAGATGGACGAAAAGGTTTGGATTCTTACGAAGTGAAAATCCAAGATGAGTATGTTTACGTCAAAGTTTTTAAGAAAGAATTGAATTGGTAGAATGGCTCTAACAAACAATGATGTAATGAATACCGTGAGAAGATTGGGGTTTGATCTGGTTGGATTCTCAAAAGCGGAAAAATTAGAGAAGCAAACCAATGATTTAACCGCTTGGCTGAAAAAGAATTATCATGCCGGTATGAAATACATGGAACGGAACATCGATAAAAGAAATGATGTTTCAAACATTCTTGACGGCGCCAAATCCGTTATCTCACTCGCCCTTAATTATTATTATCCCTCCCAGCACTCAATTTCTGACGGGAAGGGGAAAGTCTCCCGATATGCTTGGGGAAAGGATTATCATTTTGTTCTATGGGATAAACTTGATCTTCTCGAAAAGGAATTAAAACAATTAGACCCAAACTTTGAATGCAAAAGTTATGTTGACACCGGACCCTTGATGGACAAAGCATGGGCGGTGAAATCCGGAATTGGATGGTTGGGCAAACATTCTAATGTAATTTCCCGTACTCATGGAAGTTGGTTTTTTATCGCGACTATTATTACAAATTGTGAATTTGAGTATGGAGCCGAGTTGGATGATTTTTGCGGTGATTGTACGGCTTGCATTGATGCATGCCCGACAGAAGCTATCGTTGAAGATTATGTTGTAGATTCAAACAAGTGTATTTCATATTTGACCATCGAGAATAAAGATGAAATTCCGGTTGAATTTAAAAGTAAATTTGATGGTTGGATTTTCGGATGCGATGTGTGCCAGGATGTTTGTCCCTGGAATAACAAGTTTGCTTTAATCTCTAATGAGACTGAATTTAGAACCGATAGAAATAGAGAGTTAGATTTAAATTCCATTGCAGAAATGACAAATTCACAGTTTAAGGAAGAGTTCCGATTTAGTCCGATCAATAGAGCAAAGCTCAAAGGGATAAAAAGGAACGCGGAGTTTTTGGAGAAATGAGTGGATGAATGCTTCTGAGGCAATTATTAACGTGTAACCGAAAGTTTAGATTTGAATCTTTTTCGGTGTTTTTGCATCATATAGATAATTGAAAAATTAATTATTACGGAGAAAAAAATGTCAGATAATCACCACAAAGTTGTAATAATCGGATCCGGTCCGGCGGGCTTAACAGCAGCTCTGTATACAGCTCGCGCTAATCTTAATCCGGTTGTTTTTGAAGGCATTCAACCCGGTGGCCAATTAACCATTACCACCGAGGTTGAAAACTATCCCGGGTTCGAACATGGGATTCAAGGACCCGAATTAATGGATATTATGAGAAAACAAGCTTGTAGATTCGGGGCAAAGTGTGAATTTAAAGAAATTACCCAAGTTGATTTTTCCGAACGTCCATTTAAGATAAAATCCGGTGAAACGATAATTACCGCCGACTCGGTTATTATTTCAACCGGGGCTTCGGCAAAATTGTTAAAAACCGAAAGTGAATCAAAATACATGGGTTATGGTGTTTCTGCCTGTGCGACTTGCGATGGTTTCTTTTACAAAAATCTTAAAGTTATTGTTGTTGGCGGTGGGGATACAGCAATGGAGGAGGCTACATATCTAACGAAATTTGCTTCTGAAGTTACTGTTGTTCATAGAAGGGAAGGTTTTAGAGCTTCAAAAATAATGCTTGAGCGAGCACAAAAAAATCCAAAAATTAAATTTGAACTAAATCGAACGGTGAAAGAAGTTTTGGGCTCCGAAGAAAACGGAATCAAAAAAGTGACGGGAGCAATTCTTGAAAATACACTTGACGGATCGACCGAACAAGTCGAAATTGATGGAATTTTTATTGCAATCGGACATAAACCAAATACGACCATTTTCAAAAATCAACTTGAAATGGATGAAACCGGATATTTACTGGTTCAACCCGGAACAACAAAAACGAGTGTGGAAGGTGTTTTTGCTGCCGGTGACGTGACCGATAAAACTTACCGACAAGCAATTACAGCAGCCGGAACGGGGTGTATGTCCGCACTCGATGCACAACGATGGTTGGAAGAACAAGAGTTAGCTTAGACTTTAATTGGTATAAATTGAAAAACCCGGACTCATTATGAGACCGGGTTTTATACAATAGAGGTTAAACTTAATTGCTATTTATCATTCTGGTCTGAATATTTTTTAGAAAGAATATGCGCCACAATAAAACCCAATCCGGTTAATGTGATCATGAAAAAGGGCACATAAAATTCGTCACCGGTAAAACTTTGCAACATAAGCCCCATTCCCAGTCCGAATCCGAAAAACAATACAACAGTACCGATTTTCAGCATCAGATTCCCATCACGTTTACTTTTAAGGAAGTCTATCATCTCTTGATACGACATGCCTTTCTCAATCATCATTTGTCTTTCTTGTGAACGATAATATATAAATGTAATTACAACCGCACCTAAGATTAAAAAGAATATTATGGGTATTAACTCTTCCATTTTGAACTCCTATTTATTTGTTACTTATTTGACTAATTTATTTACGCAAAGGTTACAATCGACTTTTCCTCATTCAAATGTTATGACAAGAAACCCTTCGAAAAGGTTACTTGTATTGTTTTGTAACCTTTTTCAAAATTTGCAGTCATAATTGTAGAATGAAAAAAATAAATGATCTGGAAATAGTTAATTCAATAAATCGCGGAAACAGCGCGGATTTTGCGATTTTGGTGGATCGATATAAAGACAAAGGATTTTCCTTGCTGAAAAGAATGCTTAGAAACGAAATGGATGCTGAAGAAGTTTTGATGGATTCGTTTATGAAGGCATATAAATCGTTGAGTTCATTCCGTAATGATGCGAAATTTTCCACTTGGTTTTATAAGATAGTTTATAATTCCGCTCTCAGTTTCGTTGCCAGCAAAAGAAGAAAGATGGAGAACGATCTGAGCTCATTGGAAGATCATTATGATCTGCAAAACAACGACGATGAAATCTACTCGAAATCGGAAAATTTGAGAGAATATTTACTGAATTTAGTTGAGCAGCTTCCTCCAAGAAATGCATTAGTTGTTGTATTATTTTATATTGATGATATGTCGCTAGCTGAAATCAGCCAAGTACTCGACATATCAGTTGTGAACACAAAAGTTATGCTGCACAGATCTAGAAATTTACTGCGAGAATTGATGCTAAAGCACAATTACCAAGAGGAAATTTTATGAAAAATATATCTGATGAATTATTAAATAAAATGAGCGACAACGAAATCACAAATGAAGAGTTGAATCTGATAAATGAGATTATAAAGAATAATCCGACAGAATTAAATAGATTGAAAGCTCAAAAAATTACTGAAAAATTATTTACCGAATTGTCGCTTGATAAAGCCCCAGATGGATTTACAGATAAAGTTATGAACCAAATCAATCTCTCCTCGGAGTTTATGCACAGAGGCTCTCGTTTTTTTGCTTCCATGATCACTATTCTTTTACTTGCGATTATAGGATTTACAGCTTATGCTCTATTAAACTTGGAAGGAAATAATTCTGAACCGCTATTCCGGATTGAGTTTATCAAAAGTTCAATTCAGTCTTTCGGCAATCTTCTAAAATCCCCATCGAATCTCCTCGAATCAAATTCACTTTTTTGGATTGGGATAAGTTTAACATTTATTATGCTGATAACGGGTTATTTTGCGGTTGGCGCACAGAAAAGCAACAACTCCAATTTATCCTCTAATTGATCCAAACAACTCTTTACCAAATCACCTATCTTTGGGTACTTATTAATAATTAGTGCTAAAAATGAACACAAAAGCTGGATTTGTAGGATTAATTGGATTGCCAAACGCCGGTAAATCCACATTGATGAATAGATTACTCGGTGAAAAATTATCAATTGTTACCAAAAAACCTCAAACTACACGAAAGAGAATCTTAGGAATTCTCTCGGAAGAGGATTACCAAATTGTATTTTTAGATACACCCGGGTTAATGGAACCAAAATATTTACTTCAAAAGACGATGAGAAATTATGTTGAGCAATCAGTTTTAGATGCGGATATTTTGCTCTATGTTTTTGATATATCGATGCCGAATTGTACTGAAAGATTACTCTCCGATCCTATTGTAAAAAAAGCGTCATCAGCCAATAATTTGGTTAGAATTGCAATAATTAATAAAATCGATTTATCAAGTTCCGAATTAGTCAAAGATGTATATGAGAAAATTGAGGCAACGAATATTTTTTCTGAGGTCTTGACGATTTCCGCAAAGGAAAATTTTAACATTAAGCCAATCTTAGATTCATTAATAAATAGTTTGCCGGAGAGTCCAAAATATTTTCCTGATGATCAAATTTCCGATGAGACGGAAAGATTTCATGTAAGCGAAATTATTCGTGAAAAAATATTCGGATTTTATAAAGAAGAAATTCCCTACAGTGTTGAAGTGGAAATTGAGGAATTTAACGAGCGTGAAAATAGAAAAGATTTTATTCGAGCCGCAATTATTGTTGAAAGGGATTCTCAAAAATCGATAATAATAGGTAAAAAGGGTGAAATGATTAAAAAGGTCGGCTCAGTCTCAAGAGAAGAAATTGAAGAATTTATCCAAAGGCCGGTATATCTCGAATTAGTTGTAAAAGTTCGACCCAAATGGCGCTCCGATGCAAGACAATTATCACGTTTTGGGTATCTAAATTCTGATGCCTGACACGAAAACAAGACTCTCTCAGAAATATATTGGCGAAGGAGCATTGCTTCTTATGACAATCTTTTGGGGAGTTACTTTCCCCGTCATAAAAGAAGCACTGGATGATGTTTCCTCAATGATTTTTATCGCGTCTCGTTTTTCACTCGCGTCTTTAATCCTCTTTTTTTTTGTTCGAAAACGACTACACTTAATAAATTCTAAATTAATCAGCACCGGTATTTTTCTGGGCGTGTTGCTATTTCTGGGATTTGGATTCCAAACTGTTGGTTTAAATTATACATCCGCAACAAAGTCCGGCTTTATTACAGGTTCACTCGTTGTAATGATTCCTTTCCTGCAATTTTTAATCAGAAAAAAGATTCCCACAAAAGGTGCTCTGCTTGGGACAATTTTGGTTTTTATTGGGATATTATTTCTATCAACGGGTGGGAGCGATATTTTCACATTTTTAGAAGACTTAGGTTCAGACTTCAATTTCGGTGATTTTTTGACTTTGGCTTGCGCTTTTTTCTTTGCCCTCCATGTAGTTTACATCGATTTAATTTCGAATGAACAAGATGTTCTTTCACTGGTATTTTTTCAACTTTTCACTACCGCGATTTTAGCGTTAATATTCTCCTCAATCTTTTCAATTGGAGCCATCGAACAAATCAAATTTTCTGTGACTTCGGACCTAATTTTCGCGATTATTTACACTGCGGTTTTTGCAACATTGATTAATCTGGCACTACAAACAAAATATCAGCGTGTAGTTTCACCAACTAAAGCCGGGATTCTCTATTCTTTCGAACCGATATTCGCTGGAATATTCGCTTTCTTTTTATTAAATGAGAAAATCAGTAATTTTGGATTTATCGGTAGCGCGTTAATTTTTGCCGGTCTGTTAGTTGCCGAAGCTTTCGATTCAATCACAAAACAAAATGAAAACTCAACAATTGCGAGCTGAAATTTTAGTAAAAGGTTTGGTGCAAGGAGTTGGATTCAGGTATTTTGTACTGAATAAAGCTAAATCTCTCGGACTTTTGGGATTTACACAAAATTTATATTCGGGCGATGTTTTAACTGTGGTTGAAGGGCCGAAAACTAAAATTTTGGATTTGTACCGGCAATTAAAAATCGGACCTATGTACGCTAGTGTAAGAAGTTCGAATATAATCTGGTTAAAATCTAAGAATGAATTTAATAACTTTGAAATTAGACATTAAATATGTTTAGAATTGGGTTTGGTTACGATGTACACCGTTTTGAATTTGGACGACCATTCAAACTTGGTGGAATTGAAATTCCGTTTGATAAAGGATTACTCGGACATTCAGACGCCGATGCGTTGCTTCATTCAATTACTGACGCAATTTTCGGTGCCGTGGCTTTGGGTGATATCGGCTCACATTTCCCCGATACCGATCCAAAATATAAAAATGTTGACAGTAAAATACTTTTAAGCGAAGCGTATAAAATAGTTGCTCAAAGCGGTTATAAGCTGGGAAATGTTGACGCAACGGTAGTTCTCCAAAAACCAAAAATCCGACAATATATTGATGAAATGAGAGAGTCTATCGCATCTATTCTGGAAACGGATATTGATAAGATATCCGTAAAAGCAACCACTTCGGAAGGAATGGGATTTGTTGGAACCGAAGAAGGAATCAAAGTTTTTGCAACGGTATTACTAATGATTACAGAATAATGTTCGAAGAAATTCTCACAAACATATCCGGTTTCCCGCCTGTCTATCTTTACATGATTCTATTCTTTTTTGCATTTATAGAAAATCTGTTCCCGCCATCCCCGAGTGATGTGGTGATTATTCTCGGGGCGTCAGTTTTTTCAGATTCATTTTTTGGATTAGGTCTTGCATTAATTATCTCTTCTCTCGGTAGTTCTCTTGGATTTATTACAATGTATTATATCGGGTTTTTTCTTAGCGAAAAGGTATTAAGATCCGATAAAATGAGGTTCGTAAATAAAAAAGCAATGAAAACTGTTGACGAATGGTTTCGCAAATATGGTTACAAACTGATTGTCATCAATCGATTTCTACCGGGCACACGGGCAGTAGTTAGCTTCTTTTGCGGTGTTCATGAATTAAAACCATATAAAACATTCGTTCTGGCTTCCGTAAGTTCATTATTATGGTACGTTTTGCTTGTTTACGGCGGCTACATGGTTGGTCATAATATCGATAAAATCGATTATTATCTTTCAACTTATTCAACAATCATTTTGTTTTTGACTCTTTTTATCGCTTTAATTCTTGGTGTAAGATATCTGATAGTGAAGCGGAAAAGCAAAATTGCTTAATTTTCTAAAAAAATACCGACAGATTCGAACACCGGAACAGAGGAAAAAACTAAAGAAAGAGAGAATACTTTTATCCATAAGCGGTATTTTCTTAGGGCTTTCTTATCCGCCGTTTCCCTTGCCGTATTTTGCTTTTGTCGCCTTGATTCCTTATTTAAAAGTGCTTGAAACAAAAAACGGTTTGGGTGAAATAAATCGGGCGACTTATTTGACAATGTTTTTTTTCAATCTGGTAACGCTTTATTGGGTTGGAAGTTGGACACCGGAAGCGGATCCGTTTTTGAAGATATCCGGCATTGTGTTGGTCTTTTTTAATCCAACGGTATATCTAATTCCTTCAACTTTATATTTTATTGCAAAAAAATATTTTGATAAGAAAATGGCAATTTATATATGGCCATTTCTATGGGTCTTTTTTGAATTTATTTATACGGTAACAGAATTTAGATTCCCGTGGCTTACTTTGGGTAATTCTCAAGCTTTTTTTCCATCATTTATCCAGGTAGCTGAATTGATTGGTGTATATGGGCTTTCGATTCTCATTCTATTTTCAAATGTTTTGTTGTATCAAAGTTGGAAGATTTATTCTAATTCCGGCAAAATTTTAAACATTTTTTTGATTACTTATCTTGTAAGTGTTGTGATAATTTTATCGTATGGAAATGTGAGATTGAATTCCTTTGAGGAGCCACAAGAAAAATTAAAAATAGGCGTTGTGCAACCGAATTTAAATCCTTGGAATAAATGGTCTTCGGGCGGCGTCGCTGAAATATTGGAATCATACTTAGAGCAGACTGATGAGTTAGTTGATCAGAATTGTAAAGTGATTTTTTGGCCCGAGACTGCGCTTCCAGTATATTTACTGACGGGCCAGTACAATCAACATGTAAATCGAATTCTAAATTATGTCAGTGCCAATGATATTAATCTGATTACCGGAATGCCTGACGCAAAATTCTATAATCAAGATGATCCGAATCTTCCTGACGATGCTAAAGAAAGTTCGAACGACTTTTACTATACATCGTATAATTCCATTTTGCATTTTACACCAAATTCAAAAAAAATTGATCGTTATGGGAAAATCAAACTTGTGCCGTTTGGTGAAAAAGTGCCCTATGCCGAGTCCATTCCATTTCTTGGTGATCTGATAAAATGGAATGTCGGAATCTCCAGTTGGAATACCGGATCGGAAATTAAAAACTTTACTCTTTTTCAAAATGTTGATTCTGTGAGTATTGGAGCAGTCATTTGCATTGAATCGATTTATCCGGAATTCGTTGCTGAGTTTGTCGGAAAGGGAGCCGAGATGATTGCGGTCGTTACAAATGATAGCTGGTATGGCGATTCAAGCGGACCTTATCAGCATAAAGCTATTAGTGTGATTCGTGCGGTTGAAAATAGGCGATATGTCGTCAGGTGCGCTAATGGCGGGATTAGCTGCATAATTAATCCGATGGGCAACACACTTAAAAGCACAAAAATGTTTGAAAAAACTACACTTGCCGGATTTGTTGGTTTAACACGCGAAAAAACATTTTATACAAAGAATCCAAACTTAATACCGTATTTGTCGGTATTTCTTACAGTATTAATTTTGATTAATTTCTTATTAAATAGATTTTTTGCATTTAAGATTAATAAGATATGGGCAAACAATGAAAATAATTGATTTAAGAAGTGACACGGTAACAAAACCATCAATAGAAATGCGAAAAGCAATGTATGAAGCAGAAGTCGGCGACGATGTTTACAAAGAGGACCCCACGGTTAACAGACTCGAATCTTACACCGCTGAACTCCTCGGAAAAGAAAAGGCTTTGTTTGTACCCACGGGATTGATGGGAAATCAAATTTGTCTTAATATTTTAACACATCGAAATAGTGAAGTTATTTGTGATATCGGCTCGCACATTTTTCAATACGAGTCAGGAACCGCAGCGGCATCAAGCGGTATTCAAATTTATCCGGTGCAAGGCAAAAATGGAATAATCACACCGGAGTTGGTTAGAGCTGCTATCAGACCGGAAAGCGCTTATTATATGCCGCGCACTAAAGTAGTTGAAATCGAAAATACTCATAATCGTGCGGGTGGGATAATTCAGCCGATCGGAAATATTCAAGCGTTGGCACATTTGGTCGAAGAATATGGTTTAGCTTTCCATCTTGATGGTGCCAGATTATGGAATGCTTGCGCGGAAACAAACATTTCTCCTGACGAATACTCCAAGTATTTTGATTCCGTTTCTGTTTGTCTTTCGAAAGGACTCGGAGCGCCGATAGGTTCCGTTATTGCCGGGGAAAAGGGATTTATTGATGAAGCATTCAGACTCCGTAAGGCTTGGGGTGGAGGAATGCGGCAAGTCGGAATTATCGCGGCTGCAGGCTTATATGCTCTTGAAAATAATATGTCAAAATTAAAAGCAGATCATCAAAAAGCAAAACTTCTGGCAGAATTTTTAAATGGCTTTGAGAATGTAAATGTGAATGTTGATCTGGTTCAAACTAATATTCTTGCCTTCGAGTTAAAAAATATCAATGATGCCGACTTTATCCAGAAATGCAAAGAAAACGGTTTATTGGTCGGACCAATGGGGAACGGTATTGTCCGGATTGTTACTCATATGGATATTTCAGATGATGATATTACTCAAGCGAAGTCAATTTTATCAAAAGTACTTAATTAAAAATGGAAATTATGGAAAAAGAAAAATTCAATCACTCAATTTTAGAGACTGTTAAATTCCACGAAGTAGATATGTTGTCGGTATGCAACAACGCTGTTTATTTCAATTATTTTGAGGATGGCCGGATAAAATATATGCAGGATCTAAAAAAGAGATATAAGCTGAGAGAAATTTTAGAAAACGGTTCTTTTTTCATTATGGCGAGAAATGAATGCGATTATATCGAACCCGCTTTTCTGGATGATGAATTGAAGATCCATACTAGAGTAGAATTTATCAAAAACTCGAGCTTTGGCTTTCGACAGTTGGTAGAAAAAATATCAACCGGCAAAATTATCGCTGTTGGAGCCGGAGTTGTTGTACATATAAATACAAGGACAAATAAATCCGTTCCGCTTCCCAGTGAATTTTATGATGCGGTATCCGATTTAGAAAAGGAAGTTGAAATTTTAAAGTAAAAGAATAATTCGTTATTTTAATCTTTAGTTGAAATAACCAAGGATTAAAAATGGAAATTGTTTTTGATATTGAAACAACCGCCTTTGATTTCGCATCTCTTTCCGAATCCCAACAAGAATTTATTCTCCGGTATGCCGAGAAAGAACCCACCGAATTATTAAAATCCGAAAAATCTGAAGAAGCTATCAGATTGCTTAATCTTTATCCGTTTACGGCAAAAGTTATAACAATCGGAATGCTCGAGGCGGACAGTGAAAAAGCTTTTGTTTTATTCGACGGTGATTCCAAGGAGGATTGGTTTTCCGATGAAAAACATGTAAAATATAAGGCAATGCAAGAAATTGAAATGTTGAAATTGTTCTGGGAATATGTTGAAAAATCAGACCGGTTGATATCTTTCAACGGCAGACAATTTGATATTCCATTTCTCATGATGCGTTCCGCGATAAATAAAATTCGACCATCAAAAAATTTAATTAAAAACCGTTTCGATAACCGGACACATTTAGATTTGCTCGAAGAATTTACCTTCCACGGTTTAATCAAAAAGTTCAATTTGGATTTTTATTGCCATTCATTTGGCATCGAATCGCCCAAAGGAAAAGGTGTTACCGGAATGGACGTAAATCAACTTTATAAAGCCGGACGGATTAAAGAGCTGGCTACTTATTGCAGCGATGATATTCTTGCCACGTTTCAACTTTATAAATATTGGAAACAATATCTCAATATTTGAGTGTGCATTTTCTGCTTCTTATTTGTACATTATCATAAAAGTATTTAACGGAACATGCTTAATCGTATCATCATAATTCTTATCTCGATCATTCTGCTTATAGGCGCTTTCATTTATCTCACCTATGAAGAAAAGGCGATCACCTACAAATCTGCTGAATTGTTGGAATACAATAGCGTTGATAAGTTATTTACGTCGTTTGCTTACGTTCCGATAATAGACTATCAAAGAGGGAAATTAAAGCGGAATTTGTGGATGGGTGAGGATGCAGTTCTTGGTTACTGCTGGCGGCAATATGAAGTGGGAATCGGTTATGATAGTCTTTCTCTAAAAATTATTGAAAATATGGGAACAGCGTGTGACGGCAATTATTATGATCTACCTGAACCAAAAATTCTCTCGACGAATCCTGTATCGTCGGAAGCATTTGGTAAATATGACAGGCTAAAATGCGATGAATATGATTTGGATGTCGATGGCGAAAGGAAAAGCCATGAGATCATTTTGAAGCAACTGAAAAATGATGCGCAATGGAATCGTATCGTGGAGAACAGTAAAAAAACATTATCAACTTTTATAAAAATATATTGTGAATAAATTTGTAAAACATACCGTGCTAACTATTCTGATTTTTTCTGCCATCGGATGCTCAGAATCTAATATTGAATTGGAGCGAAATTTAGAAATTAAGATTAAAGAAGACGGAGCTGCTCTCGCCCAGCTTGAAGCGGTTTACGGTGTTGTGTTTACAAATCAGAAGGAAAACTGGGTATCGAGTGATGATATCTATATTCGCAAGGATATGGCAAACGTATACTATGGTTATGGTTTGGAAGAAGCAAAAATTTCCGTAGTTGATGAGGATGATATAAAAGTCTTAAAAGTTATTCTGCCGGCTCCAAAGCAGATTTCTGTCGATCGTAAAACTGTTTCGGTGGAATCAACTCACGAAGATTATAATCCGCGTGGACCGAATGGTGAAATGCTTAATGTTGATTTAGAAATGAACAAAAAATTGGAAGAAATTTCAGCTAAATATTCTGCTAAAACAATTGAAATGACCAAAAACATTACTAAAAAGTATTTCGAAACTCTTGCCTTTCGTTTTGATCTTAAATTGGATATTACTTTTGAAAAATAAAAAACCCGGCCTAAACCGGGTTTTAATTTCATAAATAGTTAAAGACCTGATTAATCTCGCCCTATTTCGTCCAATTTTTCTTTCTTAGCCATCAACTCTTCTTGTGATTCTTCGTTATCCGGATCCATCTCGATTGCTTCGGTTGGGCAAGCTTCAATACATTGTGGTTCGTCGTAAAATCCTACACATTCAGTACATTTTTCTGGTACTATATATGTAAATTCCTCAGATAAAGCTTCTTTTTCTTCACCACCATACATATAAGGCGTATCAGCCTCATAAATAGCGTTATTGGGACATTCCGGCTCGCAAGCATTACAAGCGATACAATCTTCAGTTATTCTAACAGCCATCGTAATTACCTCTGAATTTTGAAAATAAAAATAATTTTTATAACATAAAAGATATTAAAGTCGTGTTTCTTAGTCAAATGATTTTTACTTTTTACCCTTGTTTACTTCCTTAACAATTCTTTTAAACTCGGGATGATCACGGTACTCATCCCATATTCTCGTACGGAGAAAAATCAAACCACCAAGACGGTTGTCAAAGGTTTTTTGCAAGTATTCTATAAACTTATCTTCTTTATTCATACCCGCGTAAACAAGTGCGAAATCCGGTTCGAGGGAAACATTTTCTTCTTTCCGTGCTCGCGATTCTAATAATTCTAAACACTCTTGCGCTTTATCAATAAACCCCATTCTACCGTAAACAAATCCGAGTGGTGCGGCTCCTTTACTTTCATCTTTAAGCAATTCGGGAACACGCTTGAAAGTTTCAATGGCCTGTTCAAACTCATCGTTGAAATAATATGCCCATCCCAGACCATTAATCGAGTTCCTAAATGTAGGGTCCATCTTCAAAGTTCGTTTAAATTGATCTATCGCGGCAACATTTTTATCGTTTTCCAAATATGCCGCACCAAGCCAGTGATTAATCGGGATACTTAAAGGATCGAGAGTAAGAGCGAGCTCTGCTTCACCTAACATTTTTTCACGTTCGCCACACGCGCTCAACAGTAAAGTATTATAATTCCTAATCTCGGCGGATCCCGGATTGAGTTCAATCGCCTTTTCCATATCGCGGGTAGCACCACCAAAATCCCAATCAGAGAACAACTTGGTGATCGCAATTGCTGAATAAGCGGCACCTAAGGAATCATCCAATTCCAAACTTTTTTCCGCATATTTTCGAGCTTGCGGATAACAATCCTCCGCTTTTTTGTAACCAATCGCTCCAAGGAAAGTATAACAACCGGAAAGCCGTACATAAGGAAGTACAAATTGATCATCCATCTTTATTACTTCTTCGAAGACGGTAATTGCTTCTTCAACATCTTGTGGATTCCATTTATTCCATAAATGCAAACCTTTTAAATAATGTTTATAAGCGTCCATATTCCTTGTTTGCGGTTTTATCAATTTTTTGGGGTGATTTTTCTGTGATAGATTTTGCCTTAGCATTCGGGCTATTTTTTGCGATATCTCATCTTGAACTTGAAAAATATCTTCAAGGCTTCTATCGAAATTTTCAGAAAAGACGTGGTAACCATCGGCGGTATTTATAAGCTGTGCAGTTATTCTTACTTTATTTCCGGCTTTTCTTACACTTCCTTCAAGTACACTGTGAACATTAAGCTTTTTACCAATTTCTCGTATATCATCATTTCTATTTTTGAAGGAAAAAGAGGAAGTTCGTGAAGTAACGTGTAATCCCTCAATTTTTGTTAAAGCATTAATTATTTCTTCGGTTATACCATCGCTAAAAAATTCGTTGTCGGGATCAGAACTCATATTTACGAATGGAAGCACAGCGACACTTCTTTTATTTCTACCGGATTTTTTTCGAATGATTTCTTCGGATGGTACAAATAAATTATCGGATTGGAGTGCGAATATTTCTACTTGACGACTTACATTTTTTAAGTCGAAAGATCCATAAGATTTTGCTCGCAATTCAGGATGATTCTGAATTTCATCGAATACTTTGTCGGAAATAAATACAGAACCGGCTTCGGCCAAGCTCTGTATTCTTGAGGCAACGTTTACTCCGTCGCCGTAGATACCTTCATCTTCATAAACAATATCGCCAAGATGAATGCCAATTCGGAGCGGAATTTTGGGCTCTTTTTGTAATTCCTTTTGAATCTCAACCGAGCATTTTGCTGCCTCGATTACACTACCGAACATACTTAATGTACCATCGCCGTAGTATTGGAGAATTCTGCCACGATAAGATGTGATTTTATCTTCAAGTACGCGCCGGTGTTTATCCCGAATAGCTTTTGCGCGGGTTTCGTCTTGCTGCATCAGAGCGGTGTAACCAACCAAATCGGTAAACATTATGGCGGCTAATAATCTTAAATTTTCTTGCATAGAATCAGTTTTGTATCCGGTTAGTTAATCTTGTCCACTTGGTCAATATATCCATTTTTTTTAAATCATACTGATCAAATTAACAAAATCGGATAACCACGATATTCGACATTCACTTTTCTATTCAAGAATGAAGAAATCCTTACTCAATGTAGAATAATTGATTATATCGGAATCCTGGATTTTTATCCGGTAGTGATGGGATTGTGGAAGATTTTCCGGTATTTTCCAGACAAAACTGCCGGAATTTCCTATATCTCGAGCAATCACATCCCTGTGCTCACTTTTACGATAAAGAAATAACGAAATACTTTGAATCTTCGGGTCTGCTTCCCATTCAATTTTTATTTCGTCTCCGGGGCTAAATCTGTCCTGATATTCGGGAGCGATTATGGTGGTAAGATTATAATTTACAGTTGGATTGTCGCCCAACAGAGGCAAACTTTCCACCGTGTTTTCGTTTCGGCATGAAACTAAAACCAATATTACGACTATCCCAATACTAAAGGAAGTAAATAACTTTTTCATTTTATCTCCTCGTTAATTGATCCATATTTATCATAATCTGAGTTAACAACTAAGCAGGAGGCGAGCATATCGTGCAGGGCTTGTTTCTTTTCTGTAAATGCCGCCATAATAAAACCGAACATCAAAAATAATCCGGATAATATCTTACCAAAGAATCGCCCCGAGGCCTTCCCGAAAGAGATTCTCCGATCAAAAATGTCGGTTACTTTAATTCTGAGCACAATTTTCCCGACAGTCGCTTGATGTTTTGAAGACTCCATAATCGCGAAATAGAGCCATTGAATTAGGAAAAATATTGTGCCGAGAAAAATTAGAATAAGAATTACAACTATGAGTTGAGCGAAATTTTGAGGATCATTGAAATTCCTTGAAACCGAAACATATTCTTCAGTTCCTTTCCAATTCCCTAAATTAATCCAGAAACCGGCTGTGAAAATCCAAAATGGCACAAAAAGAATAGTTTTGACAATAAAAAGCAGAAAGGAATCAATTAAGTAGGCTGCGAATCGTTTCCAGAAACCGGCATATTTTAGATCAGTTTCGACCACGTTAGTCTCCACAAATGAATCAGAAAAATAAGAAAAGGATTAACAAAAGTAAATTAGGTTAAAGATTAAATCATATCGTAAGAATAATACTATCGCCGAGTGAAGGAGCATAAACTTTAATGTGACGGTATTTCTCCAACACGTCTGAGCCGATATTTTTGATAGATTGTTCTTCACCATGAATCAGGATTAGATTTTTTGGATTTACTTTTTTTATCAAACTCACGATCTCTTTTCGGGATGAATGACTTGCAAAGGAGAATTTTTTCAATGTACACAAAACTTTGACCGGGTTATTTCCATTTAAAGCGATTTTATCACCTTTAGCGGCGTTCATTACCCGATAGCCTTGAGTTTCGGGATCCATGTAGCCCACGGAAAAAATCGCGAACTTTTCATTTGAAAGAAAAAATTGAGCGATTTCGTTCGAAACAGTATTTTTAATCATCATCCCGCTCGAGGCTAATATAATCCCCGGATTGGATAGTAATCTGGAAAGGTTTCTAATTTCACTTATTCTGATTTGTGGAATATCTTTCAGTTTTACATCCTTATAATTTCGATTAACCAGATACCTGTTTGAATCATAAATCTTACTTAATGATTTTCCTAAGCCATGCGTATAAATATTGGTTAATCCAACCAATCCGCTTTCCATAAGATTATGAATCAGAAGGAGAATCTCCTGGAATTTACCAAGCGAAAAAACTGGAATTAAAAGTGACCCGCCTCTATTAATAACTTGATTGATATCTTTCGCGAATAATTTGGAAGTTTCGTCCCAACTCTGAGCTTCATCATTATTTTGAGAACCGTATGTCGTTTCAATAAATGAGAGATCAGTATTCATTTTTGGAATTTTAGATCCATTCATAAGTGATTGCGGAGAATTATTTACATCTCCGGAATAGAAAATATTTTTACCTTTCCAACCTATTAAGATTGATACGGATCCTAATACATGTCCCGCATCATAAAATGTTACTGTAATTTCTTCATCGAAGTTTTTAATTGAATTAAGAATAAATGGCTCGTTGTAGTAATACTCCGTTATCGATTGTACCAACAAATCGACTTCTTCTAATTCATAAGGTTTTAATTCAGATTTAGTCCCTAGTTCTTTTTTGAGAATTTTCGAAGAATTATGAAGAACAAGCGAAGCGAGTTCTTTTGTTTGCGGAGTTGAAAATATTTTTATATGCGGAAATTTTTTAATTAGATAGGGGAGTGCTCCAATATGATCTTGGTGCGCATGAGAGATAAAGACAAAATCTATAGGTTCGTTTTCGAGGGATTCTAAATCCGGGATCGATTCCTTTCCTTTTTTCCGTGGGTGAATTCCACAATCGAAAATAATTCCGGTTTCACCCAATCGCAGATAAAAGCATGAACCGCCAATATCTGACGCACCACCAAGAGCAATAATTTTTACGGGATATTCAACCACCGTAATACTTATTCATAAAATTCGTATTCAAATACAAATTTGTATCTTTGTTCGTCTGTTGGCGAATAATCTATTATTTCTTTTAATAATCCATTTTCGTAATAAGTGAAAATATGTTTTTTTTGTCTTTCGCCGGTATCCAAAAAGTTCTGTTCTTCAATCAAATTATTATCCGTATCATAGCTGAAAGTACGATAAAAGAAACCCTGGTCTATTCTTGTAACATTTCCGTTTTCATCATATTCATAGAAGATTTCTGAAAGGATGTCATCTTCTCTAATACGTTTTACAGAAATGATATTTCCATTTTCGTCGTACTCATAAACGCTTTTACCAAGTACATAGCCTGTTATATTTTTGTTTTGTACCTCTATCAGCAAGTAATTATCGTAAATATATTCTTCCTCGCCGATTAATTTTCCATCCTGATCTTCAATTCTTTCTTTTGTTTTTTGGCCATATTCGTTATATGATCGGTATTCAAAACTAATTGTTCCTTTCTGTGTTCTTCTTTCCTGCCTTAGAATCTCATTTCCATTTTCATCAAATTTCATTTCTCGAACCATTGCCAATCTTGTTTCTCCGTCATACGATTCCATTTTGATCAGATTACCATCTTGATCATGCTCATAAATCCACATTGTGTGAATTTCCCCGTTGGTATTGTAACGTTCTATTTTATTAAGAGTTCGATCAGCATTGAAGAAAACTCTTTCGCCAATTTTGTCTGAATCAGTTAAACTTTTTGTTTGGTTATCGTATGTAAATAATTTTTTTGTTCGAACTTTTACATTAAGCTCCTTGGCTTTTTCAAAATGTTTTTCGTCAGCAGTTTTAATGGCAAAATCGGTACGAATGTTTTCCGGTTTTTCGTTTGAACATGCTGAAATAAAAACAGCCAATAACACTAAAGCGACAAGTTTATTTAGAAACATTAAGTTCTCCTTCATTTTGCAGAATAATTTTTCTTTCTTTATAAAGCTGACCAATTTCGGCACCAATTAAAAAAAGTATTGAGGAATAATAAAGCCAAAAAGCGATTACTACCAATAAAGCGTATGTCCCGTATATTTTCGTTAAAGTTGCAAAATTTGCCAAATAATATTGGAAAATCTGGCGCGCGACTTCCCAGAGGAATACCGCCCAGAATGCTGAGACCATCGGAACTTTTTTCCCCAATTTTTCATATGGGATCAAGTAGTAGAGTAGTGAAAACATCACGAATAATATTATCACAGAAACTACGGAAAGTATCGAATCCATAAATGTGGATAATTCAAGTGCTTTCAAAAATTCAAAGTCGCTTGCAAAATCTTGCAATAAGTTTAGAATCGGGAGCACAAAAGTAGAAAAAATTACCGCGACCATAACGAGTAAAATCATCCCGAAATCTCTTAGTTTGCCTAAGATAATGTGTTTATCCATTTTAACTCGGTAAGCACGATTCAAAACTGTTCGAAGGGAACTGAACAGTCCGCTTGCGGCGAAAATTAATCCTATAGTTCCCAAATAACCGGCTAAATTTTTGTATTCAATAACCTCCCGACTTCTGGAAAGTATTATTTCTTCAGCCTGACCGGCATACTCCGGATAGGGGATAAATGTGCTTATAAATGTTGAAATCTGCGCTTCAATTGATCCTTCGTCTAATATATTACCGAGAATCCAAAAAGCAATTAAAGCAGTTGGTAGTGTACAAACAAAAATCGAAAACGCAATTCCGCCACCCGAAAGAAAAATATGGTTTTCGTCTGCTCTATGATACAATCCACCGAAATAATGTTTTAAAAAAGCTAAAACTTTTTTAAATGTATTGGGGGAGATGTATTTAGTAACAAAACGTAAAAATTTAAACTTTGACATTCATTTTTTCTGTAATCGAGTTATAATAAATATCCGCTAAGTGTTTAACATCGAATTCATACTGTTGATTCACTTTTAATAATTTACCGCCGACAATTCCTAATTTGAGAAATGGAACGAATCCTTTCGAGGCTTGTTTCTCGAATGCTTCCATATTTTCTTCAGCCACACTGATAATTATTCTGGATTGAGACTCCGAAAAAAGTGAATAATCTTCCCTTGATTTTACCGGCAGATCAACCTCCGCACCAATTAGATTCTTGTCGTCAATAATGCAGCATTCAGCAACGGCGCACATTATTCCACCTTCAGAAATATCATGCGCAGATTTCAATAATCCGTTCTGGATTAATTCCAAAGTAATTTTATGAAGGTCCTTTTCTGCCTGTAAATCTAATCTTGGCGGATTGCCGGTTACAAGATTATGCTGAATCTTTAAATATTCGCTGCCGCCAATTTCTTCATTATCTTCACCGAGTAAATAAATTATATCTCCTTCATCTTTGAAGAAAGAAGTAGTGATTTTTGAAACGTCCTCAATCAAACCGACCATTCCGATTACAGGCGTTGGATACACGGATGTATCCGGACTTTCATTATAGAAACTGACATTACCACCGGTTACCGGGGTTTTAAAGAATCGGCATGCTTCACCCATTCCGGCAATTGCTTCCTTAAATGTCCAATACATTTCCGGTTTGTAGGGATTCCCAAAATTCAAACAATTTGTGATGGCGAGAGGAGTTCCGCCCGAACAGACGATATTTCTTGCGGCTTCAGCAACGGCGGTAATGGTTCCCATTTTGGGATTCAGGTAAACATATCTTCCGTTACAATCCGTTTTAATCGCTAAGGCTTTATTTGTGTCTTTAACATAGACTACCGCCGAATCGCATCCGGGACCAACAATTGTATTCGTTCTTACCATTGAATCGTACTGCTCGTAAACCCATTGTTTGGAGGCAATATTTGGTGAAGCAAATAATTTTTCGAAAACTTCGCCGATACTTTCAGGTTCGGGGAGT
The DNA here is from genome assembly GCA_021739765.1 of Melioribacteraceae bacterium. GTDB lineage: Bacteria > Bacteroidota > Ignavibacteria > Ignavibacteriales > Melioribacteraceae > JAIPBD01. The sequence goes on from JAIPBD010000001.1 coordinate 156,957, forward strand.
GATGTAAAATCGAAAGTTGATGTTTCTGATAAATACGCGGGCTTTTTAACTTCTCTATTATAAACCGGTGCTCCACCACCTAATACCAGGTGCCAGGCTTCGAGTTCTGCTTTTTTCTCACCTTGATATGAGATTTCAATAATTCCCGTATCCGTTACTTCACCGATTATAGCGCAATTCAAATCCCACTTTTCAAAAGTTTTGATAATATTATTTTCACAGCCTTTTTTTGCGACAACAAGCATTCGTTCTTGAGATTCGGATAGCATAATTTCATAAGCTGACATATCGTCTTGTCGCAAAGGGACCTTGTCCAAATCTATTTTCATTCCGGATTCACCCTTTGCACTCATTTCTGAGGTCGAACAAGAAATTCCCGCCGCTCCCATATCTTGAATACCAATAATCCATTCATTCTTAATAATTTCTAAAGTCGCTTCAAGCAAAAGTTTCTCGGTGAAAGGATCACCTACTTGTACACTTGGTCGTTTTGCTTCGGATTTTTCGGAAATTTCCTCTGAAGCAAAAGTAGCGCCGTGAATTCCATCCTTTCCGGTTGCTGAACCGACGATTAAAACTGGGTTTCCAACTCCTTCGGCAGTGGCTGAGGCTGTTCGATTGGTATCCACAATTCCAACTGCCATCGCATTTACGAGAGGGTTACCGGAATAGACTTCATCGAAATATACTTCTCCGCCCACAGTAGGAACGCCGAAACAATTGCCATAATCGCCAATACCTTTAACGACACCTTCGAACAAAAATCTTGTCCGTGCGTCATCCAGAGAGCCAAATCGAAGGGAGTTGAGAGCTGCGATTGGTCTTGCACCCATCGTGAAAATATCTCTAAGAATTCCGCCAACTCCCGTTGCGGCGCCTTGATAGGGTTCAACAGCGGAAGGGTGATTGTGACTTTCAATTTTAAAGGCAACAGCCAGCCCATCACCGATATCCACTAAACCGGCATTTTCTTCACCTGCACCGACCAGCAATCTACCGCCTTCTCGCGGTAAAGTTTTTAAAAGAGCAATCGAATTTTTATAACTGCAATGTTCGCTCCACATTACACTCACAATTCCCAATTCAGAATAATTTGGAGTTCTGCCTAAAATATTACAAAGTTTGTTGTATTCTTCTTCTGTAAATCCATGTTCTATGGCGAGTTCTAAGTTTACCAGTGGTTCTATCATGTTCGCTTCAATTTTTGGAAAACGTAAATATAATATTATTCTCAAAGTAATTTTGTTTGAAGTTAACTCCGAATGAGTTTCTTTAGAATTTTAAGATTCTCCAGATCTTCAGATTGGTCTTTCCCTTTTGGTGTCTCGAGAATTTTAGGAACGGAAATCAGTCTATCGTCGTTCATAATATTTGCGAATCCGCTCAACCCTATAAATCCTTTTCCGATCTGCTCATGGCGGTCTACACGGCTTCCCAATTCTTTTTTGCTGTCATTAATATGAAAGCACTTTAACCGTTCCAAACCGATTAGTTCATCAAACTTATTCATTATTATTTCGTATTCTTTCTCATCTGAAAAATTATAGCCTGCAGCGAAAATATGAGCTGTGTCAATGCAAACTGAAATCCTTGACTTATCATCTACTTTATCGATAATAGCTTCAATCTGTTCAAATGTGTAACCAAGATTTGTGCCTTGTCCCGCGGTTAGTTCAATCATTGATTGAACTTTATAATTGGGTGTTTGTGAGTGAGCAAAATTTAAAGATTCCGCAATTTTATTTATTCCAATTTCTTCACCTTGTCCTCCGTGCGCTCCGGGATGAAAATTTAAGTGAGGGATTCCAAGAATTTCACATCTTTCCAATTCATCGATAAACGCGGCAATTGATTTTTTTAGAATTTGTTCGTCCTTCGCGCATAAATTGATAAGATAGGAATCATGGCTAACGACAAATTCAATATTCGAATTTGCCAGAAGTGTCTTGAATTTGATTACATCATCGGGATCAAATTCCTTTCCATTCCAGCGATTGTTATTTTTCGTAAAAATTTGCATGGCTGTAAAACCTAAGTTTTGAGCCCGAACCACCGATTCAGATATCCCTCCGGCAATTGAAGTATGTGCACCCAGCAAATGATTCATCTATCTCCTATAATTACTATTTTGTATTCGAAATACATACTATTGATATATTCATATAAATGAAAGGTAAGTCGAAATGCGTGTTTTAATTACCGGAGCAAGCGGAACTTTAGGCTATTTTTTGAATAATGTGATATCCAAAAAACATGAAATCCTCTCGCTTTACAATTCTTTTGAGGGGAACTGCTTAAACTACAATTCTGCTAAAGTTGATCTAAAAGATTTTGATAAGCTGGAGAAAATTTTCTCGGAATTTAACCCTGAAGTTGTGATTCACACAGCCGGTATTTCTAGTGTAAACAAATCAAGAAGTTTAACGAGCAAAGATGTATATAAAATAAATGTTGCCGCGACGGAAAAATTAGCCCGTTTGTGCGATCATTCGGGGGCGAAATTGATTTATACATCAACTGATCTTGTTTACGCCGGTTACAGAGGGTCAATGCTGACGGAGGATAAAAAGCTTATTCCATTTTCATTGTACGCTGAAACTAAACTCGTTGGTGAAAGCAAAATTCAACAAATTATGACTGATTATATAATTCTACGAACAGCATTAATGTATGGAATTGGATTGCAGAAACGGGAAAATCACTTCGATTTAATGTTCGAATCCCTAAAAAATGGACATAAAATTAAATTGTTTTCTGATCAATATCGAACTCCTTTGGCATTTATTGACGCCGCTCGAATGATTGATGAAATGCTCACTAAAGAAATTAATGGCGAGGTTTTTAATTTTGGCGGCTTGGAAAGATTATCCAGATTGCAGATGGGAGAAATTTTATGTGAGGAAGCCGGTTTCGATAAATCTTTGCTAATAAAAACTTCATTATCCGATCTGAAAGAACTGCCTCAAGTCGAAGATGTTTCAATTGATACAACAAAATTATCCAATTCCGGAATTCAGGCAAATTCATTTCGTTCACTGGTTCGAACCATGTTGAATTCGAATTAATCATAAATGCAAAATCATGAAAAATATATAAAACGCTGCTTTGAGCTGGCATCATTTGGTGTCGGCAATGTTTCTCCAAATCCACTTGTCGGTTCTGTAATAGTTCAAGATGGAAAAATAATTTCTGAAGGATGGCACAAACAGCCCGGCGAAGCCCATGCTGAAGTCGAAGCGATTAATAGTGCTGACGAAAATTTAGCGGACGCTACATTATATTGTAATCTTGAACCATGCTGTCATACAAATAAAAGAACTCCGCCATGTGTTCCGAGTATTATTAAGTCCGGTATCACAAAAGTTGTTATATCAAACCTCGATCCAAATCCGGCGGTGAGTGGAAAGGGAATTATGGAGCTAAGAAATGCCGGAGTGGAAGTCTTTACCGATGTTCTAAAGAATGAAGGCGAATATTTAAATAAAGTGTTTTTTAAGTTTATAAAAACCGGAATTCCATTTGTAATATTAAAGATAGCACAATCCAATGATGGATTTATTACAAATAAAAAAGGTTCTCAGTTCTGGATAACCGGAAAAGAATCCAAAAGATTTGTTCACAGATTACGGGCAACTTACGATTCGGTTCTAGTGGGCGCGGAAACAGTAAGAATTGACAATCCCTCCTTAAATGTAAGAGAAGTCGGCGGAAAAGATCCAATTAAAATAATTCTGACAAATAGTTTTCGCTTCGATCCGTCTGCAAATATTTTCAAACCGGATGGAAAAGAAAATATTTTTGTTACCTCCCTAAACCAACCCATGATGATGGAAAAAGAAATTAATAATACATCAATACTTTCACTGGGAGAAAAACCGAATAACAAAACCTTCTTAATTGAATTACTTAAATCTCTGGCCGAAAAGGGAATAACTTCGGTTTTAGTTGAAGGGGGCGCGAAAATTTTTGAATTATTCTATCGAAACAATGTTTTCGATGAATTTATTCGAATTAAATCGAATAAAAATCTTGGCGATGGAGTAAAAGCCTTGGAGAATTTTACACCGAATGATCTTTTTTTGGTGAAAAAAATCCCGTCAGGAACTGATCAGATTGAGATTTACCGGCGCTACTAATTATTTCTGCTGAATGCATTACCATATTTCCGTAAATTTGTAAGATGTTTACAGGTTTAATCGAAGAAATAGGAATCGTAAAAAATATAATCACAATTCCGGGTGGAAAAAGGATCTCATTTTCCGCCGCAAAAATCTTGGATGATATTTCAGTTGATGATAGTATTTGTACTAATGGCGTATGTTTAACTGTAGTTGAATTCGACGCCACCGGTTTTACAGCGGAAGCAGTCGGCGAAACTTTAAAAAAATCTACATATGGTAAAATTCTTCCGGGACAAAAAGTGAATCTCGAAAGATCATTAAAATTATCTGATAGACTTGGTGGACATTTTGTACAAGGTCATGCCAACGGAATCGGAAAAATTTTAAGTATAAAAAAACTCGGGAATAATTATGATCTCCAAATTGGCATTGATAAAAGCATTTCGAAATATTTAATTTCCGAAGGTTCAATTGCCGTGAATGGAATTAGTTTAACAATTGCCGGAACCGGCTGGGATTCGTTCAATATATCGGTAATTCCGCACACTTGGAAAAACACATCTCTTCAATTCGAAAAAGAGGGAAATTTAGTAAATATTGAAGTAGATGTAATTGCGAAGTACGTTGAGAAAATGCTGTTGAATGAAAAGGGATCGGGAATCTCGCTGGAATGGATGAAAAATATCGGATACTGAAATGTTTGAATTAAAAAAAATAGAAAGTATGGAAAATAGAAGAATGTTTTCAACAATTGAACAAGCGGTTACCAGTTTACAAAATGGAAAGATGATAATCGTGATAGATGATGAATCGAGGGAGAATGAAGGTGACTTAATAATGGCTGCCGAAAAAGTTACGGCGGCGGATGTCAACTTTATTGTTAAATATGCTCGGGGATTGCTTTGTACACCTATAAGTTTGGAAATCGCAAAACGGCTCGAACTCGCTGATATGGTAGATCGGAACACGTCAATTCATCACACTCCTTTTACTGTTTCAATTGATTATAAGATTGGAACCACAACCGGAATTTCCGCTCATGACCGCGCGGCAACGATAAATGCTTTAGTGGATGAAAATGCTTCGGGCGAAAATTTCGGAAAACCCGGGCACATTTTTCCGTTAACCGCGCTTAGTGAAGGTGTGTTGAAAAGAGCGGGTCACACGGAAGCAACAATCGATTTATTAAAAATTGCGGGAATGAAAGAGGCTGGAATTCTTTGCGAAATAATGGATGAAGACGGCTCGATGATGCGTACTCCGAATCTAATCGATTTTGCAAAACAACACAATTTAGAAATTATTACAATCGCGGATTTAATCGCGTTCAGAACAAAACATGAAAACTTGGTCCGGTTCATTACAAAAGTGAAAATGCCTTCAGCTTATGGTGAATTTCAACTTCATCTTTATGAAAATAAACTAGATACCAGCGAAAACGCGATAGCATTGGTGAAAGGTGATATTTCCGGAGAAGATCCTGTGTTGGTCAGAGTTCACTCCGAATGTTTTACAGGTGACGTTCTGGGCTCAAAACGTTGTGATTGTGGAGATCAACTCCATTTCGCTTTAGAACAAGTTGAAAAGGAGGGCCGGGGCGTTGTGCTTTACATGCGTCAGGAAGGAAGAGGAATTGGACTTGTAAATAAGTTGCTCGCTTATGGATTACAGGAAGCCGGAAAAGATACCGTTGAAGCGAATGAAGCATTAGGTTTTAAAGCTGATTTGAGAGATTATGGTGTCGGCGCGCAGGTTCTAAAAAATCTCGGTATATCAAAACTTAGGCTGCTTACAAATAATCCGCAAAAAATTGTTGGATTAGAAGGGTACGGTTTGAAAATTGTTGAACGAGTTCCAATAGAATCAACACCGAATGAAAGTAATAAGAAGTATTTGGAGACCAAAAAATCTAAGTTAGGTCATTTACTATTTCAATAGAAATAAAGGATTTGCTGAAATGAAAAAAATTGAAGGAAAATTATCCGCCGAAGGAAAAAGTTTTGCGATAGTCGTTAGTCGATTTAATGAATTAATATCAAATAAATTATATGAAGGGGCAGTTGATTGTCTTCTTCGGCATAAATGTAGCGAGGATTCAATTACAGCGGTTTATGTTCCGGGATCGTTCGAAATTCCTCTCGTCGCCAAAAAGTTGGCAAGTTCCAAAAAATACGACGCCGTCATTTGTCTGGGAGCTGTAATTAGAGGCGCTACTCCTCATTTTGATTATGTCGCTTCCGAGGTCTCGAAAGGGGTCGCCCAGGCCGGTCTTGAAACCGGTGTTCCTGTAATTTTTGGTATAATCACTTCCGATACAATTGAACAGGCAATTGAACGGGCAGGAACTAAGTCGGGAAATAAAGGCTGGGATGCCGGTCTATCCGCAATTGAGATGGTTGATCTGCTTGAAAAAATTTAGCCGGCAGCTCTGTTCTTTAAAAAACTAAAATGTCATACTGAATAAAATAATTTGTAACACCGAAATTATTAGATTCACCCGAGAAACTTGTGTGTCTGACTCCGGCAACCAACCTCGTTATATCAAATAAATCTGAGTAAATTCCAGCTGAAACGGAAGTGTAAAATTTTTCATCAAGCTCTTCAGTCAAAGTGTATGGATTTACCGCAGAGTAAAGATTGTGATAACCCAAAGTAAGATTACCAAAAAAATCGATCGGCCAGTTACTGATAGTATTGTAGCTAAAACCAACCGAATAATTTCTGAAGTTTGCATCGCCCGCCGCTTTGAAAATCCGAACTTTTCTTTCTGATTTGAAAGCAAATGACTCCTGTTCGATCAACTCCAAATCAAAATTTTGTCTTTGAAACTGAGCCTTTAAATCAACTCTGTAACCCCCATTTTTCCCTTCATCAAAAATCGCCAATCCAAGACTTTTGCCGAGAAGTGTTTTGTTCTCCACATTTCCAAAATTAAGTCCAGCAGTAATCGCAAAATGGTCGGTAATTGTGTAATCAACATCGATGTTTATTTGAATATCAGGAGCTCTCCACTCCAAATTTTGTCCGGTGTAGATAAATCGATTTACATTCTGCTTTTCGATAAAATAGTCCTGGCCGATTATTTTTTCAACTTCATAAACCCCATCCTCATTCACATTGGAATGACCTCCGATATTACCCGAAAATTCTTTTTTCGAATTAATCGAAATGTTCGTATTGATTTCCAAATCATTAGCGGTTTTATTTCTGATTATTTTAATCGAAGATGCCGGGATTGGGCTTTCCACAATAACTTGTTGGATTTTTGTGCTTGAGCAAGCAGAAAAAATGATTACAAATACCAAGTAAAAAAGAAGTGATTTTTTCAACATTTCGTTCATCCAGATAGTTGTCGTTTAATTTACTTTGCATATCAAAAAAAAGAAAGACTAAAAAAAACTTCTTCCGAACTAATTCAGTATTTTTCAACATAATGAATTTTGGATTGCTGAATGCGCAAGTTTGTTTTGGTTTTTTACGTCATAGTTCTAGCATTGGTCGGATGTTCAAATACATCAACCTCCGAATCCGAAATATTGCAAGTATTGGAATCACAGAGAATCGCCTGGAATGAAGGCAATTTAGAAGAATATATGCAAGGTTATTGGAATTCCGATTCGCTAAAATTTATCGGGAAAAACGGAATCAAATATGGCTGGGATAGTACTTTACAAAACTACAAAAGCTCGTATAAATCTAAAGAAGAGATGGGCGAGCTAGAATTCAAAGTAATTTCGCTCGAAAAACTTTCTGATGAATATTATTCAATGATCGGCCAATGGAAATTAGTGCGGCAAAATGATCAACCGAAGGGGTTCTTCTCACTAATCTGGAAAAAGATTGATAACGGTTGGAAAATAATCTCTGATCACTCCTCATGATAAACTTCTTGTCTTATAAATATGATTTAAAAGAAACGATAAAATTAGCTTATCCGGTTTCAATCGGTCAGTTAGGACACATTCTGATTGGCGTGGTTGATAGTTTAATGGTCGGCAAATTAGGAGCCGTTCCATTAGCGGCCGCATCACTTGTAAATGGTTTGTTTTTTCTGATTTTCGTTTTTGGAATCGGAATGAGTTTTGCAATCACTCCTCTGGTAGCCATTGCCCTTGGCGAAAATGATAAAGATAAATGTGGAATTATATTAAGACAAGGACTGATCGTTTGTGTTATCACCGGAGCGTTGTTGAATGTAGCGGCATTTTTTGTCGCTGACCTTGTAATTTATTTAGACCAGCCGGAAGAGGTTGCTGTTTTGGCAAAATCATATTTGCAGATTCTGAGTTTTTCGATGATTCCTTTTATGATTTTTCAAAGTTACCGTCAATTTACCGAAGGACTATCCGATCCCAAACCCGCAATGTTTGTGGCGTTAAGCGCAAATGTTGTTAACGCGTTTGGTAATTGGATTTTGATTTTCGGAAACCTCGGTGCGCCCGCGATGGGTTTAGACGGTGCCGGTTATGCGAGTCTGATAACTCGATTTTTTATGCCCGTAGTGCTGATGACTTATGTAATTAATTCCCAGAAGTACTCACAATTTGATCCTTCATTAAAATTTAGAGGATTTAATAAAAAGGTTATCAGAAAAATTGTCGCGATCGGAATGCCGAGCGGATTTCAATATTTTTTTGAAGTTGCCGCATTTGCTTTTGCGGCAATAATGATTGGTTGGTTAGGGGCATATCCGCTGGCCGCGCATCAAATTGGGATTAACCTCGCGTCGGTTACTTATATGATTATTTTAGGAATTTCAACTGCTGCTTCGGTGAGAGTCGCAAATGCATTTGGCAGAAAAGACAAAGAAGCCACAAGGAAAGCAGGCTTGGCGGCCGAAATTTTGGGAGGTGGATTGATGCTCTTTTTCGGAATTCAATTCATTTTGTTCCGAGACTTTTATCCTACGCTTTACATTCAAAATCCGGAAGTTATAGAAATCGCATCCTCACTTTTGATCGTCGCCGCGTTTTTCCAAATTTCGGACGGACTCCAAGCGGTTGGTTCCGGAATGCTTCGTGGTATCACTGATGTAAAAATTCCAATGATCGCCGGGTTTATTGCTTATTGGATTATTGGACTTCCACTCTGCTATATATTTGGATTTGTTTTCGGATACGGAATAATCGGAATTTGGGTTGCTTTATCAATTGCATTAACAAGTGCGGCTATTCTATTCAATTTAAGATTTTACAAAAAAATTGCGTCAATTTTCGATTCTCCTGAATAAATCTAATATCTAAATTCATACTCAAAGGTATTTTTACTAATTTTACCTCTGAGATTGTATTTATTATGAGGAATAAATGTCCGAAGAATCTGTATCACAAAAGTTACCAAAGAATGTAGACCTTTTGTCCGACTTTCCGGTTGCATCGTTCGATCTGTGGAAAGAGAAATTAACACAGGATCTAAAAGGAATTCCATACGAAAAGCTGCTCTCACGAACTTATGAAGGAATCGATTTAAAACCGATTTACACCATTGATGATTTAACCAACATTCCATTCAGTAATGATCTTCCCGGTTCAGGTTCTTTTGTACGAGGGGATCGAATCAACAAAGAAAAAATTTGCGCTTGGAAACATGCGCAAGAAGTTTTGGATCACAGTAAAAAGCAGTTGACTCAGAAGGAAGCCGATTCTAACGCCATTCATTTAACTCTTTCTCGCGATAACCTCTTGAACATAAATTCCAATATTGCGGAAAATGAATTCAGCATATCGAACTACGAGAATTTTCGATCTCTTTTTAATTCGGTGGATTTCCGAAAGACAGACATTTATATAAATGCAGGACTTTCTCAAACGCAAATCTTAAATAATTTTAAAAAATTAATCGGTGATGAAAACCGAGAATTCAGTTGTTTACGTGGATCGATTGAATCAGCTCCACTTTCTTTACTCGCGCAATATGGAGGATTGACTCAGCCGGTTTCAGAAATTATTGCCGAAATGGGTTCATCTTTCGAATTCATAAAAACTAATAATATAGAATTAAAAACAATTGGAATTCAAGCCGTTGTTTCGCAAAACGCAGGAGCAAGTGTTGTTGAAGAACTGGCTTTTGCTATTTCTGAAGCTGTAGAATATCTCAACTTATTCCACAAAGCGGGTTTCGAACCGGAACAAATTTTGTCCATGATGAAATTTACTTTCGGTACTGGCGGTAATTTTTTCATGGAAATCGCAAAACTTCGATCGGCAAGAATGCTATGGAGAAATATCTGTGATAAATTTGAAATTGCTCCAACTCAAAGCCGGATGTCCATTCATTCAATAAATTCATCGGTGAATAAAACAATTTTCGATCCGTATGTAAATATGCTTCGTTCCACCACGGAAACCTTCGCTTCCATTGCCGGCGGGGCGGATATTATTACTGTTTTACCCTTCGATAAAGTTTATAAAAATCCGGATAATCTGGGACAACGAATCGCGAAAAACACGCATGTGATTTTGGAAGAGGAAGCTCACGTTAACTCGGTTATTGATCCCGCCGGAGGATCATACTATGTTGAAAATTTAACTAAAGAAATCGCAGAGAAGTCATGGGAATTATTTCAATTCATTGAACAAAATGGTGGTTATTTGGTCAATTTGCAAAATGGAAAATTGCAAGAAATGGTTGAGGAGACAGTTAAAAAAAGAAGAGCTGACTTTAACAAGCGAAAATCAGTGCTCGTCGGAACTAATATGTATGCTAATCCAAAGGAAACGATTCAATCTGATTTATTGTCCAATAAACCAAATAATGTAAATTTGTCTGGTCAAACGGATATCCAATTTCTAGAAAAGGCAAAACCTTTCAAGGAATTTCGTTTAGCCTCCAATTTTGAAAAATTGAGACTGAATTTTGAAGAATTCTGCAAATCAAAAAATGAAAAATCGAAAATGCTTCTCGCTACAATGGGGCAATTAAAAGACTTTAAAGCAAGGGCTGATTTTTCAAGAGCATTTTTCGAGCCTGTTGGATTTGAAATTCTTTACCCAAATGGATTCGATACGACTGAACAATTATTTGATACAATCGGTGAAAATAATCCGGAAGTGGTTGTAATATGTTCTACTGACGATAAATATCCCGAGATCGTTCCGGAAATTACCGCGAAGATAAAACAAAAGGATATTTCACCAGTCGTAGTTTTGGCCGGATATCCGAAAGATAAAATCGAAGAATATAAGCGCTACGGGATAGACGAATTTATCTATTTGGGTGCGGATGTTTTTGAAATTAATTCGCGAATTCTCAAAGCGATAGGAGTGGAATTATAATGGAACGATTCGATTTTTCCTGTAATGAGTTTAATTTGAATTTCGAAAACATCACGTTTGAAGAATGGAAAAATAAATTTGAAAAGGAAACCGGAGAAGTTTTTGAAAATATCAATTGGGATACTTTAGAAAAAATAAAAGTAAAGGGTATTTATACAAAAGAAGATACGAGTGATTTTGAACATCTTCGATATTTATCCGGACTTCCGCCATTTTTAAGAGGACCGTATTCTTCAATGTACGTTACTCGTCCATGGACCGTAAGGCAATATGCCGGTTTTTCGACCGCGGAAGAGAGTAATGCTTTTTATCGAAGAAATCTTGCACAAGGGCAGAGAGGTTTATCAGTTGCGTTTGACCTGGCAACTCATCGCGGATATGATTCTGATCATGAAAGGGTAGTTGGTGATGTTGGAAAAGCAGGTGTCGCAATTGATTCTGTTGAGGATATGAAAATACTCTTCGATTCCATTCCATTGGATAAAATGTCGGTTTCAATGACAATGAACGGAGCTGTTCTCCCCGTTATGGCTTTTTTTATCGTTGCGGCGGAAGAGCAAGGCGTAAGTTCAGATCAATTAACCGGAACTATTCAAAATGATATTCTGAAAGAATACATGGTTCGGAATACTTACATCTATCCGCCGGCAATGTCGATGCGGATTATTGCCGATATCTTTAAGTATTCATCGGAGAAAATGCCCAAATTTAACAGTATCAGTATTTCCGGTTATCACATGCAAGAAGCGGGGGCAACTGCCGATCTTGAAATGGCTTACACTCTTGCCGACGGACTTGAGTATGTTCGAACGGGAATAAATGCAGGCCTGGGAATTGATGAATTCGCTCCACGACTATCATTTTTCTGGGCACTCGGAATGAATTTTTACATGGAAGTTGCAAAGATGAGAGCAGCCCGTGTATTATGGGCAAAAATTATCAAACAGTTCAATCCCCAAAATCCAAAATCGATGTCTCTCCGAACTCATTCTCAAACTTCGGGTTGGAGTTTAGCTGAACAGGATCCTTTCAATAATGTAGTTCGAACATGTGTTGAAGCAATGGCTGCCGCGATGGGACATACGCAATCTTTACACACAAACTCTTTAGATGAAGCAATAGCGCTGCCCACAGATTTTTCGGCAAGAATAGCCAGAAATACACAGCTATTTTTGCAAGATGAAACAGGCATTACAAAAGTTATTGACCCATGGGCCGGATCTTATTATGTGGAATTTTTAACAGATTCATTGATCAAAAAAGGGTGGGATCATATTCTGGAGATTGAATCTTACGGAGGGATGACAAAAGCAATTGAAGCCGGAATTCCAAAAATGCGAATTGAGGAAGCCGCAGCAAGAAGGCAGGCGCATATTGATTCCGGAATTGAAACCATTGTCGGTGTAAATAAATTTAAATTGGATGTAGAAGATCCGATTGAAATTTTAGATATTGACAATACCGCCGTCAGAAACTCACAATTGAGAAGATTGGCAAGAATAAAAAGTGAAAGAGATCAACAAAAAGTAGAAGAAGCGTTAAACGCGATTACGGAAGGAGCAAAAGCAGCAACAGGTAATCTATTGGAACTCTCGGTTGAGGCAGCGAGGGTAAGAGCGACTTTAGGCGAAATCTCGGATGCAATAGAAAAGGTGAGTGGGAGATACAAAGCAATGACGAAAACGATTTCGGGAGTTTATGGAAGCGAATATGGCTCGGATCAAAATTCAGCTATGGAAGAAGTAAGAAAATTAACCGATAAATTCGCCGATGAAGAAGGTAGGCGCCCAAGAATATTAATAGCAAAAATCGGTCAGGACGGGCATGATCGCGGAGCGAAAGTTGTGGCCACCGCTTACGCCGATATGGGATTTGATGTTGATGTCGGGCCGCTTTTCCAAACACCTCAGGAAACCGCGCGGCAAGCAATTGAAAATGATGTACATATTGTCGGTATGAGTTCATTGGCGGCCGGTCACAAAACACTTTTGCCCCAACTCGCGGAAGAATTAAAAAAGCAGGGACGTGAAGACATAATTATAATCTGCGGAGGAGTTATTCCACATCAAGATTATGATTTTCTTTACAAGAATGGTGCTTCGGCAATTTTTGGTCCGGGTACGAAGTTACCTGAAGCCGCCAAAACCATTATGAAATTGGTAAACGAAAGATTCACTTGAGATCATTGACTTAATCGAAGTGATATCACTTTTATCTTGAGTGGATCTGCTGAGTTCAAGTGCGATTGTGCAAACGAAAATCAAGATATATTTATATTCGTTTTGCTTTTATTAAAATGAGGGAATTCTTCTCGAATAGTCGGTTTGCCTAAAAAATCTGTCAGTTTTTTGAATCCCATTTTATCAGTTACATCTAAAATGATAAATTCATCAGCCGGTCTGTTATTAAAGTAATCAAGAACAAAATTTCTATGCTTTCGAAAATCCGCCAACCTTTTTTCAATATACTGCTTGTTCGGATATTTACCACTCATCGTATATGTCCAATTGTATAAAGATTTCTGCCATGATTTTTCATCCCGTGCAAGATAGATGAACTTACTGTTTGGGAATTTTTTATCAACTATCGGAATCATATCTGATTGAAGCCAGGGCAGATCATCGAATGATTCAAATTTTGCCGTGTACTTCAATACTTTATCTATTCTGCCCTTTTTGTAATATTCTTTCCAAACTATTTCGTTAAATGAGCTGTGTCGATATCCCAATAGCTCCAGAGATGCACCCAATGTTGTGGTACCGGTTTTATTAAAGCCGATACAAAATATTTTACCGTTATATTCTTCGTTTTTGAATACGAGAATTGTCTTCTTATAAAGTCGTCTGGCGTTAAATTTTATCTTGTAAAGTAGATTTTTCAATGTAATCTAGATGAATTCCAAAGTTAGAAGTTATAAAATTTAGTGAATAGAATCGACTTCTGAGATTGATTTTTGAATTAAGCAAATCCGGTAGAAAGCAATATCAATACCCGAATTCGCTACTTAATTTGCCATTCGAGTTTTAATCCGTTCTGATATTGACGAGAGAATTTTTGCCCAATCCCATTTCATTCCTAACCCATTTACAACTGTGATTAAATTCCAAACGTGAAAAATTTTATGGAAATCATATCATTTCTCATTATTTTTATTAGATTTTGATGTCCTATTAATCATTTAGGTTGAAAAAATGGATAAAAATTTGTTAGCGCTCTCACCGGTAGAATTTATAACTTTCTTACGCGAAGAGAAAATTTCAAGATTCTATTTTGCATTCGACGACTTAAATTCTACAATCATATCTTCCCATTCCCAATTGACAGAAATTGCAGAATTTCTCAAAAACGACAATCGTGATTTTAATACACACGAAGGAATTTTTATTCAAGTCAGTCGGCATTTTAATGTTCTGCATTGTGCGTTCATTCACCGAACCAATAGGGGACAAGCTGCGGGAGGAGTAAGGTTTTGGAATTATGACAAGGTCGAAGATTTTTTGCGCGACGGGCTAAGATTAGCCATGGGAATGACTTACAAAAACGCACTCGCCGGACTATGGTGGGGCGGCGGTAAAGGGGTTATGACTGAGGATGAATCTATTGATAAAAATGATTCCGAAATCAGAAAAATTCTTTACAGCGAATATGGCGAATTGATGACATCGCTTAATGGTTGTTACGTTACAGCCGAAGATGTAGGTACAAAAGTTAGCGACATGGCGAACGTTTTCAGCAAAACCAGATTTACAACATGCATTCCAGCAGAACTCGGTGGATCCGGCAATCCATCAATTCCAACCGCTCGCGGAGTTGTATCCGGAATGGAAGCCGGATTACATTTCTTAGATAAAACCGATCTGAATAATAAAATTATTGTGGTTCAAGGATTGGGAAATGTCGCTCGACCAATGATTAAGTTTTTGCTCGAAAAGAATGTGAAACACATTTATGCCGGAGATATATTTGAGCAGAAAGTAGAAGAGGCGTATTCAGAAATTAATAACGAACGGGTAACTTTTAAATTATTACAGGAAGATGACCGTTCATTATATTTAACCGAATGCGATATTTTTTCACCTTGTGCTGTTGGTGCAACGTTAAACTCAAGAACAATTCCGACATTGAATTGCAAAATAGTCTGCGGCGCGGCGAACAATCAACTCGAAGATCCAATCGAAGATGATAAAAGATTGTTTGAAAAAGGAATTTTATATGTCCCCGATTTTCTTACAAATCGAATGGGAATAGTAAACTGTGCCGATGAACAAGCCGGATACATTAAAAACGATCCGCTGATCGAACGGCATTTGGATCAAAAATGGGAATTTTCAATCTATCGTACTGCGTTGAATGTGTTCAAAACGGCAGGAGAAAAAAATGAAACAACCGGTAGAACAGCATTAAAAATTGCAGAGGAAATGTCAATACGGAATAATCCTATTTATGGTCATAGAGGAAAAACAATCATTAAATCATTAATCGCTAATGAATGGCAAAATAAAAATTTCGATAATTATTCTTTGAAGTAAATGAAGTCGGGGAGAATTTTATAAAGCTGAGCCGCAAGCCACCAGCGTTTAGTGATATAAGCATGTTTTTTTCGTTTTAAAATTGCTTTATAAATTTGATTTGCGGCTTTCGCGGGCGTTGCCATCCAAAATACTTTTTTAGAATTCACCATTGCGGTATCAACGAAACCCGGTTTTATATCCGTAATATAAATTTCTGATTTTCTCTTAGAAGCCAGAAATCTCAATCCTTCCAAGTAATTAGATATAAAAGCTTTCGACGCATTGTATGCAGGAGCAGGTCCTCCACGAAGTGCGGCAACTGAAGAAATTCCGACTATGTGCCCCCTACTTTTTTTGTTGAAATAATTAAAAGCGAACAAAGCAATTGCCAGAAATCCGTTTACGTTTGTGCTTACAGTAACTTTTTCTTTTTCAAAATCCAACTTGGGGTTAATAAATCCAGTTCCGGAGTTTATAATTATTAAATCCATTCCACCAATTTTTTCGATCAAAGTTTCCAGATTTCCGATCGCGGAATTTTTAGTTACATCCATTTCCACGTAGGAAATGTTTGTCCTCAAATCCGCTTTCAACTTCTCCAATAACTCTATTCTTCTGCCTGTAACCCCGACAACAAATCCCTTTTTGTGATAAATTCTGGCAAGCTCTTTTCCTATACCTGAGGTTGCGCCAATAATTATAACCTTATTATTTTCCATTTCGCTGCAAGATATTTTAAGTAATTTTATTTTTGAAAAATATATAAATAATATCTGGTAAAATGCTAAATACGATATTGAAGTCTGATCGATTAATTCTGCGTCCTTTCGAAATGAAGGACGCTCCGGCGATTGCCATGCTTGCGAATCATCCAAAAATTGCTTAGACAACTCTATTTTTACCTTCGCCGTATTCGTTAACTGATGCCGAAAAATGGATTAATACGCACGACGAAAAAAGGAAGAATAAGGAAGAAGAAATTTTTGCGATCGTTGAAAATGATTCCGGTGAATTGTTCGGCAGTCTGGGATAATATTTACAAATACTTTTAACAGAGCAGAAATAGGTTACTGGGTCGGAGTAGATTATTGGGGAAAAGGAATTTGTGAGGAAGCGGTCGGGATGGCACTTTCTTATTGTTTCGAAGTCCTCAAGTTTAATAAAGTTACAGCGCATCACTTTGCAAATAATCCCACTTCCGGTTTTGTTTTAATCAAAAACGGAATGAAAAAGGAAGGCCTTCACCGGGAACATATTCTTAAAGATGGAGAGTATATCGACATAATTGATTACGCAATCTTAAAAAGTGATTATCAGAACCGAGAAGTGAAATTTAACGACCACGCCGCAAATGTCGAACAAATTGACCACATCGAATTATTTGTACCCGATCGCGAAAAAGCTGCCGAGTGGTATTCGAACATTTTTGGATTAAAAATAGTAAAGGATTTTGAATCCTGGGCAGCAAATAAAAAAGGACCATTGATGATCGAAACTTCCATCGGGCAGACGAAGTTTGCACTGTTTCAACATGAAAACGATGGAACCCTCAACCCGGATTATAAACTCGCCGCGTTCAGAATGAATGGACCGGAATTTATAAAGTTTCTTAATCAGCTAAATGAAATCGGTTTATCAGATCAGAATGGAAATTCCATTACAAAAAATTCCGTGAAGGATCATGAGAAAGCCTTTTCAATTTATTTCGTTGATCCCTGGGGGCATCCTCTGGAAGTTACGACATACGATTATGAATATGTGAAAATGAAGTTGAAAAATGAGCCGGAAAGGAGCGGCTAACTTTCCGACACCAATTTTTTAGATATGTGATACAATCGTAACAAATGAAGTTCGTTGTAATCAACTTTATTTTTCAACGCGTCATAAACCGGGGCAAGTTTTTCCGTTCCGAGTTCATCAAATTTATCAAGAACCAGCTTTTGCTTTTCGGGAGACAGAGTAGATTCATTCAATAATCGGTCTGTTGAAAGTGGAGTTCCTTCCGAAATATAATCGAGCATGTGTTTTAGAATTGTACTCTTTTTGTATTTAGTTTCAGCCATGATATCAGAGATAGAATTCCCGGAATTGAATTTTTCGCCTGTTGTGTGAAATGATTTTTTAACGGTTTCTATTGGAATAATTGCTCTGGACTCAATTTTAGGACCGGTTTCTTTGACATCATTTTTGTCGCAGTATTCAATAATTTCTTTTAGGAAAATATGCCCATATTTTTCAAATTTGATTTCTCCCAAACCATGAATTCCAAGCATTTCCTTTTTCGAGATGGGAAGAATTGATGACATTTCCGTTAAAGTTTTGTCGGAGAAAACTATATATGGCGGAATTCCAATTTTATCTGCGATTGATTTTCTTTTTGATCGCAAGATTTCAAAAAGAGTGGAATCTAAATTCTCGGATATATTTGCCCGAGCTTTTTCATCGAAGTCATCCTTAATTTTACCGGTAATCGGCAAATCACCTTTTAACACTTCATACGCTTTCTCGGTCAGTTTAAGACTGCCATACTCTTCATCCCGATGAATAAGTTGCAGCGAGGTAAACTGATGAGATAAGTAAAACCATTGCTTTTTTGTAAACTCGTTCCCAATTCCATAAGTCGATAATTCATCGTGTTTATTATTAAGCACCTTTTCACTTTTTGATCCTTTAAGGATATCAACAATGTATGAAAGCCCGTAAATTTCATTTGTTCGTTTTATGCATGACAAGAATTTCTGTGCAGGAATTGTGATGTCGGATAAATCCTTAGCCGAGGAATTACAATTATCACACATACCGCATTTTTCTTGAGAGTATCTCTCGCCAAAATATGTCAATAATGGTAGCCGACGGCAAACGCCGGTTTCGGCAAAGTCGATTAAGGATTGCAGATGTCTTTCGGCGATTCGTTTTTCTTGTCCTTCTTTCTGCGAAATAAAATAGCGGATTTTCGAAATATCGCCGTAACCGAATAGCAGTAAACAGTGAGCTCTCAAGCCGTCTCTGCCCGATCTTCCGATTTCTTGATAATATGATTCAATATTTTTGGGAAGATCAAAATGTATAACGAAGCGCACATTTGATTTATTTATTCCCATTCCAAATGCTATTGTGGCGACAATTATCTGAACATCATCCTTTATAAAAAGCTCTTGATTCTTTCGTCGCTCATCGTCAGGTAATCCGGCATGATAAGGTCGCACGGAGTAACCTAAATTATTAAGGTCTCTATAAAGAGAATCAACTTGTTTCCTGGAAAAGCAATATATAATACCGGATTGATTAGGATATTTTCTTAAAAACTTAACTGCTTGTTCGGTTGCATTGGTTTTAGGTGCAATTTCGAGATAAAGGTTTTTTCGATCGAAGCTGTCAATCAACCTAACATCGGATTTTAATCCCAACGATTTCTGGATATCATCTTGCACTCTTGGTGTTGCCGTGGCTGTTACCGCTACAAAAACAGCACCGGGATGATGCTCACGTAAACCGATTATCTTGCGGTATTCAGGTCTAAAATCATGTCCCCATTCGCTGATACAATGCGCCTCGTCTATTGTTATGCAAGAGACATCAATACCCGACAACATTTCATAGATATGATTTAAGAACAAAGTTTCCGGTGCAATGTAGAGGAGCTTTGAATTACCATTTTTTATACTTTCTATATTAGCAGAGTACTCATCACTACTTAGTGAGCTGTTCAAAAAGACGGCTGCAATACCAAGTTCATTTAACTGCTCAACCTGGTCCTTCATCAGTGAGATTAAAGGTGATACAACTACTGTTATTCCATGCAGCAATAAGGCCGGTATTTGGTAGCATAAAGATTTCCCGCCTCCGGTTGGCATAATTAGCAAAGTATCTTTTTTTCCCAAGATTGAGGAGATTGCTTGTTCTTGAAGCGGGCGAAAAGTTTTATACCCGAAAGTATTGTTTAGAATTTCTGTGGCTTGATGAATCAATTTGCATATCCTTGAATAAACGAAGTTCAAAGATATGGTAATAGACTTTGCTGTCAAAATTTATACGAATATTTTCTGCCTCCTTAGAATATATTTATTGATTTATATTATTTTAATAGTCATTTAGAAATAAAACTAGTCGGAATTGGTTTGAACAAGCAACAACGATATAATCCGGATTGGCAACCCAAAGATGCCGGGGAGGAGTTTGCCGTTAAAGTTGTTAAAGGTGAAGTGTACAAGTCATCAAATGCTCAAAGATATATTCCCAAAAATGAAGAATCAGTTGATGAGATTGTTTCGGGAATTCGAGCGAAAAACAGAAATATTCTTGCCAAAGCAATTACCACAATAGAAAGCAGTTCGGAAAAACATCGGGCAAAGGCGAGAGCGATTTTGGAGTCTGTCTTAAATAATCCGGGTGAATCAATACGGATTGGAATAACCGGAATGCCGGGGGCAGGTAAAAGCACATTAATCGAATCTTTAGGTTTGAAGCTAATCCAAAATGGGCACAGAATTGCCGTTCTTACAATTGATCCAAGCAGCTCAATCAGTAAAGGCAGCATTCTCGGCGATAAAACCAGAATGGAAAAATTATCCAGGGAAGAAAACGCGTTCATTCGTCCATCACCATCAAGCGGAACTTTGGGAGGTGTGGCCCGGAAAACCAGAGAAACAATAACGCTTTGCGAAGCCGCAGGATTTGATGTGATAATTATCGAAACCGTCGGCGTCGGCCAAAGTGAGATCACAGTTCGTTCGATGGTAGATTTTTTCCTTCTTGTGTTAATTCCGGGAGCGGGTGATGAATTACAAGGAATAAAAAAAGGAGTAGTTGAATTAGCCGACGCGATTGCGATAAATAAAGCAGATGGCGAAAATGAAAAAAAGGCAAATATCGCAAAAGCCGATTATTCTAATGCTTTGCATTACTTGATGCCCGCGACTAAGGGATGGGAAACTAAAGTATCCACCACTTCTGCAATTTATGAGACGGGAATTGAGGAGCTCTGGAATGTTATTCTGGAGTTTGAAAGACTAACCAAAGATACGGGTGTTTTTTATCATAGAAGAAAGCAACAGGCTGTTGATTGGATGAACAGAATGGTCGAAGATGTATTAAAAGAATCTTTTTTTGCAAACAAATCTGTGAAAGATTTGCTGCCTATTTTGAAAAATCAAATTCAAGAAGGGAAAATTTTGCCGACTGTCGCCGTTGAAAAATTAATGGAAGTTTATCGGAAATAGGCTCCGCAGTTTTCTAATCCAGCTTAAATTCTTCTTTCCAATTCGAATCACCCGCAAGTGGAATTTGATCTTTCTTATCCAGGAAGAAATCACCTAAAACCAAATAATCCATTTCAGTCCGCAGAAAACATCGGTAGGCATCTTCCGGAGTGCAGACAATTGGCTCGCCCCTCACATTAAAACTGGTGTTTACAATTACTCCATAACCCGTTATTTTTTTGAACTCGTTTATCAACGACCAGTACCTCGGATTTGTCTTTTTATTTACACTTTGGATTCTCGCCGAATAATCGATGTGAGTAATTGCGGGAACGTCGGAACGAGTAAAATATAGTTTTTCGTAAAGTGGTTTCGATTCATATCTCTCCGGTAAATCATTTCTTCTATTCTCAAGAACCGGGACCACTAATAACATATAAGGTGAAGGCGAATCCAAATCGAAAAAAGAATCAATATCTTCTTCCAAAACTGTCGGGGCGAAGGGTCTAAATCCTTCGCGATACTTAATTTTCAGATTCATCTTTTTCTGCATTTCCGGATTTCGCGCATCACCCAGAATACTTCTATTTCCCAATGCTCTGGGACCAAACTCCATTCTACCCTGAAACCACCCGATTACGTTTCCATCCGCGATCTTTTTTGCGGTTGTCGCGGATAGTTTTTCGAAATCGGGATGGAAAGAATATTTTGCCCCGACTTTCCTTAAATATTTCTCTATTTCACGGTTCGAAAATTTCGGGCCGAGATAGGCTCCTTGCATAGAATCCGGTGAAATTGGTTTTCGCTCATTTGATCTCCAGATGTAATAAGCGGTTAACGCGGCTCCCAACGCGCCTCCAGCATCACCTGCAGCGGGTTGAATCCAAATTTTCTCAAATATTTTTTCTTCAATAATTTTCCCGTTAGCGACACTGTTTAAAGCAACTCCGCCCGCCATCACCAGATTATTCGAACCGCAAAGTTTTTTAACTGATCTTGCCAATTTAATCACTATTTCTTCTGTTACAATTTGAATTGCTAGTGCAAGATTCATGTAATTTTGTGTGATTTCTGATTCTTCGGAACGGGGTGGAAAACCAAATAAAGATTCCCATTTTTTATCATGAGTCATCCTTAAGCCGGTGGCAAAGTTAAAATAATCCATATTGAGGAAAATAGATCCATCCTCTTTTATATCAACAATTGAATCCTTTATAATCTTAATGTAATTGGAAGTTTCGGCAGAATTTTTGTTTCCGTAGGGAGCTAATCCCATCAATTTATATTCGCCGCTATTTACTTTAAATCCACAATAATAAGTGAACGCAGAATATAAAAGCCCCACAGAATGAGGGAAATGCAGTTCGCGGTACACTTCGATGCTATTTTGGCTGCCTTTACCTAAAATCGCTGTAGCCCATTCACCGACTCCATCAATTGTTAGAATTGCCGCGTCCTCAAATGGGGAAGGATAAAATGCACTCGCCGCGTGTGAAAGATGGTGCTCGGGGAATAACAATTTTAGGTTATTATCACCCAATTTTGCCAGTTCATCCCGCAGCATTTTTTTCATAAAAACTTTTTCCTTAATCCAAACCGGAATGGCAGAAAGAAAACTGGTTAAGCCCTTTGGCGTGAAAGCGTGATAAGTTTCTAATAATCTTTCAAACTTAATAAATGGTTTATCATAAAATATAACCGCTTCTAAGTCATTTAGATTTAATCCGGCTTCCTCCAAACAATATTTAGCTGCGTTAATGGGGAATGACGAATCATGCTTCTTGCGGGTAAATCGTTCTTCGTGGGCTGCCGCAATTATCTCACCATCAATTATGAGTGCGGCGGCACTATCGTGATAATAAGCTGAAATTCCTAGAAATGCGTTCTTCATAAACTAAAATATTGTATAAATAAATGGAGCAATTGCCGAACCACCGGTTAAAACAATGAGGACACCAAATATTAAGAGAACAACAATAATCGGCATCAACCAGAATTTCTTCCTTTCTTTAAGAAAGCCCCAAAGTTCTTTCAAAAATTCCATTTTTTCTCCTTAATAAGGTTTTTCTAAATCGGATGGTGTATATTTTTTGTCAATTATCTTAAAGGCTGATAAATCATTTTGGCGAAAATTTTTCAGATTAAGAGAATCCTTTCCTGCAATTTTACGAACTACTCCAACCGGAAAAACTAACAAAAAATATACTATTGTCAGTAAAATTTTTGATACCACGGTTCCGAGGATTTCAGCAAAGTTTAACCAGATGATCGTAAAAGGGAAAATCATCGTAGGAATTGTCATTACTATTAATAAAACCGGTATCATGAGTTTGAAATAAATGTAGCTGTCTGTAAACAGTCCAAGCAATAAAAGTATTAATAATAGTGCAAGCCCGCTATCTTTATTCTGTTCTTTTGTGAATGATTTTTTGATATTCATTGTTTTTTATTTTATGATGGCTGAAAATAATGAATTCCCAATTTACTTTTGTGTCCAAATGAATTTAAACGAAATTTATTGTTTAGTTAAAAATTGATAAGCATTAGCAAAATATTTACTTTGCAACACTTAATTTTAATATGAATTTAACAAACTGAGGATGAGATGAATATAAACAGGTTATTGACGATAATTGGACTTTTACTTTTTGCCGCGATTACAAGGTTGTTACCGCATCCTCCTAATTTTGCACCGATAACCGCAATTGCGCTTTTTGGCGGAGTTTATCTTTCCAATAAGAAGTTAGCATTTTTGTTGCCAATTGGTGTTTTGTTCATAACTGATTTAATCTTAGGATTTCATCAGACAATGTTATTCGTCTACGCCGGATTTGCCATTATTGTTGGAATTGGGTTTTTATTAAAAACAAAGAAGAATTCTCTAACAATCATTTTGGCTTCATTTGCCGGATCAACCATCTTTTTTGTTATTACAAATTTTGCGGTTTGGGCATTGGGAACTTATTATCCAAAATCAATTGACGGATTGATGGCGAGTTATGTTGCGGCGATCCCATTTTTCCAAAACGCGATCATCGGAGATTTAGTTTTCTCCGGTCTGTTTTTCGGTGGATTTGCTCTATTAGAAAAATATGTACCGGCAATTCGGGAAGAATTTGTAAAGTAAAAATTGAAAGAAAAAGTATTGAAATAAAAAGGGAACGATTTCGTTCCCTTTTTTATTTAGTTCACCGAAGGAATTCTAAGTTTTTGACCCGGAACAATAATATTATAATCGTCAATATATGATTCGTTTGCCGCAAAAATTTTCATCCACTTTTTAGAATCACCATAAATATCTTGTGCAATCATCTGTAAAGTTTCGCCCTCTTTCACAATATAAATATCAGGATTATCGGATCTGGTCGTTGTTCTTGGACTGTTTGTGGATTTTTGAGATTTGGCACGATTCACATTTTTGTCCGAATTTTCATTTTTGACAACCGGTTTTGGTTTTATACTTCTAATTGTATCAACCATTGCCTGCTCCTTTGTAGTTAATGAATCCGAGGCTGTTGAACTTTCATCACTACCAGGACCGGTAAAAAATAGATAATAGATGGCCGCAACCACTAAAACCCCGCCTAGTATTTTATAAATTGTATTTGCATTCATATTTAACTCCATTGAGTTATTAAACATTTCGAATAGCTTAAAATATAACCTTTTTATCGAATTATGCAAAAAAATTGAATTAGAATTGATTCAGACCAAAAATAATTGTTATGGTTTTGGAGTAAAAAAAAAGCTAATGATGATACAGTATGGATTCGTATTTCGCATTTGATAGGTGTTTGTCGGAATGCCGTAACGATTTTAAGATAAAAACGATATATTTACGAATTCTTAAATGAAATTATCTGAGAGGTTCCTGTATGGCTGAAATTGCAAAAAAAGGTTTTTTCCAGAAATTGCTTGATGGTGTTGAAAGAACCGGAAATAAATTACCACAACCGGTTACACTTTTTCTCATACTTATATTTATAGTTTTATTTGCCTCATTCTTGGCTTCACTTTTTGGTGTATCAGCTGTTCATCCCGGAACCGGTGAAACTATCAAAGCCATAAATCTTTTGAGTGGTGAAGGGATTCAAAGAATTTTTACAAGCATGGTTGATGTTTTTGCAGAATTCCCACCGCTTGGATTAGTGCTTGTAGTAATGCTTGGAATTGGAGTTGCCGAACGGACCGGTTTAATAGCCGTTGCACTTAAATCTTTTGTAAAGGGTGTTCCTTCAAAATTGATCACATTCTCAATCGTGGTCGCAGGAATGTTGTCAAGCTTGGCCGCCGATGCCGGATACGTAGTTTTAGTACCACTCGGAGCCGCAATTTTTTATGGAATTGGCCGTCACCCGATCGCCGGATTGGCGGCGGCATTCGCGGGTGTTTCCGGTGGCTTCGGAGCCAATATTTTTCTAACTGGATTAGATCCTTTACTTGCGGCATTTACTCAATCCGCCGCTCAAATTTTAGATAAGCAATATGTTGTTGACGCAACAGCTAACTGGTATATCATGGCTGCTTCCGTTCCATTTGTCGGGATTGCAGGAACTTGGGTCACCGAAAAAATTCTTGAGCCGAGACTCGGTGAATACAAGGGTAAAGTGGAAACGATATCAAATGATGACGAAGCGACCAGAGAATTAACAACTGTTGAGAAAAAAGGTTTAAGATGGACAGGGATAACCGTGCTTTTGCTCGTTGTTGCAATCGCTTTTATGGTAATTCCCGAAGGAGCGGTATTTAGGGATGAAAACGGAACATTGAATCCGTTCTTCCATTCGCTCGTTCCCTGGATGATGGTAATATTTTTCGTTCCCGGATTAGTTTATGGATTGGTTACCGGCTCTATTAAAGGTGATAAAGACGCTGCGGATATGACCGCGGAATCAATGTCCAGCATGGGGGCTTATATTGTCCTTGCCTTTGCGGCTGCGCAGTTTGTCGCCTTTTTTAACTGGTCGAATATGGGATTAATCGTCGCAATTACCGGCGCTGATATTCTGAAATCGGTCGGATTTACGGGAATGCCTTTAATTGTTGCGTTTGTTCTGGTTTCATCATTCATAAATTTATTGATTGGCAGCGCCTCTGCAAAATGGGCAATAATGGCTCCAATCTTTGTTCCGATGCTCATGCTTATGGGTTACTCACCTGAATTAACTCAGGCAGCATACCGCATTGGGGATTCGTATTCGAACATTCTTACTCCTTTGTTGCCATATTTCCCGATTATTATTGTTTTCGCGCAGAAATATGATAAAAATATTGGAATAGGAACTTTGATTTCCGCGATGCTTCCTTACGCAATAATTTTTGCGTTGGTCAGAATTCCAATGTTAATTGCATGGGTTTGGATGAAGATTCCTTTAGGTCCGGACGCACCTTTTAATTATGTACCATAATTTATATTAGTTCTCTCATAACCGAGTATTAACTATGCCGTCCCGATTTATGGGACAGCATTTGTTATTAATTAAATTTGGTGCTTTTAGATTACGGATCAGTCCAGAAAAACAAATTTCAGAGTGAAGATAAAAATCATTTATTTTTTGTACTCATAACCGAATTTATCCAAATTATCTTTTAGATCGGCTGCGGAGTATTCTTTCAGCTTCATGCCACAAACGGGACAATTTCCGGCTTTATCATCGATTACATTCCAATCCATCGGGCATTCGAAAAGTTTACCATCTTCATTTGAGTCAAGGGCTTCGACATCGATGACTCCTTCACGAACTATCGACATATCAGATTTTAATTCTGTCGCTTCATGTGAATGATCATGACTTTCATTCATTTCTGAATTCATTTCATCATGATTTTCATGATTCATTTCTTCTTGTTTTTCACCGCAAGCCGTGATTAAAAGTATCGTTAATATCGACACAAATAGAGTATTAAGAATTCGTTTCATTTTTTCTCCTTTATTTAATTAATTGCATTTTTTTAATTAGTTGACCTTTGTCGGTTTTAATTTCATAAAAATATGTTCCTGAACTGACCTCAATGTTTTTATCCGATTTCCCATTCCATTCAATTTGATGAGAGCCTTGTTGTTTTATTCCATCGAATAAACGTTTTATAATCCTTCCATTTATATCATAAATAGTGACATTTACCGATGAAGAAAATGGCAAATTATACTGAATAGTTGTTGATGGATTAAAAGGATTAGGAAAGTTTTGTTTTAAAGAAAAATTTATTGGTCCGGTTACAGATTCTTGACTACTCGAAACCACCCCGGTGTTGAAAACAAAATAAGTATAATTTGTAAAGTTTGGGTAATCATACCGAGCGAAAGAACATTCGAGAATATTGTCGCCGTCAATATCCCAAATAGCGGGATAAGTAAAATAATATGAAGCGTTATCTTGTTCAAAAACAGTATTGCCGGTAGTGATATCAATTATTTTGAAGGCTTGACGGTATGAGTCGGTAGTTCCATAACTTAACAGGGAATAAAACTCTGTAATACCATCGCCGGTCAAGTCGTCACCGAGCGCGTAGATTTCATTTCCGGCAAGCTGCTCGGCAGCGGAAAAGGTGTAAGAATATTCCGGTGAATCAGAATAGGGGCTTTCCATTATTGAGATTGAGGTGTAATCAATAATGTAATAACGATAGATAGTTTCGTCTCCAATTTGTTTAAATGCCAACCAACCTGAAACATTCTCTGCGGTAACAGAATTTGATATCCACTCCGAACTCCATTGGGCTGAGACTAATTGAGTTAGTCCCAAAATTAAAAGGATTATTGTTTTTTTCATTTTTCCCATTCCATATTGATTAAGTCGATTTTATATTTGATTTGTAATTTACTAAGAGACTTTTAATAGTTTTGCATTTATCGCTACAATAACAGTACTCAAGGACATCAATACCGCGCCAAGAGCCGGACTTAAAACAATACCATAAGAAAATAAAACTCCAGCCGCTAAGGGTATTGCAAATAAGTTATAACCGGTTGCCCAAATTAAGTTTTGTATCATTTTGTTGTAGGTTGCTTTTGCAAACTTGATAAGAGAAACCACATCTTTCGGATTACTTCTTACTAATATAATATCGGCAGTTTCAACAGCAACATCTGTTCCGGCGCCGATTGCAATTCCCACGTCAGCTTGAGCAAGGGCAGGGGCATCGTTAACGCCGTCACCAGTCATAGCAACAACCATTCCTCGACTCTGCACCTCCTTAATTTTTTCAGATTTTTTATCGGGCAGAACTTCTGCAAAGTAATCATCGAGGCCAAGTTTATCTGCTACCCATTTTGCAACCTGCTTATTATCGCCTGTTAGCATCATTGGTTTAATTCCCATTTTTTTTAACTGCTTAATCGCTTCTTTGGATTCTTCACGGATAATATCTGCAAGAGCAAATGCCGCGGTTAATTTATCATCAACTAAAAGATAGACGACTGTTTTTCCCTCACCGGAAAGTTTGTTTATATTTTCTTTGTCTTCGATTTTAATGTTGTTCTCTTTTAAGTAACCCGGACTAACAACTTTTATATCTTTCCCGTTTACTTTTCCTTCAGCGCCTTTACCGGGAATTGAATTAAATTCTTTTAAATCGTACTTCTCTTCGTTCTTCACATTAGAAGAACTAACTATTCCCACCGCAATCGGATGTTCGGATTCCGATTCCACAGCTGCCGCCAATTTAAATGCCTCGTTTTCATCAATATTATTATCAAAAAGAATTGTATCGGTCACACCAAATTCACCTTTCGTGAGTGTACCGGTCTTATCAAAAATAATTGCTTGAATATTCCGAGCATTTTCAAAGGCGGTACGGTTTCTTATTAATAGCCCATGTTTAGCAGAAAGTGCTGTTGACACCGCCACAACCAATGGGATTGCCAGACCAAGCGCATGAGGACAGGTGATAACCATAACCGTTACGGTTCGGGTAAGAGCAAAATTAAAACTCTGGCCTGTGAACAATAGCCAAGAGAACATAGTTACCGCGCCGGCGGTTATTGCAATCATAGTAAGCCAGAATGCGGCTTTGTTAGCGAGGTTTTGTGTTTTCGATTTACTCTCCTGAGCCTCCTTAACCATTTTAACAACTTGGGAAAGAAAAGTCTCATCGCCGGTTTTTTCTACAACTATTTTTAACGAGCCTTCGCCATTTATTGAACCGCCGATTACTTCATCGCCTTCGATTTTTGCAACCGGTTTTGATTCGCCTGTAATCATTGCTTCGTTAATGGATGTTTTACCTTCAATAATTCTTCCGTCTGCCGGAATTTTTTCTCCCGGTTTTATAAGGAGTTTGTCTTCATGTTTTAGTTCGGACACTGTTACATCAACAACTTCGCCATTATCTTTAATTTGATGAGCTAGGTCAGGCATTAGTTTAGCAAGTTCTTCCAATGCTCTGGAAGCGCCCATAACTGATCGCATTTCAATCCAATGACCGAGAAGCATAATATCTATAAGTGTTGCAAGCTCCCAGAAAAACACCTCACCGCTTACGCCGAAAACGACTGCTGCACTATAAAAATATGCAACAGAAATTGCGAGGGCTATCAATGTCATCATTCCGGGCTGTTTCTCTTTTAACTCATTAATAAGTCCCTTTAGGAATGGATAACCGCCGTAGAAAAACACAAATGTTGATAGTGCAAAAAGTATGTACAGGTCACCGGTAAATTCGAAAGCATCTTTTAATCCGGTAAATTCCTGAATGAGAGGGGAAAGAAGTAATATTGGGAAAGAAACAATTAATGAAATCCAAAAACGTTTTTTGAAATCCTCAACCATGTGGACATGGTGATCGTGATGACCGTGACTATTTTTTTCATGATGTGTTTCATGATGTGTTTCATGATTATGTGTCATAGTAAACTCCTATCTATTAATAACCTCAATAATAGCTAATTAACATAGAGATATAAAAAACTAATTCAGCAATATGTAATATCAAATAATTAAATATAGCTTCTATCAATAAAATTTGCTCAATCTTCTTTTGCTATTTTGACTAATTCGCGTTTCTTCAATACAAAAAATATTGCAGGATAAACTGTAAGTTCCATGATCATACTGGTAAATATACCACCAACCATTGGAGCCGCAATCCTTTTCATCACATCCGAACCCGCGCCAACCCCAATCAAAATTGGTAAAAGACCGAGAAAGGTCGTCATTACCGTCATCACTTTTGGTCTGATTCTCTTTACGGCACCGTCGAAAATTGCTTCTTTTAAGCCCTCAATTGAAGTCAATAATCCTTTCTTTTTGAATTTTTCGTACGCGATATCCAGATAAAGCAGCATAACAACCCCGGTTTCCGCATCAACTCCGAGAAGCGCGATAATTCCAACCCAAACCGCGACACTCATATTATATCCTGCGAGATAAAGAAACCACATCGCGCCAACAAGCGAGAAAGGGAGCGCGAGTAAAACGATTCCAGTTTTTGTAAGCGATTTTGTGTTAATATAGATCAGAACTATTACAATCAGTAAAGTGAGGGGAATTACTAAGGCCAATTTTTCGTTGGCTCGTTCCATATATTCATATTGTCCGCTCCAGGTAATCGAATAGCCAGCCGGAAGATTTATATTTTCATTTATTACTTCCTTTGCAGTTTTGATGTATGTTCCAACGTCAATATCCTTTATATCAATATAAACCCAAACATTCGGGCGGGCGTTTTCTGTCTTGATCATTGGCGGACCTTTTTCAATATTGATATCCGCGAGTAACGAAAGGGGAATCTGTCCTCCTGATGGAATAGGTATCAAAACTCTCCTTAGCGATTCCACATTGTCGCGGTAGTCTCTTTGATATCTCAAATTTACCGAGTAGCGCTCGAGTCCTTCAACAGTTTGCGTAATATTCATTCCACCGATTGCGCTCATAATTACATTCTGAACATCGGAGGAGAGAAGTCCATATCGGGCAATATTTTTTCGATTTAAATCAATATTAATATAATTGCCTCCGACGGCTCTCTCAGCGAATGCCGACCTTGTCCCGTTAATCTTTTTGGCTTCTTCTTCAATTTCCTTCCCGATTTTTTGGAGAATTGAAAGATCGGGCCCGGCGATTTTAATCCCGACCGGAGTTTTTATTCCCGTTGAGAGCATATCGATACGAGTTTTAATGGGCATTGTCCAAGCGTTTGTTAAACCCGGAAACTGAATTGCGTCATTCATCTCCTCAACCAATTTTTCGGGAGTCATTCCTTCCCGCCATTCCGATTCATCTTTAAGCTGAATTGTAGTCTCAATCATCGTAAGTGGCGCGGGGTCAGTCGCTGTTTCAGCGCGACCAATTTTCCCGAATACCGATTCTACCTCGGGGAATGACTTAATTATTTTATCCGTCTGCTGCAGGAGTTCCTTTGCTTTTGTTACCGAAATTCCGGGCAAAGTGGTTGGCATATAGAGTAAATCACCTTCATATAGCGGAGGCATAAATTCCGATCCGATTTTTGAATATGGGATATATGTTAAACCAATTATTATTGCAGCGGAGATTATTACCGGCCACCTTCGTTTAAGTACAAAATCGACGATGGGATGATAAATTTTGCTCAAGAATTTTGTAATCGGGTTTTCTTCCTCTCTTTTTATTTTTCCTCGAACAAAAAAACCGATCAGAATTGGCACAATAGTTATTGCCAGAATAGCCGCAGCGCCCATTGCATAAGTTTTTGTAAACGCGAGCGGTTTAAACAATCTTCCTTCCTGTTGTTCCAATGTAAATACCGGTAGAAACGAAACTGTAATTACAAGGAGTGAGTAAAAGATGGATGGACCAACCTCTTTTGCAGATTCTAAAATTACAGTCCAATGTTTTCGTTTCTCTTTTTCCGGTTTGTGCTGTTCTTCCGCGAGATGTGAATGCGCGTTTTCAACCATTACAATCGCCGCGTCTACCATTGCACCGATGGCAATGGCAATACCTCCGAGTGACATAATATTTGCATTTATTCCCTGCAGTTTCATCACAAAAAATGCAATCAACACTGCGGTGGGAAGAGTAAAGATCGCTACTAAAGAGCTTCGGACATGTAATAAAAACAATATGATTACGAGTGCGACAATTAAACTTTCTTCTATAAGTTTGGCGGATAGATTGTCAATCGCTCGGTTAATCAAACCGGACCGATCGTAGGCGGTTTTAATTTTAACATCGGCGGGCAATGAAGATTTTAATTCTTCTATCCTGGTTTTTACATTCTCGATCACTTCCAGCGCATTTTCACCGTAACGCATCACGATTATTCCGCCAGCGGTTTCACCTTCTCCGTTCCAATCTGCAATTCCTCGTCTTAAATCTGGTCCGACGGTTATTTGAGCAATATCCTTTATATAAATTGGCGTGTTTGATTCGGGATTCAAACCGATGGCAATATTCCGTATATCTTCAATAGATTTAATGTATCCGAGGCCCCGAACCATAAATTCCATTTCGCTCATTTCGAGCAGTTTTCCGCCAACGTCTTTATTACTTTCCTGAATTGCAGTTTTTACTTTGCCGATTGGAATTCCATAATTGAGCAATTTTACGGGATCAACATTTACCTGGTATTGTTTCACAAATCCGCCGATACTCGCAACCTCCGAAACCCCTTTTATTGAAGAAAGTTCGTATCGAAGAAACCAATCCTGGATAGATCGTAACTCTTGCAGATCTTTTTCATCCGATTCGAGTACATATTGATAAACCCAACCAAGTCCGGTTGCATCCGGTCCGAGCTGAGGTGTTACTCCTTCGGGAAGCGAGCCTTGGATGGAACTCAAATATTCCAATACTCGACTCCTTGCCCAGTAAATATCCGTTCCATCTTCGAAAATGATATACACCATCGAGAAACCGAAGAATGAATATCCACGCACATCTTCGGCGAAAGGAACGGAAAGCATTTTTGTGGTCATCGGATAAGTGACTTGTTCCTCGACAATTTTTGGCCCTTGTCCTTGATATTCGGTGTAAATTATAACTTGAACATCACTTAAATCGGGGATTGCGTCAATCGAAGTATTTTTTACGGCCCAAATTCCACCGAATATTAACGCGCCGATTATTAAAACTACCAGAAATTTATTATTAATTGAAGCTTCTATTATTTTCCCTATGAAGCTCTCATTTTGCTTATCGTTATGTGTCATTATTCTTTCTCCAACATTTTAGTGTTGTGAGTCAAATTATTATTTCCAATTTCGTTTTTGATTCGCAGATCGGAATACAAGTGAATAGCACTATTTCTTAAATTCATAACCATGCTCCTTCAAATTCTTTTTTACATCTGAAATGGAATACTCTTTAAGGTGCATTTCACATAATGGACATCTTCCTTCCTCATCGGAAAGTAAATTCCAATCCATCGGGCACTCATACAATTTCCCGTCGGTATTTTGATCGATTGATTCAACATCGATCGTTCCGCTTCTCACCAGAGGGGATTCCTTTTCTTTCACGATTGAATTTGCATTCTCGACTTGAGAGGTTTTTCCTGTATTGTTAGATGAGAACTGTTTGAGTGCAGATTTTAAATTGCTTTCGGAATCAATTAAGAATTGAGCGGAGGATACTATTTTGTTCCCTTCTTGCAATCCTTCCAAAACTTGATAATAACCATCGGAGTACAATCCCAGTTTGATTTCGACAGGTTTAAATTTGCCTTCGCCCAGAGCCAAAACGGCAATGTTTTTTTCACCGGAACGAATAACAGATTCCACTTCAATTACCGGATATGATTGGGATTCTTCGCCAAGGATATTAACTTCGGCCAGCATTGCGGGTTTGAGTAGGAAATCCTTATTTGGAATTTCTATTCGAACTTTTATTGTTCTCGATTTTGGATCGAGTTTTGGATTTATAAAACCAACTTTTCCTTCAAATGTTTGATTTGGGAAAGCGGCAATTTTAATATTTACTTTTGCCCCAAGTTTTATTTTCGCGAAATCATTTTCATAAATATCCGCGAAAATCCACACATTGCTTAAATCGGTAACATGCATTAGGTTGTCACTAACTTTTATTTTATCACCTTCAAGTATGTCCTTTTTCATTACAAATCCCGTTACAGGCGAGTAAATTGGAATACGATTTGAGACCTGTCCGTTTGCGGCAACTTGCTTTATATCGTTTTCAGACATCTCTAACAGCTCTAATTTTTTGATCGAGTTTTGTACTAACTTCTCGCCAGACAAGATTATTTCCCCGTTCGAAGAACTTTGTAGTGATTTTTGATACTCCAAAGCCGAGAGATATTCCTGCTGGGCAGAAACCAGTTCAGGAGAATAAATTTCGAGTAATTTTTGTCCTTTATTAATTTGCTGACCTTCAAAATTGACAGATAATTGTTCAATCCATCCGCTAACCCTTGAAGTTATCGCAAATTCTTTGGTTTCATTAGATTTAATAATCGCGTTTGTCCTGATCGATGTAGACAATTTCCGCTCTTTCAACGTTGAAATTTTCACATTCATGTTTTGTTGAATTTGGCTGTCAATCGTTACGATACTTCCGTCATCGATTTCATTTTGATAAACCGGAACGAGATCCATGCCCATTTTCGATTTTCCCGGCGAATCATATATTTCATTCGGATCCATCGGTGCCACCCAATAAGCGATTGTTTTTTCGCCATTATCTCGGTTGTCCGATTTAATCGGGGTGAGTTTCATTTCGCAAATTGGACAATTCCCAGGTTCTTCGGAAATTATATCCGGATGCATTCCACAAGTGTAAAGTTGAGTCTCTTCGTGATCAGTGCTGACCATTTCTTTGCTGTCAATTACATTTTGATAAAAAATGAAAGAGAGTGAGATTATCAAAAGTAGAGCCAGGATAATATTTAATTTATTTGATTTCATTTTTACTTTCCTTTTCAAAATTTATCTGAATTGCTTCATCGGCGCCTATTAGATATTGGAGATCGGTAAGAGTCAAATAATATTGCCGACGAATTTTATTCTCCGAAATTCGAACTTCCAAAAGACTGTTAACGGCTTCGATAACGTTTATAAAATCAATTTTCCCTACTTGATAACTAGAGAGGGAAGAATTGAAATTCTGGGTTGCTTGCTGAAGCATACCTTCATTTATAATATTTTCTCTATCAGTTTGATTGTTTAGTACCTCGATTTTTTCATTTATATCGATTTCCAAAAGCTGCAGACCGGATTCATAACTTCTTTGATAATAATCCCGTAAAGAAATTGTTTCTTCAATTTTCGAGGTTTTTTTACCGCCATAATCGATTGGGATACTTAGCCCAATTGAAGCAGACAAAAAATCATTCTGAGGATTTGTGCCGCTATTTAATTGATCACGTTGAGTGTATTGCAGAGAGAATTTAAAATCCGGATAGAATTCAAACTCCGATAACTTCTGCATAAGTCTGGCTTTTTCGACCAGCAAATTTGTTTTTTGCAGCGAAGGGTTATTCGATTTTGCGAGTTCCAGATAAAATGAAGTGCTCTCTTTCAATTTATTTGTTCTTGCCAAACTCGAGGTATAAATGCTATCGGAAGAATTTTGATTTAGTAAAACATTAAGTTTTCCCAACTCCACTTTTTCTTTAGAACGGAGATCTGAAATTTTGTCACGGAATTTGGAAAGACTTAACTCGATTTGAAAAACATTTTGTTGACTTGCCTCGGAAACACTGTACTTTTGTTGCACGACTTCGGAAATGCTTTTCAACAGCGCTTTTATTTCCGTGACATATTTAATTTCTGTTCTGAGATATGAAAGGTTATAGTAAACTTTACTGACCTTTCGCCGTAATTGTAACTTTGTTTCCGCAATCTCCAGTTCAACAATTTTTGGGTCAACGGAGGCGACTTTTTCTGAGGATTCCAATTTTCCGGGAAATGGTATACCTTGACTCAAAGCTAAAAACTTACCCGTCATCGGTTCCTGAGAAAAAGAGAAGGAATTTATTGGCAAATTTGCTATTCCAAAAGTGAGTGTAGGATCGGGCAAATTCGAATTTTGTGGAATTCGATTTTTCGCCGTTTCCCATTTAGCTTCCAGCATTTTGATTTCCGGACTGACAGAAATCGCTTTTTGAATCAAAGATTCAAGATTTGATTGAGAATATATCTCACTAAGTGATATCGAAAGAAAGACTAAAAGCATCCATCTTAGATTTCCACGAATGCGCATACGCACTCCTTTAAATTATAATTTCAAAATAAATTGCAATTAAACTATTGCTTGTAACTAAGAAATTATAATATTAAATCAGAAAGACGCAGTTAATTACTTGTATGTCGGGTGTGTTGATCGGATTGGATTGGAAATAATAATCTTTGTGAGAGTTCGTAAGATTTACAATTTGATCTCCACAAATCTCATTTTCAACAAATATTTGTTTTGTCTCAATTTTGGAGGTGTTTATGGTTACTAAATCAATATTCGGGATATGAAGGCAGTTACAAAAACTGATTGAATCCATATCCGCAATCTTTTCTTCTTGCGATTTACTTTCACAACATGATGATTGGACATTTTCCTTCGTAGAATTATGCATTTTACACTCATGAGTTGAACCGGTATCAGCAGTAAAATTTTCACAAACATCCGGAAGACTATGAAGCGCATTTGGTGCGGTTATGCCGAAAAGAAGGGAAAAAAGCAGAAATGTAGAAACTATATTTTTATTGATTTTTTTCAATTAGAACTTTTTTAAAAAATTAATAAAGTTAAATTACAAAATTCATCCGGAATTATGAAATTGGATTCATTATCTGTTTTAACAACATATTTGAAAAAATGTTTCGTTTAAGTAACACCGGCCTACATGATCGGTTTTACATTGAGCTAAATGAAACTTTTCACCACAAAAAGTTATTTAATAACTTGTGTACAAAAGATAAGGTATCTTAAAATGAAGCAAATGTTTATCGTGTTTTTATTACTAACTACGGCTTCTGCCATTGTAAGTTCAAACTTGGAGGAAAAAAAGAAAATGACTGAAAATGATATAAAATATGAATTAGCCACGTTCGGCGCGGGTTGTTTTTGGTGCGTTGAAGCTGTGTTCGAAAGACTAAATGGAGTGATAACTGTAGAATCGGGATATTCAGGGGGACACGTCGTAAACCCGACTTATCAAGAGGTGACAACAGGAACAACAGGACATGCAGAAGTAACACGAATTAAGTACGATCCGGAAATTATAAATTTTAAGGAATTGCTGGAAGTATTCTGGAAAACCCATGATCCCACGACGATGAACAAACAGGGTGCGGATGTTGGAACTCAGTACCGCTCGGTTATTTTTTATCATAACGAAGAACAGAAAAATTTAGCTGAAGTTTATAAAAAGAAATTGGATGAATCCGGGGCTTTTAATAATCCGATCGTAACTGAAATTAGCCCGCTTGAAAATTATTACGAAGCGGAAGATTATCACCAAGATTATTATAACGAAAACAAAAATCAGCCCTATTGTGCATTTGTGATTGCACCGAAGCTGGATAAGTTTAAAGAAGTCTTTAAAGATAAATTAAAAAAGAATTAGAACTAAAATATTGATGATATAAAATTGGTCCCTCTAAATTTTGATTAACGGTTTTATTGATTCCTTTTCCAATTTTGAATAATTGTTCTCAGCTTTATTATCTTGCCGTTTGAATTAAATTATTAACGAACCGGGATTTCCATTCTCGATTAAAGGAACGATATGAATTATTCTGACGCATTTCATATAATGACCAAACCAACCGGCGCAATTTGTAATATGGATTGTACCTACTGTTTCTACCTCGAAAAAGAAAAATTATATCCGGGAACAAAAGATTTCAAAATGAAGGAAGAAGTTTTGGAGTCGTACGTTAAGCAATACATCGAAGTTCAAAAAATCCCGGAAATTTCGTTTGCTTGGCAAGGCGGAGAACCAACTTTGATGGGGCTCGATTTTTTTAAGAAAGTAGTCGAATTGCAGAAGAAATACGCAAACGGAAAAATAATCAACAACTCTTTTCAAACAAATGGTGTGCTGCTTGATGATGAGTGGTGTGAATTTTTTGCGGAAAACAAGTTTTTAATCGGGCTCTCAATAGACGGTCCAAAAGAAATTCACGACAAGTACAGATATTTCAAAGGCGGTCAGGACAGTTTCGAAAAAGTGGTTCGCGGAATAGATTTCATGAAAAAGCATTCGGTTGATTTTAACACGCTTACCTGTGTGAATCGCGACAATTCTTACAAACCTCTCGAAGTTTATAACTTCCTTAAAGAGATTGGAAGCGGATTTATTCAGTTCATTCCGATTATTGAACGTGTGGGGAAAAGAGAAGATGTAGACTTAACTTTAATTTCCCCAAACGATAAAGTTCCAAATGAGGTTTCGGATTGGTCTGTAGAATCTTTGCAATATGGAAAATTTCTATCCGCGATATTTGATGAATGGGTGAGAAAAGATGTCGGTAAATACTACGTTCAGATTTTTGACATAGCGCTCGAGGCTTGGTATGGCATGGAGCCGAGTTTGTGCGTTTTCCGAGAAACTTGCGGTACAGCAATGGCGTTGGAGCATAATGGCGATCTTTACTCTTGTGATCATTATGTCTATCCGGAAAACAAACTTGGAAATGTTTTAGAGGAAACAATTGAGAAATTAGTAAACAGTGAACAACAGAAAAAATTTGGTAATGACAAACTTGCCAAACTCCCTAAGTTTTGTCACGAATGCGACGTAAAATTTGCGTGTAACGGCGAATGCCCGAAACATAGATTTATCAAAACACCCGATGGTGAAGATGGCCTGAATTATCTGTGCGCGGGATATTATCACTTTTTTAACCATATCGACCCTTATATGAAATTTATGGCGAACCAATTAGTTCAGCAAAAAGCTCCGGCAAATGTGATGGAATGGGCAATCGAGAAGGAGAAAGGATTTCCTTCTTATAATGTCGGGAGGAATGACGACTGTCCATGTGGTAGTAATAAAAAGTACAAAAAATGCTGTGCCGTAGGTACTTCAAGACACTGACCGATTTGCATCGATTTTTATTCAGAAACCTCCATCGTGACGAAGATACTTATCTGAATGCGGCTTGACATTTAATTTATATTCTTCTTATTTTGGAAAATAAGACATTAACTCCAATACAACCTGTACTCAGCGGTTGTTCGGGGTAAATCCGATTCTGTAATTTCAGTTTTTAAAAATCTAATTCCCCTACTGCGTTTACCGGGAGAAAAAGAGATGAAAATTTCATGTCCTGATCGTAGAAAATTTATAAAGCAAATGGCGCTTTTTGCCTCCATGACAGCCCTTCCAAAGTTTGGAATGCCCGATATTAACAAAATAAAGAGTGGTGAAAAAGTATACGTAATTGGAGCCGGCATTTCGGGAATTGCTGCCGCAAGAAAATTACATAACGCCGGAGTAGATGTTACGATTTTGGAAGCACGGAACAGATTAGGAGGAAGAATTTGGACTGACCGCTCGCTTGGTTTGCCGGTAGATTTAGGGGCTTCATGGATTCACGGGCCCAGTGTCGAAAATCCGATAAAAAAAATAGCCGACGATATTTCAGCCAATTTGTTTGAAACCGATAATGAAAGCCTAAGTGTTTTTGACAATGATGGCAATGAGATTGATGACGCTGCTATGTCTGATTACTATAACGATTATATCGAACTACTTGATGAAATCGAAACCATTGCCGAAGAAATGGAGAATGATAGTACGGTTAAGTCAATAATTCAAAGTATAGAGCCTGATTATCTTACAGATCTTATTATGCAATATCAGTTGACTTCTTATATGGAATTTGATTCCGGTGGTGATATAAATAAACTCTCCGCTAAGTATTGGGCGAATGATTTGAAGTACTCCGGGAATGATGTCCTTTTCCCAGATGGTTACGATACGATCACAAATTATCTTGCTGATGGTCTGAAAATTAATCTTGAACATATAGTAAATAAAATTAATTATCAGAATGATTCAATCATTCTTTCTACTGACAAAGGAAATTTCGAAGCAGATTATTTGATTGTTACTCTACCTTTGGGTGTATTAAAATCCGGATCAGTAACATTTTTGCCCGATTTGCCTGAATCGAAAAAATCAATTATGAACAAGGTTGAAATGGGGTCAATCAATAAAGTTTTTTTAAGCTGGGATGAATCATTTTGGGATGATGATTTACAATATATCGGAGTTACTACAGAAGTAAAAGGAATGTACCCGTATTTCTTGAACGCGAATAAATTTACTCCATATAACGGACTTATGACTTTTGGATTTGGTGAATACGGAAAAACGATGGAAGAGAATTCTGACGAACAAATAAAGAATGACATACTAAATATTTTAAGAAAAATATACGGGAATGATGTTACAGAACCGAATGGTGTAATTGTCAGTCGCTGGAATTCGGATGAATTTACAAAAGGGGCATATTCTTTTGCCGGTGTTGGAAATTCTCCTGAGTTTTTTGATGGTTGGAAAGAAACTATTGAAGATAGAATATTTTTCGCCGGTGAACATACGATTAATGATTATAGAGGAACTGTTCACGGTGCCTACATTTCCGGAATCCAAGCTGCCGATAAAATTTTGGATGCAATTACATCTGTAAAAACAAATTACAACCAACCGAATAAAATAAAATTAATGCAGAATTACCCGAATCCCTTCAATGCAACTACAAAAATCAAGTATACTATTGCCAACGAAAATATAAACAATCGGGCAGAGAACTATACTGTAAAACTTGTAATTTTTGATGCAGTCGGCCGCGAAGTAAAAACTTTGGTAGATGAACAAAAATCTCCCGGTGAATATGTTATACAATTCGATGGAAATAATTTGAGTAGCGGAACTTATACATACACTCTTACTCAAGGCGATTTTACAAAGTCAAAAAAGATGATATTGCTGAAATAAGAATTTGAGGTAAATATGAAAATTATTACAATCATAGTTTTATGCATTATGATTATGGGATGTTCTTCGGGCGAAAATTCCAATTCAAAAGAACCTGATCAGACGGTTATGCCTGCGCCTTCTCCCGGCACAGCAATTATTGATTGTGAAATCGTTTCACTTGAAGAATTACAAAATTATCTTAATGTGAAAATAAAAGTGGAGAAATATAAATCCGGAAGCGGAACTCCATTATTGAGCGAACACAAATTAGTTGATATTCGATTCCCAATCGAAGATTCGATCTCACAAAGATTAAATAAAATAAAAACGGAGGAGAAAGTTCTTAAGATTACCGCTAAAAATGAGAAAAGCTTCGGAGCAGAAAACAGCGGAAAAAATTACTGGAAGTTTATTGGATTCAGGAAATAAAACTGGAGGAGTAAATGAAATTTAAACCACAAATTAATAGGAGAATATTTTTTATTTGTATACTGATAGCGCTTTGTATAAGCTACGTATCATATAATTATACAACAGACAAATCATATTCTGAACTGAAATCAGAAAAACGAGGAATTAAACTTAAAACAAAAATTGAAAGAAACGAATATTTCTTTAACATTTTAAAAAATCCTGAGACTAAATCTATCCCCAAAAATATTCGGCAAAGAGAGTTAGCTTTTGCAGAGCAGCTCCGAAATGAATTTAATCTTAGAAAAGTCAAGAGTACGAAATTAGAATGGGAAGAAGCTGGTCCGACAGATGTTGGGGGTAGAACAAGAGCCTTAGCTGTTGATTTAAACAATTCAAATATTGTGCTTGCAGGAGGCGTAAACGGTGGAATTTGGAAATCAACCGACAAAGGATCGACCTGGGTTCTTAAATCAGATCCATCCCAAGATTTGAGTGTCAGTTCAATCTGTCAAGACCCATCCAATCCATCCATTTGGTACTACACGGCAGGTGAACTTGATCATTCCGCCAATGATTTTAGCGGTTCGGCACACATATTGGGGAGCGGTATTTATAAATCTACCGATAATGGTGAAACATGGGATCATATAAAGGTTGAAGAAACAAGAACAGAAGTAGATTCTCCGACTGATTTTATATCAAAAATACAAGTAAGCAAAACCTCGGGCTCAATCTTTTTTACGGGTGGGTATGTGGGTCTCCTAAAATCAACTGATGGTGGGAAAAATTTTACTCATGTGTTTGGTGATAACCCTCTAGGGAGTACCAAATACTATGAATTTGATATCTCAGAAGACGGCAAAATAATTGTTGCAACTTCAATAAGTGAAAACTTATCGTCCGAGATAGACGGTGGAGTATATCTTTCCACCGATGATGGTGTAAATTTTAATGAAATTACACCAGATGATTACAAAAACTTGGGTTGGTGGGATAGAGTTGTAGTGGCTTTTGCTCCTTCAGATAATAATACAGCATATATTTGGGCTGATGCGTATGATGACCAATTTGAATCGATTCCGCTTTTTCATAAAATTGATCTTTCGGGAAGTGAACCTTCAATTGTAGACCGGTCAGCCAATCTACCCGATTTTGGAGGTCAAGTCGGTGAATTAAGTACCCAAAACAGTTACAACATGATACTTGAAGTAAAACCTGACGATCCGAATTTTGTTTTATTGGGTGGGACAAATTTATTCCGATCTTTTGATGGTTTCGCTACAAAAGCAGACGATGAAAGCAAAAATTGGATTGGGGGTTATGCTACGTCTAATGATATTTCAGAGTATAATAATCATCACGCTGATCAACATGCGTTATTCTTTGATCCGGAGAATTCGGATGCTTTATGGTCGGGTCATGATGGGGGATTGAGTTATATCCAGGATATAAACGAAGTTTCTCTTTCAATCGCTTGGCAAGATAAAAATCAAGGTTACAACGTAACTCAATTTTATAGGATTGACATCGGTAACGTTGATGGAAATTTCTATTTGGGAGGTGGGACTCAAGATAACGGCACTCCTTTATTTAATATTAATAATGGCGAGGCATCAGAAAGTTCAGATATCTCCAGCGGAGATGGTGGATTTATGTTTATAGGGGATTCGTATGTTGTAAATTCTGCTCAAAATGGTCGTGTCGGAATTGATTTTCTCGATGGTAATTGGTCGATAATTTCACCGGCTACTCCCAAAGAAAGGTTATTTATTCATCCGATAGTTTTGGATCCTTCAGATGATAATGTTTTGTTTTATCCGACCGGAAAGAATCTTATGCGAAATGTCGGTATCGGTTCGCTTCAGAATTTCCAAGAATCGGATGATGGTTGGCAAGATTTGGGGGATATTTCAGCGAACGATGATGTTGACGCTATCACGGCTCTAGGAATGGCAAAGGACGGAACTTTATATTGTGGTCTTTCAGGTGAAGGTCACCCACAACTTATTAAAATCAAAAATGCCAAAACGGCTACAAACGGATTTGAAAATGTATCGATTACAGCCGCACATGCAGGGTCTTATGTGCACGATATTGCTGTAAATGAATTAAATTCGGATGAGTTACTCGTCATCTTCTCAAATTATAATGTAGAAAGTGTTTTTTATTCGAACGATGGTGGGGCGACTTATTCTGCGGTTCAGGGAAATCTTGCAGGAACACAGAATGAGCCCGGACCATCAGTACGAGCCGCAGAAATAATAGAATTTGAAGGTGAAAAATATTATTTCGTTGCAACAAGCATCGGGGTGTTCTCAACAACTCTCCTAAATGAAGATCAAACTGACTGGGTTTGGGAAGGAGAAGAAACAATCGGTACTACCGTTACGAATGATATTGTCTCAATTCCGACAACCGGGGATATTGCAGTCGGAACTCATGGAAGAGGAATTTTTACTTCAAATATTAAAAACACCGTTTCCGGTATAAAAAATAATCAAAAGCCTGAATCGTTTTTATTAAGTCAGAACTATCCAAATCCTTTTAATCCGTCAACAACAATTGAATATATAGTTCCAAAAACAAATGATCATTCAAATTTTATAAATTCAACTGTTACTTTAGGAATATATGATATACTTGGAAATCATATTCGAACTCTGATCAATGAAGAGAAGGCACCCGGAAATTACAGATTCAATTTTGATGCCGAAGGGTTGGCGAGTGGAACATATATTTATAAACTAAATATTGGAAATATTACAGATGCAAAAAAAATGGTTTTAATCCGCTAATAATTTATCTGAATAAAACCCCAAATTCTGATGAGAACCGAATTTGGGGTTTTTTCTTTTCCA
Source organism: Melioribacteraceae bacterium (assembly GCA_021739765.1). Lineage (GTDB taxonomy): Bacteria > Bacteroidota > Ignavibacteria > Ignavibacteriales > Melioribacteraceae > JAIPBD01. The sequence continues at coordinate 201,199 of JAIPBD010000001.1, forward strand.
AAAAATCTTTCAACAGAGTTCAAAGCAGCTTTTATATCTATTTAAGCGTTAAGTGAAATTCGTCTTTTGTTACATTTGAAATAATTGTACCTCTCTCGATTACTTGGTTCATTTTTCCTTGTCCCGGAATTTCAGTTTCTGCTAGTACAAACTCATCCATCACTACTTTTTCAACCCAAAATGTTTCTTTATTTATATAAAGGGTCCCCTTGTAGTGAGAGGCTCCGTTTGTTGTAACAAGCATATTCGGCATCGGTTCAATCAACATCTTGAATGAGCTTTCACCTGAATCAAAATTTAGAATCCCGCAAATCGCGTCATTGACAATTCCAACGCCAATAAATTGGAGCGATATTTCGCCATTTTTGAAATAAGATCCTTCTTTAATGTTCGTTCCGAGATTAACCGGCGGCTCTGAATTTGCGGAAGAGTGAATGATTTTTTGATTTAACCTGCTTAAATCTTGAATTCCTTTACCATCAGTAGTGGGTTCGGCAAAAACATTGCAGAATGCGTGAAAATCGATAAATGTATTGTAAATCCAGTACGTTACAACCTGCGAAAGAGCGTCCCCGGTATTATCCTTCAGATTTTCGAATTTACTATGACTGATACCAAATACCAGCTCCTCAGCCTTTTCTGTTTCCGACTCCCCGCCAAAAACATACGACCAACCTTCAAGTTCGGGAATCGTTACTTCTACACCATTACTATTAATTACAATAAATTTAATACAAGTATATTTGAATAGATCTTTCCCATTTTTATTGATTGGTGAGCATTCCAAAAATAATTTTAAGTGATCTTTCCCTGATCGGTTTCCATTTAATTGATAATTAAGCATGGTGGTTTCGAGAACAAAATACTGAATCTCATTTGTTCTTTTTCCTTCCCAATTAAATGATCCCTGAAGAAAATCTTTAACTTGCGCATGGTGAAAATTCATTCCCCCAAGTACAAATAGAAAAGTAATTACTGTTAATATCATCCTTGTTTTCATAATTAATCCCCCCGATTAATTTATTTGATTGTGCGTCTTGCCAGTTCTTCAACCATATCCAGATACTCTTTAAATGCTGATAATCCGGTTTCGGTTATTGAACATGTTGTTTGTGGAATTTTCCCCACAAATTGTTTTTGAATTTTGATGTAACCAGTAGTCTCTAGCTTTGATAAATGAACACTGAGATTTCCCTTGGTAGTGTTTACCTCCTTCAGCAATGAGTTAAAATCTGTTTCATCAACTGTCGCAAGCAGACCAAGAATTGATAGACGAATTCTCGAATGTATAATTGCGTCAATATTTTTATGGTCGAATGCCTTACTCATTATATTTTTCTTTCCATTTACGATAAATGATTATGCCTGGGATAATTTCGAGAAAGAAAATTAATACTGCAAATAGGAGTGAAAGTTGGTATTCCTCTCCTATATATTTCCAATTTAACGCGGCGAATGCACCCAACCACCAACCGAAAGCGAGTACTTTCATTATCGTTAGTTGATTAATAATTCCTGTCAGATAGTATGCTATGCCGAGAACAATTCCGATTACAATGAAAAGGAGAGTGGTCGGTAATCCTCCAACAATGAAATAGTAAAGGGAAATAAGCGCGATAGGAATTCCACAAACAGTCCAGATGGCATTAAACAATTCCGAAGCAAATGTTTTTGGTTGTTCAGATTTTACATACTTCTTCTTTGTAATAATATTGAATGTAATAAGTATCGCCATCAGCACCAACCAGAGTTGCGGCAGCCAATCTATCAATCCATTTAATCCCAAAATATAGGATACCGTGCTGCCGACTAACACATATATACCGGTACTGATATAAAGCAATCCATTGTCAACAAGAGTTCTGCGATTATTCTCAATCATTTTCTTTATGTAAGAAATATCGTCTTCAAACTGATTAGTTTCCATTATCGCTCCAAAAGATTGTAAACTGGTTTAAAATATAAACCAGTTTAGTTGATTTGTCAAGAAAATTTTTCAGCAATTTATTGTTAGCATTTCATTTTTTATAAATTGATTGGAAAATGAGCTTGCTCTATTTAAATAAGAAAATATGCTTATTGCACTATTGTCTACTTTTTATGATATTTGTTGTCTTGTTTTTTTGTAAATACATGCGCCAGTAGCTCAATGGATAGAGCAACGGCCTTCTAAGCCGTAGGTTAGAGGTTCGAGTCCTCTCTGGCGTACGAAAAAATAAAATTGTTATTGACATTTTGTCCGCATTTAATTTACACGGTGAATGTAGCTCAGCTGGTTAGAGCACCTGGTTGTGGCCCAGGAGGCCGTGGGTTCAAGTCCCATCATTCACCCCAAAAATGAATTGAACTTTTGTGATAATCGGCCCGTTGGTGTAACTGGTTAACACGTCGCCCTTTCACGGCGAAGAGTACGGGTTCGAGTCCCGTACGGGTCACAAAGTTTCAATTTGATCAAATTATGTTTGGCCCGTTGGTGTAACTGGTTAACACGTCGCCCTTTCACGGCGAAGAGTACGGGTTCGAGTCCCGTACGGGTCACAAAAGCCTCGATTTTATCGGGGCTTTTTCTTTTTAAATAATTTGGTAAATTCGATTATTAATTCAATAAGTAGAGTCGGAAATAAATTGAAAAAGATGACTGATTATTCAGAAAACATTCCACGACAAGATACTTACCACACTGCACCGGGGAAAAAGAAAAACTCAATTTTTTCTCCTTCATTTGTTTTTTACAGAGGTGTAATTAAAGTTGTGTTAGAATCGTACTGGCAAGCTAAAAATAAAGCTTACGACAGATACAGGTGGGTGGAAGCTTCATTAAACGTATTAAGGGCAGCTGAGAGAGCCGGAATCGATGTTGAAATTACAGGGATGGACAATCTCAGAAAGTTTGAAGGCCCGGCTGTTTTTCTCGGTAACCACATGAGCAGTTTGGAAACAATGGTTTTGCCCGCTCTTATACAGCCGGTTAAGCCATCACTGTTTGTAATTAAAAAAGAGCTGGCAGATTTTCCTTTTATGGGAAAAGTAGTTATGGCAAGAGATTCCATTACGGTTGGTAGGGCTAACCCGAGAGAGGACTTAAAGTTAGTAATGGAAGATGGAAGTAAAACTTTAAAATCCGGCAAATCAATAATAATATTCCCACAGCGAACACGAAATTTATACTTTGAGAAAAAGTCGTTTAATACACTTGGCGTAAAACTCGCAAAACGAAATGGCGTGCCGGTCGTTCCTTTTGCTCTGGTAACAGACGCTTGGGGAACCGGAAAATTAATTAAAGATTTTGGAAAAATAGATATTTCCAAGCCGGTAAAATTTGCCTTTGGCGAGCATATTAATATTGAAACATCGGGCAATGATGAGAATCAGCAAATAATAAATTTTATTGAGACAAAATTCATTGAATGGGGAAAAGGGGAGTTTGTTAAATAATTCCCTAATTCCGAAATCCTTAATATCTTCTTAACATCGAAGTAATAACCAGTTAACATTAACCCTTTAAGTTGCGCTCAGATATTTGAATGAACGAGAAGAAAGCTGCGGTTTTCTTCTCTTTCCAAATCCTTGGACGCCGAAAGGCGTCCTATTTTTTACGTCTTCCTCACATTGAAATCGACCCACAGATTCACTATTTTGAGACAATTTCACAATAAAGTTAGAATATGAGATTCATCAAGCCCAAAATGCTAAAAAAAGGCGATTTGATTGGAATAATCGCACCTTCTTCGCCGGTTATAGATCAAACCAGAATTGAAAAATCAACAAAATATTTTGAGCAACTGGGATATAATGTTCTTCTAGGCGAAAATTTAACTCAAGAGTTTGGATACTTAGCCGGAACCGATGAACAAAGAGTTGCAGACCTTCATTCTATGTTCCAAAATAAGGATGTAAAAGCAATATTCTGCCTAAGAGGTGGTTTTGGAGCCGCAAAACTGCTCGATAAAATCAATTACAGTCTTATTCGCAAAAACCCAAAAATATTTGTCGGATATAGCGACATAACTAATTTACACTTGGCATTTCTTGCGAAGGCGGGACTAATATCTTTTGCCGGACCAATGGCAGCTTCTGACTTTGGAGGAGAAATCGATCCATTCGCTGAAGAAAGTTTGTGGAAGGTATTAACCGGGTCAAAAAAAATTGGTAAGATTTACAATCCTGATATGGAGAATTTTTATTCTTTAAATAAAGGGAAAGGAGAAGGGAAATTAATAGGTGGCAGCTTATCAAACATAGTTAATTTGATCGGAACAGAATATCTCCCGTCATTTCAGAATTCGATTCTTTTATTGGAAGACATAAATGAACAGCCATATAAGATTGATCGGATGTTGAATCAATTAAAATTGGCAAAACTGTTGAATAAAACGCAAGGAATAATTTTAGGAAAATTTGTTGATTGTTTCGAATCGGACAGTGACAAAAAGACTCTCACCCTAAGCCAAGTAATTGATAATAATCTACTTTCACTCGAAATTCCTATAATTTATAATGTGAAACACGGACATATTCCAGATAAGATAACATTTCCAATTGGGGTTAAAACTAAAATAAACGCCTCTCACAGAATAATACAGATTTTAGAATCGGCTGTAACTTAGGCGATTTTCTCATTTTTCTTTTGGTTTTCTTATAATCAATTCTCTAATCTAAGAATTACATTTTCGCACCTCGTATTCGTCACCCAAAACGCATGAAATTTTGGTATGCAAATTGTTTTATAGTATAACAGGATAATTTTATCTGCGTTTATACAGTGAAACAAAATAACCCAATAAATAGAATCGACAACTCACCGGCACTATCTTTAGCCCATGCTGCGGAAGAAAAGGGATTTATTGAAAAAAATAAAGACCTGATTCGGAGATTCAATAAGAAAAAAGCACTCGAACTAATCGGAATGGTTGATTTAGTACATTTTCATAAATCATCACCTGATAATTCCGAAAACCGTTTGGATTGTAACCTTGATGAAGTAATCAATTACACAATTGATATGTCGAGGCATGGAATTTCGAGCGTGATGCTAAAGTGTGGCGAAAACATTTTACTTGATATTGATGTGATCTCATATCTTATATATTCAATCAAAAAACATACTGAAACGAAAATTATTTTGAGCCTGGGAGTAAATCCCTGCAACAATTTTAAGAATTGGAAAATAGCCGGTGCTGACGGCTACTTATTTATGTTGAATTATGAATCTTGCGAAGATCAAAAAGTATTGATCCATAATTTGAAAGAAGAAATTGTGAATGAGCAGCTGACATGTCTTTCTAAATTAGGTTTTGAGGTTGAAATCGGATTTATTGTTGATAATACACCGGATTATTCTGAAAAATTAATAAAAACAATTAATCGATTCCGGGAAATTAAACCAACGGCAATCCTTCCCGCTACTCCAAATATTATAGAATCAGTTGATAATATTTCTGAACGATTTAATTCCCGAATCAGATATTTGACGTTATTATTGAGAATTCTTTTTAAGAACGTGGACATTTACGCGTGTGAAATCGTAGAAAATATCAAAAAGTATAAACACGAAGAACTACTAAAATTAGGTGCCAACAAATTGCTTGTTGATTTTAACCGTGGCAGCACCTACGCGAATATCATCAAAAATTACCAATAGAATTCGCACCGATCCTATGGAAAGTGAGATAATCTCTTCTTAATTAACAGAATTGCGTTTAGGCAATGAAACATAATGTTTACATGGATGTTATAAGTGACTATATTTACTGGTCAATTCAAGAAAATTATAAATTCGGGAAAAAAATGCGAATAAGATATTTAATTGGTTTAATCATTATTTCGGCACTTGTAACTTCATGTGGAAGCAAGAGTGAAGAAGAGTTTTTGGAATCGGCTAAATTAAAAGCGGATCAAGGTGAATATGTTGAGGCATTAGCCGAATATGAAGAAATGTTGGAAGAATATCCCGAGAGTGACTCAAATCCCAAAATATACTTTGAGATCGGTAAAATTTATCATAGCAACTTAATCAAATCGCTTACAGAAAATGAATCATTGCAAAAAGCGATCGAATACTATCAAAAAGTATATAGTGATTATACGAAATCTCCCGAGGCACCGAATGCTTTGTTTATGGTCGGATTTATTCAGGCAAATGAACTAAAACAATTAGATGCTGCGAGAGAAACCTACAATACTTTTTTGGAATCATTTCCCGATAGCGAACTCGCGGATGACGCACAGGCCGAACTTGATAATCTTGGTTTGGAACCGGAACAGATTTTACTGCAAAAGATTAAAAAGGCGAATTAGTGCCTCAAACCAAAAAGGAGTATTTGAAATACCTTGATCCCTCGGTTATCTCCAAATTAAATACTCTGGAAATTAAAGCCAAAACGGTTGTAGAAGGATTTATAGTCGGGCTTCATAAAAGTCCATACCACGGTTTTAGTGTTGAATTTAGTGAGCACAGGTCCTATATGCAGGGCGATCCGGTTAGAATGATAGATTGGAAAGCTTACGCAAAAACAGAAAAATTTTACATCAAGCAGTTTGAAGAAGAGACCAATTTAATCTCCCATGTTTTAATCGATTCGAGCAAATCGATGGATTATAAACAAAGCGGCTCAATTTCCAAACTCGAATATGCTAAAATTCTCGCGGCCTCTTTAATTTATTTGATGATTAACCAGCAGGATGCCGTGAGTCTTGCTTTGTATGACGAAAAACTCAAATCTTATTTTCCTCCCCGATCAACTAAAATTTATTTAAAAGAATTACTTATCGCAATTGAGAAAGTAAAAGCAGGTTCCAGAACCGAAACCGCAAGTTCCCTCAATAAAATAGCTGAAAAGATTAAAAAACGTGGAATCGTAATAATTATCTCTGATTTTATGGATTCTTTAGACTCGATTTTGTCCGCAATCAAACATTTTCATTACAAAAAGAATGAGGTAATCCTTTTTCAGATATTGGATCCGATTGAAAAAAGTTTTGCGTTTGGAAATGATTCTGTGTTCGTAGATATGGAAACAGACGAGGAGATTACAACTCAACCATATCAGATTCAAAAGGCATATCAGGATTCGTTTGGTGAGTTTCTGGATACCTTAAAAGCCGAATGTAGAAACTATGGAATTGAGTATAACCTTATCGAAACTGATCAGCCGTTTGATAAAGCCTTGTTAAGTTATTTCAAAAAACGAAGCAAATTAAATTAGGCAGGGGAGCAAAGTTAATCGCTCCCCGGAATGTTAGTCCATTAATTCTTTTACTTCATTAAAGTACTTTTTCAAATAATCCAAAGCCGCAGATTCTGATTTTGCCTCTGTGATACATCTGATAATTGGTTCCGTATTAGATTTTCGGAAATGAATCCAATGATCTGCAAGATCGATTCTAAGTCCATCATCAGTGTTAACCTTTTGGTCTGAATATTTTTCTTTTAACTTTTCAATGATAGTATCCGGATCGTTCCCTTCAATTTGAATTTTATCTTTAGCAATAAAATATTGAGGTAATGATTCTTTTAATTCACTCATTTTACCGCCAAATTCGAGCAAGTGTTGCAGTGTCAACACGATTCCGACTAAAGCATCACGACCATAATGAAGGGCAGGATAAATAACTCCGCCTGAGCCTTCGCCACCGATAACGGCATCAGTTTCTTTCATTAATTTTACTACATTTGCTTCACCAACGGGTGATCGTAAAACTTTTGAGTTATATTGTTCGGCAACATCATCTATTGCACGAGTCGTGGAAAGATTTACAACCGCATTCCCCGGAGTTTTTGAAAGGATAAATTTTGCAATATGCGTAATTGTATTTTCTTCGATAAATGGTTCTCCTTTTTCGGTCAACAGAACTAATCTGTCAACATCAGGATCAACCACAATTCCGAGGTCCACGTCGTTCTGTTTTATGGCTTCAACTGTATCTTTTAAGTTTTGAGGAATAGGCTCCGGAAGCTTCGGAAATATTCCGGTTCTTTCAGAATTTATCGCAACAACTTCACAACCTAAACTTTCCAGCCATTCCGGTACAAAGAATGCACCCGCGCCATTAACACAATCGACCAAAACCTTAAACTTTCTGTTTTTAATTGCGGGTAAATCAACCAATTCCAACTTCATTACATCATCAATATGGTTTTTGAGGCCTTCCGAATATGATGTAAGTTTACCAACTCCATCCCAATGTTGAAAATTTTGATCTGCAGAATCAAGTAATTCGAGCATTTCTTTATTTTCGTCGGGAGTCATAAATTCACCATCCCGATTTAACAATTTCAGAGCATTCCACTCATTAGGATTATGGCTTGCGGAAATTTGGATTCCTCCCACAGCATTTAGTTTTTTTACATTGTAAAGCACCGTTGGAGTCGGACAGATGCCTATATCAACAACGTCGTTTCCTTTGGCGAGAAGAGTTCCGATTAAACATGATTTCACCATTTCGCCGGTTATCCTCGAATCTCTTCCGACAACAATTGTACCTTTTCCACAAAAATCTGCATACGCCGAGGCATATTTTGTAATTACTTTTGGATCTAAACCGTCACCAACAAGACCTCTAATTCCCGAAACACTCACCATTAGGGTTGGCATTTTTCCTCCATTTCTATTTTCTAAATCAATTTTGGTATGTTTGTTTTTACTTAATAAGAATAAAATTTTAGATCGTTTTATGAAAGATAGAAATGCATTAATAAAAAAGATCAATAAAAAATTGATAGAAAGATTTGGTATACCTTACAGAGCTGAAATTCCACCCGATCCTTTGGATATGATTCTTGCCACGATACTTTCGCAGAATACAAATGATAAGAATTCGTATAAAGCTTTTCAAAACCTAAAAACAGAATATGAGACTTGGGAGAAGGTACGAACGGCAAATGTTGCTTCGATTGAGAATGCGATTCGAGTCGCTGGATTGGGCAAACAAAAGTCGAATGCCATTAAAAATTTGTTATCGGAGCTTTTTGAAAAACGAGGCGCACTTTCTTTAGATTTTATCAGAGACGAAAAAAGCGATGATGCGTTAGTTTATTTGTCTTCCTTCAAAGGAATTGGGATAAAAACCGCGAGTTGCGTATTGCTTTTTGCGTTAGAAAAAGATGTCTGCCCGGTTGATACTCATGTTCACAGAATCGTTAACCGGATTGGAATTGTTTCGGAAAAGGATCGTGATAAAACATACTTTTCATTGAACAAGAAATTTCCCAAAGGAGTCGCTCATCCGTTCCATACCAATTTGATTCGTTTGGGTCGTCAAATTTGCAAGCCAAAAAATCCGGCGTGTAAAGTTTGTCCGATTGAAAAATTATGTAATTATGAAGTGAAAAATTTTGAAGATGTAAATATTCCGGAAAGAAATGATTTTATGCTTTTGGATCATGTAAATTAAAACGGCACACCAAGTTAATGATGTGCCGAACGTGAAGTGAGCATGAGAAAAACTATACTATTTTAAATTCCAAATTTTTTCGTAACTCATAGCAGCCGCTTCTTTTTCTAATCCTTTCATACCCATATCGAGTGCTTGCATCAATTCGTCTTGTCTGATAACACCTGGAAGAATATCCATTATGTGTTCTGCGTCCATTTTGGCTTCGTCAATTTCTCTGCCACTACCAACAATAAGTCCTTGATTATAAATTGTCGGACCGGCTTTATATCCGTTCGGACCGCCGGAAATACGCAAACTCATTCGAGGAGTTAAAGTGAAGGAATCCCATGGCATTTCAAGATCGATCGTGACGGAAATTAAACCATCAACTCCGAGTTCATTGATTAAACGTGAATCAATTCTATCCGAAGCGAACGTAGAAGAGATATTATCCAAAATTGCGGAGAAAGTAGTTGGTATAAGATTTTTTGTGTTTTTATAACTCTTTTCAACTTCAACAACCGTAATTGTGTCTGAGATAGCTTCAAGATCTTTGTATGAAGGAGCCGAAACTACATCTTCAATTGGGATTAGCTGGATATTGTAGTTATCTAACAAAACATTTTCAAAATCGGCATATAATTTATTCACCAGACTTTCCCAATACGCATCGGGAAGAGTTGGGAACGTTCGTGTAGTGGTTGTGGTTACGGTCGTCGTAGTTTTGTAATTCCCTGCGTAGGTTGTACTTGAGGAAGTTTTACTTCTCGATTGCTGCAATTTTGTAGCACGAACCGTAAATGAAGCCACTCCGAATTTTTTACCGCTTGATATTGGTCGCCCGATAAAAGCGGTAGGTTTTGAAAGATCAACGGAGAAATTTGCGTCATCAATTTCAATATCTTCTTGGAATCTTGCGCCAAAATTTGAGGTTGTTCCAAAAATAGTTTCGTCGACTTCACCTTCAATTGTTACCGGAAAGCAATCGAGCGATTGGCCGACAATCTGCGCGGCTCCAACACCGGTTACATTTGAAGGAACCACATTGAATCGTTCAATTTTCAACCAGTTCGGACCTTCGTTTGGTGCAAATGCTGTGAGCGCGTTCGTCCAAATTGCCTGTGGAACGGTAATTTTATCCTGGTATTTAAGAATCGCATAATCCATAAAAGCTGTAACACCCATCGCTGTTCCAACCATTGAAACAACGAACTCCGTATCCTCATTTGTATTCGGACTTTCCATTTCAAGAGTAAAATCCTCTTCTAAATTGATTACCGCATTTGAGGAAGAACCGTTAACTGACTTGATTTTAATCGGAGGAGGAGGAGCGACAGTAAATTCGGCGTAATCTCCCCGTGTTGTTTTTATGGAAACTTTTTTCGGTGAAATATCATCAGCATCGAGCCATTTACCGTAAAATCCGTTTGCGATGTGTTCAACGACAGTTCCATCTATTGTAACGGTTCCATCAATTTTATACATACCGGCGCCTTCACGTTTCAAAAAACTGACGAAGACCATATTATCGCCGGGACGCCAGGTCTCTTCAAAATAGTCTACATCAACGGTTCCAACTTCCTTCGGGTAAACATTTCGCATAAAATAAACTTGAATTGAAGCTGTTGAGAGATCGTCGGTACTTTGCGTAAGCAGATTCCCGACTAAATCACCGGTCATTTTCATAACTGTGCCGCATCCGGTAATCATTGAAATAATTAGAAAAACAGAGAGGATTCTTAAGATTTTTTGTTGCATTTAATTCTCCGAAATTATTAATAGACTTGTAGTCCTTTAATCAATTGGAGTGCCAGAAAAGAGGGGAGAAGATGTCCGATTTTAGCGGTTTATCGCGAAATTCAAAATCCATGTTGCAAAGATGAAACAGACGGCATGCGATCGGCGTTGCTTTTATGCGACACTTGTGCAATCACAAATGAGGATTTTAATCTTTTAGTGTGAATCCTAATGCGTTTATTATCTCAGTGGCACGTTCAACATCGTTTTGGCTCTCAACTGAAAGTCTAAATGTTCCTCCGGTTCCTTCTCGAATTTTCAGTAGTTCGATATCTTTAATATTTATTCCTTCCTGATAAAGCGCGGTCGAGATTTTACTGACAACTCCGGGTTCGTCTTTCACAAATACATACAGGTCGTAAAGCGGGTTGAGAAATCCTTTCGTGTTCTTGGGAACCTCATCTCTACCTTTTCTTGCTCTTTCAAAATTAGATGCAATCGAGTAAGAATTATCATCTTCGAGCATTTTTTTTAAAGAGGCAAGTTCGGCCTCAAACGAATTAAATACTTTAAGAATTTGCTCTTTATTCGATTGAATAATTGGTTCCCATAGACCATAATCACTCGAAGCAATTCTGGTCATATCCCGATAACCACCGGCAGCAAAATCCAGATAATTTGTCTCTGTGCTGTTTTTAATCGTGTTGTTCAGAAGCATTACTGAAAGCAACTGAGGAAAATGACTTACATTGGCCACCGCATTATCATGTTCCTTCGGAGATAAAAGAGTTATTCTACATCCGAGCGATTTAATCAATTCCAGAAATTCGGATTTTCTTTCCAGCAACTCAACATTTTCATTTATGATATAGATAGAATTTTCAAATAGAAGGGGATCCGAATTTTCATATCCCCCTTTTTCCTTGCCGGTCATCGGATGACCGCCAACATAATGACCTTCGCTTTTGAATGAATCCCATTTTTCTTGAATTAATGATTTTACACTACATACATCAGTAACAATTTGATTGGAATTTAAAAGTGGCGCAAATTTCTCAAGCACTTCAAGTGTTAAATTTACGTGGAGACAGATAAATATTAATTCATATTCTTTAATATCTTCGTACGCATTTAGTCGTTCATCAATAATTTTATCGTCGAGTGCTTTTTGAGTAACTGTATCGATATCGAATCCACCGATATTTACATCAATTTTGCTTCCTTTAAGCGCTTTGGCGATTGAGCCGCCAATTAATCCTAATCCAATTATCGCAACATTTTTGATCACAATTCTCTTCCGATTGCTTTTGCTATAATTCTTAATTCCTCAACGAGTTTAAGATAGGTTTCCGGGAGCAATGCTTGTGGACCATCGGATTTTGCATTTGCGGGGTCATGGTGTATTTCGAGCATCAGTCCATCAGCACCCGCAGCTACCGCCGCTCGTGCCATTGGTGGAACTTGGTCTCGATAACCCGTTGCGTGCGAAGGATCGGCAATAATCGGTAAATGACTTTTTTTATGAACGACCGGAATCGCTGAAAGATCAAATGTATTTCTCGTATATTTTTCAAATGTACGAATTCCTCTCTCGCAAAGAATTACATCTTTATTGCCGTTGTATAATATATATTCCGCTGACATCAACCACTCTTCAATTTGAGCGGAAAGACCTCGTTTTAGCATGATTGGTTTATCGATATTTCCGAGTTCTTTGATTAAGGCAAAGTTTTGCATGTTGCGTGCACCAACTTGAAAAATATCGGTATACTTATATATTAACTCGATCTGATCAATTTGCATTACTTCCGTAATCACCAATAATCCGAATTCATCGGCTGCTTTACGAATAAGTTTTAGTCCTTCTTCTCCAAGACCTTGAAAAGAGTAAGGAGATGAACGCGGTTTAAACGCTCCGCCACGTAAAATTTTCATTCCTGATTTGGCAACAACTTCAGCCAGACGGTAAATCTGATCTTCGGATTCGATAGAACAAGGACCCGCCATTATGTGAATCTTATTTCCGCCGAGTTCAACATCCTTCATTTTGATAATCGTATCGTCTTCCTTAAAACTTCTATTAGCTAATTTGTATGGATTTGTAACTCTGTATACATCCGATACTCCGTCGAGTATACTTACTTTTCTCGTGTCAAAATCGGGTTGAACCCCAATAGCTCCAAGAATAGTTTTTTGAACACCTCTTGATTCATGAATTTGAAAACCGAAATCTTCAAGTTGTTTTTTTACCAATTCTATTTGTTCATCGGAGGCATTATTTTCCATTATAACGACCACAGTAGCTCCTAATTATTAGTCATGAAATATTTTTTCGCCGGCAGTTATTTCGGCGTCGATAAAATCTTCTTTTGTCGGTATGGCACACGAATAATCCTTGCTGTAAGCACAATACGGATTGTACGCTAAGTTAAAATCGATTGTGTATATGAAGTCGGGGTCTTCGTTCAGCTCAAAATTTAAATATCGCCCAACCCCGTATGATTCCTCTCCCGTAGTTTTATCAGTAAACCAAATACTGTAGTAAACCTCGCCATCCTGGGACTGGCTTTTATAAACATTAAGTTTTAATTGTTCATCATCTATATCAAGTAATAAATATCCAAACCTTATTGATTGTCTTTGTTCACCTTTAGTTCCCATAATTACTAACGTATCCTTTACCGCATTTTCATAAAGTTTACTTCGGAAAATAAAATCAAAATTCGCGTCGAAGTAGTTGAGGTTGTGGAAATCGATTTTACCCTTTGCATTGAAAGGGGAATTCGGGTTTTGTGCCATATACTCATTAGTTTCAGTCCGAATCTGATTTAGTTCCTCAACATAAAGCTGCTGTTCGGTAGTGTATTTTTCTTCACAGCCAATAAATTGTAATAGGATTAACAAGGAAAACGATACATAAAATAAAATTTTTGAGATTTTCATTTTTCATCCGCCAATTTCTTTTTTAATTCATTCAGTTTATTTAACGCTTCAATTGGGGTCAGTTCATCGATTGATAAATCCGATATTTCCCTTCTCAATTTTTCATCCTTCATTTCAAACAAACTTATCTGCATTTCATCTTCATTTTTGAATTTTTCGATTTTAGCTTTTTTGATTTCATAAGGAGTTAGTTCTTTGCCTTCAAGATTGGCTAAAATTTCTTTTGCCCTGTTCGTAACAAAATCCGGCAAACCGGCCATTTGTCCTACTTGAATCCCATAACTATGATCGGCTCCGCCCTGTGAAACTTTATGGAGGAAAATAACCTTGTCGTCGTATTCCCGAACTTCCACTTTAAAATTATTTATTCGCGGAAAAATATCGGCCATTTCATTTAACTCGTGATAATGAGTCGCAAAAAGTGTCTTTGCTGAAACAACGGGATTTTCATGCAAATATTCGGTTATCGCCCAAGCAATTGAAATTCCGTCAAAAGTTGATGTCCCTCTACCGATCTCATCCAGTAAAATTAAACTCTTTTCCGAAGCGTTGTTTAATATATTCGCGGCTTCTTGCATTTCCACAAGAAAAGTACTTTCACCGGCAGCGATATTATCGGACGCTCCAACACGTGTATAAATTTTATCAATAAGCCCAATTTGCGCGGATTCAGCCGGAACAAAAGATCCAATTTGAGCAAGCAGTACAATTAAGCCAACTTGTCTCAGAAAAACCGACTTTCCTGCCATATTCGGCCCGGTTAAAATAACTATCTGATTCTCGGAATTATCTAATATTGTGTCATTTGGTGTAAACTTTTCCCCAGGAGGCAAAATCCTCTCAACAACCGGATGCCTTCCTTTTTTAATAATCAGTTTATCCGATTCGTTTACATCGGGATAAACATAATTATACTCAACGGCACATTTTGCAAGGGAAACATAACAATCAAGCGCGGCGAGTAATCTGGCGTTTTCTTGAATTGTGTTTGCATTTTGCGATGCAAATGAACGGATTGCTTGGAAAAGTGTGTATTCAAGTTGCGTAATTTTTTCCTGGGCGTTCAGAATTTTGTCTTCATATTCCTTCAACTCGGGGGTAATATATCGCTCACTGCTCACAAGTGTTTGTTTGCGAATATAGTGTTCCGGAATTTTATCTTTGTGGGTGTTACTGATTTCGATATAATATCCGAAGACTCTGTTATAACTCACTTTTAGAGAAGGAATCGAACTGTTCTCCCTTTCGGTTTTTTGAAAATTTGAAATCCAGATTTTCGCGTTTTGTGAAAGATCACGGATCTCATCAAGTTCAGGACTATAACCTTCTCTAATCACTCCGCCATCCATTAAGCTGAGCGGGGGGGAATCGTTTATCGCGAGTTCAATTTTCTCAACTAATGCTTCCAGAGCAATTAAATTGTTTTTTATTGAATTAATTGAATCCGAGTTTGAATTTTCGAGAAGTTGCTGAATCAGTGGTATTTTTTTTAATGAGAGTTTTAGATTTACTAATTCACGCGGATTAATCCTTTCCGTGCAAACTTTGGATGTCAGCCTTTCAAGGTCACTTATCTCAGATAACTCCTCAGCTAAATTATTTCGAAGATCCTTTTTTTCTACAAATTCTTTAACACATTCAAGCCTTTTTTTAATTGGTTCAATTCTACGAAGTGGCGCTGAAATCCACTTTTTCAGCATTCTTCCACCCATCGCGGTTTCAGTTTTATCAAGAATTGAAATAAGCGAACCTTCACGATTTCCATCTTGCATTGTAAATGTAATTTCGAGATTACGTTTTGTGGAAAAATCGAGAAGCATATAATCTGAAGGATTGTAGAGTGAAATTTTATTAAGATGAGATAAATTTTGTTTTTGAGTTTCATTCAAATAATGAAGCACGGCTCCGGCGGCAATTATTCCGGTGTGGAGTTTCTCAATTCCGAATCCTTTCAGTGTTTTGGTGCTGAATTGGTTTAGCAAATTATCAATCGCGAAATCAAGGTTGAAAAACCACTCATCGATTCTGGTGTAAAGTATATTCGAAGTATACTTCTCGAGAATTGAATTAATAGTTTCACGTTGATCTTTGGAGACTAATAATTCGGACGGATTTATTAATCCGATTTGTTGTGGGAGCGCGGATTGATGCACCTCATAACAATAAAATTCTCCGGTTGAAATATCACTGAACGAAATTCCCGCAATTTCATTTTGCAGAAAAATGCCCATCAAATAATTATTCTTTTTGTGATCGAGAAGTTTATCAGAAAAAACAACACCCGGAGTAACAACTTCCACCACATCACGTTTTACGATTCCCTTGGCTTTTTTGGGATCTTCGATTTGTTCACAAACTGCGACTCTAAAACCGGCTTTTACTAATTTCGGAAGATAGTTATCGATAGCATGATGCGGAAAACCCGCCAGCGGAACAGCGCCCGCGGCTCCGTTCGATCTTTTAGTGAGTGTAATTCCGAGCACCTTTGAAGCAGTTTTCGCGTCTTCAGCGAAGGTTTCGAAAAAATCACCTACTCTGAAAAGTAAAATAGTATCGGGATACTTTTCCTTAATTTTATAAAATTGGGTCATTAGTGGTGTAACAGCCATCGTATCCTTTTGAAATGAACTCCAAAAATACCCTATGTGAGCTTCTTATTCAATTTAGAGAACATATAATTCTAATCAATTAGTTATATTAATAAGATTAATGTGAATAATCTAATAGGACGGAGAATAAATGCTTTTATCTAATGAGAATTTCAGACTTAAACTCGGAAATGGGGAAAAAAAATACAATTCTGATTTGAAATTTGAATTCCATGTTGCAAAGGAAGTCCGGAAAAAATATGAATTTGATGAAGAGATTTTTTCATTGAATGGAAATGTTTTATTCGCAAATTTCTCCGCGGTTCGGGTTTTTGTTAATAAAATTAATAATAAACGGGATAACGCGAATAAAGTAAAGAACGGAGAAGTTAACGCACTCGGTTTGTTGGATGAAGTTTATCACTTTATTCTGAGAGAATATGAAAATTCGGTAAATCCGGGAGTTTTTAAAAAAGCAGCCAAACACCTTGCCGAAAAAATTGAAGATAGCAACCTTAACACCATTTTACATGAGTTTAACGCCATTTTTCCTCCACAAGAGATTTATCACGGCAGGTCCACTGTATTAGATTATTTAAATGGCATGACCGGTAATCGTTCCAATATTGAAATTTCAATCGAAGAGATGATGCTTTTATACTTCGCAAATTTTAATCCGGCGGCAAAAAAAATAAAAGAATTATTTGACGAAAATTATTTTGAAAAGAAAGACATTTACAAAAATTTTGTTTTTGAATTAGAAAACTTTTTCAGGTCCGAGGAGAAATTTGGGCCCGATAATCAGGATATATTTACACTTTTTAAAACACCAATTCTGAATAATCCTGATGATATTGAAGCACAGCTCGAATACGTGCTTGTAAAATGGAAAAATATAATTGGTGAAGAATTCGTAAAACGAATTCTTTCTGGCAAAGATTTGATAAAAGAGGATATTCGGTTTGAAAGTTTTGGAGGCGGTGGGGCGCCAACAGTGGTTCCAAGCTACAAGGGATTCGGCTCCGATGCGGATATGCTCTCACTGGGCAAGTCAGGCTTTAAATACGGGAAACTCGATTTCCATTACGATGAACCCGAGCAGTTCACCGATGATATTGATTGGATGCCTTCAGTTGTTTTAATGGCGAAAAATTCATATGTCTGGTTAGATCAACTTTCAAAAAAATATAATCGTGAAATAAAAACGTTGGATCAAATTCCCGACGAGGAGTTGGATGAACTTTCACGTTGGAATTTTAACGGTTTGTGGCTGATTGGAATCTGGGAAAGAAGCGCGGCCTCAAAAAGAATTAAACATATCATGGGGAATATCGATGCTGTCGCATCCGCATATTCTTTATTTGATTACTCGATTGCACAGGATCTTGGTGGTGAAGCAGCTTATCAAAACTTAAATGAGCGCGCAAAAGCTAGAGGGATCAGACTCGCAAGTGATATGGTGCCTAATCATACCGGAATATTTTCAAAATGGGTTTTAGAACATCCCGAATATTTTATCCAATCGGATAATCCTCCTTTTCCGGGATATTCTTTCACCGGAGAAGATTTATCACTCGACCACTCAATGCAAATTAGAATTGAAGATGGATATTTCAGGAAGTCGGATGCTGCGGTGGTTTTTCAAAGAATTGACAATCGCAACGGTCAGGTGAAATATATATATCATGGCAATGACGGAACAAACATGCCTTGGAATGACACCGCTCAATTAGACATGTTGAAAGAAGAAGTTCGCGAAGCCGTTATTCAAGAAATATTTAGCGTTGCGAGAAGATTTTCAATTATTCGTTTTGATGCGGCGATGACTCTTGCGAAAAAACATTTCTCGAGGTTGTGGTATCCGCAACCAGGAACCGGCGGTGACATTCCATCACGAGCCGATCATGCAAAAACGAGAGAAGAATTTGATTCATTTTTCCCCAAAGAATTTTGGAGGGAAGTTGTTGACAGAATAAATTCCGAAATGCCGGAAACTCTACTTCTCGCTGAAGCTTTTTGGTTAATGGAAGGTTATTTTGTCCGAACACTCGGAATGCATCGTGTATATAACTCCGCGTTTATGCACATGATGATGAAAGAAGAAAATGAAAAATATCGTGATTTAATAACAAATACTCTCGAATTTGAACCTGAAATATTGAAACGGTATGTTAATTTTATGAGTAACCCGGATGAAGAAACCGCCATAAGGCAATTTGGCACGGATGATAAATATTTTGGTGTTGCTTTGATGATGATCACTTTGCCCGGCTTACCGATGTTTGCTCACGGTCAAATTGAAGGTTATACTGAAAAATATGGAATGGAATATAAAAGGGCATACTATAACGAAACTCCAAAACAATGGCTGGTCGAAAGGCATGATCGTGAAATATTCCCGCTTCTTAGGAAACGATATCTATTCAGCAATGTTGATAATTTCTGGTTTTTTGACGTTATCGATAATTATGGAAACTTAAATGAAAACGTATTTGCTTTTACAAACCGAGTCGGTAACGAGCGGGCGGTTGTATTTTATAATAATAGATATGATAGATCCGAAGGTAAAATCTTTCATTCAACTTTAAAGCTTGTTAACGAAAACGGGAATAAAGTTCCACGTTCAATCACATTTGCGGAAGCACTCGGAGTTAATACCACTGACGATCATTTTTATATTTATACCGAACATTTCTCAGGTCTCGAATATTTGAAAACCGGGAGGGATATAGCGGAAAATGGTTATTACCTATCGTTGAATGGGTTTCAATCTCAAGTACTTTGGAAAATTAGAGAGGTTTATGATACTTCAGGTGAATTGTACGACTTATATTCAGAGTTGAACGGGCAGGGAGTGAAAAGTGTTCAAGATGAATTAGGCAGAATTCGATTTAAAGAAATTCATGAAGCTATGGTCGGACTTTTCGAAACAAATTCTATCAAAGAATTTAATTTGTTGATTGGAACAGATGTTGAGGAAAAGACTGAAATTGAAAAAAATGATTTAAAACATCTTCTTAATAAATATTACAGAATTTTGAATTTGGGCGCCGCACACCTCGGCAATGGAAATGATTTGAGTGGCAAACAAACCGACTTTTATAATTTGTTACTAAATATCAAAAAAGTAAACTTATTGTTGCGTAAAGATTTTTCGCCTAAGAGAAGTCTAAAGTATTCCGGAATGAACGAATCAATTATAGTAAGTAGTGCTTCCAACACTCGAGAAAATTCGGTGTTATATTTGTTATGGGTTACTATCCGGGCATTACAAACAATATCTGTTGATAAAAAGAATGGAAATATATTTAACGATTTGATGCTTCATATTCCTATCAGGAAAGTAATGTCGATTCTGGGTAAAGGGGATTTTGAAGCTAATAAATATTCGGCCTTGTTTCATTCACTGATAAATTATTATGAAGATTTGTTTGATATCGATCAATTGGAATTAGGCGATTCTGACAAGAAAAACAAAGAAAAGATTAAAAAATTTATAGTTGATTCTAAATCCGAACTTATTACGGAAATGCTCGAAGATGATATTGTGCGAGCATATTGCGGTGTTAATTATCATGAAAATATTTGGTATTTCAGTAAGGAAAGATTTGAAGAACTGCTAAACTGGATGATGACAATTAAGATGCTTGCGATTGCTGATACGAAAGACGAATCTAAACGTAATATCCAAATTGAAAAGACTTTTGATTATGTTCAATATTTGAAAAATGTATCGATGAACTCAGGCTATCAGCTTGAAGATTTACGAAGCAAATTACACGCTGTTCCAACAAAAATTAAGATGGATTCAAACACAGATAAAAAAGGGAAAACTACCTAAGGATTATTCGGATTTCAATTATGAAAAAGTTGGTGGTTCTGATCTTGTTACAATTTCTCGCTGTTTCAAGTTTTGCTCAAATTGAGAATTTGCGTCTGTCCCATCCTGTGTATGATTTTCTTCATATTATGAAAGTTCGGGGTGTGGTAAGCAACTTTCATTATGACGCACCCAATAGAACTTATCATGAAATTTCAATCTTGTTGGATACGATCAAACATCGAACCGCTGAACTATCCGAAACCGAAAAATCCCTTTTTGAAAAATACTACCGTGAGTTCAATCTTGAACTGTCAGATTCTAAAAACGGATTTGATCTATTAAAGGATGGTTTCGATTTCGAGCATAAAATTTCCGGAATTGCCTCGGACCGAGAAAAGTATCTGTTTCGGTATCAAGGAGAGAATCTCAATTTTAAGGCTGAATTAATTGGACATATTTATGGAGGAATTCAAACCCCGGAAGCACATTTCCACTCTTTCATGATTGACGGCGGGTTTAAACTTCGAGGTACATTTTTAAAACATTTCGGATACGATTTTACGGTTGATAAGGGAATTATCCAAGGATCGCGAGGGGTTTCCGCACAGATAAAACCCGAGTTGTTATTTGATACCAAATTTACGCAAGCTGTTGAAGAGGCGAGTAATTACGGTACAGCCGAAGGTTATATAAATTATTTCCAACAGTTTGATAAAGACTTTTTGCTTAACGTTCAGTTGGGTCGTGAGCAATTTAAACTGGGATATGGCTATGGCAGCCGATTAATCCATTCGGGCGATGCTCCGATGATGGATCTGATTAAGTTTCGTTTTCAATATGGAAATTTCCATTATCAAACTATTCATGCTTCTTCTGTTGGCTATTTTACTTTCCCGCGAATCGATAATTACACCAAACATTTCGTTTATAAAAAAGTTAAGCTCTCACTCCCAAATTTGTTCGATTTCGGATTGGGCGAGGGAATGGTTTACGCCGATAGAGGAATTGAAATATCTTATCTGAATCCGTTGATGTTTTATAAATTTGCAGAACTTTCTACTCAAGATAGGGACAATTCAATATTTTGGGCTGATTTTCAATTAAATGCAATCAAAGATTTCGAATTTCAAGCAACATGGTTCATGGATGAAACCGTAAATATTTATGATCTGAATCATTACTCAAGTAAAGTTGCGTATCAGTTCGGAATGTTTTTCCACTCACCGTTAGGAGTGAATGACTTATCTATTTGGACAGAATTTACGAGAATTCGTCCATTTGTTTATTCACATCTTTCTATTGTTTCCGATTATACTGCTTATGGAACTATTGTTGGTCACAGAATTGGTCCGAATGCCGATGAATTATTACTTGGTGCCGGATATAACTTTTCTGGTGAAATTTCAGCCGAGGTTGAATACCGTTATGTAATTCGCGGTCAAAATGTATATGACGATAATGGTCAATTAATTCATAATTACGGCAGTGAAATATTAAAACCGTATGAAAAATTTACAACCGATGATAATATGAATCAATTAAGCGGACCGAAAATAAACATGCATTTATTTTCTACTTCACTTAGATTTGAAATCGTTCGAGAATTATATCTGGATATAGTTTATAATTACAGTTATGAGAAAAACGAAAACGTGGATTCAACTTTAAACAACAGTTTCGCATACATGAAATTAACTATTGATTACTAATCTTCTTTTAATGACTGAATGAAAAAAATACTTCCATTATTCCTTTCGATTATGCTTGCCTCAAGTATTTTCGCGCAAGATAAGAATATTATTGAACCAATCTCTATTGGCGCACGATTCCACACCGGATTTATTATTCAACATTCCGAAGATGTTGAAAGTGTTCAGGGCGCTAAACCAAAAGGTATCGAACTCACTCTCTCCTGGTTTTTGAACGGAGACAATACATGGCATCAGTGTTTGTGTTATCCAAAAGTCGGATTTATGTACAGTTTTTTTGATTACGGAAATAAGAATGTACTTGGAGTCGGCCATACATTAGCAGGTTATTTTGAACATTACTTCCGCGATCCCGGTTGGTTCAATATTTCACTTCGAGGTGGAATGGGTTACACTTACGCTACCAAAGCTCATGATCGAAATTCCAATAAAAGTAATATGTCATACGCAATGGCGACAAACTGGAGATTGTTTCTCAATCTTGGTGTTAATTTCCAAATTGATCGGCATTTGGAATTAAAAGTTGGAGCGAGTATGAACCACGATTCCAACGCAAATATTAAAGAACCAAATGGCGGTGTAAATTATCCCACAGTTTCTATTGGTTTTGATTATACAATTAATCCCCCAGATATCGATCCTGATCGTCCCCCGACAGTATTAACTCCGGAAGAGAGGAATAAATCAAGGACAGATCTTATTCTCTATGGCGCGATGTCAGCATACAGTTTTCCAGATTCCGGTCAGTTTCCGATGGTAGGAGTAACCTTACTGCATAGTTTTAGAATCTCGAGGATTCACGCTTTATATGTTGCCGGTGAATTCGAATATAATGGAAGAGCAAAACAAAAAAACTCCCATCGATTACAAAACAAATATGATCATCACCGGGCGTCGTTCATTTTTGGTCATGAATTCCTTTTAGGAAGGACAAAAATAGGAGCGGGTTTGGGTGTTTATATTTATCGACCGCTCGTGGAAAGCGATGTAGTTTATCAACGTTGGCATGTAATCCATCATTTGACTCCCAATTTTATGTTTGGAATGGGTTTTAAGTCGTACAGACATGTAGCGGATTTTGTCGATTTGAGAATCGGCTACTCTTTTTAGCATAACCTCAGTTTTATTCTTACGTAAAAACTTGTCTGTGAGCTTTAATCTTGTTAGTTTTTTTTCTGTAAATAATATTTACTTGTCCACTTAGTCCGATTTAAAATGGAGGAAACAACGTGATTATTTCGGTTCCAAAAGAAGTTATGCCCCGCGAGAAACGGGTTGCTCTTGTACCGGATACCGCTGCAAAACTGATCAAGAAAGGTTTTGTAATTCAGGTGGAAAAAGATGCCGGATTTAATGCCGGTTTCACAAATGAGCAATACGAAAAAGCAGGCGTAAAATTAGTTGATAGCGTATCAGAGTTATATTCGAATGCTGATATCGTATTAAAGGTACAAAGGCCGGTTGATCATCCCGACCAAAATAAACATGAGATCGAATTGATCAAGGAGGGCACACTCCTTATCACTTTAATGTATTCGTTGCATTATCCCGAAGTTGCCCAAAAATGTGCTGAAAAAGGAATTAATGTTATTGCAATGGAAGCAATTCCCCGAACAACTCTTGCCCAAAAAATGGATGCGCTTAGTTCCCAAGCAAATCTTGCCGGATATAAAAGTGTGCTGGTCGCGGCAAATCATCTTCGAAAAATATTTCCGTTAATGATGACGGCAGCCGGAACGATTCAACCCGCGAGAGTTGTAATTATGGGAGCCGGAGTTGCCGGTTTACAAGCACTCGGAACGGCGAGAAGGCTTGGCGCGGTGGTCGAAGTATCAGATATTCGTTCGGCGGTGAAGGAAGAAGTTCAAAGTCTTGGCGGCAGATTTATTGAAGTAGACGGTGCCGAAGATATGCAGGATTCGGGAGGTTATGCAAAAGAAGCCTCGGAAGAATTCCTTAAAAAACAAAAAGAATTAATTTTCAAACATGTAACTGAAGCCGATATTGTTATTACAACGGCACTTGTTCCGGGAAGAAAAGCTCCGATATTGGTCTCCGAGGAAATGGTCAAAAATATGAAACCCGGTTCTGTGGTTCTCGATATGGCTGTTGAATTTGGCGGCAATTGTGAAGTCAGCGAAAAAGATAAAGTTGTTACCAAACATAACGTTACAATTATCGGAGAATCAAATCTTCCGAGTTTGGTTGCCTTAAACGCCAGTGAAGTTTACTCAAAGAATTTAATGGCCTTGCTCGAACATATTTCGAAAGAAGGAGTTGTTGAATTAAACAGAGAAGATGAAATTGTAAAAGGATCACTTATTTGTTTCGAGAAAGATGTTGTT
This sequence comes from Melioribacteraceae bacterium, assembly GCA_021739765.1. Classification (GTDB taxonomy): domain Bacteria; phylum Bacteroidota; class Ignavibacteria; order Ignavibacteriales; family Melioribacteraceae; genus JAIPBD01. Next base: position 225,719 of record JAIPBD010000001.1, read on the forward strand.
CATGAAAGAACTAAAGATTTACTTTAGAATATAATAGTCAGTTTTGAGACTACATGATTCTTAAGAATAAAATAAAAAAGGAATTTAAATAATGGAAAATCTAGATCTCTTAATGCAAATATACGTCTTTGTTCTGGCGATATTTGTAGGCTTCGAGTTGATTACAAAGGTTCCGCCAACTCTGCATACACCACTAATGTCGGGTTCGAACGCTATTTCCGGTATTACGATTGTAGGTGCATTATTAAGCGCGGGCGCACAGGAATTTACAATAAGTACAATTCTCGGAGTTGTTGCACTTATTTTCGCTACAATAAATGTTGTCGGTGGATATTTAGTTACCGATAGAATGCTAAAAATGTTCAAAAAGAAATAAGGGGTAGGAAATGCAAGTAGTAGCTTATTTAGTTTATTTGTTGGCATCTGTCCTTTTTATCTTTGGCATTAAAAAACTTGGTTCACCAAAAACAGCCCGTCAGGGCAACCAACTTTCAGCTCTTGGTATGCTGCTGGCTGTTGTTGTTACTTTGTTGGATCAACATATTGTTTCTTACGAATACATAATTCTGGGAATAATAATTGGCTCATTGATTGGAGGAATATTAGCTGTTAAAGTACCGATGACCGGAATGCCGCAGATGGTAGGGCTTCTAAACGGTTTTGGTGGAGGAGCTTCCGCTTTAGTGGCTTTTGCCGAATATTTTAAGGAAGCGGATATGGGATTGACTTTCGAAATGTCAACTCTTATCACAATTGTGTTATCGATTTTAATTGGTTCGGTTACATTTACAGGTTCTTTAATTGCTTTCGGAAAGCTGCAAGGAATCGTAACCGGAAAAGTTGTTAAGTATCCGCTGCAAAACCCGATCAATATTATTTTGATTTTAGCGGTTGTCGCGGCCACTGTTATTGTAGTTATGGAGCCTTCGAATATTAATGTTTTGTATGGAATCGGAGCTGTTTCATTGCTTCTGGGAGTATTGCTGGTTTTACCTATCGGCGGAGCGGATATGCCCGTTGCGGTTTCCTTGCTCAACTCATATTCTGGTCTGGCGGCAAGTATGACCGGATTTGTTCTCAGCAATAATATGCTGATAATTGCCGGTGCATTGGTTGGAGCTTCGGGAATTATTCTAACGATGATTATGTGCAAGGGAATGAATCGTTCTTTAATGAATGTTGTTTTAGGCGGATGGGAGGATGCTGGTTCGGATAGCGGTGCGGCGCTTGATGGTCCGCAGAAAACCGCTAAATCTATTGATGCGGAAGAATTAGCGATGTTACTTGATTCCGTTCAAAGTGTCGTAATTGTGCCGGGATATGGAATGGCTGTGGCACAAGCTCAACACGCCGTTCGTGATCTGACAAATATTCTTGAGAAGAAAAATATTAACGTGCGGTTCGCGATTCATCCGGTTGCCGGAAGAATGCCGGGTCATATGAATGTATTGCTCGCTGAAGCACAAGTTTCATACGATAAATTATTTGCACTTGAAGATATTAATGACGATTTCCCGAATGTTGATCTTGCGATTGTAGTCGGCGCGAATGATGTTGTAAATCCAGCGGCGCGTCATGATGAAAAATCACCGATTTACGGAATGCCGATTCTTAATGTTGATTACGCTAAAACTGTAATTGTTAACAAACGTTCTTTGAATGTCGGTTACGCCGGAATCCAAAATGAACTATTCTTTTATGATAATACATTAATGTTCTTTGGAAGCGCCAAGGAAGCGATTAATTCACTGAATAATGAATTAAAAGCGTTGTAGAATCTTTTATTGATGGTTCTTAATAATTAAGGGTTTGCATGAATGCAAGCCCTTTTCTATTTTAGAATATGAAAAATTTAATCCTCTTAAGTATCCTTCTCCTTCCAATATACACTACAGCGCAAGGCGAAATCAAGGGTAAGTTGCTTAGAATTCATTTTGCGGAGCAGGAAATAAATGTTAATGACACAGTTTCATCATGGAGCTATGTAACCGGAGCAGGTGGGGCTTGGGAAAGCTGGGGCGAATATTCTTTTTTTGAAGGAAGAGTTATCTTTAATGAAAACGAATTATTCTTAAAACAAAGGTATTCCTACGCTCGTGCCCAGTGGCTTCCTTACAGCGATTATTATTTTTCAATATTTAATCCAACATCAAAACAAGAACGAGAATTTGCGATTGCAAGTATGCAAGGCTGGGATATTATCCAACCATTCATGAGATTTGGGACTAAAACAGTTTTAACTGACTCGGGACTATTTCTAATTAATTCTGTCTTTGGAAACGGATATATCACTAAAGAAAACAACTTTTATGAATCGATCTATCCGGATAAAGATGAGTTTCTGAAAACTATTATGGATGTATTCCATATTCATTCTGATACATTAATTGCAATTACCGACGATCCAAAAGAGTATCTACAATTTGGAGTATACTTATTTAATTTGTCTGATTATCCAAAAGTGGATACATTAACTAAATTATTAGAAGTAGATGGCTTTGGTAAGTCGCTTTTTAGCGGCAGGGATTTGGAATCATTTCAGCAGATTGGAAACAGTCGAGAATTTGCTCTAGTCTCAAACAATCGATTTAATTTTAGTGAACTTGTGGGGGATTCATTAATCTGGACAGATTCTACGGATTTTGATTTCTACTTGCACTCGGATTTACTCAATGGGAAAAATTGGTATCTGACAAAAGAGAATCTATTCGTTCAGGATGATTCGCGTATTTTGCAGTATGATTTTGATATTGAAACAAAAGAGTTTTCAAACGAACAAAGCTTGATTGATTCACTCGGAACTAAAAATTTCAATTTTGATAGAGAATACAAACACTTCACTATAATTGAGGATGATTCACTCAAACTTTTCGGATTACCGAACTTTGTCCCGATAAATTCATGGTCGTTGGCGTCAATAAAATATCCGGAAAAAGTATTCGTGGATTCTCCTTACGTTTTTATTCACTATGAGGAAACTCGCACGGATGTTGAGAAAAACCAAGAAATTCCGATTAATATTAAATTAGAGATTTACCCAAATCCCTTTAACAGCAAAACAAATATTGTGTATAAACTTCCAGCTGAAAACCGGATACAAATTTCCCTGTTCAATGCTCTCGGTGAAAAACTAATAGAAATCGATGAAGGCCTTAAGCTCGCGGGAAGTCACAAATACTCGTTGGAAATGAATCAGTACAGCAGCGGAATTTACTTCGTTATTATTGAATCAAATACACAAATTTTAACAAGAAAAATTATTCTTCTCAAATAGCACGAATTCGCTTTAAGTTTTACTTCTCCAATCCTACAAATAATGAATAATATTCTATTCCGTTCTCGACTTTATCAATTTTGCGGATAAGGTTAAAATCACCCCGTTTTTTGTCCCTCCGAAAATCTTGGGATTTTAGGTTTTTATCATCTTCAAATAACATTTCGGTGAATTTTGTTTGATATCCTTCTTTTCGGATTGTGAAATGAATATGCTTTGGGAAAGTCGTTCCGGGATAACTGTTTGGTTTTATTGAATTGATTACAAACTCTCCGTTTTTATCCGATATGAGTTCGCCATTTAATCGAGGAGATTTTTCATTTTTACCACCAGCGGAATAATTTCCTGTGATATCGGTTTGATGAACTTCAATAACCACATTTGATAATTTTTCATTGTTCTTTTTATCAACAATTCGCCCAAGAATCACAATTTTTTGTCCCGGTTCTGCTTCATTTGTAAGAGTAAGATTCGAAGAATGCGAATTTGATTGGCCGAGAATAAATGCTGTATTTGAAAGTACAAATAAGAGGAGTAGTGTTAAATTATAATTCAATATTATATCCGTCATAAGCAATATAAATTTGCATCTTACTGCCGGGTGAGAAATGCTTTAAGTATCTCTCAGATTCTTTATGAACTTCAAAAAGTACTTTGTCATTATAACCGGGTTCATTGTGGAAAAGGCAGAGTCTCTTCACACCGGCTCTTTCAGCTAATTCAACACCAACAATATTACTTGAATGACCCCAGTTTTTCTTTTCGTTCATAGCTTCTTGATAACGATACTGTGCATCAAAAATTAATAAATCCGCATTTTTGAAGAAATCAATAAACGCATAATTGGCCTTTTCAGATTCTTCACCATGCTCAGCATCAGTGGAGTAGATAAAAATTTTATCGTTTTTTTCGAATCTGAATCCATACGAATCACCCGGATGCTCTTGTTTAATAGCTGAGAACTTGAAACCACTGATATCATATTGCTGGTCCGGTTTAAGCTTCTTAAAATTTATTTGAGCACTTAATTGATTTAATTGTACGGGAAAATTATTTGTGTTTTGCTGATAAAAAAAAGATTCCTCGAGCGTATCATGAAATCCATAAATATTAATTACACTATCTTTAGAGTAGGCGGGTAGAAAAAATGGAAATCCTTGAATGTGGTCCCAATGTAAATGAGAAATGAATAAGTTGAAAATTCGGTTTTTCTTTCTTTTATTTTCGATAATATCAACAGCCAGGTCACGTATTCCACTTCCGGCATCGCATATAAAATATTCATCACTGCCGTCATCAATCTCAACGCAGGAAGTGTTGCTGCCATAACTTCCCCAAACATAAAATGGAAGCTTTTCATCAATAAATTTATCAACATCAGCCCCTTTGCAAATTTGCTCTTTGCAAGCGATCGCTAACGCCTCCTTTATTTTATATCTCACTTCGTCTGCGGTTACCGAAATTGGCAATGATCCGCGCGAGCCCCAAATCTTAATATTCATTTACTTCTCAAAACTTGTTGAATTATTGCTTTGCAGCGTATTCTTCGTTTGCTTTCCAGACACGCATTAAATTTCCACCACAAATTTTTTCAATATCTAATTCCGAATATCCTGCTTTTAGAAGTTGAAAAATCAAGTTAGGATAATAAGAAACATCTTTCAAGCCTTCAGGCAATGAATCCCCGACCCCGTCAAAATCTGATCCTAATCCGACATGATCAATTCCGGCTAATTTCACAGCATGATTTATGTGTTTTACTACATCTGAAATGTCGGCAAAATGTGGATTTTCTATCATGTATTGCTTGCGGAATTCAGCCGCTCGGGGATCAGAAGTAGAAATTTTATTTTCGGCGGCAAACTTTTTTACTTTTGACCAAGATTTTTCACGATTTGATTTAATATCGCCGTCAAGAAAAGACGAACCAAAATTAATTTGTATTACACCGCCATTTTCACCAAGCTTTTTAATCATGTCATCATCCATATTTCTTTCCCAACCGGGCGTAAAATGGCGACAAGAAGAATGCGATGCGATTACAGGGACTTCTGTTATTTCCATTACATCATAAAATGCTAGATCTGAAATATGAGAAACATCAATCATCATTCCGGTTTTATTCATCTCTGAAACCAGTTCCTTACCGAAAGGACTTAAACCGTTCCACTTTCTGACTTCATCATAGGAAGAATCCGAAATGTGATTACTTTTGGAATGACAGAGAGTGATATACCGAATTCCACGATTATAAAAATGCCGCAGATTTTTCAGATCGCCCTCAATTGGCGCGCCGTTCTCAATACCCATCGCTAATAACACTTTTCCATTAAAAGCATTATTCAAAACATCTTTAGTTGAAGAAACAATTTGAAATTTATCCGGCCATTTTGTCGCAAATCCTTCCACCATGTCAATCAAACCATTGGCAACATTTTTCGCATTTTTTTTAGACTCTTCTTCAGCAGGTACATAAATGGAAATGAAAGGAACATCAAGTCCGCCGGTTTTTGCGCGGACAAAATCAAAATCCCCACCGGCCGTCCTTTCAGAAATATCTTCATATTTTTCCTCCAATCGGTAGGGAACGTCGATATGTGTATCAATAATTAAGATCTTTTGAGAGAGTTCTTTAGCTTTTTGCATCAATTCCTCGTCGGTGGATGATGAAGGTGTATTCGTAATTAATGAAAAATTTATAAAAATGAGTGTGCTTAAAAATAAGTTCATTGAAAATCCTTAGATGAAAAAGATAGTTTGAAATAATTTGTTGTTTATCCGGTATAGATACTTCCGCCAATAAACTCCCTTAAAACGGAATCCTTCGGTACCGATGATTCATCCGTGATACCGACTATCGCGCTTAAAAGTTCATTGATACGATTCGCGCGCATATAAGCGTCTTCACGGAGCGGATCGTTTTTATATTCCTTGGCCCATTCTGCAAAGTGGCTCTGAAGTTTTGGTCCGTAGAGTGCCAATTCATAAGGCATCGCACTGCTCACAATATAATCGGCGTTTCCAATGTATGGCATGATATTCCGAAGCTCGCTCGATCGAACATAATGCCAATGCTCCAAAGTTTGTTTCGGGTTGTAGGCTCTATGAACAGCATCCCTCAACATTCTTCGCATCAATCTAATATCTGTCCATTGAACATATTCATCGTCTGGACCTTTCATTTGAATTAACGGTTCGATATAAATTCTAAACTTATGATCTACTGAAATCCCTTCGCTAAATTTTGGGAACAACCCGTGCAAGCTGTCGATCAGGAGAATTTCATTTTCTTCGAGCTGAATTGGTGTGCGGTTTAAATGCCTTTTGCCGTTCTTAAAATCATAATAAGGAATCTTCACTTCCTGGCCTTTGCACAATTTATCGAGGTGATCGTTAATCAGATCAAGATCTAGAGCTTGCGGTGTTTCGAAATCGTAATCCCCGAATTCATCCTTGGGGTGAAGTTCGAGATCAAAGAAATAATGATCAACTTCAAGGGCTTTAAATTTATATCCCTTCGCTTTTAATTTTTGTTCGAGTTTCAAAGTAGTTGTAGTCTTGCCGGAAGCCGAAGGTCCGCTAACCAATACCACTTTTAACTCATTGGCTTTACTGATTATCTCTTCAGATACTGTTTCCAAATCGTTTTCATAAGCCTTTTCAGATTCATGAACAATAATCGGGAACTCACCCTCCTGAATTCTTCTATTCATGCTGCTGTAAGTATTCAAGTTGTACTTTACTGCCCAGTCTAAACCGTGCCATATTTTCCGCCAAGGTATACTTGCCGATGATCGTGAAGAATGCTGCACTTCTGTTTGCCGTTTTTTATTTCGTTCCTCGCGATAAAGTATAAAAGCCTTTGAAACTTTGGCGTGCCCATTTTCAATGAGCACTTTCTCAATGGCATCTTGAACCTGTTCAATATCGGGAGTTGAAGTTACTTTTTCATTCTTGTGCAGATATTCAATAACTTTTTCCGTTAAAGATTCAGCAAGTTCTTTATCTCTGCCTCCGACTGCAACGGCAGCCCTGTAAATAGCATTAGAAATTCGTTCTGCTTTAAATGGAACGATTGCTCCACTTCTTTTTAGTACGTTTTCAAAATCATGCATTTTAATTTGAATTTTGTTAATGAGATGTTCTACTCAAAAAATAGTTAAATGAGGTACATTAGTAAAGAAAGTTTTTAGTGGTCGCAACTGCATGCAAGTGAGTTGCTGTTTGATTTTTCAAATGATTCTTTACCTTCCTTGAATGCAAAATAAGCAATACCAAGTGAACCGATTACATCAAAGTATGCAATTCCGGTTAGTTCGTAAAACAAACTCGCGCCTAATAAAATGATAGAGAGGTTGAAACAAGTCTTTGTACAATTTGCGTCCGCAATTATGGCATCTGAATTTAATTCTTTACCGACTTTGAGCTTCGATTTCATTAAATAATACATTGTAGCAATTGAGATCGACGAGACTATTATTCCGGGAAGAGTTGTTTCCGGTTCTGTTTGATATATGACGTTCAGTACCGCGCCTGCAAGTAATCCGATCGTAAGAATGTAAAACGCAATGCCGGTAATTTTTAGTGCGGTTCGTTCAAATGCATCCCGACTGGAGACAGGATTCCTTTTCATTCTTAATATCATGTGAGCAATTCCAAGCCCTGATATAACTTCTACGAAACTATCAACACCAAATCCCAGCAAGGCGAGGGTTTCATCTTCCAATCCAAAAAAAACTGATATGGAACCCTCAACCAAATTATAGACGATTGTGAATAAACTAAGATAGAATGCCTTTTGAATTAATCTTTCGTTCAAATCTAACTTTACGTTGTTAAAAAACACTGATCGAAATTTACCATTGAATTTGGACATAAGCTCGATATTTTCTCCATGCTCAGAATATTGGATGTTGATAGTTGGGAAAAATTAATTTGCGCCGATCGAAAAATATTGAAAGAAAGAAGACAGAATGTCGAATATAGATAAAACTTAAATATCTTGTCTTTGTACCACCAAATTGTTAAGTTAGTGAAAAACATTCTTTACAATTTTTGGAAGAATGAACTTTAGTCTGAATCCGAATTACTATGATGAAAATCAGTTTATTTGCATCCAAAAAGTTACAAAGTATAAAAAAAATAGACTACTGAGGTGTACGCATGAAAACCAAAATGAATTTAGTTATACTCTTGTTTTTGTTGCTTATTTGCAATTCTCTATTAGCCTACAGCGATTTAAGAGTACATGATCCCCGAGGATGGCATTCAGCACAAGGAACTATTGAAAGTGCAACCGCGTCCATAAAACCGAAGGGTGTTTATATGGAAATCGGATTATATTTAACATTTTCGGCTAAGGGCTGGAATTATAGCAGTCAAGATTCTCTTGAGATACTATTTAATTTTACACTCCCCGATAACGCAATAGTCCATGATTCATGGTTGTGGGTTGGTGAGGATATTATCCGCGGCGAGATTATGGATAAGTGGACAGCTTCAGAAATTTATGAAGATATTGTAAAAAGGAGACAAGATCCTTCCATTCTATTTAAGTATAATTCTACGACATATGAGCTGAAAATATATCCAATGTTGGCCTCGGAGACGAGAAAAGTAAAAATTACCTATCTGGTTCCTGCACAATTTAATTCGAATTATATTCTTGCTGATTTACCAACCGATTTATTACGTGCATCCAGATATCCTTTATCTGAATTCCATATACTCACTTGGTTGGATGACGAATGGAAAAATCCTAACATCCAAGAATATCCCGAAATAGTATTTGAAAGTTTCTCAGATTCAACTTTTGGTAATTATGTTAGAGCTGACATACCGACTGAAGCTATAAATAATTCGCTGCATTTCTCTTTGAACTCACCACTAAAAAATGGAGTTTATCTTAGTGCGACAGGAGATCAAGCCGAAGGTATATATCAATTAGCGTTTCTTCCTTCAGAAATAATAAATGATTCAAACAGCATTAAAGTTGCTCTTTTGTTTGATTATCAGGAGGAAAATTGTCACGAATCCACAATTGAAATTTTAAACACGGTTAAATCTTACCTGCTTTCAAATCTTTCTGCTGCGGATTCATTAAATCTAATATTTTCAAATATAGAGATTAAAAGAGCCAGTGAACATTGGTTTTCTGCTGACTCGGCTTCAATTGAGGAAGTTTTCGAAGGACTGGAAACCAACCCATTTTCTAACTATAGCAATTTGCCGTCATTGTTAGCTGATGGAATTGAATTTATTAATTCAAATGGAAACAAGGGAGAACTGGTCTTGATTTCTAGTTCCGATCAGGTTGGAAATTATAAAGTTGCCAATGAATTGATTGATGATTTAGCAACTCTAATGGAGTCCGAAATAACAATTAGTGTCTGTGATTTTCAATCCCAATCCTGGCCAAGTTATTATTTTGGGGGAAGATATTACTATGGAAACGAATATTTTAATAAAAATATCACACGGATGACTTCGGGGAATTATTACAACAGAAGATCAGGGGAATCCTTTTTAAATGTATTGTCCAATACTATTGGTTCTGTTGGAGGATTCATCAGTTCATTTGATATGTACACAACGCTTCAGAATGGGTATTGCTACAGTCGCTTTAATCTGGGGAGTCAAACCAGTGTTGTTCAGCTTAACAAACCTCTAATTCAGCTTGGCAAATACTCGGGTAATTTCCCGTTTGAAATTGAATTTGCGGGAACAGTTAATTCAAAACAGTTTTCACAGAAAATTGTATTGAATGAAGATCAAATTTCAACTGTTGATAGCACGGCACAAAAGATTTGGACTGGAAATTATATAAATATGTTAGAGTCTGAATCTCAAACAAATGATATCGTCAGTACAATTATCGAACAAAGTATCAATTATCGAATCCTCTCAATTTATTCCGCTTTCCTCTGCCTTGATCCTTCTCAAGGAGGGGAAGTCTGTTTTGATTGTATGGATGAAACATTTGTTATTGGTGTTGAGGAATCGGAAGAAACTGAAAACGATACACTTATTGTGGGTGCATATCCGAATCCATTTAATAATACTGTGCAGATTGAAGTTTCATTGCCGGATAACTTCGTTGACAATGAAATTTCGTTCAAAATTTTCAACATTCTCGGTCAAGAAGTGAAAAGATTTACTGCGGATGTAAATGGTCAAAATCACAGTTATAATTTTACATGGAATGGAAAAAATGAAGAGGGATCGATGGTTTCCAGCGGAACCTACTTTTTTATAGTACAAAATTCTACAACTCGGAAATCACTGAAGCTTCTCTATGTAAAATAGAATGGAGTAAAGAGAAATTGGAAGTGAAAAATTGTTTGGGAATTATCTTTCTCTAAAAACATTTTACACACTTCTGAACATATTAAATTATTCTAATTTAATTAGAATCTTATTATTGGTTGTTTTCACAACATGATGGTGCTGAGATCTTGAATTGATTTCCTGGGGTTAGACTATAGATAAATGGTTTAAATTATCCACTCCAGTCTTCTTCTCCAAAAGATGAACTTCCTGACGAAGAAAACACTAAATCGGTAACATTTACGTAGCTGATAATTGACTCTGCCGGAGTTTAATTTGTCATTTGGTTTGGTTGCCTATTAGAAACCCATTACCGCTGTAATCATTTTCGAATAGAAAAAACATGACTTTTTTAATAAATGCCATGTTTGCGTTTACACTGTTGTGATTTTCCCACCTCTGACTGTTCCACCGAGTACCAGACCTGCTCCAATCAAAACCAAGTTTTTCACTATATATTGCCCCTCGAGTGTTAAACCGTAAGGAAAAACAGTCCAAACTACATCAGGCAAAACTAATAAAGGCATCGCGGTTCCGGGCATTTGAAGAAATAAAAGTAGAATTGTAAACCTCATAAATTTTCCGGTTATTAATCCGATTCCGATTAATGTTTCCCAAAGTGCAAGGACTGGGATAAACAAATCCGGATTGATGAAATAAACTGTATTTCTCACCAGATTTTCCGCCGGACTTAGTCCCGGAAAAAATTTTAATATTCCGAACCAGAAAAAGACAACACCTAATCCTATTCGAAGGATTGTAATTCCATTCATCGCCATCCAATTGGAAATTTTGATATCGATGTTTTCGAAGTAACGATTAACTATTTCATCTTCGGTTGATTTCATTTTCTCAAAAATCCTTACTGATAATTTGTGAACTGAACTGGAAAATCTAAATCCGATTCTTTAACTAATTTTATCACTGCTTGAAGATCATCCCTTTTCGCGCCCTGTACACGTAGTTTTTCATCCATTATTTGAGCGTTAACTTTCAGCTTCGTCTCTTTGATCATTTTAGTTATTTTTTTAGCGTTTTCAGTTGAAATACCACTCTGAAGCACAATCTTCTGTTTTAATCTTCCACCGGATGCAGGTTCCGGTTCTTCGAGTTTAAGAGCCTTAATTGATATGCCTCTTTTGATTAATTTTGACTGAATAATATCCACCGATTGTTTCAATGCATAGTCGTCTTTAGTATTAATCGTTACCAATTTATCCTTCTTGTTCAAATCAATCTCTGTTTTGGCATCCTTTAAATCGTAGCGTTGTGTTATTTCCTTTGATGCCATATTAATCGCGTTATCCATTTCTTGTAAGTCAATCTCAGATACGATATCGAATGATGCATTTTTAGCCATATTAACCTCCTTAAATTCTGTTGTCGAAATATATCAATTCTTCAACTTGTAAGAATCCAACTGCTGTGAATTTTATAAAAGTTGAGAGAATTATTCATACTTAATATCCACTTTTTATATCTTGGGATTGGATTCAAATAAAACAATATTTACTCTGGATACATTAAAATACCTCATTTGGCCGATAGCCGTTTATATTACAGTCAAAATAATTTTTTATGAATTAATTACTATAGATTATTACTTACTCGTTTTGATGCATTTGTTTATTTTCACAAGATTAATCAACAACATTAGGTCTAAATATTTCACTAAAGACGAATAGTCATTTTTTCCCCAACATCTTTACCGAAAGAATAGTTTTGCAAAAAAATAAAGTTGGCATACTCGCTTTTTACATTACAATAACAATTACTTAATTGAACAGGTCAAATTGATTCGTTATCTTTTCGTCTAATTTTATCAAACTTTATTAATGAGAATAAAAAACCTACTTTTTATCCCTTGTCTTTTACTCTTAGCTTTCACTTTGGATTCCGACGGCAGACGAGACAGATTGTACAAGATTACAGATGACGACAACAGTAATTATACTGATGCCGGCAATCTCCGTTTAACCGTGACAAATTTTGGTACTTACGGCCATGGATTTACACTCTGGCCTCAACAACCATCATGTGAATTTCCCGCGGGAAGCGGAATAGAACATATTTATGACGGCGGATTATGGGTTGGCGCTCTATCAAAAAGTAATGATGAGTTCGGGAACGGAAAACAAGTAGGTCCTTTCGTCTCAACCGGTGCTGTTGATGCATCTTCTGTTTCAAATCGTGGTGGAGGCTTTGAATTCACCAACAAAATTGGTTCTTTCGTTAAGGAGCAATCATCACTGGTTGATAACACTTTTTTTCGTCCTGAGGCGGTTTCACATCAAGATTTTGTGATGGAGTATTCGGATACAGCCCGAACACTTCCCGGATCAAATGAAGTTATAGTTGATCACCGGCCATTAGGGATAGTGGTAAAACATGAAGTATACAATTGGAATTTTCCCTTCGCTAATTTTTTCGTAATAATGAATTACACAATTAAAAACGTGTCAAATCAATATTTAGATTCTGTTTATGTCGGGTTGTGGACGGACACAGTCGTAAGAAATACAAACGTTACATCTCCGAGAGGGAGCGCATTTTACAGCAGAGGCGGAAATGGTTATGAAGATTCCTTAAAAATGGCCTACGAATTCGACGTTGACGGCGATCCCGGTTTTACAGATAGTTATGTCGGAATTCAATATCTGGGTTCTTCTGTTCCTTCAGATTCAGTCTCTTTTGTTTCATGGCAATTTAGAAATACTTCCAGTCCATTCTTTTTTATGCCATCTACCGATCAAGAACGATACCGAAAAATGCAGGGTTACCTTGCCGGCAACAGTAAATGGTACGACATTAATCTGAGCCAATTAAAACAACCCAGTAACAGATCGATGATGATTTCTGCCGGTCCTTATGCACAAATTGCACCGGGAGATTCTTTAAATATAGCCTTTGCGATTGTGGGGGCGAAAAAATTCGGAACGGATCCAGCCGGTGATGACACAAAACTTCAGAAGAAAAATTTATACGACAATGCCGGATGGGCGCTAAGAACCTACTACGGTGAGGACAAAAACGGAAATAACATTTTAGATGAAGGCGAAGATTTGGACGATGACGGTAAAATCACTCGATACATTCTTCCTTCACCACCTCAAATACCTAAAGTGAGGGTTGTTCCGGAAAACAAAAAAGTAACGATTTATTGGGACAAAAGATCCGAAAGTTCTATCGACCCGATATCAGGTATTAAGGATTTTGAAGGTTATCGTATCTATCGGACAAATGCCGGATTTGATCTTACGGAATCGCAAGATTTGTTAAATTCGCTTGTTTTAGTAGCCGAGTACGACAGCATCGGGAATAATATATCATATAATACAGGGTTCGAAAGTATTGAACTTTCCGAACCGGTTACTTTCCCCGGTGACTCAACAAAATATTATTATAAGTTCGAAATTGATAATCAACTTAATGGCTGGCAATACGTTTACACGGTAACTTCTTTTGATAGAGGTGATCAGCAAAACAATATTGAAAGTTTGGAATCAAGCAGATTAACCGCATCCGCCAGAGTATTACCCGGAACGCCTGCAACATCCGATGCTGGAATTGATGTCGGTGTTTATCCTAATCCATATTACGGAAGCGCTTATTGGGATGGTTCATCGGAGCGATTAAGAAAAATATATTTTTATAATCTTCCGGCTGAATGTGAATTAAGAATTTACACTTTATCCGGTGATGTAGTTAAAACGATTTATCACAATCAAGAAAGCAATGGTTCGGATTTACGTTGGTTCGAAACTTTTTCGAGAGAAGGAAATCAACAAATGTCTGGCGGGGAACATGCCTGGGATTTAATTTCCGATAATGATCAAGCGATTGCAACCGGATTGTACTTATATACCGTAAAAGATTATTCAAGTGATAATGTTAAAATTGGAAAATTTTTAGTAATAAAGTAAAAGGAAAGATTTATGAAGAGGATATTTCTACTATTAATTGTAGCACTATTTTCAGTAAATGTGTTCGGACAAACTTATCCCGAAGTTTCGATCCATGACATTCAATTTATTCCCGAAGCGGATTTGTCTGTAAGTCCCTATGATTATCCCTCGCCATATAACGGCGATACTGTTGTAGTTACCGGTGTTGTAACGTATCAAAGATTTTTCGGCGCAGATCCGGATAGTGCCGAAACTTTGCCTCACTGGGGCGCTCCTTCAATTATGATTCAAGATACTGCGGGAGCGGAATGGGGTGGAATGTTAATTCGGTTCCCAGGTGGAGAGACAAACGCGGCTTTTAGCATTGTGGACACTGGAATGATTGTTAAAGTTACAGCTGAAGTATTAGAATACTTTACTACAACACAATTAAATATTTGGGAATTTGATGCTCAGAATGTAGTTGGATTTACTAAACGACCCACACCTCATTACATAGAACTTTCAGATCTTGTCGATCCCGTTACCGGACAGCCGAATTACGGTGGTGAAAGATGGGAACATTCGCTTATTGAAATCAGAGATGTAACCGCGACAGATGAAATTTCGTTGGGAGCCGGAAGTTACGGAGCCTTTAACACGGAAAATACCCGACAAAGAGTAATGATCGGCAATAAAGGTGGTATTTGGCGAACGGCTCCGATTCCTCGTCCCGGAACTTCTGTCGATAATATATTCGGATTCATCGAAACAAGATCCGGCAACGAAGATTACTGGCACATCGTAAATCCCGTGTATCTCGAAGATGTTCGGTATGGAAATATTATTCCTCCGCGAGTTTTTAATATTCAGCGTGATAAGGGTTATGTCGGTGTTGGAGACGATGTGACTATCACAGCGCAAGTTGACGATTTAGATGGAGTTGTTGAAGAGGCATTTTTGTATTACAGTATAAACGGCAGTAATTACGAAGAACTTGATATGTTTCCTTCAAGTGACACAACATTTAGCACAACGGTTCCGTCAGCAGGTGATTCTGCCTTTGTAACTTATTATATAAAAGCAATTGATGATTCAGCCAATGTTTCTTTAAATCCGACCGATTCAACAAATCGCCCATACTTTTATTATGTTCTCGATCGTCCGTTAACTATTCAAGATGTTCAAAAAAATCCGCTCGGAACAGGATGGAGTGCTTATGACGGGCACGAAATTACAGTTTCAGGAGTTGTTACCGCTGATTCAGCAGGATTATCCAGAAATGAGGGACCCTTTGTCGCCGATGGTTTATATTCAAAACGGAACGGGTGCTTGGAGTGGAATTAACTTAAATGGTACAGAAATATTCGGTTTGGAAGTTGGTGATAGTGTGACAGTTACCGGATTAGTTGATGAAGAATTTAGTGTGACTTGGATTGAAGGTTTAAACTCAGGAACAAATTTAGTGAATCATGGAAAAGCGGTAAATGGAATTGAACCGTACGATGTTTCGACTTCGTTGTTAACAAGTTCTGATGCTGAACAGTTCGAAAGTGTTTTGATTCGATTTAATGATGTTATTGTTATTGACGAAAACGCGGATGGTGAAGCCGGACCGGATGAAGGATCAGGCGGAAATCGAAATTTCGGTGAAGGAATTTTAAGCGATACTTCAGGAGTTGGAGCACGGATTGAATACCAGGAAGGAAATCATGATTTCCACAATAATTGGTTATTTGGTCAGGATATGTTTGGTACTTCGGTAAGAATATGGAACGAGTTTTCATCAGTAACAGGAATTCTTTACTACTCATTTGGAAACTTCAAACTTTTACCAAGAACGAATGATGATTTCCAAGGTATGGTTGTCGGGTTGGAAGATGATCTGACCGCAGAAAAATTTAACTTGGAGCAAAACTATCCGAATCCGTTTAATCCGGCAACTACGATTAATTTTACAATTCCTCAGCAAGCGGATGTAAAATTAAAAATCTTCGATGTTCTGGGAAGGGAAGTTGCGGATTTGGTAAATGGTCAATTGGAAAAAGGAAGTCATAAAATTAAGTTTAACGCATCAAGATTATCATCCGGAATTTATTTCTACCGAATTGAAGCCGGTAATTTTGTAAGTATTAAAAAAATGATGCTGCTGAAATAAGTGATTCTCAGAAAAATCAAAAATATTGTCCTCGGATTTTTAGCTTTCGTTTTAATTGTCAGTTGCACTGAAACTGTGACTGACAATTTGATTTCAAACAAAGCGCCCGATACTTTTATCTTCATTTTTAATGATGGAAGTGAAATTAATAAGCAAAAAAGTCGATTAAAGGTTCATTGGTGGGGCGACGATCCTGACGGTTTAATCGCCGGATATTTTATCAAGTGGGAAGGAATTGATAATGATTGGACGTTCACCACGAGCAATGATAGTGTTTTCTCGTTGCCAATCGGTTCGGCGGATACAAATTATGTTTTCAAGGTCTTCGCTGCTGATGATGAAGGTAATGGTAAATATGATAACCGGCTTTCTCAAAATGGAACTGACTTTGGAGCGGAACCATTTCTCGATGCAAATGCGAACGGATCATACGACGAAGGCGAAAAATATTTTGATATCGGTTTGATAGATCCAACCCCGGCTTCGCAAGATTTCCCGATAAAAAACTCCACTCCGGTTATAGAATGGAACGATTTGTCCGTCTTACCGCCGGTTTCATTTCCGGTTATGACTGTAGGGTGGAACGCTTCCGATCTTGACGGTGATGAGTCGATTACAAAAATTAATATTGCTTTAAATGATACGACCGAATTTGTTTCTCTGGACGGTTTTACACGAATAATTACACTTATAATCGACGACCTGAATGCAGCCGATCCAAAATTTAGAATCTATGTTGACGCTGATGATAATAAATTATTTTCTGAAAGATTACAAAATTTAAATCTGGATGGTAACAACAGATTATATCTACAGGCCGAAGATATTTCCGGCGCTAAATCAAGTTTTATTCCGTTGCCGGATACAACTTCAGATTGGTTTATCGAAAAACCCAAAGGGGATTTACTAATAATTGATGACTATCAATCGGGCGCCGACGCGAAAACTTTTTATGAAAATGTATTTGATAATATTGCCCCCGGTGAGTACAATACTTTCGATATTGAAAATTCATCATTGCCTTACACATCTGTGACATTAACAAAAACGATTGAATTATTTGACTTTGTACTTTGGTATTCCGATCCTGATCCGAGTTTAGATTTGGCTTCTTTAATTACACAAGACTATTTATCGAATGGTGGTAAAATCGCATTTTCGATGAATTTTAAAGATTCCTCAGCTTCGTTTAATTTCAGTACGGCAGGCTTACAGATCTTTTTACCGATTGATTCTTTGCTGCAGGAAAAACCGCTTGGATTTTTATTTCCCGGTGCGACGGTAATTAATCCCGGAACAAGTCTTAATTATCCAAATCTTAAAACCTCTGCAACTATCGGATTTGTTAGAACTTTTGCTCCCAATACAGCAACTGCTGACGCGATTTATGATATTCAAAGCAATCAGATTAATGGAAACATTTCGTTCATGGATAAAAATAAGTCACTTTATTTTATCGGATTACCATTACATCAATGCGACGGCAACGCCAATGTTGATATTTTGCTAAATCAAATTTTTATAAATGACTTTGGATTGGGGTCAAGATGAAAGTGAAAATCATCTTGTTAATACTTTTTACATCCGTTTCAATTCTCTTCTCGCAAGAAAAAGGGAAGTTAATCGGTTTAATTACCGACGCGTCAAACAATGAATCTTTACCCGGAGTTAACGTCCTCATTAAAGGCACCTATTTTGGTGCGGCTACTGATTTTGAAGGAAAGTATGAAATCGCAAACATTACACCCGGTAATTTTACAATCGAAGTTAGTTTAATCGGCTATAAAACAATTCAATATACAAATATAGAAATTCAAGCCGGTCAGACTTTGGAACTTAATGTTTCGATGGAAGAAACCGTTTTGACGATGGATCAGGATGTTATTGTTGTCGGAGATAAACCACTGGTGGATGTTGAAGAGACCCAAAGTATTCGGACCATTTCCAAAGAAGATATTGATGTTGCCGTTGTTGAAAATATTGCTGATTTGGTAACCCAACAAGCCGGCATTGTTCAAGATAATAAAGAAATTCATATTCGGGGTGGTCGTTCTTACGAAAACGCGTTCCTTTTAGATGGAGTTTCAGTTCAAGATCCTTTGGCAGGAACCGGATTCGGTTTGCAACTGAGCGCGAACGCAATCGAAGAGGTTGAAGTAATTACCGGCGGATTTAACGCGGAGTACGGACAAGCTACATCGGGAATTGTAAACGTTAAAACTCGGGGCGGATCTCAAAAATACACCGGAAGTCTTTCCTATAAGCGCGATAATTTTGGTGATAAATCTTCGTATCACGTATTTAATATCGATATTTTAGAATCAAGTTTCGGCGGGCCGGAGCCAATAACAACTTATCTTTTACCGGCGCTTGGTCTGAATATCCCCGGTAATATCTCAATATTCGGTACGTTTTATATGGGTTTGAGTGATGGACTAACTCAGGGCTATTACAAACCGACAGCGGATAAAATTTATTCATCAATTTTTGGCGGGAGTGATTTTTCCCCGAGAATGGAAAATAACTGGTTTTGGCTTGGAAAAGTGAATTATGAAATTAGTCCGACCATGAAGTTGGTCTATTCGTATAATCAGTCTGTTGGTATTAATCAGAATTCGCAATCTTTACAATCAAACTTAGAGTATGTTGAGCCAAGTCCCGGCTACCAATACACTTTCCAAAACATTTTGGATAATGGAAATGTCTTCACACATAATAACAGATTTAATAATCTATCGTGGACACATACTTTAAATTCAAGCACATTTTATGAATTCAAACTAAGCCATTTCTTTTCGCATTTTAGAGCAGACGCAAACGGAAAAATGTGGTACGATTATGAAGAGCCTAAAGATATCACGACTTTCCCCATTGAATATTACAATATAAACGGTGATACGGTTGGTGTAATTCCCGGAGACGGACTTTGGGATGTCGGAAATCCTTCAACCTGGCGTGATCATCATGTAGAAAAAACAACAATCAAAGGCGATTTAACCAGTTTCTTCGACGAGAAAAATAAATTCAAAGCCGGATTTACTCTAAATTTACAGGAACTGCAGGTAATTGATATTTTTCGTCCCTGGATTGGTGATCTAGGATTAAATAACGACATTTATACTGTTCACCCTGCTGATGGATCAATTTACGCTCAGGACAATATTAACTTCAGCGGAATGATACTTAATTTCGGACTGCGAGTCGATTATTGGTTCCCCGGTAAGTTTGTTGACGAAGCCGTTGAAAATCCTGAAGTAGTAACCATTCCCGACGAAATTCGACAACGCTACCGTGATGAAACTTATAGTTTATTCGGCAGACGATTTAAAGCCCGACTCAGTCCACGATTAGGAATTTCGCATCCGGTAACTGATAATCAAATACTATTTTTCTCTTACGGACATTTCAGTAAATGGCCTCGTCCACAATTTGTGTATGCTAAATTGAGTCCGGCGAGCGCGCAGTCTTCTTTCCAAAGATTTGGAAATCCAAACTTAAATCCGGAGACAACAGTTGCATACGAGTTGGGACTAAAAACCACTTTTACTTCTGATGATGTATTAACGGTTACGGCGTACTACAAAGATATTTTTGATTACATCCGGACAAGAACCGCTCAAATTACTTCGGCAAGATTTGTCAATCAATCTTTTATCACTTACGCGAATCAAGATTACGCCCGTTCGCGTGGATTGGAAGTTGAATACAAAAAACGAATCGGAAAATGGTTCACCGGAATGGCTTCGTTTTCTTATGCGATAGTGACCGGAAAAAGTTCATCGGCTGATGAAGGAGTTTTAGTGCTGCGAGGTGATCTCGAGGAATCGATAAAAGAAGAATTTGTTCCATGGGATCGTCCGATAACTGCCTCCGCTTCAGCGAATTTTTACATTGCCAAAGGTGAAGGGCTTTTTGGTTTTGGTGAAAACATAATAGATGATTTTAATTTTTACGTTAGAGCGTTTTTCCAATCCGGGAAAAGATATACTCCTTATAATTTCACGGGAAATTATGATCTTGATGGAAGGCCGATTTATGAGACAGACCGCTCGAACCGGAATAGTGAAATTGGCGATAATTGGTTCTGGGTGGATCTCAATTTTGAAAAATACTTTAAGTTCGGTGGAATGAAATTCTCATTATTTGTTGAAGTTAATAATTTGTTCGATACACAGAATTCCGCGATTATCAATCCGGTAACCGGAAAAGCTTATGAACTTGGGGATGCGACACCAACCGGCTGGAATGATCCTTTATATCCTGATCTTCAAGCTCCCATATCGGCTTATCCGTTTAATCCGGCCAGATATTTAACTCGACGAAACGCGAAGTTCGGAATCAGTATAAAATTATAAAAGGAAAATTTCCCGGTTAACATTTTGAATGTAATGAATGAATAAAATATTTAATCACATATTGTTTCTAATTTTGCTCGGTTCATCCGTCTCTTTTGGTCAATTATTTCCAACACTCGGCGGACAAAGAGCGGGAATTTCAACAGCGCAGTTTTTGAAGATTGGTGTCGGCGGAAGAGCAAGTGCCATGGGTGACGCATTTATCGCTGTCGCGGACGATGCATCCGCATTGTACTGGAATCCTGCCGGGCTGGTGCAAGCCGAAAACAATCAAGTAATGTTCTCTCACAATGAATGGGTTGCGGATATCAAACATGAGTTCGTGGGTGCGGTTTATCATTTAAGCGAAAATGATGCCGTAGGAGTTTCATTCATTTCTCTGCACATGGATGATATGCCCGTCACAACCGAAGTTATGCCATTCGGAACGGGTGAATATTTCAGTTATGGCGATATTGCTATATCATTAACATATTCAAGAAAAATGACCGATCAATTCAGTTTTGGCGGGTCCATCCGTTATATGGAAGAGACACTTGGTAAGTTAAAAATGCGTGGAATGATGATTGATCTCGGTACGTTTTATTATACCGGTTTAGGTTCAACCAGATTTGCCGTCGCGATTACAAATTTCGGAAACGAATTAGCACCAGACGGTGAAGTTGTTTTATTCGGTAAACGAAAACAATCTGAGTGGCAATCTTTTTCACCGCCAACAATGTTCAGGATCGGTTTTGCGTTTGAACCGTATGTGGATGATGAACACAGAGTAACTTCATCATTACAGCTTAACCATCCAAATGATAACAGTGAAAATGTCTCTTTCGGAACAGAGTATTCCTGGAAAGAAATAGTTGAATTTCGTGGCGGATACAAATTAAATGTTGACGAACAAGTTTTCACTTTTGGTGCGGGCGTAAAAGTTCCGGTTGCAATCGCGGATGTTACTTTTGATTACGCTTATGCAAAATTTGAAAGACTCGGAGCTGTTCACCGTTTATCACTTTTACTTGATATTTTTGATTGATTGTTTAATGAATAAAAACTATAAAATATTATTACTTATTCCATTTCTAGTCGGATTGATCCAGTGTACAGACAAATTCGATACGGCTTTATTATCCGAATATACCGACGGTGGAAATGTAAATTTTGGTGATACTGTGTATATTCCTCAATCTCCGGATTGGGAAGGATTTAATAATCCGCAAGATATGATCATCGGGAAAGAGCAGTTTGTTTACATCGCTGATACTGATAACGACCAGGTTGTTATGATGGATTTATCAGGAAAAGTACTTGGTTCTACCTTTATTGAAAAGCCGGTGGCCTTGGATCAAGATTTTCGAAAGGATTTGATTGTCTGCGGAGCTCTCACTCATACAAATGGACAAATTTATAGCGCTGTATTTAAAATTAGAATGGTTGACGCGGCTCACCAAATTGCTAATGCGAAAATCGATACGCTGCTTCCAAAATCCTCTTTCGATTTTCTTCGTGCGGATAGAAATTACACCGGGGTAGCTTCATTTTACGACAATAGATTTTACATCGGGAGAACGGGTACAAAAAACTCAAATCCCATTGATCCTGATAATATTGTGATGGATTTCAGAATCGGTACAAATAGAAAAGATAGTTTAACCGGCCGGGTTCCGAATATAAGTGCCGTAGCCACCGGAATTCCTTCTGCGAATGGAATCAGTTCCTTGAGCTCATTCAACAACTCAACACTCGATTTTATTATTACTCTTGTTGGTGATAACAGTTTCAAAGTGCAGTGGCTGGAATATCAACAAACTGATGATTTTACTGGATACAGAAGCAAGTTACAGGCATTTTCATCAGAATTGATGATGCCAAACAGATTTTCTGAACCACAAGATGTTGCTTTGGATCCATCCGGAAATATTTATGTTGCCGATGCGGCAAAGGATAGCATTCTAATTTTTAATTCCTTTGGTGATGAATTACAATCGTTCGGTGGACCGGAATCATTTATACGCCCGCATGCCGTCGCTTACTATGACCGAACCCTTTATGTATTGGATACAGGGAATAATCGAATTTTAAGATTTATACTTTCTACGGAGATTGATTGACGAATTTTTCATATCTAAAAAAAGCTTCTCTCATTTTATTCATAACTCTTTCACCCATTTTTGCTCAGCAAAATGTAAGAATTATGACTTATAATCTTTTAAAATATTCCTCCGCATCCGATGACCGCGCAAGAAATGCTGATTTTAAAGTTGTTGTGGATGACGCAAAACCTGATATCCTTGTTTGCCAGGAAGTTGAATCCCAAGCTGGAATGAATCAATTTTTGGAGGATGTTATGGGAAGCGGTTTTAAAGCCGGAACATTCCTCAACGGACCTGATACCGATAACGCGATTTTCTATCGTGATTCTCTTTTTACTTTTTTAAGTCACCGGCATCTTAGTTCATCACCGAGGCATATTTCGGAGTTCAGACTTGAACACAAAGTTTCAGGTGACACACTTATTTTATTCGGAGTCCATTTTAAAGCTTCTACCGGATCAGACAATGAAAATTTGAGAAATTCAGCCGCCTCAGTTGTACTTAATACAACAAAAACTTTTCACGCGAATCAATATTACATGATTATGGGTGATTTTAACGTTTACGGCTCAAACGAACCGGCATATCAAAAATTGACGAATGCTTCAGGAGAGGGGTATTTTGTTGATGAATTAACCACCTCCTGGTCCCACGCAAACTCTGCGGATAGATTTTACTACACACAGTCACCGCGAACAACTCAGTTTGGCGGAGGCGCGAATGGAGGTTTGGACGATAGATTTGATTTAATACTAATTTCTCCGGCGCTGAGTAATTCAGGCGGAGTTTCTTATTTGGAAAACAGCTATAAAAACTTCGGGAATGATGGAAACCACTATAACACTGCCGTGAATAGTGGATTTAATACAGCGGTTTCCGCAGCTGTTGCTAATGCGTTACATGACGCATCCGATCATCTTCCCGTATTTATTGATGTTGAATTCGAAAATGTAACATCCGTAGATGAAAAAGAAAATTTGCCTAGAATAATATCACTCTCACAAAATTATCCGAACCCATTTAATCCGGCTACAACAATTCACTATTCGATTTCCGCCCAGAACGATGTTTCTAATTCTCAATCCAGTTTGGTAACATTAAAAATTTATGATCTACTCGGTTCGGAAATAGTAACTTTGGTTAACGAGGAAAAGGGTGCAGGCGAATATTCCGTCCAGTTCAATGCTTCTACAATTTCCAGTGGAGTTTATTACTACCGCTTAACAGCAGGAGAAGTAACAAAGACCAGGAAAATGGCATTTTTGAAATAAACCGGTTTTTGAGTTTGGAAAGATCATCTTTTTTCTACTTTTCATAATTCATTAAGCCATTTTGTAATAAAACTCATATAAATAACTCATGAATATCTTCGATCAATTGATTGAATATATTGCTCATTATATCTAATTTTGTAGTCTACTTTAATTTGAAAAAAGGAGAAAAATGGAAGGCATCGAAGGATCAATTGTGCAAGTAATAGGACCTGTCGTAGATATCGACTTTCCAGATGGACACCTGCCTAAAATTTATAATGCTATAAACATACCCAGAATTAACATCGAAGGCGAAGAAGAAGTTCTGATAACCGAAGTTCAACAACATCTTGGTGAAAACAGAGTTAGAACTATCGCTATGGACTCAACAGATGGACTCGTGCGAGGTACTAAAGCTATTGATACCGGTGATCCGATTTCAGTTCCTGTAGGACCTGAAACCTTAGGACGACTGATTAATGTAACCGGCGAAGGTATTGATGGTCTTGGCGAAATTAAAACAAAAAAGAAATATGCAATTCATCGTCACGCCCCAAAATTTGATTCATTAAAAACAAGTCAAGAGATTTTCGAAACTGGAATAAAAGTTATTGATTTGATCGAACCTTATTCCAAAGGTGGTAAAACCGGTTTATTTGGTGGCGCCGGTGTTGGTAAAACCGTAATTATACAAGAGTTAATACATAACATCGCTAAACAGCACGGTGGTTATTCGGTTTTTGCCGGTGTTGGTGAGAGAACCAGAGAGGGAAATGATCTTTGGTTGGAAATGAAAGAATCCGGTGTACTTGACAAAACAGCGCTGGTTTTTGGTCAAATGAACGAACCTCCGGGCGCGCGTTTAAGAGTCGGTTTAACGGGATTAACAATCGCTGAATATTTCCGTGAAGAAGAAAATAGAGATGTGCTTTTATTTATTGACAACATTTTCCGTTTTACCCAAGCCGGATCTGAAGTATCTGCTCTTTTGGGACGGATGCCTTCCGCGGTTGGTTATCAACCAAACTTGGCTTCTGAAATGGGTGAACTTCAAGAAAGAATTACAACTACGGAAAATGGTTCAATTACTTCTGTTCAAGCTATTTACGTTCCAGCGGATGACTTAACCGATCCAGCTCCAGCAACAACATTTGCCCACTTGGATGCTACAACAGTATTGAGTCGTCAAATTTCGGAGCTTGGAATCTATCCGGCGGTTGATCCATTGGATTCAACTTCCAGAATTCTTGAACCCGGAGTTGTTGGTGAAGAACATTATTACGTCGCAAAAACTGTTAAAGAAATTTTACAGTCTTACAACGATCTTCAAGATATCATCAACATTCTCGGAATGGATGAATTATCCGAAGAAGATAAAGTTACTGTAAGAAGAGCGAGAAGGATTCAAAGATTTTTCTCTCAACCATTTTTTGTCGCTGAACAGTTTACCGGATTCCCGGGTAAATATGTAAAATTAGAGGACACTGTCAGATCATTTAAAGAAATCATCGAAGGTAAACATGACGATTTACCGGAACAAGCGTTTATGTATGTTGGAACGATTGAAGAAGCAGTTGAAAAAGCTAAAAAGATGAATGCGTAATGGAACAACTCAGGTTAGAAATAATCACTCCTAAGAAAATGGTTTACGATAATGTGGTTAAGTCTGTCACGATTCCCGGTTCGATTGGCAGTTTCCAGGTGTTAAATCTTCATGCTCCATTGTTAAGCTCATTTGAAATTGGTGTGATAAAAGTAGTTGATGATTCCGGTGAGAAACATTTTGCAACGAGCGGCGGTACCGCAGAAGTTCTCGACAATAAAGTGTTAATTTTAGCTGAGACATTAGAAGCGCCTCAAGAAATTGATATCGAAAGAGCTAAAGAATCGGAAAAACGAGCTCGTGAAAGATTGAAATTAGAAAATAGACAGAAAGAAGTTGATGCTTTGAGAGCTGAATTGGCTCTGAAAAGAGCACTAAACCGGATTAAAATTTCAGCTGGCTAGGGTCAATTTTGTAAAGTATATCTGAAGATTAGAAGGGAAATCAAATGGTTTCCCTTTTCTATTTTTATGGTTTTATAAATATTGGTCTTATGATGTCGCCACTCGTTGCAACTACAATGTTTCCTAATCTGGAAAAAACTCTAGTTTTACTTATATATATTGAAGCCAATGGAAGCGTGTAAATGAATGATATAATAGTCGTAGGTTATCCAAAGAGCGGAACAACCTGGGTAACAAGATTGGTCGGAGAACTGATTGGTTGTCCGGTGATCGGATTTCTTAATTCCGACCATGAAGAGGGCGAGGGTTTAGAACGGAAGTCGGAATACCAATGCTTTAAGTCACACCATGGATTCAACAGTATTCAAAAAATTCGAACCGCCGGCTCTAAATTGATTTACGTCATCAGAGATCCGAGAGATGTCTGCATTTCGGGTGCAAAATTCTTTGTGAAAATCGAACGATGGCCTTTTTTAAGAAAAATTATGAGCCACTTACCGAAAGGTTTGGGAATATATTATCGGGTTATAAAACCGCTGGTCTCAAACACTAGATATAGAATTAATAGAATGACCAACGTGGTAATTTATGGTGCTAATGAAATAAATATCTGGCTGAAAACTCCCTGGGCGGAGCATTATAAAAATTATCTGGAACATAAAGTTTATTTTGTAAAATATGAAGACTTGCTTGAAGAACCTGAATCGGAATGTCGAAAAATTCTAGAATATTTAGGACTAGAAATCGACCACCAACATTTGAAAAGAACTATTGAAAATCAATCGTTTGATAAAAAAAGAGAATATTATTTGAAGAAAGGTTTAAATAAAAAGGCCGCGCATTTGAATGTCGGAAAGAAAGAACAGTGGAGGACGATGATGACAGCAGAGCAAAAAAAACTATTTACTGAAAAATTGAGCGAAGAATTACAATATTTTGGATATCCATTGTCATGATCGACAATAAGTCATATAAATTACCCATCAAACATGTGATTAATCGAATATTATAATTCGTTTAAATACCCATCATTTTGGATAATTTCTTTTAACGCTTCCGATGAACTCAAATATGATATTAGTTCTCTAAAATGATTGAGCAAGTATTTCAGCCTTCTTTCTTCACTTTGAATCGATAAAAATGTTTGCTGCTGCTGCAAATTCATCCCGGATTTTTCCGCGATTTTAAAGGATTTTAATCTGCTTCGTTTTAGTATATCCCAAAACTTTTCATCAAGCTGCAGATTCGTTTTATCCAGTATATCACGGAAGTGGAAAACTATGTCATCTGTAAGTTTGTAATCAACTGGGCTACTCTCGGAATCACCAAATTCTTCAATTTCAGCGACCAAAAATCCGGCATCATGTGTTGATGTCTCGTACATTCTAAATCTTTGAGTTCCTTTAACCAAAATATCCATACTGCCATTGTCATGAATTTTATAGATCGAAGCCACTTTAACGAGGCACCCGATATGATAAATTTCGGAATCTATTCGTGCAACAATACCAAATTCTGAATCATCGGATGAGCATTGGTTTATCATCGTTTTGTACCGCTCCTCAAAAATATGAAGAGGGTAAATAGCTCCGGGGAACATAACAAGGTTAAGCGGGAAAATTGGTACTTTTTTCATCGAATTTATTATTGTGTAACAAGATTTGATAAGTTCGTAATTCAGTAATGATCGATCAACTTTTTGCTAATAGAATATTTTTACGGGATAAGAATCAAGCCTGCGGGTTCGCAGGCTTGATCTTAAATTAACATTCCTTCGGGAATTATCACTAATTACTGTGCAGATTTATAATTTTCCGCGACAGCATTCCAGTCAATAACATTAAAAAATGCTTCAACATAATCTGGTCTTCTGTTTTGGTAGTTCAAGTAATATGCGTGTTCCCAAACATCTAAACCAAGGATTGGTGTTCCTTTTACATCGGCAACATCCATCAAAGGATTATCTTGGTTTGGAGTTGATGTAACCGCAAGTTTTCCATCAGCAACAATCAACCAAGCCCAACCTGATCCGAATCTCGTTGCAGCTTCGTTTGAGAAAAGATCTTTGAATTTATCAAACGAACCAAAAGCAGAGTTGATAGCAGCGGCTAAATCACCTTCAGGTGCTCCGCCTTTACCTTTGCCCATAATGCTCCAAAACAGTGAGTGGTTCCAATGACCGCCACCGTTATTTCTAACTGCGGTGTTTGATCCGGCAACGTTCATTAAATCTTCAAGGGATTTACCTTCAAGATCAGTTCCTTCAACTGCTACGTTTAATTTAGCAACATAACCGGCATGATGTTTTCCATGATGGATTTCCATTGTACGTGCATCGATATAAGGTTCTAATGCATTAAATTCGTACGGTAGATTCGGCAATTCAAATTTAGCCATAGTATTTTCACTCCTTTTTATTTTATTAGAAATTGTTTCGCTAACTTTTGCAATGTTTGTTGCGGCTCCGGCAATTGAGATAATTCCGACTGAGCCTAAAAATTTCCTTCTATCCATATTTCCTCCAATTAGAATTAAACCCCAAAAGATTCACCACAACCGCAAGTTTTGGTTGCGTTTGGATTGTTAAAAATGAATCCCTTCCCATTTAATCCGCCACTAAAATCCAGTTCGGTGCCCATCAAGTAAAAGAGACTTTTCCCATCAACAAATAACTTAATTCCATCCTGTTCAATAACGGTATCAATCTCTTTTTTATCCTTATCAAATCCGAGATGGTATGTCATTCCGGAACAGCCGCCCCCTTTTACACCAATTCTCAGTCCGAATTCATCACTTAGATCTTGCTCAATTCGTAATTTACGAATTTGATCAACCGCGTTTTGTGAGATTGTTATTTCAGATTTTGTTTCTACAGCTGACATTTTTATCCTTTCTTAATTCTTAAACTTATTCTGTAACTTCTTTTAATTCTTCCACAACAGATTCCGGCTTCATAAAATTCACTCTCCAACTGTTATTATCGAGCCGTAATAACAAATTTTCTGATTCAAGTTTCTGAGTAAATTCATTTGTGATTTTTTCTGCATCCGAATACGACAGTATTTCACCTTTCTTCTCAAAATATCTTCTTACGGAATAAAGAATATCCCTAAGAAAAATATTGGAGTTAAAATAAATATGGTATTGTTCCTTAAAAAAATCAAAAAATTGATCTTTTTCAATAAATAAATTATCCGCGTGTTTCATAGTTTCACCTAATTAATTATTTCTTTTAAAGTAGTTGAGTAAAATATATTGTAAACTTTATCGTGAATTCTTGATAAAGGGCTTCTTATACAACAATCTCCAACTCGGGAACAATCTTGAACAGTCGGATTTTCCAACATACAATCGGTCATTTGAATTTTTTGATCTACTGCGTCCACAATTTCTGAAAGCAAAATATTTCCACTTTCACGATTCAATTTATAACCACCACGATTTCCTTGAATAGAATAGACCAGATTCTTTCGTACGAGTTTTTGTAAAATTTTAGCCAGAAGATCATAAGGAATTTTAGCATTTTCAGATATTTCTTTTGTATTGATACAATCTTTCTGTGAATTTTCTTCGATGTATTTTAACGCCAAAACGGCATATTCAAATGATTTTGCTACTTTTAACATTTACCCATCTAATAGGACTAAAATTGTCGTATTAAATGTAATTAAGTTAGAACCCAATGTCAAATTCAGAATATCCTTCATAAATAAAAGAAATAGCTAATATCAAACATCTAAGTCGAATATAAAGACAAATAAAAAATTTAAAATAATATGTTTTTTTAAAAAAATATCATTAATATTGGAATAATACACAGATATTGAATATTAGAGAATAAAAGATATCGAGTATTAATTGCCCCTTATTGTAAAAAAAATCGTATTTATTTATTGCATTATGTTTAACTAAAAATGGAGTTAAAATGAAAAACTTAAGTTCGTTCCTTAAATGTTACATAGTTATTTCTCTTATTTCGGTTACAATAATAAGCGGTAAAATTTGGTATGTGGACCAAAATACAGCAAATAACCCAGATTTTACAACTCTGCAGGCAGCACATGATGGTGCTGCTTCCGGAGATACAATATATGTTGCCGGGTTTAATAACAGTTATGGATATTTAACACTAACAAAAAAGCTTTTTATTTTTGGGCCTGGGTATTTTTTATATGAAAATTCTGATACACAGGTAAGACCTGCCGAAGCTATTGTAGGACATATTACTTTTCAAACAGGCTCTGAAGGATCCCTAATTACTGGATTATCTGTATATAGTTCTGGTTATATAAGAATTTCAGTGGATAAAGTTATTATCAAACGAAATAAAGTTATCTCTGATTATGGAAGTCCTCTTATTACGGTTACGGATAATAGCTCAAATGTGAGCATTGTTCAAAATTACGTTGTTGGATCAAGATATGCTGCAATATCTATAGGTAATTATTGTTACAATATTATTGTTGCGAATAATTATTTGGAAGGTGGGGAATATAATCGTACAGCATTGACTTGTACAGAAAACTCATCAATGGATTTACAAAATAATATCTTTTTAAGAAGTGTGAAAATTTATAATTCAATATTTTATAATAATATTCAAAAGGATGGCTCTTTTTCCGGTTCAAGTAATGATATAAAAAATAATATAGGTAATTCCACCCAATTTGGTACTGATAATGGTAACCAATCTAATATAGATATGTCTACTGTATTTACTGACACCGGCAGTACAGACGGGAAATGGCAACTAAAAGAAAACTCGCCAGCAAAAGGTGCGGGTTTTAGCGGAGAGGACTGCGGAATATTCGGCGGGAATAATCCTTACGTACTTTCGGGCTTACCGGCGATCCCGGCTATCTACTATATTGATGCGCCTACTACAGGTACGGACAAACAAGGTTTGCCTGTTACAATTAAAATAAAGGCTCATAATTAGACTTGTAACTAAAATAATAAGCTTTCAATAAAATAAAAATACGGAGAGCAAAATGAATAAATTGGTTACAATTCTATTCACAGTCTTACTTTTTTGTGGTACCACACTTGCGCAAATTAGTGAGTCTAAGATAACTGCGGGTGATGGTGAAACAAATAATGAGTTCGGATGTTCCGTATCTATATCTGGTGAATATTCGATTGTTGGAGTAAATAAAGATAATGACAACGGCCCGGAATCGGGTTCTGCTTATATTTTCCAGTTTGATGGTGCTGAATGGATTCAAGAGGCTAAATTATTAGCCTCCGACGGCAGTTCTGATGATTGGTTTGGTTTTTCAGTAGCTATTTCAGGAGAATATGCTGTAGTGGGAGCTCCCTGGAACGATGGTAACGGGAATGCTAATGATTATAACGGTGCGGCATATATTTTTCATAGAAGTGGAAATTTCTGGAATCAAGAAGCAAAACTAACAGCAAGCGATGGTGAGCGGGATGATTTATTCGGTTACGCAGTATCCATTTCAGGCGATTATGTAATTGTTGGTGCAAACAGTGATGATGATAACGGCAATTCTTCCGGCTCTGCATATATTTTTAAACATTCGGTGAATAACTGGATTCAGGAACAAAAATTAGTACCTTCGGATGGTGAAGCCGGAGATGAATTTGGCTGTGCAGTATCAATATCGGATGATTATGTATTAATAGGAGCTAGGTTCGATGATACCGATATTAATTCTTCCGGTTCTGCGTATGTATACAAGTATTCAGGAGCAAGCTGGAATCTTAGTAAGAAGTTGACGGCAAATGATAGGGCAACGGGTGATAGGTTCGGTCATTCAGTCTCTATTGACGGTAATATTTTAATTATTGGTGCATCTCAGTTCGAAAATTTGGGCACTGGATCAGCTTATATATTTAGACTTAATTCAACAGACTGGGTTCAGCAACAAATATTAACCGTAGACGATGGAGAATCTGGTGACGAATTAGGATGGTCTGTTTCAATTTCTGGAAGTTATGCTTGTGTAGGCGCAAGAAGTGATGATAATGGTAAGGGATCCGTTTATTTATTTACAAATTCGGGAACAAACTGGTCTAATGGAGCAAAACTAAGTGCAAGTGATGGTGAGGCAAACGGACAGTTTGGTTTCTCGGTATCAAATACAAATGATTTTATTCTAATCGGGGCTCATCAAAATTTAAACGATGCAATTAAAACAGGTTCAGCATACATATATTCTGATTTACCCGTTATTTCTGAGACTCAATTAATTGCAGATTTTAATTCCGATGTATTATCCGGTTCTACACCGTTGACAGTTCACTTTTCCGATTTATCCTTAGGAAACCCGACAAGCTGGGAATGGGACTTTGACGGAGATAATATTATAGATTCGTATTTGCAGAATCCTGAATTTACATATACTATTTCCGGGATGTACACTGTTTCGCTTACAGTAAGTAACGGTGACTCCACAAAGACTAAAATTGTTTCTAATTACATTACGGTTTCAGATCGCATTAGCTATTTAGAGTATTACTTTGATGTTGATCCGGGTTTTGGAAATGGAAATTCGATCTTCGTTTCAGCTGATGAGGACAACAGTATTACACTAAATCTCGATATCTCTAATCTAAACTTTGGAGTACACACCGTTTATTTTAGAACAAAAGATGAATCCGGTAAGTGGAGCTTTAATTATCCTGTAACATTTCTAAAGGAGGATATTGATTTATCAGCCCCTTATAATTTGAAAAAATTGGAATATTTTGTCGATTCTGATCCGGGTAAAGGGTTGGGCGAAAATATTCCAATTAACGAGGACACAATAACTGAAAAATCATTTATTGTGAATCTGGAGAATTTGGATAACGGTTATCACACTTTATATATTCGATCGATGGATGCAGCGGGAAGATGGAGTTTAACACATTTCAAACCTTTTCTCAATGACAGGCTCTCAATAGAGCAGTTACCACTTATTTCAAAATTGGAATACTTCCTGGATGATGATCCGGGAATTGGAAACGGACATTTGCTTTCTTTTACTCCAGATAGTTTGTTACAACTTGATTTTACTGTTGATTTGGTCGGTATTGAAATAGGTTCCCATGAGCTTTTGGTGAGAGCATTTGATAATTACGGTAATCAGAGTTTCGTTTATTCTACTCATTTTATTAAAGAAAGTATTCCGCTTGATACGAACGCAATAATTACAAAACTTGAATATTATTTTGCAATCGATTCCGGGTTTGGTGCCCCAATTGAAATACCAATAACATCAAGCGATAGTGTAAATATTGAATTTATAGCTGATATATCTTCGTTAAAAAATGGATTGCATACTATTTACATTCGCACAATGGATAGTAACGGGCATTGGAGTATGCCTTACGTTAAACCTTTCTTAAAAGAGAGTACAGTTGCAAGTGATAAGCTTCCGAATATAACATCCGTAGAATGGTTTTTTTCAAGAGACAGCATTGTTTCTCCAATTTACTCATATAATAAATTTTTGCCAGATAGTATGGTAACTCAAAATTTTAAGTTAGATTTAAGCAGTTTAGATATTGACAAATATTACAATCTGCATATTTTTGGAAAAGATGAAAACGGAATTACGGGTTTATCTCACACTCACAATTTTAAGGTAGAACGCGGTAAAAATACTCCTCCTGAATTACAGAGTATTCCCGATATTATTATCAATGAAGATGATACAACCACAATTTCGTTAAACAGTTACGTATCAGATATTGATAATGATACTGCAGAAATCAATTTTTCATATGAAGTGCTAAGTGCAGAAGTAGAAAATCGAAGTGCTGTAAGCGTACGGAAAGAATTATTAAAAAAGAGTATTGGCGAAAACGGGCAAATAGATTTGAAAGATTTACATATTATCATTGATTCAACTAATAATCGTGCAAAATTATTTGCTTCTGCAGATTCATCGGGTCAATTCCGATTATCATTTACTGCAAGTGACCCTCTCGGTGCATCAGATTCCGATACGATAAAAGTATCAGTATTGCCTGAGAATGATAAACCCTTCCTGTCAATGAAAATTCCGGAACTTCAATTTTATGAGGATGCGGATGATTCATTAGTAATTACAAACTTAAACGAATATTTTGACGATAAAGATAATCAGTTAGAATTTTCTGTTACTTACACTTCAGGAATCATCGTTGCAATTAGTGTTGATTCTTTATATATTCACCCAATTGCTGATTATTTTGGAACCTCATCTATATTTTTAACAGCTACTGATGGAATTGCTTTTGTTACGGATACGGCGATGGTAAATGTTTTAAATGTAAATGACGCTCCTGAAAGCTTCCAGCTATTTTCTCCGGTGGATGGGGATACATTGTCTTCAGATACAGTCCTTTTCTCTTGGTTTTCTTCCAAAGATGTTGACGGCGACACAATTTCTTATCAGCTACGTTTATACGGTGAAACAATTGACACGGTATTCACTAACATTTATGATACTCTATTTGTTTTTGATGGAAATGGAATATTTGATGGAAATAAAGGATACGATTGGTTTGTTGATGCATCCGATAGTGTCGAAATCACTTCGAGTATTGATACTCTCTCTTTTGTATCACGACTAGTTGTCGGATTAGATCAACTTGTGGACTTTCCCAAAAGATTCTCATTGTATGGAAATTATCCAAATCCTTTTAATCCATCTACAACAATCAGATATGATTTACCAAACGAAGGGGAAGTGAATCTGTCTGTTTTTAATATTCTCGGCCAAAAAGTCATTACTCTCGTTAACGGAACAATTAAACCGGGTTATCATTCTGCCATTTGGGATGGCACTAATGAAACCGGAATTGAAGTCGGATCTGGGATATATATTTATAGGATTAAGTTCGAAAAAAATATTGTAAGTAAAAAAATGTTGTTAGTTAAGTAAGAAAAAACGAAGTGCTGGTTTATGAGATCAGATCTTATGATGTATGAAGAATAGCTGTTATTTGATTTTTAAGTCTGAAGTTGATAGAGATATTTGAATTAACAATAAATGATTTTGCTACTTTTAACATTTACCCATCTAATAGGACTAAAATTGTCTTATTAAAACTAAGAATAGAAATCACAAAATGCAAGTAAGCAAAAGGATTTAGAATCCTAATAAATTTATACAGCTTTTAGCGAAGTTGATGACAGGTGAGAAATAAACTCCAAAGAAAAGAATTGGTACCAATAAGATCCCAACGAATATTTTATCGGAAAGGGAACTGGTATCTGCTCCCAAATTTTCCGGAGCTTTTACAAGATACATGTGTTTAAGCACTCTAATGTAATAATAGAGAGAAACTACTGAGTTCAGAATGGCAATTACTGCAACAGCAATCATTTTAGCATCTATTAATGCCATAAAAATATAGAGTTTACCAATAAATCCGGCTGTTGGAGGTAAGCCGGTTAAAGAAATTAAAAAGATAGTCAGCGCCACTCCAAAGAAAGGAAATTTAGAACCAAGACCGTTATAATCATCTATTTCCTCAGAACCGGTTTTATTCGCAATTATCATAACGATATAAAATGCGCCCAAATTCATAAGAAGATAAAAAACGAAGTAAATCAGTATCGCAAGCACACCTTGATCACTAAGCACAACTAAGCCAAGCATCAGGTAACCGGCATGTGCAATTGAAGAATACGCCAGCATTCGTTTTAGATTATCCTGCCACAACGCGGCGAAGTTACCGAGTGTCATTGTTAACACAGAAACTACAATTAGTAATAATTGCCAGTCGAATGCGGGCATTAATTCCCAGTTTCCGAATTCGTCGGCATAATTTACAAATCCGGTTCGGACAATTCTGACCAACAGTGCAAATCCGGCAGCTTTACTTGCAACAGAAAGATAAGCGGTAATAGAAATTGGAGCCCCTTCGTAAACGTCAGGTGTCCAAAAGTGAAACGGAGCCGCCGAAATTTTATATCCAACCCCTGCAAATATTAAAATCGAAGAGAAGGAAACAAGAAGAACATTCAAATTTGTCGAGCGAATAACATCGTTTATTACATATAGATTCGTACTTCCGGTTAATCCGTAAAGGATAGAAATACCAAATAGCATAATTCCGGAAGATACAGCACCGAATATCAAATACTTTAATGAAGCTTCAGCGTTGCGATCACGAAGCTTTGTAAATCCTGCAAGCACATAAGATGAAAGTGAGAGCAATTCTAAAGCAAGATAAATAACAATCAAATCTACTGCTGAAATCATTACCATCATTCCAACTATCATTCCAAATATCAAAGCGAAATATTCACCCGAACGATCAATTGTTTTTTGGATTTCATCGGAACGTAACGAGAAATAAACAATAAGAATTGAGGATACAATCACAATCAGCTTGAAAAACCCGCCAAAATTATCAATAGCGAGGATTCCATAATTGTTCGGATTATTTTCGGAATAAATGAATGCAAATCCCTCCGTTCCGAACTGGCCGATTACATAAAGAATCGTAATTAACAATCCCAAAAGAGCTATAAATGGAATGTATTTTTTGTTTTTATCCCATATTAAATCTGCAATCACTAAAACAACCAGTGAGATTGAAACCGCTAATTCCGGAAGAATTAATTCTATTGATTTGTATAATGATGAATAATCCATGGCTCTATATTATAATCCGCTGATTGATACGTTATTTAAGCTAGTTGAAACAAACTCTACAAATGAATTAACCGAAGTATTCATTACATCCAACATGATTGATGGATAAACTCCAAGTAAAATTATGATAATTGTTAATGGGATAAACATCGCATATTCCCGTTTATCAAGATCGGTAAGTTTATTCCACTTCTCATTTAAGTTTCCAAGATAGACTCTCTGGAGTGTCCATAACATATATGCCGCACCCAATAAAATTCCCAAAGTGGAAATTATTGTAAGTACTCGAATTTTTTCTACTCCAAAAGCACCTACAAATACAAGAGCTTCGGAGATAAATCCGCTAAGAGCCGGCAGACCGAGGGCGGCGAAAAACGCCACGGTAACAAATCCTGTATACACAGGCATTTGATTTGCGATTCCGCCGAAATCATTAATGCCGCGCGTATGAGCTCTATCGTAAAGCACGCCGACAATAAGGAATAACATTGCGGTAATAGTTCCGTGATTAAACATTTGCAATATTGCTCCGTTTACTCCGGTCGTTGTTAACGAAGCCATTCCAAGCATCACATATCCCATGTGGGAGATAGAAGAATAAGCGATAAGTTTCTTGAAATCCTTTTGAGCCATCGCACAGAGAGCGCCGTAGATGATGTTAATCATTCCAAATAGGGCGATATACCACATTAAATCTCGTGTGATTTCGGGGAAGATCGGGTAACTGATTCTTAGAATACCATAAGTCCCCATTTTCAATAATACTCCGGCAAGGATAACACTAATGGGAGTCGGTGCTTCAACGTGAGCATCCGGCAACCAGGTATGGAATGGAAACATCGGAATTTTAATAGCGAACCCGACAAAAAGCGCAATGTAAGCAACGAACCTCATATTCTGAGGATTAAAAGGTGATAAAATTCCATCCGCTGTATAATTTGTGGAATCCATCAAAGCGAGCAAGTTAAAAGTAAATACTTTTTCTCCTGTCGGTAAAATTTCATAAGCTGAGAAATAAAGTCCGATCATAACAAGAAGCATAAAAACACTTCCGAACAATGTGTAGATAAAGAACTTTATTGCGGCGTATTCTTTTCTCGGACCGCCCCAAATACCAATCAAGAAGTACATCGGAAGAAGCATAACTTCCCAGAATACATAAAAAAGGAAAAAATCGAGTGATACAAACACACCCATCATTCCCGCATCTAACAGAAGGAAAAGGGCAAAAAAGCCTTTTACCGATTTTTCGATTTTCCATGAGGAAAGTATCGCGATAAAAGAGATTAACGCTGTAAGAAGTACCATTGGAGTGCTTATTCCATCTACTCCTAAGAAATAGTCAATCTTTATTGTACCAATCCACGAAACACTTGGAATTTCAATCCAACGAACTTTTTCGACAAATTGAAAACTGCTTTGATCAAAAACTCCACCGGCTGAATAATTAAAATTCAGCATTAGAACAGCGGCAAATACTATTTGCAATCCGGTAATTATTAGTGAAGTGATTCGGATTTCTTTATGCTTTTGACCCGGTAGGAATAATATAATTACCATTCCAAGGACTGGTAAAAACGTCAAGAGTGTTAATATTGGAAAACCGTTCATTTTATTTTATATCCTAGTTAATATTCAATCAATTATTGAAATATGAATAAAAGTATTAATACACTGAAAATGACAAGAACTACATAAGTTTGTACTCGTCCCGTCTGGAGTTTTCGGAATGAAAAACCAATCGCGCCGCTTAGAAATGCGGTAAAGTTTACAAATCCATCAACAACGTAAGTATCAAAAAGTCCGCTGATAT
Organism: Melioribacteraceae bacterium; assembly: GCA_021739765.1. GTDB lineage: Bacteria > Bacteroidota > Ignavibacteria > Ignavibacteriales > Melioribacteraceae > JAIPBD01. The sequence goes on from JAIPBD010000001.1 coordinate 264,474, forward strand.
TTGAAAAAAGTTTTGTAACAGTCGCTGTTCCATTTACAATTCCGTCAATAATCCGTCCATCGAACCAACTCATAAATTTTGAGAGAAGGATAGTGCCGCCGATAAAGGTTTTATCATAAAATTCGTCGAAGTACCACTTGTTAAGCGACATATTATAGAGCGGTTTAAATTTCTTTGCAAGACTCCACGCGCTCAATTTCTTCCATTCATAAAAAACAAAAGCAAGGGTAATTCCGCCACCGGCCATAATTAGTGATAAAAACATTGCCGGATAATGCGCCCAATGCATTGCGTCTGTGTATTGTTGAGAATGAGTAATATGACCTTCACGACTCTCTTCAATCACGTCACCATCATTTATCATGAAATCCCACCTGGCTTCGTTCGGTACTACGGTTTCGGGTGTTTGGACCCAAGTGGATAAAAACCAACCACTTTCCGAGGATAAAGGATTTGGTGTGTACCAGAAGAAAACTGATAGTACGGTTAAAACAACGAGTGGTAGAGCCATAACTCTTGGTGATTCATGAGCGTGATCATATTTTTTCTGGTCTCGGGGTTCACCGTGAAAAGTTTTTATTACTAACCGGAACATGTAGAAAGCGGTCATAAACGCCACAATAAATCCAAAAAACGGAATTAACCAGTGACCCGTTAAAGAGCCGAAAGCAAGTGAACCGGCGAGAATACCGTCCTTACTCAAAAACCCTGAAGTAAGTGGAACGCCGGAAATTGCCAACGATGAAATTAAAAATGTATAATATGTATAGGGCATTTTTTTCTTCAAGCCACCCATCGAACGAATGTCTTGCTCATGGTGCATTGCATGAATAACAGAACCTGATCCTAAAAACAGACAAGCTTTAAAAAATGCATGTGTTACAAGATGGAAGAAAGCAAAAGCGTAAGCTCCAACTCCCAGCGACATAATCATATATCCAAGCTGACTAACAGTTGAATAAGCTAAAACTTTTTTGATATCATTTTGAGTCAGTGCGATTGTCGCAGCGATAAATGATGTAAAAGCACCTACAATGGCAATTACTAACATCGCGTCTGCCGTAAGCATAACAAAGATTCTAACTACCAAATAAACACCCGCGGCTACCATTGTTGCCGCATGGATTAATGCGCTTACCGGAGTCGGACCTTCCATCGCATCAGGTAACCAAACATGAAGAGGGAATTGAGCGGATTTTCCAACCGCGCCCATAAAGATTAAAATGCCCGCTGCCGTTAACCAAACTGTGCTGTCAAAAGGCAAATTCCCTATGCTTATTTGATGAAAAATAGTATCAAGAGTAAATGTGTGATAGTTGGTAAATAAAATTAATATTCCGGCAAACATGCCAAGATCACCAACTCGATTCACAAGAAAAGCTTTTTTTGAAGCGTCTGAAGCAGTTTTTTTCTCATACCAGAAACCGATCAACAAATAGGAAGATAACCCGACTAATTCCCAGAAAATGTACATCATTAGTAAATTATGGGTAAGTACTATTCCGAGCATGGAAAAAGTGAAAATTCCCAAATAAGCATAGTATCGGGTGAATCTTTTGTCTCCTTTCATATATTCTAAGGAATAGATGTGAACAAGAAGACTAATTAGATTTACAACGAATAACATTAGTACTGTAACGTTATCGATCATAAATCCAAGTTCGATTGTTAGGTTTCCTAAAAACGGAACGTCACCAAAATTGATCCATGTAAATTCGGCTAATATTTTGGTATCGATATATGCGGAGAATTTATAAACCAATACGATAATCGATAGTAACATATTTAGAGAAATGATTGCTACTTCGGCCAAATAGATTTTCTCAACTTTTTTAGATAAAAAGATCGAGATCGCAAATCCTAATAATGGAAGGAATAAGATCGCAATAGAAGTGTTTATAATAAATGAATCATACATCGATAATTAATCTCGTAGTTTGTTTAGTTCGTCAATATTCACACTATTAAATGTTTTGTAAATATTCAGCACGATTGCTAATGCGATTGCGGCTTCGGCGGCTGCAAGTATAATCACAAATAGAGCAATTATTTGTCCGTTTAGTCCATATCCGCCAAATCTTGAAAACGCAACAAAGTTAATGTTAGCGGCATTCAGTACCAGCTCAACACCCATCAAAACTAAAATTGCATTTCGCCTTGTGACAATTGCGTACAATCCCAAGGAAAAAAGAATTGAGCTGACCGCTAAAAAATGTTCTAATCCGATTTCCAAATTCAAACCTCTTCCTTATCTCTTCTGGCAATTGAAGCGGCTCCTATAAGAGCGATTAATAATAAAATTCCGAGCAGTTCAAAAACCAGTACATAATCAGTTATTAAAGCGCTGCCTAATTGTTTTATAGTAGAATTAGGAATTTCACCGGGATTTACGCGCCAGTTGCCTGTAATCATAGTTGCAAAGAGAGCTCCGGCAAACAGACCAATTCCAATTATTGCCGGAATAGTTTGTATTGATCCCGATTTAATATCAATACTCGTGATTTTGTTGGTTAACATCACACCAAATAAAATTAGTATCAATATACCGCCGATGTAAACCAGAACTTGAACGATCGCTATAAAATCTGCGCCGAGTAAAGCATAGATTCCGGAAATGCCGAAAAGTGTAAACAAAAGGTAAAACGCGGAGTGCACAATATTTTTTGAAGTAACGACCATAAAGCCTGAAACCAAAGTTATCGCAGCGAACAAATAAAATATAATAGTGTAACTTTCCATAATTACTTCTCTTCTCCGTCTTTTTTCGGAGGTTTCGGTGATTCTTTCTGTTCGGCTTGTTCAGCGGCTTTTTTTGCCGCAGCCTCTGCTTTGGCTTTTGCGGCTGCTTCTTTTTGAGCTTCTTTCTCAGCTTGAAATTTTTCGAAATTTACTTTTTTCTCTTCAACTTCAACGCTGGTAAGAGTGGCGTAATTGTAAACTAAATCTTTCCTTTCGAACTCTGAAAATTCATAAACATCCGTCATATAAATACATTCAGTCGGACAAGGAAATACGCATAATTGACAATAACAACATTTCGCGATGTCGATATCAAACTTAGTAACCCAAAGTGCTTTTTTCTTACCATTTGAAGTCTTACCGAGATCTTCCGCCGGCATTGATTTTACTGTTTCGATTTCGATACAAGAAACCGGACAAGCGCGCGCGCATTGATCGCATCCGATACAGTCATCCATATTAACATAAAGCCTATTTCGCACACGTTCGGGTAAATCAACTTTTACGTCTGGGTATTGAATGGTAACAGACTTAGTAAACAAATGTTTGAAAGTAATTTTCATACCGACAAGCACGGTAAAAAGTCCATCCCAAGTATTTTTTAAGTATTGCCGCATAATTTATATCAGAGTAATAATGCCAATTATAATTAAGTTAACGATTGAAAACGGAATTAAGTATTTCCAACAGATTGTCATCAGCTGATCAACTCGAACCCTCGGAAGAGTCCAACGTAACCACATCTGTACAAAGACGAAAAAGATTCCTTTCGAAGCAAACCAGAAGAGCTGCTCAAATGGAATTAGCGCTTCGATTCCAAATAAATCTCCGAGGTATCCGATAGGGGAATGATATCCTCCAAAAAATATTACACTCGCAATTGCAGAAACCGCGAACATATTTGCGTATTCCGCCAAGAAAAACATTGCGAATTTCATTCCCGAATATTCAGTGTGATAACCACCAACCAGCTCAGATTCGGCTTCAGGCATATCGAAAGGTGTTCTGTTTACCTCGGCCAGCGAACTAACATAGAAAATGATAAATGCAATCAGCATAAAAGGAATGATTAAAAACTTTGCGAGATTCCATTCAGCACCGCCCAGAATATTCCAATTCCAGAAATAAGCCGTTTGAAGCTCGGTCATTTCCGAAAGACTCAAAGTGCCCGTAAACATTACTAAAGAAAGAATCACGATAGCTGTCGGAATTTCATAACTTACGATTTGAGCAGCGGATCTCATTGAACCGAGAAGGGAATATTTATTATTTGATGCCCAACCCGCCATTAAAATTCCGGCTACAACAATACCGGAGACAGCAATTATATAAAGTAGTCCGAGATCTAAACTCATCCCGATATATGTGCTCGTGAAAGGAAGCGCTGCAAAAACAGCGTAACTTCCGATAAATACTATTACCGGAGCGATGTTAAAAAGTTTTTTATCAACTAAGGAAGGAGTGATATCTTCTTTTTGGATTAGTTTGAAAAAATCAGCAACTGTTTGAAGTAATCCATGCCATCCTACTCTCATGGGACCGAGGCGATCTTGCATGTGCGCAGAAACTTTTCTTTCTAACCAAACAGCGATTATTACAAATGGCACAATAAACGCAAGCGGTAGAGCAGATGCAATTACCAAAGCTAAAATTTCATTTCCGATCAATTCTATTAGAAAATCTTGCATTATCGGTCAACCTCACCTAAAACTATATCAATGCTTCCTAAAATTGCTACAACATCGGCAACGAGTGCACCTTTGCAAAGTTCATCCATTACCGAAAGGGCTACAAAACTCGGAGCTCGAACTTTTACCCTTACCGGATTTAATCCGCCGTCGCTTATAATAAAATAACCAAGTTCGCCTTTAGGATTTTCAACTCGGGTATAAATTGAACCTTTCGGTGGTTTTACTCTTTTTGGTATCGCGGCGGTAACGTCACCATCCGGAATTTGTTCAATAGCTTGTTCTATAATTTTCAAACTCTGTTCTAATTCCAAAACTCTAACGAAATATCGATCCCAGCAATCGCCCACTGTTCCGACCATTCCTTCGCCAACAGGAATATCAAAATCGAATTTATCATAAATAGAGTAGGGATCATCTTTTCGCAGATCGAACTTCAAACCGCTCGCGCGAAGATTCGGACCGGTCATTCCATAATTGATTGCGGTATCCAAAGGAAGAACACCAACATTCGCGGTTCTTTCTATAAATATCTTGTTGAATGTCAAAAGATTGTTTATCTCATCAACATTTGGTCTGAAGTATTCAATAAATTCTTTTGTGAGTCGAAGGAAATCAGGGTGTAAATCGTGCGAAACTCCGCCAACCCAAATGTAATTATATAATAAACGTGCACCGCAAGTCATCTCAAAAAGACTGAGGATTTTCTCCCGGTCGCGGAATAAATAAAGAAACGGCGTAAATGCCCCGATATCCAAACCGTAAGTTCCGATCGCGACAAGGTGAGAAGCAATTCTTTGCAATTCACCCATAATTACGCGAATGTATTCAACGCGCTCGGGAACTTCGATATCCATTAATTTTTCAACCGCAAGGGCATAACCAAAATTGTTATACATCGAGGCAAGGTAATCCATCCTGTCTGTATAAGGAATAATCTGAGGATAAGTCATTGCTTCGGCGTGTTTTTCGAAACATCTATGCAGATAACCAATGTGTGGTTTAACGGATTTAACGAGTTCTCCTTCGAGTTCAAGTTCTAACCTTAGCACACCATGAGTTGACGGATGCTGAGGTCCCATATTCAAAACTAATTCTTCTGTCTTAACTGCCATTTTAACTCATTAATAAGGTACTTTCATTCCCTGATAAAACTCGGGGTTTTCATAATCTTTTCTTAAAGGATGCGACCCTTCTTCCCAGTCCTCGGGCATTAATATCCTTCTTAAGTCCGGGTGATTTAGAAACTTAATTCCAATCATGTCAAAAGCTTCTCTTTCGTGCCAGTTAGCTGTTTTCCAGATGTTTTCAACAGATTCAACCTCAGGTTTATCCTTCTGAACTTTTACTCTCAGGTTCACTTTGTGGTTGTATTTAATTGAATGCAAGTTATAATAAACGCTCAACGTTCCCGGAACTACTGTTTCATTCCCGTCTTCATCGGTTGTTTTTTCATCATTATTATCATCGGTTCCGGAAAGGCACATAAGACAATCGAATTGAAGGTCGAGGTGATCTTTTAAATATTTCGAAACAGAATGAATTTGGGAAGGTGAAACATTTATAAATTTCTCTACAGGTAATTCGCTTTCAAATTCCAGGATGGAATCACTAAACTGATTTTTTAGCATCTCATATATTTCTTCAGGCGTTCGCATTTTTCTTCCTCATCGATTCATTTCTGATCTTTTCCTGAAGTTTTAACAATCCTTCCAATAACGCTTCCGGTCTGGGAGGGCAACCGGGAACATAAACATCAACGGGTATTACGCGATCAACTCCTTTCAGAACATGATAACCATGTTCCCAATAAGGACCGCCACAATTTGAACAACTTCCCATCGAAATTATATATTTCGGATCAGGCATTTGTTCATACAAACGTTTAATTCTTGTCGCCATTTTTAATGTAACTGTTCCGGAGATTATTATCGCGTCAGCTTGTCTCGGGGAAGGACGAGGCATAACACCAAATCTATCGAAATCGTAATGTGAGGCAGAAGTAGCCATCATTTCTATTGCGCAACACGCAAGACCAAAACTTAGTTGCCAGATTGATGAAAGTCGAGCCCAATTTAATAAGTCTTCGGCTTTAGCTACAACCACATTTCCTTCAGCAAATTCTTTATCTAGTATTCCCATTAAGCTTCTTTACTTTCCGTAGTTTCTTTATTTGTAACTTTTTCGCCTTTTACGTTGATTAGAATCTTACTTAATTCCGGTGGAACAACTCTTGGGCGTTCCCATTCTAAATCACCTTTTCGCCATTCATACGCCATTCCAAGCGCCAAGACCAATAGAAAAATTATTCCAACCGCAAAACCGTACCATCCGTAATCTTGGTAACCAAGTGCCCATGGGAAAAGTAGTACAACTTCGACATCAAATATTAAGAATATTAATGCTATGACATAAAACCGAATGTTGAATTTCACCCAAGGAGTTCCGACGGGTTCTTCCCCACATTCATAATGTTTTAGTTTTTCATTGGTTGGTCTTGAAGGGCGAACAAGTTTCGCCATAAATATTGAAATCACTACGAATATAGCAGCGATTGAAATAAAGATGAAGATTTTTCCGAATTCTGTAAGCATTTGTTGATCAATAATTCAATAAGATTGATCAAAAAATACAACAACTCCTAAAATTTGTCAAGATTATAAGATTACTTTATCCAAATTAATTTCTTGCTTTATAAATAAGAAGATTTGTGAAGTTGGATTTGGAGGAAAGTGCAGTTAAAAGCCTTAAATTTAATCGTGAAGTTGAGGCTATGAACAGATCTTCCCACACCGGATTGAACTTATTCTTGAAATTAAATAATCCTTCAGCGTTATAGGCGAAGCCAATCGTTTTCCCAAAAATTTTAATAAAAAATTCAAATACTTTTTGGGTGGATGAGGGAAATGTGAAAGGTACTTCGCCGAGACTTAATTCATTTATTTCGCCATTCGTTATTATTTCGAAGGCATGATGAATTAAAGCTTCCATAATTCCCACCGGATTGTTTTGTTTACGCAGAATTAACTCAACTTGATATTTTGTATTGCTGTTTTTACTGCAAAGTATTAATCCGAGCCATTCATTATTCTGTTCAAATACAAACAATCGCATATCGGATGTAAATTCTGTATTAAATAAATTAGTCAATAGCGGTAGTTTTGCGAAAGGTGATTTTAAGCGGAGACCATGAATCTTCTTAATATTTTCATCAGAGAACGCTTTCTCTACAATTTCACCTTTTTTGTTTCCGCGTCGAATCAATTCTTTCAATGAAGCTTTTTCAAAGTGGGTAGAATTTTTCCGGAGTACTGCTTCTGCTCCTATTTTATATGTATGAAACCCTTTACTGAACAAATAATCGGAATGTTCCTTTCTTAATCCTCTCAAAAAAATATTTTGATTTGGGCTAACCATTTCTGAAGTGAAAAAATCATTAAAATCTTCCTGTGAGTAAAAACGCGCAAGACTTAACCACGTTGTTCCTTTATAATTTAGTTCAATCCTTTCAATTTGATTTTGTGGATTCTCAGAAATGTGCCAGCTTAATGGCAGATATTTGAAATTATTTTTTGACAAGAACTAAAATTTAGTTTAGATGTATTATACTATATTACGTGAATAAATTTTTGAATGTATCCCGACAAACTTACATGAATTCTAGGAATTTTCTTTTAACGCTTCTCTTTTTAATAATTTTCAATTCAATTTCCATTGGGCAATTAAGCAATCTTAAATGGGTTCTGATTTTGGATCTTGATAACGAAATTGTTTTTATAGACACAGCCCAAATTAAAAAAATTGGCACACAGGTTTCCGTTTGGAGTTTGACAAGATTCAGAGAACCGCGGATGGTGAATGATGTTCAAAGCCAAGTCTCTGAGTTTAAAACTCAATTTTTATTTCCTGAACGTACACAAACTTACACAACCATCGGAACCATTTATTATGACATAGAAGGGAAAATTGTCGAACAGCCCATCCGCCCCAATTTACCTGGTCGGCCGAATAGCGGCAAAAAAATACCGGCAAATTCTAAGATCAAAATTATAAAGGAAAAAAGTTTACAGTTTCTGGAGACCGGTGCAATTGTAATTGGTGAGAGTGAATTTCTGGCAGCCGAGCAGGACGGATTTTTGGATGATAAAAGAGTTGCCGATTCAAGAGAGCCGGCGGATGATAGCGGCGATATGAGCAAAAATGAAGAAGTTATAGCTGATGACCCGATCGCAAAGAATCAAAATGAAATTAAAAATGATTTACCGGTAAAAATGGATTCAGACTCGAATCCGATTTCTGATGAGGATAACACATCAGACGAATATAGTGAAATCCCTAATCTTAATATTCCGGTTCCTCCAATTGATCTGCCGGTACAGGCGGATACTCCAGCAGAGGAAACTGAAGAGGAAGATTCGATTGCGGAAAGTGACTCTGGGGAAGAAATGGTTCCGGATGAAGTATCCGACTCCGATTTTCTTAATCTAAAAAGTGAGTTAGAAGAACCACCAATCGCGCAGAGCGAGGAAGCCGTTTTAGAAACTCCCACTGATAATGATCAGAATAATTCTGGTATTGAAGATCAAATAACGGATGGTGAGATTGAGGAGAATGATAATTCTCAAACTGAAAATGTACTAGCCGAGCTGCGAAATGAGTCAACGGATGAGAACAATGACTCTCAAAATATTGTTGAGGAAACGCCGGAAGTGATCGAGGAGAAACCAATTGAAATCAAATCCGATCAAAAACCCGATGGAGTGGATATAACAAAAGAAACTCAGGAAAAGGATTCTCAAACAGAAGAACAGCAATTTAGAGAAATCTACGATCCGGTTACAGATACATACAAAAAAGTGCCGCTTCCCGGAGCGCCAATTTCCCGAGCCTCTAAATCCGCCAATCAAAATTCTAAGCCGATTAGTCTCAATACATCAGGGGATTACAATAATTCCTCCGAACGAATGGTTAGAAATAATATATATACTGATGGCAATCTGTACTGCATTCAACTCGGTTCCGGCAAAAATAAATCTGCGGCAGAACAGGAAGTTTCCACCTTAATAAGTCGCGGTCATAACGCATTTTTAACTGAAGCATTTATAAAATCAAAAAATGCAACATACTATCGAATTAGAGTCGGCTATTTTGATTCATTCCAAGAAGCGAATAACTACCGAAGCAGATTGTGATTGGAACTTTCCCAACCGAAAATTGTTTTAATCGGATATGAGATCCACATTGCAAATATTAATTTTTCTGATAATGTTTCCATTGGTGGTCGCTTGCCAAACAAAAAATTATAATAGTTCAAATGGGAATAATTCAATGAGCGAAGATAAAAATGAATTCAGAGTCGTAAAATCGGATGACGAATGGAAAAAGGAATTAACCGAAGAAGAATATTATATTCTACGAAAAAAGGGAACTGAACGGGCGTTTACCGGCGATTTGTATTACAATGAAGAAAAGGGTAATTATACTTGCGCGGGATGCGGAAATGTTTTATTTACCTCTGATACAAAATTTGAAAGCGGCAGCGGGTGGCCGAGCTATTTCAATCCGGCAAACGAAAAAAGTATTTCGCTTAAAAGAGATAAAAGTTTGCTGATGGAAAGGATAGAAGTTGTATGTCAGAATTGTGGTGGTCATTTAGGTCATGTATTTGATGATGGTCCCCAACCGACCGGAAAGCGATATTGTATAAATTCTGCGGCTTTAGATTTTGAAAAAAAATAGCGGTTAAATGCTAGGTTTTTCAAACTTCATCAAGTAGTAATTCAACCATCTCCTTTTACTTATAAACTCCAGCACTTTTATTTGAAATATTGAAAAGGTATCATTATCCGTCATCTCTTTTGCGTGTCTGGTCAAGTAAAAATATGTGGGTAATGTATTTGGCGTGATGTCCCTTTCCATAGAAAATTTTAATCCGACTTTTGCCGCCAGCTCCTTATACATCTTTATCGTAAAACGAAGATCAAAATCCCCGAAGTAACTTCTTTTTTGATTTTTCCAAACAAAATATCTTTTAATCGGAAAACTCTCGGAAGAAACAAAATCCGTCATTATAAACTGACCGCCAGGTTTTAATACACGTTTTACTTCTTCAAAATAGAGATCTCTGTGTCTAAAATGAAAAATTGCTTCCACCGTTGATATGAGATCAAAATATTCAGCTTCATGCGGTAAATTAATTGCGTCCCCTTTCTCGAAACTAATTTTGTTTCCGTTTTTGGGTTTAAGATTTTTCCGTGCGATCTGAAGCTGGCGTTCATCTATATTAAGTCCAATTATTGAAAGATTTGAATAATTTTCATTAAGCAGCGAAATTGTTCCTCCAAAACCGCATGCAACATCAATTATTCTAAATCCTTCTTTTATGTCAGCCGATTTAAGCAATTCTAACGTAAGATTTTTCTGCGCGATTGAGTAGTCTTCCGCAGTTGCAACAGCTTTTGACGGATCGATCCAATAACCCCAATGAACATTTTCGTTGAACGCAGTTTTTAGCTCTTCGTCATTTTGATTAAATGAAGAAATTAATTTATCGAAATAGGGAAGATGTACCGTTTTATTCAGCATTGCTATTTTCTTCTCCGTTTTCAAATTCTTTCAAAATATCCTTGTGGGCAAATTGCAAATTCTTTTTTAATTCGTGCATGTATTTACTTAGATGTGAGCCATCCGCTACTAAATGATCACAAATGACCGTCAGATTCACGAATTTTCTTTCCTCAAACTCTTTCCCTTTTTTCACAACCCTATTCATAAAAGAACCCAAAAATACACCTGAAGTATGATACGGAATTCCATACCCCCAGAAATCTGTTGTGAAGGCTCCGTCATTAACTATCATTGTATTTCCCATTACTTTTGAATAGAGGATGGGAAAGAATTTTAATATTTTATAATATAACATTCTGTATATTTTTGGAATTCTAACGAATAAACGAATGTTTGGTTCCTGCAGAAATTTGTTGCCGTCAAATGAATCGATTGCTTCCTGGATTTCAAAAATTGATTTATTATTAAAATTTTGAATAAACTTTGGAACAAGGATATGATCATTTTCGAATTTTGTTTCAAGTGGTAGCAAAGCACTTAAATTATTCAAAAAATACAAATTGTTCCACAAACCTTTAACTGCTGCCATTCGTGGTACAATTTCATAAGTCTTTCCGGCGCAATAAATTGCATAAGTGTAAAAAGAAATTTTCTTTTTATACTTTCTTCTGAGCACTTGGAGCATTTCTCTAGCTTCGGTTATATCAACCTGAGAAATTACGGTAATCAGTTTTCGGTTTTTGGTGAGATAGAGAGCGTCCTTTGTAAGATTTCGATAAGGACTGTCTTTGATCTTTTTGTAGTTTTTTTTGTCAGTCATTGTTATTACTCGCCTAACAAGTCTTTGCTGATTAAATATACCAATTTATTTCCTACTAGAAATTTTAACCAAGATCGGCTCTTTCGGATTGATAATTATTCCCGGTTTAATTTTCGGTAGATTATAATTTAACAGTTCAATTTCAAAATTATTAATCACTTCCGGTATAAGTAGCTGCAATTGCATATAAGCCGACCTATTTCCGATACACATTTGTTTTCCGTAACCAAAAGGGAGATAGACCGGATTCTGTTTATCGAATTCTTTTTGCATGAACCGATCCGGATTAAATTCTTCCGGTTCGTTCCAAAAATCCTCGTTTCGGTGAATAGTATATTGCGGGAAAATCAAATAAGATTTTTTATTGATTTTGATATCTTCGTATTGATCATCCTCTTTTGCGACTCTTGTAAAACTCCAGACGGGAGGATACAAACGCATCGATTCATCCACAATTGCTGTTACAAATTCATTCAGATCCGCGGCGCTGCTGTTCTCCATTTTATGAAGGAGTTTGTTTTTCCACTCTTTCTCTTTTGAAAGTAGAGCGAGTGTCCAAGTAAAAGCGGAGGCAACCGTGTCAAATCCTGCGAAAAATAAATTCATTATTTGATCAACAATAAATTCTTCTTTGACAATCGAATCATATTTTGCGTCAAGTAAATTTTTGAGAAATAGTTTAGTGTTTTGCGGATCATTCTCAGCTAATTGAATCAATTCTATTGCCATGGCCCGAAGTCGTTTTATGTCTTCTCCGCTTTTACTCCACAGCTGATAGTTTTTATTAAAAAGTCTTCTAAATTTTATAATAGGGAAGTTTATTATTTGATTTTTAATACTTGCTTCATCAGTCAAGTTTTCGAGTGCTTCAATGATGTATTTATAATCGAATGATGCCTTTGAGTGAAACATCATTTTAATCATCATATCAAGGAAAAAGATTTTAGAGTGAAATCCGAGATCAAATGATTTCTCTAGCTCCGCAAATTTGGAGTATTGTGATACCAGTTCGTGCTTGGATTCCGAAACAGTTAGCGAGTAATCCAAAACGGCCTTTTCGTTAAAAGAAGCTTTTAGAAGATCATGCTGAAATTTCCAATTATCCTCATTCGCGATAAGTATTCCATCTCCGAGCAATCCGCGCAAAGCACCTATCGCTTTGCCACGAATGTAATTGTCCTTACTATCCTTCAAAATATATTTAATCACAACAGGATCATTTACCAGCAATATCTCGTCATATCCGGCGACTTTAAAACGTAAAACATTGCCGTATTTCTTAATCATTGAATTAATACCATTCAGCGGATCGTTCCAAAGTTTGGGAATGAACGGTAATAATTTTTTGAGGTTAATTAATTCTGCTGATCTCATTTTTGTCCGGATTTGACAACTCTGAATTTTATAAAATAGGGAGTTAAAAATTCGATTCGTTTTTTCATTCTCAAAAGATAAAAAACTATTTTTGTTATTCTAATAATCTTTTTGATGAAGTAAAAATGACTAATATCCAATTTCAATCTTTCCCAAATTCAATCCGGAATTATCTCAACTTTCAACTTGAGATCGTGGTACAAAATTATCCTTTCATATTAATAAATGAACCCGGAGAATATATCCATGATTTTCGTGTCGCCATTCGTCGTTCACGAAGTATCATATCAGAATGTAAGTATTGGCTTCCGAAGGAGTTTGTGAAACTATCAAAAAATATTTTGGGCAAAATTGCGAAATCCACAAATCTTTTGAGAGATTATGAAGTTTTTCTGATAGGATTGAATGATCTTCACGATAATTTCGAGCCCGGATTTGAAAATGAAAAAATGAAATTCGAAACATATCTGCGAAATCATTTCAAGCGAGAAATTAAATTGGTTCAAGAATATTTGGCAACCGAGCAGTTTAAAAATGAGATCGAACAATATAAAAACGGACTGAAAGTACTTGCGGAATCTGATGCGGAAAATCGTGGGAATAATTTGCAGGAAATTTATGAGCTGCTCATTTCCAATAAAATCAATTTAGTTTGTTACTTTTCCTCCACGATTCAACCGGCTGCGCCGGCTGATCAATTCCATGCCCTTCGAATTCAATATAAACGGTTGAGATATTTGGTGGAATTCTTTAATTCGATAATTCATTCTGATTCGTTCCCCGAGATGGAATTAAAATTAAAATCCGTACAGACGATTCTTGGTGATTTACAGGATTGCAGCGTGAGGTATAATCTTCTGGATAATTATCTTGAAGAATCGATAAATTTAATTCCTAATTATGAGAGCTACTTAAGAGGACTTAAATCTCGGATTGAATATATCTCCCATAATCTTCGGTCAGATTTTTTTAACCATTATCAATCGTTAGAAAGCTCCGGGACTTTCGACGAATTAAACAAAATAAGATTGGAATAAAATGAAAAATCCTAAAAACTATTTACGATTAATTACATTTTTAATATTGATAGTCATCGTTGTCACGGGTTGTTCGGTTTCGGAAGAGATGAAAACAGATCACATTCCAGCAATCAAAAATTTTGACGTCGAACGATATATGGGAAAGTGGTATGAAATTGCACGGTTACCAAACAGATTTGAAGAGGGTTTATCAAATGTTACCGCTACATATTCGCTCGAGCCCGATGGGGAAATAAAAGTTCTTAATCAAGGATTTGATGACGAAGAAGGCGAGTGGAGTTCTGCGGAGGGGGAAGCATGGGTTAAAGATCCCGCAAAACCGGCTGAACTGAAAGTCGCTTTTTTTCTCTGGTTCGGTGCGGATTACAAAATTATTGAACTTGATACACTCGAATATCGTTATTCCGTAGTGACAAGTGAAAGCAAAGAGTATCTATGGATTCTTTGTCGTGAAAAGAAAATGCCGGAGGAGGAATTAAATCAAATTGTCACTCGATTAAACAATTTAGGATTTGACACCAGTAATTTGGTCTATGTAAAACAAAATATAAATTCAAATTAATCTAAGAGGAAAATTATGACGGATGCAGTTCAGGAATACCTGTTATTTTTTGAAAGTATGATACCTAAATTCTTATTAGGGATAATTACGGCCCTATTAATCTTTATTATCGGAAAGTGGTTAGTTAAACGGGTCACAAAAATTTTAAGTAATTTAATGGAAAAAGCCAATGTTGATCCTACTCTTTCTAAATTTTTAGCCTCCGTAGTTAATATAGCATTGCTTGGATTAGTAATAATTGCGGCCCTCTCTCACCTAGGAGTTGAAACCAGTTCTTTTGTAGCAATTTTTGGCGCAGCGGCTTTGGCCGTAGGTTTTGCGTTAAAAGATTCACTTGGAAATTTTGCAGCCGGTGTAATGATAATTTTGTTCAAACCTTTCAAAGTTGGTAATTTTATTTCCGGAGCCGGAGAAATGGGGACAGTGGAAAAAATTGAGATGTTCGCGACAACGCTCAACACTCCCGATAATAAAGTAATTACTATTCCTAACTCAAATCTAATCGGTGGAAACATCACAAACTTTTCTTTAAAGGAAACAAGAAGAGTTGATTTAACTTTTGGAATAGGTTACGGCGACGATCTTAAAAAAGCAAAGAATATTCTTGTCGAGTTGGCAAATGGGGATGAGAGAATTTTAAAAGAACCTGCACCATTTGTCGCTGTTTCCGAGCTCGCTGATTCGAGCGTAAATTTTGTTATGCGTGTTTGGGTAAATGCACCGGATTTTTGGTCGGTAAACTTCAGCATGATCGAAAATGTAAAAACTAAATTTGATGAGGAAGGAATTTCAATTCCATTTCCACAAACTGATGTACATCTGTTCAATAAAAACTAAAAATAATTCTTAAATCCGGTGGATTTTATTTCGCCGGGTTTTTTCTATAATTATCCTTAATTATAATAAATCATGACTTACCGAATTTTACTCACCCGCATCAAATTTTCAAGCAACATCGCGATTGTAGAATAATATTCTTCTGTTCGTTTGAATCTATTCAACGATCTCAACATCCTACATTTTGAATAAAAGACAATTTGTTTTAAAAAGATCTTTGGTGCTCAAATTATTCGGTAAGATTTGCATTGGATTTCTATTAAAAATAAAACTAATATTAATCACCAATTTTTAGGAGAATAAAATGAAAATAAACATGGGTAAATCTGACAAAACTATCAGATTGATTCTTGGAATCATCGTACTTGTATTCGGTGGATGGAATATTTCAACAGTTTATGGCATTGTAAGCCTTGCTGTTGGGATTTTATTGATTGCGACCAGTTTAACAGGTAAATGTCCAGCTTACGTACCCCTCGGTATTTCTACCAACAAATCTTCAAAATAATTTTTCTACTAAGACCGTTTAGACGGTCTTTTTTTTACTCTTTTATTAAGATATCCTTGACTTGTAATCTTATATTCAATATGTTTTGTATGGCTAATATAAATAATGTTATACATATAAAACAAAGGTATCATATGATTCGCAAAATTGTTATAATTATTGCGCTGTTTTTATCAAATATTTCATACGCACAATTTGATGATTTTTTTGAACCTAAAACAACAATCGGGGGTTACGGAGAGTTGCACTATAATTATGTTAACCCGGAAGGTGGAGATGTCTCGAAGACACTCGATTTTCACAGGTTTGTGACGTTTATCAGTCATTCATGGAATGAGAAGTGGTCTTTCAAAGCAGAAATTGAGCTGGAGCATAATTTTGTGAATGATGGAGAAGGGGAGTTAGAATTGGAGCAGGCGTTTATTAATTATCATCATGCCGATTGGTTTGGGTTCCAGATTGGAGTGGTGCTGCCTTCGGTTGGACTTATAAACGAAATCCATGAACCGCCTACGTTTTTTGGTGTCGAACGCCCAGATTATCATAAAACAATAATTCCAACTACTTGGTTTGGGAATGGTTTATCGATTTACGGGAAGTATAAGTCGTTTGACTATAAATTAACTGTAATGGAGGGTCTAAGCAGCGATAATTTTTCAACAGGCGGAATACGAGGCGGAAGACAGAAAGGATACAAATCCGATGCGGACGAACTGCTTTACAATGTAAGAGTGGATTATCTCGGTCTGACAGGATTACGTGCCGGCGCCTCATTTACATATAACAATGCCAAAGGTAAATTGACGCAAATTCCCATCAATATATTCGAAGCTCACGCAAAATACGTTAATAATAATCTCTATTTGGTAGGGGAATATGGAATGATTAATTATCAGGATTTCTCAGTTGAACAATCAGTAGGCTACTACTTTGATTTGGGTTACGATGTTTCAGAAATTATTGGCTGGTCGGTGGAATCCATTCCGTTTGTGCGATTCACAAATGTTAATCCATCCGCTACAACTCTTTTAGGGGGAATTACGGAGGAGGAAAAATCAGTACAAAAAATAATGTTTGGGATAAATCTTAAGCCTTTACCCGAAGTTGTCTTTAAAATGGATTATTCAGTCGCGGAAGTTAAATCCTCATCGGCAAAAACAACATATTTTAATATCGGCGCGGGATACATGTTTTAATGGGTACATAAATGAAAATTATTTTTCTACTTACATTTATTCTTCAGTTTGGGAGCATTGGAATCAAAGAAAAGGTTGCGGAAACTATCAACCTTTTCTTTGGTGAATTTAGTACTTCGGAGCAGGTGAAATATATTATACCTGCCGATATCAGAACGGAAATTGAATCCGAATGTCGGCAGCGATTCTATCGTGACGAAGTATATATTTGGAAAATTCGAGATACCGAGGGAATAGAATCCTACGCGTTGCTCGATAATGTTCCCGGAAAGTCTCAGCCAATAACTTTTCTTGTTTTATTAGGAAATGATTTATCTGTTAAAAATCTTGAAATTATTAAATACCGTGAGCCTTATGGCGGAGAAGTTGCGAATCAAGATTGGAGGAAACAATTTGTCGGGAAATCGGTCGAATCTGAAATAATGGTAGGAAAGGATATTCAATCAATTTCGGGAGCTACTATTTCCGCGAGATCGGTTACAATTGGAGTGAAAAAACTAGTTTTACTTATGGAAAAAATTAAAGATCAGATATGAGCTATCCGAAACTGCATCAATTCGATCCGACGTTGAAAAATTTTCTGTTTTCACTTTTATTTCTTTTACTGGTTGGAATATCGGTGGGGATTCTATTTATTAATCAAACTACCTCTTTTAATGCGGCCGGTGCGAAAGAACGATTTAACGGCAGCGAAGTAGCAGATGAATTTGATATTCCCGAACATTATCCGAAACCTTATTCTGAGATGCTTTTAACCACTCATAATCATTTATTTGGTTTCGCGTTTATAATCGGGATCGCCGGGACAATATTTTATTTTAATTCAATCATTACCGGAAAGCTTAAAAAATTACTTTTATACGAACTTCCGTTTTCAGTTTTAACTACATTCGGTTCAATTTGGTTATTAAAATATGTTCATCCAAATTTTGTTTATTTGACAATAGTATCGTCGATGCTTTTATATTTCTCTCTATTTGTCGTCATTTTTGTTTCTATGTTCGAGCTAAAATTTAAAAAATCACATAATTTTACTTCTTCTTAGCTCAATAACCTTGTAGATACTCCAAATTAGAATAATCACCCCACCCCACTGAATCCACGAAAGAATATTATCTCTAAGTGCATATTCCAGAACTATTGCGGTCAGTGGAAAAAATAATTCATATATGGAGGAAGCAGAAGCCGAGATGTGTTTCAAACCGTAGTAATAAAGATAAATCGCTGTTCCGCCGGTAGTGAACGCTATCAGCAAAAATACTATCCATTGTCTCTGGGTTACTTCCGCAAGGGCAGGCAGCTCGCCTAAAATAATTACCAAGATGAAAAGAATGATCGAACTGAATAAGAACCGCAGATAAGTCCCAATTTCATTCGATACATTTTTAAGCGCTCGTTTCGAAAATACAGTCGAAGCCGCAAAACTAAATGCGGCGATTAGCGCGTAAATTGTAGCATAAATTGTTTCCTCATCTGTATTAATATCCGGAATCGAAAATCCGAAAGTCATAATATATGCGCCAAGAATCGCAAATGACGCCCAAATAAAAAACTTCTTCGAAAGTTTTTCTTTTAATAAAAGAGCCGCCATTGAAAGAGCAAAAACCGGCTGTAATTTTTGGATTAATACAACAATCGATAAGTTTACATAATTTACATAAAAAAGAGCCTTGGTAATTGCCATTGTGCCGATTGCCCCTCCTAATAAAGCTACAGCACAAAATGAAAGCCAATCTTTTGTTTTTAGAACTTTCAGCTCGCTTCGTTTACGGCGGAAAATCAAACTTAATAAAACGGTTGCGATAGTACTTTCAATAAATACAACCAGAGGGACAGGTAAACTATATAATTCTGGTCGTAAAGCTACCCCGTCAATTCCCCAAAGAATGGCGGCAAGAATTACGAAAAATGGGGCAAATTTTTTCACTAAAATTTAATTCCCCATCTCAGCTTTCTTTGAATAGAATTTCTGAAGTGTGAAAAAGGCACTTTTTCTTTGTCCCTCATCGGAAATCAGTCCTTTTCGGTTCCAAAAATCTTGAATTTGCGGAAGCGGTCGACGAGGGGAGCGGAAGTCTTTAAGAATCCACGGTGACATTCCTTTAATAAAATCAACCTTATCTAGCATTTCGATATTATTTTTATAAACAGAGTTTTGATATTCTTCCGTCCAACGCGTTAATTCATCACCATGATGCCCAAATAAAGCTCCTCCGCCAAATTCGCTGATAATAACCGGTTTGTCGTAAATAGATTGCCAGCTTAATTTCTGAGCTTTTTCCGGCAGACCATCATACCAGCCGATATATTCGTTACAACCGATAACATCAACAAATTCTCCTAACGGGTCATCAATCATAAGAGTAGTTTCGTTAATATAATGCCGTTCCAACGCAGCGGTAATAAGGCGACTTGGATCCATTGTTCTGGCTTTTGCCGCTAAGTTTTTAAGAAAAATTAATCTCGGATCATTTATCGGGGTTTCATTCGACATTGACCAGAGGACAACAGAAGCACGGTTTTTATCACGGTTTATCATTTCGACCAGCTGATTTTCGGCATTTTTATAAGTTGCTTCGTTCTCCCATAAAATCGTCCAATAAACAGGATTTTCCGACCAAACCAGAAGTCCAAGCTCATCAGCTTTTTTAATCATTTTTTCGTTATGCGGGTAATGAGCGAGTCTTACAAAATTGCATCCGAGTTCTTTTGCCCAGCCAAGAATTGTTGTTGCATGTTCTTCGGCATATGCGCGTGCGCCATTCATAAATGGGGCTTCTTCATGAATGGAAATTCCCCTTAAATAAATTGATTTGCCGTTCAACAAAATGTCGGTTCCATCTGTGGATATTGTGCGAAATCCAATTTTATCGGTAATTATCTCCTCACCGAATTTTATTAAGACATCATATAATTTGGGATTATCCGGATTCCATAATATTGGACTGGCTTCGATTATAAATTTCGTACTCGAATTTTCAATTTTTAACTCTTTTTTAATTTCCAATTCGGGTATTTCCAGCGAAAGTTTTGCGGGTAACAGCGGCCCTTCGATATTCAGATTGACCTCAATTTGGTCTGTTTTTTTATCGGCCAATGAAATGGAATAATCCGAAACGAACATTTTTGAGGTTTTGATGAGGTGAACATCACGAGTAATACCGCCGTAATTAAACCAATCGGTATTTAGAGTCGGTACGGCTTCTCTTTTCCTTTTATTATCAACTTTAACAACGACAAAGTTTGTGTCCTCTTTAACATAATCAGTAATTTCGAGGGTGAAGCTAGTAAATCCGCCAACATGATTACCAACTAATTCACCATTAACGTAAATTATCGATTCGTAATTCACTGCTCCGAAATGAATAAAATACCGCCCATCCGCTTCGGGTTTTAATTCAAAATACCGTTGATACCACACGGTTCCTTCATAAAGGTATAATTCATCAATTTGGCTGTTCCAATCACCGGGAACGTTAATTTTTGGGGATTTATCAAAATCATATTCAATCAAATCCCATCGGTTTTCCATTTTTCTATTCTTAAAATATCCGTTCGGATTAGGTTGATATCTGTAATCGTAGTATCCGTTTTCGTAAGGATCAACGATAATATTCCATTTTCCATTTAATGAAGTGTAATCTCTTCCGGTAGGATTTTGAAGATGAATTGATTGACTAATTATTGAAGTCGTGAGAAATAACACTAATAAAATTGTAAAAATATAGAGTTGTTTCTGAATTTTCATTTTTGATCCACAATTTGTAAGGGGGTTTTTAATTTGAGAAGTAAGATAAATAATTTAGAATAGTTTTGGCGCAGATTATAAATCGATAAGCGAATTTCTGGAATCGAGGTTTAGGTCATGCCAAAGAGTCTTCGCATCTTTCGTCCGAAAAGCGACATGCCTTCCCAGAGCTTTAGCCAAAGCAAATGAATACGGTGCCGGCAAATGAAGTGCGTAATTTTTCGGTTTTCCCGAGAGCACATCCTCATCTGAAAACAATAACCTTTTACCATAATATATCTCAAGTAATAAGATTCCCAATAAATATATGTCAGTCCTATCACTAAGCTGTCCGAATTTTTCGGGATTAATGTATTCCGGCGGCAGAACCCCGTTGTAGGTAACTTGTTTATAAATTGAATCTTGTTTCAGCAGTAGGTTATCCGCATAATCGGAGAGTAAAAATTTTAGTTTAACAGCTTTTTTATCATTTGAGTCTGAATTTGTAATATCTACCAAAACATTATCTGCATGAATGTTATAGTGAATTATTCCAACATTGTGAAGATAATCGACACCTCTAAGCAGCGAGCGGGCGATAGGTTTTAAAATCTTTTGAAGGTTTATAACTTTTTTATCCAACATATTGCCTAGAGTACGCGGATATTTTTTCATCATCAAATGAAAAGCATTTTCAAATTCAAACGCTTTTTCATATTTAACGAGATATTTATTATCAATTAGTGTAAGATTTTCCAGATTGTTTTTCCATTCGAGAACGAGTTCCTCATTTAGATTATAATGAGGATGCATTATTTTTATGGCATAATTGTTCCCATCGCTATCATCGCAATTGTAAACATTTCCACAGCATCCGCTTCCTATTTCTTTCCCGATGTAATAGGAAGTCTCTCCGAAAAAAATGGTTTCTTTTTTTTCTTTATGTGAATTTATTTTGTAGTCCATTTACGGTTTTCTATCTGCTAAAATTCAACTGACGAATATTGTTCTGTCAGATTTAGATCATGCCAAAAATCTAATGCCGTTCTTGTCCTAAATCGAACATGTCTGGTAAGCGCTTTTGCTAATGCATAATTATAGGGTGCGGGAAGTTTTAGGGCAAGTTTTTTTGGGATGTTATTTATTATATCCTCATTGGTGAAAAAGAACAATTTCCCATATAATATTTGAAGGAATACCAAGGCTGAGAAATAAATATCAATACTCTGATCGGGATGTCCAAACTCTCGCGGGTCAATAATTTCGGGAGGAACAATTCTTTTGTTGGAATAAACCTTTATGAAATTTTCATCTTTCTGAAACCGACTGATTCCAAAATCAGAAAGCTTAAATGTGATACTTTCCGGTAATCTATCCTTTGGGTTCACCTCAGAATAAGATGTCAAAATATTATCGATGTGAATATCGTTATGAATAACTTCACTTTTATGAAGATAATCAATCGCTTGTAATATTGTTTTCGAGATTTTAATTATGAGTTTTTGTAAATCGATTTCGTTTTTTTCCAGCAAATCGCCAAGTGTACATTTGAAACGATCGGTAATAATATAAAATGTTGATTTGTATTCGAATGCAGCATAAATCTGAGTTATGAACGGATTGCGGAGATTTATAAGTGTTCTGGTTTCAATTTCCCAATCCTTTTTCAATTTTTCATACGAAATATTTTGTGGAACTAGTACTTTAGCCACCAGATAATTCCCCCAATCATCAGTACACTCGTAAACACTGGCATAACTTCCTTGACCGATTTTACTTCCAATTTGATATGTAACTCCATCAGTCATTATTTTTTCGCCACGAAATGGCGGGCGATATTTGTAACTATGTCCTGATAAATCTTCAGTCTGCAATTTTTTACTCCTATTGGGATGTGGAAGGGAAAACTAATTATTTTCTTCTAACTACTTTATTATAAATGAATTAGGAACATTTATTAAAATAAATTTATAAATAATACCAAAATATCTTCTTGTATGCAATCATACAAGTGTTCCATTTATTAAAAAATTGTTAATGCGTGAATCCGTATTTTTTTCAATAAAATTTATAAAAAGAAGAAAAAAATATTATGAAGAACCGCAGGCTAATATTCAGTTTTAGCTTTATGAGGATAGTGCTACTTCAAAATATTTATCAGGCATTCACAGTCGGAGATACAATTTCACCGATTAATTCTATTGCCCTTAACAATTTTTCGTGTGGAATTCCGACGTCCATCTGAAATGTAAATCTTGAGATTCCTCCAAGAGATTCACTATGTCGTAAAATTTTCTCAGCGACTTTTTCCGGGTTTCCTACAAGTAATGCGCCGGTTGGTCCATTCTGAGCATCAAAGCTACCTTTTGTTACTGGAGCGAACCCTCTTTCTTTTCCAATCTGTGTAAACATTGCCTCATAACCGGGATAATAATCAGCAACCGCCTCCTCTGATTTTTCAGCGACATAGCCCAATGAATGCAAACCGACTTTTAATTTTTCTGCCGGATGCCCGGCCTCTTTTCCCGCATGCCGGTATAAATCTACTAAAGGTCTGAAACGGTGGGTTTCGCCGCCAATTACCGCAACCATTAATGGCAAACCCAACGCTCCTGCGCGTGCAAAAGATGCCGGCGTTCCTCCAACACCTAACCAGATCGGAAGCGGATTTTGCACAGGACGCGGATAAATTGCCTGGTTATTAAGTGATGGGCGAAACTTTCCCGACCAGTTTACGATTTCGTTATCACGTATCTGAAGCAGTAAATCGAGTTTTTCGGCGAACAGTTCGTCGTAATCTTCCAATTTTAATCCAAATAGTGGAAACGATTCAATAAATGACCCGCGACCCGCGACAATTTCTGCTCTTCCTTTAGATATTAAATCCAATGTCGCAAAATTTTGGAATACTCTAACCGGATCTGCCGCGCTTAAAACTGTAACCGCGCTTGTTAACCGAATTCTTTCCGTTCGGGAAGCAGCTGCTGCCAGAATCATATTTGGAGCAGAATCTAAAAACTCTTTTCTGTAGTGTTCTCCGATTCCGAAAATATCCAAGCCGAATTTATCAGCATGTTCTATTCTTTCAAGCAGCTCATTCAGCGCTTGCGAGTTGCTCATTTTTGTCTTTGGTGTTGCCGCAAAACTATCTATTCCTATTTCCATGTGACTTTCAGTTTGTTACTATTTTGTGAATTATTAGAATCATTCGTCTTAATTGGCTTGTATTGCTTTCCCAAATTAATTTGAATTAATTCTTTGAAATATTTTTCTCGTTAATAAACAATAATTTCCAATCAAAAGTTTGTTTATTCCTATATCCTCTTAATTGGAGTGTTCTATAAAAATTTACTCAAGTTTCGGGATTGTTAATTAGTCAAACGAGAAATATTAATCTGTATAACAGGTTTAAAGAGGGGCATAATGAAAGATTAAATTTGATTCGTAAAAAAACGGCGCTTCAAAATATTCCGGTCATAAATCTGATTATAAATTCTAAATTAAATTATTTCATTCCGGATCGGCAGTTCTTTTATCATTCGTTTGACGGAGTTTCTAACTCCGGGTGAAAGTGTTTCCAAATAATGATTTTGGGTTAAAAATGTAATTTCGTTTGTAAGTTCAGTGTGTATTTTTGCGATTCGCGTTATAAACTTAAATGCGATGAATCGCACCGAAGGAGTTTTTTCAATGTTTTCCCATAAGTTTAAACACATATTAAAAAGCAATCCCATCTCGTTATCTTTTAATTTCATCACCATAAGGATTCTTAATAATTCCCGCTGATGTCCATCCGGCTTTGTCGGAACAGATTTCAAAATACTTTTTACGTGTTTACGAATCCGGGGATCATTTTCTTCCAGACAACTCCAAATTAACCAAGCCGCACGCCATGAAATTCTGGGTTTATCAGCAATCGCAAGTTTAACCGCTTCATCAAAATGTTCCGGATGTGATTGCAAAAAGGCAATCATTTCTTCTTTATAACATTTTAATAATATTTGCTCTAACTCGGTGTTCATGACCGCAAAATATTGATTTCATTAACAAAACGTAAAATGGATTTGTAAAGTTTTAGATCAGTTAAATGGAAAATTTTATAAGCCAGAGAAAAAGTCTGGATTTCAATAATGCATAGAAGGAACGGATCATTCGAATTATCGTTTCAAAACAGTTTTATCTTCGGATTGTTAAAACTGCAACCGCCTTGATATTTTTTTCTGCCACTAAGTTGATTTATTTGTTTTTAGGAATGAGCCTTATATAATAACTCCGAAACATATTCGGAGCGGGAAGTCGCATCAGACCTTTTTTTCTTTTTCTGACACCATATCTTAAAATTTTTCGGAGAAATTTTAACTTGTTTTACAGAGCAGCCTTTGTTTTCTAATTCCAGTCTTGATAAAGAAGCTTCAACTAACCAATCATCAAAATTCATTTCGATTTGATCTTCTGAAATCTTCTTCCATTCATCCCAGTCCTTTTCTTCAAACCAGGCAATTCCGATTAATGAATCTTTCTCTATTTCATTCCCTCTTATTTTAATAGTTAGCTATTCAATCTAAATACTTACGGGATATAATAAAATATAGAATGATGCAAATCTATTTTCAAAGTCAGCCGACGTTTTGCATTCTTGAGTTCGACAAATTAATTGCTAAATGAAACAATTGGGATGATGCCAGCTAACGCCAAGGCAGACAAGCATCATCCCTCCGAAATTTGATTAAAGTATACTAAAAGCAACCGTCAAACCGCTCATAACTATTGCGACCATGCTCATTAATTTAATTAGAATGTTGAGACTCGGACCAGATGTATCTTTGAAAGGATCACCGACTGTATCACCGATAACAGTAGCTTTGTGACTCGCGGAACCTTTGCCGCCAAGATTTCCTTCCTCGACATATTTTTTTGCGTTATCCCATGCTCCACCGGAATTAGCCATAAATACCGCGAGTACAAATCCGGCTGAAAGCGCGCCGACCAGCAATCCCATCACTCCGGAAACTCCAAGCAATACGCCCATCAAAACAGGAACAAGAATAGCGAGAATTGAAGGGAGTACCATTTCAATTTGTGCGCCTTTTGTGGAAATCTCCACACAGCGGGCGTAATCCGGTTCGTTCGTTCCTTCAAGAATTCCGGGAATTGCTTTGAATTGCCTTCTAACTTCATCAACCATTTTTTGAGCCGCTCTCCCGACTGCTTGCATTGTTAATCCGCAGAAAACAAATGCCATCATGGAGCCGATAAACATCCCGATCAATACTTTTGGATTCATCAAATTGACTTCGTAGTAATTCATAAAATCAGCAAAATTTGCGGCGGAAGTATTAATGGTAACACCGTTTGCCATCTCCAGAACATCGTGACCAATTCTTAATAATCCGATTTTTAATTCTTCAATATACGAAGCGAGTAAAGCAAGTGCTGTTAAAGCCGCTGATCCGATCGCAAATCCTTTTCCGGTTGCGGCAGTGGTATTTCCAAGTGAATCGAGCGCGTCGGTTCTGTTTCTTACCACTTCACCCAGACCGCTCATTTCAGCATTTCCTCCGGCATTGTCGGCGATTGGTCCGTACGCATCGGTTGCAAGCGTAATACCTAACGTTGAAAGCATTCCGACTGCAGCTATTCCAATTCCATAAAGTCCCATTCCAGCATTCGCGAATTCGAATCCGGCAGCGAGCAAATAGGAAAAGATTATTCCGAGAACAACTGCGGTTACGGGAATCGCGGTGGAAATCATGCCGATTCCTAATCCGGAAATAATCACGGTTGCCGGACCGGTTTTTGAACTTCTCGCAATACTTTGCGTGGGTTCATACGATTGAGAAGTGTAATATTCGGTTGCTTTTCCGATCACCATTCCGGTTACCAGACCAACAACTATTGCACCCCAAATTCCAAATGGGTTTTCGAGATCAAGCATAAGGATAATTCCGAGAGAAAAAATCACGATCAAAAATGAACTGATATTAATTCCTCTTCCGAGTGATTTAAGTAATTGCTTCTGTGTCGCGTCTTCTTTTGTACGAACCATAAATATTCCGAGGATCGAAAGAAGAATCCCGACAGCCGCAATTAACATAGGCGCGATAACAGCCTTAAATTGTAAAACCGGTGATGACATAAAAGCTGAAGCGCCAAGAGCCGCCGTCGCGAGTATCGAACCACAATATGATTCGTACAAATCCGCTCCCATTCCCGCTACATCGCCAACATTATCCCCGACATTATCCGCAATTGTCGCGGGATTTCTAGGATCATCCTCAGGGATTCCGGCTTCAACTTTTCCGACCAGATCACCGCCGACATCCGCAGCTTTTGTGTAAATACCGCCGCCAACACGAGCAAAAAGCGCTTGAGCCGAAGCTCCCATGCCAAATGTTAACATTGTTGTTGTTACAACTACCATGTTGTGACCATCGGTTGGAGTGGTTGGGTAAAATGCGTTTAAAACTATAAACCAGATTGAAATATCAAGCAGACCTAATCCAACAACAACCAGTCCCATAACCGCGCCGCTTCTGAAAGCGATTCTGAGTCCTTCGTTTAATGATCGCTGAGCTGCATTTGCGGTTCG
The DNA here is from genome assembly GCA_021739765.1 of Melioribacteraceae bacterium. Taxonomy (GTDB): domain Bacteria; phylum Bacteroidota; class Ignavibacteria; order Ignavibacteriales; family Melioribacteraceae; genus JAIPBD01. The sequence goes on from JAIPBD010000001.1 coordinate 292,121, forward strand.
TGCTGAAGCATATGTCGCTGTTTTCATCCCAAAAAAGCCTGCCAGCCCGGAAAAGAATCCACCCGTAATAAATGCGAAAGGAACCCAAGGATTTTGAACTTCGAGGATGTAAGCCATAATGGAAAAAACTACTGTCATAACAAGAAAAAACAGAGCAACTACTTTGTATTGTTGGCGAAGATATGCCATAGCGCCTTGTCGAACATAGGTCGCAATTTTTATCATCCGTTCGTTCCCTTCGGATTCTTTCATCACTTCTTTAAAGAAATACCACGCAAAGCCAAGCGCAAAAACAGAGCAGACGGGTATTATCCAGAATAAATTACTAATCATTTTTTATCTCCATTTAATATTCAATCATTTATTAGTGGAATCCTACTATTAAAGCCGAACGCCACCAGGTGTAATATTCGTTCTCTAATTCCTTTTTAGTCGGGAAAGGAAAATGAATAAATGTTTCCTGATCGCCGACAAAAATCCCGCTTTTTATCGTTCTGTAAAAAAGGTCGCGCTGCATAAATCGGATTACAGTTTTGTTCGGTTTATCTTCATCCATGTCGAGTTTTGTTAAACAGTCTCTCAAGTGATCAATGTTTGGATAGGGAAGGTCGTTATCTGAACCGTTGATAGGATCGGTTGCCAGATCATCCAATTTTAATTCAATAAAAACCAATTTTGGAACCGAAACAGGCTGAGTTGTATCGGTTAAATTTTTTACGAAATCAATCGCGTTGAATCTGCTTGCAACCCGTGGAGTTGTTGGACAGATTTGTTGGTAAAGGTGAAGTTTTTGTTGTTGCGAGGCAACATATTCGCCTTTTTTCAATCCGAGTACTCGACCGTCATCGGTAACGAGATAAAGGTTTTTTAATTTTTCTAAAGGGACATGCTCCAATACCCGATAGATGGATAAATATTTGGAACGTTTTGGACTTCCGTCTGAATGGGGGACACACCGTTTTTCGATGTCTTCCATATTGAACCAATCGCTTTCAAAATCGGGATCGACTTCAAAAAACATAGCTTGCCCGCGGGTTCGTTTTCTTGTTCCCACAGCGAGGTAATTCCCAAATTCCTCCGGCGGAAGCATTGAAGCGATTAAAGCTTCGGGCATTAATGACAAATACAAATATCTTTTCATGGTTTCCTCTTTTATATATTAAGACTGTTTTATCCTTTTGCAAACTAGAGCGATTTATTCTATTTACCGCAAAGAACGAATTGAGCTTATTTTCTCAGAAATCGTTTATAATTCTATAAAACGATAATTCTGTTTTAATTTTTCGCTAAAATCAATCTTCTTTGATAAATTAACAGTAAAAGAAGCAATTATTTTGCCAATTCATTTATAAACAGTTTAGGCTGATTTCGAACTCATTTTGATGAAAAAACATAACAAATCATCCTGGTTCAAACCGAGTAAATTCATTTACCTAATATTTCTATTTTCACTTCTGCTATTAGTATTGATTCATTTCGTGATTTCACCCCAGGCGAATCCTGAATCAGTTGAAAACAAATTACCGGTTACAATATATTTTGCCGATAACATTTCACTGGCACAGAGAGAAATCATCAAACGTTTCAACTCGGAATACAATGGAAAAATAAAAGTTGAACTTGTTAATTTACCATTAGAGAAATTTAGTTCAGCCGAACGGAAACAACTTTTTACAAAATATTTGCGGAGTGAAAGCAATCAGATTGATGTTTTTTCAATCGATCAAGTTTGGATTCCGAGATTCGCGAAGTGGTCCGAAGATTTGCGTAAATTTTTCCCGGATGAAATCGAACAAAATATAATTGGCGAAGCTTTGACGCCTTGTATTTATAACAACCGACTCGTCGCTGCTCCTTTATATATTGATATGGGTGTAATGTATTACAGGTCCGATTTGATTTCTGAATTACCAAATTCCGCAATCCTTAAACGCACACTAGAAAAATCAATAACCTGGGAAGAGTTTATTGAATTGGGAGAAAAATATTTTTCTGATTCCGAGAGATTTTTCTTCTTCTCGGCAGATAATTACGAAGGATTGATTTGTTTTTTTATGGAGATTTACTCCGCTCAAAATTACAATTCCGAACTACCGATCGAGATAGGCTCGGAACGAACATTAAGTTCATTCAAGTTTATTCAATCATTAATTAATGAAAATAAACTTACCCCAGCGGAAGTAACGAATATGCAGGAAACCGAAGTTTTGATTTCATATTTAGATTCAGATGGAATTTTTATTCGCGGCTGGCCAAACTCATTTAATTTTTTCGAACCGAGTGAAGAACACAAAAAGAAAATAGAAAAAATCAAAATAGTCCCTCTTCCGCATTTTAAGGGAAAACCAAAATCATATACTTTCGGCGGATGGAATTTAATGTTATCGAAATTTTCTTCTAACAAAAAAGAAGCTGCGGAATTTATAAAATTTTGTCTAAGTGAAGAATCTCAACTGCTGATGTATGAAATGCAAGGATTTCTTCCATCGACTAAATCGTTCTACTTCTCCGATGATAATTCCACGGATTCCGGCAAAATTGAATTCTTTAATACAAATTTTGGGTATGGAATTTATCGTCCGAGAGTTGAAAATTACACACTATTTTCCTCAATACTTTCTGGTTCTCTTAATAAAGTTTTGAGACAAGAAATCGGAACAGATGAAGCAATTTTGGATGCGGAAAAAGAATTTGAATTGTTATCTGTGAGCAACGAAAAGTGAAAATACTTCGCAAAGCTGAAAAATATAATTTCGAGTTACGGCATATAAGCCTGCTCTTTATGATGATAATTGTATTCGAAGTCGTTGTATTTTTTGTGATTAAGGACTCTCTCGGGGCATTTCTGAACAATACACAAGATTGGTACAGACGGTATTCCTCTGACAGAATAGCGAATTCAACCGCCAACTCGTTTGAAATGTTGATTGAAACCATTCGCCTGGATGCGGAAGTGACCGCAAACGAACGAAAAAAAATGATTCAAAAATTTGACGTTTTGATGAATCAACAATTGGTAGAGGATGATATTATTGAAGTTTGTTTGTTTTTTTATTACAACAAAGAATTTTTTATTATTGATGACGGTGAAGTACTATTTGAAAATTTTATCGAAAGGAGTGGCAACATTTCTCCTCCGATGAATGAATACGGAAAAGCAAAAAGTTTTTTCAATCTCGTGAAGAATGAAATACTCACTAATGAAATTCCCAAAACCGTCGTTGATTCCAACCAAGTTTTTCACAGCTTTATTCCTTTCGTGCCGGAGGGGGAGTTCTCGGGAATCATCTATATTCAGAGCAAACCTAACTTTTCAGAATTGGAAGGTGAGTTTTTAGCCAATTACGATTTAATGTCGTTTGCACTTTCGATACTGATTTTACTTGGTCTGCTGGTTGTATATAATATATCATCACGAATTGTGAAACAGAAAAACAAAACTCAAGAAGAGCTTTATGAACAAAAACAAAAGCTGCTTGAAGAAAGAATTAAACACGAAAAAGAATTTATTTTCACAAAAAGGATTTACCACGCCAATCACAAATCCGAAAGAATTATGGGATTTATCCAAGAGGATTTAGCAAAAGTTGAAGGCAATGATGAATTGAGTGAACGAATCTCAAAATATACAAGTTTTATTTCCCGCGTTGTTTATGATATGAAATGGTACGAACCACCGATTAATACTATCCGCAATCCCTACTACAGAACGAACGTTAATGATGTGATTCGGTTTTTGGTGGACCATGTTTTTCAACGACTTACGGTTGAAACCGAAGCGATAAAGTTTAAAGTGGAACTTGATCCGAATTTTCCGGTGATTGGTATCAATGAGTTTGTGATTTGGGAAATTCTCGAACCATTGATCCAAAATAGTTTGTCGCACAACAGCGAACGGAATATTGAAATTACAATAACGACTGAGCACAATGTTGCCGCCGGCAAATCAATAATTTGGGTTCAAGATAATGGCGTAGGTATAAAATCTGATTTGTTGGAAAAAGATGCCGATGGCGTAAAAATGATTTTTCACGAAAACATAAAACGTGAAAATGAATTCGGTGATCATTTCGGTTACGGCTGTTTTATAGCTTACAATATGGCTGTAAAAGGTTGCGGCTGGAAAATAGATGTGGAAAATTTGAGCCAAGGCGGCTGTAGATTTATTCTTGAATTAAACTGAGATTTACGAGTGCGAAAGAAGATCAAAATACTGCTGATAGAAGATGAAAGCTTCGACGCTTTGCGTGTCCAAAAAACTTTAGCATATTCGGATGAAAACGAAATCGTAAAAATTTTTTCCGACGGCAAAACCGCCGTGGAATTTTTGAATGAAAATCACAATGAAATAGATATCGTGATTATGGATTTCCAGATTGCAGGCGGTTTAATGGGAAAAGATCTGATTAAAAAAATAAAAGAGATAAATATCTGTCTCCAAATCATAGTTATCACAAAAATGACTTTAAATATAAACGACTACGATTTCGCTCAAAAGCTTCTTGATTCCGGCGCTTTTTGGTATTGCACTAAATTTCCGAATGACATCAAAGAATTAATTTATCAGCCGACTGATTTTATAATCAGCGTGAAAAACGCGTTTGAAAAGAAAAAACTTGTTGAAGCACAGCAAAAAAGCAATACAAAATTCTCAAATGAAATTGAAAAAATACTTGACGCAAACAAACTTCTTGGTGATTCCAGCGAAATCAATAAAGTGAAAAAAATAATTTCGCATTACGGCCAATCAGATGGGAATGTTTTAATTGAAGGAGAATCCGGCACCGGAAAAGAACTCGCGGCCATAAATCTCCATTATTTGAGTAAGAGGAAATTCGATAATTTTGTTACGGTTAATTGTGCTGGAATTCCAAAAGATTTATTAGAGAGCGAATTATTCGGATTTGAAAAAGGTGCGTTCACCGGCGCAGATAAAGCTAAAAAAGGATTGTTAGAAATTGCCGACGGCGGAACGGTTTTCTTTGACGAAATTGGCGAACTGACACTTTCCGCCCAGGTTAAATTATTACGCTTTCTCGAGTCAGGCGATATTGAAAAGATCGGAAGGCAAAAACGGATTTCTGTTGATGTAAGGGTAATTGCCGCCACTAACCGTGATTTATTAAATATGACCGATGCCGGGGAATTTCGCGAAGATTTGTTTTTTCGGCTCAATGTTTTCCCCGTAAAAATTCCTCCATTGCGGGAAAGAAGATCCGACATAGTAATATTGCTTAAACATTTTCTTGGAAAATACGCCAAAGAATTTAATGTGGAAGTTCCTCAATTATCGCGCGAGCAGATTCACAAACTAAATTCTCTTGAATGGAAAGGCAATGTGCGTGAGTTACGCTCTGTTGCACAACGTATGCTTCTTGTTCCATTATCCGAGGATGAAAACGATCCGTTAAGTTTTATGCTTGAAAATTTGACTAGCCGAAATAATCCGTCGACAAACCTAAATTCTTTTATCGCAGTCGATGAAATTATCTCGTTGAAAGATTTCAGACAAAAATCAGTGAAAGAATATGTCAGGTTCGTTCGAAAAAATTCGTCAACCGATATTGAAGCCGCTACAAAATTGGGTATTTCTGCCTCAAATTATTCCCGTCTTGTGTCGACTCTGGAACTTAAATAATTCACAAAATGTGAAAATGATCTTCACAAATTGTGAACTATTTTATTACACCAAAATCATAAACCACGATCTCAGCCTTTAATCAAACTATTATCTCTGGCATTCTTTTTGCTGAAATGTATTGTAAATAAAATTCAGGAGTCAAAAATGAAAGTTCGTTTTTACATCGTATCACTTCTTCTACTTTTCGTATCATTAACAAACGCACAAATTAAAAACACGGTAACTTTTGTTGCCGATATGACCGTTTTAATCGATAATGGTTTTGATCCCGCGGACCATCAACTTACGATTGAAGGATTAAACTGGGATAACGGCGAAGTTTCTGTTGTCGGAGATCGTCAACTAACTCTCGATCCTCAAAATCCCAGTCAGTACAAAACTCAATTGGTTTTAACTTCAGCGGCCGGTATGGTGGTTGGGGATACAGCGCGCTGGAAATTTAAAGGCTCGCCGAATGAAGCTTTTTACGACGGTGGCTGGGAAGCTGGCGATCCGGTTACGGGATACGACGGTAGAGCGTTCGTATTTGCCGCTGATGATACAACATTTGAGTTGGAAGCAGTCCAACCAAGAGTTGAAATTATATCCACCGGAATTGGAATTCAGAATAAAATAAAATTTCAAGCTGATTTAATAAATATTTTAGGTAGCGGACTCGGCTATTTCGATCCGACTCAAGATATTCTTGAAGTTCGCGGATTTTGGGGCTCTACGGAAGATAACGTATACGATGCTGTTTTAGTAGACGGCGATCCCGAAATGGTTCCCGATCTTTTCACCGTCGGTTTGTACACAACAGTTTTAACGGTTGAATTACCTGCTTCAGCACCACTTGGAGCACAAACCGGATATAAATTTAAAGCGAGCCCCGATGCTCGGTTTTCAAACACCGGATGGGAAGTTGGCGGAAATAATTTATATACTTTTAGTGATGACGGAGATTCAGTTGATTTGGGTGTCGTTGTTCCTCGAATTACACCTGTCGCGAAATCGGATGATGAAGTTCAAGTCTTGTTTACGGTTAATATTCCGGAAGGTGCCGCAAACAGATACAACAACGCAATTATTCCCCGCGATTCTATCGAATTTGTATTTGTTAAGGGAGCTCCTTCACCTCTCGGAAGCTGGGCAGGAGATTGGACGATCGCGGATACGGTCGCTGCTGATTCAAAACTAGCTTTGCTTTATGATGACGGAACAAACGGAGACGAAGTTGCCAGTGATAATATTTGGTCGGCAATCATAATATTCCCACCCGGAGAACCACTTGGCGGAATTACCTATAAATACGGCGCTTATTATCCGGGTGTTGAAGCGGATGCGGGTTCAAATCCGGGATATTTGGATAATTCAGCTCCATCAGGAATTGATCATGCCGCAACTATACCTGTTACCGACACCATAGTTGTTATAAAAGATACATGGGCAACCGTAGTTTCAAGTGTCAGAAAAATTGACGACAATGTTCCCGCACAAATTACATTGAAACAAAATTATCCAAATCCGTTTAACCCTGAAACAACAATCGAATACAGTTTGCCTGAAGTCGGTTTCGTTCAATTAAGTATTTATAATTCAATTGGTGAAGAAGTTCAGTTACTGGTTTCCGAAGAACAAAGAGCGGGAACTTATAGAGTTAATTTCAAAGCTATGGATTTAGCAAGCGGAATGTATTTTTATCGTTTGAACTTGAATGGTTCGGTATCTGTCAAAAAAATGATTTTGCTTAAATAATTGACCGGAATAATAAATGAAGAAGCTGTTTTTAATCATGATATTGGCGTCAGGAATAATTGCTTCCCAAGATTTGCTTGTCTCAAACCCGGCATTCTCGGTTTATGCTGATTCCGTCAGAGAGGGAAATTATAGTGGAATTGTGCTGAATTCCAAGTCAATTAAATCCAATTACCTGAAAACATTCAGTGAAGGATTTGATAGAATAGTGAAATTTAAATTTTCTATCAACGGGTTAGACAATGAAGCGGTTTCGGGGAAAGACCATTCTGTTTATATGAACCCAAAAGACGGAAAATTTATCACTCCGGTTTTTAAGTTTGGAGAGGACGATCCGGTCGGGGCTTCCCTTCCGCAAGGAGAAGATTTTGAAATCAAAATGAATCATTCTTTTGATGTCACATTCCGACTGGATATGAGATCTGTTTTAAAAGAACTTGAAGCAAACGGCAAGTTCAGATGTTTCGATGGTTCCGTTATTAAATCTGAGGATATGGACGCTCCTTATATTTTTGGCGGAACCACTCCTCTAAACTGGAGTTTTGAAGCTGATCCTAAATTAAGGATGACTGATGAAAACGGCGATGGAATTTTTGAAATAACTCTGACATTTGAAAATTCCTCCTCCCGTCCAATTAAAAATGGTTACGCATTTTGGAATTTGAGTGAGGATATTTCGGAGTTCCCCAAAATTTCGAGTAATGTAAAAATTACGGAAACACTCTACAATCTCTCCTTAGAAGAATTTAAACAGGATATCCGCGATGACGGAGCGCTGATGGCGGGTAAAAAGTGGACGGGTGTTTGGACTCGCGATATCAGTTACAGCATTTTACTTTCGCTCGCGGCAATTGCACCCGATGCTTGCAAAACAAGTTTGATGGCAAAGGTCGACGAAAAAAATAGACTCATTCAAGATACCGGAACGGGCGGATCATGGCCGGTTTCATCCGATAGAATTACGTGGATTTTAGCCGCTTGGGAAGTTTATCTTACAACAGGCGATGAAGTATGGTTGAAGCAAATTTATCCAATTATTAAAAATTCATTGGACGTTGATTTGCTTTCAGTTTTAGATAAATCAACCGGATTGATTCGGGGTGAATCATCTTTTCTTGATTGGCGCGAACAGACTTATCCAAAATGGATGGAGCCGAAAGATATTTACAAATCACAGTGTTTAGGAACAAATGCGGCTTTTTATCAATCATTTAAAATATTAGCCCAGATTTCGAAAATATTGGGCGAACCTAACGAAAAATATTATTCAACAGCCAAAATGATAAAAGATGGGATGAATAAATATTTATTAAATGAAGATGGTGATCGTCTTTCGCAATATCTCTACGGGAATCAATTCCTAAGTGCGTCTGATAAAACAGAAGCGCTCGGAACATCACTTTCAGTCTTATTCGAAATATTAGAACCGGAAACATCCCGAAAAGTTATCACGAATTATCCGATTTCGAATTTCGGCATTCCATCAATCTCACCGCAAATAAGCGAAATTCCTCCTTATCATAATAATGGTATTTGGCCTTTCGTCGTTGGTTACTACGCTTGGGCTTCCGCCAAAACCGGGAATACATTTGAGCTCCAACATTCGATTGGTTCAATTTATCGGGTCGCTGCTTTATTTTTAACAAACAAAGAAAATTTTGTAGCTGAGAACGGTGATCCAGTGGGAACGGAAATTAACAGTGACCGGCAACTTTGGTCGGTTGCCGCAAATTTGGCGATCGTTTATAGAATTTATTTGGGAATGAATTTTAGCGGAGATGGAATAAAATTCACACCGAATATTCCATTTGATGTGTATCGAAATATTTCCATTAGCGAATTCAAGTATAGGAATGCGAAGTTGGTAATTAACGTGAACGGATTCGGAAATGAAATTATTTCGTTCAAAATTAACGGGGAAGAGAGTGATGAAGCATTGTTCCCCGCCGATAATGAAGGGGATTATGTAATTGATATTATTCTTAAAAACAATATTGTTTCGGATAAGGGTTTGATTCGGGAAGTGAAATTCGCGCCGGAAACGCCCAATGTTCAACTTGAAGAAACCCGACTGATATGGGATAAAATTGAATCTGCGGAAAATTATGAGATTTTTCGCAATGGAAAATCCTTCGAAACTGTTTACAGGAATAGTTTTGATTTTGGCGAGTTAAAAGATTATGCCGAATTTCAAGTAAGAGCGGTGAATAAAAGCGGTGTTTATTCATTTTTATCCCAACCAGTTTCGATAATTCAGGAATTGAAATTTGTAAAACCTGCCGCAGAAAATTTTCTTTCACAAATTAATGGGGCGAGCGATAATAAATATCTGAGTTTAACCAAATCAGATAATTTAGAATTAAACTTCAATTTCGAAGTTCCCGAAACCGGTAAATATAAGGTTGATTTCCGATACAATAATTCGAACGGCCCAATAAATACTGACAACAAATGCGCGATTCGTTCGGTATATGTTAACGATAACTATTCTTTTATTGCCGTACTTCCTCAAAGGGGAAGGGAAACGATTCATGAGTGGGGATATTCCAATTCGGAGTTCGTTAATTTAAAGGCAGGTAAAAACACTATCACGCTCAAGTTTGAACCACATAATGAAAATATGAACATAGAAACGAATTCGCTATTGCTTGATCACCTAAGAATTATCAAATTGTAAAGAAAGATCATTTTTATGAAACAAAAATATATAATTTTATTTCTGCTCTTAACTTCAAATCTAATTCCGGCACAGTCAATTAGTGAACTGAATAACGACAAAGCGAGATACAATCCCGGTGATGATGTTATTACTACTGTTGAGTTTGATGGGAATGTGTCCGGTTACACACTTACAGCAAAATTTCATTTTTTCCTTTCAATAAAAGATACATTGAATTATGAACTGATAAATTCTGATAATCTCAATATTAATTGGAAAGCTCCTCAGGCTGATTACAGAGGATACTTGATGGAAGTTCAATTGCGCAACCCGGATGATTCGGTTGTGAGTGCTAAATCAATCGGAATAGATGTCTCATCCGATTGGGCGAAATTTCCACGTTATGGTTTTCTCTCAAGTTACGGGAATTTGAATCCGACTTCGATGGAATATTTTGTAAACAACTTGAAGCGGTTTCACATTAACGGAATTCAATTTTATGATTATCACTGGAAACATCATCTGCCCCTAAAGGGTACTGTTGAGAATCCGTCAGCAACTTGGAATGATCTTGCAAATAGGACAATTTATTTTAATACTGTTAAAGGTTATATCGATTTAGCGCATTCATTTAATATGAAAGCAATGGCGTATAACTTACTGTTCGGATCATTTGATGATGCGCCTTCGGATGGAGTCCCGACTGATTGGCGATTATTTAATGATGCCGCGGCTTCTATTCCGGCAATTCACGACCTTCCCGATAATTGGGTGAGTGATATTTTTTTGATGGATATTTCCAATTCTTTATGGAACGCACACATCATTCACGAAATGAAAAATTCAATTTCGGCTCTCGGATTTGATGGCTGGCATGTCGACCAACTCGGAGATTTAGGCAGTAAATACAATTCCGAAAACCGGCGGATAATTTTGAGAGATTATTACAGACCGTTTTTGGAGGCGGCGAAGGATTCATCGATCGGTAATTTAGTAATGAATGCCGTTAACCAATATGGGCAATCGCAAATTGCGGATTCACCGGTTGATTTTCTATACACCGAGGTTTGGTCTCCAAACCACGGTTATAGAGATTTGGCGACAATCATTCTTACGAATAATTTTTACGGAGATAATAAACTGAATACGGTTCTCGCCGCTTATGTGAACTACGGAAAATCAAGTGGAACGTTTAATACACCATCCGTTTTATTTGCCGATGCTGTAATTTTCGCTTCTGGTGGTGCTCATCTGGAATTAGGCGAACATATGCTTTCTCACGAATATTTCCCCTCAAGCAAACTTGCAATGTCGAAAACACTCCAATCTGCTTTAATAAATTATTATGATTTTTCCGTCGCTTATCAAAATTTGCTGCGGGATAATGTTGAAACAAATGACTACACGCTCGAAAGTGATACCACAATTCTTTTTACCGATTGGCCTCCTGCTCAAGGTCAAGTCTGGGCTTTCCCTCGAAAGAAGGATAACAGATATATTTTTCATCTCATAAATTTTGTTGATGCTCCGACAATGGATTGGGTTGATGATAATGCTGCACAAATCACTCCTTCGCTAATACAAAATATTCCGGTACATACGGAAATTGATGAACAAGCAACTAAAGTGTGGATTGCATCTCCCGACTTTTTAGAAGCTGTTCCGGTTGAAGTTCCGTTCGAACAGAATGGAAAAACGGTTAGTTTCTCCGTACCGGATCTGAAATATTGGACGATGGTTGTTATCGAAACCGACGCGCCGAATTCAGCAGAATCAGATGAAGAAATAGGAAATAATTTTAAACTATATCAGAATTATCCCAATCCGTTTAACCCGAACACAACTATAAGATACAGCTTGAAAGAATCCTCAAATGTAAAAATTAAAGTTTTTGACAGCATTGGAACACTTGTAGATACTTTGGTCGACGATGTGAAAGCTCCCGGTGAATACTCTGTTAAATTTAACGCTTCTGCTCTTGCAAGTGGAGTTTATTTTTATCAATTTTATACCGCAAGTTTCATTCAAATCAAAAAAATGATGGTTTTGAAGTAATTAAGAATCAATAAAACTTGGAGGTGTTATGAAGAAATTATTTACCGCAGTTTTGATAATTGTTTTTAGCACAGTTTTATCTGCCCAGACATATTATGTTGCGGGTGATCATCAGGGATGGGTCAACAATTCAGATTTAATGTACGATGACGGGACAAATGGTGATGAAAATGCAAGTGATGGAATTTATTCACGAGAAATGACGGTTGCATCGACTGGCTATCATGGCTGGAAAGTTACTGATGGAACTTGGGATATTACTTGGCCAACAGCAAATTCATGGTATTATACAACTTCTGCCGATCAAGCAGTTCTGTTTACTCTTAATACAAATGAAAATACCGATGGCTGGTATGCTACACAAAATGTCGTTAACACAAATGAAACGAAACCTACAACACTAACAGCTGTTGGTAATTGGCAATCTCAGATCTCAGGTGGTAATTGGAATAATAGCGATGCGTCTACCACCATGTGGGATGATGGTACAAATGGAGATTGGGCTGCCGGCGATGGAATTTATTGCTATCATACAAATTCGTTGGTGGCAGGTAATTATCAAATAAAAAGTGTTTACACTGGTTCTTGGAACGGTTGGGGAATTGATGGAAGAAGTGAGGATGCCCAAAATCTTGAATTCGCGACCACTAGCAACGATCAAGATGTCTATTTTTATACAGATGTAAATACTGGAAGAATAACCCTGGTGCTTGATGATCCTCTACCTGTCGAACTTGGAACCTTTTCCGCTTCAGTAAAAGAAAATGCAATTGAATTGAATTGGTCAACAGCCACCGAAATTAACAACTACGGTTTCGAAGTTGAAAGATCGATTGATGAAGGAAACTCATTTGCAAAAATTGGATTTGTTGAAGGAATCGGGAATACGGTTATTCCTCAAGATTACAAATTTGTTGATAGCGCACCATACTTCGGTGCGGCTGAATACAGATTAAAACAAATCGATTTTGACGGTAAATTCGAATACAGCAACGTAATCGAAATCGAATTCGGATCTAAACCAAATGAAATCGAATTAGCTCAAAATTATCCGAATCCATTCAATCCGACTACAACCATAAATTTCACATTGTTGAAAGAAACAAATGTATCATTGGTTGTTTACAATCAATTGGGCGAGCTGGTTGAAAATTTAATTCAGGGAGTCAAGCCGGCAGGAAAGTATTCGGTCAATTTCAACGCCATTCAATTAACCTCCGGAATTTATTTCTACAAACTAAAAACCGAAGATTTCACTCAAGTTCGCAAGATGATGTTGATGAAATAAACTGCCATTCTAAAAAGTCCAACTTTTCAATACTTGAAATTAGTAATCAAAAGTTGGACTTTTTTTTATACAAAAATCTGAATGACAAACCCCACTAAATACGAAATTGAAAAAAGCAGATGAAGTTGCACATTCAATCCCGCACCTTTTTTTATCTCTTCGAGTGTGCTTCTTTCTGATGAGACTAATTTCAATATTTTTGGCAAAATTAGAGCGTATGGCAGCAACGCGATATAAATAAGGTAGCTGAATTCATTGGTGAAAATGGGAAGCAAAATGATATTTAATATGATTAAGAAGTGTATAAACGGGAAAACCGTTTTTGCTTTTTCTAATCCGATTCTCGAAACCATTCCCAATTTACCGGTTGCTTTGTCGGCGTCGAGATCGATCATTTGGCCGATCCATAGAATTGACATTGTACTCAATCCCGTCGCGGGCATCACCCAATAAATTGATTCATGCAATCCTAAATTTTGACTTACCGATGCGACCAATACACCCATCGGCCCAAAAGCTAACCAAACCGAAATTTCACCGAGTCCGCGATAAGCTAGTTTTACCGGAGCGGCAGTATAATATTTTGCATAAAATGCCGAGAGAAAATAGAGTCCGAAAAGAAGTGGATAAAGCCGTTCGTTAATCACAAATGTTAATGCAATTGTGGCGATGAACGCAACAATAAGGCTCATTCTCGCAACGTTATACATTTTGGGAAAATAGTCCGGATTTGTGACGAGTATTCCGCTCCCACCACTAAATTCATTACGGTTTTCGTTTATTTTATCCGTTCCTTGAATTGTATCGTAAATATCATTGTAGACATTGGTTGCCGCGTGAAGTCCGGTTCCCATTATCATAACAAGAATAAATGCGATCAAGTCCAAGTCGTGAGTTATTACAACCGAAGCGGCAGTTCCCGCAAGAATTGGAGCATAAACTGATGAAAGAAAAGGGGCGCGTATCATTTGGGCAAAAGTTGGTTTATTCTTCGACAAAACGTATCCTCTGGTTTTTTGAATATTAAGAGCGAATGAAAATACGGATAATTATTTTAGTTAATCGAACCATAGTGAATAAAATGCAATTTGTTAAATTGTAAATAGACGAAAAAAATGAAGGAAACATGTTCGAATATTTGTCAAAAATCGGCAAGCCCGAAGTTTATCACGGCGCAAAAAAGAAATCAGATTTTTTTGAAGGTTGGTTTTATAAGATTGTTTCACCTGATGAAAAAAATATCTTGGCGGTTATCCCGGGGATATTTCTTTCGGCGGATAAATCGAAAGAACACAGTTTTATTCAAATTTTAGATGGAAAAAATCATGAATCATTCTACCTGAAATATGATAAAAATGATTTCCGTTTTACAGCAGACAGATTTGAAATTGAAATTGGAAATTCATTCTTCAGCGATGAAAAACTAATTTTAGATTTGGATTCGGACAATCTAAATCTTAAAGGCAGTTTGTTCTTTAACAATCAAAAAGAATGGCCTAAAACATTGCTTTCGCCCGGAATAATGGGGTGGTATTCATACGTTCCGTTTATGGAATGTAATCATGGTATAATCAGTCTGAATCATTCTGTGAATGGAGAATTAACAATCAATGGCGCGAAAATAACCTTTGATGGCGGAAAGGGATACGGTGAAAAAGATTGGGGTTCCTCTTTCCCCAGTTCTTACGTCTGGATGCAAACCAATCATTTTGATGATCCTACCGTTTCATTCACAGGATCGGTTGCAAAAATTCCGTGGTTATTCTCTTCTTTTCGGGGATTCATAATAGGATTATTAATTGGAGAAAAACTCTACAAGTTCGCTACCTACACTGGAGCTGTTTTGGACCATCTAAAAGTGAACGAAAATTATACTGAGTTTAAAGTCCATGACAAAAAGCATATCCTCATCGCAAATGCCGAAAGAACCAAGGGGGGACTGCTTCACGGGCCATACGAAAATGAAATGACTCAACGCGTCTCGGAGTCATTAGATTCTAAAATCAAAGTAAAATTAGTCGATAGAAAATCCGGTAAAATTATTTTCGAAGGGGAAGGAAAACATGCGGGATTGGATATTAATGGCAAGTTGGAAGAAATCGTTGATTGATTGCGGAATAGTTTGTTTTGTGAATACTTGAATCTCAATATGGATTACACCCATAATTATTTTGGAATGATACAAATCATGATTAAGAGTTTAGTGGGAAACCAATCTCACGATTTTAAAAATACTTGCGCATCTTAATGTACTATATTATTTTAGGGTATAAAATTTCTATAAATGGATGCGAAAGTCATAAATATTACCCAAGCAGAGAAACTAGCTGAATTAACATGCGAATTAGCAAGATTATGCCAGGAGAAGGATTCCCATTTCGCTTCCTCTTTTAACTTGTCGCCTGCCGAAGTTAAAATTCTAAAAATTTTGAAAAAGCATGATAGAATTTCGGTTGGTGATGTATCCAAATATTCTTCACTCACTTACGGAAGAATAACACAAATCATAACAAATCTTGAAAAAAAGGGACTAATTGTCCGTTCAAGTGACTCACCAGATAAACGAAGCGTTACAATTTCAATCAGTAAAAGAAACATTCCATTTGTGGAAAATGTAACCAATGCCTGCGTGAATTTACATTCCCGAATTATTGAAACAATGGATGAGTCAAAAGTTGAAAAAATCATCTCAAGTTTGGATGAACTAATGTCAGCAATGAGAACTGTAAATTCGGAATGATTTTTTTTGGAGAAGTATTTTAGGGTCTAAAATAGATTGAGGAAAAATGAAAAGAATAATTGTTGTATTAATTTTCAGTTGTGTTGTATTAATTAACGCCCAATCGGATGAAAACTCCAATTGTTTGCGCTGCCATGGAATGAAAACTTTAAGCAAAAGAATTGAGAACACCGGTGGAATTAAAAATTTAGCGGTAAACAAAACCTTGTTTGATGAAAGCCATCATGGAGAGTTGGTTTGCACCGATTGTCATTCTTCGGATTTTGAGTCATTCCCGCACCCGAAGGAATCATACGAAGAATTTGACTGCGAAGATTGCCATGATAACGAACTTGATGTAAAAGGTGTTCAGCTGGGAAAAGTTTCGGAAGCTGTAAATAACTCGGTACACAAAGAGCTTGAATTTAAATGCAGTACTTGTCATGATCCGCATACAATGGCAATAAAGACAAGCCTAAATCCCAAAACCACCAAGTTGATTTCAGCAAATAATCAAGTCTGTTTCGATTGCCACATCAGCGACAATGAATATCAACAAAAAGCGGAATTAAGGGATTTGCTGATTGTTCATAATTGGACGGATTTAAATTCAACGAAGAAGCAAAATATTGAATGTATTTCATGTCATGCCGACCAAACGAATACAATTTCAATACACAAAATTTTTAGTAAAAAATAATATCAGGTGAAAAGATGTCTGAGAAAGGGAAATCAAGTAAAACGAAAAAAGTAGTTTATACTTTAATCGGATTAGCAGTATTCGGCTGGATTTTTATGCAATTCATTTATCCGCCGATGTTTGAGTGGTATACAGGAGTTGAAAACGCCGAATTAACCTACGAAAGCAGCGTTGAGGTTTCCGACGCAGAATTTCAAAGATTAAAAATTGACTTAGTGAAAGAGGAAAAAATAGCAGAAGCCGAAAAATTAACTTGGGATGTTACTGATCCTGCCGTAAAACAGGAAAAAATTAACTTGCTGGTTAATACACCGTCTTTTACAAAATCGAGTAAGTTTAAACATATCAAGTACTTTGAAGAAGCGGGAATTCGGCAGTATGAAGGACCGGAAACTTGTATGGAATGTCACGAGGAAATTAGCGTAACTCATGCTAACGGGGAAGTTGAACAGGTAAACGTATTGGAAGATGTTGTTAATTCTGTTCATTTTCAATTTCAGAAAACTTCCGCCGGATTTACAACATTCGGTTACGATGGTCGAAAAGTAAATGAAGAAGGTCACCAAATTCCAGTTGGAAAAATTGATCGAGCATGTGGTGTTCCGGGAAGTTTTTCATGGACGGGTTGGGCAGAACTGATTGCGACAACCCCCGAATCTGCTCATGGTGATACAGTCTGGCGAAGTGAAGGCTGTGGTCAATGCCATATCGGTGGAAATTATCATCCGGCGACAGAAAAAATGATGCCGATCGGTGATGTTCCGTCATCCGCAAAGCAAGGTGTTGACTGTCTGATCTGCCATTCACAAACGTATGACATGAATTATCGTTTTGTGATTCAAGACGAAGTTGGAAGAAGATGGAATCAAGATAGAACATTAAAGTCTGCGATGGCGGTTACAAATCCGACAAATGAAAATTGTTTGAATTGTCACCAACACAACATGGGTGGTGATGCGTTTGCCGAAAATATTTCCGCTAAAAATTTGGGTTATGAAAACCAAAGATTATTGCATGAAGGAGCGAAAAGAGCGAATCCTTTCAGTCCCAAACACGATGTTCATTATGCCGCCGGATTGATATGCACCGATTGCCATGTACCGGAAGGACATAAAATTCCACGCGGAACAAAGGGCACTGATCTTGTTGCGAACGACCTTCCCGGCAAAGAAGTATCGTGCGAAATGTGCCACACTTCGGCACCTCACTTAAAGGACAATTTGGCCGCGATTATGTTAAACGGTCACACCGATAAACTCGCTTGTGAAACTTGCCATATTAAAACACTCGAAGAATATAATGCGGTTTTAAGAGATTGGACGAACCCGACATATAATGCTGAAGAGGGAATTTATACGCCAACAGATATTCTCCACTCCGGTGAAGAAGGACTTGGTTATACATTTTTATGGTTTAACGGCAACGGAACGTTTCTCGCGAATGCGCTCGGAAACAATCCGAATAATTCCGATGAATACAATCCTTTGATGGAGCAAATTACCGGTTATGATAATCCAAAATCGATTGCCGAAATTAGAAGTAATGTTGAAAGATTATTGGGAGATAGGGGAATTGATATTGACTCTTACATGAACGAGTTCGTTAACACTCTCTCGCAAATGACTCCGGAAATGATCGAAAAGCGGAAAGAGATGATCGCGAAAAATATTAAACCACTTCAAAATTCAGGTGACAGTAGGATTTATCCATTCAAACTTTTTAATGCTCGAATGTATGAAGACTTAACGAATCAAGGTCCGTTCGGGGCAATGATTCTCCCATTCGATTACGCGACATATTATGAATCCGGCGATCCGGTTGCCGCAGTTGAAAAAGCGGTCAAAAATCCAATAGTAAAACGAATGTACGAATATCCATTCAAAGCATATATGATGGATGAGTTTATGAATTATTTCGGAGTTGATGAGTGGAGTTCGGAGTACCCGTTAGATGAAAACGGCAAAATTACAGAAAATGTTAAACCTTTCTGGATGCGGCAATACGGTACTTTGATGTTTAATCACGGAATCCAAAAAGAGGGAAGAGAATGTGTTGATTGCCATTCCAACCAAGGAATAATGCCGTTTGAAAAACTCGGTTACACAGCCGATAAATCGAAAATGTTAAGGAATCTTCCCGAAATGAAAATTTTCAGTACCAACGAAGTAGTACAAAAAAATTAATAATGCTAAATGCGGTCCTCCAAGAAGCCCGGTTGTTAGGTACCGGGCTTTTTCTTTTTACCGGAATTCGTTCTTAAAATATATTCCGGCATCCATTTTCAGCTTCATATTATATTGATTATTATCGGATTACTTGAATAATGAGATAGTTCATATTCATGACTATTCCATTTTTTTAGCACTTACGCAACCACTTTCCTGGCCCCTCTCTCCTTCAATGTGATTTATTTAACAAAATTATTTTTTTTCGGACATTTGGTATCATTTACAACCGTAATTTGTTATTTTACATAAAATGTTCAAACATATATTTTAGTTTAAAACAAAAGGAGAGCTCATGAAAAAAACAACCACTTATTTTTCGGCACTATTGATAATATTGCTTTTCTCTGAAATTGAAGGAAGAGATTTCAGAGTCGGACAAGTTCCGAATGGCTTTAGAAATAGTTGCAATACATGCCATACAAACGGCGGCGGAACACCAAGAAACGAATTTGGTAAAATGGTAGAAGCTCGATTTCTTGATAATGGCGGAAATGTTCTTTGGGGTCCGGAATTGGCCATGCTGGATTCCGATGGTGATGGAGTAACAAACGGGCAAGAACTTCAAGATCCTTATGGAATGTGGACTTCAGGCGCAAGTGGAAATTCTGCATTGGTAACAAACGCCGGACTTGCTTCAAGTGTTCCTACTAAAAAATTGACCGTAAACTTTGCTTCCATGAATCCTCATGTCGATCAAACTTTATGGTTGAGAGTTGTCGATAAAAGCACAATGAACGAAGTAGGAAGAATTTCTACAACAATTTCCGCGAGTTTTAATGTTGAACTCACTCTGCTTCTTGTGGGATCGAGCTATTTTGTGGACTTTTTCGCTGACTTTAACAATAATGGAATTTATGACGCACCACCGACCGATCATGCCTGGAGGGAAGAACTGGATAATGTAGCGGGCGATGAATCAATCTCATTTACTCATAATACCAATTTCGTGGATATAGGTTGGGATTATATGGTAAATGTTGATTTTAGTTCAATGACTCCTCATGTCGGCCAAATGTTAGAAATGAGGGTTGTTGATACCGATAGCGGATTGGAAGTTGGCAGAGTTAGCGGGAATGTTCCTTCTGCTGCGTATACCGCTGGATTGCCGGGAATCAAAATTGGCGGTAATTATAATGTTGATTTTTACGCAGATTTTAACAAAAACGGTGTTTACGACGCTCCTCCAACTGATCATGCGTGGAGAGAAACAATTACAAACGCGACCGGTGATGAAACGATTAGTTTTACTCATAACACCAGTTTCACGGATATTGAATGGAAATATCAACTTGTAATGAACTTTTTATCCATGACACCTCATGTAGGACAAAAATTGGAATTAAGAGTTTATGATAGTGGAACAGACTTTGAAGTTTATCGTACATCTCTTGATGAAATACTTCTGCCCAACTTTACTATCTACGCACCGGGTTTAACGGCTGGAGCCAATTATAATGTAGATTTCTACGCAGATTTAAATTCAAACGGAAGTTACGATGTTCCGCCAAGCGATCATGCGTGGAGAGAAACATTAACTTCAATTGATATGAATCAATATGTTAATTGGAGTCACAATACCAGTTTTACAGATATTCAATGGCCGGCTCCAACCGGTGTGATTGAAGAGAATGGTTCATTACCGGAAGGATATTTACTCTCTCAAAATTATCCGAATCCTTTTAACCCGACTACAAATATCAAATTTTCTTTGGTGGAATCCGGATTTGTAAGCTTAAAAGTTTACGATTTGCTGGGTGAGCAAGTAGCAGAACTTGTGAATGAAAATATGAATGAAGGATCTTATCAAGTTGATTTTAACGCTGCGAATTTAAGCAGTGGTGTTTACATCTATAGAATTCAAGCAAATGATTTTATTGAAACTAAAACAATGATGTTGTTGAAATAAGAATTGAGGGTTCGGCTTCCACGAAGCCGAACCTTTTTATATTTATTTAAATTATCTCTCCTAATCTGAAAACCGGATATAACCTCTCATTAATTGAAATTGATCAGCGAATTTCACAATTTCATTTTTATAATTTTTACCAACTGTAATGAGGAATGAAGAATGAGCCTGAGGAAACTTTCTTTAATTACCGGAATCAGCTATCTGATTATCTTTTTTGCCGCGATTTTCGCCAATTTTTTAGCTCTTGAATCACTAAAATTAAACCCCGTTGAAACTATACTTGAAAATCATTTGATGGTTCGACTTGGGATTATGGCATTCATGATAACTGTTGTCTTTGATGTTGTAGTTGCATGGACTTTGAATGAAATTTTCAGGGAGCATATTTTTTCAAAACTTTCCACCTATTTCCGGATGATGCATGCCGCGATAATGGGTGCAGCTGTTTTTGCGCTGCCAATTACATTAAATCTTACTTCAGCTTCAGAAATTCTCCATCAAGTAGAAATATTTAATACAATTTGGCTGATCGGATTGTTTTTCTTTGGCATCCATTTGATTCTGCTTAGCAGAATGTTTCAGAAACCTAAATTTATTTCTCTTTTTCTCGCTATCGCCGGAAGTCTCTACATTTTAGATACCACAGCTCATTTCGTTTTCCCCGATTATAAATCGTATGCGTCAATATTCTTAACTATAGTCGCGATTCCGAGCATTGTTGGTGAAATGTCTTTCGCAATATGGATGCTTTTGAAAGGTGGGAAAGAATAGTCTTAAAATCGATTACTTCGCGAGTTTTGATTTTACAATTTTATGTGAAAATAAAAGATTCATTTATTTGATCTCATAATTGCTGAGCGACATTTAATCTCATTCCGATCAAGTGGTTGATTGTTAAAATTTATTAAAAGATTGATTGAAAATTATTTTTTAACTTTCATCATGATTTTGACATTTATATCGGATCATTTAATTCTCTTTCAATTCGCTATCTTTGAGTCACGAATAACGATTCGAGCACTCTCCACTTTTAAAATAAAATAAAGTATGAAACGAAGAAAATTTATTGTGAATTCGTCACTTGCCGCTGCCGGCATTTTATCTTCAAATGTTTTCCCGAACATAATCCAACAAAAAGATTATAATACGCGAAGACCGGAAACAATCGCACGGAAATTTATAAGCAAATCCGTAGAAGCTGAGATCGAAAAACAGAAAGGACTGATAAAAGATCGTGAAATTGCCTGGATGTTCGAAAACTGTTTCCCGAATACACTGGATACGACCGTCACCCATAAAACCATCGATGGAAAACCGGACACATTTGTGATAACCGGAGATATAAATGCGATGTGGCTTCGGGATTCTTCGGCTCAAGTTTGGCCTTATCTTCGAGTGATGAAAAACGATCCGGAATTGCAGAATCTTATTGCCGGTGTTATTAACAGACAATCCAAATGTATTTTAATTGATCCTTACGCAAATGCGTTTAATGACGGTCACGGCGAAAGCCAATGGAAAGATGATCTGACGGAAATGAAACCCGAGCTGCACGAAAGAAAATGGGAAATTGATTCCCTTTGTTATCCAATCCGTTTGGCGCATGAATATTGGAAAAGAACCAACGATACTACTATTTTTGATGAAAATTGGATAAAAGCTTGTGAATTGATTTTCCGGACTTTTGTACAACAACAACGAAAAGCAGATAGAGGCCCGTACAAATTTCAAAGAGTTACCGGCTGGCAAACGGATACTGTTGCGGGCGCCGGTTTTGGAAATCCTATAAAACCGGTTGGATTAATTTGCTCGATTTTCCGTCCTTCAGATGACGCGACAATTTACCCGTTTTTAATTCCTTCAAACTTTTTTGCCGTAAAAACTTTAAGGCAGATGGCTGAAATTCATTATAAAGTATTGAAACGAGATTCATTCGTTTTGAAGTGTAATATCCTTGCAGATGAAGTTGAATCAGCTCTGAATAAATTTGCGATTTCAAACCATTTAGATTTTGGCGAAATGTTGGCTTATGAAGTTGACGGATTCGGAAACAAACTTTTTATGGATGACGCGAATGTACCAAGTTTACTCTCCATGCCGTATTTGGGCTTAATCGAAAATAATGATCCGGTTTATCTTAGTACGAGAAAATTTATATTATCTGAGTCTAATCCATATTTTTTCAAAGGCAAATATGCCGAGGGAATCGGAGGCCCGCATGTCGGTCTTGATATGATTTGGCCTATGAGTTTAATTATGCGCGCATTAACTACGGACGAAGATAAAGAGATCTTATATTGTTTGAGAACCTTAAAAAATACTCATGCGGGAACGGGATTTATGCATGAGTCATTCCACAAAAATGATCCTTCGAATTTTACCAGAAAATGGTTCGCCTGGGCAAATACATTATTCGGTGAATTGATACTGACAGTTCAAGATCGTTTTCCTAAACTTTTACAGAACGAGATTTAATATGAATAAATTGATTTTCCCGCTATTTCTTTTGTTGTTTATTTCTTGTTCAACCGGATTTGAGGAAAGCGCGGATCCTATCCATTTTGTTGATCCGTTTATTGGAACGGGAGGACACGGACATACATATCCCGGCGCGACTGCACCTTTCGGAATGGTTCAACTCAGCCCGGATAATCCAACCTCGGGTTGGGATTGGTGCTCAGGCTATCATTATTCGGATTCTGTGATTGTTGGATTTAGCCACAAACACCTAAGCGGAACTGGAATCGGTGATTTGTACGATATTCAATTTATGCCCGGAATCGGAGCCTACGAAATCGATTCATCGGGGAATGTTTTATATCAATCGGGATTCAAGCATAAAAACGAATCCGCCTCACCCGGTTTTTACTCAGTATTATTGGATGATTCGAATATTAAAGTTGAATTAACCGCGACAAAACGTGCGGGTTTTCAACGATTTACATTTCCGCAGAATGATTCATCTTTCATCGCCTTGAACCTCGGATTCCGGAAAAACTGGGACACTCCGATTGAGACAAATATTAAAATTTATGACGATTCAACCTTGGTCGGTTATCGATTTTCAAAAGGATGGGCACAAAACCAGAAGGTGTTTTTTGCCGCTAAATTTTCTAAACCATTTTTTAAATCGAAAATCGGAAAAGGAAATAATTTGACCGGCAATATCGGGGAAGTTTCGGGCAAGGATGTGAAGGGGCTTTTTTATTATCCGACAACCGAAAATGAGAAGGTGCTATTGAAAGTCGGAATTTCGTCCAGCAGTATTCCCGGTGCTTTATTAAATCTTGAAACCGAAATACCCGATTGGGATTTCGAATCGGTGCGGTTAAAAACACAAAATAATTGGAATGAAGAATTATCCAAAATAAAAGTCAGTTCTGAAGATCAAGATTCGAAGACTATCTTTTACTCGGCTTTTTATCATTCAATGCTTGCGCCAACCTTGTTTAGTGATGTTGACGGAAATTATCGAGGAACGGATGATGAGATTCACAAAACCGCTGCAAACGATTATTACACAACACTATCACTTTGGGATACATTCCGAGCCGCGCATCCGTTGTACACGATTACACATCCGAAGTTAGTTGGTGATTTTGTTAATTCGACGATGGAATTCGATCAGCAATCGGGGTTGCTGCCGGTGTGGGCGCTCGAAGCAAATGAAACAAATACTATGATCGGATATCACGCGATTCCGGTAATTGTCGACGCCTATTTCAAAGGATTGACAAATATTCACCCAAAAGAAATTCTGGAAGCTTTTGAGCGCTCCGCAATGCAAGATGAAGGGGGAATAAAGGAACTAAAAGAATTTGGTTATATCCCGGCTGATCTTATAAACGAATCTGTATCTAAAACTTTAGAATATGCTTTTGATGATTATTGTATCGCCCAACTCGCCGGGGCAATCGGTGAGAATGAGAAAGCGGAATACTATTCGACCAGATCGAAATCCTTTGTGAATCTTTTTGATAAATCAACAAACTTCATGCGTGGCAAAAACTCGGACGGAACCTGGAAAACTCCTTTTAATCCCAAATTCGCTTCGCATAGGGATGATGAATACACCGAAGGGAACGCATGGCAATACACATGGTTTGTTCCTCATGATGTTGAAAATTTGATAAAGTTGATGGGCGGGAAAGAGAAGTTTGTCGGGAAACTCGACTCTTTATTTACAATTGATTCGAAAGTTGAGGGAGAAAATGTATCACCCGATATTTCCGGTTTAATTGGTCAATACGCGCATGGAAATGAACCGAGTCATCATATCGCTTATTTGTACACGATTGCCGGTTATCCCGAAAAAACTGCAAAACTTGTTCGTCAAATTTTAGAGACACAATACTCTTCACAACCGGATGGACTTTCCGGAAATGAAGATTGCGGGCAGATGTCGGCCTGGTACATATTTTCATCGTTGGGATTTTACCCGGTCAATCCTGCGGATGGTAAATATTATTTTGGTAGCCCTTTGTTTAACTCAGTGGAACTCGATTTAATTAATAATAAAAAGTTTCGAATAGTAGCAAATAACAACGGCATAGAAAATGTCTTTATTGAGAGAGTGGAATTAAATGGTGAGACGATTGATCGCAATTATATTCTACATTCCGAAATTATGAAAGGCGGAGTTCTTGAGTTTTATATGACAAAAAATTCAAAATAAATTTGGTGCAAAAATGAAAAATCGAAAAACTTTAATCCGAATCGTATTAGGAGTTATAATCCTCGCATTTGTGTTATACCAACAATTATTTAAGCAGAATTCTGATTCAAATGACACCGAAAAAATTGCCGGTTTTGATAAATCCAAATATTCGGAAATGGTTAAACGAGAGTTTATTCACGCCTGGAATGGTTACAAAAAATATGCGTACGGACATGACGCTTTAAAACCACTTTCTAAATCTTTTCGGGATTGGTACGGTGAGTCTTTGTATATGACTCCGGTTGACGCCTTTGACACAATGATTTTAATGGGACTTGCGGAGGAAGCGAACGAAACTAAAAATCTTATTCTCGAAAACTTGTCATTTGATAAAAATTTGTCCGTCCAAAATTTTGAAATAACAATCAGGTTGCTTGGCGGACTCATTTCTGCTTATCAACTCGATGGTGATCAAAAATTCCTTGATTTGGCTGTTGATCTCGCCGATAGATTAATGCCGGTTTTTGATTCAAAAACCGGAATTCCTTACCGATATGTGCATCTTCAATCCGGAAAAATTTCTGATAAGTTTAACAATCCCGCGGAGGCAGGCACATTAATG
The DNA here is from genome assembly GCA_021739765.1 of Melioribacteraceae bacterium. Lineage (GTDB taxonomy): Bacteria > Bacteroidota > Ignavibacteria > Ignavibacteriales > Melioribacteraceae > JAIPBD01. The sequence goes on from JAIPBD010000001.1 coordinate 318,333, forward strand.
CTGGAGTTTGGAACCATCTCCAAATTAACCGGCGATGATAAATATTATAACGCCGCCAAAAAAGCGCTTGTTGAAATATTTAACAGAAGATCGGATATTGGATTGGTAGGGACAGTAATTGACGCTGAAACCGGAAAATGGATAAATACTGACAGCCATATTTCGGGCATGATCGATTCGTATTACGAATATCTGATCAAAAGCTGGATTTTATTTGAAGATGATGATTTCAAAATGATGTTCGATAAAAGCATTAACGCGGTGAATACTCATCTTGCCGATATTACGGATAGCGGACTCTGGTACACGTACGCCGATATGAATACCGGGGAAAAACTAAAAACCCAATTCGGCGCGCTTGATGCGTTTTTCCCCGCGGTACTTTTACTCGGCGGGAATAAATTCAGAGCCGAACAATTAGTTGAATCATGTTATAAAATGTGGAAATTGCACGGAATCGAACCCGAACAAATAGACTATTCAACTATGGAAGTGCTTTCTGCGGATTATAATCTTAGACCGGAATTTGCGGAGTCATTGTATTATTTGTACAATGAAACCAATGATGAAAAATATCTTGTGATGGGAGTTGAAGTGCTTGAATCCTTAATCAAATATTGCAAAACTGAAGACGCCTACGCCGCATTAAGAAATGTAATTACAAAGGAAAAAAAGGATGATATGGAAAGTTTCCTCTTTGCCGAGACATTTAAATATTTATTTTTGTTATTCGCGGAAGGTAATTCGATAAATTTGAATGATTTTGTGTTTAATACCGAGGCTCATCCGATTGCTAAGAATTTTAATAAATAATGAAAGGGTAATAAATTGAAAAAGCTAAAAGCTGTTGTCGCGTTGTTATTAATCTCGAGTTTTATGTATACAAGTATCGGTTGTTACGGTTCTTTTAATCTTACAAAAAAGCTGTATAACTGGAATGGGACTGTTGGGGATAAATTTGTAAATGAAGTTGTTTTTCTCGCCTTTCTTATTGTACCCGTTTATGAAGCTACCACTATCATCGATGCTTTTATCCTAAATGCGATTGAATTTTGGACCGGAAATAATCCCGTAAATTTAGCAAACGGAGAGAAAGAGACTCAAATTGTCGTTGGCGAAAATAGTACATATGAAATAACATATTCCCAAAACAGCATAAAGATTAATTGTATTGATGGAAATGAGAAAGGGCAAAACGCGGAATTCTTTTATTCGGGCGATGAACAATCATGGTATTTAAATTCGGGTGATAATTCTATTAAGATTGCGCAGATTTTAAACAAATCCGAAAATGAAATTATCGTTAATTACTTCCTTCCTAACGGCGATATAATTGAATTAAATCAGAATAATCTAAATTCAACCGCGCTTAAATTGAAACTTGATTTATACAATCAATTAGCATCAACTAAATAGAATTAAGGTGGCTTTAACTCCTTTGAAGCCACCACTTCTTTAGAAATATATTCTTTGTAATTACAAGAATAATATCACATTTTCCACCTCTGTTTTTTCTGCCTGTTCGGAGATTTCTCCGGATTGAATAACTATGGAAAATTTATCATGTCAAAAATCAACTTTTTTAATAAATCCAAATTTAATTCCTTGTGGTTTGATTTAAAGGACGCGCTTACGGGAAGCGAAGCCGACTTCACAAAAATTGGAATCGGCAAGGCTATCTTTTTACTCGCAATTCCGATGATTTTGGAATTAATAATGGAATCAACTTTTGCTGTTGTTGATATCTATTTCGTTGGCAGGTTGGGCGCTTCGGCGGTAGCGACAGTCGGCTTAACAGAAACATATCTGTTCTTGCTTTATTCAATCTGTATGGGACTCGCGATGGCGGTAACCGCAATCGTGGCTCGTCGAATTGGCGAAAAAGAGCATGAGAAGGCGGGAGTTGTCGCGGTTCAATCCATTTTTATCGGAATACTGGGTTCATTGCCGTTTGTAATCGCCGGAATTTTCTTCTCGAAAGAGCTGCTCGCTTTAATGGGTGGCGACGATTGGTCTTTAGCAATCGGTTACCGTTATACTCAATGGATGCTTGGCGGAAATTTTGTAATAATGCTTCTATTTGTGATCAACGCGATTTTCAGAGGAGCGGGTGACGCCGCGATCGCGATGAGGGTACTTTGGCTTGCGAACGGATTAAATCTGATTCTCGATCCGATACTAATATTCGGTTGGGGTCCGTTTCCCGAAATGGGCATTGAAGGCGCGGCGATTGCTACAAATTTAGGTAGAGGTGCAGCGGTTATCTACCAATTGTATTGTTTGCTCAAAGGGGGTAAACACATCAAGATTTCAAAAAACCAAATTAAACTGCACTTAGAATCAATCAAAAAAATTGTAAAAACTTCCCTTGGTGGAATCGGGCAAATGATTGTTGCCATGACATCATGGATTTTTATAATGCGAATAATTGCCGAGTTCGGCAGTAATGCCGTCGCCGGAACAACAATTGCAATACGAATAATGATGTTTACAATGATGCCCGCTTGGGGAATGTCGAATGCGGCGGCTACATTAGTCGGGCAAAATCTGGGCGCGGATCAACCGGAACGTGCCGAGAAATCCGTTTGGATTAGCGGATTTTGGAATATGCTATTTTTAGTTTCAATTTCTGTCGTTTTCTTTTTATTCAGCGAAAACCTTGTCTCGATTTTTACAGATGAGCCGGAAGTGATTAAAATTGGAGGCGGCTGGCTCCGGATTATTTCATATTCGTATTTTATTTACGGATGGTGGATGGTTGCCGTTCAAGCTTTTAATGGCGCGGGAGATACGATAACGCCGACAAAAATAAACTTGGTGTTCTTCTGGCTGATTCAAATTCCACTTTCTTATGTTATGGCAACTGTTTGGGGAATGGGATATTCGGGGGTTTTCTGGGCAATTTTTATTTCCGAAACTTCGGTAGGGCTATTTACAATCTGGCTTTTTACTCGCGGTAAATGGAAGAATGTGAAGGTGTAATCCTAAATAAACGTGTTGACGAATTAATGAATTTATTGCTCACACGCCCTTCAGACTATTTTTATAGCTAATAGCTGTCATGGCCTTTTTTAGCTGTCATGGCCTTCAAACTATTGTAAAGTGTTGATGCCGTGACAGAGTAATAGTCAAGTAAACCACAAAACAGTGGATTTTTACCTGTAATTGAACAAATGTTCAACTTTCAAGAACTAATCTGATTCCTATAAAAGTTGAACATTTCATAGCTTCATTTATTAATAGCTGTCATGGCCTTCAAACTATTGTAAGGTGTTGATGCCGTGACATTGTATCAATAAAGAAAAGCACAAAGCAGTTGATTACTACCTGTAACTGAACAAATGTTCAACTTTCGAGGACTAATCCGGTTCCCATAAAAGTTGAACATTTCATGGCTCCATTTATTAATAGCTGTCATGGCCTTCAAACTATTGTAAAGTGTTGATGCCGTGACATTTTATCATAATAAAGAAAGCACAAAGCAGTTGATTACTACCTGTAACTGAACAAATGTTCAACTTTCGAGAACTAATCTGATTCCTATAAAAGTTGAACATTTCATGGCTCCGTTTATTTATAGCTGTCATGGCCTTCAAACTATTGTAAAGTGTTGATACCGTGACAGAGTAATAGTTAAGAAAACCACAAAGCAGTTGATTACTACCTGTAACTGAACAAATGTTCAACTTTCGAGAACTAATCCGATTCCCATAAAAGTTGAACATTTCATAGCTCCATTTATTAATAGCTGTCATGGCCTTCAAACTATTGTAAGGTGTTGATGCCGTGACAGAGTAATAACAAAAAATAATGCGGTACGATTGATATTCCTTGTTCTGCACTGGTATAGTTCAATAAAGACTAATTCAACGGCAGCTCGGAGTGATTCAATGAGAAATCGGTATCGTTCAACCGAAGCATGGCATCGTTCAACGAAAAACCGGATTCATTCAGCAACGACTCAATTCCGTTAAATTGCAGCTCGTTTATATTCAGCAGTAGTTCGATTTTGCTCAACAACAACCCGGCATTATTCGATAGAATCAAATTCCCTTTCAACAACACTTCGGGGCAGTCGGGCAACATTCTGTTTTCTTTCGGAGTATTCACTTCTCCGCTCAATAGGTAACTGGAATTGTTCAACGCTTATCCGCGTGTTTCAATAAAGCAAATCCATAGTTCAGCGGCAGCTCCGATTCGTTCAATAGGTACTCGGGATTCTTCAATTATCACTCATTTAAATGCAATGATTGCCCGGATTAATTCGGCGAATGCCCGGTTTGATTAAACGGATCAACGGAATGTTTCGAAGACCTAAAATTTGGATTAATCGTGAAAAATTGACTCCTTTTGATACTTTTTATTTAATACACCCTATCTTATTAACATGTTATTTTAAACTATTCCTATCTTTTATTTACAAATATCATTGTAATAAGTTTGTTTGATAAACTTCAAATCGTTATTATTGGATCGGTCGCTTATATATACTTAATGACTTTACTAATTGGAATAAATACAATAATTCAATGAGGAGCATTATATGACTAAAGAACAGAATAATTACTACAGAATGGTGAAAGCCGCCACCGCATTTTTAGATTCCAACACAAACACCACATCAACACTTCCGATATTCGCCGCATCCGTTACTGAATTAAAAGAGAAAACCACCGAGCTTGAGAATATTGAAAATGCCCGGCAAACAGTTAAGGAGGGAAAAAGCGAAATCAAAGCCAAAGAAAGAGAAGAATTGGAGAAGATTGTTTTTAAGATATCCTCTGTTTTTTATATGTACGGCAGAATGACCGGCAGTAAAGAAATTACTAATGTTTTCGATTTGAACAGTTCTGACCTTTCCAGATTCCGCGAGGCCGAATTAGTAAGAACCGCTGAAGTGCTTCACGAAGAAACTACAAAGGTTTCCGATCAATTGGCGGATTATAATATTACTACTGAAATGTTGACACAACTTGAAAAAGAGAAAAATGATTTTGTAAACGCGGCAGGTTTAAGCACAACCGACAGCAGCCAAAGTGTTGTTTATACCGCGAAAGTGAAAGAAATAATTTCCGCGATCAGAGATATACTCGAAAATGAGATCGATAAACTGGTTGATTTTTATAAGGACGGTAATCCCGATTTTTACAACGGTTATTACAATTCGAGAAATATTATTGATCGATGAGGAGAGGTAATATAATCATCCGCCGGGTGCTCCGGCGGGTGGGGTTTGGGAATTAAAAATGAAGAAAGAAGAATTGAAAGAGCTGTAGAACGGACATTTGTTCGGTTTCATCATCCGGGTTAAAGTTAGTATTTTGAGCATAGGTTATTGTTATTCATCAATTTAGAGAGTTTTATTAGGGATGAAACGAATCACAATTAAAGAAATATCGTCGGCAATTGCTTCCCCGTTATCCCGGAAGCACGTTGACTTATTTAATAGTTATAAAGCCATCAAAAAGGATTCCTTGATGAAAAAAATACTTTTATTATTTAACATAGTTACTTCTGTAGTTTTTTACAGTTGTAATGAAGAATTGATCGAATCAGAAAATGCCCAACTAAAAATTATTTCCCCAAACGGTGGTGAAACATTGATAGTAGATAGCACATATATTATAAGATGGGAAAGCCAAGATGTAAATAATATCAATATTTTTTATTCTGTTGATAGCGGAATGGTTTGGGAAATATTAGAAGAAAATATTAACGCGTCTAATGGACAATTTTCTTGGAAAATTCCAAATAGTATTACTAAAACCGGATTGGTGAAAATTTCAGTACCTGATAATTCAATTCAAGATGCGTCTGACAACAATTTTAATATTACTTATTCTTTGGAAACATTTAAATATTATTCACTTAATATCGGGGATATTTGGATTTATGACATCTTTGATGATAAGATTCCCGTAGACTATATAGTAAAAAGAGAAATAATAGAGGAGAGTTTAATTAATGGGGAGAAATTCTTTCTTGTAAAAGAAATACCAATAATTCAGGATACATACTCAAATTCGCCATATTCCAGAGCAACTTGGCAAAGAATTGACAGTTCGAGCGGTATAATATACAGACAAGCTTTTCCTTGGATTGACAGACAAGCTTTTCCTTGGATTGATCTCAAAATGAAAGCTGGAGAAGTTTTTGAAAAAGGTTCTCCTTCAGACTTAGGTTCAAACTGGTATAGAATAGAAGTATTAAGTGAGAACAATACCGAATTATTTGGAATATCAACTACAGTGAAAAAATATAAAAAACTAGATTTATACCAATCTTATCTTTATGATTTTGCAAAAAACATTGGCCAAATCAGATATAGATATAATGGTGATTTTAGGACATACGATTTAAAATTAAAAGGAGCAGTATTAAACGGTGTAGCAATTGGTGATACTACTACTCAATAGCTTTATAACCACTTTCCCCAGCTGCCACGGGCTTTGAAATCTTTTATAATTTAATACCGTGACAGAGAAACTCAATGTGAAGAATAATAACATTACTTGGGGTGTTTGTGTGACAGTTACGAATCCTATTATGCAACTATCGTTGTGACAACCAAGTAATATACATCCACCAAGGGATTTCTTCGGTAGATGTATTATATATAGTTTAGGTATTCCCTATATTTATCGCGTAAAGTTTAACTCATTTGAAAACCCTAATTTTTTATGACCAAAACCTACCTGTCAAATTTATTCAAGACCCATCAAAAAGGAGATGCGCGAGAGGAATCTTACTATAAACACCTTGCAGATTTTATTTCGACATTTTCGAAATCTGAAAGAAACAAGAAAATTGATGTAACTATTCTTCCGAAACAAACACAAGCCGGAAACCCCGATTTTAGAATTTGGGATGGCAGACAAAAAATAATCGGCTACATTGAAGCAAAGGATCTAGGCGTTGATCTTGACAGAATTGAAGACAGTGAACAACTCGAAAGATATTTATCAACTTTCCCGAACGTTATTTTAACAAACTTCACAGAGTTTCGATTATACAGAAACAGTGAACGAATAGATAAAATATCAATCGCTCGCCCGTTTGTTATTAAAAAACTTTCGACGGTTCCACCTCTCGAAAACGAAAATAATTTATTTGAACTGCTCGAAAGATTTTTAGACTTTTCATTACCCAAAACATACACCGCAAAAACTCTTGCTGTTGAATTAGCAAAAAGAACCAAGTTTCTGAAAGACGAAATCGTAAGCGAAGAATTAAAAGGTTTTCACGGTCTTAGAATTCACCTTCACATTTGATACCGTGACACCATTTCTCGATAGAACACAGAAACAGTTTGGGCGTTGTGTTTGTGTCATGGTTACAATTATTTGAATAGCTGGTATGACCATGACACCCACGGAACAAGAGGTGAGAAAATGAAAAAATACTTATTCGCATTGTTAACAATTATTGTCGTTATTATTTCTACTGTTACTTATGCGCAAGATTCCAATTCTATTCAAGTGAATGGTGGAATATTTATGCCTATGAGTTCCTCAAAAGGATTTAATACTTCTATTCAGTATAACTATCATCTTAGTAATAATATTCAACTATATATTTATTCCGGCTATTCATCGTGGGATAGGTTTAATGTGATTTTCACTGAAGACTGGTCTACTATACAAAAGCAAACACATTTCAGTACGTATATTTCTGATAATCATATTTTAATACCAGTATTCATTGGTAGCAGAATTAATTTCCATTCAAGCAAACTCTTTACTTCATTTGCAACATTTGAAATTGGTTATTCGAATTTGAGTTACGACAATTATGGGATTAAAAAAGAAATCAACCCAGTAACCGGGGAAGTATTGTCTTACAATCCTGATCTCAGAACAAAAAAAGAGATTACTGAAAATTTATTAGGTATTGGTGCTGGTGTTGGTTTGTCGCATACAATAACAGAAAATATAAATATAATTTTATCATTCAAATTAAATAGTCAGCTTAACTCAAAGGACTATAGTTTCTTAAGTAGCAGAGGAACTTATACAGCAATTAATCTTGGATTTAATTTCAATCTATAATAATGCCTAACCAGTTCTTCAAGCCGCCCGCTTTAAACGTAGCGGCATTTGTCCAGTTAAAATATTTTGTTACAAAACTTAGTTGCTCTTAGAAGTAGGTTTTTAAAAATATAAATTATAAATCATCGGCATTGGTTTTCAAAGCTGCATAGCTGTGTTGGGCGGCGGCTTAGCGGCGACGCCGTTATGCCCTAAAAATAATGAATTGAAAGTATGAGAGGTTAGGTTTATATTTAGCTCAAACAATTGAGAATTAGAGAGGAAAAAATGGTAACAAAAGAAAGAATAAAACGTGAAATAGATCGGATGCCAAACGATTTATTGGAAAAAGTTTATAAATATATTAATGGACTTGCATACGGAAAAACAAAAAAGAGATTTCCTACTTATAAACTGAAAGGACAATTTGACAATATAAATGTTCGAGAAAAAGCATATGAGTAATGTATTGCTGGACGCAAATATTCTACTTTACGCAATTGATGAGGAATCTAAATACTTCAATTCTGTACAAGATATTCTAAGTGACGACTCAATTAAATTCTTTATTACTTCAAAAAATATTTCTGAGTTTCTATCGGTAATTAATAATCCGATTCCCATTACAAGGTTGTCACGGTCTTAGAATTCACCTTCACATTTGATACCGTGACACCATTTCTCGATAGAACATAGAAACAGTTTGGGCGTTGTGTTTGTGTCATGGTTACAATTATTTGAATAGCTGGTATGACCATGACACCCGCGGAATGAGTCGGTGACAAATTGTCACCAACTGAAATTACTTTCTTCCGATGGTAAAAGATACGCTACTGATGTTGCTGATGTTTATAGCTGTCATGGCCTTCAAACTATTGTAAAGTGTTGATGCCGTGACAGAGTAATAGTCAAGAAAACCACAATACAATGGATTTTTACGTGAAACTGAACAAATGTTCAACTTTCGAGAACAAATCCGGTTCCTATAAAAGTTGAACATTTCATGGCTCCATTTACAGCAGTCATGGCCTTCAAACTATTGTAAGGTGTTGATGCCGTGACAGAGTAATAATCCGATTCCTATAAAAGTTGATCATTTCATGGCTCTATTAACATAACCACCAAAGGCAGATTTCATTTTCAATCACCTTATTTTGTCCTTAACAAATTCCAATTAACTCATTAAATTAAGACTCAATTATGGTTAACCGGAATGATGTTTAAAAAATATCTCAAATTGTTTTTACTCTTACCCATCGTACTTTCAGCTTTTAACGATACCGATTATGAATTCAAACAAATAAATATCAACGACGGTTTATCCCAGAGCATGATTTTTGCGATAATGCAGGATAAAGTCGGTTATATGTGGTTTGGTACTGCAAATGGTTTGAACAGATATGACGGTTACGAGTTTAAAGTTTATCGGAATAACAGCAAGGATAGCACCTCAATTTCCGATAATGGAATTACTTCGATTTATGAAGACGAGGATGGATATATCTGGATTGGTACAAACGAAGGAGTTCTAAATCGTTTTGACAGAAAAACCGAAACTTTTAAACGATTTCATATCACCGATAATGAAGATTTTTTGTTAATTCAGCCTGACGAGTATTTCAGTTATCCGATTATTTTTTCGCGTAATAATAACAAAACCATCACTTCAATCGCTCAAGACGAAACCGGTGATCTCTGGATCGGTACATGGGGGAAAGGAGTAATTCGATTTAATCCAAACAATAATAAAACAGATTATTATTATAGAAATCCTGCTGATCCGAACAGCATAAGTTATAACAGGGTTACGAAAATTATTGTGGATCAATCAGGATTAATTTGGGTCGGTACTTTCGGCGGGGGATTGAACCGCGTAGTAAAATGGGAGGATTCCGAAAACGAGGACAATTCGATAGGGTTTTATTCTTACCAGATGGTGGCTGATTATGAAAGCTCCCTCAGCGATGATAAAATTGTTACACTTTTCGAAGATGAGAGCGGAAATATCTGGATCGGTACTTTCGGTGGGGGAATAAATGTTCTTGGAAAAGAAGAAAAATCACTCACGCGGGATGACGCTCAATTTATTATGTTCGAAAATGATTTCGGCGATGGGAATTCCTTGTGCAATAATAACGTAATGGCGATCGAAAAGGATAGTGACGGCAATATGTGGTTCGGCACATTTGGTGGTGGATTGGATCTTTATGATTCATCTACAAATGAATTTTCACATTTCTATAATTCTTCTGATTCCAAAAATTCATTGGCTGATAACGAGATCATTTCTCTTTTTATTGATCGCTCCGGCATTTTATGGATTGGAACACATCTCGGAAAGGGAATAAGCAAGTTAGAATCAAACAAAAATAAATTTAAAGCAATTAGCAAGAGTGAATCTTCAAATAAAGGTTTAAACGATGATCTGGTTTGGGCTTTGTTCGAGGATAATAAGGAAGATCTTTGGATTGGGACTTACAGAGGCGGTGTAAATGTTTACAATCGCAAAAATGATACGTTTTCTTATTTCAATACTATTGCTGATAAGTCGAAACGAATTAACGATAACCATATTCGATCAATTACAGAAGATGATGAAGGGAATATTTGGATCGGAACATACAGCGGCGGATTAAATCATATCAACCGCAAAAATGGTAAAATTACAATAATCCAAAACCGGCCGGGCGATAATTCGAGTCTGGGCGCAAACCAAATTCAAGCTCTTACTTTAGACGATGAAGGAAATTTATGGATCGGTACTTTTGGCGGCGGATTAAATAAAATCAATCTTTCCGAACAGAACGGAAAGATCCCCTCCGATATTGAAGTAAAACGATATGTGAATTACCCTTTCGATAAACAGAGTATTAGCGACAACAGGATTTATTCGCTTTATAATGAAAAGAACGGGAGTTTGTGGGTTGGAACTTTCGGCGGCGGATTAAATAAATTTGATAAAAAAACGGAAACTTTCGAATCCTTTGTTTCGGACCCCAAAAATCCAAATTCTATAAGCAGCAACAGAATCATGGTTATTCACGGGCAGAATGAAAATACATTATGGATCGGAACCTACGGTGGCGGTCTTAACAGATTTGACAAAAACACCAAAGAATTTAAAGTTTATGGAGAAACCGAAGGACTCAACAGTGACGCGATTTATGGAATTCTTGAAGGCAAAGAAGGTGAGTTGTGGTTAAGTGGTGATAATGGGTTAATCAAATTTGATTTGGAAACGGAACGATTTACGCAGTACGATATCGATGACGGTTTACAAAGCATGGAATTCAGCGGCGGATCTTACGCTAAATTAAAAGACGGCAGTTTATGTTTTGGCGGAATTAACGGATTTAATATTTTCCATCCCGATAGTATAAAAACTACAGTAAATTATGCGCCTGTGGTTATTAATAATATCAGAATTTTTAACAAACCCTTAAAAGGTGAAAGAACAAGTCTTACTCTCGAGTATGACCAAAATTTCTTCTCGTTTGGCTTCGCTTCTCTCGAATACAAAAATTCGCAAGATGCTATTTACGAATATATGTTACAAGGTTTGGAAGAGGATTGGCAGCAGACAAGTTCAAAACTGAGAATTGCCAATTATACGAATGTGGCGCCCGGCGAATATTTGTTTAAAGTAAGGAGAAAGGACGCTACATCACCGGCGAATTCGGGACTGGCAACCGTCGAACTGAAAATATTACCACCTTTTTGGCTTACGTGGTGGTTTATTTTATTGTCATTTATCGCCGCTGCCGCTCTAATTTCCTACTTGTCCATTTTAAGATACAGGCAATTATTAGCGATTGAAAAACTTAAAACCAGACTCGCCGCAGATCTTCATGACAATATTGGCGCCGGTTTGACAGAGATCTCGATAATGAGTGAATTGGTTTCGCACAATTCAAATAACGAAGCCTCAAAACCTCTACTTTCTAAAATTAGTAACCGCGCAAGAGATTTGGTTGATGGAATGAGCGATATTGTTTGGGTTGTTAATCCTCAAAAGGATTCATTGCACGATATTATCCTTCGATTGCGCGATACTTACAATGATCTTTTCACACAAATGAACATCTCGTTCAAAAACAACAATTTGGATGAAATTATCGATCTGAAACTACCTATCGATTATAAACAGCACCTTTATTTGATATTTAAAGAAGCTATAAATAATGCTATAAAACACTCCGGTTGCTCGTTAATAGAACTGAAGGTCATTTATAATTCAGGGCAACTTATAATTACGTTGAAAGACGATGGTAAAGGAATTGAAGAAAAAGATATCAATTACGGCAACGGTATACAAAATATGAGAAACCGCACTAAACAGATAAATGGCCAGATCGTATGGGAGTCGGCGCCGGGAAGTGGAACTCAGATAAAATTTACCGGTCAGATTAAAAAATTTGGTTTTCTGGAAAAATTAGTCTGAATATAGTATTAAATTGTCTTCCATGATAAACGTAGCCATTGTTGAAGATAATAATACAATTCGGGAAGGACTTTCCGCATTAATTGGTGGAACACCGGATTATAATTCTGTCGGGGCATATTCCTCGAGCGAGGATTTTTTAAAATCACTTGAAAAGACCGCGATTGATGTCGTACTCATGGATATAAATCTCCCCGGAATGAACGGAATCGAAGCAGTCAAAAAGGCCGTTGTAATAAAGCCTTCGATTAACATATTGATGTTAACGGTTTATGAAGAAAGTAGTGTTGTTTTCGAAGCATTGTGTGCCGGAGCTTGTGGTTATCTCGTAAAAAAAACACCGCCGGCAAGATTGCTCGAAGCCATAAAAGACGCGAATGAAGGTGGTTCTCCGATGAGCGCTCACATTGCCCGTCAAGTTATAAATGTATTTCAAAAGACACAAAAAGTAGTCCCACAATCGGAAGAATATGAATTATCGAACCGCGAAAAGGAAGTGCTCACTAAATTATCCGAAGGAAACAATTACCAGGAAATCGCCGTGAACTTATTTATTGCCGTAGATACCGTGCGTCATCACATCAGGAATATCTACAAAAAACTTCATGTTCATTCTCAATCGGAAGCGGTAGCAAAAGCAATTCGTAAAGGATTAATCTAGAATTAAATCTAAGATTTCAAGCTAAATTTCTCTGCACCTACATGAATATGTAGGTAGGCAATCCCAAAATTAATCCCTACCATAAAATACCACATACATGTGCCGTTGTTTTGGGCATAGTTTATAATTATTTATGTACCAGAGATTAGAAGAGACTAATTGTAAACAATACCAACAGATGACGGGGGTCAACGATGGAAGCAATACAAGAAATCAGAAATCCAATAGCCGACTTGATAAGCGACGACGTTTACAGTTTGCTGGAAAGTAAAGGATTGATAAACGAAAAATCGGTTAGAGATTATCAAATCCGAAAAAAGTTCAAACAAATGCGCGATAAAAAGTATAGCGCAAGCGATGCAATTGATACCTTGCGGGAAGACTATCCATATCTTCAATTTGATTCAATTCGCAAGATTGTTTACCAGGCACGTAAATAACATTTTCGGGGGGATATGTTATTTCTGCTTAATTTCTAAATAATCTCATTCTTCGAATACTACCAAGCGCAGCTTAATGTTGCGCTTTTTTTGTATCCCGACCGATAATTTGCCAGTATTTAAAATAGGTCGGGCAATAATTATCATTTGAGTTGGTCAATAAATAAGCTAATTTTGCAAGTGATATTTGTTTATGCTTCAGTAAAACCCTTGATTGCAATTCTTACCCGAATTAAAATTTTTATTTAACTGCACTTCAAACATCATCCAAATTGTTATTTCGATATTAATGGAAAAATTAAATGTCATTTGATGAAATTAATCTGATTGACCCGATCAAAAAAGCCCTTAAAGAAGAAGGGTATACACTACCGACACCAATTCAAGAACAAGCTATTCCTTACATTTTGGAACGGAAGGATTTGCTGGGCTGCGCTCAAACCGGAACCGGAAAAACAGCTGCATTCGCGGTTCCGATAATACAAATTCTGCAAAATGAATCCGGAGAAAATCACCGAAAACGTTTAATCCGATCCTTGATTGTTACTCCCACTCGGGAACTGGCAATTCAAATTGGAGATAGTTTTAACGCGTACGGTAAGTTTACAAAATTAAAAAATGTTGTTGTGTTCGGCGGTGTTGCTCAAAAAGCTCAAACCGATAAACTTCGAGCGGGTGTTGATATTTTAATCGCGACTCCGGGTCGACTGTTGGATTTAATGAATCAAGGATTTATCAGTCTGAATGAAATTAAACTTTTTGTTCTTGATGAAGCCGACAGAATGTTGGATATGGGATTTATAAACGATGTGAAAAAAATAATCGCGAAATTACCACATAAACGACAATCACTCTTTTTCTCCGCGACAATGCCTCCCGAAATTGTAAAACTTGCTAAAACAATTTTGGTAAATCCGGTTAAAGTTGAAGTTACACCGGAAAAACCAACCGTCGAAGCAATAAAACAAAGCGTTTACTTTGTAAGCAAACCGGATAAAAAATCGTTGTTGATCCATTTGTTAAATAATCCGGATATTGAATCAGCGTTAGTATTTACACGAACAAAATATGGTGCAGATAAAACGGTTCGATTTCTGAACAGAGCTAAAATACACGCCGAGGCGATTCACGGTAATAAATCGCAGAACGCAAGACAAAGAGCGTTGAGCAATTTTAAAGCGAGGAAAATACGTGTATTGGTGGCGACAGATATTGCCGCAAGAGGAATTGATATTGATGAACTGTCTCATGTAATCAATTTCGAAATTCCAAACATCCCCGAAACTTACGTTCATAGAATTGGCAGAACCGGAAGAGCCGGTCTCGGTGGAATCGCAATTTCCCTTTGTGACTCTGAAGAAAAGGCATATTTAAAGGATATCAAAAAGCTAATTTCAGTAGATATCCCCGTTATAACTGACCACCAATGGAAACTCGATGAATCCAATCAACCGGACTCCGGAAACAAAGAAAAAACAAAATCTGCTTCAAGAAATCCTAGTTTGAACCATAATAAAACATCAAATTCCGGTGAGAACAGGAAACGAAAAAGTGGCAGACGAAACTGGTCGAAGTAAAGGATTGGGCGTGGAATCAAACAAAAGAGAAAATATAAAGTCAGGTTTATTTGTCGCGATTGTTCAAAAAGAGGATCAACGAAGCGGGGAATTAACCGAAGGTTACGTAAAAGATATATTGACAAAATCTAAATTTCATCCACATGGAATAAAGGTGAGACTGGAAACCGGGGAAGTTGGCAGAGTAAAAAAAATATTGGAGTAACATATACACATTACTCCAAATAAATTTTAAGCCACGTTTCTAAATATTTATTGCGGTTGCGTGGTATTCTTCAAGATGCATTTTTTTGATTTTTTCATCGGCAAGATATTCATCAAAAGTCATCTCTTTATCGATTAAACCGGATGGGACAATTTCGATAATTCTTGTGGCGATTGTTTGAATAAATTGATGATCGTGCGAACTAAAAATTATCGTTCCCGGAAAATCGATTAAACCATTATTTAACGCGGAAATTGCTTCCATATCGAGATGGTTGGTAGGACCGTCAAGAAGCAGTACATTTGCGCCTGTTAACATCATCTTTGCGAGTAAACACCTTACTCTTTCTCCTCCAGAAAGTACTGTTGCTTTCTTCAATGATTCTTCACCGCTGAACAACATCCGTCCAAGAAAACTACGAATGTAAGTTTCCTCTTTTTCTTTTGAATATCTCCTCAACCAGTCAATCAAATTTATATCAATATCGAAATATTTTTCATTTTCCTTCGGAAAGTACGCGGTTTTGGTAGTTGCGCCCCAAGTAAAAGTGCCATTATCCGATTTATCTTCATCCATTAAAATATTGAAAAGCGTTGTTTTCGCTAAGTCGTTAGGTCCTACAAGAGCAATTTTATCACCGGTTTCAACTTTGAATGAGATATCGTTAATCAGTGTCTCGCCTTCATAATATTTTGTGATATTGTTGACTTCCAGTAGGTTATCGCCGGCTTCACGATCTGACTTAAAAGTTACATAAGGCATTCTTCGTGAGGAAGGTTTAATGTCCTCCAAAGTCAAGTTTTCCAGTTGCTTTTTCCTTGAAGTCGCTTGTTTTGATTTAGACGCGTTTGCACTAAATCGAGCGATAAATTCTTGCAGTTCGGCACGTTTCGATTCAATTTTTTTGTTTGAATCCCTAGCTTGTTTTGCCGCCAGCTGACTACTTTCCAACCAAAAATCGTAATTACCGGTGTACATTTGAATATGTCCGAAATCGATATCGGCAATATGGGTGCAGACTTGATTCAAAAAGTGTCTGTCATGCGAAATAACAATTACTGTATTTTTAAATTTTGCAAGAAACTCTTCCAACCAGTTAATAGCGATTATATCGAGGTGGTTAGTCGGTTCATCGAGAAGTAAAATATCGGGATTTCCAAAAAGAGCTTGTGCCAATAACACTTTTACTTTTTCATTTCCGGAGAGATCTTTCATTTGTTTGGAATGTTGTTCATCTTCAATTCCAAGCCCGCTTAAAAGTTCGGCGGCTTCCGATTCGGCTTCCCAACCGAAAAGCTCGGCGAACTCAGCTTCTAATTCCGCAGCTTTTAATCCGTCTTCCTCCGTGAAATCAGTTTTTGCGTATAAAGTATCCCGCGCTTCCATAATCGCGTAAAGTTCTTTGTGTCCCATAATCACGGTCTTGAGAACTTCGTATTTATCGTACTCGAACTGATTTTGTTTCAATGTTGCGAGACGACTTCCGGGTGTTACGGTAACATGCCCTGAGCTTTGTTCAATTTCGCCGGATAGTATTTTTATAAAAGTAGATTTCCCGGACCCATTTGCGCCTATTATTCCGTAACAGTTGCCCGGTGTAAATTTTATGTTTACATCTTCGAAAAGAATTCGTTTTCCAAAACGTAATGATAGATTGCTTGCACTAATCATTTATTAAATTTCCTATTATTCTATGTAATGAACTGAAAAGAGTTAAATCTGTTGGGATGCCAATTAAATTAGCTAAGGATCAAATCTGAAGACAAATATTTGCGTTTTTAGAAAGGGACGTCAAATTAACTTTGCTATTGAAGATGTAGTTGATGCCGGTTCTCTTTTTGATTATTGTGATAAAAAAGTAATCACAAAAGTAAGCAAATATATGTTCCAGAACAATCGGAATATAAAATTAGTGAAGGTGGAGGCGAAAAGGAATTAGAAGTTTTCTGATTGCAACTTTTAATTGAATCGAAAGATGTATAATTTTCTTATTGGTATTTTTGTAGTGAGTATAAAAATCCAATAATAACTAAATAAATATTGAATAATTATCAGGTCTCGAAATGACAGATTACAAAATTGTATGGACAAAGATTGATGAAGCTCCGGCTCTTGCAACTTATTGTTTTTTACCGATTGTGGAAGCATATTCAAAAGGAACCGGCATCGGATTCGAACAAAAGGATATTTCACTAGCCGGCAGAATTATAGCAAACTTCCCGGAAAAATTAACCGAAGATCAAAAAATTCCCGACTATCTTGAAGAACTCGGAATTCTCGCCAAAACTCCCGAAGCAAATATTATTAAACTGCCTAATATCAGCGCTTCAATCCCACAACTTCAATCCGCAATTAAAGAACTTCAGGAAAAGGGATTTGATATTCCCGACTATCCTGAAGAAGCAAAAACTGATGAAGATAAAATATTGCAAAAAAGATTTGCGAAAGTTTTAGGTTCCGCCGTGAATCCGGTATTAAGGGAAGGGAATGCAGATAGAAGAGCGGCTGCGTCGGTAAAGGAATTCGCGAAAAAGAATCCGCACAAAATGATGCGACCTTGGCCGGAATCCGGTTCTAAAACTCGTGTTGCTCACATGAAAGAGAAAGATTTTTACGGTTCCGAAAAATCTGTTACGGTTCAAGAAAATATCAATGTAAGAATTGAATTCGAAAACACGTCCGGCGAAAAGAAAGTATTGAAAGAAAATTTAGGTCTTTTGACGGGTGAAGTGATTGATACATCGGTGATGAACGTAAACGCATTAAGATCATTTTACGCCGAACAAATTGAAGAAGCAAAAAAAGATGGTGTCCTTCTTTCCTTGCACCTAAAAGCCACGATGATGAAAATCTCCGATCCGATTATGTTCGGTCATTGCGTGTCGGTTTATTTTGAAGAAGTTTTAAGCAAACATGCAGAAACCCTAAAAGAAATAGGAGCAAATTTAAATAATGGACTCGCAGACGTAATTTCAAAATTGAGCAAATTACCGGATACCAAAAGAACTGAAATTGAAGCTGATATCGCGAAAGTTTACGAAACTCAACCCGCCCTCGCAATGGTTGATTCACGACACGGAATTACAAATTTGCACAGACCTAATGACGTAATTGTTGATGCCTCAATGCCGAATGTTGTTCGTGATGGTGGAAAAATGTGGAACAATAATGATGAATTACAAGATTGCATCGCGATGGTGCCCGACCGTTCTTACGCGACAATGTACAGCGAAATTGTTGAGGACGCGAAACGAAACGGTCAATTTGATCCATCAACAATGGGTTCGGTTTCTAATGTCGGTTTGATGGCAAAGAAAGCGGAGGAGTACGGCTCTCATGATAAAACATTCGAAGCTCCTTCAAGGGGGAAAATTAGTGTGATTGACTCGAAGAACGAAGTTGTTATTGTGCAGGAAGTTGAGACCGGTGATATTTTCCGAATGTGCCAAACCAAAGACGAAGCTATTAAAGATTGGGTGAAACTCGCTGTTAAAAGAGCTGCGGTTTCGGATTCACCTGCAATATTTTGGCTTCATGAAAATCGTGGGCACGATGCCGAAATTATAGCCAAAGTATACACTTATTTGAACGATCATGATACTTCCGGATTGGAGATCAAAATTCAGAAACCGGATGATGCTATGAAATACACTTTGAAACGAGTTAGAAATGGGGAAGATACTATTTCCGTAACAGGGAATGTACTTCGGGATTATTTAACAGATCTGTTCCCAATTTTGGAACTTGGAACAAGCGCCAGAATGCTTTCGATTGTACCATTGCTAAATGGTGGAGGATTATTTGAAACCGGTGCCGGTGGCTCTGCTCCGAAACATGTTCAGCAGTTTTTAAAAGAAGGTCATCTAAGATGGGATTCACTCGGCGAATATTGCGCTTTGGTTCCTTCTTTAGAATTAGCGGCTGAAAAAACGGGAAATGCTAAAGCGAAAATTCTCGCAGAAACACTCGATCAGGCTGTCGGTAAATATCTGGAAAATGAAAAAGCCCCTTCAAGAAAAGTGAACGAAATTGATAACAGAGGAAGTTCGTTTTATCTTGCATTATATTGGGCGGAAGCACTTTCTTTACAAGAAAAAGATCTCGAAATGAAAAACCGTTTTGGTAAAATGTTTGCCGAGTTGAAATCAAACGAACCGAAAATTAATGAAGAACTAATTTCGGTTCAGGGCCAACCTGTTGATATAAATGGTTACTATTTCCCGGATGTTAAATTAGCTTCGGATGCTATGCGTCCTAGCCCGACTTTTAACTCAATTTTAGAATCATTATAGAAAATTTATGGAGCGACTTCTTGTCGCTCCTTTTGGTTTTATATCCTTCCTAAAATAAGATGCTATATCCTTTAATAATCTAAGTTGCTTTTAGTTGCCCTAACTTCTAATTTGGTCAATCCGATAATTTTCCGGTTCAGCATATAACAATGTTTGTGGGAATTAGTTATGGGTTGAAAGGATTATTATAACGCTTCGATCGAAATCCTAATCAGGGGAGTTTATGGGTAACTTTCTTCTTTTCCTTCGCTATAATATTTTTGCCTGGTATTTTATAATTTTTGCGACAATTGTTGCCAGCATTATTGGGGCATCATATTTTATTGAGTACCAACCTGAGATTCCCTGTCAGTTAAAATCCACATCCGACGTTTACTCTTACGCAAAAAATAATGACGAGGAAGAGAAACAATTCAATACCATCAAAATCGGAAAATTCAGCTCAGGTACTAACGCAATTTGTTTGGGTAGACTTGGAAACTGGTACAAGCTGAAATTTAAAAATGGAGATATTGGTTGGGTAGAAGGTGGTAACATTGCACCCAATAAATTTACTGTTGTTCAAGATGATGAAGATTTTGGAGGTGAATGGGTTTGGTACTTATACAAATCACCGGAATTATCCGATAGTTTGAGAATTACCGGTATTAGTCCGGGCGATTCATTAACACGATTGTTTGAGTTTAAGAAAACAGATTCTCGGTCATTTGAAAAAGTTAAAACACCGGATGGTGATGAGGGGTGGATTGTTGATAAACTTCCTGAACGGGTTGGCGTCCGGTTTCAATATTCTCCGAAAGAATTCATTATAAATTTTACTGAAGTTAATTCAAAATTAATCGGCTATTCTGTAGACTCACTTGTCAGCGAATTTGGATTACCTTCAGCAATTCAGAAATCAAATAATAATCAGTCAATTCTTTTTTATTCGAATATCAATTTATATGACTCTGCATATGTTGCTCCTGGTGTTAAATTAAAGTTATTGAATGGCAGTGTAGCTGAAATTAATGAATGGGGTGAGGCTTATGTAACCATTCCGGATCTATTACCAATGGCATCATTTTTCCGGATAATTCCATTTGCTAATATTATTCGTAACCTCG
This sequence comes from Melioribacteraceae bacterium, assembly GCA_021739765.1. GTDB lineage: Bacteria > Bacteroidota > Ignavibacteria > Ignavibacteriales > Melioribacteraceae > JAIPBD01. The sequence continues at coordinate 339,082 of JAIPBD010000001.1, forward strand.
ATCCATTTGAATTCATAAAAATTAGAGGGGGCAATCAATCTTATTTTTTAGCCGGTTTTTGGGATGATATAGTTTATTCAATTCTTTGGTTGATATTCTTCATCATCTATCTTTTGGTTTTTATGTTGCCCACAACCATTTCCACCCTTATAGCAGAAGTTTTAGCAAAGCACCCGGCGATATCGAATAAAATGCTTCAGTATGTCGTAATTCCGCTTTCTTTAATTTTAAGTTACTTTTGGTATTTAATAATTATTTTTAACGTAAATCCGTTTAGAGAAAGTGTGTTTATTTGCAGCGCTTTATACATTCCTATTTTACTTTCGGGATTCTCTGTCGTCTCTGGAGTGGTATCGAATAGATGTCCAAAGTGCAGGGCTTACAACAGTTTTGGTGAAAAAACTTCTTATGACGGTAAAAATATAAGCGAAACGAAATATAAAGAAATTCGCACGGACGGTTCTTACGAAGAAGCAACCGGAAATGTGGTTCATAACACTCTCACCACAAAATACTTTACTGATCACAGAAACTGTCATAATTGCGGATTTCGTTGGAATATCAAAAGATCGATTTCAGAATCCAAATCGAGCAAGGGATTTGAGGGAAGGTAGACTTAAATGTCAGTCGAGTCAGGTTTGAAAATCGGGTTGTTACTTTTTTGATTTAGTATTTATCGCCAAGATGAGTATTTATTCCAAAAAGTACATATTCATAACACCCTTGCCTTTTACGGCAATTTCACCGCGATCTATCAGCTTAAACTTGTCCTTTACCAAATCGTAAGTGTTTTGTGAAATATTTATTCTCATTGGCTCCGAATTACTTTCCATTCTGCTGGCAGTATTGACGGTATCGCCAAAAATATCATAGACATATTTCGTTTTGCCCACAACTGCTCCAACGACAGGACCCGTGCTAATTCCGGCTCGTAATTGAAAACCCAAACCCAGATTTTTTCGGTTTCTTTCGTTCAGAAAATCTATTAGACCCCTCGCGATTTCAATTATAATCTCAGCATGTTTATTGTTAGAAACCGGCACTCCGCAAGCTGCCATGTAAGCATCACCAATAGTTTTAATTCTTTCGCCGCCATTTCGATAAGTAATTTCGTCAAAAGCGGAAAAAATTTCATTTAGTTCGGTTATTAAATCATCAGCGGAGGTTTTTGATGAAATAGATGTGAACCCGACAAGATCGGTAAACAAAATTGTCACATCTTCAAAATGTTCCGGCATCGAGAAACCGTCTTCCATTAAATCATTAATAATTTTTCGGGGAAGAATGTTTTCGAGAAGTTGGTCGGCTCTTTTAGTAGTGCGGACTAAATTTAAGTGCGTTTTTACTCTGGCTTCAACAATTGCCGGATGAAACGGTTTCGTGATATAGTCTGCGGCGCCAAGTTTAAATCCTTTTGTTTCATCTTCAATATCATTCAAAGCGCTGACAAAAATCACCGGGATATGTTTTGTATTATTACTGGACTTCAGCTTTTCAATCACTTCATACCCATCCATTCCGGGCATCATAATATCTAATAAAATCAGATCGGGTGGATTACCGGAGTTCGCAATTTTTAAAGCCGTTTCACCATTAAGCGCTATTTTACGTTTATATGCGGAAAGTAAACCGGAAAGAATATCCAAATTCTCGGGAGTATCATCGACAATAAGAATTGAGGGTATGTAGGATAAGCCGTTCATCAGTTATTTAAAATTTGATGAATTGAATTAAGCATTTTCTCGGAATCGAATGGTTTTAGTAAATAATCAACTGCGCCGAGTTGCAAACCTTTCTCCATTTCGGCTTGCGAATCTTTTGAAGTCAAAAAGATTACCGGAATATTTTTGGTATACTCATTACTTTTTAATTCTTTTATTACTTCGTATCCATCCTTGCCGGGCATCATAATATCTAACAAAATAAGATCAGGTCGAACGGGGGAGTTAGCTATCTTTAAAGCTAAATCACCATTTATTGCGACTTTCTTTTGGTAATCTTTTAAAATACTCGAAAGTATTTGAATGTTTTCGGGTGTATCATCCACGATTAATATTGTTTTATCCATTTACACTTCACACGATATTTAGTTTTGAAACATCCTCTTCTTCAATTGTCGCGAGATCATCATCGTTATGTTCAATCATCGCCGCTAATCTTTCTTCTTGCAGGCTTATTACATCAAAAAGGATATTTCTTGCTGTTCGGGCATTACCAAAATTTTTATCGCGTTTTTGGTAAAGTGTGTCAAACAAAGTTAATAGTCTAACATTAGCATTTGGTGAAATTTTATATCCGCTGGATTTTGCCATTATTTCACAAATTTTCATCAACTGACCTGGAGTATAATCTTCGAATTCAAATGTATTAGTAAATCTTGAAGTCAGTCCGGGGTTCGTCTCCATAAAGGTTTTCATTTCGTTGGTGTAACCGGCAACGATGCAGATAAATTGACCTCGATAATCTTCCATTCTTTTGAGCAAAGTTTCGATTGCTTCCTGGCCGAAATCGTTTCCTCCGCGGGAAAGTGTGTAAGCCTCATCAATAAAAAGTGTACCGCCAAGTGCTTGTTTAATTACCGCATCAGTTTTGATAGCCGTTTGACCTTGATAACCCGCAACCAATTGCGCTCTGTCAACTTCTACCAAATGTCCTTTTTCGATAATTCCAAGTTCACGGAAAATGTCGCTCATTATTCGAGCCACGGTTGTTTTTCCGGTTCCGGGATTTCCTGTAAAGACGGAATGAAGTGGTTTTTCCATCACTTGCATTCCTCTTTCTCTTCGTATCTTGGCAATTTTTAATCCGCTAACAAGTTTTGTAACACTTTCTTTTACGGAAGTTAACCCGGTAAGCGACTCAAGGGAGGCGAGATGTTTCTGAAGTTTTTGCTCATCACCTTTGAATACTTTCTTAACAGTTTCTGCTTTCTGAGGAAGAATGTCAGAGAAATCTTCGATTCTGTAAGTTGATTTCTGTTCGTTAGTTAACTCTGTATGTGGAATTTCTGTAAGACGAGAAAGCATCCTTTTTTCCGCGCCATCCATTATATTTCTTACAATTCTTGCATTTCCAAAGTTTTTATCACGATTTCTGTAGATTTCATTAAAATGCTTTTGAAGAGCGATTTTAGCGTCATTATAAATAGTTTTTTTCTGCGAGGTCGCAATTCTTTCGGCAATTTCAAGTAATTCATCCGGAGTATAATCTTCAAAATGAAATGTTTTTGTGAAGCGGGATTTCATTCCGGGATTACTTTCCAAAAATTCTTTCATTTCGTTAGTATAGCCGGCCGCGATTGTAATAAACTTTCCGCGATCGTCTTCCATGCGTTTTAATAATGCATCTATAGCCTCTGTTCCAAAATCCGAGCCGCTATCGCCCTTTTTAACAAGTGTATACGCTTCATCGATAAAAAGTGTACCGCCCATTGATTTATCGATGATCTCATTTGTTTTATCGGCGGTCTGACCAACATAACTCGCCACCAACCCTTTGCGGTCGGTTTCAATTAAATGGCCTCGTGGTAAAACTCCCAAACCGGAAAAAATATCTCCAATTATTCGAGCAACAGTAGTTTTGCCGGTTCCAGGATTTCCGAGAAAAAGAATATGGGATGTAAATTTACTGCGGATATCTTCACCAAGATTTCTATAATACTTAGCAAGTTTCACCATTTCCCGAACGTCATTTTGAACAGATGTTAATCCGGTTAGTGATTCTAATTTTTTCAACGCCGAATTTAGTTTTTCCTCATCAATAGGAATGTCAACCTTTTTACTTTCATCAACAGGTGAAATGATTGATTGAATATCATCCAAAGTGATGGTAACCATTTTATCGCGGGTTCGTTCGTGTTTTGGTGTTTGCAAGTATCGTTTGCTAAGTGCCATTTTTGCGTCTTCGAAAAACTTTCGCACCGTACGCGCGTTTCCAAAATTTTGATCCCGGTTGCGGTATAGTTTTGTGAATTCTTTAACAAGAGTCTCTTCGGCACCGGGAGTAATTTTATATTCTTCGGCAATCATCATTTTGCGGAAAATTGCCATCATTTCTTCAGGAGTATAATCTTCGAAATTGAAAGTATGGGTCATTCGAGATTTCATGCCCGGATTTGCTTCGAGGAATGATTGCATCTCATTCGGATAGCCGGCCGCAATTACGAAAAAATCACCTTTTTTATCTTCCATTCGTTTAAGTAATACATCGATTGCTTCCTGTCCAAAATCTTGACCGCTTCCGCCTTGTTTTACTAATGTGTAAGCTTCATCGATAAAAAGCACATTTCCCATTGCCGACTCAATGATTTTTTCGGTCTTTTGCGCGGTTTCGCCGATGTATTGTCCAACCAGTTCAGCTCTATCGACTTCAATAACTTTGCCTTCTTTTAATAATCCCATTCCTTTAAATATTCTACCCATCAAACGCGCGATAGTGGTTTTACCGGTTCCGGGATTACCAAGGAAAATCGCGTTAATTGCAATTTTATCTTGAGCTTTCAAGCCGATCTGTTTCCGCTCTTTCATGAACTCGATATAATCGATTAATTCACGAACGGATTTTTTAATTGAATTAAGCCCGATGTTGCTGTCAAGTTCTGAAAGCACTTCTTCGAAATTAATTTCATCGGATTTGGCTTTATCCTCGGACGGCTTTTCTTTACCGGGTTCGGAATTGTCTATTACAGACTTTTCAGAAACCAAGAAGTTTTTTGTGGCGATGTTTTTTCTTTCCAGGAATATTTCAACTCTTCCTTCGCCTTCGCCCCAGAACGGGGAAGATGAAGCATCGCAGTATTGCCTAAACATCATCGCGTCCCAATCAGAAGGAACTTCCACCTCTACATTTCCTTGGTGGATGATTTCTTCATTCAGATACCACGCAATAAAAACTTGATGTTTCTTCGCTTCCTTATTAAAAAACGGATTATTAAATATTACTTCAACACCAATTTTTTGAATTGAACTGATATTAAACTCATTAAAGAATTCTTTTTTGTCATCACCGGCGTTACCGTCAAATAATCGAATGGAAAAAATATCCATTAAGTTATTTTCGGAATATTTCACCGAATATTTATCATTGCTCGAACCTGAAGTTGGCGATGAAGATTTGAATTCAACCGATTTCTTTTCGTAAGTGTTTAGCGCATTTTCAATAGAGGAAAGTTTTTCATTATTTGGATACTTTTCTTTCAATTCCGGTAATTTTTGTAATACTGGAGTTAGTTGATTCAATCTAAACATTGATTCAAGAAGGAATATTTCCCAGGTTTGTTCATTCTCAAGCGATTTTCCGGATTCTAGAACTTTCTTGCTGATCAACAAAGCGAACCAATATTCTTTTGCCTCGATCGCGGCCTGAACATAATCTTGATATTTGGCAATATCGGATTCGTCAAAATTTTCTTTTTTTGCAATGAGCTTTTCTGCTCGATCAAAATATTTCCTTGTAGATTCCCACTCCTTGTGTGCGCCTCGATCCATCATGATCGCGAGTTCGTAAGAACCGGCTGCTTTTTTGATAGAACCCATCGCCCCCAAAGCTTTCGATTTATTATAATACGACCAAGCGAGCATATCTTTTTGCACATCCTGAGTCATATTAAAATCGTAAACAGCGCCTTCAAAACTGCTAAGCCTTAAATGCAAATAAGCACGGTAAGTTTGAGCAATTATTGTATTGCCTGCCATTTCCTTCGACTTATTGAGATATTCCATCGCAATAAGCGGATTCCCGTTTTCTAACAACGACCATGCGTAGCAAACGTTACTTTCCGCGTTGTTTGGTTGTTCATTAACCAGTTTTTCCGCAATTGGTAATGCAAGTCGGGCTCGACCGTGTAATAAATGGTCAAAAGCTTCTTTTTGTAATTTATATAAATCGGCTGAGTTCATAGTTTGTGTGGAATCTAATTAGTCGAGATTTCTCAAAGTATCCATAAGATCTTTGTATTTTAATAATTTCTGCTGGGCTTTGTCACCCAATTTTGAGATACGTGCAGCTGTTTTTAAAAGTTTATCGTAATTTTCTTTCAACATTTGATATTCTACCATTAGTTGGTCTCTATCAATATCATGCCATTTAGCAATTCGTTCGGCTCTTGATTGGGATTCATAATATTCTTGGAAAATATCTTCATGTTCGCTCATAACTTCCTCACTTAGTAAAAATATTGAATGGAATTTTAGTGTCTTCTTTTAATTCTTCACCCATTTCTTGAATGTCTTCATCATCTTCTTCGTGATACCAATTAATTTTTACCTCTCCACCGCCTTTAAAATAGGTTTCAAGTTTCTCGATTATGTCCGAAACGAATTTAATAGAACTTGAATTCAAATAATCAAGATCGAAATTAAGTGTTAATTCACCGGTTACATTTAACATGTATTGATTAATCCAATCGACAATTTGCCCATAAAATTCCGATGTATTTTCGGGATATGAGGAGCCTTTAATTTCCATAATTCCGGTATCAGGATCGCAATTTACGGTTGGAGTATTTTTGGTTTGCTCTAAATTTAAACTATCCATCTGATTTCTCCTGTACTAAGTTTACATTAAATTTTATTGTTGAAAATTCCGCATTAACCTCTTCAAGATCAGTATCCAATTTTGTCTTGGATTTCCTGATCACCTCTACAAATCCTATTCCTCCACCTTTGCTCTCTTCTTCTTTTGGTGCTTTTAGGAGTTCTTTATAATGGGCTTTTAATTCATCCTCGTTCAGTTCATTAAGAGTATCAATTCTACTTTTTAGAGCATTACCCTTAGCCGTCTTAATTTTGTTTGATGTATTAATTGAAATCCGTTCGGAATCAAATTCAATTTCAATCGTACCTTTGCCAACTTCAGCACCATCAAAAAGGGTAATACGATCTGCGGAATAAAATCCAATATTTTGAACTAATTCATTAGAGCAGATAAAAGCTCTTTTGATTAACATTGGATTAAATTTCCCATCCAATTGTTCTCTTAATGTATCACCTATCTCCATTAAGATATTATGGGTAATTGGCCCGGAATAAAAAATCTTAGTTTTGCCGGTAATTTCTTCAGAAACACTAACTTTTTTGTTCATCGCTACTTTCCAATTTAAATTCTAATCCCTATTACTGTTACATCATCCCGCTGTGGTTCATCTCCTTTGAACTCGTCCAAACGAGAAATTAAGATTTCCTTCTGTTTGCTAAGATCATATTTGTGAATTTCTGTTATAACTTCCCGAAACTGTCTGGTGCCGAATTTTTTCCCTTCAAAATTATTTTGATCGATGTAACCATCAGATAGAAAATAGAACATTGTCTCATTTTCTATATTAATTATCTCGGTGGTAAATACTTTATCTTTTTTTATGTCCCCGATCGATTTCCGAGTACCTTTTACCTCAGTTAATTCACCATTAGTAAAATAAAAGAGGGGTCTGCCTGCTCCGGAATAACTTACTGTATTTTTCACGTTATCATAAACAATTAAGCCAAGATCCATACCATCCAAAGTTCCGGTATTAACATTTTTATTCAACTCTTCAATTATATTCTTATCAAGCATATTTAAAATTTCGCCTGCGTCATCAACCCCAAATTTGTTCACGATATCATTCAATAAAGTGTTACCGATCATCGACATAAAAGCACCGGGAACACCGTGACCGGTACAATCCACACAAGCAATTATTTTTTTACCGTATTTTTCAGCTGCCCAATAAAAATCACCACTCACAATATCTTTAGGTTTAAAAATGATAAAAGACTCTTTGAAGAGGGAAGCAATCACTTCATCAGTAGGAAGGATTGACGATTGAATTCTTTTGGCATATTTGATGCTATCTGTTATATACCGGTTTCTTTCCTCCAATTGGATGTTTTGCTCGTTCATTATCTTTCGAGCTTTTTGGAGTTCAAGATGATTTTTTACTCGCGCTAACACTGAGGGCGGACTAATCGGTTTGGATATAAAATCGACGGCGCCCAATGACAATCCCTTGGTTTCATCTTCAATCGAATTTTTCGCGGTAATAAATATTACGGGAATATCTTTCGTTTTAGGATCGGCTTTTAGTCTTTCGCAAACTTCATAACCATCCATTTCGGGCATCATTATATCGAGAAGAATAATATCCGGTTGTGGTTCTTGTTGGGCTAGTTTGAGTGCAATTTTACCGTTTACAGCAGCCTTACGTTTAAATTCAGAAAGTACTTCAGAAAGCAGTTGAATGTTCTCCGGAGTATCGTCTACTATTAAAACAGATTGTTCATCATGCACTTGTTTATTGTTCCTATTCTGTAAAAGTGTAAGGCTAAAAAATAATATAAATTTTTATAATAAACAGACGTTCAAGTATTTTAAATTGTTTATTAGTTGCCGCCTAACCCAGAGTGCTTCAACGTAATACGAGATTGAAGTAACTTTAATTCTTCTATTGCCAAATCGAACTGATAATTCATAATTTCTTTCTTTATTTTTTTAATAGTTTCTTCACCCGGCAATATATTTTCAATTTCATCCGCAATTTTAATTGAATCGGCATCATAATCTTCTAAGTGGGAACTAAGTTCATCTAATAATTTCTGAATAATCTCGAATTCAGTTTTCTCAATATCAAGTGTCGACGAGTTATTTTCACTGAATTGAACAAGCTCAGATTCTTTAGAATGAAGATTGATTTCTATTTTGTCGTATATATCTACTTCAATAGGGATTTTAATTATAAATCGACTACCCTCATTTATTTGACTTTCAATTTTTAAATCACCATCAATAATATCAAGATATTTGACACAAATTGCCAAACCGAGTCCGAGTCCGCCAAACTTGCGGGTGGATGAATCTTCCACTTGATAAAACATCGTTGTGATTTTATCCAACTTATCTTTGCTAATTCCAATTCCGGTATCCGATACTGCTATTTCCATGAAGATTTTTTCATCTTCAATAATATCTTGCACTTTGACCTTTATAAAACCGCTGGAAGTAAACTTAAAAGCGTTTTCAAGAATATTTACCAATACTTTCTCCAAGATCAAGGAATTACTTTTAAGCCTTCGATTAATTTTGCCCTCTGAAGTAATCTCAAAGTGAATATTCTTATCCTCAGCCGATGTTTTGAATCTATCAAAAAATAAATGAAGGAAATTTTCAAAATTTACTTCGTGGATATCCGAACGGATTTTCCCGCCGTCAATCTTTGAATAATCAAGAATTTCATCAAACATTTTTAACAGATCATGTGATTCTTTAAGGATTTTATCCACTTGTTTTTTAGTATTGGCAGATTGAAGCGATGTACCTAGTTGATGGGAGGTTCCGATAATCGCGTTTAGTGGTGTTCTAATTTCATGACTTATTACGGAAATAAATTCGGCTTTAGATTTGTTGGCTTCTTTTAACTGATATGTTCGTTCTTCGATCTGCTTTTCGAGATATAGGTTTGTATGTTTTATTTTTTTTTCAATAATGAAAACGCGCGAAACCACCGGTATCCATTTCCAAAATCCCACAAAAAGTAAAATCCCACCCAGAGAGTACCCGACTACTTTTTCAAGTATTGCTTGTGCGGTTGTGTGACCAAAAATTATTAGGAATGAAAGTTCAGGGAATTGATCGGAGACATCTATTACTGAGCCAAGTGCTAAAAGACCAAAACCGGCCAATAAATAATTCCAACCACTCTGTTTTTGCAGCTCAACTCTTTTGCCAATTCTCAATAAGAAAAAAAACAAAATTGTAAGAAGAACTGCTCGAATTATTTCTAATACCAGAATTAACATTTCATATCAAATATACATCTATTACCAAAAATAATTTTATAATTTCTGATCATGCACAATGATTTCCACAATTTCCGTTGCTCCATCAAAATCATAAGCATCAATAGTGTCTTTAAGTTTTTGTGATTCTTTTTGGTGTCCGGGAATTGGATGTATCTCAAGTATCAGATTTTGAGCTTCTGGATCAAAGTTCTCAAGCATCTCTTTTAACTTCGCGAGTTTTTCTTTCAATTCGTCTTCACTTATCTCAACTTCTGCTTTTGATTCATTCTCAATTACTTTTTCCCTTACTTGCTTCAAGATAGGGGATAGGAAAGTGTCGAGTTCAGATAGAATTTTATCAATGTTCTCAAGTTTTTTATCGATAAAAAATTTCTCCAACTCTTTAACTTTTTCATGAAGTTCAATTGCACCAATATTGCCGGTAACGCCTTTAAGAGTATGCATCAATCGGTGATCTGTTTCGTAATCTTTTTCTTCAACTTTTTGTTTCAGTTCTTCAATAATGTTTACATTTCCTTTGTAGAACTTCTCGAGCAGCGAACGGTAGAGTTTCTTATTACCTCCAACACGAGAAATACCATTACTTGTATTAATTCCGGTGATATCGGGGAATGATTCATCGAGATTATGATCTAATTCTGTGTCTTCAATAATTTGTTTAGCTGAGTATTTTTCCGACTCAGGCTTTACTGTCTTTTCTAAACCATGTTCGACCGACAAAGGAGGAATCCATCTAACTAAAGCACCAAAAGCCGCATCGGGATCTATAGGTTTGGTGACAAAATCCGTCATTCCGACTTTCAAACATTTTTCTTTAACACCGGTTACGGCATCCGCTGTCAGACCGACAATCGGTAAGTTTTTGTATTGATCAAGTTTTCGGATCTCTTCAGTCGCCTTGTATCCATCCATAACCGGCATCTGGATATCCATAAAAACGAGATTGTATTTTGAGGGCACTCCCGATTCTTTAATCTTCTCTAATGCAATTTGACCGTTGTTTGCAAGCTCGATAATAAAACCTTCACTTTCGAATAATTCTCTCGCCACCTGCTGATTGATCTCATTATCCTCAACGATTAGAAGCTTAGCTCCTTTAATTTTTTTGAGCTCGGTTGCATATTTTTTCCCTCGTTTATCTGAGATAAAATCTTTGCTTATTTCCTTCCCAAACACGTGCATAATTGTATTGTAAAGTGCCGAGGATGAGACAGGTTTGGTTAAAATTTTATCAACATATATTAATTGATCGGGGTCCAATTCTTGTTCAAGATTATTTTTGCCGGTTAACAAAATTACTTTTGCTGATTTTAGCTCGTCACGCATCTTAATTCGTTTTGCCAGAATGATGCCTTCATCATCCTTGATATAATCATCGATTATGAAAAGATCTATTTCTTTCTTATTTCGTTCTAATATTTGAATTAGTTTAGAGCTTCTATCCGATTGAAAAACATTGAAACCAAATTTTTCCAGATATTCAGCAATTATTGATTGAGAATAAATATTATCATCGCAAATAAATGCGTTATTGCCTATAAGGTCGGGACTAATTAGGAGTTCGCGTTCGGGTTGTTTTTCTTGAATTTTCAGATCGAGTGTGAAACCAAATATACTTCCTCTTCCGGCATTGCTTTTTACCGAAGTTTCGCCTCCCATCAACTCAACTAATTTTTTAGAAATTGCCAATCCTAAACCGGTTCCACCATATTTACGTGTTGTGGATGAATCCGCTTGTTGAAATTCTTTGAACAGATTCTTTTGCTGTTCTTCTGTTAAGCCAATTCCCGAATCTTGAACGGAAAATTCAAGTTTTACATTTTTGCCCGAAATGTTCTTAACTTCGGCTCTGATAATAATTTCACCCTCATTGGTGAATTTGACCGCGTTGCTGGCGAAAATTGTTAAAACTTGACCGATTCTCAGCGGATCACCGATTAGTAAACGCGGAACGTCATCCGAAATATAAACCAGGAATTCGAGGTCTTTTTCTATGGCTTTTTGTGCGTTGAAACCCGTTACGGTATCAAAAACTTGCTCAATATTAAATTCGATATTTTCTATCTCCAGCTTACCGGCTTCAATTTTGGAGAAATCGAGTATGTCGTTTATAATTCCAAGAAGCGTGTTTGCCGAGCGATCGATTTTTACAAGGTAATCTTGTTGTTTTGTAGTTAAATCTGTTTTTAATGCCAAATTGGAAAATCCTATTATCGCGTTCATCGGAGTTCGGATTTCGTGGGACATAGTTGCGAGGAATTGACTTTTTGTAAGGGTTGCTTCTTCAGCCAATTCTTTGGCTTTTCTCAATTCTGCTTCACTATTTTTTCGATCGGTTATATCAAGAGTAATACCGACAACTCGTTTGATTCTACCTTCCTTTGTTCTTTCGAGGATTTTGCCTTTAGTAAGCAGCCAGCGTTTTGGATTTTGGTTACGATCTATTGTGCGGTACTCATGCGAATACTCATTAATTTCATTGTTAATATATTTATTGAATTTAGCCGACATTTCTTCAAAATCTTCGTCAGCTATGTTCTTTTTAAAATCATCTTGTTTTAGTGGATTATAGCTGAATTCCATATCATGCAGACGGTAATTGATTTCATTCCAAATTGATTCTTCTTCCAAAAGATTTGAATCCCACAAACCGATTTCGGCCCCTTCGAGAGTCAATTCCAACCGTTTTCTATTTTCATCAAGAGCTTCTTCCATTTTCATACGATCGGTCATATCCACAAACGCGGAGACATATTTAGTACCGATGACGGAGGAGGAGGATTCCATTATTTTTTTTACTCCATCTTTGCTTGTGATGGTGATGTTAAACGGACGGAATTGTTTGTTTTTGAATGCAAATTTTTGTCTTTCATTCCACTGATTTATCACTTCTTCGCGGTATTTGGGATCAGGAAAAGCAGCTTTACGCCATTGTTCAATATTTTCAGTATCCTTTAATGTGTAACCCAGAATTTCTATAAACTTATCGTTCACGAACACAATTTTACCTTGCTCTTCAACCGTAACGGGAACGGGGGATTTTTGCAAGATTGCCATATTTTGTCGAAGCGCATTATTAAGATCTTTAGTTCTTTCACCAACTTTTTCCTCAAGCTCCGTATTAATTGCTTTCATTCTTTCATCGGCTTTTTTACGTTGATAAAAACCGGAGATTGAACGGGACACATTTTCGAGTAGCTGAATTTCCTCTTTTAGGAAGAGTCCTTTGGCTTTCTTTTTCTTTTCGCTGTAAACTACGGTGATTGAACCTTTGATTTCTTTTCCAATAAAAATCGGTTGTGATAATTTCCATTCGGAATTCTTGAATAGGTCAAAATCATTTGATTGGTAGACTTTTCCCAAAAACTGAATCTCTGAGTAAGCGACTTCCGCCGATTGGAAAGCGGGTGGAATGGTTTCAACTACTTGATGTAGTATTTGGTCAATATCTTTTTCAATAGCGGTTGTGATTTTTGAAACGTGGTTCAAACACGTCAATTCTTTCATTCTTTCACCGATTGAATCGAGCAATTTTTCTCTTTCGCGCTCCGCTATTTTGTTATCGGTTATGTCAATAGTTACACCAATTATTTTAACCGGTTTACCGGATTCGTCATTCACAAGACTGGCACGAGATGTAAAGTATTTAATTCTTCCTTTCTCTGGATTAGAACGAAACTCAACAACATAGGGGACATTCTTTTCAATTGTTGATTTTATCGCATTTTTAATTTTATCGCGATCTTCAGGGTGAACATAGTCGAGAAATGATTCGTTGTTGAAATTGAAATCCGCTGTTTTTATTCCAAGAAGTTCTAAAGTAAATTCGTCCTGATAATTTTTCATCGTGTTGATGTTCGTTTCCCAGGTTCCGATTCCTCCTGTCTTTAAAGCTAATTTCAATCTTGCTTCGCTGTCTTTTATTTTCTCTTCTCTAATCTCAATTTCTTTGCCGACTTTATTAAAAGTTGAAAACAAATCTTGGACTTCATCATTCGAGTTCTTCACTTCGATCTCTTGATAGTTGCCCTCTCCGAAGCGATTAATCAGTGTTCTTAATGATCTGAGCGGTCTGGAAATTCTTCTGGAGAATGTGAACAGACCTACTGTTAAAAGTACAAAAGCCAGAATAACCGAGTAAAGAATTGTACGTATCAATTGATTTAAATCAGCAAAAGCATCATCCTCACTAAGTGAGGCGGAAATACTCCAATTCGTTGACTTAATCGGGGCGTAAAAGGCAAGCCGGTTAATTCCTTCACCACTGTCATACAATACCATTGTTCCGGAATTCCCGGCGATCATTTCTTCGCCGATTTTTTTTTGTAATTCGGGGTCCATTCCGGAATCTTCAAGAGTTAATATATTGTCTCTTAAAATCCGTGCTTTGGAAGGGTGATAGATAAACTGCCCGGTTCCGGAAATAATTACAAAACCGAAAGATTCATACTCTGTGAACTTATCGACTAAAATACCGGAAAGTGGTTCCAGAGAAATATCAATTGTTAGAATTGCGATTATTTTGCCGTCTACTTTTACCGGTGTTGCAAAAGTAACCATCTTGATATTGCCCGCACCGGGCGCGTAGTAAGGTTCTATCCAAACCGGATTACCTTGTTTTAATGGTTTATTAAACCAATCCCATTCCGGCTCTGTGTAATCATACTGTAACTCAACGGTTTTAGTTGAGTCGCCAGATCGCAAAACAAAAGGGGCGTAAAGCGGTTTATTTTTGTACTCCCGGGGAAGGAAAGCCAAGCATGAACCGAATATAAACGGATCAGATTCAAGGTTTCGTTTGAGTATTTGATTTATCTCGGACTCGGTTAGAACATCATGCAGTACAAATTCCTGAGAAGAAATTTCAGCTATTTTTTGATATAATCTTAGTTTGCTGTCGATGCTTTCGGCGTACTCCTCGGCTACACGAATCATTTTTTCTTCGAAATTTTTCTTTACAAAGTCTGAACCGACAAATACAACATACGATAATTGCACAGTGTAGATCAGTGCAATTGGAATTATTAGAAAAATTAAAAATTTTTTAGTAAGCGAAAGACGCATTAATTCCCCTCGCGTGTTTTAAATTAATGCCTGACAAAAAGAAAATTGTTATCAGGTTGGATTATTGTTAATCAAAATAAAATAATCAATTATTAAGTTATTATAAAATAAGAATGATTCTAAAGATTGATTATCTTTTTCAAAATTATTGATGCCGCTTCAAAATCATATCTATCAATCGTTTCTTTCAGCCTGGCGGATTGTTCTTCGTGCTCACTAATAGGGTGAAGCTCTGTTATCAAGTTTTGAGAAGCGGGATCGAAATTCGCCAGCATTTCTTGAAGTCGGATTAATTTATTATTCAGTTCACCCGTGCTTAGATTCCTAAATTTAGTATGTTTAATACATGATATTTTCAACTCAACTTCATTTAGAATCGGTGAAAGGTTTTGATCGATTTCACCCAAAATATGATCAATGTTGTTTAATTCTCTTTCTTTAAAAAAGTGCTCAATTTCTTTAATCTTTTCATGTAGATTTATGGCGCCAATGTTTCCCGAAACGCCTTTTAATGTGTGGACCATTCTATGAGCAGTTTCAAAATCATTTTCTTGAATTTTATTTCGAAGTTCAGTAATAATATTTTTATTTGCCTTGTGAAATTTCTCGAGTAACGAGATATACAGTTTTTTATTTCCGGCAACTCTCGCTAAACCATCCTCAATGTCAATTCCATCAAGAAGCGGAATTATCAAATCAGAATTTTCTGGATTCATCGCTCCGTTTTCTCTCGTTGCCTCAGTTTGATTTTCCTCCTCTGTAATCAAATTATTGTTTCGATTAATCGAATCCGGATTAATCCATTTTACGAGAACTTCAAAAGCCGCATCGGGATCAATTGGTTTTGTGACAAAATCCATCATTCCTACTCTGATGCATTTTTCTTTAACGCCTTTCATAACATCGGCAGTGAGTCCCACGATAGGGAGGGTTTTATAGTCATCTAATTTTCTGATCTCCTCGGTAGCTGTAAATCCGTCCATTTCAGGCATTTGGATATCCATAAAAACAAAATCATATTTGGATGGCACACCCGAGTTTTTCACCATTTCCAAACCGATCTTTCCATTTTCAGCAACCTCTACATTAAAACCTTCCCCTTTCAAAAGTTCAGTAGCGACTTGTTGATTAATCTCATTGTCTTCAACTATTAAAATTCTTGCTCCTTTTAGTTCTCTCAAAGCCTCTTTGTGCTTTATTCCTTTTTCTCTCCTTTTATTAGAAGCAAATTCTTTGCCGAAAACTTCCATGATTTTATCATACATCGAAGAAGGGGAGACCGGTTTGGATAAAATTCCATCAATTGATGCGAGTAAATTATCCCCACCGATTTCAGTTTTACCGTACGGCACGAGTAAAATTATTTTTTTTACTTGAAGAGCCGGATCATTTTCTATTTCGGCGATTGTCTCCAACCCATCCATATCCGGGTTATCCAAATTTATAATCAGTAAGTCGAATTGGTTAACCAAGTTTTTACGCATTTCCCAAATTGCTTTTTCCCCGGTGTTTACTTGGGTTACGTTGAAATTGAATTTTTCTAAAACTTCAGCCATTATAGCTTGGGCGACCAAGTTATTCTCACAAATAAGTACTTTCAAACTTTTGAGCTCGTCGCTAATTTCCGGTAAGCCGTTCGAAATATTTTTCTGGATTATGAATTCAGCTATAAAATAGAAAGTTGTACCTTTGCCTGGTTTGCTTTCAGCCAAAACATCGCCGCTCATCAAGTTTGCCAACCGTTTTGAGATTGAAAGTCCCAATCCGGTACCTCCATATTTTCTGGTAGTGGATGTATCGGCTTGTTGAAATGCGGTGAATAACTTTTTCAGTTGAGCTGAAGTCATTCCGATGCCAGTATCTTGAACCGAAAATTTCAGCTTGATTTTTTCATTATCCCTGGCGACGGTCTCAACCGATAAAATTACTTCACCCGCATTGGTAAACTTAATGGCGTTGCTGCAAAGATTGGTTAATATCTGACTGATTCGAAGCGGATCGCCAATTAATTCGGATGGGATTTCATGATTTACATGTACGATAAATTCTAAATTTTTATCAAACGCTTTTTGGGCATTGAAAGCAATTACAGTATCCAGCACTTGCTCTATGTTGAAACGAACTTTTTCTATTTCCAACTTACCGGCTTCAATTTTGGAGAAATCGAGTATGTCATTAATTATTCCGAGAAGCGAGTTGGCGGAACGGTCTACTTTTTCGAGATAGTCCCTTTGCTTGATGTCAAGATCGGTTTTTAACGCAAGGTTTGTTAAACCAATAATCGCGTTCATTGGTGTGCGAATTTCGTGGGACATCACTGCAAGGAACTGACTTTTAGCTTTTGAAGCATTTTCAGCAATTTCCTTCGCGTTTTCCAACTCCTTGGTTCTTTCGATTACCTTCCGTTCTAAATCTTCATTTAAGTCTTCAATTTCTTTTAATACCTTATTTTTCTGATCTTCCCTTACTTGAATAAACTCGAATAGAAGATTGAATCTTCTGTAAAGTTCAGTTATTTCATCGTCGCCACGAGGTTTAACCCTAATCGTAAAATCATTGTTATTGGCGATCATGCTTGTAACATTCGCAAGCTGCGTTATTGGTCCGGAAATTATTCTTTGAAAGTAAATTGTGAGTAAAAGCGCGACGACAACCGATGTCAGCAAAATTAAAATCATTATCAATATTCGAATTCGAATTTCACTATCCAGTTCGTCAGTTGAAACATGAAGATAAATCGATCCGTAATTTTCATTTTCGAAATTAATCGGATAAACAACTACCAAATAATCATCAACAAATTCGGTAGATTTATTTTTAATGGATTGCGGAGGATCAATTTTATTATTTTCGTCCCTATGAAATGAAGCAACAACGTTTCCGGTGATACCAAAAACAAACGCGCCGGTAATGTTTGGAACAGAGTTTAATTTTGTTAAAATTTGATCGATTTCGTTTGTGTATTCGAATAAAAGCGGGGCAGAGCAATATTCAGCAATAAGTGTGGCATTAATAATTGAACTTTCTTTTAAATTCATTTTGTAGTTCTCAATATCCCAGATTAGATTTATCGCTAAAGCAAGAATGATTGAAAAACTGCTTACGCCGAGAATAATTAAAATGAGTTTATTGCGGATTGAAAGTTCTCGTAGCTTTTTCAAAACCGACCTGCTCTTAAATTTACCGCGGCATGGTATTTCAAAATACTAATCATATAATACGGAAGCTAAGTTGATAAATTGAGTGTTCGATTCTATTCCATTTTCTCTTAGGGAGGAAAGATTTATTTCAAATTTAATCTTCCCATCTTGTTTAATCAGATTTATACCCGCGCCTTTTTCACCGAAGCCTTCTTTATCACCTATCAGTAAAACCGGTTCTCCCTGAATTTTTTGCAGAACATTTTTTATATCCATTGTACTTTTTTGGGATAGGAAAATAATATTGTAACTCTTCAATGGAGTTGATGGATTCAATTCTTCAATCTTCGCCGGTTTTTTTTTGATTAATTGCTCGTGTGTTATAATCTTTAATGCGGAAGCAATTTCAGCATCGCCAAGAACGCCTATTTTGAAAGTATCTCTATCCGCATTTTCCGGCCAATGTAGGAACTTTGTAAACTTATAGACTAAAACAGCTTTAACATTTGCTTCAGTGTTTCCTTCTTGAGATTTGATTTCGGAAACATAACCGAGGAAGAAAAGAATTAATACCGGTACAAAATATCTTAATCTCAACATAATGTTAAAAATTATTACTGAATAAATTGTATTCAATTTTGAACAAGACCATCCTTTGAGGTTGTCTGTATCTCTGCGGTGGTCTGTTAGAAGTATGATAAAACTCAGTATCAAACAAATTATTAACAAACAATCTAAAGTTAAATCCCGCCACATTAATAAATGCGAAATTGAGATGTGAAACGAATGCCGGTCCCACTTGTTTGTCACCCGTCGATTCTATATAAACCGGATTTTCTCTTCTGCCCAAATAATTGTTTCTAAATCCGATTGAAAATTGATCCGTGAAATTATATCGCACGCCAAAATTGGCCGAGTGTTTTGCTATTTCCGGAACGATCGTGTTATCATCAAAGACCGCGTAATTGTAAGTGTAATTCCCGTAAATTTTCAATTTATCGGAAGCATGTTCTGCAAAGAGTTCTACACCATCAACATTTGTTTCGCCGACGTTATCCCAATACCATCCGTTATTGGTATTAACTTGACTCAATTTTTCGTGCAGCGAATTCTTATAAAATGAAATTTCGGCATAGCTATTTTTTGATAAACTGTACGAAAGGGAAAATTCGAAGGAACTCATTTTTTCGGATTCAAGATTTAAATTCCCCAATCCGCTGTTATAATCCCAAGGTTTAGGTGCCCGGAAAGCACTAGCGTATAAAAACTTAGCGCCCAACTTTTCGTCCTTGTAAACTAAACCTGCTCTCGGCGTAAATACTTGATCGTATACCGAACTGTTATCGAAACGGAATCCCGCGAATAAATTGAAATTAGTGTAAAACTTAAATTGTGATTGCAGATAAAAACTGAATAATGAATTATTTTGTTTTTCGGGTTCGGGTGGAACTGCGGGAGCGGTTGTAGCAGAACTACTGTAAGTCTGAGAAAATCCGGTAGCTAATGTTTCAGATTCGTATTCAAGTCCGCCTATAAAGGAAAGTTGATTATTTATCTCCCACGACAAAATTTCCTCGATACCGATTAAGTTGTTGGGACGGTAATAACCCGCTTGAGAGGTGGTTGTAACATAACCAATGGTATTATCAAGCACTGTCGCGTCAATGCAGTAAATATTGGATGTCAGTTTTAATCTTTCGTCGATACTGTAATCATGTTTCAGAAAACCTGTTAGGAAATTGATGTTCCATGAAGAACCATGATCCAGATATAAGGTGCCGGTGGATTTATAGTTTGTCGTTCTGGATGCTTTTTTACTCTGGAATGTTAGCCCGAATGTAAATTCTTCATAGAGGATTTTTGCATCTACCGCAAGGTCGTCTTCAAAATTTTCCATATTTTCAGTCCAATTATTATCACCTTCCTTGCCTCCCAAATCGGCCTTTTCCGTTGTTTTGAACATTCCGGAGATTCCGAAACCAAAATTATCTTCTTCATCAAAATATCTGTATGAAGCATTAGCGTTTACCGTGTTAAAGGCACCATATTCGATACTTGCGTTAGCACCGGGGTAATCTTTCGGATTTTTAGTGATAATATTGATGATGCCTGAAATAGCGTTTGTGCCGTATAACGCGGATGCCGGACCGTAAACAACTTCAATCCTTTCAACATTTTCCAAATTATATTGCGCACCGCCGTAGAATCCACCTGAATTCAATTCGTTTATTTGAATTCCATCGATCAAAACCAAAGTAAGATTATTTTGATTTGGTATTCCCCGTTGAAATATGTAACTGTTGAAGCCTTGAATATTTCGAAATTGGAATCCCTGTAGATCGGATAGAACATCTTCTAAAGTGAGATAACCGTTTTGAATTATTTTCTCTTTTGAAATGACTTTTACGGTTGCTGGAACATCACCCAATTTTTGAAGTTTTTTTGAAGCGGTAACAATTTCAACATTGAGAAGATCTGAGAGACTCAAATCCATTAATTCTTTTATATTATCAGATTGAGCTTTAATTGTGGTTGCTGTTGAAAAGAGAATTAGGAATATTATAAAGTGACGATAGTCTAAATCATTCATCACAAACCTCTGTCGTTATTAGACCGGTTGATCTGATTCGAGTTTTATATTTTTTAGCCGTTTATAACAGCTAACACTTAATTACTTCCCAGTAGGCAAAAAATTGGATTGTCAATTCCAATTATCTTAAAGTTTATATTTCCTTAAATGGAAACTATTTTGAACCGTATATTTAGTTATTCGTATTCCAAATTAAGAAGAAAATATATTTGATATCAAGATAAATATTTAAATATATCATACCTAATCACTAATCAAGTTCATACTTCCTAATATTCGTATAGCGGCTTCAAAATCGTAGGTTTCAATAGATTCTTTCAGTTTTGCGGAATCGATTTTGTGCCCCGGAATAGGGTGAATTTCGCGTATTGTTTCTTGTGCTTCCGGATCAAAGTTCTCGAGCATTTCTTTTAACTGCCTGAGCTTTGTTTTTAGATCTTCAGCATTAATGTTGGATTCATGCTCTAACTCATTTTCAATAACTTTTTCTTTAATTGAATTTAGCACCGGGTTCAAATACTGCTTTAGTTCAGCTAGAATTTCTTCAATGTTTTCAAGGTTTCTGTCGATAAAATATTTCTCTAATTCTTTTGTTTTTGAATGAAGTGTCATTGCGGCGATATTTCCGGAAACGCCTTTTAGTGTATGAATTAATCGATGAGCTGTTTCATAATCTTTATTAGTGACAGCATTTTTCACTTCATCCGGTGTTTTAAGGTTTCCCGTGTAGAATTTTTTAAGAATAGAAATAAAGAGCTTTTTGTTTCCGGCAACGCGCTGAAGTCCTTCATTAATATCTACATCAAATATTTCAGGAATTTGTACTTCGATAGTATCTGGCTCCGTTTCATCGCCGGTAAGTGCATCCTTGCTAATATTCACCGGAATCCATTCCACAATTGCGCCGAATAATTGATCCGGATCGATCGGTTTCGTAACATAATCCTGCATACCGACTTCCATACATTTTTCACGAATTCCTGACATGGCGTCGGCGGTCATTGCAACAATCGGCAATTTTTCTTTGGAAACGAATTTTCGAATTTCTGTGGTAGCCGAGTATCCATCCATAACAGGCATTTGCAAATCCATAAGTACAAGATCATAATTTTTCTTTCTTACCATTTCGGCGGCGATTTGTCCGTTTTCGGCAATATCTACTTTTAGGTTTTGACCTAGCAGTAATTCAGATGCAACTTGCTGATTAATCTCATTATCTTCCGTCAGCAGAATTTCCGCTCCGCGTCTCAGTTTTAATTCCATTAGATGTTTTTTGCCTTTCGATTGAACAATTTTCTTCGTTTTGATTTCCTTCCCGAAAGCTTCCATAAAAGAATCGAACAGGGTTGAATAGGAGTATGGTTTTTTTATAAATCCGTTTACGCCTAATAGTCCGGCTTTTTCTGCGATTTGTTCATCTCCGAATGCGGTAACCATTATTATTTTTAGGTCACGGAGTTTGCTGTCACTTTTTATTTTTTTTACGACTTCAATACCATTCATCTCAGGCATCATATAATCAAGAAACAATAAATTATATTTTTTCTTTTTTAACATTACTAATGCTTCGCGTCCGGAAGATGCAACATCAGAATGAAGATCGAACATAATTGTAGCACCGAACATAATTTGCTGTGCGGTTGGGTTATCATCACAAATTAATATTTGAAGATTTTTCAAGTCGTCCGGAATATCATACTCAGTGCTATCTTGTAGCTTCCTGATTCCGAACTCGGCGGAAAAGTAGAATGTGCTTCCTTTTTCTTTTTCTGTTACAAGCCATGTATCACCGCCCATCAGACTAGCCAATTTTTTACTGATTGCTAATCCAAGTCCGGTACCACCATATTTTCTTGTTGTCGAGCTATCGGCTTGGGAAAACTCTTGAAACATTTTATCGGCTTGTTCAGGGGTCATCCCAATTCCGGTATCCTTAACACCAAACTGTAGCAAAACTTTTTCCGGACTTTTTTCCATTACGCTGACTGACACAACAACTTCGCCCGAATCAGTAAACTTGATCGCATTGCTGCAAAAATTTGTGAGAATTTGAGTTACTCTCAGCGGATCACCGATAAGATTTGAGGGAACATTCGGAGCAACAAATATTGCAAATTCAATCCCTTTATCAATTGCTTTTTGAGCGTTAAGATTTGAGACTGTATCCATCACGGTGTCCAAATCCATTTCTGTATATTCTATCGCAAGTTTCCCGGCTTCAATTTTTGAGAAATCTAGAATGTCGTTAATTATTCCAAGCAGGGAGTTTGCTGAACGGTCAATTTTTGTCAAATAATCAAACTGTTTCGAGTTGAGTTCAGTTTGTAACGCAAGATGCGTTAATCCGATAATCGCGTTCATCGGTGTTCGGATCTCGTGGGACATTGTGGCTAAGAATTGACTTTTTGCGACCGTTGCGGTTTCGGCTTCTTCTTTTGCAAACTCAAGTTCAGCTTGAATGTTCATGAGTTCCGTGATGTCTCGAGATATGGAAAGAATTCCAACAATGTTTCCATTCAAATCTTTGAGAGGCCTTTTTACGGTATTTGCCCATCCTTTCTGATTTCCGATTTTGATTATATCTTCTGTCAATTCAATGCTCTTTCCTTCATTGATAACTTGAATTTCAGGACCCTTAGTAAACTTGATTACAGATTTTTCATTCTGAACCTCCTCTTCCATTTTGCCTACTATATCATGCCAGTCTTCATAACCGAGCATTTTCGCCATCGGCAAGCTGCAAGCGCGATATCGCAAATCTTTATCTTTCAAGTAGACTAAATCCGAAGTGCTCTCAAGGAAGTTTGTAAAATCGCGACTTAAAACTTCTGCAGCTTCCTTCGCGGTTTTTAATTCAATTTCCGCTTCTCTCCGTTTTGAGATATCATTAAACGAAATTACCGAGCCGATCAGGTCATCATCTTTAATTATTGGAGTCGCTGTATATTCAACAGGCAAAGGTTTGCCATTCTTTGTCCATAGTACTTCGTCATCAACTCTGCTCGAAATACCTTCGGTAAATGCATGATACATCGGGCAATTTTCAACATGATATTCCGAACCATCGGCATGATGATGATGAAATATTGAATGGGCTTTATTACCAAGCAGTTCCTCTTTAGAGTAGCCCAAAATATTTTCCACAGCCGGATTTACGAAAGTTATTTTACCATCCGCATCCGTCCCAAAAATTCCTTCTGTCGTTGATTCCAGGAGTAGCCGGCTTCGTTCTTCGGCCGCCTTTAGTTCTGCGGCGGCTTCTTTTTTCTCGGTTAAATCGCTCATTATCACGCCGAGGAAATTTCTTTCACCGACCGAAAAGGGGATTATTGTTAAGTCAACAAAGAATAAATCGCCATTATTTTTCTTCGCCAACCATTCTGTTTTTACTTTTTCGCCATTTTGAAATTTCAGATTATATTCAGCCAGATGTTTCTCAAAAGGTTTGCCGTCAGGTTGTATCTCTGCCGAAATTTCAGAGGGGGACAATCCGATCACTTCGGTTTCATTATCATACCCAAACATTTTTACCCAGGCTTTATTACACTCAATAAAGCTCATATCCTCAACAAAAGCGTAAGCATCGATTGCGTAATCATAAAGTGATTGGAATTTTGCCGAATTTACTTTGCGTTCGGTTATATCGTCTTCAATGGCAACATAATGTGTCAGCTTATTTCTTTCATCCGTTACTGAAGATATTGATATCGCCACCCAGTAATATTCGCCATTTTTCTTTCTGTTTTGAATTTCTCCTCGCCAGACTTTACCTACTGAAATTGTTTCCCACATATCTTTGTAGACTTCATCAGGCGTAATTCCTGAATTGAGAATACTTGGCTTCTTACCAAATGCCTCGTCTTGAGTAAAGCCGGTAAAGTTCATAAATTCTTGATTTACATATTCGATTTCACCGGAGAGATTTGTGATAAAAATCATTGAAGGATTTTGTTCGACGGCGACTGAAAGTTTTTTAGTAATTTCTTCAGTTTTTTTGCGTTCTGTGATATCGAAACGAATTGAAATATATTCAGCCGGTTTGCCGTTTGCTCCGATGACAGGCGCAATCACCGTATCTACCCAATAAATTGATCCGTCCTTTGCCACATTTTTTACAATGTCCCGCCATACTTTCCCTTGTGCAATTTCATGCCACATCTTTTTCCAAAATTCAACTGGGTGGTAACCGGAATTTACGATGTTATGTTTTTTCCCTATGAGTTCGGAGCGTTCATATTTGGAAACTTTGCAAAACAGATCATTAACAAAAGTTATTTCACCTCGTATATTTGTGGCTGAAACAATAGCCGTTTTATTTAAAGCGTTATTTTGTGAAGTAATTTTAAGATTTAAATTATTAGCTAATTTAATCGAATTTTCCAATTCCGCGGTTCTTCTTTTAACTTCATTCTCAAGATTTTCATTAATAGATATTAACTTTATCTCCGATTGCTGCCGATCGTAGAAATTACCAATCAGCCGACAAAGCGCTGCGATCAGTTCTTTTTCCTCTTTTAGAAACGGGCCATCATCGGCTTCGGGCATTTCTTCAACATAAAAAACTTCTATTGATCCGATTACGCGCTCTGTTGTAACAATCTCACTTTTTTGCATCCACTCCGATTCTTCAAAATTATCAGAAGTAAATATTTTATCACCAAATTTTATTCGACCTTTCGTGATCTCTGGGTATTGCCAACCGTTTGGAATTGCTTTGGCGGTTTCTTGTAATATAAAATCTATATCAGACAAGGTATCTTCTGTTAATTGAGAAACCTTATATAGACATCTTAGTTCTTTAACTCTTTCATTTACATCATGTATTAATTTTTCCTTTTCTTTTTCTCTTTGCTTAATTCTCTGATTCATATAATCAAAGCTCGCGGCTAAAGATGCAACTTCATAACCTTTTGCGTTAACACTCAATTCTGAGTCTTTTCCCGCTGCTACGGACTCCACATGTTTTTGAAGAGTTTTAATTGGTTTTGTGATCTGGTTGGAAACGAAAAGTATTATTAAGACTGTGATAAAAATTGTAGCCAAAAAGAGCAAAATGAATTTTTGTATGGTACTGTTCACAATGCTTAATGCTGAAGACTCATTTGTCCCCACAAAGAACGTCCATTTTGTCGTTTCAACCGGAGCGTAAAAAGTTAAGAATCTATCGCCGCTACTAAGATCTAATCTTTCTAAACCCGATCCTCCTTCAATAAATTTGCGGGCGACTTTATCTCTTTCTGATTTTAATAGTGAATTGGAATCCTCTTCGTCGAAAATATTCTTCCCAAGGAGTTCTTCTTTGCTATAAGATGTGTAAACATAGTTCCCCGCATTTGTAATAATTCCAACGGAATAATCATTCATTTCTTCTGCGGATAGATAACTCTCAAACTCTGAGATTGGTATGTCGATAGTTACAACAGCCCAAAAAGAATTATCGCGGAAAACGGGCATGGAGTAAGTCACCATCCAAATATTACCTGCTTCGTTATCGAAGTAAGGTTCGGTCCAGATTGGTTTTTTCTCTTGTTGGGGTAAGTTATACCAATCCCACTCACCGTTGGAATAATCGTAAGCGTCTTTGCCAATTTCAATTTGTTTTATCCCGTCGGGACTTCGAAAAGAATATGGAGCGAAAAGTCGTTGATTCTTATTAAAAACGTAAGGAGCAAAAGTTATTGATGAGCCATAAATGAAGTCATTGTTCTCAACATTTCTTTTTGTCCAATTATATATCTCTTCTTCTGTGTAATCATCTTTTTCAATTAAAAATCTTCTATTTAAGGAGGCAACATCTGTAACTACTTGGAGATAACGATCGAGATTGCCGGCAGTTCGCCAAGTTAAATCCTTTAGTTTATATTCAATCTTATCTGTGGATTCATTTTTGATAGTTGTAATATTTATTAAAGCGATTACAACATAAAGCAAAATTATGGGAGGCAGAATAAACAGTAAGAGTTTATTCGTGATCGATAATTTCATATTTAATTCCGGTGAGAGATAATGGTATAAAAGAGTAATTACAAGCAATAATTTAAGGAAATAATGGTAGAAATGAGATGGTACTTTATCAATTATGGGATATAAGAACCGGTGAAGAAGATAAATAATTAATGCAATTATTTGCGATGAAAAATACTGTACTGAAGTAATTTTCAATACTGTAGATTGGTCTTACAATCTAAATACGACTATTAGTTAAACAAATTTAATAATAATTAAAGATATATATATTGCAAATTAAATATTTTGAATCATTATCTCAAAATATTCCAACGCGCCTTCAAAATCGAAATCATTAATTTTCTGTTTTAGTTGGATTAATTCTTTATCGAATTTAGGATTCGAGCCCATCTCATCGACTGCATTTGTAGCATCCGGATTGAAATTATTCAACATTTCTTTCAATTTTTCTAATTTCCCTTTGAACTCATCGTCACTAATTGCAGAAGCAGATTCTTCTTTTTGATCAAGTATTTTCTTTTTTACAGACACAAGAGTAGGAGAGAGGTATTGATCTAATTCAGCTAGTAATTCTTCAATATTTTCTAATTCATGACTTATGAAAAACTTCTCTAATTCTTTTACTTTTTCGTGAAGAACAATTGCACCAATATTTCCGGTAACTCCTTTTAGAGTATGCATTAATCTATGAGCAGTTTCAAAATCTTTTTGGGCGACTTTTTTCTTTATTTCCTCAACAAGATTAATATTTCCGTTATAGAACTTTTCTAATATTGAGAGATAAAGTTTTCTGTTTCCGCCAACTCTAAGCAATCCATTTTGAATGTCGATTCCTTCCAACTCTGGAATTTCAATTTCGTGATCAGTCTCTTTCCCTTTAGCATAATCTTTTTCGTCGTCGATTATTTTGTTTTTGACGTCTCCAGGTTTTATCCATTTCACAATAGCTCCAAATGCGGCATCCGGATCAATCGGTTTGGTTACGAAATCCATCATTCCGGATTTAATGCACTTCTCTCTTACGCCGCTCATCGCATCAGCTGTTAAACCTAGAATTGGTAATTCTTTATAATCAGCCAGTTTTCTAATCTCTTCAGTTGCTGTGTACCCATCCATTTCCGGCATCTGAATATCCATAAACACAAGATTGTATTTGGAGGGAATGCCAGAATCGCGAACTTTTTCAAATGCAATTCTTCCATTCTCGGCTATCTCAACATTAAACCCAACTCCTTCAAACAATTCCGAGGCAACTTGCTGATTTATCTCGTTATCTTCTGCTATCAGAATTTTAGCACCTCTAATTTCTTTCAGAGCTTCGGTATGTCTCAAACCCTTCTCAACATGTGTTGTCGATATTACAGATTCCTTCCCAAATGTTGTCATTATTGCATCAAATAGGGAGGACAAAGAATACGGCTTGCTGATAATCGTACTTATCCCCAATTCCGCTGATTGTTTTGCTGTGTCTCCTTTTGCGAAAGCACTTATCATTATTACTTTAAGTTTTTTTAATTCTTCGACTTGCCTAATTAGTTTTACTGTTTCAATCCCGTCTAAATCCGGCATGCGCCAATCAACCAAAAATAAATCGTAAGGATTGGTCTTTAATTCTTTTATTGCTTCTTCTCCAGATTCAACTAATGTTATATCAAAATTGAAAGTTTTACACGCAGTCTTAAGTATTCTCCGAGCTATATGGTTATCATCGCACCCCAATATTCTGATTTTCCCCAGTCCATCGTTTGCTGAAAATTCACTTTTTTTCTGATATTCCTGAACTCCATAAACACCAGTGAAATAAAATGTACTACCTTTTCCATATTCGCTTTCAACTCCCGTTTCTCCGCCCATTATTTCCGCAAGTTTTTTACTTATTGCCAATCCTAATCCGGTTCCACCGTATTTTCTTGTGGTTGAACTATCTGCCTGGCTGAATTCCTTAAACATTTTCCCTTGCTGCTCTTTGGTTAATCCTATACCGGTGTCTTTTACTTCAAACCGGAGTTTAATTTGTTCTTCGGATATTTTCTCAATAACAGATACATTTACAATAATGTCTCCTTTTTCAGTAAACTTTACAGAATTACTGCAAAAGTTTGTTACTATCTGCCCAATTCTCAATGGATCACCAACCAGATTGAGCGGAACATCCGGAGAAACATAAATAGAAAACTCAAGCCCTTTTTCTTGTGCTTTTTGTGAATTCAGATTTGAAATTGTATCAAGCACAGTTTCCAGATCAAAATCAACATTTTCTATGTTTAATTTTCCGGCTTCAATTTTTGAGAAATCGAGGATATCGTTAATAATGCCCAAAAGAGCAATAGCGGAGCGGTCAATTTTAACAAGATAATCATGTTGTTTTGGATTTAGATCTGTTTTTAACGCAAGATTGGACAATCCAATTATCGCATTCATTGGTGTTCGAATTTCATGTGACATCGTAGCTAGGAATTGACTTTTTGTTTGTGTTGCAGCTTCGGCAGTTTCTTTCGCAATCTCCAATTCCTTTTCAGCATTTTTTATATCAGTTATATCCCAGACCAATCCAATTGAATCTGTGGGCTGACCATTTTCAGAATATGAGAACTTTCCGATTGACATTATATGCTTAACTTTTCCATCAGGAGTCAGTACTCTAAAGTTAGTCCTATAATCCACAATTTGGTTTGACATAGTGTCCTGCATAACTTGACCGATCGCTGCGATATCATCCGGATGAACAAAAGTGAACCATTGGTCCATTGTTCCATCCAATTCAATATTATCAAGTCCATAAAGCCTTTTAGTATTTTCATCAGCATCCAATCTATTTTCTTGCACATAATATTTCCATGAGCCCATATTTGCCGCTTGAAGAGCTAAATCTAAATTTTCTCTTGCCTCAAGAACTTCTTTTTCAGCTTTTTTACGATCAGTTATATCGTTTACAACGGCAGTAAAAAGTTTCCTGTCTTTTAATTCTACTTCACTTATCCCTATTTCCACCGGGAATAATTCACCATTTTTTCTTAATGCTGTTACCTCAAGACGTTTATCAATAACTTTTTTAATACCCGTATTAAGGTAATTTTTAAGGTAAGCATCGTGATTAGCAGAGTGCTCGGCAGGAATAAGGATTCTTACGTTTTTTCCGTTTATTTCTTCAAATGAATAGCCGAAAATTTGCTCTGCAGCAGGATTGAATGTTTCAATAAGTCCTTTTTCGTTTATTGTTATAATTCCATTTGTCGATGCAGCAAGGATTGCATCCGTTTTATTTTTACTTTCAATTATTTTTTCTTCTTGTGATTTCCTCTCAGAAATATCATGGGTAAATGCGACAATGTAACTCGCGCCTTCAAATTCAAAATAGGATGCCGCTATTTCAACCGGTATCAATTTATCATCTGCCGAGCACAATACAGATTCGTAATATGCTTTTTCACCTTGTATTAATTTTTCCACAAATCCAGACCAATCTTCAGGTAAAAAGTTGATATCGAAATACCAAAATTTCTTTCCGACTACATCGTCTCTTTTCAAACCTAATGATTGATACGCATTGGAATTGGTATCAATAATTTCCCCTGAGATACAGTCAACGAAGCATATGCTGTCTCTAGCGTTATCAATGCCGAATTGTATGAGTTTTAGTTGTTTCTCAAGCTTAATTCTTTCAGTAATATCTTTAAAAATTACAACCGAACCAATTACACTATTTCCTTTCAAAATAGCTGTACTAGTATATTCAACACTAAAATACGATCCGTCTTTTTTCCATAAGACTTCATCATGTACTGTTGCTGATTCACCGTAATTATAAGATTTATACATCGGGCAGTGTTCAAACAAATACTTTGTGCCATCCGAATAGGAATGGTGAATTAACGGATGTATTTTATTACCGACAATTTCTTCTTCCTTGAAACCCAGCATTTCGCAAGCTGCGGGATTTATAAAAGTTGTAACACCATTAGTGTCACAACCAAATATTCCGTCGGCAGCAGAACTTAATAAGAGTCTGCTTTTTTCTTCAGATTCAAGTAATGCGGCTTCAGCATTTTTTCTATCGGTAATATCAAAACGGATTGCTAAAAATTCTTCAGGTTTTCCTTTATCACCAAGCACGGGGGCAATTATTGATTCGGCCCAAAAGAATGAGCCGTCTTTTGCTCTATTCCTAATTTGTCCTTTCCATACATCTCCGGAAAGAATTGTATTCCACATTTCTTCAAATAATTCTTTCGGGTGTAAGCCAGAATTTATAATTCGATGATTTTTACCAATAATTTCATCTTTTGTGTATTGGGTAATTCTGCAAAATTCGTCATTGACCTCTGTAATATTTCCTTCCAAATCCGATATTGAAACTATTGCAGAGTAATCAAGGGCAAGATTTTGAGAAGCTAATTTGGAATTCACAGCTTTAATCTCGGAAGTCCGTTCCGCCACTATTTTTTCCAGTTCTGCTTTTTGTCTTTCAAGTTTTCGGGAATTGTACCAAACGATTGTATAGATGAATCCTAATGCGAAAACAAAATAAAAACCATAAGCCCACCAGGCCAGGTACCATGGATGGTGAATTTTAAACCGATAAGCTGTGACGTTGCTTTCAGTTAAATAAACATTACGGGCCTTTACTTGAAAGGTATAATCACCTTCATTTAAATTCGTAAAAACAGATTTATTTTCCTTCGACCATGCACTCCAGTCTTTACTGTACCCAACTAACTTATAACTATACTGTGTCTCTTGGGGCTCCTCGTAAAACAGACCAGAATACTGTAGAGTTACAGAATTCAACGAATAATCAATATCAGGTATCTCTTGCCCGGTCTGATTTAATACTGGTGTTTTTAAACTATCTGAGGGTGAATAAAAACTTCCATCAAATAGTAGCGAATCAGAATCTATAGTAACCTTTCTTATGGCAACATTAAACGGTTTTGTGAAATCGCGTTTCGCCTTGATATTGTAATGAATAAAAGCTTCAGCAGTGCCAAAACTGATTGTTTTATCATTGTTTAAAAACGGGTGTAATTCATTAAATTCGGAGATTAATCGATTAAAACTCGTGGAGTCTATTTCAATGCCTTGCGGTGTTTTTGTTATATATAAAATTGATTCACCTTTCAACAAATAGTTGTTTTCGTCAACTTTAATTATATACTCCATCGGGCTTTTTATTTCCTTGCCGAAGAAATTGGTATAAGTAAATCTTATGAGTGAATCGGGTTCATTTGCATTTGGAAAATTGGCTTGCAGAATACCATTTTTTGTAATTACAAATATATTGCCATCTATAATAAACGTTCTTGTTTCCTGAACATTCGGTAATCCATTATTGGTGCTCAGGTGAGTAATTTTATAGCTCTTTACATCGTAATTTTCGAATTGAATAATATAAATACCACTATACTGAGTATTTACCCATAAATTTCCATCATTGTCTTCTGTGATGTTAAAAATTACGTCCTCAATTTCAGGGAAATACCATTCTTCTAAATACTTTACGTTTTCGAATGTAGCCTTGGAATTCAACCGCAGATACCCTAAACGGTTGTGGACACCAAAAAACAGTATATCCGGATTTTTGTTAGAACCGGTAAAACATAATGATGTTAATCCATTAAATTTAAGCAATCCCTTTTTGGTAGAATCTTTTAGAACAATTAAATAACTTCCACCTCCGGCAACTAATAAATCGTTCATTCTTTTTATTTCCCAGCAACTATTACTGAATAATTCAATTTTGCGATAAACCGAATTGTAATTCTTTTTAATTGTGTTGTCCGGCAAATAATAAATACCGTTCTGAGTACCTATGTATTGAAACCCGTCGTATGAATAAGCAGAAAGTACAGTTTCGTCAATGTTTTGCAATTTACCGGCAATAGTTGCCGGATAATTGATATCTACCTTGCAAATACCTCTTTGCATGCAAAGCCATAAATTTCCTGTATTCTCAGTAGTGATATAATATGTGCTGCCTCCCTGAAGTCCTTTATCTTCATTTAATACTTGAATAATTTCTCCGGTATTGGATAAAATAAGAACCCCTCCGGTACGTGTAGCAACTGCAAAATTATTTTCATCGATTCGGATAGCAAAATAGAGCCTGTGTTCGTTTAAATATTTTTGCGCAGGTGTTTCAAATTTCTCAAATTGTTTTGTATCTAAATTGTACAATCTCCAATTTATTTTTACGTCTGAAATTAGAATCTTATTGTCTGGGAACGGTATTATTAAGGTGAGATTTTCAACACTATTTTCAAGTTGCTTAATAGGTTCAAGAACTGAATCTTGAATTAAGCAAATACCTTTGTTTTTATGTATTACATAAATATTGCTATTTAATTGAAATGCATATTGGGCGAATAATTCTGTCTTTATAGTTTTGAGTTTATTTTCAGAATAGATGTAAATATTTTCTCGCGCGAAAAAATATACTTTATCCGAACGTACAATTATTTTGTGTATATCCTGAAACCGAGGTTCATTTTTGGGTAATAAGACAGATAAAGAATTGTATTCCAGATTGCCTGATTTATCCGCTTTAAGGTATCCAAATTCGTTGAACGAACCTACATATATTCGACCTTTGTCGTCGATAGCTAACGAACGGACGATTGTTTTCGATGGCGTATGAATTCTTTTCCATGTAGTTCCATCAAATTCAATAATTCCCTGGTTGTCTCCAAAATACATTATCCCACGATTGTCTTGTAAAGCGCACCAGACCTGAGAACTCGCACCATATTCTTTTGGTGAATAATATTTAATAAACGGAGAGCCATAATTGAATAAAGGCTGGGGGAATAAAATTCCGGTGTAGACAAACAGAGCAATTAACAGTAGCCTTATTTTCATTTCGTCTAATTCCTAATTGTTCAGTGGAACAGCGCAACTAAACTCAACCTACAAGTATTATTTAGTCGCAGGGATTCCTTATAAAAAATACTATCCGAATCTTTTAGTTTACACCTTTACCATTCAGGTAAGGACCAAATTTCGTATCAGAACCTACAATATGATCATGTAGCCAATCGCGGAGAAAATTCATAACATCAATTGTCAAAACTCTTTCTCCGGCTTCAAACTTCTTCTGTAGAGCAGCAACCTGTTCTACTAACTCGGCATGCTGTTTTTTGTGAATATCAGATTCCGGGTAATCATATTGATCGAAATATTTTTCTTCAGTGCCGAAATGATAGACCGTATAATCTACAACATCACTCAAAATCTTGCTCATAGCTTCTTTTGCTTTTCCCATCATCATTGCTTCGTGAAGTTCGTTGATCAATTTGACTAACTTTTTGTGCTGTGAATCAATTTCCTGAATGTTAACTTCGTATACTTGTTTCCAATCGACCAAAGCCATAATACCCTCACCATTTAATTTTTAATTGATGTTTATTAAGAGACGATGCTAAGTCAAAATCAATAAGTTCAAAAACATTTTTGCTTGTATTTCTTTCCACTTTATAATTTGGAATTGGAGGAGTTCCTTTTATGATGGCTTGTACGGTCAGATCAAAGTTTTTAATGAGTCGCCGGACTGGTATTTTTAATAAGATGATTAATGATAGAGTAAATAAGATTGGTTTTTTAAGTGTATTTCTGCTCATAAAATTATATCGCTGCAACAATTTTATATAGGAAGTAATTAAAAATTATAATTTAAGGAAATAATTACAAAAATGAGATAACGATATATTAATTTTAATATATTGGATAAATCGAATATACATAAGGCATTTTAGTTCGTTTAGAGGTCAAATTGCACGAGAAAGCACCATATTTATTTTTTGTTCTATTTTTCTTAAGAATCTCAGTTTGTGGTCAACAATTAATCACTTTTTCAAAAATCAGTGAAAATTCTGGGATTCAAACCGACCGAAGACCAATCTCTGTCGCGTTTTACGATTCTATTTCCAACAAAACTTTTCTTAGCTGGATGGGTGGTTACAGTCACCCGCTTGTAAAATCTTACGATCATGCGACAACGGCTTGGAGTGAAGACAAAATAATCGGGACTTCTCCTTTCGCGGATGCGCATAATTATCCCGGAATGATTCAAGCAAAAAATGGGAAATTGATCATGTTTTATGGCTGCCATAATTCCGTGATGAAGATTTCCACTTCGCCGGTAGCAGGAAGTATAGAGGGCGATTGGGATGATCGAGAATTAGTTGAAGCTCAGGGGGCATCTTATCCCGTTCCAATAATTTTAGCCGATGGTACAATTTATTGTTTTTATCGCGTGACGATGAGAACGGTGTTTCCTTCTGAAAAATTTCCGGTGGATTACCGACCTCTGGCATTTGTAAAATCGACTGACAATGGTGAAACATGGAGCCGATCCGTCATAATCATTGATAATTATCCTCGTACAGATAATTTGAACGAGATTTATCTGGGAAAAATAGCATACCAACCTAAATCCGATTCTGTTTCTGAGAGATTCCATATCGCTTGGTCAATCGCGGGTGGAGGACCGGATGTTCATGATCATGGAAATTATCGGCGACATGTTTACTATTCTTACTTCCAACCTCAAAACGATCTTTTGTTTGATATTAATGGAAATGAATTAGGAATTTCGATTGACAATGCAGAAGCCGAACAATATTGTAAAGTTATGTATACAGGCACTCCCCCTGAAGGTGATTATGTCGGCTATCAAGTTTCAACTCATTTTTGTGATGACGGTTTCCCGGTAATTGTGTTTCGACATGATGAGGCGTTTAAATGTGCTTATCGATCGGGTACTGAATGGAAAATTTCTGATGTTTACGAAAGTTCGAACGAACCACGAGATATTGAAAAGATTGGTTCGAAATCGTTCCGCACTTTTCGTACTTCCGGCAAATCATTGTACTCATTCGTGACCGAAAACGGGGGCGAGAATTGGAAATTGGAGAGCAAAATTACTTCACCTATTTTTTTGCAGAGAAATTATATAATTCAGAATTACAAAGACGGGTTAAAACATTTGTTTACCGAAGGTGAAAGCGGCGGGAGCCATGTTGGAGAAGGAAAGTTTGATATTTACGTAGGAACCGTTGATGAGGTTACATCCGTAAATAAAAAGCATTTAGATTTTGAGAACACTTTCCGAATTTTCCCAAATTATCCGAATCCATTCAACCCGAATACAAATATCAGATATTTTGTGCAACAATCCGGACGTGTAAAATTGGAAGTATTCGATTCTATGGGTTCTCGATTCCAAATTCTTAAGGATGGCTTTCATGCAAAAGGAGAGTATACGGTAAGTTTTGATGGTTCCGGTTTGTCAAGTGGAATATATTATCTCCGCTCGACTTTTATGGATAAAGTCCTCGTACAAAAAATGGTTTTAATTCGATAATTATCTTTTTTCATTAATGAAAATTTTCGACTTATTTATCTTAAACTGAATGGTGATTCATGGAAAGGAAAGAGTTTCTGAAGTTGTGCGGTTTGAGTGCATCCGCTTTTATTTTACCATTTGGCAACATCAATATTGCTGATAATACAAAAAGACCGAACGTATTGTTTATTATGAGCGACGATCATGCCGAAGGAGCAATAAGCTGCTACGGAAGTAAATTGATTAATACTCCAAACATCGACCGAATCGCGAAAGAAGGAGTGAAGTTTCAGAATAGTTTTGTGACAAATTCAATTTGTGGTCCGAGTCGAGCTGTTTTGCTAACGGGTAAATACAGCCACTTAAATGGCTTTAAAGATAATCTCGATAAATTCGATGGCTCCCAACAAACTTTTCCGAAGCTGCTGAAAAATGAAGGATATCAAACGGGAATGTTTGGAAAATGGCATTTAAAAAGTGAACCAACCGGATTTGATTCTTGGAAAGTGTTAATCGATCAGGGTGAATATTACAATCCAACACTGCTTGAAAATGGAGAGGAAAAGGAACACATCGGATACACAACTGATATTATTACAGATATTGCGCTTGATGAGTTGGAAAACAGAGATAATGAAAAACCATTCTGTTATTTTGTTCACCATAAAGCACCTCACAGAAATTGGATGCCGAATCCAAAATATTTTGATGTTTTTGAAGATGAAGAATTACCGATTCCGGAGACATTCTACGATAATTACAAAGGTCGAAAGGCTGCTGAATTTGCCGATATGCGAATTGAAAACATGTTTCTTTCACTCGATCTAAAATTAAAAGCTGATGATATCAAATATGAAACCGGTACAGGAGGGAATTCTGAGTTTGCCTCAAAAGTTATAGCGAATTGGGAAAGGGAATACAATCGTCTAACTCCAGAACAAAAAGCGGCTTGGGATAAACATTATGACAAAGTGAGGAAGGAATACAGAGATTCAAAGCTTGAAGGCGATGAGCTGCTTCGGTGGAAATACCAGCGCTACATAAAAGACTATCTTCGATGTATTCTTTCTGTTGATGAAAGTGTCGGAAGACTTCTGGATTATCTTGATGAAAATAATTTACGCGAAAATACGATAGTGGTTTATACTTCAGATCAAGGATTTTATCTTGGAGAACACGGCTGGTATGACAAACGATTTATGTACGAAGAATCATTATCGATGCCCCTCCTGATGAGATATCCGGAGGAAATTCCGGCAGGTTCCGTAAATGAAAACTTGGTTCTAAACCTCGACTTTGCGCCGACATTTTTAGATTACGCCGGAGTCTCAATCCCTGATGATATGCAAGGTAAGACTTTAAGAAAATTAATCTCAAACGGAAAATTAGAATGGCGTAATTCAATTTATTATCATTATTACGAATTCCCCCACGGTTGGCACAATGTTTATAAACATTTTGGTGTCAGAACAGATCAATATAAGCTTATCTATTTTTATGGCGATGAGAATTTTTGGGAATTCTACGATCTGGAATCAGATCCGAATGAACTGCACAATTTGTATGGCAGACCGGAATATTCCGATCAGATTCTTAATCTAAAAAGGGAATTGATCAGGCTTCAAACGAAATATGAGGATAAAAACGGGTCAGATATTCTTGCTAATGCAGCTAATTAAAAAGACTTACGTCGCGGCTCGACCTTCGTTTAAGTTGTAGAAATCATCAACCAGGTCTTGTACTGCTTCCAAATTGTGGGAGACTATAATCAGCGTTACGTCTAATTCGTATTTGAGGAATGAAAGGATTTCTTCAAGTTTTGATTGCGCGTAAACATCCTGAGCCGAAAAAGGTTCGTCCAATATCAACAGTTTTGGTTTTGCTATTAAAACCCTTGCCAATGCAACTCTTTGAAGTTCGCCACCGCTCAATTGGTATCCGATTTTGTTCAAAAATCTTTCGTTTATTTGGAGCTTATCCAAAATCATCGAGTAAAAGTTTTCACCATTTCTTGATTTAAATAGGCTTTGAGTATCGTCAAGAATTGAACTCACCTTCCTGACCGGATTTATTAAATGACGGTTATTTTGGAATAATATCTGAATTTGCTGTTTTTCCGAAACGGAATTGTGGTACTCAATTTCACCGGCTGTCGGTTTTAAAACACCGGCGATTAATTTTATAAGTGTCGTTTTTCCCGAACCCGACTCACCGATTATCCCCGTTGTTGTATTCTTATAAAAACACGTATTTACATTCGATAAAATCCTTTTTTTCCCTTTCGAGAGAAAAGTGGAGTGGCTAAAATCAACATTTCTGAATTCCACTAATTTAGTTTTCATTAGCAAGTAAATTTGTTTTTAATTCTTGCATACTTATGCTACTGTCTAAAAATTTCAGCTCACCATCATTTGTTATCATGCTAAAATGTGTACCTAATTGAACCGCCGTAAATAAATCTTGTGTAACTAATAATACTGCCCGATCTTCAGTGGAAATCCAATTTTTTAGAAATCGAATCATTTTTTCAGTTGTTTCTTTATCGACGGCTGAGGTCGGTTCATCCAGAACCAGTAGATTTGGATTTACCGAAACCGCAATCGCAAGCATCACTCTCTGCGCCATCCCGGTGCTTAATTCGTGAGGATATGAATTTAGTATTTGCTGCGGATTTTTCAATCCAAGTTCTTCGAAAATTTTCGAATTGGTTTGCATCGAAATTTCATCATTCTGAAAGTAATATTTAAGTTTTTTAAGCGGATTCAAAGACGAGATTGGATCCTGAAATACGTACCTAATACGTTTTTTTCTATAGTCCAATAAAGTGTTGTTCGAAGCCTTGGTTAGCTCGAAATTATTGAATTGTACCGATCCGTTAAAAGATATATTTTTAGAATGAAGACCGGTAAGAATTTTCAGAAATGTTGATTTACCGCAGCCGTTTCGCCCGATTATCGTGAAGATTTCACCCTTCTTAATTTTAAAGGAAATATTCTTGAGTAACGGTAATTCAACCCCATTATTATTGATTGCAGCTTGATTTATATTGATCGATACCATTTCACTTTTTAGTAGAGTTTCTTTTATAGCTACAAAATAATAAATTAGTCAAACTTTTTATCAAATCATCCAATAGCAATGAAAATCATTAGAAAATCATTCCTTTTATTATTACTTACAATCCTGGTATCATGCTCGGTCGAGAACGAAAATTCAAAACGGGTTGTCATCGGTATTACCAGCGACATCGAATCTTTTAATCCGCTTTATGCTTTCAGCATTACGGAAGGAAACTTAGGCGAATTACTTTTTCCCGTTCTTGTATCCCACACATGGGATTTTGAAAAGGGAGAGATTGAATCGGATTTATCTTTGGCGAAAAATATTGAATGGATTGACGGGAATAGTGTAAAAATTAAGATTCACGAAGATAGGAAATGGTCCGATGGTGAAAGTATTACAGTTGAGGATTTGATATACAGTTTTATCCTATATTCTCATCCCGAAGTTGAAAGCAGGCTGTTTGATGGCTTTGAAAACTACAACTTATCAGACGATGGCGTAATTGATTCCCTAAAAACTTTCGATAAAATTAATGATTTTGAGATTATTCTTAATTTTTCGACTGGAGCAAAACCATCAGTTTTCGATTTTGATTTTCCCTTATTGCCGAAACATTACTTCAAATCGATAGATTTTATCGATATTCCAAAAAACAAATTTAATTCAAACCCTGTCACCGGCGGTGAATTTTTCGTCTCCCAGTGGGAAAAGGGGGAGTTTATTGAACTTTTGGTTGATAAAAATTCTTCACGATTTGTAGACGGTAATATTGAAAAGCTGGTTTTTCGAATTGTCCCGGAATACAATTCGCGCTTGATGCTTCTTAAAACGGGTGGAATTGATATCATGGAAGATTTGAGACCGGACGATCTCAGTTTTATTGATGATTCCGTTATCGAGCTTAATTCAATTAAAGGAAGGGAGTACGATTACATCGGATTTAACCATGATGACGAAGCTGGGAATCCTCATCCGTTGTTTTCTGATGCGGAAGTAAGAATAGCGATTACGCAGCTAAACGATAGAGAGTTAATTGTGGATGAATATCTAAACGGATTCGGAGAGCCAGCAATTTCTCCAATCTCGGAGATTTTTGCATCGGTATACGATTCAAATTTAAAACCGTATCCTTTTGGAATTGAAGCAGCGGTTACCAGGTTGAATAAAGCCGGATGGAAAGATTCGAACCAGAATGGAATTTTAGATAAAAACGGAAGTGAATTAAGTTTTGATTTGTTGATCCCAACCGGAAATCCAAGAAGGGAATATGTTGCGACACTTTTTAAAAACAATGCCCAAAAAGCTGGAATTAAAGTGAACTTGGTTCCGCAGGATCTTGGGGCATTAATAGAAATGCTGCAAACCGGGAAAGCTGATGCTTGGATAGCCGGCTGGTCAATCGCGCTCCCTGTTGAATTGACCATGTTTTGGTCTTCAAATCCTGATAGGGGTTTTCTAAATTTCCAGAATTATGCGAATCCGGAAATGGATGTTTTGCTAGATCGCATTGAAGCTAATGATGTTAATCGGAACGAACTTTACAAAAAGTTTCAGAAAACCATTCATAACGATCAACCGGTTTCGTTTTTATATTGGGTCGATAATATTGTTGGAGTAAATTCGAGAGTGAAAAATGTTTCGGTTACTCCTCTCGGTGTTATTCATCATTGTTGGAATTGGCGAATTGAAAATTAATTCTCTTAACTATTCAAGAATCTTCCGATCAGTTTTTTTTCGTTTTATTAACTCGTTTATCGTTCTATTTCTACTTGCGACTTTTATTTTTTTTATGATTCGATTGGCTCCCGGTGATCCGACTCAGAAATTTGTCAGCGCTGAGGCAAGTCCCGCACTTATTGAAAATCTAAAAAAAAGTTATGGCATTAACGATTCACTCTCGGAGCAATATCTTAATTTCTTGCAAGAAACTCTTTCGTTGAATTTTGGATATTCATTCAGTTATAGAACTCCTGTTATTGATGTGATAAAACCCGCCTTTTCATTCACTGCTTTTTTTGCGGCAATTGTATTTGTTTTTCAATTCGGTTTGGGGTTAATATTGGCGCTTTTTATCACAAACACCTCGAATTCAAAAATTGAAAAAGTTGCGGATAATTTGGGGATTCTACTTTTCTCAATTCCTTCTTTCGTTATCGCGTTATTTCTGCTTCAAATATTTTCAGTAAAATTAGGAATTCTTCCTCAAGGTGGACTGAAATCGTACGATTTTCATTCCTTCGGATTATTAAATAAATTTTTCGATTACACTTCGCATCTCATTTTGCCCATAGTAACTCTCTCGTTCGCGGGAATCGCATTGTTTTACAAATACTTTAAAGATAGTCTGAAAGCAAATTATCAAACTGATTATGTGCTGTTTCTGCGTTCAATCGGCACAAAAGAAAAATCAATTTTACGGGATCATGTTTTGCCCAATTCAATAATTCCTTCAATTTCTATTGCGGGAATTACATTAGGATTACTTTTTAATGGTGCCTTAATCACAGAATATATATTTGAGCTTCCGGGAATGGGAAGGTTGACGATGAATGCCATTTTTGCGAGAGATTACCCGTTAGTGATGGGAACAACATTTGTAGCGGGATTTTGTGTTATTGTAATCAATTTTTTAGCTGATTTGTTAAAGATTCTTTTTAATCCGCAGTATTCGGAGACATCGCTAAACTGATGAAATCGAATAAAGTTATAAATATTGCAGTATTGATTTTACTTATTATTTGGATGCTGAATTATAACCAAAACTACAATGTGTTTTTAATGTTCATCGATTGGGTTAGGGGAGGATTCTCAACATCAATTCCTACTTTCGATTTTTTCGATTTGATGTTCAGTTTATTTTTACCGCCGATATTGGCAGCGAGTTATTACATTTTCCGGAATCGGCTGAATTTTGAAATTAATACCAACTTTGGTCTAGTTTTCATTACAATGTTTTTCGTCTATTCGTTTCTGTTTGCTCCATTATTAACAATTTCCGATCCTAATTATCAATTCAATCAAAGGATCGCACGATTAATATCACCATTTGAATCGATAAAATATCTGGAGAAAAATGAATCAGACAAAACAAATGGTTCATTCAATTATAAAAACCGTATATATTTTAGCAGTTATTCCGTATTGGAAGATTCGATAAAGGTATTTCAGGGGAGAAATCAAACGATTTACAACAAGAGACAAATTGTATTCTCTGATCAAAAACCGAAAGTATTTGATACATTTCTACCCTTCGGCACAGATGATTACGGGAGATGCGTATATTCGAGAATTATTTACGGTACAAGAATTTCAATATCAATTGGCGCACTTTCTGTATTTATTTCCTTTCTGGTTGGTCTATTTCTGGGACATTTAGCCGGAATTGCGGGAGGAATAACAGACAAATTTTTGAGTCGCATCTCCGATCTCTTCCTGGCAGTTCCAATTATATTTTTTATTCTCTTTTTGTTGATTTCTTTTGGAAATAATTTCTTCACAATTGTTATGGTTCTAGGTTTTTCAGGCTGGATGTCTATTTTTAAACTTGTAAAGGACGAAACAACAAAGGCAAAAAATTACGATTTTATCTCAACATCACGGCAACTTGGTTTCGATTCGTTGTATATTTTGATCAAAGATTATTTCCCGATTATAATAATCCCGGTAACAACTAATTTGGTATTCCAATTCGCAAATGTTATTCTTGCCGAATCAGCGCTTAGCTTTTTGGGATTGGGAATAAGTTTGGAGGAACCAAGTTGGGGAGCGATGATTCGCTCAGGACAGGGTTATTTAAATCAAGCATGGTGGTTAATATTTTTCCCCAGTCTTACATTTGTATCATTATTAATAACACTAAAAATTTTAGGCGAGAAATTAGTGCAACACCTAAATCCGATTTTGAATGATAATTAATAACAGATATAAACTACTCGAGAAAATCGGTGCGGGCCGAAGTGTCGTTTACCTTGCGGAAGATTTACATGGTAAATTTCAAAAAATTGCCATAAAAATTCTGAAGTCCAACATTTCAGAAATCGAAGAATCCTCGTTTATAAAAGAATTCCAAACACTGCAGAAATTTGACAATCCGGGTATAATAGAAGCTTATGAAATCGGGAGGATTCATAAACTGGATTATTTTGAAAATGTCGACGCCAACATTAGTCTAAAATCAAATTTTATGGTATTGCAGCATTTTGAAGGAAAAACACTCGATAATTTTGCCGGAAAGTTGCATAAAGATAATCTGCGTGATCTCATTATCAAAATTGCTGATCTGCTCTTTTATTTGCACCAATTAGGATTTGTTTATTACGATCTGAAGCCCGACAATGTGCTTTATAACGAAGCAACAAACGAAATCAAAATTATCGATTTTGGTCTCGCCGAAAAAGTGGAATATATTAGTCAGAAGACTAAAAAGGGGAGCGTTCGATATATCGCACCCGAAATATTAGATGGAGATATAAGCGATCACCGTTGCGATCTGTATTCTTTCGGTGTGATGATTTATTATTTAATTGAGAATGAATTGCCGTTTAAGTCAACTCAAGAAATAGAAATCATCAAAGAACAGTTATCGGAAGAAATTGATGTTGATAAAATAAAATCGAGTGAAATATTCAAAAAAATTGTCACAAAGCTTACACGTATCCATCCATCCGAACGTTATTACACCTCACTCGAGGTTTTGCATGAGCTCGATTTTGAAATTACTTTATCGCAAAAAGTTGGTTGGACCAAATTCAATAATTTCTTTGCCTCCTCGCAGGTGAAATCTTTATTAAACGGAATTGAAAAAAATAGCTACGCGAATATTATAATTAAGGGAATTCCTCAAAGTGGTAAAACGAGTACAATATATTATTTAGCAGAACATGCGGATAATTCTTTAGTCATTAATCCTAAACGATTTAACTCGGTATCAAGTTTTTATCATAATATCATTTATAAATATTTATTTGAGTTTGGAGTATTCGATCTGCTTTCGCATGAAGAAATTGAATTAGTAAATTCATTTATGCTTGAAGCGGAGAATATCTCAAAAGAACAATTTTTTGAGCTGTTCTACAAATTTATTTTGAAAACTAAATTTGTTCTGTTTATTGATGATTACAACTTAACGCCAAGCTTCCTGGAGGAA
The DNA here is from genome assembly GCA_021739765.1 of Melioribacteraceae bacterium. Taxonomy (GTDB): domain Bacteria; phylum Bacteroidota; class Ignavibacteria; order Ignavibacteriales; family Melioribacteraceae; genus JAIPBD01. The sequence continues at coordinate 383,165 of JAIPBD010000001.1, forward strand.
TCACTTAAGGAATTTATAACCGTCGCACAAATCAACAGCATTAAAATAGTAATTTGTACAAGTGAGTCTAACGGATGGAACAATCAACTGAATTCCGAATTCCAAATTTTCAATCTGCTTCCATTGAATTCAAATGAGATTTCGGATCTTCTTCAAGAACGATTCGCTCCATTTCTCCCCCTTACTCAGATTTCTGATGCAATTACGAAATATTCCGATTCATCCGTTTCAGCGATTTTGAGTGCGCTAAAAGAATACGCGATCTCCGGAATTATAGGTTACAAATCCAGCATTCCGACATTTGAGGCAAACGCGAAAAGGCTAAAGCTGATATCAGAATCACAAAACGAATTGGTTTTGGAACGTATTTCGAAGTTGACGAGAGTTGAAAAGTCCGTTCTTGAGATTATTTCCGCATTTAAAAATGTTGTCCCGGAATTTATTTTAGCTGAAATCTTGCATAAGCAGCCCGATGAGATAAAAGGGATAATTCATAAATTTAATAATCTCAGTCTTGTAAACATAGATACAAACGAACATCTGATCCGGATCAATGGCATTAAGTTGAAGGAAGCTGTATATAATCAAATCGAGGATGTCGTTCAAACGCATCAAAGAATAAGTAAATGTTTGAACCGTTATAAAAACACTCTTCAATTTGAAGAATTGTACCATCATGCTCTGAAAGCGAACAATTTCAAAAAATGTGAAGAATATTTAAACGACGAGCTGAAGATTGCCAAAAAATCGGGTAATCATTCTTATAGTCTAAAATTGCTAAAAGAATATTTAGAACTGCCGATAGACAAGAATAAAAAATCAGAACTTCAAATTGAAATTGCAGGTGAGTACTTCTCGATGGGGGAATATATTGAAGCGAATAATTATTTGGAAAATCTTCCCTCGAATGTGAAAGCTGAAAATAAAACGGTAAAAAAGCTAAGTGTGAAAATAAATCTCGCGACCGGTAATCCTTTAGAGGCGGAGCGAAAATTGAACAAGTTCGATTTGGAGAATGATGAAGAGGTTGAATGCCTTAAGATTGAAGCAATATTTGACAAATGTAATTATAAAGAGGTGTTGCGTAAAGGGAAAAATCTTAACAAGAGTTTTAAATCGAAAGAACTTACCGGGAAAATATACAACCTGACCGCCTTATCACACATTTATGAGAATGGCGATTTTGACTCCGCCGAGAAATACTTCCTTGATGCGATGGAGAAGTTTTCAAAAGTCGGGAAAAATGATCTGATTTCCGGAGCATTGGTAAATTTGGGGAATATTTCAAATATAAGGGGAAATTCGAAATCTGCCGTTAAATACTGGGACGAAGCGCTGCAGCTCAATAAAATTACAGGGAATTTAGATCAAGAAGCAAAGCTATTAATTAATTACGGAATTTTCGATTTCGAGCAGTGTAATTTTTTTGGTGCGAAGGAAAAATATAAAAGGGCTCATTCCATATTTAAAGCGCTCGGTAGTAAAGGGGGCGAAGGACTCGCTCTTGCAAATTTAGGAGAAGTTAATACAATTACTTGCGATTACGAGAAAGCGATTATTAATCTTGCTGATGCTGAAAGTATATTTCGCTCCATAAATAATCGGGAGGAGGATGCGGCGGCGTTAATCGGTCAGTTCAAACTTTATTCTCAATTAGGATTTCAAGAGGATTTGACGAAAGCTTGTAAAAAAATCGTATTCGTCGTAAATGAGAATTCGCTTCCTGAAAAATACGCTCAATTTGTTGAATGCTTTGAACTACTGACAAAAAGTAAACTGACAAATAACGATCGCAAAAGACTTACTGAAATTTTAATTGAATTAGCAGGGCAAAATGAAGATCAGAATTTTGCTTTTATCTTTTTTGAAGTTGTTGAAAGTTTACACAATCAAAATAACTTCGCTGAATCCAAGAAATTTTTACAAAATGAATTATTTACCGAAATAATTAAACGAAATGAATATTTCTCTGCTAAATATTATTTCCTGATGTCCCAAAATCTAATCAGTTCAAATGATTCACAATCCGAGGGATTTTCTCTGCTGAATAGTACTTATGAGAAGGTGAGGAATATGGAAATAACTATTCTTACTCACCAAATTACATTTGAATTGGCTAAAATTTATGTTTCGCGTGGAAATAAAGTTAAAGCAAAGGACTTTATTATTTTAACAAATGGACTAATTGAATATATTGCCTCTCAAATAGAAGATATCAATCTTCGAAATAAATACTTTGAGGCTTCGAAGCAGAAAGAAATAATTGATAAATTATCCGTCTTTAGTGAGGTTGTTAAATAATTTTGAAAAGGAAATTTGAAATACAGGTTTTCTCCGATCACAAAGTAGATGAGTCAATCCTATATTTGCTCGGTAAGTTTGATATCGTCAATTATGAAGTTATTAGTGATGAAAGGCGAATTGATTTTTCCTATGACCTCAACATATTTTTCATTGAGGATGTTGAATCTAAATTGGTAAGCTCAATTATTCAGAGTCCGATTGAAAATTACGATACATCCAGATTTTTGATTGTAAATGATAAACCCGAAATCTATTCTACATTGGCTAGGATCGGGTTTAATAATATATATCACTTTGGAAGTGAGTTAATAAAATTTGAATCAGATCTGTCGATTTTATTTACACAAGTAAATGAAAATATTAATGAATTGAATCCCGTTTCGACTGATGAGATACTAATTGGGGAATCCCCATCAATAAAGCAAATTTCTGAAATAGTTGAAAAAGTAGCCTCTAATCCCGAGATAAATGTATTAATTCTGGGCGAAACCGGAACCGGAAAGGGACTGCTGGCGAAGTTTATTCACGACAAAACTTTCAGAAAAAAAGGTACACCTTTTATTGATGTACTTATGACCGCAATTCCGGATGCTTTGCTTGAATCCGAATTATTCGGTTATGAAAAAGGGGCCTTTACTGATGCGAAAACAGCGAAAGAGGGATTATTCGAAATAGCGAATGGAGGGACAATTTTCTTAGATGAAATAGGAGAAATTTCACCGGAATTTCAGGCAAAATTGTTAAGAGTTATCGAGAAAAAGGAAATTCGTAGAATTGGTGGAATTGAACAAATTATAGTCAATTCCAGGATTATAACAGCAACAAATCAGAATCTGAAATATTTTGTGGAAAAAAATAAGTTTCGACGCGATCTATACTATAGGATTAACACAGTCACGATCGAGCTTCCGCCTTTAAGGGAAAGAGGAGATGATATCATAATTCTAGCCGATCATTTCGTTAATCAATATTGCAGAGAGTTCAACAAATTTATTTCCGGCTACGACGACGAGGTAAAAGAATTTCTGATGAGTTACTCATGGCCCGGAAACATAAGAGAATTACAGCACGCAATTGAAAAAGCCGTAATTTTGGAAAACAGTCCGATTCTCAGAATCGAAAATTTTGATTCTGACATAAAAAACGTGGAAAATCCGATAAAGGAAGAGACTCAAAATTCTGATCCGTCAAGTCATATTTTAATGAACATAAACTATTCAGAAGTTACGCTTGAAGGTTTGGAACGAGAATATGTACTACGTGTACTCTCCAAATTGAACGGAAATAAAACTTTAACAGCAAAATACCTCAACATTTCGCGCCCACGCCTAAATCGCATTATAAATTAATTTTAAACCCTCTTGTAAAATTTACCATATTGTAATATATTGTTACGAGTTGATTTTTAATACAAGTAATAATTACTTCTAGCCATTAAAAAATGATTCAAAATTGTGTTTTAGATAACAATAATACTGGCACCGAAATTGTATATTAGCAACAAGAAATTAAATACACATCATTCATTGGGGTTATATATGAAAAAGCTCATTTTCTCATCACTATTTTTTGTAATACTGTTCTCTGCCTGTTCGGAACTACCTACCGAAGGCGATCAACTGATCGGAATCGAAAGTTCGCAACAACAATTCCAACCCTTAGCAATCGGAGATGCCGGTAATATTAGTCTTGAAAAACGAAGACTTTTGGCAATTGAAAAAATCGACGGTTCAGAGGGGGGCGAATTAGAAGGCGAGGCGACTTTTAAAACAGGAAATGGAGATATCGAACTTTCCACAAAACTTATTTTCTCACCGGGTGCTTTTAAAGGTGATGAAGTTATCAGGTACTGGGTTGATGCCTCAGAGGCGAGTTTTATCTTTAAACCATCCATGGATTTTAATGTACCGGCAATATTCTCAGCGAAAATATCAAATATGAATGTTTCCGATTCCGATAAAATTTACTTCGTGTATGTTGGCAGAAACGGATTCGAATTAGTCGATGGTGCGGAAGTTAAAGTTAAAGATGGCGAAATATCCATCACAGGTGTGAAACTTAATCATTTTTCACGCTATGCTTTTGTAAAATAGCAGATTTTAGAATTATTATAATTTTAATTATAAAATGTTCTTGAAATAAAAAACCATGAGACTAAAAATTAGATGTTAGTAAATATACTAAACAAGTATTTTGAATCGAAGGAACAGAAACTCCTTACAACGGAACTCGAAAATTCGGAATGGATGGCGAGATTCAAGTCGGGTTTTAAGTCAAACGGTAAAGACAATTTGGCAGATGTCGAATCAAAATTTATCTCAAGAACAGAATTAGAGAAAATAATTTCATTTACTGAGGAAAATTTAACCCCAACAAAGTTTTTAGAATTCCTCATCGATATAGGCAGGCTCGGTATTGAGGTAGGTCAATTCGAGCTTGCCTATTTTATTTTTAACAAAATCATTTCCGGTTCATCCGATTCCAAAAGGGCGAATAGTAATCATGCATATTCTCTGTTAAATCTTGGAGAAATTGCACTTAACAAGAATAAGTGGAAAGAAGCTCTCAAACTATTAAAGAAAGCGGAAAAATTACTGGTTGAACTGAATGATAACCAAGGTATTGCACGTACTAAAAATTTAATAGGCAATATTTACGGTGAACAGAATAATTTTAAGAAGGCTCTCAAATATTGGGAAGAAGGACTAACCTTCCTGAAAGGGAAACAATCCAAAATAATCCGGGCCGGCATTATTAATAATATGGGCATCATATATAATATGATTGGCGAATACGATAAAGCCTATAATAATTATACAAGAGCCTTGGTTGAATTTGAGAGTACCGAATCTTTTTTGAAAATCGCCCAAACTAAACACAATCTCGGAATGCTTTTTCTCAAGAAGAAACAATTCGATGAAGCTTATAAATATTTTAATGAAAGTCTATCACTATCTTACAAAATCAGAAGTTTATCACAGATTGCGATTACATATGTGAGTAAAGCCGAACTTTATACTAGTTTAAACGAAATGGCTTTGGCCGAAGTATTTGTAGAAAGATCTTTGGAAAACGCCTACATGCTCGAAGATAATTTAACTATTGCCGATTCATTTAAAGTGAAAGGAATTATCGAGAGAGAAAAGGATAATTTTAAACTATCCCTCAACCATTTCAAAACGAGTATTCGTTTTGCCAAACATTATAATGCAAATCTTATTCATGCCGAAGCATTGATGGAATGTGGAAAATTGTATGAAAAACAGAATGATGCCAAGAATGCATCAAAATTATACAATGAAGCGAAGGATATCTTTAAACGTATCGGAGCAAAAGCTGATCATAAAGTAGTAGAAAGTTTACTCGCCTAAAAAAGACGTCTTTATTTCAACATATTTGCGGATTATCCAGAATGAAGTTCAAAGATTTTGAAAGATCTGTTCTTTCTTCCTACAAATCTAAGGGTGGGGAAAGTAATTCAAATAAAAATCTTGCAGCAATATTAAATATTGTTAAAAGTATTAATAGCTCGTTAATACTTGATGACGTGCTGGAGCTTGTCCTCAAAAATGCAATTCTTATAACAAATTCAGATCGTGGGTTTATTGTTCTCCACGACGACGAAACCGAACTTATTTTTGAACTGGGTCTTGATTCAAATGGAAAAAAATTAGACGAGTATTCATTTGAAATAAGTAGAAGTGTTGTAGAAGAAGTTTTCAGGAGCGGTCTATCGAAATTTGTAGAAAATGCTCAAGATGAGCATGACGGCATATCTACTAAAAGTATTCTCGATCTAAATCTCCAGACAATTCTTTGCTCGCCATTAATAATTGATAATAAGAAAATCGGCGTAATTTATGTCGACAGCAAGAATTTCCATAAAATCAATTCCGGTGAAATTACAGAGACATTCGAAATATTAACCGGGCAGGCAGCGATCGCAATTAAAAACGCCAAGTTATATAATGGTCAGTTAAAAGCCTATAAGGCTCTTCAAAAGGCGAATCAAGAGTTGACGATCGCGAAAGAAAAATCAGAAAAATCGGAAGAATTGAAATCTGAATTTCTCGCACAAATGTCTCATGAAATTCGAACCCCTCTGAACATAATCATAAATTTTTCGAATATGATTCGTGAAGAATATTCTGATCAATTAGACAAAGCTCTTTTTGATGATTTCTGTACGATTGAAAATGCAGCCAAAAGAATAATTAGAACAGTAGACTTAATACTAAATATGTCAGAATTACAAAGCGGGACCTATCGCACTCATGAAAATCAATTTGACCTCATTAAATCGGTGATGATGCCTCTGTTTATGACTTTTGAAAGTGAGGCAAAAGAGAAGCTTCTTGAACTTAGGATGACTTCTCCAAAATCAATCATGCTAAAAGGGGATGAGTACGCGGTTTTCCAGATTTTCAGTCATCTAATTGATAATGCAATCAAGTATACCGAGATTGGCAGCGTTAATATTGATATCAAACTAATTGAGAATAAAATTGTTGCAGAAATTGCGGATACTGGAATCGGAATAGATGAGAAGTATATTGGCAAGATTTACGAACCGTTTACCCAAGAGCACCAAGGATATTCGAGGAAATTTGAAGGTAATGGACTAGGACTATCACTGGTGAAAAGACTGTGTGAGATAAATAATTTCGACATCCGTGTTGAATCCAATAAAGGTGAAGGCACCACTTTTTCTATAATCATTTCGATGGATTAACCTGTAATATACTTTTGGAACTAACCTTTTATTTCTTATTTTTTGGACAAATATTGAATCAATGTGACACAAATCCAAAAAATATTGACGAATAACTTATCTGAGCTCGAGACACTTGCGGTGACTTTAGATGAGTTCTGTACAGCAAATTCAATCCCGAAGGAAATCTTCTATGAAATCAATCTTTGTCTTGATGAATTAGTAACAAATATTATCAGTTACGGGTATGATGATGACATCGAACATGATATTTTGCTAAAGTTAGAGTACGATTCCGGAATATTAAAAGTTGAATTGGCAGATGATGGAAAAGAATTTAATCCTTTGAATAGTGCTGAGCCTGATATAAATTTAGAAATCGAAAATAAACCGATAGGTGGTTTAGGAATATTCTTCGTGAAGAATAAGATTGACGATATCAAATATACTCGTAAAAACAATCGAAACATTTTAATATTAAAAAAGAAATTAGATTATACTAAAGGTAAGTAAATGGATATAACAGAACAAAAAAACGGCAAATACTTTATACTTGGAATAGCTGGTCGATTGGATGCAAGCACGGCAGGCGCTTTTGAACAAATGTTAATGAAAACTATTGAAGCCGGTGAAAAAGATATATTGGTAGATTTCAGCAACCTTGATTATATAAGCAGTTCCGGATTAAGAGTGCTTTTGATGGGCGCAAAAAAACTAAAGGGCAACGATGCCGTTCTGAATCTATGCGCGTTAAAAGACCATATCAAAGAAGTTTTCGATATAGCAGGATTTACACCTGTGTTTTCAATAAAACCAAATGTGGATGCTGTCCTAAATGGTTAATAAAAAATAATTATCTTTTCTTTATCACCAACTCAAATGATTCTTTAGATTCTGAGCAGGCAGTTGAAGATAAATCAATTGCGCTCAGAACTACAGTATAAGTTCCTTCTGAAATATATTGGTGAAATACTTTTGCTCCGTTCTTGACTGTTCCATCACCAAAATCCCAGATATATCTTATTGCATCTCCATCCGCGTCAATTGATTTTGAGGCGTCAAATAAAATCTGATCATTTGCTCCACCCGTGAACAAATCTCCCGAATAACTATATTCTATTTTTGGCGCAGAGTTTACGATCACTTCAAATTGATAAGAATCCGAATCGCAATCTGTATTAGAATTATCATTCACTTTCAGCTCAACTTGATAACGTCCGGGTAGAGAATAAGAATGCGTTGGATTGATTTCGGTAGATGAACTGCCATCGCCAAAATTCCATCGAAACGATAACTCCTTGCTATCCACATCAGTTGAAAGGGAGCCGTCGAATTGAACCAGATCATTTGGACAGACACGTCCAATATTCACCGCACTCGCATTTGGTTGGGAATTAACTATCAGTTTTTTTGCGATTGTTACTACGCTGTTATCAAGCGCGGAATTATCTGTAACGGTTAATTTTACATCATAAATGCCAAATTTGGAATAGGTATGTGAGGCTGTTATTCCTTTGGCCGTATTACCATCACCAAAATCCCAATCGTACTGAATTATTTCACCATCGTCTGTCGAAGCCGAACCATTAAACGTAATTTCAGAACCGACACAAGTTTCATTCTCCGAAGAAATTACCGGATTAGGCGCGTTATTAACTGAAACTTTTATAGTATCTATGTCATAATTATTCTCGAGATCTGTATCATCCGTAACACGCAATATTACATTATAAGTACCGGCTTCACTGAATTGATGTCTGACTTCAAGCCCTTGACTATTATTGCCATCCGAAAAATCCCACTCGTAATCTGTAATAGAACCATCAATATCTGAAGATGCCGAACCATTAAAAACCACCGGAATATTTACTCCCGTGCTGATATCTTCACCCGCACGCGCAATGGGTGATTCATTTAGTTTTATCAGTTTGCTGAAAGACGCAAGCTCACAATCAGTTCCGGAGTTGGTGCGAACTTGAAGACTGACAACATAATTACCTGTTTGGGAATATGAATGGGATGTCTTCAATCCGTTGCCTTTAGTTCCGTCTCCAAAATCCCAGGCATATTCAACAATTTCTGAACCTTCAACTGATGAAAGGGAAGCGTCAAAAAATACTTGTGTATTTACCGGGGCTTTATCAACCGAGGTGAATTTGGCTTCCGGAGCGGCGATTACATTTACTATCAATTCATCGGTATCCGAATTGTCGCATCCTTCTGTAACATCGCCGGTTATGGTTAACGTTACTTTGTATTTGCCTGATTGTGAAAATATATGAGTTGGAGAAGCACCGCCACCTGTTGTTCCATCGCCGAAATTCCAAAAATAACTATTAACAACACCATCAAAATCCGTTGATTTGGAACCATCGAACTTGACTTCTGAGTTGGCGCAGACAGTTATATCCTGGCCGGCGTTTGCGACCGGGGCTTCGACAACTTTAACCACTAATCTGTCCACATCCGAATTACAGGGTAAGCCCGAATCATCTTCAATTTTAAGCGTGACTTCATAAATCCCTCCAACAGAGTACGATTTTGTTGTATTAATGCCTTCTGCTTTAGTTCCATCCCCGAAATCCCAGTAGTATACTAAAACGCCCTCTTCTGGATCACTGGAGGCGCTACCGTTAAAGATGGCAACATTACCTGCACAAATTATTCTATCGGCACCCGCATCGGCTAATGGCGGTTGATTGATACTAACTGTAATTGTGCTCGTTGATGTTGAGTTCGGTAAACCAAGACCGTCATCAACGGTAAGGGTCACCGGAAAGTTTCCACCATTTACAAAATCGTGAATAACTTTAACTCCGTTTTCCGTAGGAGAACCGTCGCCGAAATCCCAAATATAATTCAGTGCGTCACCATCTGCATCCACCGATTGAGAAGCATCGAAGGTAATTATTGAGTTACAAGATTTGATATTTTCGCCGGCATCTGCAACCGGGGTTTCGTTAACTCTTATCAATACAAAATCTGTTGAAATCGAATTTGATAAACCCGAATTATCTTTTACGGTAAGAGTCGCTTTGTAAACACCGCTTTTCTCAAAGGATCTTTTTACATCACGTTGATTATGGGTTTCATTAAATCCGCTTATTGTCCAAGAATAAGACACGATTGAACCATCTTCATCTTTCGAATTAACACCGGTTAGTAAAACCTCCTTACCCGGATAAGTGACAATATCTAATCCGGCATCCGCTATCGGGGCTTTGTTTACTACTAAAGCTGATTCATCAAAATCGTAGGCGGATTCGTGTCCGGTGTTATCTTCAACTCTTAATGTAACAGAGTAACTTCCGGAATTTTCATACAGATGTTCAACTATTTTTCCCTCGGCTGTATTTCCATCTCCAAAATCCCAAACATATTTTACTATTTCTCCGTCCGGATCGAATGAATTTGATCCATCAAATTGCACCTTTTGGTTTGGAACAACTGTTCTATCGGGACCGGCATCAGCGATCGGTTTTTGATTTACAATCACTTTGAGTTGGTCTGTTGATCTGTTATTCTTCGTGCCTGAATTATCAGTCACAATAAGTTTTACAAGATATTCGCCCGAGTTATTGTAAAGATGACTCGGGGATTTTTCGTTGCTGGTATTACCATCACCAAAATCCCATAAATACGATAAATTCCCGCCCTCACTATCGGTAGATCCCGATCCATCAAATTGCACTGTTCCGCGTGTAACAACAATATCGGAACCCGCATTTGCGGTCGGGGCAGAATTTACATTTACCAATAAATCATCTGAAGTTGAAGCAGACGTAGTCCCTGAATTATCGGTAACAGTTAGTTTTACGCTATACCTACCGGCTTCTGAATAAACATGTGAAACATTTGCTCCGACTCCTTTTTCGCCATCGCCAAAATCCCACTCATATTTAATTATTTGTCCATCTTGATCCGACGATCCTTGTCCACTAAATAAAATTAGTTCACCCTTTGCGACATTTTTATCAGCACCGGCATCCGCTTTTGGGGGATAGTTTACATTGACGATCAAAAGATCTTCTGAATAACTGTTCTCTACTGAAGCATCATCCGAGATTTTTAGGGTGACAGGATATTGACCGGGTTCGCTAAAAGTGTGATTTACAGAGAGACCATTCTTAATTAATCCATTTCCAAAATCCCAAGTATAACTGCTTATTTCTCCGTCGGGATCTATACTTTTGGCTGCGTCAAACTTAACATTGTCTCCAGCCGCGACTGTTAAATCATCTCCCGCTCGGGCCAACGGGGTTTCGTTTACTTTTATGGCTTTTGTAATTGATGTACTGTTACAAGGGCTGTCTGAATCGTCGGTGACAACAAGTTGCACGGAATATGTTCCGGTTTTTGCAAAGCTATGGCTAATCACTTTACCATTTTTAACGACTCCATCCCCAAAAGTCCATGTATATAAAATAATATCTCCGTCTTGATCGGTAGACGAATTTGCATCGAAATTAATTTTTTGATTCGGGGCAACGACGCTTGGGAAGTTAAATTCAGCTTTAGGTGGTTGGTTAATATTTACTATAAATTTTTCAAATGAACTATTGGCAACTTGATTTGAATTATCAAAAACCAATAAAGTGACCGGATAATCGGTACGCAACTGATACTTGTGAACAACTCTGGCACCGCTTTCCTCAGTACCATCGCCAAAATCCCACAAATATTTTAATTGATCTCCATCGGGATCCATTGAACCGGACGCATCAAATACGACTGAGAAACAATCAGAAAGTTTATTAACCGTTTTCGAAATTACTGGTCGTTTATTACTTTTTCCATCAATAATTGGGAGTAAAATTGGGAGGGCTTTAAGGTTTGCATCAGTGATATAAAATGTAGCATCATTTGGAGATTCACCACCTTGTCCAAAATGAATTTCACTTAAAGTATTTTGTTCAACATCTTCGAGAGCAATTTTCTGGCTTACCCAGTTTCCTTGTCCGCTCCTGCTCGTCATTTTAAAGGTACGGAAAGGCGTTTCAAAACTCATATCCGAAGTTCCCGCATCAAAATGGTTCACTTCAATTGAACTTTGATTCAGGGGTGTCATAAATCTTACGCTGGCATAATTATCAAATTGAGTTAATCTAATTGTTACTTCGTAAGCGAACAATTCAACACTTTCCGATTGGTGATTATCAAATTCACTATCAGAAACCAGCACATCGTAAACATTTGCATCGTTCCCATTATTTCCTTCAACAAGTAACTTAAACTCGAAGTATCCGTCGGAAGAATCCCCGAGAAACGGCATAACATTGGCAAGCGTTATCCAATCGGCATTTGCATTTATATCTTCACCAAATGTAACCGATTCAATTACTTCACCTGAATGCATTGACGCTGAATCCGGAAAAGCTGCTTTTAATGTCTCCGGAACTGCACCTTCGCCACCCAAAAGAGTAAATTTAGTTGTTGTATTCCATGGCCCAAACGGCATATCAAAATCACCGCCAATATCGGCATCAAATATTTTAACATAGATTGGAGTGATACGATTGGCAGGCACTTTTATAATTAGAATTTGATGATGGTCGTCATCGCCTTCATTTATTGAGGCATCCGAACCGTAAGTAATATAATTGATTCGATCTTGCGCAAAGATTGAAATCGAAAAAATCAAAATTAGTGTCGTTATTAATTTCATTTGGTTACTCAAATATGTGAAAATGAATTATTGAGTTAGATGATATTCCTTTTTATTTCCAAGATAGTCTTCAACAATAACCGAAGTTATTCTCGGTAAATATTCAGAAGAAGGATTATAAACTCTTCCTTCGTACGATTTATTATATGGAATATACCGCAAGTAATAAAACTTGACTTCCTTTCCGAAAAGGACTTTCAGCCGCGCGGTGTTTTTAACCGGGGATGAATCTTCGATATCCAGCCTTACCGTTATTGCTGATGTTTTACCTACCGGTTGTGAGTTTAACTTAAAATCCTTCAGAAGAGGCGGTTCAATATCTAACTTAACAATTTGATTAATTGTTGTAAGATTCCCGGCTTTATCAACCGCTTTTAATGTCACGATATTTTCACCCGGTTCCAATACCAGATTTTTTCGGAATTGATTCGCGGTCATTGTCACGGTTTCGTTATCTATCGAAAGTTGCGAATTTTCGGAAACACTACCGCTAACCTCCAGAGCTGACTTATTCGTTACTTCGGGAATTTGGTTATCAAATACAATAACGGGAGGTGTTTTGTCAATAACGATAAGTACCGAATCGCTAAATTCTAATTTAGAAGGCGTGATAAATGAAACCTTGTGGAACAAACTATCCGATCTTTGAGACATATTGAAATTGAATTTTCCAAGATCGTCAGCGTAGGTTTTGTAATTTCCTTCATCCGAAACAATTTGTACTAAGGCGTTTGGTCTTGCGGAACCTCCAATCGAAAATTTATTCGAATTAAATAAAAATTCATGATCATTTATTTTATACAGACCTTCGTTAAAATTAATTCTAAGCTCTTTTGGTAAATCAAAAATCACTTTTCGAATAATGGTTTTTTCTCTTTGACTCTTATTTACCGCTTTAATATTGATTTCATTCAAACCGGAGTTTAGCTCCAGATTAAATTTGAATTCGTTTTTATCGTCTAACTGAACATTCAATCCGTTGATTGAAATTTGTGCATTTTGTTCGGACTTACCTTGGATCTCGATAGTATTGGTTGTAACGATGGTTCCGTCTTCAGGAGTAAAAACTACTAAGTAAGCATCTTCGGATTCCGGACTTACTATAAATGAAGCGTTCTGGCTAAATGGTCCCGGAAAATCTTCATTGTCGATCGCTGAAACACGCCAGAAATAGATCCCATTTTCCATTTCAACAGAACTAAGTTCAGTTCCCTGGAAATTAAATTCGTTGAACAATGTTTTTTTGAAGTTGGCATCCGAAGCAATTTCAATAAGATAACCTTTTGCTTTCGGATTTGGCTCCCAGTTAAAAACGAGATCTTTTGCCGAGACACCGGCAGAATTAATAGGCTTTATCAATTTTGGAGCCGCGAGAAGGTTTTCAGCTTTCGATGGAGCTTGTCCATTTATAATCGTTGATTTCTGGTTTTTTCCAATTTTTACGGTCTCACCGCCGGATGCGATTTCGATATTGCCATCATAATTCGCAATTTTCGTTGCTTTTTTTTCTTTTTTTACCCAGAAATTCCTCGAATCAAGCTTGGTTTCTACTCCATCTAACTTTACGTCAAATTGCTTTTTTGCCGCTGAACCTGATAAATAAGCGAATGCGTCTCCTTCAACAATTTTAACACTCGATTCTTTCTTTTTTTGAAGCAAATCAACACGCATAGTTTGAATTAGAGCTTGGGCATTGGAATTCAGTTTTATTCTATTTTGATCTTCAAAAGTAATTTCAGCAAAAGAACTCGAAAGGGTTCTAACTTTCTCTCCTTCGGATAATTTGCCGGATAAGGGGAGATCACTCCAAACCGTTTGTGATGGACTAATATTGTTTACTGTACCTTTTTTATCCGTTAATTGCGCCGAAGATTTTTGACTTCTCTTTGAAAGCGCTTCTTTTTCAGCTTTTTCGGCCGATGCAAAAGCTTCATTCGCTTTTGCCAAAGATTTTTTCAATTCACCTTCGGTTCTCAAATCGAGCGATTCATTATAGGAGTTTTCGGCAGAGGAGAGTAAAGATTCTGAAAAGAGCTTGGCTCCGGCATCAGAGGCGGCATTTATTTTCTTTATTGCCACATCGATCGCGTTATTCGCATCTCTAAAATCACCGACCGGAATTTTGATTTTTACTCCGGGCTTAACATCGGAAGGGCCGTTTAATTTGTTAATCTTGAGCAGAGCTTGCCAATAATCGGCCTTTTGCAAATACTTTTTAGAGATATCCCGGATGTTCTCGTTTTGTGCTACGGTAATTTCAATTACGCCGGAATTTTGACCGTAAGAGATCATACTTATCAATAGGAATGCTAATAGAATTAACTTTTTCATTATTTATACTACTTCTTTTTATTTGCAAGTGGAAGTTTAATAACAAACTCTGTGAATTCGCCTTCTTTACTGTTCACAACAAATTCACCATTGTGCATTTGAGCAATAATATCATGGCTCAGAGAAAGTCCTAATCCTGTTCCTTCACCGGTTGGTTTTGTGGTGAAGAAAGGTTCAAAAATTTTCTTTTTTACACTCTCCGGCATGCCGGTTCCATTATCCCGAATAGTAATTTCAACTTCTTCTTTTGTTTTCTTTGTGGATATCGCTATTTCGGGCATGTAGTCGGGAAGATTAAGTTTCGATTTTTCTATTGTCGCATAAATCCCGTTATTGATAACATTTAAGAAAACTCTATTCAGTGTTTGAGGGTTGACATAAACTTTTTTTAATGTTTTGTCAAAATTTTCAACATATTTTGCTTCGAAATCTTCCTTCTTGCTTTTGGTACCGTGGTACGCAAGATTAAAGGATTCGGCGAGCATGGAGTTGATATCCGAGTCTTGGAATTCACCTTGATCGCCTCTGGAGTGCTCAAGCATTCCGGTTACAATTCTTTCGGCTCTTTTGCCATGTTCACTAATTTTCGAAGTATTTGTCCTTAAATCTTCAATTATTTCATCGAGAACTTCATAATCTTCCGCATCCATTTTATCTTTACTACGTTCAACTTCTTCCTTCAACTCAGCCGCCAAATTGACTGATAGCTTGCCGAAATTATTTATAAAATTAAGCGGGTTTTGAATTTCATGTGCGATACCGGCGGTTAATGATCCCAGAGATGCTAATTTTTCCTGTACAATCAACTTTTCTTGAGCGTCTTTTAATTGTTTGGTTCTTTCGTCAACCATGTCTTCCAAATTATGGCTGTAATCTTCCAATTCTTTATTTTGCTGTTCAATTTTCGCAAAATTTGCCTTTAACGATTGCGCCATGCTTACAAGCGTGTTCCCAAGAAATCCGATCTCATCTTTGGCTTTATAATCATTCGTTACATCGAAATTTCCACCAGAGATAATCTCGGCTTTTTCGCTCAGAACGGTAATCGGCTTGCTTAATTGACGTGAAAATACCAAACCTGTAATTATTGCAATTCCTAATCCGAAGATTACCCAATAAATCAGTTCAAGCTGCATTTCCGAAACAGCAGCATAAGCGGTTTTTTCTCCCATTTGAGCAATTATTACCCATTTGATATTCAGCGGAAACGCGCAATACGCGAGCACTGTTTCGCCATCATTTGTTTCGAATGAGCTGTTATAATTCACTCGATTGGGTGTATTAAGAATATTCGCCGCTTCTCCAACAACTGGATTTTCCTTTAATGAACTTTCAGTTTTTCCAAAAATCAAATTTTTGTTTTTATCAACAATGAATAACTCACCTCTTTGATTAAACGGATGATCATCTATTGTCGTTCTGAGATTATTCAAATTTATTTTTGCGGCAAGAAATCCCGGCGGTGCGTTTGGAACCTCAACCGGAATCATCATATCTAAAACCCACAAGTCCGAAGTCGGCAAATAAATCGGTTCGCCGATAAAATTATCTTTTAATTTTAATTGAATAAGGCTCTCTTCCGAGAAGGATGTTAATTCTTGGAAATCTTCCTCAGCGAGGGATTCGAGGAAATTATCTTTATTAAAATTTACCGCGCGTGAAAATTTGTTCTCAGCTTCTTCAAATAAAAGTGATAAGCTGATAATATCTTCGCTGTTTTCAATTACCGCATTTAAGTAGGATGTTTTCCCGCTGGCGTCAAGTGATGGGTTTTTCAGACCGTCTTTTGCATAAAACAGGGGAGCTAACCAATTATTTGTGTAAAGCTCATTTATTTGGTTAGCAAGATTGTCCGTGATTGAGTTTAGTTCTGTATTACGGCTGGATTTTAGTTCGTCCTTTGTAATATTGATCATGTTAAAACTGGAAAAAGCACCGGGAAGGATTGCGATCAGTGCTGCAAAAAGGTATAGTTTTGTCTTCCAATTTAGTTGTATCATACGCCCATCCGGTTGTGAAAAAAATTTTAAAAGATTACGAGAGCTTACAATCAATATAACAGATTTATAATAAAATTGGCAAATCTATCTTTAATACCGGATTCTGAACCTAAACTCGTTTCACAGCTAACATGGTGATGTCGTCCGAAGCTTTTGCTTCTTTAACAAATCCTTTCACTTCTGCATAGACACTTTCAAGTAATTCAGCGGGTGAATTATGACCATTTTTCAAGAAATCAATAAGTCTTTGATCGGAAAATAATTTGCCGTCAATATCCGATGCTTCGGGAACTCCATCAGTAAAAGTAAAGAAAGTCGCGCCTTTCTCCAGTGTGCAATCACCACTATTGAATTGACTGAAGGGAAGAATTCCTACTGCCGGACCGGTTGGTTTTAATTCAGTCAGACTGTTATTCGAACTGATTATAATCGGAGGATTATGACCGGCATTCACATAATCGATTCTACCGGTTTCAGGATCAAGGATTCCAAAAAACATTGTGGCAAACATACCCGATTCACCGTGATTATCTTCGATATACATGTGCGCCTTTTCAATTGTGTTTTTTACCAATTCTGCTGGGGAAGCATCCATATTTGAAAATGCCCTTACCAAACTTCTAATTAGCGCCATAAACAATGCTGCTCCAACACCTTTATCACACACATCGGCCATAACCAATGCCATTTTATTGCTTTTGGGAAGCATAAATGCATCGTAGAAATCACCGGCAACTTCCCGGGCGGGGAAGAAATCCGCTGCTACTTCATATCCTTCAATTGTGGGTAATTTATCGGGAAGAAAACTGTTTTGAATTTTCTGGCCGATTTTTAATTCATTTTGAAATGACATAAGTTGGGCTTTGGCATCATCGGCATCTTTAACCCGTTGTACTTCTGCCAAAGTTTTTTTCATTGTAATTTCAATATCTGTAAAGTCGATAGGTTTTGTTACAAAATCGAAAGCGCCATTGTTCATTGCTTTGCGAACATTATCCATATCACCATAAGCAGATACGACAACCGCTTTAACTTGTGGATGCTTTTTGGTGAGTTTTTCAATAAATGTAAGTCCATCCATCTCCGGCATATTTATATCGGAGAAGACCATGTCGATATCTTTGTGTTCTTGCAGTTTTTCGAGGGCTTCACGACCGTTATGAGCAAATTCCAGTTCTAATTCACCACCTCTGACTTTTCTTCTGAAATATTGCTTTACCATTATTTCTAAATCGAGCTCATCATCAACAAACATAATTTTATTAGCCATTTTGTCCTCTTTAAATTTCTTTCACGAATTTAGTGATTCGAATCAATAATTTCTACAATTATACTTTTTCAAGCATCTTTAATTTCCATATATCTTTTTTACTCATACGTAATATCGGTGTTAATGCCAGAAGCCCTGTTTTACCAATATTTTTCTCTAATTCTTTCATTTCATCCAATTTGGTTTTAATAGTCGGATCTTTTTCAACCGGTAAATCATTCTCCTGAAGAAACATAACGCCTTTTGCCTTTACCGAAAGTTCAAGGTAAAGTTTGGTATAGACTAACATATCAAAAAATACTTCAGGTGGAAATTGAGATTTCATGGAGACGATAAACATTCCGCCACGAGTTTTTGAAAATTCTCCTTTATTTATGCTTGTCAGTAAATTGGTTTCCGTATCGAATTCATCATCCATCCATTTCTGCAAATCCGATTGATTCTTTGTAAAAATTAAAATAATGATCGATGGAATTAATATGAACGTCAACATTGTTGTTAAATACGGCTGAATTATAAATTGGTTATAAAGACTGTGAATAATAACTGCGATTAAAAGTCCCGGTAAGTATGCTTTAAGATAGTTTTTCTTTTCCGAGTTATAAGCATTCATCACGAATATCGCAACAATCGATGTCGCTCCGCCATGCATTACAGCCGCGCCCAAACCCCTCATTACCCAAACAAGGGGATCAGGATTTTCCAACATCTGGAAATAATATATATTTTCCATTATTGAAAATCCTGCGCCCGATGCAAAACCCATAATGGCGCCATCAACAATAAAACCAACTTTTCTGAGCTGTATTAAAATGGCGATCAGCAGTATTTTTAACACTTCTTCAACAATAGGCGCGACAAAGTGGGAATAGGATGCGGCGGGAATGTTTAATAAACCGATAAAAAAATTATTTATATCAAATGAAAATCCGGCGGCTACCAGACCCCAAAGGAGACAAAATAAAATTGACGAAATTTTTATAATTTTAAAGCTTTCCATAAAAAAGAGAAAAACTATAAAAAGTACAACCGGTAATACGCTAAAAATAATTGCCATGTTCTATAAATTTTTTCTAAAAAATTATTTCGAATTTAGTTAACTTCTGACAACTTATCCTATTTTTCGAAAAAACTATTTACAATTTAAGGAGAAAATAGAATGGCAGGTAAAGGTCGAGGCAAATTAGCACTGATTGTCTTTTTTGTTGTGATCGTTAATGGAGCATTCCTTTTTTGGGTTGGGACTTCTGCATTAAATACTCGGAATCACGCTGATACATTTAAAGTTTCTGATTTTTTTGGAACGATGGCTTCCAAAGATCTTATGAATGAAGAATTGAAGACCGATCAAATAAGTTTTCAAGGTGATGGACTTAAAGGAGAAGTGATTACAATTAATGAAGAGGGGAATATCAGCGCAAAAATCAGCATCAGTTCTGCGGTAAACTTGACGGGACGATTGGATTTTAATCCCGATCATTACAGCGTTGCTTCTTTTTCATTTTTGAAAGAAAATCATTCTGAAACACTTAATTTAGACGGCGGTTCAATTGAATTTGATACAGATGGTGAAAACGAGTTCTTTGTAATTTTGAGAACTAAATCTGAAGATCTTTCTCCTCTTTCGTTTCAGCTCGCCGACGCAACCGGAATCATTTACGAAAAAGAAGTTAAAACCTCAAAATAATAGTTTGAAAATTAAAATCGAGAGGATGATATAGGCATATCATCCTCTTGCTAATTTTCAAAAATATTGCAAACACCTAAATTGATTTTATTCCGATAGAGAAAATGACCGGAGATCATTATCTTTTGATTCAATTTATTGGACTGAAGAAATGAAAATTATCTCATGGAATATTAACGGAATTAGAGCAGCACATAAAAAAGGATTTTTAGACTGGTTTCAAAAAGCTAATGCCGAAATTGTTTGCGTGCAGGAAACCAAAGCCCAGCTTGAACAAATCCCCACAGATTTAACTGAAATAGAGAATTTTACTTTTTATAATAATTCTGCTGAAAGGAAAGGATACAGCGGAGTTGCCACAATAACATCAATCGTACCCACTGAAACAACTAATGGATTGGGAATTGAAAAGTTTGATATTGAAGGGAGAGTTTTGAAACATAAGTTCGATAACTTCTTTCTTTACAACATTTACTTCCCAAATGGCAAAGCTAAAAAAGAACGTCTGGATTATAAAATGGAATTTTATGAAGAATTTCTTAAAATACTTGAGAACCATAAAAAAAATGGCGAAGAAGTTGTTATATGTGGAGATGTGAATACAGCTCACAAAGAAATTGATATCGCGAGACCGACTGAAAATTCGAAAGTTTCGGGGTTCTTACCGATGGAAAGGGAATGGATAGATCGATTACTCGCATTAGGATTTGTCGATTCCTTCCGTTTGTTTAATCAGGAGCCGAACCAATACACTTGGTGGGATGTATTTACAAGAGCGCGAGAAAGAAATGTTGGTTGGAGAATAGATTATTTTTTTGTGAGTAAAGGGTTAAAAGATAATCTGAGCAATGCATTTATTTTACAAGATGTTATGGGATCAGATCATTGCCCGGTTGGTATTGAATTGAAATTTTAGGAGGTGGTATGAAAAAATTATTGTTATTAAGTAATTCAAAAGTCGAAGGATTTGATTATCTCGGATTTGCGGAAGAAGAGATTAAATCATTTTTAGGCAAAGAGATTCAAGATCTTTTATTTATTCCTTATGCTGCGGTTTCGTTTTCATACGATAAATATGAAGAGATAGTTAAGGAAAGATTTGAAAGATTCGAATATAGAATAAACTCAATTCATAAAACTCTAAATCCTCAAAATGCCGTAAAACACGCCGACGCAATTATTGTTGGAGGCGGAAATACTTTTCATCTGTTGGATGAATTGTATAGAAATGATTTGATAAATATTTTGAAGGCGAAGTTGGAAAATGGAACACCTTATATCGGATGGAGCGCGGGCGCGAATCTTGCTTGCCCAACAATAAAAACTACAAACGATATGCCGGTTGTATATCCGCCCAGTTTTGATTCGCTCAATCAGATTCCATTTCAAATCAACCCACATTTTACCGACGCACAACCCGAAGGCCACAAAGGGGAGACTCGCTCTGAGAGGATAAATGAGTTTCTCGTTTCAAATCCGGATCTAAAAGTTGTTGGTTTGCCGGAGGGATGTATTCTCAAAATTTACGATGAAAAGATTGAGCTCATCGGTGAAAGGAAAATAAAATTATTTGCTAAAGATCAAACTGTTGAAGAGTTCTCCAAAGATGATGATCTGAATTTTTTATTAACATAAAAAGAGGTGTAAAATGAAAATTGGAGTAATTTTAAGCGGTTGTGGAGTTTATGATGGAACCGAAATTCAAGAAGCTGTATTCACACTTTTAGCGATTGATGAAAACGGAGCCGATTCGGTTTGTTTCGCACCGGACATTGAGCAACATCATGTTGTAAATCATCTAAACGGTGAAGAAATGAAAGAAACTCGGAATGTTTTGGTAGAAGCGGCTCGAATTGCACGCGGTGATATTAAATCCCTAAATGAATGCAACGTTGATGACCTGGATGGATTGGTAATCCCCGGTGGATTTGGCGCCGCGAAAAATCTCACAAAATGGGCATTTAACGGGCCGGATGGAGAAATTGATCCGCAAGTTAAAAGAGTAATTAATGAATTTGTTCTCGCCGGCAAACCTGTCGCCGGACTTTGTATGGGTCCGACCGTGATCGCAAAGGCGCTTGATGAGAGTAAAATTAAAACTACTCTTACCGTTGGCACCACCACGGAAAAATCGCCCTACGACATAAAAGCCGTAAGTGAAGGTATGGAAAAGGCCGGAGCGACTGCCGTAATGAAATCAGTTCGAGAAGTTTCGATAGATTTGGAAAATAAGATTGTTTCCGCACCTTGTTATATGATGGAAGCCTCGATTTCAGAGATTCGAAAGAACATTAAAGATGCTGTCGATAGTTTAATAAAACTAATATAATTTAGATCTGATCCTTCGGTTTGCCTTGAACTGCAAGCAGGTAGTTTTTGTATCTTTTATCGTTTGTAACCTCTTTGCCAAAGTAAACCGGAGGAACAAAATTCTCCGAGTCTAAAATTGAATTAAACTCAACCTCAGCAATTTGTAAACCGTTCAATTCGCCTTCGTAAATATCAATTTCTATTTTTACTTTCGAATCGAATAATTCGCTTCGCGTTTTATAAATTCGTCGTCCCTCCGTAATCTCCCAAAGTTTTTCGAAGTCCTCATTTCTAATCTCAAATTCAATTTCAATTCGATTCAAATTATTCATACTTTTCACGGTCTGATAAAATTTTCCGCTCTTTTCCCTGATCCTGACTTCAAATTTTCCATCTTCGATTGCTACGTAACCTTGCCTTATGCAAAATTTTTTGGCTAGGTCAAAATTTTCGGGCAAATACTTTATTAAGAATTTCTTTTCAATTTCTTCGTGCATAATTTCCGGTCAGTTTAGCTCATATAATTTATTTTGAAGCAATTGCGATATTTTCGATGCCTCAGGTTCGGATATCATCGAAGCGATTTCATTTTTAATCTCAAAAATGATGCTTCTTTTTGTCTCATTTATCAAAGCATTTTGTGATTGATAAAGATCTTGATACAATTTTTCAGTTTCTTCAATCGTTTTTTCATTCTTTTCATTTAACAAAATGTTTTCCAAAGCAATCGCAGTGCTGGTTGCCAGAGAATTGGCGAAGGAAATATCGTCACTGCTAAAATTTTCAGATGAAACGTTAAGGATTTGAAAAGCCCCTAATGTTTTTCCATTTAGGTTGATCAGCGGAACACAAATAAGATTATTCGTATGAAAACCGGTTTTTTGATCGAATTCCTTGTTGAATTTCGGATGGGAATATGGTGAATTCGTAATTATTGGCTCCTTTTTTGTCACAACTTCTCCGGCAATTCCCATTGAGGCTGGAAAACGTATCTCTTTCTGTCCGATTCCAGTTCCTTCCCTTGACCACAATTCGTTGTTTTCTTCATCCAACAAAAACAAGGTGGCTCTTTCCGCAGATAAAGCATCTTTCGCCTGTTCTACAATAGATTTTAATAATTGATCAAAATCCTTAATCGAAACTAAACATTTCGATATTTCAAACAATATTGAAAGTCGTTTATTCTCTTCAACTAACGGATGATTTTCAATTTTATTTTCATCGTCATCTGATATTTCATTCTCAGCATTTTCCCTTATTATTTCAAGTGTTTTGTAAAGTTTGTCCAGACTTAAAGGTTTTGAGATGAAACCGTTTATCTTATTCCCAAACACATTTTCCTGTGTTTCGCGGAAAAATTCGGAAACGACAAATATTTTTAATGAAGGAAAAGATCCTCGTAATTCAGAAACGAAATCAACTTCGGACATCATCGGTTGGTCGAGTTCAACAAATATTGAACTGATTTGAAGGGTTTTGAGAGTTTTTAAACTTTCGGCAGCACGAGTCAGAAAAATTAATTCAAAATTGCCCAGGGTTTTGAAGGTTTCGTATATATGTCTGGTTGAGGAGTTATTTGTTAGAATTACAATTGAGATTAAATTTTCCAAAATGTCACCTTTATCAGTTTTGCGATTTGGTAAGTGTCCCATTAATTTTTGCGCAAAATACTAAATAAAATTTTTATTTATTCTGGGCTCAGATCTGAGAATAAATGTCACGAGCATAGTTAATTTTTCTCAGGATAAGCGATAAATTATTTTATAAACCGGTAGCGGTTTGAGTAAAGTGATTTCCTGTCCAATAGCTGGATTGTATCGAAATCAAAATTGGGAATAGGTCGCTAATTCAAATTTAGCTTTCGTTTTTAAACTTGAATCCTTTAAATGGATCGCGCAAAGTTAGAACAGGGCAAGGAGCCTTTCGAACAACTTTCTCGGCTGTGCTTCCAAATAACAAATGTTCTACTCCGGTGTGACCATGCGTGGCGATTATTATTAAATCCGCATCAATTTCGGACGCATAATTAATAATTTCGAGGAATGGTTTTCCGCTTTTAATTGCTGTGGATACTTGAACTTCCTTGCTAATTTCTGTTTCGGCCAATTTTTTCAATTCTTCTTCGAACTTAAAATCCACATCGATTTTAGGTGAAGGAATAACAATTTCGCCTGTTGAAAAATCGGAAGGGTACATCATTGGTTCGACAACATTTAATAAATACATTTCGGAATTAAAATTAATGGCGAATTCAACGGCATATTTCAGGGCATTTTTGGAATAGTCTGAAAAATCAATCGGGACCAAGATTTTGTTGATATCAATCATTTTTAATCTCCTCCTTTTCGAAATACAGTTTTAGATAATCTTCATTTATTGCTCTTAAACGAGTTGTTATGATTACAGACATTCCCCGCAATATTTTGATTCCAACAACCGGATTCCTCTCGATGTAATCATCAAGATCCGGTTTAAAGATAACTGCCAAATTTGTTTCAGATAAAGCAATCGCTGAAGCTGATCGTACCTGATCATCAATAAGCGCAAGTTCTCCAAAAAAATCACCTTTCCCAAAAGTCACTAAATCAATATTCTTTTCACCTTCCAGAGTTTGAGTAATTAAAACTTTACCTTCTTTGATGATATAAAGTCCAATTCCTGGATCACTCTGATGAAAAATATATTCGTTCGCTTGGTACGCGCGGTTATGGATCAATTCCATAAAATTGTTAAGGTCTTTATTTCGGACTCCTTCAAACATCGGCATGGAACGAAGTACGTTCTCTAAATCTGTTTTTGCGGTTGGGGATTTAAATAAGTTAGCCCAAAAACTACTGCTGCTGATTTCACGATCCATATTAACACCTATTAACTAAAAATTCCGGATTCTGCGACACGCCAGATTTTCTGACATGGGAAACGATTTTCATACATTGCGCGACCGATAATAACAGAATCAACGCCATGGTTTCGATGATCTGTAACATAGCGAAGATCTTTATAGTCACCAATTCCACCGGATAATGTAATTCTTTTTCCGGTTATTTTGCTAATTCTGTTTGAAAGTTCAAGATTTGGTCCGCTCAACATTCCGTTTCTATTTACATCTGTAACAACAATTCTTTCTACACCGAGCTCAACTAATCGTTTTGCGTATTCATCGACTGTCATCCCGGCTTTTTCCTTCCGGCCATGGATCATTACCTGGTTGTCAACAACATCGATAGCTGCACATATTTTTTGAGGACCAAATTTTTCTAAAATTTTAATAAACTCCTCTTCATTGTCACGAATCAACGATCCAATTATTAATCGATAAACACCTAAATTAATAGCTTGTGTAGCATCGTGCAGTGAGTGCATGCCTCCGCCATATTGGACGGGAATTATAACCGAATCACAAATTTCTTCAATAATTTCAAAATTTTTGTGCGAATGTTCGCGGGCTGCGTCAAAATCGACAACATGTATGCATTTTGCGTTTTCGGCGCGCCAAATCATGGCCATCGCTACCGGATCGTTTCCGTATTGCATACATTCTAATTCGGGAATTCCTTGAACCACTCGAACCGTGTGGCCATCTTTAATATCGATGGAAGGAATTACTAATAGCTGGCCCATTTAAATTTTCCAAGCTCCATTTTGTTTTATTGTTTTTCGACTGATAATCAGTTTCTGAATTTCACTCGTTCCTTCAAAAATCCTAAGAATTCTGGCATCGCGATAAAATCTTTCGATCGGAAGTTCCCTTGAAAAACCCATTCCGCCATGAAGTTGAAGCGCTTTATCAGCGACTTCTGAAATTGCTTCGGAACAATACAATTTAATTATTGCAGCATCGGTCGAGATATCCACTCCTTCGTCATATTTTGAAGCTCCACGATATAACATGCTTTCCATCGCGTAAGTTTGAGTTGTCATTTCCGCGAGCATAAATTGAACAGCTTGAAATTTTGAAATCGGTTGATCAAATTGAATTCTTTGGTTAGCATATTTTGTTGATAATTCGATCATCTCTTTGGCAGCTCCCACACAAGCGGCGCCGATACCCAATCGTCCAGCATCCAGGGTTTTCATTGCAATCAAAAATCCCCGGCCGTCAGCTCCGATTAAGTTTTCTTCAGGTAATTCAACATCTTCAAAAAACACTGTATTTGTTGAACTTCCTCTTATTCCTAGTTTTTTTTCATTTGGCCCGATCGAAACTCCGGGGAAGTCTTTTTCAACCACAAATCCGGTTATTCCTCTCTCTGTTCTTGCAAATGTTGAAAAAACCTGTGCATCAGCGGCATTGGTAATCCATAATTTTTCACCATTCAAAATCCATTTATCGCCCTTTTTTACAGCAGTAGTTTTCAGATTAAACGAGTCTGAGCCGGCACCGGATTCAGTTAAGGCGAATGCGGCTATTTTTTCACCTGATGTAAGTTGGGGTAAGTATTTTTGTTTAAGTTCTTCCGATCCACCGATATAAATCGCGTTTGATCCGATTGATTGATGCGCTCCAATAAATGCGGCAGTTGAACCGCAAGCTCTGGTAACTTCTTCTTGCGCGATACAATAACCAATTTCACCAAATCCTCCACCGCCATATTTTTCAGGAAACAATGTTCCAAGCAAACCCATTTCAGCCAATTTTGTTTTTAACGATTCGGGGATTTTCTCCTCCTCATCAATTTTGGCCGCAATTGGTCTAATTTCAGAATCAGTAAATTCTTTTACCATTGACCTAATCATTAAATTATCTTCAGAATAGTGGAAATCCATTAATGCCTCAATATTAAGTGAAATTAAAATTACTCATTTCCATGATCAAAATAAATTTTGTGATGTATTCGCAGGAAATTCCATTTTTCCGGATCATGCAGATAAAAATATCCATACATCATTATTATAAATGCAAAATCTTGATTTTTGGTTCATCTATCAAGATATTTAGAGATGACCAACAATTATTTACTCAAAACCAAAGATTCCCACAATATCAGAATAACAACCTTCGGAAATCCAACATCTGATAGGTGTTTAATTTTTGTGCATGGATTTAAAGGATTCAAAGATTGGGGTTTTTTCCCTTATTCCGGAAAGTACTTTGCTGATAGAGGTAATTTCGTAATTACATTTAATTATTCGCACAACGGAGTTGGAGAATCACTTACTGAATTTACGGAACTTGAAAAATTTGGTGAGAATACTTTTAGCAGGGAAGTTGATGAATTGAATCAGATTATCGATGTCGTTCATTCCGGTTTTTTTGGAAATGAAACCTTCGCAAGATTAGGAATTATTGGTCATAGCAGGGGAGGGGCTGATGTTTTGCTCACCGCCACTAACCGTGAAGAAGTCGATGCCATTGTTACGTGGGCGTCAATCGCAAAATTGGATCGTTATTCCGAACGGCAAAAAATCGAATGGCGAGAAAAGGGTGTGTTTAATATTGAAAATGCGCGTACAAAACAAATAATGCCTTTGTATATTGGTTTGTTAAATGATATTGAAAGTAATATGAATGGTTCGCTCAATATGCAAAAAGCGGCCTCACAACTAAATAAACCTTGGTTAATCGCGCACGGCAAACAAGATCTTGCCGTTCCGATCGGTGAAGCCGAACAGTTATATGAATGGTCGGATAAAAGTAAAACAGAAATGTTCGTGTTGGAAGCAACCGGTCATACTTTTGATATCGAACATCCGTTCACAAAATCAAATTTTAAGTTTGATAAATTGTTGGAAAAAACTAATTTATTCTTAATAAAACATCTAAATTAAATTATAGCGGAGTATTTTAATGGAAAACGAAAAAGCAGTCAAAAATTCACTGCTAACATTATGGACTAAAGCCCGAACGAGTGAGCTTTTTTGGATCACTTTTTTTACATTTTTAACTTTTCTTGGCGCACAAGCAGCGATTCCGGTTCAACCTGTTCCATTTACATTACAAACATTGGTTGTATTGTTAGCCGGAGCCTTCCTGGGTTCAAAAAATGGTGCTTATAGTATGGGCTTGTATCTTGTATTGGGCACTATCGGATTACCAATTTTTGCAAATTTTGGATTTGGATTTGCCAAAATTTTTGGTCCAACCGGCGGCTATTTGCTCTCATTTCCCTTCGCGGCATATCTGGTAGGTTATATCTTAGAGAAAAGAAGGAATAAAGTTACTATTGCGATCTCCTTCTTTGCAGGAAATTTGATGATAATATTAACAGGTGCTCTTTTCTTGTCGCTGTTTTTCAACGGTGATTTTCAAGCGGCATTTTACTCGGGTGCAGCAATATTTTCAATTTGGGGATTAGTTAAAGTCAGCTTAGCAATTGCAGCTTATTACACAATTTCAAAAAAAGTATCAAAGTTACCTTAATTAGTGAATTAAATTAATGGAATTAAAAAACGTAATTTTTAGCATTGTATTTTTGATCTCTTTCGGATTCTTAGGTTATAATCTCAATAGGATTTTATCTTACCTCAAACTGGGACAGAAAGCGGATAGATTCGATAATCCAAAAACTCGAATCAAGAATGTTCTAAAAATTGCATTCGGTCAATCAAAATTATTGCAAGATCCTATGGCCGGTTTAATCCATTTTTTCATTTTTTGGGGATTTGTACTTTTTCTAGGAGCTGTTGTCGAATCAGTTTTACAAGGATTTTACACACCGTTTAATCTTGAATTTCTGGGACCGATTTACTCTCTGATTACTTTGTCTCAGGATGTTTTAGGATCACTTGTCCTTGTTTCTTTAGCATATGCCGTTAATCGGCGGTACATATTAAAAGTAAAAAGGTTACAAGGCGGAACCGCAGAAAAATTAGATGCCGCACTTGTACTTTTTATGATCGCTGTTGTAGTTATATCAATGTTTGGTCAAAATATCACTCACATCGCGAAGAATAATCTAGAGTTGGCGACTTTCGAAGTAAGGCCCATTTCAATTTATTTGGCAAAGATTATATATACCGATGCCTCAGCAAATGTAAATTTTATGTATGAAGTATACTGGTGGATACACATTGTCGCGGTATTCGGATTCATGAATTATCTTCCATATTCAAAACATTTTCACGTATTTACTTCTATTCCAAATGTATATTTTGCAAAACATGGCAACGAAAAATACGCGCTCAAAAAGCTCGATCTTGAAGATGAAGAAGCCGAACAATTTGGTGTGGCGGATATGGAGCACCTCACCTGGAAACAAATGCTGGATGGCTTTTCCTGCACTGAATGCGGGCGATGCACAGCTGTCTGCCCCGCGGCAAATACAGGCAAACTTCTTTCACCACGCAAAATTATTGTTGATATTCGCAAACGAACCGAACAGAAATCGCCTTATCTTTTGAAAGGAATTGAGGAACAAGCCGGAATTCTTGATAAAACGCTGGTTCACGATTTTATAAGTGATGAAGAGTTATGGGCATGCACGACGTGTAATGCGTGTGTGTACGAATGTCCGGTAACGATCGAACATGTTGATTCGATTGTTGATATGCGAAGGAACCTGGTATTGATGGAATCTGAATTCCCGCCGGAATTAAATACGGTATTCAAAAATCTTGAGACTAACTTTACGCCGTGGGCATTTAACGCTCAGGACCGTGCGAATTGGGCCGAAGGAATGGATATTAAAACTTTAGCTGAAGATCCAAACGGGGAAATACTATTTTGGGTTGGTTGTTCGGGATCGTTTGATTCACGTTACCAAAATGTAACAAAGTCATTCGCGAAAATTATGCAGAAAGCGGGTGTAGATTTTCGAATTCTTGGAACGGAAGAAAAGTGTAACGGTGATTCGGCCAGAAGACTTGGAAACGAATACCTCGCTCAAATGATGATGATGGATAATGTGGAAACACTCAACAATTATGGTGTTAAAAAAATTGTTACCGGATGCCCTCACTGTTTTAATTCTCTCAAAAATGAATTTCCGCAATTTGGCGGAGAATACGAAGTGATTCACCATTCAGAAATGATTGACGAATTAATCAGCGATGGTAAAATTAAATTGAAAGAAAAATCTGAAATTTCATCAAAAACCACTTTTCACGATTCTTGTTATTTAGGACGATATAACGGAATTTATGATGAACCAAGGGATTCGATTTCAAAAATCAATGGTCTGGAATTGGTTGAAATGGAAAGAAATAAACAAAAAGGATTCTGCTGCGGAGCCGGCGGTGGAAGAATGTTCCTTGAAGAAACCGAAGGTCAGAGAATTAATGAAAATAGAACAAAAGAGGCTCTTGAGACCGGTGCGGACACGATCGCTTCTTCTTGTCCGTTTTGTATGACAATGATGACCGATGGAGTTAAAACTTTTGAAAAAGCTGATGAAGTGAAAGTTAAAGATATTGCTGAAATAGTTCTTGAAAATTCAGTATAATTGCAAACCAATAAAGGAGGATATAATGGAAAGTTACCAAAAACTCGTTGACTTTGTAGATTCGTTGAAGACGGATGCAGAAAAGTTTTACGTTAAAGAACAAGCCGCTGCCGGAACTAGATTTCGCAAAGGTTTAAGCGACCTAAAAAAAATGGCACAAGATCTTCGGAATGAAGTTCAAGAACTTAAAAATACTCGTAAAGGCAGCTAATAACATATATTAATAAGCTGTAGCTGGTCTGCAGCTTATGGATTCATCCAGTGCAAATTCCACAAATTCAGAAATTTTTCTACTTCATTGCATTAATTGTTTTATTAATCCCTTCGAAATATTTATCGCAAACGGACTCTACTGTCTCTTTTACAATCTCAGCGGTGGGTGATTTGATGTGTCATTCAACTCAATTTAAATATGCAAAAGTTGACACAGATAAATACGATTTCGGCAAAGTTTTCAGTTCTATCGCTCCATATTTATCACAATCCGATGTGACCATAGGAAATATTGAAACGGTTTTTGCAGGCCGGGATAAGGGAATTGCAGGCTATCCCGTTTTTAATACGCCGGATGAATACCTCGATGCCCTCAAAGACGCGGGTTTTGACGTTCTTGTTACAGCAAATAATCACTCGCTTGATATGGATGTAGAAGGGCTGTTGCGAACAAATAACTTAATCCGCGAAAAAAAGATGGAACCGGTCGGCACTTTTGTCTCAGAAGCAGATCGTGATTCGGTAAGGATATATGAATACAACGGACTTAAAGTTGGAATAACTTCTTACACTTATGCTACAAATATTCGAAGCGCGCCTAAAGACAGCTCATATCTGATTAATTATATTCAAGATTCAATTATCAAAAATGACATCCAAAATCTAAGGAATGCCGGGGCTGAGTTGGTTATCACATTTTTTCATTTTGGAACTGAATATGAACGTTATCCTTCCGGCTATCAGAAACGAGTTGTACAAAACACCATTTCTTACGGTGCGGATATAATTTTAGGATGTCATCCGCATGTTGTTCAGCCATTCGAATATTTCCAGTCGGAGGAATCCAATATAGATCGTGGATTTGTCGCTTATTCGCTGGGTAATTTTGTATCCAATCAACGCTGGCAATATTCAGATGGCGGTGTGATTGTTAATATTGAAGTTGAGAAATTGATTCCTGATAATTCTTTGAAACTAAAAAACGTAAGTTTTGTCCCGGTCTGGGTCTACAAAGGAGTGGTAAATTATGACGCTGAGTATTTTATTCTGCCATCCCGAATAAGTGAAACCGGTTCATTCCCAAGTTATTTTACCGATGAAGATAAGGCTCTGATGAAACAAAGTTATTTTGACACCAGAGAGATTATTAATTCTGATTCATTGACTACATTCAATGAACTGACAATTTTACCGAGTACCGATTAATGCCCAAAAAAGCCTCTCTGTTAATCATTTTTATGACCGTATTTATTGATCTGCTCGGTTTTGGGATCTTAATTCCTATTCTTCCGACATTCGCAAGCAAAAATCTTGGTGTATCCGATTTTGGAATTGGAATTATCGTTGCCGGTTATTCTTTGATGCAATTTATCTTTAATCCAATTCTCGGTAAATTATCAGATAGATACGGAAGAAAACCTTTTATAGTTTGGCCTTTGCTGATGGTTTCGTTTTCATACCTGATATTTAGTTTTTCAAATTCGTTTTTTCTTCTTTTACTTTCCAGGGTAATTGCAGGAATTGGTGGTAGTAATATCGGTGTTGCTCAGGCATATATTTCAGATGTAACAACAAAATCTAATCGCGCGAAAGGAATGGGTTTAATAGGTGCCGCTTTTGGTCTGGGCTTTGTATTCGGACCGTTTATAGGAGGCGTAATTTCGAAATATGGTTATGATGTGGCCGGATTTTTCAGCGCCGGATTTTCGTTTCTGGCTTCATTATTTGCCTTCATATTTCTTAAAGAATCGAATAATGAAAGAAAAGATAAAGTGCGAATTCGTATTAGAATAATGGATTTTTCCGCTTTATTCTCTGTACTTAAGACACCAATTGTCGGAATTCTTGTAACAATCTTTTTTATTATAATTTTTTCGATCGCAAATATATACGGAACATTTTCCTTATTAGGATTTAAGTATTACAGTTTTACCGATGCTCAAAACGGATATCTGTTCGGAATTATGGGAATAGTTAGCGCGACTATTCAAGGTCTTTTTATTCGGCCAATAACAGCCAAATTCCAAGACAGATCAATTTTACTAACCGGTGTATTATTTATGTCTTTTGGCTTGGGTGCCATTCCGTACGGCGTTAATTTTCTCGGTGTCGCAATTGTAGTGGGAATTTTATCAATTGGAACCGGATTGCTGCAACCGACTGTTTTAAGTATGATATCAAAATTCTCAGATGAAAGAAGGCAAGGCGAAGTTCTGGGTTTGAATTCCTCAATGGCTTCATTAGCCAGAGTGT
Source organism: Melioribacteraceae bacterium (assembly GCA_021739765.1). Lineage (GTDB taxonomy): Bacteria > Bacteroidota > Ignavibacteria > Ignavibacteriales > Melioribacteraceae > JAIPBD01. The sequence continues at coordinate 416,290 of JAIPBD010000001.1, forward strand.
TTGGTCCGGTATGGGGAGGATTTTCTTTTCATTACATCGGTTTTGAATTCCCCTTTTTAACAGGTGCTTTCTTCACTTTGCTAACTTTTTTTATAGTGCTATTTTTATTAAGTTCACAACGTTTACGACAATTTTCATAAGATGATATGTTAAAAATAAGAGAAATAAATATTGATAAAGCTCTTCTGCTTGCCCCAATGGAGGATGTGACCGGAATCGCTTTTAGAAGAATTTGTAAAGAATTAGGCGCCGATATAGTTTTTACCGAATTCGTTAATTCTGATGGTTTGATTCGTGATAACGAAAAAACCAAAAAGAAGATGGAAATTACAGAAAACGAACGACCGGTCGGTATTCAGATCTATGGCGGTAATCTGGAACCGATGATTGAAGCCGCACGAATTTCGGAACGAATGAATCCGGATATTATTGATATAAACGCCGGTTGTTGGGTGAAAAAAATCGCAAAAAGAGGTGCCGGTGCCGGATTGTTGAAAGATCCCGAATTTATGGAAAAAATGGTCAGCGAAATCGTAAAAGTAGTCGAAAAACCGGTTACAGTAAAAACTCGGATTGGTTGGGATTCAAACTCCATAATGATTGAAGAGATCGCTCAAAGGGTTGAGGATGCGGGAGCGGAAGCGCTTACAATACACTGTCGCACTCGCGAAATGGGTCACAAAGGCGATCCACAATGGGAGTGGATAGCAAAGGTAAAAGAAAAAATCACAATTCCCGTAATTTTAAACGGTGGTTTATTTACACCGGAGGATGTTCGAGACGCTTTCGAACAGACCGGTGCAGATGGAGTTATGATTGCTCGAGGTGCGATCGGTAATCCATGGCTTTTCAGAGAAGCTAAAGAGATTCTTGAGAAGGGAAGTGTATTGTCGCCTGTAAGTATTGAGGATAGAATTAAAACAACTTTGCTGCACCTTAAATACGAAATTGAAGAAAAAGGTGAGCGTAGAGGAACAATTCCTTTCAGAAAATATTATTCGGGTTATTTGAAAGGTTTGCATAATGCTTCAGGTGTTCGATCTCAATTGATGCAATTTGTTGAGTATGAGCCAATCGAAGAATTGCTGTTAGAATATCTGACTTATTTGCAAAATTATGAACCAATTGCCATTTAGCAGCTATTGAATTGAACTCAAAATCAGTTAAACGAATAGCAAGAATCGTCTCCAATATATTTATTCCTCCATTTCCGACTTTTGCAATTTTTTTGTTATTTAGTCTACATTTCGAAAATCCGGAAAAGACGATTCTTTCGATCTTACTGGCACTCATTTTTACTGTTATATTACCCATCAGCTTTTTCGTTTGGCTGCGTTCTAATCATGCTGTATCGGATAATGACGCAACAAATAAGGAAGAACGAAGTGTACCATACACTTTTGGATTGATTATTACGGTAATCGCGTTTATCCTTTCACGATTTTTGGAGATGTCAAATGAAGTGCAGACACTTTGGGTTATCTACATTGTTAATACATTCGTCATTCTTGCTATTAATCGATACTGGAAGATTTCCGCACACGCTATGGGCGTCAGTGCTCCGGCAGCCGCGCTATTTTATCTTTTTCCGCTCTATGGGTTATTCGCACTTTTGCTTGTCGGAATAGTGGGATTTGCAAGAATCAAACTGAAAATGCATACTCCGGCGCAGGTTATTGCGGGATCAATTTTGGGTTGGATTTTAGCCGCATCTCAATTATTATTAGTAACAGATTTACTTGGATAAAATATGTCAATGAAAAAAGAAATTGCGAAGATACTGGACGAAATGTCCAATATTTTCGAATTCAACGGTGAAAATCAATTCAAAGTAAACGCGTTTCGTAATGGCAGCAGAACAATTTCAAGGCTGGAAAACGATATTGAAGATATGATTCAAGATGGTTCAATAAAAAACGTAAAAGGGATCGGTAAGGGAATACTTTCAGTTATTGACGAATACTTCGAAAAAAATGTATCGAACGATTACGAACAACTTAAATCAACAATCCCGGATGGAATTCTCGATATGTTTGATGTTCGGGGAATTGGAGCAAAAAAAATAAGACTGCTCCACGATGAACTTGGGATCACGAATTTAGATCAATTAGAAAAAGCATGCAGAAAAAATAAACTTGCCGAGTTGAAAGGTTTTGGGAGCAGTACGCAAGAGAAAATATTGAATGAAGTTATCAGAATAAAAAAATCGCAAGGAATGCTCCACCTTCATCGAGCACTCGAATTAGGCAAAAAACTACAGTCTAAATTTGAAGATTTCGACTCTGTTAAAGCAGTTTTTATCACGGGAGATTTGAGACGCAACATGGAGATCGTATCATCCGTAGATTTTGTAATTCTCGTAAATGATAGAAAAGTATTTGAGGTGGAGTTAGCTAAACTGCATGAATATAACAAGTTAGACTCTAATGAATATTACAAAGTAATAAGATTCGTATACGGTTTTACAAAAACCGTTTATCTCTTCGTTACATCGGAAAAGGAATATTTGGGAAACTTAAAATTCCTTACGACCGGCTCTAACGAATTTCTGGAAAAGATTGGATATGAAAAGGCAAAATTTTGGGAGCACGAAGAACATCAGATACTGGAAAAGCTCCAAATTGGGATAAAATCACCTGAAATGAGAGAAGTGGAGTCGTTGGAATCATCTGAAGAGCATTTCAAGGATTCCGATCTCGAAGAAAATGTACTTAACGGATTGTTGCATTTTCATACGACAGCTTCCGATGGTAACAACACGCTCGTCGAAATGATAAATGAGGCTAAGGCACACGGATTTAATTATTACGCCGTTTGCGATCATAGCAAATCAGCGTTCTATGCAAATGGATTAACTGAAGACCGTATCTTATTGCAAAAAAAAGAGTTACGAAAATTAGCTGATTCCAAAAATGAAAATATTTTTCAAGGAATTGAGAGTGATATCCTAAAAGACGGGAGTTTAGATTATTCTGATGATTTCCTTGCAAATCTTGATTTTGTGGTTGCTTCAATTCATTCTATTTTTACTCTTTCCGAGGATGAAATGACTGCTCGGGTTATTAAAGCAATTGAAAATCCGTTTACAGATGTTTTTGCTCATCCGACAGGCCGCTTGCTCCTGTCACGTGATCCTTATAAAATCAATATTAAAAAAGTACTCGAAGCATGCTCCCAAAATGATGTCGCGATTGAAATAAATGCCAATCCACATCGGCTCGATTTAGATTGGCGTTGGATAATGTATGCGAGGGAGCAGAATTGCAAATTCGCTATTAATCCTGATGCGCATTCAACTCATGGAATAGAAGATGTCAAGTATGGAATAATGATAGCACGTAAGGCCGGACTGACATCGGCAGAGGTTATTAACTGTTATTCAGCTGAAAAATTCAAAAAATATTTGAATCGAAAAACTAAACGAAATTTTGATTAAAGGAGATGGAATGGATTTAAAATCCAAAATACGGGACGTTCCCAACTTCCCCAAAGAAGGCATTATATTTAAAGATATCACGACTCTACTCCAAGATCCGGCCGCTTTCAATTTTACACTCAAAAGACTGGTCGAGTTGTCGGAGAATAAAGGAATTACAAAAGTTGTCGGGATTGAATCACGCGGATTTATATTTGGCGCCGCTTTGGCAGAACGATTGGGAGTGGGATTCGTTCCAATTCGTAAACCGGGTAAATTGCCCGCTGCAAAAGAAAGCGAATCGTATATTTTGGAGTATGGAAGTGATCAGATAGAAATTCATAAGGATGCCTTAGATAAAGATGATGTAGTACTATTACATGATGATTTACTTGCTACGGGGGGCACAATGAAAGCGGCTACTACTTTGGTGGAAAGACTCGGTGCTAAAATTGCCCAACTTTCATTCGTAATTGAATTATCATTTTTGCATGGACGTAAATTGTTCGATAATTATGAGGTTATTTCTTTGATTCAGTATGATTCCGAATAAAGAAAATAAATTATTAATCGAAGAATTTTTAACGACTCCTAACTATTATTCAAATAATTGAGTGAAGCAAATAAGTTTTAACAACGAATAGGAGGCATACAAAGAAAGCCAAAGCTAAAAACCAAAAGTGCCTGTTTGTTGCTGACCCTTGACAAAGAAAGTTCAATTGAAAATGGATAGACTGACTAAAGAACAGAGAAGAAAAAATATGCAAGCTATAAAAAGTAAAGGTTCTAAAATTGAAAAATTGCTTGCGAAAGAACTTTGGAAAAGAGGACATAGATACAGAAAGAACAACAAGACAGTTTATGGCACGCCAGACCTGACTTTTAAAAAATACAAAATTGCAATATTCGTCGACAGTGAATTTTGGCACGGAAAAGATTGGGAAACGAGAAAAAAAGACCACAAAAGCAATAAAGAATTTTGGCATAAAAAAATTGAACGAAATATTGGAAGAGATAAAGAGGTAAATAGCTACCTGTTAAAAAACGGGTGGCAAGTTCTTCGCTTTTGGGGCAAAGAAATCGAGTACGAATTAGTAAATTGTATCAAAATAATAGAAAGTAAGATAGATGAATCTGATAGAAAAAATATCACTTGAAGAAGTTTGTGGACAAACCTTTAAAATCAGGGTGGTAGAAGCTTCTGAATGCGGAAAAGCCGCATTCACTCACTACTTGCACAATCATAAAAACAGTGCTTCCAAATTTTATAAAAAAGAAGCAATTCAGCACGTAAAACGTGCTTTGGAATATAAATTTCCTGATGAAGATATAACTGATAAGGTAGCCGAAGAAGCGTTGCAGTATATGATTTTCGATTTCAAAAAGGATGTTCCTTTTCCTGAACCAGAAATTCCAAACTTTAAGTTTATTGACTTGTTTGCTGGAATAGGTGGTTTTAGAATTGCAATGCATAGTCTTGGTGGAAAATGTGTTTTCACAAGCGAGTGGGACGAACAGGCAAAAAAAACTTATGTGGCAAATTTCGGAGAAGTTCCATTTGGAGACATAACCAAAGAAGAAACTAAAAAATTCATCCCTGACGGATTTGATGTTCTTTGTGCAGGTTTCCCTTGTCAAGCATTTTCTATCGCAGGTAAAAGAGGAGGCTTTGAGGACACGAGAGGGACATTATTTTTTGATGTGGCAGAAATCATTAGAAGAAAACAACCCAAAGCAATTTTCTTAGAGAATGTAAAAGGGCTTTTCAATCACGAGAAAGGTAAAACGCTTAAAACAATCCTAAATGTTTTACGAAATGACCTTGGTTATTACGTTCCTGACCCACAAGTAATAAATGCGAAAGATTTTGGAGTTCCACAGAATCGAGAAAGAATTTTCATAGTTGGTTTTAGAGGTGATTTGGGAATTGATAGTTTTGAATATCCTAAACCAACAAAGAAGAATGCAACATTTGAGGACGTTAAAGAGGAAAAAGTTGTATCCGTAAAATATTATCTCTCCGACACTTACCTAAATACCTTAATCAATCATAAAAATCGGCACGAAAACAAAGGTAATGGCTTTGGCTATGAAATCATTCCTGATGACGGAACAGCCAATGCAGTAGTTTGTGGTGGAATAGGCAGAGAAAGAAACTTGGTTTATGATGACAGATTGGAAGATTTTTATTTGGGCGTTCCCCTATCGGGTCGGGCTTTTCGTTTCAATCTTTTTGTTCGTACCTCACAAAAAGGATTTCCACTACATTCCCTAACGCAAAAAGCCGCTTAAATGAAAAATTACAAAGAAATAAATAGAGAAGAATTTATGCAGTTTTTTAGAGATGATGAAAAGCTGAATGAGTTAACCCCTGATGATAGAGATGAGATTTTCAGAACAATCCTTTTAGGAAGCTGTGACATCACAAAAGAACTATTGGAAGAAATAATTTCAGATTACAGTGTATCAAATTTAAAGGTAATAAATGTAAATGGTGGCGAAGAATAATTGGACTAGAGAAGAAACGATTATTGCCTTCAATGTTTATTGCAAAATTCCATTTAAGAGTAGCAGTAAATCAAACCCAACTATAATCAAATATGCCGATATCATTGGTAGGAGTCCTTCTGCATTAAATATGAAAGTTGGAAATTTTGGTAGACTTGACCCTGAATTAAAAAAACAAGGCATTGTTGGTTTGGCTCACGGTAGTAAATTAGAAGAAGAAGTTTGGGATGAATTTAATGGAAATTGGGAAAAACTCGCTTTTGAAAGTGAGCAATTAATTGCAAAATTTTCTAATCGTCCAATTGAGGAAGTTTCTGAAATTGAAGTCGAAGACATTAGAGAAGGACTAGAAAGAGAATCAGTTGTTAAGCAAAGAGTTAATCAAAGTTTTTTTAGGTCAACAGTACTTTCTTCTTACTATTTTAAATGCTGTATAACAGGTTTATCCATTCCTGATTTTCTAGTTGCAAGTCATATTATTCCTTGGTCAAGTAATACAGAGCAAAGATTAAACCCTAGAAACGGACTTTGTTTAAATTCCATTCACGATAAAGCATTTGATAGAGGTTTTATTACAATTACACCTGAATTTAATATAAGGGTTTCAAAAATCTTCGGTGATTTTGAAAAGGAAAAAGCAGTACAAGATTTTTTTATAAAATATGAAAATCAAAAAATCAATTTACCTGATAAGTTCTTACCAGCGAAAGAGTTTTTAGATTACCACTATCACAACATTTTCAAGAAGTGAATTTTTGATTTTGCGTGAGGGATAGACGCGAATAGCCCGACCCGATAGGGACACGCCCAATGAATAAAGATGAATGGAGTGAAATATACACACTTCTAAAAATCATATCGGACAAAAAGCTATTTGCAGGAGAAAGCGGCTTAAAGAAGATTGAAAGCCTGATTTTCCCGATAATTAAAATTCTACGAGACGGATCAAACGGAACTTATGAATATGCTTATGATAGAGATTTGGTTATCATAAAAGGAGCTGACGAAGAATTCAGAATTCCAATTACCGCATTTCAAGAGAAAGCAGTTTTACTACTGACAAAACTGAAAGAAACATCTTCAGCAACTTTTTCAATTCCCGAAATTGAAACATTTATCAAATCATTTAACTGTGTCTCGCTTAAAGCTAAATCATCTGTAAAAAGCGACATCAGAATTGTAATTCACGACCAAAGAACAGGGACAACTCCCGAACTTGGCTTTAGCATTAAGTCACAACTTGGAGGTGCATCCACCCTTTTGAATGCAGGTAAGACCACTAATTTTATCTATGAAATAGAGAATACGGTTTTAGCAGAAACTCAAATTCAAGCAATCAATGGAATTGATTCAAGAAATAAAATCAAGGAAAGGATTGAGAAAATAAAAGGTTTTACGGGAGTATTGAGTTTTAGTCAAACGGAAAGCTCAATATTCGGCAATAATCTAACCTTGATTGACAGTGCATTGCCAGAAATTCTTGCCGAAATCGTTTACCTATTTTTCACATCGAGCCACTCAAAAACAGCCGATTTAGTAAATGAAATTTCGAAATTAAACCTACTTGAATTCAACCTTCAAACAAATCACCCTTTTTACTCATACAAAATTAAACGCTTTTTGACAGACATTGCACTAGGTATGATGCCATCAAAAGTTTGGACAGGAGAGCTTGATGCAACAGGTGGCTATTTAGTTGTTAAAGAAGACGGTGAAATATTGTGCTACCACATTTACAATAGAAATGAATTCGAAGATTACTTGCTAAACAATACAAAGCTTGAAACAGCTAGTAGTACAAGACACGGTTTTGGCACAGTTTACTATGAAGATTCTAAACAGTTTTTTAAACTGAATTTACAAATTAGATTTTTGAAATAATGCTAAAGCTCAACAGCCACACACTTTGCCAAGCCGCACGAACCAAAGCTTGTCAATTAGTGCGTTTGAGCCAACGCACGGACGAAAAAAAGTACGATTGCCCAGCATTGCATAAGAGCAAAAGCAGGTGAAGTGGTAAAATCAAGGTCTGTGCAATTAATAAACTTTGGTGGTTGCAGACTGGTAATCGTCTTGAAATCCGCTACTACTCTTATAGGTAACAGATGGCTTGGCATAATGGCAGACCACCAAAAAATTGAAAAAACATGGATTTAAAAGACATACAAAGACATATAGACCAAATAATGCATGAAGAGAACAATCGGTCGATTCCGGAATTTGAAGGATATTCGCCTTTTGAGATGCATCAGATTTTACATTTTACTTTCGGAATTGACAGTCCTATTCAATTACATAAATTATCCGACAAAGATTATAAAAGGATTCCGATACTTCACCAGATAAAGTATTTAACTGATATGATCGACAAAAACGGAGAACTTAAGCTGACGAACAAGGGATTTTTACCGGCAAAGCTAGTTTCAGACATTTATCAGCAAGGCTTTTTAAAAGATGAGTATGTTGAAAAAGGGATTTCAAAATTGAATAAAGAATCCGATTCAATGACGATAAATTTGACCAGGATTTTAATTGAACTTAGTGGATTAGTAAAAAAGAGAAACGGTAAATTGAGTTTAACAAAAAGTTCAAAAAAAGTACTTGGAGACGATTTCGAGTTATTACGTTTGATATTCTTGACAATTGCCACAAAATTCAATTGGCCTTACTACGATGGATATGGAGAAAACCAAATAGGACAACGTGGATATGGGTTTTCATTGATTCTGTTATCAAAATACGGAGATGACAGGCGACAGGATTCATTTTACGCTAAAAAATATTTTGATGCATTTCCACAATTGTTAGAATCGATTGAGCCGGATTATGATGCATTAGAAGGACACACGGCCAGATGCTATTCAATTCGGACTTTTGATAGATTTTTGGATTATTTCGGCTTGATAAACATCGAGAAAGAAGGGAAAGGACTCGATTCTATTAAGTACATTTCAAAAACAGATATTTTCGATAAATTTATAAACTGCAGGCCACACAAAACGCCATAATGCACATTGCGCTTATGGTGCTAAATTTGAACGAAATAACCGGCAATCAATGTTATAGCATGCTGAAATGTTGGTGACTCAAATTGTAAAGCTTCAGATGGAAATGGAATTTTCATAAATTACATTAGAGAAAGAAAAGGAGAATTCCATGAAGCAGAGAAAGCGTTATAGCGGCGAACAAAAAGCAATAATTCTGCGAGAGCTATTAGAGAATAATGTTCCGATAAGCGAGTTGAGCGAGAAATATTCTGTACGTCCTAATGAT
>JAIPBD010000030.1 GCA_021739765.1 Melioribacteraceae bacterium
TGTTGATTAAAGAAATTGTTAAAAATAATCGACCTTTTCAAGATCGATTTTTGCGAAGCTAAGTTGCGTTCCGCTACGCTGCACGCAACTTAGCTTCAATTTCTTCTTTAACCATTTACACAAATGTTTTTACACTACCCTTAATAATGAATAATGTTTGACTATTAGTCATCTTATGAGGATGTATTTGCCAAGATCATTATATCAATCACCGCATCAATTTCAGCTGATGAGGCATCAGTCAATTGAGCTTCAACAATGGACTTAATCGAGTTATAAAAAGCCAGATATGCTTCAACTAATACTGAAGTACTTACCGTCGCAGAGACCGTTGATTCCAGATTAGCCTTCACACCGGCACTGCCATTTATTTCAGTTTCTATTGCTGCAATTACTGATGAGTTTGTAGAAAGTGTTACTTTTATCAGTTCAATGAGAGCTACTTGATATGCTTCAAATGCCGCATCAATTTCATTAATAGCAGTTGCCGCATCAATTAATGCCTTTAATGATGCGTTTGCCGCTAAAACTGTATTTTTCTCATCTTCTGAAGCACCACATTGATCATACTCGTTCACTACTGCATCTTCATCGGATTTTTGCTTTTTCTTCGCAGATTGTCTCCGCAATTCCAACTCAATGTTTGATGAAAATTCCGCTGATGCGTTTGCCAATGCTTCTGTTGATAACGAAAACAATTTGGCAGATTGAGTGGAATTCATACTTTGATCAGTAAATGCCTTAACTTCTGCCTCTTGGTAAGCTTCTATTGCAGTTCTATATTGTGCATTGCTTTCAGCGGCAGCATGTAAGTCGGCATCCAATTTGGCATGCGCTTCTGCTCGTGCCTCCTTTGCTGCTTCATACTCTGCGGAGCTCATATCAAAGTAAGACTCAGAAACTGCTTCGGCTTCGGCTTTTGCTTCGGCTTCAATTGCTGCAAGAACATTGCTCATTAGTGATGTATTTCCTTTGACGGCAGCAGCTAAATTAGCGTTAACATAAAAGCCGATTTGCGCCATTTGAACTAAAGAGGTTTTAGCCTCAGCAACAATCTGGGAATATAGCTCTGCCTCAACAGTAGTTTCGTTACTCATTGGAGGACAATAAACCGTTGAACCATTCTCAACCTTACCTGATACAACTGCTTTCCAGGTCTGATTCCCCTTTTCAGCAACGACTATAAGGTTGGATTCGGAATCTACGTTTGTTTCAATATTAAATTCACCATTGGCATTAGTTGTTACAGATTCATTTGAAACAGTTTCGAATGTTCCATCTGCTTGAACCCTCACAACGGTTACAGTTGCACCTTCGACACCATTTGTCTTATTGATTTTTGATGCCCCGCTGTGACCGTTACCCCCGGCAACCCGACCCTCAATTTTGGAAGGATTTTCGGATGTATTATCTTCCGGGCCGGAAGGATTACTATCCTCACTGCAACCAATTGCAATAAGCAATATGGTAAACATTACAAATTTCGTGAGAACTAGTTTTATTTTTCTGTGTAACATGTCGCTTCCTTTCTTTTGTTTATTAAAGGTAATTAGCTCTTTTTCTTGCGTCCGGTTAAACCTTATCGAAAAAAGGATGGAATGTCAATTTTAATCTCGTTTTTCATGATTAAGCACACAATAATTGCCAAAACGCTTCGTTTTAGAACTAATTTTGTGATTTGTTTAACAATGCCGGGGCTGATTGTTTATTTGATCAGCTGTGAACCAGGCCTTCGGGAAAGTAGGATTTTGGAGAATTTTCAATCTTTATTGGATAACTAGAAAATCAAAAAAAATTTGATGGACTATTTATAGTTCTTTTTATTTTTTATCGTACACAAATCATTCTCAAGTGCAGCCTACAAGCAAGAAAATTCACCAACTAGATTTAAATCCTAGAAAAAAAACAATAAAGCTCATTTTTTCCCTGCGTTTGTAGGAAAAGCAATCAAGATAGATCAAATGTTTACCTCATCAAAAGAATACTCTACCGGGAGGCAAGTACCACTCCTTGCCCTTCGACGCGTAAACTCTTTTATTGATAATTAAGATCAAAAACTACTTCAAAAAATGGGGCGGAGAGGGAGAACAGATTTAACTTACGAACATAACCTTTTTCTTACTGCTACTATTTTTAACTTTGCTAAAGTATTCATTGATTGAGTCGAGACAGAGTGAGGCTGTGTTCAAATAAAGTGATAGAATCGATTTGATGTGTGCCGAGTTTATGTGTCAAGGCATCTGGCACTGATCTTAGTTCGAAGGCCTTAACAGCCGGGGGAAACTTATATCTGGATTTTTGGTCAGTTTTTAGCCGGACAAAAAAACATCCTCAATGGTTTCGTTCATTCATATGTGTTAGTAAATCGTTCCTGTCTGGTTGTGAAGCATTCCTATGCGGTCATGTATCATTCCTACATAGTTGTGAGCCATTTCTATGCGGTCATATATCATTTCTTTATGGTTGTGAGCCATTTCTATGAGGTCATATATCATTTCTGCATGGTTGTGAGCCATTTTTATGCGGTCATATATCATTTCTACATGGTTGTGAGCCATTTCTGTGCGGTCATATATCATTTCTGCGAAGTCTGCGTTCCTATCCGGTATTTATATCATTCCTAAAGTTTTCCTTACCGCCGTAAACAAAATAATTTTCCTTATCAGAACCGAATACCTAACCGCAAAGGATACAGAGTTTCAAAAGAGCTTAAGCAAATCAATGTAACAGCGACCTTCACGAAACTCGTTTTAGAAATCCAGGTTGCGGAAATAATTGATAGACGACAATGTTTTTGAATTAGTTTTATTCTGTGTTTATGGTTTGATTTAATATTGAGGTGGTTGTGTCACGGTTATTGTTTCTAATTAGCGATTATGACTCGCGAAGCATCGGGACAAGTTGTGACAGCCTTGGAATTTTTTTCATTCGAACCTCCTAATTAAAATTAAATACCCGTTGTTTTCTCTCCTGCCACCATATGCGGCTATATGCGCATCTGAGGAGATTCCGCCGGGTACGTGGTGATTATAGGCATCTCTGAGGATTTCGGTAAAGTTATTCCCGTTATAATGCCCCAAATAGAATTCGTCGTCAATGTGAGTCCCCCCAAAATAAATGTCATTTGCGTTTTTGTCGCTCATAACATTTATAGCTATTCCGTATTCTCCGGTATAAATTTGAGAAAGAGAACCGGAATTAATGTCCAGTTGCCAAATCCCGTTTCCGGCAAGCCAAATTTTATTCATAACCGGGTTAGAGATCTGTTGCCAATGAACGTTTATTCTATCGGTATACAAATCGGTGTAAAGAGTGTCGATTTTGTTCTGTAGAAATTCTAGGATAATGACGTTGGACGAAAATAAATTATGAGCTATGGCAAAAAGTCTGTCGTTAAAGCCACTGCAAATATCCTTGAATACCCAGCTTGTGTCATAATCTATTTTACTCCATTCACTGCCGTTGAAGTGAACTATTGTTCCCCAAGGACCGACTCCCCAAATATTATCCGCTCCAGAACCCCAGAGTTTTTGCACGGATTGTCCTTGGGAAAATCCCAGATGTCCTAGATTATACTCAGTAAATTCACCACTTTTGTATCTAATGACAGCACCTGCAGCAAAGAAAATGTCAGATGTATCCTCTGCCCAGATGCCATACAATCCACTGGAAGTGAATTGTCCACCGAGACCGGACCACTCATTCCCATCCCAGCGCACAATATTATGAATGCCTCCGGTTTTTGGAGCCGGACGAACCCATCCCACAGCCCAGATATTGTTTTCATCAAAAACCCAGACATCATTAAAGTAGCTGGAGGAGTAGCCGTCGCCGAACTCGAAAGACTCAAAGGTAAAGTTTTGGGAAGTTGTATCCGGTTCGTTGTTTCCGTTATCTCCGTTTGGTTCGGTAGTATCACAAGAAACAAGTAAAAAGATAAAAGATAAAAGGAAAAAGGAAGAGAGGATAAATGTGAAGGGAAACCGGAGATCGAGTATTTTGGAAATGTTATTGTTAGTCATAATTTTTGATCTGAATTGTAAAACTAATTATATAGTTCAAACTACCAATTCCATTCTTAATGTTCTGTATAATTAACTTTCTCTAAAAACAAAGAATTCTCCAAATAAATATGACCATTTCTAACCTGGTCAAGCCGGAAGCAAATTATCACAATAATATGATTGAATGAAAAGCATTCATCCGTTCATATTCATAAAGGTGATAAAAAGTACAACTTTTCCAATCCGGTTCTTAGCCTCGAAAAGTTGAACCTTTTAGCGGACTCAAATATCAATGAGTGGAGCTGAAAAAATTGGGTGCCGTTCTCTTCTGATTTGCCAACCTAAACTCTGAAGACATTAGAAGTAGTGATAGTTTTGTGATTTTTTGTTTGTTCTGATTTGACTCATTTTTGTGCTTTAGCCACATTTCGGTGAAAACCATTAAAATGGTTGGTGAAATTTTTGAGTTTGTGATAACTCTCGGCTTAAGTTGTGGGTTACTGAAATTAATAAATCGAGGAAATGGGAATATTAGAAATTTTAGGATTCAGTTTTCAATTCCGGTACGTGAAAGAACCCCTTTCTGATAATAGTGTTTGATTTCTTTCATTTCCGTAACGAGATCGGCAGCCTCGATAATTTTATTTGAGGCATATCGCCCGGTCAAAATCAATTCAATATTTTCTGGTTTACTCTTAATAAATTCTAACACTTCCGATTCTTTCAATAATTCGAAATAGATTGAGACTAAAACTTCATCAAGAATTATCAGATTGTACGCACCGCTAACCATTTTTAGTCTGGCTGATTCTAATCCTTTTCCGACTTTAGCGACTTCCGCTTTCGAAGGCTTAACTCTTTTATACACAAAATCATCGCCACCGCATTGATCGATCTCAATCAAATTGTTCAATCTTTGCAAAGAGTTCAGCTCGCTATAAGGAAATTCTTTCATGAATTGAATTATATATGAATTTAGGCCCGCGCCAGCAGCTCTTAAAGCAAGACCCAATGCTGCGGTAGTTTTACCCTTACCGCCGCCTGTATAAACGTGTGTAAATCCTTTTTCCATAATTCAATAAAAAACCCCCGAACAACGGGGGTAATTTTCAACTTAAATTTGATAAGTCCGGTTTTTCACCATCTTTGATGAATTCTAGAAATGTTTTACGTTTTTCGATCACTTTATAAACAAAAAGTTTATCGGTATTTGAAAAATGGGGCCAAGCTTCAATTTCATCCACTGTTCTTAAACAGCCTACACAAACATTTAGATCATCGTCTATTTCACAAATACTTTCACATGGGGAAAGCACATCTAAATCAACCAAATCATTTATTCCGTTTTTTAAAAAATTCATAAACGCAGAATCAATGATCGTAAATGTTCAGGTTGTAATCAATTTCAATATTCGGTTTTTGATCTGGATCACCTTCACCTTTGAGATAATAATTAAACCATTGCATTGTTCTTAGGCTGTAATCAAGGCGCGCCGGGTTTTTTCGGTTCCCGTGTCCTTCTCCCGGATACCAAACCAAACGAACCGGAGCTTTTCCGTGCATTTTTAAACTTCTGTAAAGTTCAAGACTTTGAGATGGATGAACCCTTGGATCGGCTGTTCCATGCAAAATCAAAGTAGGAGTTTTCGCATCCTTCGTATATTTAACGGGGCTGCGGTCGTAAACCTTTTCAAAATCTTCATAGTTCCAAATTCCCCAATGAACATAATAATCCTCGTATGGAATATCGGTGGTATTCCGCTTGGAAATCTGGTTCGAAATACCCACAAATACAACGGCGGCGGCAAATCTTTCTGAATGCTTAGTGGCAGACCAAGCCGAGAAATAGCCGCCATACGAACCTCCGCCCACTCCGACTTTATTTTTATTCACTAAACCTTTATTGATTAAAAAATCGATTCCATCTAAAACATCGGTGTATTCTTTTCCCGCCAGATCGCCTAATCCTTCAAGTGTAAAATCGACACCATAGCCTGAGCCCGATCTGTAATTCGGCATAAATACAAAAAACCCCTGAGCGGCTGCCACTTGACCCCATCTGTTGTAAGCTGTTTGCCAACCATTGGAATTAACTGCTTCCGGTCCGCCGTGAATGTAGGTGATAAGCGGATATTTTTTCCCATTTTCATAATTTAATGGATAGAACAAAATTCCTTCAAGGTCCAAACCATCTTTTGCTTTGTAACTAATAATTTCTTGTTTTGCAAATTTGTAATTAGAAATCCAGTCATTATGTTTTGTCAACCGCATCAATTTTTGACCGTCGAATCCAAATAATTCGTTCGGATGTTTTGGTGTATTCCCGCTGAACGCAAACATTCCATCGTGGAAATCAAATGCTGAGAAAACTACTTTGCCCGGCTCAAGTATGATTTTTCGATTATCAGAATTAATTGATTGCTCACTAAGCGTAACATTGACTCCTTCGTTAGCGGCAAAAAGGACTGTTTGATTATCCTTCCAATCAACCTCAAAAACTGATCCTTTAAATCCCTTCGAGTATTTCTTTAGTTTCGCGAATTCACTTTTTTTATTAGTTGGAATAACAAAATAACTGCTGATAACCGCATCATTTCTAGCTGATGCAGAGGCAAACGCAAGTTTGGAACCGTCCGGACTGAAAGCTAAATTGCCCAATTTCCCGGGATTTTCAACAAGCTTCATTGATTCTTTAGTACTTGCATCGATTATAAAAATTCGTTTAAACATGTATGAATGATCGACTAAATTTTCAGGAGCAATCGCGGCCGCTATTTTAGTTCCTTGATCATTCCAAATAAAATCAAAAACCGATCTGTCACTTGTAATTTTCTCAACATTTCCGGTCTCAATGTTTTGAATATATAGATTCCGATGAGGAATTTTTTCCTCGAAGACTTCCTGGGCAAATCCGAGTTCGGCATAATCGGAAGGAGGCGAAAATTCTGTAGCCGTGTACCCAATTGAACCACCGTTCGGATTAATTTCATATTCAAGAATCGAAGTTGAGGATTTAGTTATTACTTCGGTATGATCTCCCTCTAAATTACTTTTATAAACCTGTGTAACTTTATCATCGTTAAGTTTCGCAAGGAATAAAATATTCTCCGAATCGGGTGACCATCTTAAAGATGAAACAAAAACATCGCCGGTAAGAATTTCCGTAATTCGTCCTGTGTTTAGACCATAAACGTAAAGTTCCCGATAATCATTTCCTTGTGATTCCCTAAAAGGTCGAGGCACGGAGAGTGTAAAAGCGATATGTTCACCATCGGGTGATATTTTCGCTTCTACAGTACTTCTGATTTTAAATAAATCGTAAGAGTTCCAAGTTTTGTTCTGTGCTTGAACAGAAGAAACAATTGTAACAAAAAGGATTAGTTGCAATGCATATTTTATAAATCTCATGTATACTCCATTAGTAAAAATTCAATATCCAAAATACAAAACACGTGCCTTAAAATAAAAAAGACCGCATAAAATACTATTTTTAGTATATATGCGGTCTCAATTTCGTCAGGTGAAAAATTATTCTATTTTGCCTGACTTAAGCTCCTGAACAAGTCTTTCAGTTTTAAATACATAGATCAACGATTCCATTAATCCCCAAGAATCCGTTGCGACTGATCTGTTATTTACCGGAAGATAGATAAAATGGCCGGGTAAACTTTCCATGTTTCCATCGTGAACCAATCCAACAACTTCTCGATTTATATTGATGACCGAACTACCTGAGTTTCCTCCAACAATATCGTTGGTTGACGCAAAACAGATCGGGACGGTAAGGTCCAAATCGGCCGGAGGAGTTTTCCAACGTTCGTGTAAACCCCAAGGATAAGTTTCTTTACTAAATGAATTGAAACGATCCCACAAGCCATAATATGTCGTTTTACCGGGAGCCAAAGTGCCGTTATATTCATACCCTTTTATTGTACCGTCGGCAAGTCTGAGCGTTGATGTTGCATCCGGAGAAATTTTTGTTCCGTAAACTTCAAAAACAATTTCACCAAGTAGAGGATTTAAAACCTCAAGCGTATTGTTTAATTCTCGCATTCTGTTATTTAAAGCGGGTAACTTGTCTGCGGCATGCAAAACAAATTTGATAAAAGGATCGTCGCCCGCCAAAATTTCGTCGGGATTTTTTTCGATTAACGTTAAAATCGATTCGTCATTTGTCAAAACCGATTTATCCAAAATATATCTTACGGCATCATCAGCTTTATTCCCACCGTATAATTCCTGAACAAATGCATGGTTTTCGCCGAGCACATCAATCACATATTGAATCTGAGCTTTTAGCAACAAATTATCCAGTTCAACATCCGGATCAGCAACCAGGATCGCTTCTTTTGTTGCTTCTAAGTTTTCGCCGACATATTCCTCAAGTCGGGAGCTTTCCGGTAATTTCATTTGTTCGGCATATTTCACAATGTTTTCGGCAACGGTGAAGTAGTATGGTTTTGCCCAAGAAAATGTTCTCAAAGCCATCGATTCATTGGAATAAGTGCGCATCTCAGAAATAACTTCGCCAATAGATTTCCAAACATGTCCGTATTTTTCTTTTAATTCAGGATCTGATTCTACCGCGTCTTTTAATTTTTGCTCGAAATCCATTTTTTTCGCCATAATGAATTTATCACGAAGACCGGAAAGTTGTCCGGCAAAAGATTTACGAGAATTTCCCCAACCCATTACCGAGTTGAGTAGAACAGATTGTCGATCTGTGTTTTTATATTTTTCATAAAGTACGGTATAGGCATCATAAACACCGTTGAAAATTGTGAGCAACTGCGGATATCTAAAATCCCTCAAATACTCGAGCTCCGCAACGGAGATCAAGCGTTGAGTACTTCCGGGTCTTCCGACAACAAATACCGGTTCGCCCTCTTCAGCACCTTTTTTACTCCACTTAAAATAATGATCTGTTTTTATAGGATTACCATCCTCATCGTATGCGCGGTAAAACATAAAATCGAGTTCATATCTGGGATATGTAAAGTTGTCCCAATCCCAACCGGTAGCCGCAATTTGGAAGTCAGGCGCCATTACCAAACGAATATCGGTATACCTTCTATAGCCATAAAGTGAATATTTCCCGCCATTATACAAGGTAACAACCCGGCAAGTTAATCCGGTTTCTTCATTAAATCTTTAAACGATTTCAGCGAACTTTGCTTCCTTCGCCGCTACTTTTTCATCATCTGTCGATACTTTTTCCATTGCTTCATAAATTTCATCGGTAACATCTTCGATGAGAATTAATTGATCAACAAAAAGGTTGGGGACTTTTACTTCATCCTCAAGAGTTTCGGCGTAATGTCCATCCTTCAACCAGTCCTCACCTTCTGTTTGAAGTGAGGGCAACTGTCCCCTTCCGCAGTGATGATTGGTCATTATCAGTCCGTCTGCCGATACAAAAGCACCGGAACACCCTCTTCCAAATTGCAAGGCGGACATCCGCACATCCTCCAGCCATTCTTCTGTCGGTCGGAATCCATATTCGTTTTCAAACTTATCGAGCGGGATATTATCAAACGTCCACATCCTTCCTAAATCCTCGGCGGAGGCTTCCGCTTCATATCTGCCGTAAGCTTTGTAAATATCGTACTGCGCAAAAAGCTGCACCGAACCAATCAATAAAACGAAAAAAATTACTTTGATATTTTTCATCCATTCCCCCGAATAGAATTGTTAGTTGTTTTATCTTTTACCATTTCTTAACTCATTAGCAAGATTTTTTGCTTTGTAAACCTTGTCAATCGATTCCAACATCGCCTGAGACGAAACCGAGACCATTCTGTTTAATTCCGGCATATAAATAAAATTACCGATAATGCTGTGAACGTTACCATCGAATGCTAATCCTACAACTTCAGCATTTGAATTAATAACAGCGCTACCCGAACTTCCGCCGACTATATCGTGCAAAGAAACAAAATTGTAAGGAGTCGCAAGATCAAATTCAACGGGGGCATTTTCCCATCTTGCCGGCAATTCCCAAGGATAATTTCCCTCAAATCCGTAATATCGATCGTACATTCCATAGAACGTTGTTTTTAAAGGAGTTTTTGTGCCGTTATAATTGAAGCCAAGCAATGTGCCGTCACCAAGTCGTAAAGTTCTGTTCGCGTCGGGCGGAATTGAAGTTCCATAAAGTGCGTAAAGTGCTTGTCCCAGCAAATTTTCTTGAACTGATTCCGTTGTTTCTATTTCGGTTCTTCGCTCCGAAAGTGAATTATATTCATCTATTACAGAGAGTACATAATTGATAATCGGATCATTTGTTTCGGCAATTTTATCCGGATTTTGAACAAGATCATCAACGAATGTTTTTTCATTTAATTTTGTTTTTGAGACTAAATATTTTGCCGCATCCAGACCCTCTTCGCCATTCATAAGCGGATTCAACAATTCATTTTCGCCCAAATTCAGTTTCAAATAATCGAGGTAAACGCCGAGTGAAATTAACTCCATTACTTCGTCAAATTCTTCGGGATAAACCCGTGCTAAAGTTTTTTCGAGTTCTTCGCCTTTGTAGGCTTCGTCTCTCTTCTCGGCATCCATTTGCATTTGTTTGTAATATTCAACTAATCTGGTTGCGATTTTAAAATGATCTGACGAAAATCGGTATCCGGTATTATAAGCGTAAATTTTAGGACCGATTTTATTCATCTCATCTCTAGTAGTTTCAATTGATTCCCAAACAGATCCAAATTTTTCTTTTAACTCATCATCCGCAAAAACTTGCTCTTTAATTTTATTTTCGAAATCCTCTTTTCTTGCCATTAAATACGGGTCGATAAGACCTTCATAAATGTTGTGATAAACTTTTTGAGAATTACCCCATCTTGTTTTTACAGCTTCAAAATCATCAGCTCTGTCCGGATATACAGATTTCATTGCTTCCAAACGATTATAAAGTTCATCGAGAAGAAAAGTTATGTTTCGATATTGTACATCGCGGAAATATTTTAATTGAGAAACAGTTTTTAAACGGTTCGTTGTACCCGGATTTCCGACCACAAAAATTAATTCATCTTCCAGAGCGCCATCCGAACTCCATTTATAAAAATTTGTTGATTTAAGCGGTTTTCCTTCATCATCATAAACTCTGTAAAATGTGCAGTCTAAATTATAACGCGGATAAGTAAAGTTGTCAAAATCTCCGCCAAAGTAAGCGATTTTTTCTTCCGGAATAAAAACCAAACGGACATCTTCGTACCGTTTGAATCCATGAAGCGCAAATCTTCCACCATTAAAATAAGATACAATTTGGCATCTCAATCCTGTTTCTTCCGAATACTCTTTTTCCAATTGTTCAATTTTTTGATCACGGGCATCGGCTTTATCGGCATCATTTTTTACTTCATCCATCGCCGCAAAAATCTCATCACTAATATCTTTTATCAAAACTAACTGATCAGCATACATTCTTGGTACTTTACGTTCATCCTCAAGAGTTTCGGCGTAAAAGGCGGATTCTTTCAAATCTTCACCATCCTTTTGTACTCTATCGCGCGCTCCTTCCGAGCAATGATGATTAGTCATAATTAAGCCATCTTCGGAGACAAAAGAAGCTGTGCATCCGGGGATTCGCAAGGCGGATAATCGAACATCTTCCAACCATTCTTCTGTTGCTTCGAAGCCATAAGTTTCTCTCAAATAATCCACCGGGGGGAAATCGAAAGTCCACATTTTCCCGGTATCAAACTTACTTGATTCAACAATTTCAGAATTTTGCTGTGCCAGATTTGGTTGGTATACAAGTACCAGCAGAACAAAAACGATTATGATTTTTGACAGTAAACGAGACATTTTCCACCTTCGATTTAATTTTTAGATTATAACTCAAAATTATCATTCTCTTGAATAAATAAAAAGACAAATTGGTTGCCAATTTTATTAAGTTTATTGTCCGATAAGCCTAAGAATGCCATTTAAAGCGAAATATTGTTTGTAGAATTAAAACTATTCCGAAGGAGCTGGATCATGAACAGAAACGAATTTATCGATCGTATAGATTCCGAAACCGGTTATTGGGATGTTTTGGTAATCGGTGGAGGCGCGACAGGATTAGGTGCTGCCGTTGAGTCTGCCTCACGTGGTTACAAAACTATTCTATTGGAGCAAAGCGATTTCGCAAAATCGACTTCCAGCCGTAGTACAAAACTTGTTCACGGAGGTGTTCGATATTTACAGCAAGGAAATATTTCGCTCGTTCTGGAAGCACTGCACGAACGAGGATTGCTCCGCCAAAACGCTCCACACCTTGTTCATAATCAGTCATTTGTTGTTCCTACTTATGATTGGTGGGACGGTCCGTTTTACGGTGTTGGAATGAAAGTATATGATTTATTAGCCGGTAAATTAGGACTCGGCCCTTCCGAAATTTTATCCAAAGAGGAAACGCTCGAGAAGATTCCCAACATTGAACCCAAAGGCCTTCGTGGCGGTGTTATTTATTACGATGGACAGTTCGACGATTCCCGATTGGCGATTAACCTCGCTCAGACTTTGTATGATGAAGGCGGCATTCCTATAAATTACATAAAGGTTAAGGAGTTATTAAAATCTAGCGGATTTATTAACGGCGTTATTGCTGAAGACAAGGAAACCGGAATTGAATATAAAATTAACGCTAGGGTCGTTATCAACGCGACCGGAATTTTCACGGATAATATTCTAAAAATGGATGATAAAAATGCCCGTGAAATAATTGCTTTATCGCAAGGTGTGCATTTGGTTCTCGATAAAAAATTCCTTCCGGGAGACTCCGCGATTATGGTTCCCCAAACAGATGACGGCCGAGTATTGTTTGCTGTTCCCTGGCATAATAAAGTTATAGTAGGAACTACCGATACTCCAATAACTCAAAAAACTTTAGAACCTCGCGCATTAGAAGAGGAGATCGAATTTATTCTGCATCACGCTTCAAAATATATGGTAAACGATCCTTCCCGCAAAGATGTGTTAAGTGTATTCGCCGGAATTCGGCCGCTTGTAAAACCGGCAGAAGATAAAAGTACGGCTGAAATTTCGCGAGATCATTTTCTCGTAATCTCTCCAACGGGTCTCGTTACAATTACTGGTGGAAAGTGGACGACCTACAGAAAAATGGCTGAGGACACAATTAATCAGGCAGCACTTGTTGCCGGCTTGGAGGATAAACCATCAATCTCGAAAAATTTGAGAATCCATGGTTGGCTTAAAAATGTTGATGTAAAAAATCACATGTACGTTTACGGTTCGGATGGGGTCGCGATAAATAAAATATGCGAAGAAAATCTTGATTTAAGTCAACAAATTCATAAAGACCTCCCATACATTAAAGCGGAAGTTATTTGGCATGTCAGAAATGAAATGGCAAGAACCCTCGATGATGTACTTTCGCGACGCACTCGCGCGCTTCTTCTGAACGCAAAAGCCAGCATTGAAATGGCTGAAGAAGTTGCAAAGTTGATGGCAGCAGAATTAGACAAGGATGAAAAATGGCAAGTTGATCAAGTTCAGATTTACAAAAACTTGGCAAGAGGTTATTTATTAGATGATTAGAAATAACGCATAATCCTACTGTATCTTACACTTCGAATAAATTTTTATTTATCATTTAAAATGAATGAATGCTAAATGTAATTTTTCTATTTTCCTTCTAAATTTTGTATAAGAATTCCACAATCTCATCTTCTTTCCTTTTTACAAAATTGTTTTTTGATTTTTCGACCGGAGTTGGATTTAATTCTTAATTACTTTGAATTTTAAGATCATAATTGATCAAATAAATCTCTCATCAAAAAATAAAAAAGGAGTCGTAGATGAAAAAATACACCGCTGAGTTTCTCGGAACATTCGTATTAGTTTTTGGCGGCTGTGGAAGTGCCGCTTTGGCCGCTGCCTACCCTGAATTGGGAATTGGATTTGTTGGTGTTGCTTTAGCTTTTGGTCTTACTGTTTTAACAATGGCATACGCGATTGGTCATATTTCGGGTTGTCATTTAAATCCGGCAATTTCTATCGGTCTCTGGGTTGGAGGAAGATTCTCTTCAAAAGACCTGCTTCCATACATAGTTTCTCAAGTCCTTGGTGCAATTGCCGCCGGCGGAGTTTTATACATAATTGCAAGTGGGAAAGCCGGTTTTGATGTTTCGGGCGGTTTTGCTTCAAATGGTTACGGTGAACATTCACCGGATGGATATTCGTTACTTTCCGCGCTAATTACCGAAATTGTTATGACATTTATTTTCCTCCTGATTATCATGGGTGCGACCGACAAAAAAGCACCGCAAGGTTTTGCACCTCTTGCAATTGGACTCGGTCTCACGCTAATCCATTTAGTCAGTATTCCCGTTACAAACACATCCGTTAATCCTGCCAGAAGTACCGGAGTTGCGATCTTTACAGGCGGCTGGGCAATAGCTCAATTATGGTTATTCTGGATTGCTCCAATTATCGGAGGCGCCTTAGGTGCGTTGGTGTATAAATTTATCGGTGAAGACGATTAAAATTTCCCGGTTTTTTCATGCAGCTTGTTTTTCTTCCGAAGAACAAGCCGCATTTGTTTATTATTGTCCTAGTATGGGAGAATATCAGAACTGATTCAAAAGGAGTGCTCGTCCGATTTCTTTTGGAATGATGGATTCGATCAAATTAAATGTTCGGAAAGACCATAAATATTGAGGCAAGGAAGACAAGCCGGGACAAACATTTAAATGTACTGATTGATGATGAATACAAAAATGAACGTTCAAGAATAAAATTTGGTTTATGTTCAGGGCGTAACTAAACCAGAATATCACGATTTTAAACTTGAGTTTTTCCACCTCAGCGAGTAATATCACGCCCCATTTATTTTTCTGTTTTTTAACATCTAAGACATTTTATCCTTATTTTTACAAAGAAGTTTGTAACAAAATTTTACGGATTTTTTAAGTCAAAGCGAATTTTTAGATCAACAATAAGAGATTTTATTTAGACTGGCATTCACAGGGCAATAATCAAATCAACTGTTATCTATAATTCTGATGATTTACAAAAACCGGGCTTATAAAAATTTCCGGCTGCCTGAGTGTTTGCATCAGAATAAACGGTTTAATTTTCCTGAATTTCTTCTAAATCACCAGCCATCCGAATTGTAACATAATGTAAACAAATGATTTATACGCCGAATATTGTTTCACTTACTTCATCAAAATTGTATATTATTTTTTAACCAATAGCTTATAGAAAGTAGAAAGCAAAAGTAGAATGAAAAAAACACACACCTTCCATATTCCCGTGATGGGAATAGGATTTACGATTAACACTCCTCTCAAAGTATCTCACTTTGGTATTGACTCAGTAATTTCATTAGTCGATGACATGTTACTCGAAAAATTACGAAAAATGTATTGTGGTAAACATGAAATCCCTTATGATGAAATCACAGAAAAAACCGAAGACTTTAGAGCCAAAAGAATAACTTCTTATTTAAACTTAATTTATTCACTTGCTGAAAAGAAATTTGAAGACTTTAAAAATGCCGCATCGGAAGCCAGCCACGACCTTAAGGAATATCTCGGGATGCTTCCGGAAAACTCCCATATTACCGAAGAATTTAAAAAAGTTTCTTCCCATTCCAATTTAACAGATTTAAGAAATTGGATAAAAGAACACCTTACGATGGGAAGTATCGACGTCAATATTATGACGAAACTTGACAAAGAAAATTACTTGAAAAATGAAAAACTCCCTGTTGAACATAACGATGCGCATGCGGCGCTGCGGGGTTTTGCTCAGAGCAACTTAAATTCTTCAATAGTTTTTTCTGCCGGAATGAATCCCAGATTATACAGCTATCTTGAACAGTTCGAGGATTTTTATCCAGATGAAAATGGGTTTATCAAGAAGAAAATAATTTTAAAAGTTAGTGATTACCGATCCGCTTTAATTCAAGGTAAATTTTTGGCGAAAAAAGGGCTTTGGGTTTCGGAATACAGAATTGAATCCGGTTTGAATTGCGGTGGTCATGCATTCGCTACGGACGGATTCTTGATGGGACCGATCTTAGCCGAATTCAGAAGAAATCGGGAAGAATTAATTCAGACTGTTCATGAAATAATGACCACTTCGCTTAAAGCAAAAAATCGACACATTCCTTCTTCCGAGCTCCCACTCAAAATTACAGCGCAAGGTGGAGTTGGTACGGCGGAAGAGCATCAATTTTTACTCGATCATTATGAGGTTGATTCGGTCGGTTGGGGTACACCTTTTCTACTCGTTCCGGAAGCAACGACTGTGGATGAGGCAACTATAGAAAAATTAGTGGCCGCAAAAGAGGCTGATTTATATCTCAGCAATATTTCACCGCTCGGAGTTCCATTCAACTCTTTACGGGGAAACACAAAGGATATTGAGAAACTATCCTTTATTGCGAAGGGAAGACCCGGAAGTGCTTGCCCGAAAAAGTATATCGCTATCAACAACAAAGAATTTACTGATAAAAACATCTGCGTGGCTTCGCGTCAATATCAACATGCCAAATTAAAAGAGCTTGATAGCATGAACCTTTCTCCTGTTGAACATCACGCCAATTATGAAAAAGTTGTCGAAAAATCTTGTATCTGTGTTGGACTCGGAACATCCGCATTAATCGCTAATGATTTGGATACAAAGGTTGAAGGTGAGGGAGTTTCAATCTGCCCGGGACCGAACCTTGCATATTTTTCAAAAACAATGTCATTAAAGGAAATTACGGATCATATTTACGGCAGAATTAATGTTATTTCCAGAAGTGACAGACCGCATATGTTTATTAAAGAGCTGAAAATATATATCGACTATTTAAGAGATAAAATAGAAGAAGCTCGTTTATCGATGTCTCAAAAACAAGAGAAGTACTTCTTAGCTTTTATTGAAAATTTGAAGGATGGAATAAACTATTATCATAATCTATTTAATGACCTAAAAGATAGATTCGAAGAAACAAAATCCAACATAATTAATGAATTGGAAGCAAGTAAAGAGTCACTTCACATGCTTGTTTTGGAAATTGAGAATTTATCTATGGCCAGAAGAGAGGCTTCGTAAATTTAAATGCGGCATCAATGATTTTCATTTTTGCCGCGTTTTATAATAACCGCTTTGTTGATTTCCGATCTAAACTTCACCTGTTTTATCATATATAAAAAACACATAATCAAAAATCTTTCCATTTTTGTAGATAAACTCCCGCTTTAATTTTAAAGATTTTTGTTTAGAAAACAGCTTCTTGTAACCCGGAGAGGTAAGTTGAACCGGGTGCAGCACATCAAATTTTAATGTGGAAAATAATTTTTGCAAAAGGTTGTTGTGATGGCAATCAACAGAAAAAATTAGTTTCCCCCCGTCTTTCAAAGACATCGCAAGATTTTGGATCACAACCCCAATTCGCTCGACATGATTAATAACATTCAAACAAAATATAAAATCGAATTTTTCATCAGATTTATATTCTTCCAGAGGTGAATTTATAAATTGTACATTTTTGAAATCCGATTTTGAAAAATGATTTAATTCTTTTTCATAATTATCCAGCAAAGGATCTACAGCCGTTATTTTGTTTTGGGGAAAGTTGATAAATATACCGGCCGGACCGCAGCCGGCATCAAGAATTGTATCTTTTTGATTGATATCAATTGTATCAGATAACATCGAAAACACATCATCCCAGTATTTTTTTTTACTGGAGTAGTAATCTTCTTTCTCCTTTGCCGAGAGATAATTTTTCCACCATCTAATTTCAAAGAATTGGGCGATCCTCCAGAAAATGTTTTTGCTCATTCAAATACCGGCATTTGTGATAGAATAATTGTTTTAATTTTTCATGGAAATATACTCATCCGAAACGAAAATAAATCCGTTTCAACGGCACCCCCGTTCTAAACGACATTAGTTAGAATTTAGATAAAAAATATTTCCGGTGGATATAATCGCATGAATGCTAAGAAGAGTAATGTATAATGTTGACTTATTTACATTCACTTCCGATAAGTGTGATTCTTACAATTTTTGACGAATCAAATTTTGGATAAGTTGTACTATTTTATTATTTATAGAAGATATGCCTGATATCAAATTAACAGAAAAACAGATACATCAGACTTTAGATCGGATACTTCCAAGAATCGAGGAAAAGTATGCGGGTACAATTGACAATGCCGAATGGCATGGATTTATCGAAAGAATAAATGTTCACTTCCCAACGCTTATCAAATTATTGTACGAATTATACGGCCGCAATTTTGATTTTTTCTATCACCTCGAATCAATTTTATCCACTGCAACGAAGATGTGGATTCAACGATCGCCCGAATTAAAAGCCCTTGACGCGATCCGTCAATCTTCTCCTCAATGGTATCAGTCAAATAATATGGTTGGAGCGATGTGTTATGTTAATCTGTTCTCCGATGACTTGAAAGGCCTGGTAACCAAAATTCCATATCTGAAAGAACTTGGTATAAACTACATTCATTTAATGCCTTTGTTTATTACACCCGAAGGAGATAATGACGGCGGATACGCTGTTTCCAGTTATCGTGAGGTTGATTCGGAATTGGGGACAATGGAAGAGCTTAGTTTGTTCGCGGCCGAATTAAGGAAGCACGGAATGAGTTTGGTGCTGGATTTTATATTTAATCACACAGCGGATAATCACGATTGGGCAAAGAGAGCTTTAAAAGGTGACGAAGAATTCCAAGATTATTACATCATGTTTCCGAATCGGGGAATGCCTGATCAATATGAAAAAACTATCAATCCGGTTTTCAAGGATGATCATCCGGGTTGTTTTACTTATAGGAATCGAATTAAAAAGTGGATCTGGACAACATTCCATAATTATCAGTGGGATTTGAATTACGCGAATCCGGAAGTATTTACAAAAATGTCCGAGGAAATGTTATTTCTCGCAAATCAAGGAATAGAAATACTTCGACTTGATGCCGTAGCATTTATTTGGAAAAAGATGGGTACAAACTGTGAGAATCTTCCTAAAGCTCATCTTGTAATCAAAGCTTTTAACTCATTGGTTAAAATTGTCGCTCCATCACTTTTATTCAAATCCGAGGCTATTGTTCACCCGGATGAAGTGGTTAAATATATTGGCGAAGATGAATGTCAGCTTTCATATAATCCGCAAATGATGGCTTTGTTGTGGAATTCGATCGCAACCAAAAAAGTGAAACTTCTTCGTCATTCACTTTCGAAAAGATTTGAAATTCCACAAAATTGTACTTGGGTAAATTACATTCGTTGCCACGATGATATCGGCTGGGCGTTTTCGAATGAAGACGCCGAAGAGATAGGAAAGAATCCTACCAATCATAGAAAATTTCTTTCGGATTTTTTTGTCGGTCGTTTTCCCGGCACATTTTCCAGGGGGCTGCCTTTCCAAGAAGATCCCAACACTCTTGAGGGTAGAGTCTCGGGAACAACCGCTTCACTTGCCGGATTAGAAGAAGCGTTAAAAGAAAATGATGAAGAAAAAATCGACCTCGCGATAAAAAGAATTCTGTTGCTTCACGGTATAATTCTTTCAATTGGTGGAATCCCGCTCATTTACCTTGGTGATGAAATTGGGCTGCTTAACGATTATCACTATGAAAATGATACTGAAAAAATTGGCGATACAAGATGGATTCATCGTCCGAAATTTGATTGGGAGTTAGCCAAACAACGCAGCGATGCCGAAAGTGTTCCGGGAAGATTATTTCAATCATTACAAAAATTGATTCAGATAAGAAAAAATAATGTCGCGTTCTCGGGTTCTGATACTGAATTTGTCGATCTTGGTGACGTGCATGTTTTAAGCTACTTTAAAAGGTTTGAAGAATATTCGTTATTTATTCTCGGTAACTTCAATGATAAAACACAAAAAATTGCCGGAATAAAATTACGACAATTAGGGTTGAGTAAAACTTTAACGGATATTGTTTCGGGCAGAACAATTATAGCGACACATACTCTTGAAGTCGAGCCTTACCAGTTTATGGTGTTGGTTGGCGCTAGATAAATTACAAGACCAAACTTTCTATTAAATTTTCTTTGTCGTTAAAACTGAGGAAGCCGGACAAATATATTTAAATTCACTCGTTCAGGCTATTTCTTTAGACTTCAACCAATTTTACATCACTCGAGTTCATTACTTCCCTTTCGATCTCTTTTGAGAACGAAGTGAGATATTTCAAAGCAGCTTCGGGTGAGGTATATTCATTTCCCATTTCCAGTTTCATCGAATCTTTTCCCTGAACGAATCGAATCTTTTTGTGGTGTTTTTGCATAACGTACTGCATCAATTCGGTAAATTTTTCCTTATAGAAATGCTCTTTGTCGGCTTTGGGTAAAATCAGAGCAATCCTTTCGCGTTGGATAATAATTCTTTCAAACATCGCAAATGAAGCGTGAAACCGAAGAATTGCCGTATGAATTAACCGCTCAACAATAAAAGGAAGTTTCCCGTACTTATCTTCAAGTTCTTCTTTTATCTCATCAACTTCGCTTATGTTTGCCATACTGAAAAGTGCCGAGTAATAACTCAATCGATCCGCCTGATCAGGCATAAAGGAATTTGGAATTCCAATTTCGAAGTATGCGTCGATAGTTGGTTCTGTTCTTTCCTGATGTTTCGGTAAATCCTTAAACACCTCTTTAAATTCATCTTGTTTAAGTTCTTCGACAGCTTCATCCAGCATTTTAACATAGAGGTCAAAACCGACCGTATCAATTGCGCCGCTCTGTTCAGTCCCTAATAAATTGCCGGCTCCACGAATTTCGAGATCCCGCATCGAGAGATTAAATCCACCACCGAGATCAGTGTATTCTTCGATGGCTTGTAATCGCCTGACCGCTTTTTTTGTAATCGTTTTTAATGAAGGAACAAGGAAAAACGCGTATGCTTGTCGATCCGACCGACCGACACGTCCTCGCAATTGATGAAGTTCAGCTAATCCAAATCTATCGGCGCGGTTCACAATAATTGTATTCACATTTGGAATATCAATTCCAGACTCAATAATTTTTGTTGAAATGAGCATATCGAATTCTTTATGGAGGAATTGATAAATCACTTTTTCCAAATCGGCAGGTTTCATCTGACCATGAGCAACTCCGATTTTTAGCTCGGGAATATGTTTCTGAATATAAGCTCCGATCTTTTCGATAGATTGAACCCGATCGTGAACAAAATAAATTTGTCCACCCCGTTTTAACTCTTCCACAATCCATTTGCGGATGTGGTGAATATCAAATTTCTCAACCTTCGTGTAAATCGGCTGACGGTTTGGAGGCGGAGTCGCGATAATTGAAAGATCACGCGCGCCGAGTAACGAAAGATTTAATGTTCGAGGAATCGGTGTCGCGGTTAATGTCAACGTATCTACATTTATCCGGTATTGTTTTAATTTTTCTTTTGCCATTACGCCAAAACGGTGTTCTTCATCAATTATTAATAAACCGATATCTTTAAACTTAATATCTTTACTCAACAGTCTATGAGTACCGATAACAATATCAACTCCTCCGGATGCTAATTTTTTCACAATTTCAGTCTGTTCGGCTTTGGTCTGAAATCTTGATAAAGCAGCTACTTTAACCGGAAATTGGGAGAGCCTGTCCTTAAAAGTATTATGATGCTGTTCCGCTAAAATTGTAGTCGGGACAAGTAATGCGACTTGTTTACCGTCGTTTACAGCTTTAAATGCGGCTCGAACAGCAATTTCGGTTTTCCCGAATCCGACATCACCACAGACTAATCGATCCATCGGACTAAGCGATTCCATATCAACTTTTACGTCCTCGGTTACTTTCGCTTGATCCGGTGTATCCTCGTAAAAGAATGAAGCTTCGAGTTCCTTTTGCCAAACCGAATCAGCGGTGAATGAAAATCCCTCCGTTGCTTTTCGTTTTGCATACAAGGTAATTAAATCTCTGGCGGCTTCTTTAATTCTCTTTTTAACTTTTTTCTTCGTGTTTTTCCACTCGTTACTGCCAAGTACCGATAATCGAGGCGCCGCGTTTTCTTTTGATGAAAACCGTTTAACTAATCCCAAGTAATTCAAGTTGACATAAACAATACCGCCTTCCGCGTATTGGATTTTTATGCTCTCTTGTTCGACATGTCCAATTTTGATTATTTCCAATCCTTCATAGCGGCCAATACCAAAACTTTCGTGAACAACATAATCCCCTCTTTTTATTGAGGCGAAATCTTTCGATTTAGATTTACGCTTTTTGAACTTCGAAAATATTTTTGTTCTGTAAGGTTTGTTAAAAACTTGGTAATCAGTTAAAACCGCAAGATTTTCCGGCACGGATACAAATCCTTCTTTTAATGCCGCGACAACTATTTTCACTTTACCCGATTCGATTAAATCGTGTAATTCCACTTTATAATCAAAAAGAAGTTCGTTTAAACGTTTAGCTTGTAATTCGTTCTCGGCTGTTATTATTGTTTGAATTCCTTTTTTTGCAAAATCAATTAACTGGGAGAAAAGAAGTTCAAAATTCGAATTGATAACCGGCGCGGACTTAAGTCCGGTTTTTACATCGTGTTTATCTGAGGAGAATAGGTCCTCCAAATACCAAACTGCTGATTGTTTAAATAAATCTTCCACTTTTGTATAAACTGTGGAAGTGGAAATCTCATCATTTATTACAGTCTCTTCTTCAATATTATTATCAAAAAATTCTTGTTTAAGTTCGTCATCAAGCTCGGCATCTTGAATTATTTCCTCGACTTCCGCGGTATCTTTCGATTCAAATAATCTTTCGAGTTCTTGTTTGTTGGCAATTACGGACACATTATCCAAGTATTCAAAAATTGTCGAGTATTCATCAGTTTCCTCTTCCTCGATGGAAGACGCAAGTGTAACAGACTCAATCACATTTTGGGAGCGTTGATTTTCGTGATCGAAATAACGGACGGATTCCAAAAAATCACCATCGTACTCAACTCGGCTGGGTTGCTTCTCGCTGTATGACCAAAAATCAATTATTGATCCTCGCACAGCAAAATCGCCGGGCGCGTCAACAAATTTTTCTCTGTTATAATTCAGCATAGCCAAATATTCGATCAGATCATCATAAGTAATATCCCCTCCGGCCTGGATAACAGTCATATTTTTTGTGATGTGATCAACCCTTGGCAGTTCAGTGTTTATTATTGAATAAGTAGAAACGAGTATTAATTCTTCCCGTTTTGTTATTTCGGTCAGTTTTTCCTGGATTGATTCTTTATCAAAACTTTCAAATCCAATTACATCCTTAATACCTAAAGCATCTAACTCTACAACAACTTCTTCAACTTCTTTTTTGGATTCACACAGGTAAAGTATCTTCGGCCTCTGATCAAATAATTCAGCGGCTAATAACCTTTTTGAACTTCCGGGAAGATTCGAAATAGTAATTTCTGTTTTGTTTTTGTGATCGGTAAGTAATACGGCAAGCTTCCGAATAATTCCAAAATCAACAGGGGATTTTTGTGGCTTCATAAATTCCTTTTAAAATAACATAAAATTCCCTGCTTGCCGATATGCAAGCGGGAATAATATGACAATGCAAAAGATAGAATTTTAGTTCCTCTTTTCATAAAAGGAACTAAAACCTCAACATATTATTTGATTAACAACATCTTCCGTGTTTCTAAATAGCTACCGGAAAATAGCCTGTAAAAGTACATTCCCGATTCCAATCCCGACGCATCAAAACTAACGTCATAATTTCCGGGAGTCGCAAATTTATCGGAAAGAATTGTTATTTCTTGACCCAGCAAATTGTAAACAACCAATTTAGTGTTCCCCTCTTCCTTAACCGAAAAACGTATTTGAGTTGTCGGATTAAATGGATTCGGGAAATTCTGAAATAATTTCCATTCTTCCGGAATTGCTTCAGTTATTTTTTCCAAATCGCTGATAACAGAAATTGTGAAAGGTGAATCGGAGATATCGTATATACTCACATTCTCCGCTGATTCAATTTTCAGCATGTATTCTGTCGAACTTACATCTGGTGTTTGCCAGTTATAAGAGCCTAAACTTGCGTCTACATTCGCTTGAATCAGATTCCAGTTTGAACCGTTATTGGAAGAGTAATAAAGATTTATTTTTTCGATACCGGAAGTCTCCCAACTAATTTGATACAAACTTCCGTTATTTAGTATTTCCCCGCCGTTTGGCGCAGATAATCTTACGTAA
Organism: Melioribacteraceae bacterium; assembly: GCA_021739765.1. Classification (GTDB taxonomy): domain Bacteria; phylum Bacteroidota; class Ignavibacteria; order Ignavibacteriales; family Melioribacteraceae; genus JAIPBD01. The sequence goes on from JAIPBD010000030.1 coordinate 24,206, forward strand.
CCGTACTCTCGAACGGTATCACTAATTCTCAGTTCATCTACCCAGCCATCAAATTGAGCATTGCTTTGTGTGCTGAATCCACCGATTTGCAAATCTTTTGTACTGAAATTTGGGGTGAGATTTACATTAATCGCCGCTTCTCGTTTGGAAATTCTTCTTCCCTCCTTGTCATGCATTATTAACGCAATTTTCCCTTTGTCAACATCGCGAATAAAAGCAATATGGTACCAGTCACCGTTATTTGTAACTTGATCTCGATCACCGAAAACTATTCCGGCGCTGGAATTTCCGCTGTAATACTCTGAATAAAACGCGTCGAAGTTTGAATTTATACCAATTGAATAATTGCTTTCCCAAAAATTACCGCTGTTAGCCGGCTTTATTAAAATGAATGGAAATGAAGTTGTTCCACTTCCGAATACGTTTACTTTTACCCACATTTCTATCGTCCAATTCTCTCCTAAGTTTAAATCATCGAAGTGTGTAACGGATACCGAAGTACCGTCATTCCTGCTGTTATCGATTCTCAAACATGATGAAAGATCGATTCTGTGAGATTCTTCGAATGAAAGACCGGCGCCATGATCTTTCGCGATTGAATTTGAAGCGATTGAACTGTAGTTATAATTGTTGTCAAAATGCATCAAGAGGATTGTATTTTCGTCATTTGAATAGGGACCGCCAAAGCTCTTTTTATTTTGTATTGTGAAGAAATTTTCGTTTCGATCTTCGAATGATTTATTGTTTGAATCAAATATTCTGATTACACAAGATTGTGAATATAAATCTTGAACTTCCCATTCAAATTCACCACTTGAAGCGGAAATATTGTCGCCCAATAAAATCCAGGTATTGCCCGCGTCGGTGCTCATTTCAATACCAACTTGGTTGATATTTTTAGAATTCCAGAGAATTTTTGCGGTTTGCCCTGAATTCCAAATCTCACCGCCTTGTGGTGATACTAATTCTAACTCCGGCTGAATCTGAATATTGCCTGGTTTTAATCCTTTAATTATCCAATTATATTCATCATAATCTCCGAAATCATACAAATCGAAATATCCGTCAAAATCACCAAAATTCCACACTACATGAAATTGATTTTGGTCATTGTAACCGTCAACCAGAAAATAGTGACCTTCATGATTTCCGCTTTGTCCGGGCGGAGTGCTGTTTGCTGTCCAACCTTCAACAAACACCGGGCGGCCTTCAGCGAGTTCTTCTTTAAAAAATATTAGCCATTCTGTTTCATTAAAATCTTCCCGATATAGCACCTCCGACGAATCACTAAATAAAAAGTAATTTTGAAATGATTCATTCAGGTCATTTATTCTCATCCCGCTTCCGTATTTATCGTTTGTCGCAACCATTGAATGCAACATTAATTTAGCGGTTTCGGAATAAACCGATTCTTGAGCACTGCCGGGAATTACATCAGGCATGTTTTGATAATTGTAAATGGTTTCTCCAAAATTCGCTTCCCAAACATGATTTTCTCTATCAGTAAATTTCAGATAACCATCTCCCCTCTTAGGGTATTCCCAATATTTCAATATGTGGGCAATTGCTGTCGGTCCGCAAGCATTTCCGACATGTCCGTTTATTCCGTTGTCATCTTCCGGATAATATGCATTTAAAGGCCAAGTGAAAGTTTTCCATTTTGCCGTTATCATTGGGTTGACGTTTTCAGGGAATGGAGGCGCAATCTCAAATACACTTTTGGAAATCGAACTAATTTGTGAGTTTTTCGAATCTGAAATTCTCAGCAAACACTCTTTTGATAATAGAGTTTTAGGAACCCGGAATTTATAATTAGTCCCTGATGGTGCTTCATCAATAATTGTTGTAAATAATTGTCCGTTATTTGTGGATAATTCAATTGAGATAGTTTCAACATTTTCAGCTTCCCAGGTAATCAGATAGTCTTCGCCGGCATAAAGTTTTTCACCGCCGTTTGGTTTAAGAAGTTCTATTTCTTTGTTTACAGGGATTTTAATATCCGCGATTCCTCTAATAAAAATTTGGTACCCTGAATCGTACGGTTTGGAATTTTTGAACTGAGAAACTACACCGACAATATCCACATTGGACTCCGGAATTGGGATGCCGGCTACATCTTGAACATCATTATCAATTCGAATTGGAATTGAATTGCTCCCATCCGAAACCTGATAATTCGCATTGGGAGCAAATTCGCCTGTCTGCTGAAAATTTACTTCTTTGAGTTTAACCAATTTCCCTTCAAGGCGTTCCACCCCGTTCCAATCCTGCGTAAGAATTTCACCAATACTTACTTCAGAAACTTCAACCGGATTATTAGTTGATATGACTTCAATTTTTACAACTTCTGTTATTTGGGTTAATCCATTATATTGATTTACTATTCCGGTAATAGATACTTCATCCGACATTGAAAGCTGGTTTTGATAATCCGCTCCATAGATTGAAATTCCGGCGGTTTCGTCTTGAATGTAGACAGGCCCGGTCTCACCAAATTGATCATCAACGGTAACAATTCCAGAAATTGTAACCGTTTCTCCCAGATGAAGCGGCACACCTTCTGAGTCATTTTCCCGATAAGTAATAATTTTATCCGCGTTTTGGTCTCCCTCTTTTATTTCAAAGTCAGCATCGCTTTCATCAACTGATGGGTAAGGTGCGTTTAATTCGGTTACTTTTATTTTGTAATTATTGCCGGCTAAGTTCGGAGCAGTCCAATTGTAAGTGCTTCCATTATTCACAGTTGTTATTTCGTTCCAGCTTCCACCCGAATTGGAAGTGAATTCAATTTTTACAACCGGTGTGAAATTAGCTTTCCATCCAATCACAATTTGTTCTCCGGTGTTAAAAACCTCGCCACCGTTTGGATTGAGCAATGAAATGAATGTAGGTTCAGTGACTTCAAATTTTTCCGAAATTGTGAAAAACTGATCATCTGAGTTGTCAACTAATTTTATTGTCACTTCGGTTGAGTTTATCGAAGGAACCATCCAGGCATAACTTCCACTTGAAGCATTTAAGGAATCGGTAATTAGAACCGGGTTACCTTCTGCAACTTGATAATAGATATCTACCAATTGTCCATTAGTCGAATTCCATTTTATTTCATACTCGAATCCCGAATAAACAATTTCGGAAGCCGAAGGAGCCGTTATTTCATAAATCGGTTTTTGTAAAATTGTAAAAGTCTTATCGTTAACATCAATTAATGTTGGCTCAGACTGATCGGAAATTTCAACCAGCATTTGAGTTGAATTAATATTGGGTAAAGTCCATTCAAATTTACCTGAATACGCGTCAACATTTTCTGCAATTAAATTCCAACTGTTCCCAAAATCTGTTGAGTATCTAAGTTTAATCTTTGAGATATTTTCGGAATTCCATGTAATATTATATTGATCAGCAACGTATAATTTTTCTCCTCCATTGGGAGATAATAGCGATAGATTCGGAATAGCTTCTTTTTTTATTGTCAAATATCCATAGTCATGCGTGTCAGTATAATCATTCGAGAACTGATCTTTGATATAAATTCTGCAACCAATTGCATCAACATTCGGTATCGTCCAATTATAAAGTCCAAGGGTTGCATCAATATTCTCTGCTATAGTAGTATTACTTGAACCATCATAAAATATTATTTTGATTTTCTCTAACCCGGAAGAATTCCACTTGATCTCAACCACAGAATTTCCATAAAAAGTTTCTCCTCCTCTCGGGGATATGAGATTAAGCTCGGCAGTTTCAGGAACTATCGAAATAGTGTTCTCACTCTGATCAAAATAAGGCCAGTTATTAGCGTCTATGATTATTATAATTTCCGATGTTTCTATATTTGGAACAGTCCAATTAAAAGATCCCTTATCAGCGTCTATGGAGGAAGCAATTAACGTTTTTGTTTCACCGCCATCAATTGAATAAAATAGATCAACTTTTGAGACATTTTTAGTATCCCAAGTAATCTGCTGTTGAGAACCAACTTCCCATTTTTCGTTCCCATTCGGTGATATAAGGTTTACCGATGCACGCTCCGAAATTGTAAATGGTGCATCCGACTTATCCTCAAAAGTGTCAAATCCATTAAAATTGTAAATTTTTATATAACAATTTTCATGCAAACCATTAGTAGATTTTGAGGTGTAAACGGGTGGAACTGTCCAGGTATAAGTACCATATCCAGGTGAGTTCGCAAAACTTCCTCCGATTGCAGTCCAATCTTCGCCGTTTATGGACCACTGCAGAGTAACCATTTCAATTCCCGAACTTGTCCATTTTATTTCTTGTTTGCTGCCGATTTCCCAATTTTCTCCACCGTTTGGGGTTACAACATAAATCTCAGGTTCAATACTTTCATAAATTTCAAAAGTTGCATTACTCTCGTCAGAAGCACCGTCCCCTTCAACTTTTATTTTGTAACTTCCCGGCCAGTTTGGAACAGTCCAAGAATAGGATCCAGTGTTATTAATATTCTGAACAATATATTCACCAGATGTTCCTCGATTGATCCAAAGACTAACTGTGTTAATTCCGTTACTATTCCATTGAATTGTTTGTTTACTCCCGATTGACCATCGTTCACCTCCGTTTGGTGTAACCACGGTAATCGACGGACCGGTAGAACCACCTGTAATGGTAAATAGATTACTCTCAGCAAAATCGCCCGAGAAAATGTCTGTACTTGCAACTATTATCTTTACGGTTGAGCTTGGATCATTTGGTACTGTCCAGTTATAGCTACCGGTTGATGCACTAATATTGCTTGCTACTGATTTATAATCACTTCCATCAGTGGTATACCTAATATTTACTGCAGAAACTGAATTATCATTTATTTTCCATTTGATTTGCTGAGTGCTTCCTGCAATCCATTCTTCACCACCGGATGGCGAAGTGATCTCAATTGCGGCTTGTGCCTTCTCAACAGTGATTACTAAATCATCTATGAGCAAATAAGTATTCCCCTTATTGTTCCAAGCGGATAATTTCGGAACATGAGCTCTGATTCCAATGAAGATATCCCCACCGGCGGAGATTGTTTCGCTGGTACTTTTCCATGTACTCTCGGTAGAATAGCCGTTCCACGCGTCCAATCCCGAAGCATCAGCACCCAATGGCTCGGCTCTTCCGTCACCATCCATATCTTTAAGAATGTAGATGTAAGCCCACGCGTCACGAATCAGGGAACCATCACTATAATGAACCGCATGTTTGAAGGAAACGGTAATTTCATCCGAACGAGATATATTATCTAAACGAGGTGAGAAGAAGTAATCGTATGCAATTTCTGCATCTTTTTTGCCGACTATAATACAGTTTGGAGATGACGGAGCAGAAAGTGAAGATCCGATGGAAGATGGTCTGGTTACCTTCCAGGTAGTTCCAGTTACTGGAGCGTTGTTATTGTCGTCTCCTTCAGTCCCGGTTCCGCCCTGGGTTATAGTCCATCCGCTCATGGAACCATCAAAATCTTGTGTGATAGTTTGAGCATTGTTACTTGTTTGAATTAAAAGGAAGCTCAGAATGAAAATAGAGAGATAGAAAGTATTAAAAGATTCTTTTATCATTTTATTGATAAACATATGAAACCCCCTGCGAGGAAAAAGAGACAACTGGTCTCTAATTTCGTTTTACTATTGACTTATTTATTTTGGTAGGAAAGTGATTCGAACAATGTAAATGAACAATTTGACTGTTTATTGATATAAATTTACAAACAAACAGACCTTTTTGTCAAATTTCCATAATACATGTTTGGTTAACATTTTAAGCAAATCCTAAAAAGGAAATTCCTCTTCGATCGAAACATCTTCCAACTTTTCTTGCTCGGGGAATTTTGCGGCAAGATGTTCGACATTGCTCTCAACCCAAATCGATTTGTAGGGAATTGTCGGACAAATATGCTCGCACGCACCGCAACCGACACAATACTCTTCCGTAACAACCGGCGCTCGCAAATTCACTTCAGGATCGAGAACCATTTTTACCGCCTTTGTCGGACAATGCTCGGCACACGCTCCACAATCTGTTTTTTGCGTGTAAACCACACAATTATCTTTTATAAATTTCGCTTTCCCGACCTGAACCAGCTTTTTCCCTTCGAGTGAATTGGGTAAAATTGCTCCCGTCGGACAAACATCACCGCAAATTTTGCAGTCATAATTACAAAAGCCGGAGAAATTGTCCATTCTCGGCATCATCATTCCTGTAAATCCATATTCGAGGAATGAGGGCTGCAAAACATTAGTCGGGCAAGCGCTCACACATAGTTCACACGCGGTGCAATGATTTTTCATGTGATCAATACCTAACGATCCCGGCGGCGAAATAGGATTTACTCTGTTAACCGGAATTTCATTTTTAATATAAACGTTTATCTTTTCCTGAGCTTTTGTAACAAGAGAACTCGAAGCAATAAACGCGCCGATCGAGAACAAGAAATTCCGTTTTGAATTATCAGTTTTTAATTCCTTCGTCTCAATTTTAGAAAGAGATGGATTGTAAATAAGTCCGACCGTCGGGCAGGCATCAAAACAATTAAAGCAACCGACGCACCGGCTAAAATCAATATACTTCTCGTCACTTTTAATACAGTTTGATTTGCACACTTTTTCACATACACCGCATCCTGTGCAGGTAGATTCATCAACAGCAATTTTGAAGATTGATAATTTCGAGATCAGACCAAGAAATGTTCCTACCGGGCAAATCAAATTGCAATAGAGGCGGCCTTTTTTCCAAACTAAGTAGATAATTAAACCCAGAAAAAAGAATGAGAAAAAAAACGCGACCGGCTGCCAACCACCAAGCGCGATCGGCTTCAAAGAATAGATTTCGCCTTGTTCTAATAAAAGGACTGTACCGTTATTCGCAAATACGAAAATAGGTCTTAAGAGTTGAGTTACAATTCTTCCGAAGTTGCTGTAAGGATCAAGAATAACGATTCCGAACAATGAGCCAAGTCCGATTAGTAATAGCACTAAACCCAGAAATGAGTAACGAGTTTTATCAAAGGGTTTTTCAAACCGGAATTTTTCCCTTTTTACCTTCAGCAATTTTCGTTTAATAAACCGGATAATATCCATCAAAATGCCAAGGGGGCAAATGAAGGAGCAGTAAACTCTTCCATAAAGTATAGTTAGTACCAGTACAACCAAAAAACCGGCTGCGATAAATCCTGGTGAGATAATAAATTTTAGAATTGATGGAATAAACTGAAAGAACAGAAATAACTCGGCAGCGTCTTCAACAAATAAATTATGGATATCAAGGAATAACGAAGCTGTGATCAGAATGAAAAACAGGGCAACAAATTTTCTGATCAGCTTCAGTTTTGAATATAGCATTTAATTACAATTTCATCCGGTTGATGGAAAGTTTAGATAGATCGGAAGTTCCGACTCCCATTTTATCGGCAATTCCAATGTATTTAACATCGTTTAATTCCAAACCGAATAACTTTGTAGCCGCAGCATCGGCGGCAACCATATCGGTAGAAATAATTTGTGAATTCAAGCTCACAACATCATCTACGGAAACACCGCGAGGTCCATTCCTTTTCATCACATTGTATGCGTCAACTACTGTCAAGTCGGGTTTTCGGAATGTCGAAAAATCAGCAATGCATTGGTGAAGATCATTTCTGTGCCAGAATCGGCGATCCCACACAATCCCCATCAAATTTTTCATACCGATTGTTAGTGTTGCGCCGCCGTGACTTTTTAGTACCGGAACATTTATAAAAACATCGGATTCAAGTATTAACTCATGAACTTTTGCTTCGGTAATTCTTAAACCATTTGGCACTTTTACATCTTGATAATAGCGTTCGGTATTTCCGGGAACAACTGTTCCGCCGGCATCATTCACCGCCTTTTCGATTAAACTGTTGGAATAACATCGAGTCCATTCGTCACAAGTATGATCAAACACATAAACTTTTTTCGCTCCGGCTTCGTAACATTTCTTCACAATTTGCGAAACGAGTTCCGGGTTTGTATTCGCGGCTCTCTCCGGTCCGGTGTCCCAACCGATATTCGGCTTAACAACAACGGTTTGATTCGGCTTGACAAACTTTTTAATTCCTCCCAAAGCTTCGATTGCTTTGTTAAACATCGCAGCGGGATCGTTTCCTTTAATTGCCGCAAGATCAAAAATTTCGGATGAACTAAACGATTTTTTAGGCATTGCGGTTAAATTCGGATAAACCCCCAAAGATAAAGCCGCTGTGGTAACCGCGGTATTTCTCAAAAACTCTCTTCTTTTCATAGTATTTCTTCTTTAATGATAAAAAGACACAATAATCATTTGTGAGTAAAGAAGATAAAAAAGTATTTTAATCTAATCAAGAAGTTCTTACGTCAGACCTAAATTTTCACTTCATTTGATCAAAGGTCAGAAAATTATCCCAATGGAACAAAATCTGCGGGTAAACATCTAACTTGTAAAAATGGAGCACCAATGTCTGAATTCAATGTAAAGGGTAAAGAGTTATTAGGCAAAATTGAGGAATTAATCCATCAGGGTAATATCCGAAGAATAATTATTAAAGATGGCGCCGGAAAAACATTTATGGAAATTCCGTTAACCATCGGAGTAATAGGAACAGCCGCCGCTCCGGTTTTTGTAGCAGTAGGGGCTATTGCCGGATTAGTCGCGAACTTCCGCATCGAGGTGATTAAAACGGACGATCAAAAATCAGAGGAAGCGATAATTGTTGAAGATAAGAGCGAAAATTAAAGAGTTCTTTTATTTATTAAGTAGTTTAACAGATCAACAATCGGGCGATCCTTAAAGCGGCTTTTAACCAGCCTAAAGCCGTTTCCGTATGCGGGGTCCGGATCATTTTCGAGCCCGAGCAATATCTCTTTCGATAGGTTATCCGATTTATCTTTAAGAAAAAGATATGAAGCGAAATTACAACTTCCCTCTCTCAATATTTCATTCTGTTTATCGGTTGTGTTTTCATGTAACCAAACGTGCATTAATTCGTGCGCGATCGTTGTTTGAATGTATCTTTCTGGAACACCGGTTAACGCATAAATAGTATGTTTCACAATCCGGCTGACTTCCTTTCCGTTCAACGTTTCTACTTTCGTTTGGGTATCACAAAATCCTTGCATTTTACTTGAGTAACTTAAGCCGGCGGCAGATTGTAAAATTTTTCGATCCGATGCTCTGATTGAAATATTATCCGAATTGATTTTGATCCCTTTTTGCTCCAGATCGGAAATTACCATCGATAATGCCGCTTCTACCGCTTTCTGCCCATTAACGGCATTAATATAACAGATATTACAAATGCTCCTTCCATCGTTATATTGAACTCCTCCTTCTGTAGAATTTTCCGAGATCAAACGATTGCAATTGTTACATCTTTCAAGTTCGTTTTCATGAATTGAATGGAATTTATTTCCGTAAATATCCGACAAAAAACCACCGGAAAGCGGGTTGTTGCAGATCCAACACCTTTCGGCCACATTATTTTCAAAACAAAGTTTGTGATACTTTTTACCATTAACTTCAATATAACCGCCCGTAAATACTTCACCGCAAAAAGCGCAATACAAACCCTTCATTTCCGAAAAACAATCCAAATGATAATACTTATTGCTTTCTTTTTGATATGACCCGGAAATGGGAAGTTTGCATTTATCGCATAAGAAATGGTCGGGATGAAATTTTTTCCCGTCAAGTACCAAATATTGCCCAGAGATCGGTTCGTTGCAAGTGTAACAAATCGCGCGTGATTGGGCTGATAAGTAATTCGAAAGTAAAAATGCCGCTAATATTATGGTGAGATACCTTGTCCGCATAAATAAATTTATTTAGAAAGTGTTTGTTAATCAATTGATAAAGGATTCCGAAAGATATTTTTTTAATTAATATAATCCGTAAATTCGAACAACATCTATGTTTCCGGAAACGATTATTTCTGTGTGCTTAGCTGCCGAAACTAAAGTTTATAATCGGATATCGAAATCATTTGATGTTGATTAAAAAATTGCCCGATTATTTTAATGGGAATTTGAAATCACAGTTTCAAAAACAGATTATTGAGCGTCTGATATGAAAAAAGAAAGTCTGGAGCTTTTTCAACTTCTGGTGAACATAGAAAAAATGGATAACCAGGAATTGATAATAGAACACTTTGTGAACGGTTTGAATGAAATTTTCAGCAAAAGAAAAATTTCCTTCAACTCGAAGGATTTTGAAAACAATTGCTGCATTTTACCGATTCAGACGGAGAATAGTCATTTCGGCAATATTTATTGCCGGTGCGGTGATAAAAAAAACAACTCCGAAATAATCGACCTGCTTAAAAACTCCACCACAATGCTTGCCCTAATTCTGGAAAAATTGGCGTACGAAAGGAAAATTCAAAACGAAAGATTGACATTTCAAAACTTGGCTCAATCCAGACTTGATGAACTAAAATTCCATTCGATGCTGCTAAATACCGTCGGACAAGCGATTATTGTTACCGATTTTAGAGGAAAAATAATCTATTGGAATTCCGGCGCGGAAGCAATTTATGGATGGAAACAAGATGAAGTTCTAAATCAGTTTGCCTTTGAAAAAATTGTCTCGGAGGAATTTAGGGAATACGCCCAAGAAAAATTTGAGCAGCTGATTACTTTGGGTTTCTGGCAGGGAGAAACTCAGCTTATAAAGAAAAACGGCGAACAAGTACCGATTCACGCGACTTTAAAAGTGTTTAACAACCATCAGACCGGGGCGGTTAATATCGCCACCGTAACAGCGAGTTTGAAAGATATTAAAGAAGCGGAACATGCACGGAGAGAAAGCGAAGAAAAGTACAAAGCGCTTTTCGAAAATGCCGGAGATGGAATTCTTCTGATGACCAAAGACCGGTTTGTTGATTGCAATAAAAGAGCGATGGAAATGCTCGGAACCGATGATAAAAACTACATTCTTGAAACTCCCCCATGGAAAATTTCGCCGGAATATCAGCCGGATGGAATGAATTCAATCGTAAAAGCAGAAAAGAAAATTAATCTGGCTTTTGATGGCGCAATTGTAAACTTCGATTGGCAGCACCTTAAACAAAGTGGTGAACCAATTGATTTCGATATTACACTCAGCAAAGTTGTAATTAAAGATGTCGAATATCTTCTCGTAATCTGGAAAGATATCACCGAGAAAAAAAGAATTGAAAAACAATTACTTGAGCAAAACAATCTAATTTCACTCACAAATCAAACTATTTCAGAAGTAGTCTGGCAAATTACACCGGATTTGAGATTCCGATACATAAGTCCTTCCGTTAAAAATCTTCTCGGTTACGAAGTGATGGAATTACTCGGAAAGACGATCTTTGATCTTTTCCCCGAAAACCAGCTTGCCACGGTTCAGTCCAACATCGAAAGCAGAGGCGAACTTAAAGAAACCAGACATTATCGGTATAATTTTAAGAAAAAAACCGGAGGAGAGATAGTTGTTGAACTTTCTTCAACTCCAATTCTTAATGAGGATAACAAAATTACCGGTTTTTCGGGGGTCGCTCGCGATATAACCCAAGAATATGAAATGGAGGAAAAAGTACGGGAAAATGAGAGGCAGCTTTCATCAATAATAAATAAGCTGCCCGGAATATTTTATCGTTGTAAAAAAGATAAATCATGGACAATGATTTACATCGGAGGCTCTTGCGAAAAAGTAACCGGATATAAACCCGCACATTTAATTGGAAACAAGAAAATATCGGTCGACCAACTAATTCATCCTGATGATTCCGAGATGGTAAAAGATCAAGTTAATATGGCCGACAAACCAGGGGATGTTTTCGAAGTACAGTACAGAATTATAACAAAAAATGGTGAAGTAAAATACGTTTGGGAGAGAGGCGAATTTATCGGGGAGGATGAAAACGGTGATATTATTCTTGAAGGGATGATCGAAGATATAACTAAATCGAAAAATGTGGAAATCCAATTACGGAAAAATGAAGAGAAATTTCGATCGTTTATGGATCATATTCCCGCCGGTATTTTTATCAAAAACACCGAAGGTGAATATCAATTCATAAATAAATTTAATGAAGAGGTATTTAGAGTAAAGAACTGGCAGAATAAAACCGCGAAAGATTTTTTCCCGAAAAAATTAGCAAGTAAGTTTTCGGCTGAAGATAAAATCGTTCTAGAAAACGGTAGTTTTATTTCCGAAACGCAGACAAATGATATAAACGGGAAACTTCGATACCTAAAAACCAACTACTTTACGATCGATAACTCCGATAACGAAAAGCTAATTGCAGGAATTTCTTATGACGAAACCGAAAGCAGAACCGCGAAAATTAAATTAAGAGAAAGCGAAGAAAAATTTAGAACTATACATGAAAACGCTCCTGTGGCGATAATTATTTGCGATAAAAAATTGAAAATTATGGAATGGAATGAAATGGCCGAAATTATTTTTGGTTATTCATCCGCCGAAGTTATCGATAAAAATATTTTCGAATTAATTACTGATGAACATCAAAAAGAAAAAATGATCGAGATATTAAAAAAACTTAATTCGGATATGGTTCTTAATAATCAAGTCAATTACAATATTACTAAAAGTGGTAAAAGAATTTGGTGCGAATGGAATAACTCAGCATTACGAAACACAAAAGGGGAAATATTTGCTTACATCGCCACGGCAATGGACGTAACCGAAAAAGTAAATTATGAGGAAAATTTAAGGAAATATGAAAGAATTATTTCCGCGACAAATGATGCTATTTCTTTAGTTGATACCAATTATAGGTATGAGCTTGTAAATCATGCTTATGAAGTTCATTCCAACAAGAAAGCAGAAGATCTAGTCGGGTTAACTGTCGCTGAATACATGGGAGAAGAAACTTTCAAAAAATCTATAAAGGATAATTTTGATAAGTGTTTAAAGGGTGAAATTGTTTCATATCAGGATTGGTTTGAGTACCCCACTCTCGGTAAAAAATATATGAGCATTACTTATACACCATATTATGGATTAGAAAATAAAATTACGGGTGTGCTTGCGAGTTCGAGAGACATAACCGAAATAAAAGAAGCCGAATTATTAATTCAGGAAAATGAGGAGAAATTTAGAACAATATTTGAAAACTCCGTAATGGGAATTGTGCGTACAACCCATGAAGGTCAACTTATTCTGGCGAACGATGCTTTTGCGAATATTCTTGGATATAAAAATTTTGACGATCTGAGAAACAATGTGGATAACATTCGAGAGATTTATAAGAATCCTTCCGATCGTGAGAATATTATTGATTTGATGATCAAGAATGGTTTCATCAAATATTTCGAATTTGAAGCGGCTAAAAAGGATAAATCTACAACATGGGTTGCGATTTCGACCGTAGCAGAGTTAGGCGGAGACGGAGTAGTTTATTACGAAGGAACCATGACTGATATCAACGATAGAAAGTTGGCTGAAAAAGAACTTGAGATTCTAACGTCAGATTTGAAAAGAGCTCAGGAAGTTGCAAAACTTGGCAACTGGAGATGGGACATCAAAAAAAACAAAGTTACATGGTCGGATGGAATGAAAAAGATTTGGGGATTGGACCCCAAAAACTTTCAGGGAGATTTGGGCACAATTATAAACAAATCCATACACGAAGACGATCTGGACAGGGTGAATGAATCCAACAGAAAAGTTATGGAGGAAAAGACGCCAATTCCTATCGAATACCGGATAATCAGACAACCGGATAATGAATTGAGATACATTTGGGCGGAAGCTTCAAAACTTCAATATGATGAAAATGGTGTCCCATCTAACCTTATTGGAATTATTCAAGACATTACAGAACGGAAATTGGGTGAGCAGGAAATCCGAGAAAGTAAAGAACGATTTGACCTTGCGATGGATGCTTCGCACGATGGGCTTTTTGATTGGAATTTAGAAACCAACGAAGTTTATTACTCCCCTTCCTGGAAAAAATTATTGGGGTATGAAGACCATGAACTGCCGAATGATTTTTCAATTTGGGAAAATCTTACCGAACCTGAAGATGTTCAAAAATCGTGGGAAATGCAGCAGAAACTGATTGATAAAAAATTGGATCGTTTTATATTAGAATTTAAAATGAAACACAAAAACGGCGGCATGGTGGATATCCTCTCTCGCGCGAAAGCATATTTTGATAAAGACGGTAAGGCAATCAGAATTGTCGGAATCCACACCGATATAACGGAAAAGAAAAAAGTGCTCGAATTGCTTAAATCAAAAATTGATGAACTCGAACGCTTTAATAAAGCTATGGTTGGAAGAGAAACTAAAATGGTTGAACTAAAAGAAGAAATTAATGAACTTCGTGAAAAACTCTCGATTGCTCCAAAATATAAAATTCCCAATGCTGATCTATAAATAAAAGGCAGGACAAAATGCATATTCACACTTCAAACCAACGTCAACTTAATTTAGGATACGGAGATTATACGTGCAACTGGGGAGTTCATATTGCCGGACTGTATGAAACCGAGCAAGAACGGGATGAAATAATTTTTGGATTTTTGCACGAGGGTGATTTACAGAAAGAGCTACAACTTTACTGCCCGGTTGAAAGAACAATTGCGGATTTTAACGATTCATATCAAAAAAAATTCCCGGATTGTTCTGCTAATGTAAACGATAAAAATCGATTCTCACTGAGTAGCGCTAAAGATCTATATTATCCGGATGGAGTCTTTTCCCCAAGTAAAATGGATCTTTATTTAAATGCATTTTTCGAAAATTCGCAGAAAAATGGCAAACGAAATATTCGCGCCACGGCAGAAATGGTTTGGGCATTAGAGGCAATTCCCGGAATTGAACATCTGATGGCTTATGAATCCCGCTTAAACTACTTTATTGCCGGAAAACCATGGATCAGTATTTGCCTATATAATCTCTCGAAGTTTAACGGCAAAACAATAATGAAAGTATTACAAACACATCCATATACAATATCCAACGGTGTGATAACAGAAAACCCGTATTATGAAAATCCGGACAAATGGCTAAAAACAAATGCCCCACAATTTCTAAACGATCTCCCCGATAGTACGAAATGATTATATTTATAATGTGATATTTTATAATTAAGTGAATGTGACAAAAGCGCAACGCTTTGGGACATTCCAGTTGAAAAATCAAGCCGGTGTGTTTCAATTGAAGAAGGAAACCATTATTTGAAATATTGTACGAATTCAAACCGGTTTTGACGCCACGACATTTTCACAGAACATAAATCCGATCGAAGTGGTAGCACCGAGGAATGTTTACAGAATAAAAAAAGTGGCAGAGCCACGACATGTTTATAGAATTGATATTAGTATTAGAAAACGAGCTTCGTAGATGCGACATGTGGCATCTCAATTTTTTGAAAATGTTCACGTTGCCCACATGCCGCTCCCATGGAGCTCTGATTTTTTTCTTGCCGATTGGATCTATAAATATGTCGTTCCTACGGAACTTGTTTCCGTTTTTGGTAGGGGGATCAATTGAATAAACAGGAAGAATGGTTTGAAGAAGCGGTAGAAAATAGAAATTCAGAATAAGTAAATTCCATGTTCGATCTGAATTATGCACAAATGG
>JAIPBD010000009.1 GCA_021739765.1 Melioribacteraceae bacterium
GGTGTTAGCTTTTCGCAAGGATTTCTTAAAGTAAATGGTACGGCAATAAGCAATGATGAAGAAAGCAATTACATCCTTAGAGGCATGGGCCTCGGCGGATGGTTGGTTCAGGAGGGTTATATGCTCCAAACCTCTGCTTTCGCCAATGCTGAACACGAAATTCAAGGGAAAATAATTGACCTCGTAGGATTCGAGAAAGCCGAAGAACTTCATCAAACCTACATGCAAAATTACGTGCAAGAAATTGATATCCGGAAGATGGCAGAATGGGGTTTTAATTCCATCCGTTTGCCAATGCATTACAATAAACTAATGACAATCATACCACAACAGTCTTTTCTTGAACCGGGATTTGCACAAATTGATTCCCTGCTGGCATGGTGCAAAAAATATGAAATATATCTGATCCTTGATCTTCATGCGGCACCTGGCGGACAGAGCGATGAGCCGATAAGTGATTATAATTCGAGTTTCCCTTCATTATGGGAAAGTGAAACAAATAAAAACGCGACAATCGCATTGTGGAAAGAGATTGCCTCGCGTTATAAAGATGAAGAATGGATTGGAGGTTATGATTTAATCAACGAACCAAAGTGGGAGCTGGGTCCGAATAATGCTGATCTGAGAAAGTTATACATCGATATCACAAACGCCATAAGAACAGTTGACACAAACCATATTGTATATATCGAGGGCAACTGGTTCGCAACAACTTTTGATGGATTAACACCTCCGTGGGATGAAAAAATGGTTTATTCATTTCATAAATATTGGAATCAAACCGACTTGGGTACAATTAATTATTTATTGAGTTTGAGGCGCGATTCAAATCGACCGCTTTGGCTTGGGGAAACGGGTGAAAACTCAAACGCATGGTTTCAAGAAAATGTTGAATTAATGGAAAGCAATAATATTGGATGGGCTTGGTGGCCGCATAAAAAAATTGACGAAATTGATGGTCCGCTATCCTCGCCAAGAATGGAAAATTATAATACGTTGTTGGAATACTGGAACGGAAACGGAGGTAAACCAAGTCAAACTTTTGCCTACAATGCCCTTCAGCAGCAATTTGATATGTTGAAATTCGAAAACTGCATATTTCAACCGGGAATAAACGACGCGCTTTTCCGTCAGCAATTTTCAAGTGAAACAATACCATTTAAGGAGCATAAAATACCGGGCAGAATTTATGGTGTGGATTATGACATCGGACGAAGATTGTTCGCCTACAATGATGCAGAATATAAACGAATCAGTAATAACACTAATGGAAATAACGGTTATAGTTATCGTAATGACGGTGTGGATATTGAACGATGCAGTGATTCGCAAACAAATGGTTACAATATCGGTTGGACGGAAACGGGGGATTGGACTAAATATACGGTAACCGTTCAAGAATCCGGCATATACCAAGTAGATTTAAGAATTGCCGGCGCGGAGTCAGGGGGAAAAATTCAAATTGTTATCAATAATGCCGCGGTCGGCGGATTGGTTGATATACCTGTAACCGGAGGTTGGCAAAATTGGAAAACGATTTCAGCGGGAAATATTGAGTTGCCGGCCGGAACAAATGAAATGACTATTAAATTTTTCTTTGGCGGATTCAATTTCAACTTTGTCCAGTTTACTCAAATTACAACCGGTGTTGAAGAAGAAGAACTTGTTTATGACTTCAAATTAAAAGGGAATTACCCGAATCCATTCAATCCTTCGACAACTATATCTTACCAATTGCCGAGGGACATGAACATTTCACTCGAAGTTTTTAATTCGATTGGTGAAAGAATCCAAACCTTAACGCAAGGTTTTGGGAAAGCCGGAAATAACGAATTTAAGTGGAATGCAAATGGTATTCCTTCCGGTGTTTATTTAATCAGACTGTCGGGTGAGGATAATTTAAGTCAAAATCGAAAAGTAGTTTTAATAAAGTAAAGTTTTGGATAATTAATCCGCTTATCAGATTGATAAGTGGGAAATTATCCGAATGATAAAATTTGGAGATATAATTTTACGTTTGAGGACATTTTGTTGCATTTTGTTATTAAAACAATGACATATATCTGGCATTGATATTGAGTATGTATACTCAAATTACTGGAAGTTGATTTGCTCGACAATTTATCTACATCCGACAATCTTGTGATCTTTGTGTATTTTGCGATCGTTCTAATCATCGGATTGTTATCTTCCAAGAAAAGG
This sequence comes from Melioribacteraceae bacterium, assembly GCA_021739765.1. GTDB lineage: Bacteria > Bacteroidota > Ignavibacteria > Ignavibacteriales > Melioribacteraceae > JAIPBD01. Next base: position 2,203 of record JAIPBD010000009.1, read on the forward strand.
GATAAGACAAAAGAAGATTATTTCCTTGCAGGAAGAAATTTAGGATGGTTTACGGTTGGAGTTTCATTGTTCGCGACTAATATCTCAAGTGAGCATATTATCGGGTTAGCCGGAGCCGGAGCAACAAAGGGATTTGTTGTCGGACAGTTTGAATGGTTTGCCATTTTTATATTAATTGGACTGGGTTGGATTTTTGCACCCATGTTTATTAGAGCAAATGTTTTTACGGTTCCTCAACTTCTCGGGATGAAGTTTGGACAAAAATTTAGGAGTTACTTGACCATAATTTCTCTTGTTACATATTTTTTCACAAAAATCGCGGTTACGCTTTTAGCTGGAGGATATTTACTTAGAGAAGTACTTAAATGGGATGTTTTTACATCCGCTGTTTTTTTGGTTTTGTTAACCGGTATATATGTTCTTGTAGGTGGTATGTTAAGCGTTGTAAGAACGCAAATTTTTCAAACGGTTATTTTGATTCTCGGAGCTTCCATTTTGACATTTTTCGGAATTAAGGAAATAGGCGGTACGGATGTTCTTGCATCCTCACTTTCAGCCGATTATTTCTCGATTTTCAAACCGTTTAATGATCCGGAATTCCCCTGGACAGGGATACTACTGGGTGCGCCGATATTAGGTATATGGTATTGGTGCACCGATCAGTACATTGTGCAGCGAATTCTGAGCGCCAGAAGCATAGAAGACGCAAAAAAAGGAACCCTTCTCGCAGCATTTCTTAAATTTATCCCAATATTTTTATTCATTTTACCCGGTATGATTGCCGTTATCCTTTATCCTTCAGTAAAAGGGGATGAGGCTTTCGGATTTTTACTTTTGGGTGGATTGGTTCCAAGCGGACTTAAAGGATTTGTTATTGCGGGACTTTTTGCCGCATTGATGTCGTCACTCGCAAGTGCGTTTAACAGCTCGGCAACATTAATTGCTATTGATCTCTATCAGCCACGAAGACCAAACGCTCAGGATACCGAGATTGTTTTGATAGGAAGATTGGCTACGACATTAATCGTATTACTTACATTATTGATAATTCCATTAATAAAAATGATGAACGCGCATCTGTATATTTCGCTACAAAGTGTTCAGGCATTTATAAGCCCCCCTATTGTAGCCGTGTTTTTATTCGGTGTATTTTGGAAGATGTCATCAAAAAGGGCAGCACTGATTACACTTCTCTTAGGTGGAGCTATCGGTTTGTTAAGAATTATTTTTTCCTTTATGCCAATTCCGGTATTTTTAGATTTCGAGATCATTAACTCTTTTATTCGAATTAATTTTCTTCATTTCGCTATATTATTATTCTTATTCTCGTCTTCTATCATGATTTTTGTTAGTATATATGATAACAAATATCATAGAGAAAAATCAAAAATAGGATCGCAGGAATTAAAAAATCTTGAATATCAGTTGGCAGTTCCAAAATTTTATGAAGATAAAAAGAGCTTAAAGGATTTCTCAAATAAGCCTTATTTAACAAAACAAACAACATCAACAACCTTATAAGGAGGCACACTCTATGAAGAGACTAATCACTATTCTAACTCTCGTATTATTTGCGGGAGTTATCAATGCTCAGGAGCAGATATTTCAAAGCTTTGACGAAGCTTCTCCTGATACAAACTATTGGGGCTATGCAGAAGTTAGCGGTGCTCATTTTGATCGAAACGCCGGCGCTGCTGATTCCCTCGGCTGGATTGAAGTCAGCTATGACAGCACAAACAAAATTGAAGGTGCTGCTTCTATGAGAGTTGACTACAGCACACACAACACGGAAACTTGGGGTGGTTACACTTCATTATTCCATTGGAATCCTGACTCAACAGGAGTTTATGATTTCGCAGCTTATGATACAATTTCGTTTTCATACCGAAATATTATTCCCGCTGATTTACCCGGAAGAGTTCACATAAGATTTAATCTTCGTGATGTTTCGGAACATGCGGATGTAGAGTACAAAATGTATGATCAGGCTAATGCAGAATACTATTACTCGTTCCATTATGTTCTTGATGATTCCACAAATGAATGGCAGCAAAGAGATATCCCGATGGTTAATAATCTTGATTGGGATGGCAATGGTTTTAATAGAACCGGATGGGCCGGTGCAACAGGTAATGATGTTCTTGATAAAGGTTTTATCAAATCATATATTATCGAAGTTTCTATGAATGGTGCCGGCGAAGGCGATTATACTCAAGGTTCATTCCTTATGGATAAAATCTACTTGCACGGTTTAGCTCCAAAACCATGGTTAATTTTTAACGGTAAAACATTAAATTCTGATTTTGGTCAATTTACTTGGGGTAATTCCTCATTAGAATTGGTAGATGGTGCCGGAGAAGATCCTAAAACTAACGCTTTAGTATTTACTCAAGGTGACCAATGGTCAGGTGGCGGTTGGAATGTTGACCCTGCAATGGATTTAGCTGCACGCTGGGATCTTGATTCACTTAGATTTAAAGCAAAAACATCTGATCAAGTTGGAACAATGAGATTGCAATTCGAATCCAATACCGGCGGTGTTCAAGGAATCTACGGAATAAATTTTGATCCTATTACTGACGGTGAATGGCATTCATACGCTTTAGCTTTAAGTGATTTCGCAGTTTGGGATGGAAAAGCAGATTTTGATAAATCGGCGATTACAGTTTTCCAAATGATGGGTGAAGGAAATGGCGTAAGCGGTAATAAACTTACTTTCGATTTCATTTGGACAGGTGATCCTATAATTGACGTTGCTCCTCCGGAAGCTCCTGGTTTGGTAACCGCTTCTCAGGGAACATTCTCGAACTTAGTTACTTGGACTGATGTTGCCGGTGAAACCGGTGAATCTTATTCAGTTTACTACAGCACTGATCCTATTACTGATGTTAATGCCGCAGGAGTTGGCTCTGTTGCGCTTGGAATCGGTGAAGGTGAACAAGTTGCTGAGCACATTTTAATTGCTCCTAAAGATAACCAACCTGTAACTTACTATTATGCGGTTATTTGTACTGATGCTGCCGGTAATGTAAGCCCGGCCGGTGTTTCTGATGCATCTGTAACCAATGATGCTAAAGGCGTTGCTATTATTAATACTTCTGCTCCTGCCGGATTCGTTGCCGATGGTGATTTAAGCGATTGGGCCGGAATGGAAATGTTTGATATCAATACAACAAAAGGTACCGGTTGGATTCCCGCAAATCAAGTTATTGACAGTCCTGATGACGCTAGCATGCTTGTTTATTTAGCAGTCGGAACAGATGCATTATACTATGCATTTGATATTACTGATGATGTAAACAACTTATACCCCGGTTCAGGAAACACATATTCATATGATTCTCCTGATTTGTTCATCGGATTATACAATTCTACCGGTACTGCACATCCCGGATATAAAAGAGGTGGCGAACCGGATTATCAAATCAGATTTGCGAAAGAAGGCGTTCTTGGTCAAAATCCTGGTGCATTGCAAAAGGATTCTGCAAGTGCTGACTTTGCATTCGTAGAAAAATTCCCTTCAGGATATAAAGTTGAAGGTAAAATTACTTGGGCGGAATTTGCTGCTGCAGGTGGCGATTCGGTATTCGTTCCTAAAACCGGAATGAAATTGCCAATCGATTTTTCATACAATGATGCTGATCTTGACGTACGAGAAGGAATTCTAACTTACTCTCCAAATAACGAAGATCAATCATGGAGTTCTCCTGCAAGATGGACATACACATGGATTGGTGATCAAATGACAGTTGGTGTGGAAAAAGATCCTTATGCTCTTCCGACTCAATTTAAATTAGAGCAAAACTATCCAAATCCATTCAATCCTTCTACTACTATCAATTATAGTATTACAGAACAAACCCAAGTTACGGTGAAAATCTATAACGTATTGGGTCAACAAGTAAGAGAGCTTGTAAATGAAGTACAAACTCCTGGTGTTTACAATGTTAGATTTGATGCTTCAGATCTAACTTCAGGATTATACGTTTATCAAATTAGTGCCGGCAAATTTACCGATACTAAAAAGATGATGCTTCTCAAGTAATCTGAAACTTTTTTTCCCGGGCGTGATTTTTCACGCCCGGATAATTTATTCAATATTAAGAGTGTGATGAGAAAATGAATAGAATTATGACATTTAACAGAATCTCACTGATAATGATTCTCCTTGTTGCTTTTTCGCAGAATATTTTTGCCGGTCAAACCGGTAAAATTGCCGGAAAAGTTTTAGACCGTGAAACGGGTGAAGCAGTTATTGGTGCGAACATAATAGTTGAAGGTACTTATCTCGGTGCCGCAGCGGATATTGATGGATATTATTACATCAATAATGTACCGCCCGGAACTTACAACGTCGTGATTAGTGCCATTGGATATAGCAAAACGATTGTAACTGACGTAAGAATCAAAATTGATCTTACAACAAACATCGACGTAGAATTGGTTTCTGAAGCTATAAGTTTAGGTGATGACATCGTTGTAGTGGCTGATCGCCCGCTAATTCAAAAAGATTTAACGTCAACGGCTGCAACAGTTTCATCAGATGAAATTGAGATGCTTCCTGTTGATAATGTGCAACAAGTCATCAATCTACAAGCCGGTGTTGTCGGCGGTCACTTTCGTGGCGGTCGTTCCAACGAAGTAGCTTATTTAATAGATGGTATTCCGGTAACCGATGTTTATAGCGGAACCAGCAGCGTTCAAGTTGAAAATTCATCTATACGCCAGTTGGAAGTTATAAGCGGAACTTTTAATGCGGAGTACGGCCAAGCACTTTCGGGTGTTGTAAACATCGTTACTAAAGAAGGTGCGAGCAATTATGAAGGTTTCGTCGCCGCTTATCTCGGAACCCATTATTCAACTCATACGGATATTTTCCAAAATTTGGATAAAATTAATTCCGATGGGCTGATGGATATAAATCTTTCTCTTAGTGGACCTACTAAATTAGTAAACGGACTTAACTTTTTTATTAACGGTAGATTTGTTGATGATGACGGTTATTACTATGGGCAACGGATTTATAATGTAACTGATTCTGATCCATTTACTCCAACCGGTGACGGCGAGTTTGTACCGATGAGTACTTATCGTAAATTCTCTTTTAACGGTAAATTATCGTACAACCTTCCATCATGGAAATTTGCTTATTCTCTCTTTTGGGATGATAATAAAAACCGTTATTACGATCATGGTTATAGATGGACACCCGACGGTATAACTAACCATTTTAGAGATAACATTGTCAATAACGTGCAAATTCAATATGTGCCATCGCAAAGTACTATTACACAACTTAAGTTTGCGTCCAACCTTTATCGTTATAAAGGGTATTTACACGCGGATCCTTTTGATCCGGCTTATGTAAATCCTTACCAGGGTCAGCCGACTTCTAATTATACTTTTCGAAGTGGCGGAAATCAGGTAGATCGATATAATAGGCATACACTAACTTATATTGCTCAATGGTCACTGGAATCTCAGCTATCAAAAGAGCATAAAGTTAAGATTGGTGCCGAAGGTCAATTTCACTCCTTATTCAATCATTGGAGAACCATTGTAAACTTGACCGAAGGCCAAATTGATGAAGCCGGAAATGAGATTTTTACTCTCGGATACAGAAATGAGGGAACATCTCAGAATACGAAGTACACCAAAAGTCCATGGCAATTATCTGCGTATATCCAGGATAAAATGGAATATGAAAACATGATTATTAATGCAGGTCTGCGATTTGATTATTTTGAACCAAATCAAACAATGCCTGTAGATTTAAAAAATCCTTACCAAACAATATTGACAGAAGGGAATACGGTTGTAGGTAATCCAGCTTTCCCGGGTGCGGGTATCACAAGGGATGCCGATGCAAAATATCAAGTCAGTCCTCGAATTGGTGTTTCATTCCCAATCTCAGATCAAGGAGCAATTTACTTCTCGTACGGTCACTTCTTCCAGATTCCGAACTTCGAGAATCTTTATAGAAATGAATTGTATTTAATTGATCAAGGACAAGCACTGAATTCTATTACCGGAAATCCTGACCTAAAAGCTCAGAAGACAGTTAAATATGAACTTGGTCTTCAGCAAGTGGTTTTCCCTGATGTATCTCTTGATATCACAGTTTATTACAGTGACATCAGAAACTTGTTGGGAACAGAGATTATCAACACTTACGAAGGATTCAAATACGCACGTTTTATAAATAAAGATTACGGTAACGTTAAAGGTACTATTCTTACTTTGGATAAAAGATTTACCGGATTTTTTAGTGCAAAAATTGATTATACGTATCAGGTTGCCGAAGGTAACTCTTCCGATCCACTTTCAGTTTATAATGATAACCAGTCCGATCCACCGGTTGAATCTGAAAAGAAAGTTGTACCTCTTAACTGGGATCAAAAATCAACTATCAATTTCACCACAACATTTGGTGAACCGGGTAATTGGACAGTAAGTTTATTGATGGGATACGGATCCGGAATGCCTTACACCGAAGATGTTTTAATCTCGAATGGTGTTCGTTTCGAAAACGGAGGCCGCCGACCCACTACCTTTAATGTTGATTTGAAAGCCGATAAATTTTTCGATGTTTTCGGATTCAAAGTTCATACTTATTTGTTGGTCTATAATGTATTTGATATCAAAAATGAATACGGAGTTTATTCTACTACCGGTAGAGCAACTTACGATCTTAACGTAAAATTTGCCGGAGAAATAAACGGCTTGAATACTTATGAACAATATATCAATAATCCTCAGATGTACTCGTCACCAAGACAAATACGCTTTGGATTTAGCTTCGGCTTTTAATGAAAGATTTTGTATAACGGAGGAATAAATGTACCGTAAATTTTTAATAATATTAACCTTTCTCACTATAGCTCCGCTATTGTTTGCTCAGGATGAAGCTGAAATCATCCGATACCGAAACGATGCTACGGGTGATATTCAGTTCCGTCGTGAAGGTACGATGGACGGAAACCAGGTGAGAACTCTTTTCTATAATAATGGTGAAGTTGCTCAATGGCCCTTTTCACCATCAGGCGAGTGGCCGAAAGGAACGGGTCAAGGTTATCTTGATGGCGTTACAGTTTTGTTAGCTAGTGAGAAAAAAGTTGATAATACAGGAACCGCAGATCCGACTGATAGCCTTGTTTTTCACCCTCTCGAAGCTTCATACCGAGAATGGATGGATAGAGATCCTGTTACAGGACAGATCTGGGGTCTTGAACCTGTTCCCGGATATTTGAATGAATCAAATGAGGATCCTGCAATTAGCTCGAAACCTTTTTCATGGCCCGATAAATGGCCTATAGCTCTAAATTTACCTGATACTCTCTGGATCAACAAAGCAGAAGTTGAAGGTGATCTTGGCGTTGATGATGATAAAGATGGCAATGTAGATAACTACACCTATTGGTTTGGTTACTTTGGTCGCGGCGTTGTGAATTCCGATTTTGAAACATTTTTCGTAATGGACGATTCAAAAGACGGTGAATTTGCAAGAAAACCTTGGAATTATTTCCCGATCAATAACGATTCTACTCGAAAAGGATTGGGGCTTAGAATCGAAGTTAGAGGGTTTCAATGGTCACATGTACTTGCCGAAGATATCATCTTCTGGCATTACGACATCGTAAACATCTCCGACGAAGATCATGGTACGACTTTCTTTGGTTTCTACACTGATACCGGTGTTGGTGGAACGGGTGATAGCGGTGATGATTATGCATCATTCGACCTTGCAACCGATATGGCTTACGGTTATGATAATGACGGATTCGGTTCGCCCGGAAGATGGAAAACCGGTTATTATGGTTACGCATATTTGGAAAGTCCCGGAAATCCGTTCGACGGAATTGATAATGATGATGATTTAATGGTTGATGAAAGACGGGATGATGGAATTGATAATGATATGGACTGGGTTGGATATTCAGATCTTAACTCTAACGGTAAATGGGATGCAACTGAAAATGAACCGTTAAATAATGATGTTGGTACAGACGGTGTTGGTCCTTTTGATCTTCAGTACACCGGTCCTGATCCTGACCTGACCGAAGGTAATGGATTACCCGATTCAGGTGAGCCGAACTTCGACAAATTGGATAAAGACGAATCTGATCAAATTGGTTTGACGAGTTTATCTATCTACAGATTAGGTGATGGCGGAACCGGCGGCGGTTGGCCGAAAGATGATGAAACTATGTGGCTAAAAATGCAAGCGGCTACTTTTGATACTTCGCTTTCAAACGCAAATATTTCAATGGTTTTTGCTTCCGGTGCTTTTCCCCTTAAAAGAGGTTTAAGAGAAAGATTCTCAATGGCATTGGTATTTGGTTCTGATTCAACTGATTTGTTCTTTAATAAAGAAACAGTTCAGCAGATTTATAACGCAAATTATAATTTCTCAAAACCACCATTGAAACCGAATGTAACAGCGGTTGCAGGTGATAATCAAGTGTTTTTATTCTGGGACGATTTAGCCGAAGAATCTCGCGATCCTTTCCTCGGATTCGAAAATGATGATCCGACTCAAGGATTTAAAAAGGATTTCGAGGGTTATTTAATCTACAGAAGTACCGAGGCTGAATTTAATGATATAAAACTTGTAACAGACTCAAAGGGTGAACCTAAATTCTGGAGACCTATTGCTCAGTTTGATATCGATAATGGTATTAACGGTCCCGATCCGATCGGAATTAACGGAGCGCATTTCTGGAGAGGGGAAGACAATGGTCTTCGTCACTCATTTGTTGATAATGACGTTATAAATGGTGTAAAATACTATTATGCCGTTGTATCATACGATCAGGGCGACCCGACATTCGGAACAGCCGGTCTTGTTCCTTCCGAATGTACGAAAATCATTTCGGAAGATTTTAGCGGTCAATTAACATTCGTTGATATTAACTGCGCTGTAATTACTCCAAACGCTCCCGCAGCCGGTTATATAGCTCCCGAAGTTACCGGAAACTTTAACAAAGTTGAAAGTGGTGTTGGAACCGGTAGTTTCAGAGTAAACGTACTTAGCGCTTCAGATATAAAAGAGAACGCGACTTATAAATTATTATTCGAAGCATCCGGCGCTTTCCCGAGCTATGAAACTTCCGCTTACAAAGTTATCAGAACTTTTGATGGAGCAGTTGATACATTATTCACAGTTCCGGGGAACGAAATCGATCCTGCGGTAACTACTGATATCTTTGACGGAATGACTGTCTCCGTAACTAACGATACTACAATTTCTGTTGTCGATAGTTCGACCGGTTGGTTAATCGGAAACAGCAACTTGGTTATGCCGGTTACACCAGACGCAAGTGCTCCCGCGAGGAATGTAGTTTTCCCTGCGGATTATGAGCTTCGCTGGAAAGAAACTGAAGTCAAGAAAACGCCTTTCTTCAATTTGCCGATTTTCTTCGAAACAGTAAATATGACAAATGGACAAACGGTTGATTCGGAAATTTTTGACAATGATAACAGTGGTGATTTAACCATCGGAGATGAAATTGTAATTATTGAATATGTCGGAACTCAATTTCGTTTAACATGGAATATTGAATATCTACAACCGGCTGGAATTGGTTTCCAACCAAGACACCCTGAACCCGGTGACATCTTTAGAATATCTACAACGAAACAATTCGCTGCGGGTGATTATTTCACTTTCAATACAAAAGCAGCTTCTGTTGATAAAAGTGTAGCTCAAACCGAGCTTAAAGATATTCTTGTTGTTCCCAATCCATATGTTGCTACTGCATCATGGGAAAGACGTAATCTGAATCAAACCGGCAGGGGTGAAAGAAGAATTGATTTTATCAACCTGCCTGCGGATTGTACAGTCAGAATTTATACTGTCTCCGGATCACTCGTAAAGACATTGTATAAAGAAAATTCGCCTCTTGATGGTACAGTATCATGGAACTTGGTGTCTGAAGACGGAATGGATGTGGCTTATGGGCTTTACATCTACCATATCGAGGCCCCCGGAATCGGCGAACATATTGGCAAATTCGCGTTAATCAAATAAGGGTTAGTAAAAATGAAGACAATATTCAGAGTTTTATCAATAATAATAATAACTGCAATTGTGATAAACGCGCAGCAAACTAATTTTGTTTCAAATGTTTCGAAAAGAGGAACAACAGCGGCACCTTTCTTGAACATTGCTCAAGGTGCTCGCGCGACAGCGATGGGAAGCGCATTTGTTTCAATCGCTGACGATCCTTCCGCAATTTTTTGGAATGTTGCCGGTTTGGCTCGTTTAGGGCAAAATGGTGTGATTTTCGATCATACCAGTTGGATTGCGGATCTTAAATATAATTTTGTGGCGGGTAATTTAGATCTCGGCGATTTCGGAGCAGTTGGATTTAGTTTTATCCAATCCGATTATGGTGAGATGAAAGTTACCACAATTGCGGAACCAAATGGAACCGGTGAATTTTTCTCGGTAAGCGATATTGCGGTTAGTGTCGCTTGGGCTTTCAATATCACCGATAATTTCTCAATTGGTTTCAATCCTAAAGTTATTTATCAAGGAATTTGGAATACATCCGGAACAGCTTTTGCCATCGATATGGGTGTTCTTTACGATACACCTTTTGATGGATTCACATTGGGAATGTCAATTACTAACTTCGGTACGAAGATGGGAATTGAAGGAACAACAGCTGTTGTTTTGCATGATCCTGATGATGCTACAACCGGAAATAACGGAAGAATTCCCGCAGAGCTTTCAACAGATAATTGGGATCTCCCACTAGGATTCAAAGTTGGCCTTTCTTATACGGCTAATCTTGGAGAAGTTCACGATTTGGTTCTTGCGGCAGATGCCTCACATCCAAACAATGATTATGAGAGCGTGAATGTTGGTGGCGAGTATGTTTTTGATAATATGTTTTTCGTCCGTGGTGGATACAAATCTCTTTTCCTAGATGATTCGGAAGAATCATTTACTCTCGGAGCAGGTATTCAGCAGTATTTAATGGGAAACATTAGTGTTCGATTCGACTATGCGTATTCTGATTTCGGTCGTTTCTCGGATATTCAAAAATTCTCGGTCTCGATTAATTTCTAAAGTATTAAAGGGGTTGTCTCATATATCTGAATCTGTTGCTTTGAATTCGTTTCAACATCTTAATTCAGATTTTATTAATGGTTTTCGATTCCAGGTTTTTGACCGGAGTTACATTGATGAGACAACCCCTTTTTTTTGTTTTATACCATCGATAGAAAATTAAACTTCGCTCAAGATATACCTCACTTCAGTTTTTGTATTTTCCTTGTGGGCAATTTAATTAAGAAAGGAAGTTAAGTTATGATTAAAAAAACTACAATTATTTTAATACTTCTCATTGCTGTACCGCTGCTTGCAAAGAAATACAAAGGAGCTGAATACCGGTCGCTCGATTATTACAAATATGGAAAGTTTGAAGTCCGCTATAAACCGGTTGATAGACTCGCAATCGTTTCATCCTTTTTTACCTACAGTGACAGCGTTTCCCAAACCGGGGATTGGAATGAAATTGATATAGAAATTATCGCAAAGTACGAACAATCCGTTCAATTTAATATTATTGATCCTGTTCCGGGTTATGAGATCAGACACAATCACGTCCAATTTAATCCTTATGATGATTATCATGTGTACGGATTTGAGTGGACACCGGATTATGTTGCTTGGTTTATAGACAGTGTTGAAGTTTACCGAATCAGCGGTAGAAATGTTTCAACTCTAAACCACGGTCAGAAAATTATGATGAATATTTGGAATCCGGAATTTATTGATTGGGTCGGGAAATGGGATGATACTTTTATGCCCGCCTTTACATATTACGATTGGATCAGCTACTCGTCATTTACTCCGGGATCGGGAAATTATGGAACAGATAATAATTTTACGTTTGAATGGAAAGACGATCTCGATTCTATGGATACAAATAGATGGGAAACGGCTACACATACATTTGCCGGAAATAAGAGCGATTTTTTGCCCGAGAATGTGATATTTCAAGATGGAAAAATGATTTTGGCTTTAACATATCAAGATGCTGTAGGATTTACGGATAATAATCCTCCCGCATTTATGTGGGCAAGCGCAAACTACAATTCCGATATAACAATAAAATATTCTGAGGAAATGGACGCAAATGTAATGGAGAATGTCTCAAATTACATTTTGCCGGGCGCGCAAGTTTTATCGGCAAATCTCGCTCCAAATCAAACTGTTATTACATTAAAAACTAACAATTACGATCCGTTCACGGCTAGTAGCGTAATCATTAAAAGTGCCGTAGATGATTGGGAAGTTCCAAACTCTGTTGGCCTGAAATCCTACGTAGTTTTTCCAATTGAAAAATTAACCTTTCCGTTAAAACTAAATATGGGAGGTGAAGCATTTGGAGAATTCATACCCGATCTTTTGTGGACAGCGGAAACAACACATGGGTATCCACAGGGAAATCCTAAAAAGTGGAAACCGGATATTCAAAACACCGAATTGGATCAGCTTTACCAAGAAGAGAGAATAGGGATTCCATACTACCTCATTAAACTCGATAATGGAATTTATAATATCAAACTACATTTTGCCGAGAACAAATTTGATGCAGCTGGAAAAAGAATGTTTGATATTATCGTTGAAAATGAAGAATATTTTAGTGATCTGGACATTTACGCTGAAGCGGGTAAAAACAGTGCGCTCATAAAAGAAATAAATAATGTTACGGTTGATGATTACCGTTTGGATATTTATTTCCAGGAGGAATTAGATAGTGCCGTAGTAGCAGGAATTGAAATTGAACAAATCGCTACCGGTGTTGGTGAGTCACAAAGCGTCCCGGAAGAAATTAAACTCTATCAAAACTATCCCAATCCGTTTAATGGAACTACAAAGATCAGATACAGCTTAAATAAACCTCAAGAAGTAACGATCAAATTCTTCGATATCAAAGGTGAATTAGTATACAAAAAAGAGCTGACCAACAACTCAAAAGGCATTAACGAATTTAGCTGGAGACCAACTACAAATAGAAATCAATCACTCAATTCCGGTGTATACTTTTATAGAGTTGAAGGTGAAAATATTTCAAATACGAATAAAATTGTATATCTAAAATAAATTAAATAAGGTCTAATTCTGATGAAGAAAATCCTAGCTTTCTCCATTTTAGCAATAACAATTATACTTACATTACCCGTCAATGCTCAAGATTCTTCACGGGATGATGTTGAGAGCAAAATTACACAATTGCTTTCCGAGATGACGATAGAAGAAAAAGTCGGGCAAATGACTCAAATTACTCTTGGAATGCCGACTCGAAAAGATAAGGACGGTGTGCTCGAGTTTGAGATGGATTCTTTACGAATTGCGCTCTTAGATTATCATGTCGGCTCGATACTAAATACGGCCGGTGTGGCTCACAGTTTAGAAAAATGGCATGAAATTATTACAACAATTCAGGATGTTTCTTTAAAAGAATCGAGAATGAAAATACCGGTTATTTACGGAATTGATGCAATTCACGGAGCCGGATATACTCTCGGAGCAACTCTTTTCCCCCAGTCGATTGCAATGGCAGCAACACGTAATTTAGAATTGATGGAGAAAGGGGCGGAAATTACCGCTTATGAAACAAGAGCTTCGGGAATCCCATGGAATTTTAATCCCGTTTTGGGTATGGGTCGAGAACCACTTTGGCCAAGGCATTGGGAAACATTCGGAGAAGATGTTTATTTGACAACTCAAATGGGAGCCGCTTATGTTAGAGGCCAACAAGGTGGAAATATCGGCGATCCGACGAGAGTTGCCGCTTGCTTAAAACACTATCTCGGATATTCGATACCAACAAGCGGAAGGGATAGAACTCCCGCATTAATCCCGGAAAGAACATTGCGGGAAATATTACTTCCTCCATTTCAAAAAGGAATCGAGGAAGGTTGTTTAACCGTGATGGTAAATTCCGGTGAAATTAATGGAATTCCAACTCATTCCGACAGTTATGTACTGAATGATATATTAAAAGGTGAGTTAAATTTCCAGGGCTTTGTGGTTTCGGATTGGGCAGATATTCGCAGATTACATTCTCGCGATCGAGTCGCTGATTCACCGAAAGAAGCGGTTAGAATGGCAGTTATGGCCGGTGTTGATATGAGTATGGTCCCCACAGACTTCTCCTTCCCGATTTTATTGGCTGAATTAGTGAAAGATGGAGATGTACCTGAATCACGAATTGATGATGCGGTTCGCAGAATTTTGAGGGTTAAATTCAAACTTGGGCTTTTCGAAAATCCATATCCGAATAAATCGCTGAGTGAAAATTTCGCGTCTGAAGAATCGAATTCGGCAAATTATAAAGCCGCGTCCGAAGTTATTACTTTGCTCGAAAACGAGGATAATACTTTGCCGCTCAGTAAAAATGCAAAAGTGTTGGTTACGGGTCCTTCGGCCAACAAACTTTCGCTGCTAAACGGCGGTTGGACGATTACCTGGCAGGGAAATGTCGAAAGATTATATCCGCAAGATGAGTTGACAATTCTGGAAGCGGTTCAGGAAAAGATTGGAAAAGAAAATGTAACGTATGTTGAAGGAGTGGATTTTGAAAAAGATATTAACTCAGCAGATGCGATAAAAGCGGCTGAAAATGTAGATGCTGTAATTCTGTGTTTGGGAGAACCGACTTATTGCGAAACTCCGGGTAATATAGATAATTTAGGGATGAGTGAGAGTCAGATAAATTTTGCACTCGAGATCGCGAAAACCGGAAAACCCGTAATTTTGGTTCTGGTTGAAGGTCGACCCCGCGTAATAAGTAAAATCGTTCCCCACATGGAAGCCATAATTATGGCATATTTACCGGGAATGAAAGGCGGTGAAGTTATCTCCGATGTTTTATTCGGCGATACTAATCCTAGCGGAAAATTACCGTTTACGTATCCGAACGGCGTAAATGGTTATACAACTTATGATTACAAACCCGTGTTGAATCATCGGGATATTGGTTTTTCAGCTCAGTGGGAATTCGGACACGGATTATCATACACAACTTTTAATTATTCGAACTTATCTTTGGATAAAGGGGAATATTTAATGGATGATACCATTCAGATCAGTGTTGATGTTAAAAATACCGGCACGGTTAATGGCAAAGAATCAGTAGAACTATATGTTACAGATTTATTTGGATCTGTGTCGCGCCCGGTCAAACAACTAAAAAGATTTGAGAAAATAGAATTGAAACCGGGTGAATTAAAAACCGTTCAGTTCGAGATCGATAAAAACGACCTTTCCTTTTTTGGTCGGGAAAACAAAAGAATAACCGAATCCGGTGAATTTATCGTAGCTCTGGGCGATCAAAAAGCTAATTTTTTTATTAAATAAAGATTAATCATATATTTGTCGAAACTCGAATTTAAGATGGGCATTTCCCGAACCGTTTATTTTTATCTGTCGCTTATTTCAAAATAAGTTTAGAGAGAAAGATTTATGCAAAAAAAATATGTAATTGAAGATTTTCACAAAAATTCAAATTTCGCAAGCTTTCTACCAGGTGTTGCAGGATTAAAGGGAATTCCAATGTGGGTATTCTACGTTAATCGGGGGCAGGCAATTGCCAGTTTTGGTATAGAAAGTAAGGATAACTCCATTATGGAGTTTTTTCCCGCGAATAAATCTTACCAGCAAGTCTCATCCGTAGGTTTCAGAACTTTCGTAAAAAAAACTACCGGCTCAAAGAATGAAATAGTTGAACCATTTTCTCAAAACTCCCTTCGTAATTCAGCTACTTCCATGTCGATTGGAATGAATGAATTGGTTATCAGGGAAGTTAATCCCGTAAATGGAATTCAAACAACGATTACATATTTCACGATTCCAAATGATAACATCGCGGCTCTTGCTCGTCGCGTTTCCCTTAAAAATATCTCCCCCGATAAAATAGTGGGCGAATATTTAGATGGAATGCCTGTGGTTATCCCATTCGGTGTAAATAATTTTTTTATGAAAGAAATGGCGAATACAGCGGTTGCTTGGATGGGAGTTACAAATTACGAAAACAAGATTCCTTATTACAAAATTCATTCATCAATTGAGGATAAACCCGAAGTTGAAGAATTTGAGGCCGGAAACTTTTACCTGACAACAGAACACCGGCAGGGGAATGATATTTTATTATCCGCTATCATCGATCCGAAAATTATTTTTGAATATGATAATTCTTTTACTTTTCCGTACGGTTTGGATAATCATAATTTGTCGGACTTATTCGAAAGAAAACAAAATTCACTCGGGCAATTACCTTGTGGCTTTTTTGGAAATAAATTTAACCTCGAACCGGGTGAAACTCTTAATTATTCCTCAATTATTGGAAATATTGATGATGTTAAATTTCTAAATATGAGGCAAGACGAATTAAAAAGTGATTCGTATTTTACTCAAAAACACGCAGAAGCCATTCGATTGACGGATGCTCTCACTTCAACGATGGAAACTAAAACATCGGATGAAAATTTTAATCTTTACTGCAGACAAAATTATTTGGATAACCTTTTGCGAGGCGGCAAGCCGATTATTTTCAATGGTAAAGAAAGGGATATTGTTTATTACATCTATTCCAGAAAGCATGGTGACCTTGAAAGAGATTATAATTTTTTCAAATTGGCGGCAGAGTACTATTCGCAAGGAAACGGAAATTTTCGTGATGTTAACCAAAATCGAAGGTCAGACTTACTCTTAAATCCATCCGTCGGTGACTATCTGATAAGAACTTTTATGAATTTTATTCAGATTGACGGTAATAATCCGTTGGTGATAAAAGGCGCGACTCTTTCGATTGCAGAAATAAACGATCTCGAATCCATTTTGAATGAAGTGTCCGAGCAGGAAAACAAGGAAAAGTTAAAAGAGCTGCTGAGTGATGATTTTACTCTGGGGAAATTATTGAAGCTAATTGAAAATTATTCAATCAGTCTCAATTCCGATGTTGATGAGTTTATCAGTTTAGTTCTGTCCAAATCTGTTCAAAATTCTGATGCGGATTTTGGAGAAGGTTATTGGATTGATCATTGGACATACAATTTAGATTTGATGGACAAGTACTTGACGATTTTCCCGGATAAAGTTGAAGAATTGTTCTATTCGACGAAGGATTATACATTTTTTGATAATTATGCTTTTGTTGAACCGCGCTCAGAACGGTATGTAATGGTTCAAGGGAAAATCAGACAATTACACTCAATTCATGAAGACGAAAAGAAAAAGGAATTGATTGATTCGAGAAAATCAAACAAAAATTTGCTTCATACAAATGATCGCACAATCTATAAAACAGATTTATTCTCGAAGTTGATCCATCTTTCGGTTCTGAAATTTTGCACCATCGATTCTTTTGGGATGGGCATCGAAATGGAATCCGAAAAACCGGGATGGTACGACGCGCTGAACGGTTTACCCGGAATGTTTGGTTCAAGCATGTCTGAAACTGTAGAATTGCAACGCTTACTCAAATTAATTTTGAGTATAAACGGGAAGTATAAAAGAAACGCAAAACTACCCACAGAATTCTATGAATTATTCAAATCAGTTCAAGATACGCTCTCGAACGAAGTTTCAGCTTTTGAACGATGGGATTTACTGAACTCAGCGAAGGAAAAATTTCGCTCTAAAGTAACATATAGTATCCAAGGTGATGAAAAAGAATTGAGTGCCGATGATGTCAACAATATGGCTGAAAAAATGCTTGCCGTTGTTGCCGAAGGAATCAAAAATGCTGAAGCGGTTAACAACAATATTCTTCCTACATATTTTTATTATGATGCTGAGAATTATGAAATTCAAACCAATTCGGCAGGCGAAGAACTGGTAAATGAGAAAAGACAGAAAAAAGTTAAAATAAATAAGTTCAAGCAAACTCCATTGCCTTTGTTTTTAGAAGGCGTGGTAAAATCCTTAAAGTCTAAAAATGTTGAAGACGCCAAAGTTCTTCTTACTAAAGTTAAAACCACCGGTCTATACGACAAAAAATTAAAAATGTATAAGGTTAATGCAAGCCTACTTTCAATGCCGCATTCTATCGGCAGAACCAGGGCATTTACTCCGGGTTGGTTGGAGAATGAATCGATCTTCCTGCATATGCATTATAAATTTGTACTCGCGATGTTGAAAAGTGGATTGTACACTGATTTTCTAAACGAGATGAGAGATGTTCTTGTTCCATTTTTCAAAAGAGAAGTTTACGGAAGAAGCATTCTGGAAAACAGTTCGTTTATTGCAAGCAGTGTTCACCCTGATGAATCAATCCACGGGAAAGGATTTGTAGCGCGGCTCTCCGGCTCCACCGCGGAGTTTATCGAAATTTGGTTTCTTATGTTTGTCGGCAAATCGCCGTTCAGTCTGGACGAATCCGGCAATTTGCAATTTAAACTCTCACCAACTCTTCCTTTTTGGTTATTTAATGGAAATAGTGGTGTATCTTTTCGTTTATTTGATAATATTGAAGTGATCTATAAAAATAATACAGGAAAAGATGTTTTCCCCGGAAGCGGTTCGAAAATAGCTAAATATGAAATTTACAACGGGGAATCTGTCGAAGAAATAGATTCCGATTATGTGGATCAAAACTTCGCAATTCAAATCAGAGACCGAAAGGTTGATAAAATTATAGCAACTATTGAATAAGTAAAACTATGAATAAAACTACAGATACAAAATGGGAGTTTCTTGATGATGAAGGAACTTATAGAGTCTCAAATTCAGATAAATATAGTTACCTGTACTTTCCTTTAGTAAACGAAAATGGATTTAATTCTTCAATAACGCCCGAACTTAGAGGAGATATAAAAAAAGATTTAAATTCATACTTAATGGTTCCCGCGATTGTTGAGGATATACAAAATTCAATGTATGGCAGAAATTTTTGGTTGAAGATTAACCAAAAAACGATTTGGTCAGCAGTTGGAAATTCTGCCAAGCAAATCCAAAAGAAGAACGGAAAGAGTAAGGATTCTGTTGTTACACAATTAGGGTTTTTATATCATAAACTGATAAGAACAAACTCTAAATATGGACTAGAATCAGAGATAACTTCATTTATTCCCGCAGAAAAGATAAACGCGGAATTGACAGAAATAAAATTGACCAACAGATCGGAGCTTCCGATAGAGATCGAACTAACTTCAGCTATTCCAATTTATGCCCGCTCTGCCGACACGGTAAGAGATCATCGACACGTAACCAGTTTATTAAATGTAATTGAAACTGTTGCGAGTGGTGTGAAGGTAAAACCAACTTTATCCTTTGATGAAAGAGGACACACAATAAATGAATTGATTTATTCGGTATTAGGTTATGATGAAAAAGGGAATGTTCCCGTTGGGTTTTATCCGGTTGCCGAAGATTTTGTGGGTGAAGGAGGTTCTTTTTATTCTCCTCATGCTTTAAAATTGAATGATGATTCTCTTGTAAAATCCGGTAAAACTATTAGCGGATATGAAGCCTTGGGCGGATTAAAATTTTCTAAAGTTACAATTAAGCCTAACTCAAGTTTTAGTTACTATTTCAGTTTTGGAATTGATAATTCGCAATCGGAAGTTGATTATAAAACCATCCTTAATAAAAAAACATTTCAACTTCTATTCGATGAAACAAAGGAAAAATGGAACACGAAACTTCAAAATATAAAATTAAATACTGCTGATAAAAATTTTGATAATTGGTTCAAATGGGTTTCACTTCAACCAACTTTTCGCAGAATAATGGGTAATTCCTATTTGCCTTATCATGATTATGGCAGAGGCGGAAGAGGTTGGAGAGATTTATGGCAGGACTTACTATCGATGCTTTTGATGGATGCCGCCGATGTTTCATCTCTTCTTCTTAATAATTTTGGCGGAATTAGAATTGATGGAACAAACGCTACAATTATCGGCAGGCAACCCGGTGAATTTAAAGCGGACCGAAATAACATTCCTAGAGTTTGGATGGATCACGCGGCCTGGCCGCTTTACACGGTTGACCTCTATTTGAATCAAACAGGCGATTTGAAATTATTGTTTGAAGAAGCAACGTATTTTAAAGATCAATATGAACAACGATGCAAGAAAATAACTACGGAATGGGATCCGAAGGATACACGGCAGAAAACCAGATCCGGTGAACTTTATTTTGGAACAGTGTTGGAACATTTGTTATTGCAGAATTTGACTTCATTTTTCAATGTCGGCGCCAACAACAATCTTTTGTTGGAAGGTGCAGATTGGAATGATGGTTTGGATATGGGTACCGAAAAAGGTGAAAGTGTCGCTTTTACAGCATTTTATGCCGGTAATCTTGCCAAATTAGCTGAAATACTGAAGAACATCAAAAAAAGATCTGATAAAAATGAAGTAAAGTTGCTTTCGGAAATGAAATTGTTGCTCAACACCGTAAATGAAATTGGCAAATATTCTGAGCCGGTATTTAAACAATCGATAATTAAAAAGTTTAATGAGAATGTATCAAATAATTTTTCCGGTGAAAAATCTAATTTTCTTATCGATGATTTATGTGCTGATCTCGAAGCAAAATCCAAACACATCATTGATCATATCAGGGCAAATGAATGGATTGAAAAGGATTCCGAAACCGGTTGGTTTAATGGCTATTACGATAACTTCGGCGATCCGCTTGAAGGATTCGTGAATGATAAAGTTAAAATGACACTTACGGGACAAGTGTTTAATATAATGTTTGGTATCTCTACCCCGCAGCAAACCAAAAAAATAATTAATGCTGTTAATAAATACTTGTGGAGCGATGAAGTAGCCGGTTGCAAATTAAATACCGATTTCGAAAGCGTTCTTCTAAGCATGGGTCGTTCATTTGGATTCGCATACGGTCATAAAGAAAATGGCGCGATGTTTAGTCACATGAGTGTAATGTACGCCGCGGCATTACTAAAAAGAGGATTTGCGGAAGAAGGTCACAAAATCCTATTAACTATTTACAAACATTGTATTGATATTAACAAATCAAAAATATATCCCGGCATTCCGGAATATATCGAACCCAAAGGGCGCGGGATGTATACCTATCTTACCGGATCGGCAAGTTGGTATTTTCTTGCCATTCTTACTCAGGTTTTTGGAGTGAAAGGTCATTATGGCGATCTTGCCATCGAACCAAACATCCCTGAGGAATTTTGGAATAATGACGAAGTAAGTATTCAAACCTCTTTTGCAAAACGAAAATTGAATATTCAATTCAAACGAGTTTATAATGCAAAGCATAAGTTCACGTTGTCAGTAAACAAAAAGAAGATCGGAACCGATTCCAAACAAAATTATGTTCTAATTCAAAGAGCAATAATAGAGGAAATGGATTCGCAAAAAAATAACCACATTGAGTTGTGGATAAATAATACCGCTGAATAATTATAAAAATTTCAAACTATTTATAACGGCAGTTTTGAAAAGCGGACTGTTGAACTAAATAAGAAAAGTAAAAAGGGTGATATGAAGATTAAATTGATTTTATTCGTTTTGATAGCAATTTCAAGAACGTTAGTCGCGCAAGACTGGCAGTTAGTCTGGTCTGATGAATTTGACGGGAATTCCATAAATGCTGATAATTGGACTCACGAAATCGGAGGCAGCGGATGGGGAAATGAAGAGTTGCAGCATTATACCGATCGTTCAACAAATTCATATGTTGAAAATGGTAAATTATACATTGTTGCTCAAAAAGAAAATTATAATGGTAACCAATACACTTCAGCTCGATTGATTACAAAAGGGAAGAAGTCTTTTAAGTATGGGAAAATAGAAGCTCTTATTAAAGTTCCTTATGGTAAGGGTATTTGGCCTGCATTTTGGACTCTAGGTACAAATATCTCATCAGTAGGTTGGCCGAAATGCGGTGAAATTGACATTCTGGAAATGATTGGGGGCGGAACTAATGATAACACCGCTCATGCAAATCTACACTGGGATAATAATGGGCACGCGAGTTATGGCGGTTCGAAAGTGATGAGCACAAAACTTCATTATGTTAATCACAAATATTCTATTATCTGGGATGAATCAGAAATCAGATGGTATCTGAACGATGTGTTGTATCATTCCGCCGATATCAAACCAGAACATACAAGCGAATTCCACGAACCTCATTTTATAATTCTAAATGTAGCGGTTGGCGGAGTATGGCCTGGTTCTCCTGATGCAACTACCGAATTTCCTCAACAAATGGAAGTTGATTGGGTTCGTGTTTATTCTGATGTATCAAAACTTCCATCGGTAAGTCTCCAAGATGCCGGGACGCCAAAATTGGTGGATGCATTTGGAACAGCCTCGTTTACAGCAGATGCATCGGATCCCGACGGAACTATCAGAAAAGTTGAATTATTTCATGAATCAGCCAATCTAGGAAAGTTCGAAGGGAGTGGTCCATACACATTTAACTGGGAAGACTTATATCCCGGTTGTTACAATGTTTTTGCTCGAGTTACGGATAGCGACGGGAATTCTGTTGATTCGGAACCGATCGAAGTAAAAGTTGGTAATTCTTGTGGACAGGCGCCATACTTCGGAACGGCCTGGTTTGGTTTGGATACGATCCAAGCGGAGAATTATGACATAGGTGGAAACGGAGTCTCATATTTTGATCAAGATGATAATACGAATATTGGAGAAGTTTACAGGAAATCTGAAGGAGTGGATATAGAAGCCAATCTGGGCGGTTACAATATCGGATGGATTGATGATGGAGAATGGTTGGAGTATACCATCGAAATTAAAGACCGTGGGAATTACTCTTTTTTAGGAACGGTTGCTGCCCTGAACTCCGGTTCATCATTTACCGTTTCTATTGATGGTGGTTCAAACACAGACCCGATTGATATTGCCGCGACAAATAGTTGGACTACTTATCGGACGGTTTTTGCTTCCGGGCTTTTTCTGATGGAAGGTTATCATGTTATTCGGGTTACGGCTGTTAAAGGGAATTTCAATTTTGATTATTTCAGATTGAAGTTAGATTTTGCCACCGGAGTTGAAAATGTCGGAGAGATAAATGAAATTCGTTTGCGCCAAAACTATCCCAATCCGTTTAATCCTAAAACAACAATCAGTTATGAAATACCTGCTGATCTAAACTCTCCCGCCAACAACAAATCGGTTAGTCTCAAAGTATATGATATGCTGGGAAATGTAGTCGCCACTCTTGTTGATGAAGAAAAATCGCAAGGAATTTATCAGGTTGATTTTGACGCATCGTCAATTTCGAGTGGTATATATTACTACACTCTTAGAGTAGGCGAGTTTGCAGAGAGTAAAAAGATGATATTACTTAAATAGGAATACATAATGAAATCAATTTTATCAATTCTTGTAGCTCTGATTCTATTCTCCGCACATGTAAGTTGCGAAGATTCTCCTTCCTCCGCTGAAGAACCCGAAGTTTCGAATGCGGAAACAATTGTTGGGCTGTATGGCGCATTAGCTGTTAGTGGAAAAAACATCGTGAATCAATCGGGCGAGATAGTGGAACTTCGTGGTATGAGTCTGTTTTGGAGTCAGTGGGGTGGGAATTATTACACACGAGAAACAGTAAAATGGCTAAGAGATGATTGGAATTGCACCATCGTAAGAGCCGCAATTGGCGTGGAAGGCGGCGGATATCTTGAAAATAAAACTGCCGAGCTGCAAAAGTTGTACACCGTTATTGATGCTTGCATAGAATTTGGTATCTACGTTATCGTTGATTGGCATGATCATCATGGAGAATCTCATCTATCAGAAGCTAAAGAATTTTTTGGAACCATCTCCCAAAAGTACGGGGCTCAACCAAATATTATATATGAAATTTACAATGAACCTCTAAATGTATCTTGGGTAAATGTGCTGAAGCCTTACTCTGAAGCGGTTATAACTGAAATCAGAAAAAACGATCCTGATAATCTTATCATAGTCGGAACTCCGAATTGGTCGCAAGATGTTGAATCGGTTATAGGAAATAGATTGGAGGATCCTAACGTTCTTTATAGTTTTCATTTCTATTCAAGCACTCACACAGATGCGCTTAGGAATAAAGCGAGATTAGCCTTTGCGGCAAATATACCTTTGTTTGTCAGTGAATGGGGTTTGAGCGAAGCAAGCGGAACGGGCGAAATAAAAATCACCGAATCAAATGAATGGGTTGAATTTCTTGAGGAAAACAGACTTAGCTGGTGCAATTGGTCTATTATTAATAAAGATGAAACATCTGCATCGCTAAAACCGTCTACCGATTCAGTTTCCGAATGGGCTGTGGAGGAATTATCACAGTCGGGAAATATGATTCGTGATTATCTGATTCTCAAGAATGGTCCGGTTTTTGAAAATCTAAAAAACTAATCGCTTAGAAAAATTCAAAAACTATTCAATTATTGGATTACGATTTCTCCGGCTAACTGCTGGATTTCTAATATTGAAATTTTTGCTTGAAATTTAGCCGTAATCAAATTGGTCTCGGCTTGCGCTAAATTTACTTGCGCGTCACGGAATTCCAAAGAATTAATTGCGCCCGAATTGAACTTATCCATCTGTAATTGAAGATTTCTTTTCGCGGCTTTTAAGTTTGTACTTTGTAATTGAACCGTCTCCATTCTAATTTTATAAGTCGCAAACTTTTCAATCAAATTTCCAATTAATTCATTTTCAACTTTCTTCAAGGCGAGAGATTGGATATCCAGATCAATCATTTTGCTCTGGATATCTATATCATTTCTCAATCCGTTAAAAAGATTAAATGAAAGTGTGAGACCGAGAGAACCATCAGTACTTTTTGTTGTAACATCACCGGCAAATCTCGGGCTGTCACTCGAAGTTGTTTGATCCCGGTAACCGTAACTTCCATTTAACAATAATTTTGGGTAATAATTTGATTTACTCGATTCTACAAGATGGCTCGCCACCATTTTGTTTTGTCTCGCTATTAGCAGCAGTGAATTACGATCTTTAGCTTTTTGTTTAATTTCATCGATGTTTAATTCAGCATTATCGAATGAAATCTCATTTTTTACATCTATGAAATTGTCTGCCGATAAACCTAGCGCAAGATTTAAGTTTTTGATAGCGAGTTCGTAATTCAGTTTCTGGTTCAACAAATTCGAAAGATCATTATTAAGAGAAACCTCAGAGTTCAGAACATCGCTTGAAGAAGCACCTCCGATTTCATTTTTCATCTTAACTTTCTCGAAACGTATTCTTGATATTTCAACAGTTGATTTTAGTACATCAAGAAGCAACTCTTGTTGAACGGCATTATAATACATCTTTGCAATATTTACGACATTGGCCTCAATAATTGATTTGGATTGATACTCTCCTAATTTTGTAAGTTCTTCATACCGTCTGTTATCCACAAACATTTTAAATCCATCGAAGAGTGTCCAATTTAGCGCAATTTGAGCACCGTATGAATTTGTAACCGAATTACCAAAACTGAAAGGCGAGTTAGTTTCTTGATTTGATTTTGAAGTGCCCAAATTTCCCGATGCATCCAGGGTGGGAAGAAACCCCGACGTACCCAGCCTTGCGTTATTTTTCGAGTTTTCAAAATTTAGACGGGAAATCTGAATATCAAAATTGTTTTTTAGACCAATGCTGATTGCATCCTCTATTGATAATTCATTTTGTGCAAATAAATTAAAAATCGGGAAACTTATTAAAAGAATAACTTTTTTAATCATGACTTTTACTCAAACAAAAAATATTATTGGAAATCAAAATTTGTGATCTAATTCTTTAACATGAGGCTCAACACTTTCGTAAGTCCCATCTTTTTTCAAAAGTATAACTTCGTAAAAATACCGCATCTTATTTAGCACCAGAAATCCGGAAGGGAGGACAAATAAGATCACGAAAGTACCGAACAGCAATCCATAAGCAACGGAAATCGCCATCGGAATTAAAAATTGAGCTTGACGGCTTGTTTCAAAAATTAAGGGTGCCAAACCAACAGTAGTTGTTAATGTAGTTAATATAATTGGTCTCAGACGCGTTAGACCCGCATCATAAACCGAATCAATAATATTCATGCCGTTTTTTAAGTTCCGGTTAATTTTATCTACAAAAACGATGCTGTCATTTATTACAATTCCCGCTAATGCGATTACGCCATAAATCGATAACGTATTTAGCTGAATTCCTTGAATTCCATGTCCCCAAATTGCTCCGATTACAGCTAAAGGAATTAGCGAAAAAATCAACGATGCCTGTATGTAAGAACGGAAAACCAAGATCACAAGAATGAACATCGCTCCAATCGCAATCGGAAAAGCTTGCTGCATTGATTTTGCAATTTTTTCTTGCGCACGCGATTGGCCCTCAAAAGAGACTTGAACACCTTGTACTTGAGCTAAAACCCGTGGCACAACGGTTTCCCGAATTTCCTCCAAAATTGGGGGAACATCCAACTCTTCGCTGGCGAGATTAGCATCAACCCTAACTTCACGTCTGTTGTTTAACCTACCGATATTGATTATACCTCTATCAATCGTGTAATCGGCTAATTCGAGGAATGGATATTCCGAGCCTGAAGCGGTTCGAATTCGAAGCTGGTTTAGCGCGCCGAGTTGAGCGCGATCTTCTTCCTTGTATCTGACCCAAACTTTTATTTCGTCTCGTCCTCTCTGAATTCTCTGTACTTCATCACCGAAAAACCCTTGTCGTAATTGCCGAGCAACTTCGCGTAAATTAAGTCCGAGAGCATAAGCCTTTGGTTTTAATTGAATAGATAATTCCCGCGGGCCTTCTTCACTTGAAATAGTAACATCTTTGAGAGTACTAAAATTATCAAGTTCTTTGAACAGCAATTCTTTGGCGCGATCAAGTTGGGTGAGATTATTGCCGAGCAATGAGACTGAAATTGGTTTGCCAAAAAGACTAGTTCTGCCGTATGTAATATTTTGAACCCGGGGAATAGGACCGATTTTATCTCTTATTCGGTTCGCGATTAAATAAGAATCCATGTTTCGCTCTTCGCCGGAAAGCAACTCAAGAGTAATTCTGCCCGTGTGACTGCCTGATTCACCAAGATCATTAACGCCGATGTCACGTTTAATATCAAGAACTACATCCTTCCCATCAACTCTTTCTTCTTTAATTTCTTCGTTTACTTCCCACGATGCTTTTTCAATTTGTTTTAAAATCTCTTCTGTCTCGAATTCTTGTTTCCCCGCAGTCAACGAAATATTAACGGGTAAAGTGTCACCATCGATAAATGGAAAAAAAGTAACACCGATTATCCCTCCTTTAATCAATCCGATTGTCACCATTACAAACGAAATAGGAATTACTAGTGTGATCCATTTGTGCCTCATCGCATATCGAAGCGAAGGCGCGTATAAGGAATTGGTAATCCAATCAATAAATCCCTCGATGCGTTTCCTGAATTTAGAATCTTCCTTGTGCGGGTGTAATCCCTTTGAGTGAGCAAGATGACCGGGAAGTATTAAAAATGCTTCGGCGAGTGAAAATAATAGAGTGGCTATAACAACCAAAGCCATATGCCAAATAAACTTCCCTAAAAAACCATCCAAAAAGAAAAATGGCATAAACGCAATAACTGTCGTAAAAATTGAAGTAAAAACCGGACCAACCATCTCCTTCGTACCATTCAGAGCGGCAAGCATCGGGGGTTCACCGTTTTCGTAATGCGCATAGATATTTTCACCAACCACGATCGCATCATCCACCAATATTCCGACTACGATAATCATTCCGAACAAGGAGATTACATTAATTGTAATACCAGATAAAAACGCGACTATAAACATTCCGGCGAAAGAGAAGGGGATACCGAGCGAGACCCAGAATGATAACCGAAGATTAAGGAAAAATCCTAAGGTTAATAAAACTAAAACTAATCCGAATAATCCATTTTTTACTAATAGTTCTATTCTTTCGGAGAGAGAAATCGTTGAGTCATTTATAACAATGGCCTGAACCGTACTATTTGTTTGATTGAATTCATCAATCAAGTTTTTAGTGACCTCGGCAACCGCGAGAATATCTTCTTCCTCGGTTTTCT
Organism: Melioribacteraceae bacterium; assembly: GCA_021739765.1. Lineage (GTDB taxonomy): Bacteria > Bacteroidota > Ignavibacteria > Ignavibacteriales > Melioribacteraceae > JAIPBD01. Next base: position 30,245 of record JAIPBD010000009.1, read on the forward strand.
CAACTTCCAGAACTGCTGCGGTCCTTCCGTTGAAATAAGATTTGTTGGGAACATCTTCCCATTGTTCAGTTATCGTTGCAATATCACTTAGGAAAATTTTCTCACCATTTGGCAACGCTCTTATTACGATTCCAACCAATTCATCCGCAAAATATTTTCGACCATTTGCGCGTATCAGAATTTCTTCGTCCAGAGTCTCAAATTTCCCACCTGAAATATTCACATTCGCCGAAGCAACCGCTCTTGATACTTCATCAAAAGTGAGATTGTACTTGCGTAAATCCTGCTCCGAAATTTCAATTGAAAATTCAAGATTTGGGATACCTTGAATTGTGACTTGTGAGATTTCATCGGTAAGAAGTAAATTATCTCTAAACTGTTCGGCGATGTATTTAATATTGTAGAGGTTCGCGTCTCCGTATAGAACGATAGAAAGCGCACGTGTTCTAAATTTCTGTTCAAAAATTACCGGTTTTTCCATTCCCTGAGGAAACGAATTTATTCTATCAATCGAGTTTTTAACATCGGTAAGAACCTCATCCATATTCGCTTCTTTGAATTTTTCAACGTTTACCACTCCAAAATTTTCGCGCGAGGAGGATGTAACTCTTTCTATGCCTTCCAACCCATCTAAAGCTTCCTCGATTTTTAAAACCACACCTTCTTCTACTTCTTCAGGTGCCGCACCTGGATAAACAACCTGGATATTTAAAATATCGGGTGGGATTTCTGGGAAGAACGAGTATTTCATCAATGAAAACATTAAAAAGCCGAAAGCAAAGATCGAAAACAATAAAACATTGTTCCAAACCCTGTAACGAATAAAAAAGGCAATTAATTTTTCCATTAATTTGCCTCGAGAGGATTTTCATCAATAATTGCTTTTGCGGCCATGCCTGGCGCAATTCCTTGCATCACATCAATTGCCAGTGTATCACCATTATTTAAACCTGAGTTTACAATAACATAGCTATTCTGTGCCCGAGCGATATTTACTTTAACGTATTCGAGTTTACCCTTATTTATTAAGTAAACATTAGATTCTTCATACAGCGATTTTCTGGGAATTTTAATCGCATCGGAAATTATCGTTCCCGTTAATTCGGCGGTTAAAAATACGCCTTCATACAACTTGTCAGTTGGTCCGGCTGTAATTTCTATAAACGCCTCTAAGGTTTGAGTCTGCTGATTCAAGTTCTCGGAGATCCTTTTAATTTTACCGCTCCAAACGTACGGCATTTCGTTTGAGTAGATTTTTACGGTTTGTGTTTTATTAATCCACTGCAAATCTTTGCTTGGTAAGGGAACTTTCAGTTCGGCATTTGAAAGTCCGATAATTGAGCCAAGTTTAGTCCCGCTCCTCGCAGTAGATCCGATTTTCAAATCGGTCTCTGTTATTGAGCCATTAAAAGGTGCATGGAAAAAATGCTTCTCCAATCGTATTTCTAAATTTTGCACAGTAAAGTAAAGTTTGAAAATATTAAATCGCGCTAAAAATAATTTTAACTTGGAATCTTTTATGGCGGGAAGTGAGCTAATTTTTGAATCGAATGAAATTGAATTAAAAAACGATTGCCATTCGGGATATTCATCCTCAAAATCAATACGTAATTCCGGCAAAACATTTGAGAGCGCAGTTAAAAGATCACTTTTCGCGCTCTTGAGATCCAGGGCGGTTTGGCGTTCGTCAACTTTTACTATGAGATCACCTTTTTTGAAAGATTGACCGGTAAGAAATGGAACATCGCCTTGTTGAATAATCCCGGCAACCTCGCTGGTAAGTACGATATTTTGAGTCGCTTGCAATCGACCATAAGCTTTCACTTCGGATGTTACGTCTCCCAATTTAATAACCTCGCCCTGCACAATTTTCACTCTTGGAATTGGCGTTTTTTTCTCCGGTTCTTCACTCATTGTAAAAAGTAATTGCATTAAAAAATATCCAACTATTAAAATTATAACTGGAATGACGTACACAGGTTTGAATTTTAGCTTCATTTAGAACTCACTTTAAATACTCTGGATGATCTATTTGGGAATAACATTTAATTAAATGCAAAAGTGCAATAAACAACATTTTTTTATTGCTGTATGTCTGAACCAAACATAATTGGATGCAATAACCGAAATATCGGTTCCTAATATATAGAAAGATGATCAGATTAATGAAGATTTGCTCCACTATTTATGGTAATCAAAAGTGTTCGATTTTTATATCCAAACATGATCAGAACTAAGTTTGCGTAAAAAAAGTTTAGACGGATTTTTTAATAGGTTTTAATAACTATGAACATTTTATATTATTTAAATTACTTTTCTAAGTAATTAATTTATTACGATGATACTTTAAAATTAGGCTAACGTTTGCCTCATTACTGTGCACCGAAAATGAGAAGGAGCGTAAGCGTAAAGATTTGTCAAACTGGTTTGGAATGATTGCCTATTGGTTAAATATTCATTTTATATTTTTAACAAAAACTCGATTGAGCAGAGACTCTTGATTGCAATTCGATCAGTTTTTAAAAGGATAAAAAGCAGAACTATTTTTATCATGCCGACCAAAAATAGTTTACGTATAAAGACGTTTTTATCTTAGATAATATCCAATTTTTACTTACTTTACGGGCTTAATTTATTTTCACAGTTCAACGTTCTTATAATGGTTTACTTAAATACAAAAACGAAATACGCCCTCCTTATTTTTATTATTTCGATAATTATTGTAATCATTTTGATAAATCCCTCGTTTGATAATACCTACGCTACGCGTGGTAAAATACTTGCAAAGAATACTTTTATTATCAGAACAAATACCTCGGGCGGAGTAGAAACCTTCTCGATTGATAATGCCTCCGGTCAGGTGGAGAAATATTCGATATACAGTTTCCAGCGTGGAGATGTAGTCGATTATAGGTTGATCAATAAAAGTGGTTCAATATTTGAAGGAGATACTCTTGCGGTATTTGCATCCAACAGATTTTTTGAAACAGAAAACGAAATCGCTTTGACGATTTCCGAACTGGAAGGAACACTTACAATTTTAACAACCGGCGAAAAAGAAGAAATTTTAAATGAAATGAGATCAAGAGTTTCATTCGCGGAGAAACAGCTCGAGACTCAAAATAAATTGTATGAACGATCAAAATTACTGTTAGAGAAAAATATTATTTCGCAGCAAGAGTTTGATATAGTGGAAGGACAATTAGAGCTTTATAAAATTGATCTGTCTATTAAAAAACAAATGTTGGCCGATGCTGAAACCGGAAGTAAACCGGAAGCTGTATTCGCGCTAAGGCAGCAAATCGAAGCCGCGCGAAATTTGGGCGAAGCGCTTAAAAATCGGATAGAGAGGTTAAAAGTCATTGCACCATTCACCGGAAAAATTCAAACGTATGAAAACAATGATACTTTGTTGATTGTAAATTCAATTTCAAATACGGTTGTGAAGTTTGCTATTCCTGTAGCTAAGTTAAATCAAATTAATATTGGTAATGAGATATTAATTCAAACTTTATCCGATCCAATACTTACGGAAATAGAATCAATTGATGAGAATACATTTTTTTATGCCGGAGAACCTTATCTAAAAGTGACATCAAAACCGTTTATTTTCTCAGACAAACTCGCGCTTAACAGCGTTGTAAACTGCAATCTTTCAATTGGATCAATAACCCTTATCGATTATATTATCGAAAATGTGAATTAGTGATGAAAGCAGCTTATCGGAAAGAGTTCAAATACTATCTCCCTTTAGACCAAGTTGAGGATTTCAAAAAAGCAATTTTGCCTCGTGTTAGCATTGATGATTATGCGCGAGGAAGGAAAGGGAACTATTACACCGTTCGCAGCATTTATTATGATTCCTTAAATTTAAAATATTATCATGAAAAACTCGAAGGAATAAGTAATAGAAAAAAAATAAGAATTCGTGTTTACAACAATGAAATTCCTGAATCGGTAACTTTTCTCGAAATCAAGCGAAAATATGAAAATTCCCAAATTAAGAATCGCGCGAAGCTTAAATATGAAAATCTAGAAAAACTTATGGTTGAACATGACATTAATAAATATGTAATAAACGATTTCGATTATCATGAGGCAGCTAACAGATTTTTATATCATATAAACCGTTTTTCACTTGTTCCCCAAACACTTGTAGTTTATGATCGAGAACCTTTCCTCTCTCGATTTGATTCCACAACGAGGATTACGATTGATCATGATTTGAGGAAAGCGGATAAACCCAGATTGGAAGATATTTACAGAGATGATATTTTAAATCCAATTATGCAAGATGTTACCATACTTGAAATTAAATTTTATAAAGGTTATTCTGAGTGGATTCAAAGAATTGTTGAGGATTTCGGATTAGTGCGACAAGCTATTTCTAAATATACTCATTGTTTGGACGGCACCAGAATTCGAAGAGTAAATAAAGCCCGTCACAGGGTTTACCGAAATCAATTAGTCTATTAAAATACTATGCCACAAGAATTTAAAGAAATATTTCAGTATTCACTTACCCTTGAGGAAGCATTTACAAATCTCGGAATTGCTTTCATTTGCGGTTTGATTATCTCATATTTTTATCGCAAAAGTTATAATGGTGGTGGATACACAAAATCATTTGTGAACTCACTCATTGTTTTGGCTATGATTACAGCCGTTGTAATTATGGTAATCGGAAATAACTTAGCCAGGGCTTTTGGGTTAGTCGGAGCAATGTCGATTATTCGTTTCAGAACCGCAGTTAAAGAAACTCTGGACATTATTTTTATATTTTTCGCCTTATCGATTGGAATGGCAGCCGGCGTCGGATTTCATCAGCTGGCAATTTTGGCAACGATTACAATTGGTGGAGTTCTCGTAATTCTATCCAGAACTAATTTAATCTCACCAATAAAAAAAGAACAATTGCTTCAGTTTAATTTTAATACGAAATCTCCCGTAAGCGAAAAGGAATACATAAAAATAATCAACAGTTATGCTTCTAAATATAAATTGATTAATGCAAAATCATTAGGCGACACCGATCTTATCGAGATTTCGTACTTCATACAATTAAGGAAAGAGAAAATAGAAGAAGGGCTAATAACGGAACTCAAGAATTTAGAAGGTGTATCAGGGATAAATATATTCTTTGACGAAGAGTATTTCTAATGAAATTGGTTTTAGGGAAAATGCGAACGTATTTTCTGATCGGTTATTTCGCGGTATTCTCATTGGCTTCTGCCCAATCGATAATTATAAATGAAGTCTCGAGTTCGAATGCTGACTTAATTAACGATGAGGATGGTGATGACCCTGACTGGATTGAAATTTACAACTCCTCAACAAACCCGATTGATGTTTCCAACTATTTCCTGTCCGATTCCAAAACGAAGATTGATAAATGGCAGTTTCCCTCATTAATTCTTAATCCGCATGAATATCGTATTGTATTTGCTTCCGGAAAATCAACCAATAACTCCGTTGTTCATTGGGAAACAATTATTGATGAAGGAGAGAATTGGAGTTATTTAATACCGACAAGCGAACCTCCGACAAACTGGAATAATCTGGGTTTTAATGATGCAGCGTGGAGTTCCGGACCAACCGGGATCGGATACGGCGACAATGACGACAATACCGTCATCCGAAGTGCGCTCTCAGTTTTCGGAAGGAAAGCATTTACGATCGAAGACACTTCGGATATTGGTCGAATATTATTTCACATAGATTTTGACGATGCTTTTGTTGCATATCTAAACGGAATTGAAATTGGAAGGGCAAATCTTGGTCTGCCTGGAAGTCCGGTTGCTTATAATAGAATTCCAAGTTCTGATCGAGAAGCACAGCTTTATAACGGTGGAAAAGCTAATGTTTATGAAGTTCCAAAGGAATTATTGTACGTTGGGAATAATGTGTTGGCTGTCCAAGTCCACAATATTAGTATGAATTCTTCTGATTTATCAATGATTCCATTTCTGACTCTTGGTCTGACTGAAAAACCGGCTGATGGAAAAGGAAGTTCAAGCAAACTCGATTTGTTATCTGATCAACTGCACACAAATTTCAAATTAAAAGCTGAAGGGGATGATTTATATTTGAGTAGAGGCTCCCAAATTATTGATTCGATGATTCTTCCAAATTTACCGGTTAACGTTTCGTTCGGACGGCATGTGAATAATAGTGATTCGTTGGTGATATTTTCAAACCCAACTCCCGGAGCACAAAATTCCGGTGACTCTTTTCCGGCGATATCACCAAATGTTGAATTTAGCTCACCTGGTGGAGTTTATATCAATTCGATATCAATAACACTTTCAACAAATTCTGCTGCAGATATTTACATTACATCGGATGGATCTGAACCGACGAAAAATTCTCAGAAGTATAGTCACCCTTTAAATATTTCATCTACGGTTGTTGTAAAAGCTAAAGCTTTCACAGATGGATTTATGCCCGGCGCAACTACTGTAAATACATATGTTTTGAATCAAAACCATAAATTACCGATTGTTTCTATTACGACTGAACCTTCCAATTTGTGGGATTACAACTCGGGAATATATGTGCTCGGACCAAACGCGGAGAGCAAGGATCCAAATTTTGGTGCAAATTTTTGGCAAGATTGGGAGAAACCGGCAAATATTGAGTTTTTTCATAATGGCAACCAAGAATTTTCTGTTGGCTGCGGATTAAAAATATTTGGTGCCTGGAGTCGTGCAAACGCACAAAAATCTTTAGCCTTACATTTCAGAAATGAATACGGAACATCTACTTTGGAATATCAAATGTTTCCTGATTTACCGATAAATAAATTTGAATCTTTAGTTTTAAGAAATTCGGGAAACGATTGGTTGGAAACGATGCTTCGTGATGGATTGATGCAAAATATTTCAAAAGGAACCGGCGTTGACGCTATGGCATTCCGGCCCGCCGTTTTGTATTTAAATGGAGAATATTGGGGAATTCAAAATATCCGTGAAAAAATTAATGAAGATTTCCTCGCGAGCCATCATGATATCGATCCACAAAGAGTGGATATCCTTGAATTTCAATCTGACGTAGTTGAAGGATTCTCCGACGAATATAATCAGCTCTATAACTATATTTCCTCAAATTCAATGTCCGTTTCATCAAATTATGAATATGTAAAATCTCAAATTGATATTGAGAACTTCATCTCTTATCAACTATTGAACATATACTATGACAATACCGATTGGCCCGGAAACAACATCAAATTTTGGAAAGCGTGGGATGGTGATTCAAGATGGCGTTGGATACTTTTTGACCTAGATTTCGGATTCGGACTATTTAACTCCGGCAGATATACAAATAATACTCTTGAATTCGCGACGGAAGCAAATGGTCCCGGTTGGCCTAATCCACCCTGGTCTACGCTTCTTCTCCGGAAATTATTAGAAAATTCCGAGTTTAAGAATCAGTTCATCCTCAGAGCAGCGGACTTGGCTAATACAAATTTAAGCAGCGAAAGAGCAACGGATATTCTGGATTCGCTGGCGGGTTTGGTCAGACCGGAAATTTCGAATCACGCAAACAGATGGGGAATGTTTTCGAAAGCAAACTGGGAAACAAGAATAAATCAATTAAGGAATTTTGCGCAAAACCGTACGATTTATTTCAGAATATTTTTCCAGAATTATTTTGGAATCAGCGGAACTTCGCCTGTCAATTTCAAAAATAACAATATTGAAGGCGGCGTTATAAAGGCTAATTCTCTTTTAATTACAGAGGAAGATTGGAACGGACTCTTTTTTAACAATATAGAACTTCCAATAAAAGCAGTCGCAAAACCTGGATATAGTTTTATCGGCTGGAGTGGAATCTCAACCAAATCAGAAACAATCGTAATTAATCCGGCAACTACAAATTCGGTTACCGCAAACTTCAGGAAATGGGATGGCGAAAATGAGACTATTGTGATTAATGAAATTAATTACAATTCGAGTGCAGATTTTAACACAGAAGATTGGATCGAATTATATAACAACAGTAATTCCGATATTGATCTTTCCGAATGGGTGATTAAAGATTCACAAGAACATGAATTTATAATTCCCACAAATTCGGTAATGAAACCTGATGAATATTTAGTATTGGTCGAAGATCAGATTTTATTCGAATCTAAATTTACTTCCGTCAAAAATATTATTGGGAATATACAATTCGGTTTCAGTGGTGGTGGAGAAACGATTTACCTTATAAACGATATCGGGTTAGTTATCGATTCGGTTGAATATGATGATGTGAATCCTTGGCCAAATGAAGCCGACGGATACGGGGCAACCCTCGAATTGATTCATCCGGATCTTGATAATAATTTGCCGGTCAGTTGGGAAAGATCAAACGAGAACGGATCGCCCGGTGAAAGAAACGGAGTATATTCTTCGGTATCGAATAATCAAAGTGTAACTCTTATAGATAATTTATATCCCAACTATCCAAATCCATTTAATCCGACTACAAAATTCAGATATTCTTTGGCAGAACGCGGTAATGTGATCCTGGAGTTATATGATTTGTTAGGGCGAAAAGTAAAAACTATCCTAAATGAAGAATTAGACGCCGGAATTCACACCGGCACAATAGATATGACAAACAATTCAAGTGGTGTATATTTCTTATTTTTCAAAACTCCAAAAACACAACAACTGAATAAATTATTACTCCTCAAGTAAATAGATTCAGCTTCATCTAAGCGCTTTTTTCAATCCTCAAAAAAAATAGAAATAGTATTGAATATAAACGGAGTTTATTGTATTATTTTAGTGCCTAAAATAATTGATGATTTTTTATGCACGAAATGGCAATAGCCCAAAACATAATCGAGATTGCGGAAGAATATGCAGTTAAGTCTGCGGCTCTAAAAGTTAATGAAATAGAGTTGGACATTGGGAAACTTGCAGGTATTGAATTGGAATCACTATTATTCGCTATTGATGTAATTAAAGAGGGTACAATTTGTAATTCCGCGAAAATGATAATCAACCACGTGGAAGCTCAATTTAATTGCACGGAATGTTTAAGTACGTTTAATACAGAAAATTATTACGCAAAATGTCCGGTCTGTAATTCCCATAAGGTCGAAATTATTGCCGGTCGCGAAATGAGGGTAAAATCAATTGACATAAATTAAGAGGTTATTTATGTGCGATACATGCGGGTGCACACAACCGGATGAAGCGGTTACACTAAGGAAACCCGGGAAAATAGATTCACATCAACATATTTCTTCTAATCATCAAAATCATTCACATTCGCATAGCGAACATCACTCACACAATCACCACGAACATACTCATTCAAAAAAAATATCAATCGAAACGGATATTCTACATAAAAATGATTTAATCGCCGAACGGAATCGTGGATATTTCGAAGCAAAAAATATTAGAACAATAAACCTTGTCAGCTCACCCGGGTCCGGAAAAACAAGTCTGCTCGAAAAAACATTAACCGACCTTAAAGATCAACAGGGGTTTTATGTCATCGAAGGTGATCAACAAACGATGAACGATGCCAATCGTATCGATTCGGTTGGTGTTCCGGTGATTCAAGTTAATACCGGGAATGGTTGTCATCTTGATTCAAATATGGTGAGCGCCGCCATTAAGGAACTAAATCCTGAGAATAATTCGATTCTAATGATTGAAAATGTAGGGAATTTAGTCTGCCCTTCACTTTTTGATCTCGGGGAAACGAAACGAGTGGTGATAATTTCTGTTACGGAAGGTGAAGATAAACCAATCAAATATCCGAATATGTTCCAATCATCAGATCTTTGTATAATTAATAAAATAGATTTATTACCATATCTGGATTTTGATTTAGAAAAAATGAAAAATTACGCAGTTCAAGTAAATCATCACCTCCAATTTATTGAGTTATCGGTTAAAAGTGGTGAAGGACTTAACGCATGGTATGATTGGCTAAAAAATTTAAAAAACTAGCAAAGGACAAATTGGATACTAATACCCTCACAAGATGTGAAGTGAAGGTAAACGGAATTGTACAGGGGGTTGGGTTCCGGCCTTTTATATATAGATTAGCACACAATTTTAATCTGACCGGATTTGTTTCAAATACAAATGACGGCGTAATTATTGAAGTGCAAGGCGAGGACAATTCCGTTCGGGATTTTATTATGGCTATCAATAATGAATCACCACCACTTTCTTCAATCTCGACTTTATCCACAAAAACTCTCGAACTAAATAGTTTGGATGAAAAATTCCTGATTATTAAATCCTCCGAGACTTTAGGCAATAAAACTTTAATTTCCCCCGATGTAGCAATCTGTAACGATTGTATTTCAGACATTTCTGATAAAAACAACCGAAGATTTCATTATGCCTTCACCAACTGTACGAATTGTGGCCCGAGATTTACAATTATTGAGAAAATTCCATACGATCGTAAATACACTACGATGGAAAAGTTTGAGATGTGTCCGGAATGTAAATCTGAATTTGAAGATCCTATAAATCGTAGGTTCCATGCTCAGCCCAATGCTTGTCCGGTTTGCGGTCCGAAAGTTTGGTTGGCAAATAATAAAAATGAAACAGAAAAGGGTGAAAACCCTTTGGAGCATGCCGCGAATCTGCTTTTGAAGGGGAAAATTTTGGCAATTAAAGGACTTGGAGGATTTCATTTAGCGTGCGATGCAAATAATAACTCGGTTGTAAATGAATTAAGAAAAAGAAAAAATCGAGAAGCAAAACCACTTGCGGTTATGTGTCGCGATTTTGAATCCGTTCGTTCAATAGCAAAATTAAATGATTCAGAGATGGAAATATTGGAATCGCCTGAGCATCCGATTGTATTATTAGAAAAGTCAGATTCGTATAATTTATCAGATTCCATATCGCCTGATAATGGAAGAATTGGAGTAATGCTGCCTTACACACCATTGCATTGTGTTTTGTTCGAACATTTGAAAAAGTTTTCTAAAGTTGAATCGCCGATTTTGGTTATGACAAGCGCAAACATTTCCGATGAACCGATTGCAATCAAAAACGATGAAGCTTTTCACCGGCTCGCGGATATAGCCGATTATTTTGTATTTCATGATCGCGAAATTTTAATCCGTTCAGATGACTCAATTGTTTTGCATGATGAAGATACATTCACATATCGCAGAAGCAGGGGATTTGTGCCGAAACATATTCCTTTATCCGGAAAATTTCCTTCCATTCTTGCTGTTGGCGCGGAATTGAAAAATTCAATTTGTCTATCAAAAGATGATAAAGCTTTCCCAAGTCAATACATCGGTGATTTAACAAATTTGCCCGCAATAAATTTCTTCGAGGAAACCACCAAACATATGCAACAAATTCTCGATACCAATTTCGAATTTATAGCGCGGGATTATCATCCGAACTATTTATCGTCACAATGGGCGGATAAACAAACCAATAAATCGATATTTAAAATCCAGCATCATCACGCCCACATGGCATCTTGTATGTTGGAAAATAAAATTGACGAAGATGTAATCGGAGTTATTTGCGACGGAACAGGGCTCGGATATGACAATGCGATTTGGGGTGGTGAAATATTTATCGGCAGTTATACCAAATTTGAAAGATTTGCACATAACGAATATATCCAATTACCCGGCGGTGACGCTGCATCAAAAGAATGTTGGCGTTCGGCGGTAAGTTATTTGTATAAATCTTTTGATGGCGAAATTCCCTTGCTTCCGCATTTTCAAGATCTTCCCGTTGATCAAATTCAAATGATTTTGGAGAAAAACTTGAATTCGCCGCTTACCAGTAGTACAGGAAGACTTTTTGACGCGGTGGCGGCTATTGCGGGCGGACCCAAAATCAACCGGTTTGAAGCTGAAGCCGCTATACATTTTATGCATTCCGTAAACGATTTTAATGCGAAAGCTTACGAAATTAAAGGCGATTCTGATTTCCCGGAATTGGAATTCAAGGATATCATCAAATCTGTTTATTTTGATTTTCTTGAAGGTGAATCATATTCAACGATTGCTTCCAGATTCCATAGATCGTTGAGTTTGCGTTTGCGCGACGCGGTTATTCGTGCATATAATTATTCCGGAATAAACAAAGTCGTTTTAAGCGGCGGTGTATTTCAAAATACGGTTTTGTTAAAAATGCTCGTAAATGATTTACAAAACGAAAAATTTAATGTTTTTACACAAAAGAAAATACCATGCAATGACGGAGGAATCTCCCTCGGTCAAGTCGCAATAGTCACAAAACTTTTAGCAGAAAATCTATCTGAACCAATTTATAACAATTGAGGTGAAAAATGTGTTTGGGAATCCCCGGAAAAGTGATTGATATAATAGATGAAGACGGGCTTTTAATGGGCAAAATCGATTTTGCCGGAAGTGTAAGCAAAGCGTGTTTATCCTATTGCGAAAATGTCGAAGTTGGTCAATATGTTGTGGTGCATGCCGGATTCGCAATCTCTGTTCTTGATGAAGCTGACGCGGAAGAAACTTTGCAATACTTTAAACAAATGACAGAAGAAGCCGCGAAGGACGGCAGAGACATCTACGATAATCCATTAGAAAGGGAGAAAGATGAAATATCTTGATGAATTTCGAGACCCGAAACTAGCCAAATATTTGATTGAAAAAATTAATAAGATCGCGTCAAAAAAATGGGCGATTATGGAATTATGCGGAGGCCAGACTCATACGATAATTCAATATGGAATTGATCAACTACTCAGCGAAAATATTGAAATGATCCACGGTCCCGGCTGTCCGGTGTGTGTAACTCCACTCGAAGTTATCGATAGAGCAATCGAAATCGCAAAAAGAAAGAATGTTATTTTTACGTCATTTGGCGATATGCTCAGAGTTCCGGGTTCAAATGAGGATTTGTTAAAAGCAAAATCTCTCGGGGCAGATGTTAGAATCGTATACTCACCGCTCGAAGCCGTAAAAATTGCAAAGGCGAATCCGCAAAAGGAAGTCGTGTTTTTTGCAGTTGGATTCGAAACAACGGCACCGGCTAATGCAATGGCAATAAAACACGCCTCAGATTTAGGCGTTACAAACTTTTCAGAAATAGTAAGCCAAGTTTTGGTGCCTCCGGCGATGGAAGCGATTTTAAATTCTCCGCTAAACCGAGTAAACGGATTTCTTGCCGCGGGTCATGTTTGCACCGTGATGGGATATTGGGAATATGAACCGATTGCGGAAAAATATTCTGTTCCAATCGTTCCAACTGGATTTGAGCCGGTGGATATGCTCGAAGGAATTTACCTTGCAGTAAAACAATTGGAAGAGGGAATTGCGTTTGTTGAAAATCAATACTCCCGTTCGATCAAAAGAGAAGGAAATGAAGCCGCTCAAAATATTTTGAAAGAAGTTTTTCAAATCGAGGATAAAAAGTGGAGGGGAATTGGAGAAATTCCTCAAAGCGGATTAGGAATCAATAAAAAATATGAAAACTATGACGCGGCATTAAAGTTTGATGTCACTTCCATTAAAACCGAAGAATCAAAACTATGCATAAGTGGAGAAATCTTGCAAGGCAACAAAAAACCATTTGAATGCCCGGCATTTGGTAAAGAATGCAGTCCGGTAAATCCGCTTGGTGCTACTATGGTTTCTAACGAAGGGGCTTGTGCGGCCTATTACAAATATAATCGTTATAAATACTTGGTGAACCAATGAGAAATATCACTCTTGAAAATGGGTTCAATTGTCCGCTGCCGATAAACAATTATGATACCATTCAACTTGCACATGGTTCTGGAGGCAGATTAACTTCAGAATTGATTGATGAGATGTTTGTTAAAACTTTCGGAAACGAAGTACTTAACAAAATGGAAGACCAGGCTTCACTAAAATTAAACGGCAACGAAATAGTTTTTACAACCGATTCTTTTGTTGTCGATCCGATTTTTTTCCCGGGTGGAAATATTGGCGAACTTGCGATCAACGGAACTGTGAACGATTTATGCATGAATGGCGCTACGCCGCTTTACCTCAGCGTTGCGTTTATACTTGAAGAAGGGCTGAAGATTTCAGATCTTTTTTCGATCGTCCTCAGCATGAAAAAAGCAGCGGATGAAGCCGGAGTTAAAATCGTTACCGGAGACACTAAAGTAGTGAACAAAGGTCAATGCGACAAAATATACATTAATACTTCCGGTATCGGAGTAAGAAATTCCGAAGTTGATATCAGTGCTTCGAATCTAAAGGTCGGGGATAAAATTATTGTTTCAGGCACAATAGCGGATCATGGAATGTCGATTATGACAAGTCGTGAAGGGCTCTCATTTCAGAATGACATTATGAGCGACACGGTATCATTAAATGATTTGGTTAAATCAATGATTGAAACAACCAAAAATATACACGCGATGAGAGACCCGACAAGAAGCGGAGTTGCCGCGACATTGAACGAATTTGCGAAACAATCTGATGTCGGCATAAATATCAATGCCGAGAAAATTCCGATTAAACCAAATGTAAAAGGAGCTTGTGAGATTCTTGGAATTGATCCTTTGTTTGTTGCCAATGAAGGCAAATTGATCGCAGTGGTAGCAGCGGAACACGCGGAAAATTTATTGCAAATTATGCGTGCACATCGTTGTGGCAAGGATTCTGAAATAATAGGTGAAGTTGTGAATGAACATCGAGGCGTAGTTGTTAAAAAAACAATTCTTGGTGTGGAACAAATTGTTGATCTGCCGCTTGGCGAACAACTCCCTAGAATCTGTTAGGAGTAATTAAAATGAAATTTATTTTTATAATGTTTCTTTTGTTTGTAGTCTCTTGCGGTGGAAAAACTGAAAATGTAAGTTTCTCTAATGACATTAAACCAATTTTGGATGAAAATTGCACCATCTGTCATAATTCCGAGGACGATCAGAAAAATTTGAATTTTGAGAGTTATGAATCACTTATGAATTCAAGGTATTTAAATAGAAACCAGGCGCTTATTATTCCCGGAGACTCAGAAGTAAGCAGAATTTATCTGGTTACACATTCTAATAAATCAGCGATCAGAATGCCTCCGGAAAGTTTTGGATTCGATAAACTCAGTGAGAGTCAGATTCAAAAAATTAAAGTTTGGATTGATGAAGGCGCGAAAAATAATTAGGAGAATCATTGAGAAACGAATCAAATAGTTCGAAACGGAAACCGGTAAATCTTATTACGCACAACGAAAATGTTCAAAAAATGATAGATAGAATTGATCGTGTTGTGAGTTCAAACAGTTCTATTTTATTGGTTGGGGAGACAGGTGTCGGGAAAGAAATATTTGCCGAATATGTCCACTATAATAGTCTCCGGTACGATAAACCTTTCGTAAAAGTGAGCCTCTCAGCGTTATCCTCAGATTTGCTCGAAAGCGAATTATTTGGACATGAAAAAGGATCTTTTACTTCCGCCCACACCGAAAAAAAAGGTTTATTTGAAATCGCGGATACAGGAAGCATATTTTTGGATGATATTGATGATGTTCCATTGGAAATTCAAACCAAATTACTTAGAGTTTTAGAATCGCACGAATTAATGAGAATCGGCGGCACAAAGCCAATTCCAATTGATGTTAGGGTAATAACAGCATCAAAAGTTGATCTAAAACTTCTGATCGAAAAAGGTCGATTTAGATCTGATCTGTTTTACCGAATTAATGTTGTTCCTGTTCAAATTCCTCCGCTTCGTGAAAGAAGGGAAGATATCCGACCACTCGTAAATTATTTTTTCGGTTACTATGCGCCTGAAGAAGAATTTGAATTGAGCGATGATGCGCTTCGTGCTATCGAATCTTATTCATGGCCGGGAAATGTTCGGGAGCTTCGTAATGTAATCCAAAGATTAACCTTGCTGACCGAAGGATCTATCGATACTCACGATCTGCCGATTGAGATAAAAAACGAAGATCCTCAAGAAATAATTTTGAAAGCATGTGATCGTTGCTTCGTAGATAATAAGATGAGTTTCGAATCCGTTGTAAATTGCCTGGAAGTGAACCTTTTACGCCAGGCTTTATCACGGGCCGAATGCAATCAAACCCAAGCCGCAAAAATGCTCAATATGAGTCTTTCCACCTTCCGTGATAAAATCAAAAAATACAATGTTGATTGCTCCACCAATCATTAAAATTTTCTGAATTTGCGGAATTCCGTAATTCTACCTGCGGATTTCCGCTAATTTTTATAGGATAATAGTACAAAACAGTCCTTTTCTCTCGATTATGATTCGGCATACTAATTGCGATACTATTACCGTCGATAATTAAGGACTGGTCATGACTAAAATTCAAGCCGCTCAAAAAGTCGAATTGAACGGAAAAGTAATTGAGATTTATCAAAGGGAATCTGAGAAATTGATGACAATCCAACTTGAACCATCCTTTTTAAGTTTTCGATGCATATTAGAAGAGAATTTTCACCTTGGAGACGAAATTTTAATCAAGGGGAACTTAACAATTGAAAATCTATCGGAAAAAATTTCTGACGATCTAAACAACAAACAATCTCAAAATTAACCGGGAGGATAAATGGCTAAAATTGTAATTGATCCGCTAAACCGTGTAGAGGGTCATCTAAAAATTGAAGCCGTTGTTGAAAATGGAGTCGTTACCGAAGCAAGAAGTGCCGGTACCCTTTGGAGGGGAATCGAAAATATTCTTGAAGGACGTAACCCACTCGACGCACAAAGGATAACTCAACGTATTTGCGGAGTTTGTCCCACAGCTCATTCAACAGCGTCAACTCTAAATCTTGATTCCGCTTTTGGAATTGCCGGGAAAATTCCCGACAACGGACGCATCATGCGAAATCTTATTTTTGGAAGCAATTATCTACAATCACACATTCTGCATTTTTATCACTTGACCGCACTCGATTATGTCGATGTTGCGGCGGTAGCCGATTATAAAGGCAAAGATCCCGAACTCGTACAAGTGAAACAATTTATCGATCGAGGTTCGTTAGCGCCTTTCTTTCCAAGATATGAAGGTGATTACAGGCTCAAAAAAGAAGAAAATGTTGCAGCAGTTAAACACTATGTACAAGCTCTGAAGATGAGAACAATCACTCATGAATTGCTCGGTATTTTTGGTGGAAAAATGCCGCATAATATGGCAATGGTTCCCGGAGGATGTTCTGAAAGACCAACTGTTGATAAAATAGCCGATTTTCGATGGAGATTGGAAAAAGTTCGATCATTTATCAATGACGTTTATATTCCCGATGTTTTAATGGTCGCCTCCAGATACCCGGATTACTTCTCGATTGGTTCCGGCGTGGGTAAATATATGTCCTACGGTGGATTTGAATTAGACTCAAATCCTGATCTCACAAAAAGAAAAAGACTTTTCCCAAGAGGAAGAGTTTCAATCAAAGATCTAAAATTGTTGGATTTTGATCCTGAACAAATTACTGAAGATATTAAATATAGTTGGTATAAGTCCGGGTCGGGTTTAAAACCTGCTGTTGGTGAAACGGTTGCCGACCGCAAAAAGAGCGGCGCTTATTCATGGTTAAAAGCTCCGAGATACAACGGTGAAGTTCATGAAGTAGGTCCGGTTGGAAGACAATTGATTGCGTATTTGAATGGTTTTGAACCTACCGTCAAGTTAGTCGATTATGTGCTCGGTTACTTTAAAGCGCCACCATCCGTTTTAGATTCTACACTTGGTCGGCACGCGGCCAGAGCAATCGAAGCAAAAATTATTTCTGATTATATGGCTGAATGGGTTCTTGAATTAAAACCAGGCGAACCGGTTCACACACCTTTTGAAATACCCGAATCCGCAGAAGGAATGGGAATCACCGAAGCTCCTCGCGGTTCTTTGGGTCACTGGATTACTATCAAAGATCATAAAATTTCAAATTATCAGGCTGTTGTACCGACAACTTGGAACGGTGGACCGAGAGATGATAAAGGTCAACCCGGACCATTCGAACAAGCTCTTGAGGGTACGAAAGTAAAAGATCCTAACAATCCTTTCGAGCTGGTAAGAATCGTTCGTGCGTTTGATCCTTGCTTGGCTTGCGCGATTCATGTGGTAACACCGAAAGGAAAAGAACTTTCAAAATTCATAATTGAAGCATGATAACTAATAAGAAAATATTGATCGTTGGGGTTGGGAATTCGATTCAAATGGATGATGGTGTCGGAATCCATACTATCAATGAACTGAAAAAATATGATTTGCCAAGGAACGTAAAATTGTTTGATGGCGGAACACTCGGAGTTGATCTGATGCCCTGGCTTGAGGGAAATGATCATGTGATTTTTATTGATTCTGTTGACGCGAATGAAAATCCGGGGACGATATTTAAATTCAAACCGGATGATATCAATTATGAATCTGCTCCGAAAACATCAGTTCATCAGATCGGATTGATAGAAGCGATTCAGATGATAAAACTTATCGGAAAAGCTCCCTCAGAAATTACAATATTCGGAATCCAACCAAAAACTATCGATTGGGGAGAGAATTTAACCGAACCGGTTGAAAATTCGATCCCAAAAGTTATCAAACATGTTTTAGCGGAAATTGAAAATTCATTAAAAGAATTAAATAATCCATTAATGGAGGAAGAAAATGGGTGAAAATAAAGAATGGACAAGGCGTGAATTTATAAACCTCTTCGGTAAAGGCACCGGTTTGGTGATGGGAGCAAGTCTGTTCGGAATACCCGGTTTTAATAAAGTTTTTGCTCAAGCTGTCGCTGAAGTACCTGTTTTATGGCTTCAAGCCGGCTGCTGTACCGGATGTTCTGTTTCAGTACTCAATTCCAAAAGTCCAGAAATTCAGGATGTTTTGCTCGGCGAAGTCGTTCCCGGAAAACATCTTAGCATGTTGTGGCATCCAAATGTTTCTGCTACACAGGGGCATGATGCCGTAAAAATAATTCAAGATTTAAAGAAAAAACCAAAGGGAAGTTTCGTACTTGTAATCGAAGGTGCTATATCTACCAAAGATGATGGAATTTATTGCGAAGTAGGTGAAGAAGATGGGCATGGAATTACATCTCTGCAACACCTAAAAGAGCTTGCTCCCAAAGCAATGGCAATAATTTCAATGGGAACATGCGCCGCCTTTGGCGGAATTCCTGCTGCTGATCCGAATCCAACGGGGAGCAAACCTGTTGATCAAGTTTTGGAAGAAGAAGGAATTGATACCCCGATTATTAATATTTCCGGTTGCCCGCCCCATCCCGATTGGTTTATTGGAACCGTAGCTACAGTTTTGATTGGCGGATTGGAAGCTATAAAAGTTGATGAACACAAAAGACCGGTAGCATTTTATGGTAAAATTATTCATGATAATTGCCCAAGAAGGGGACAATTTGATCAGGGTAATTTTGCGAAAGATTTCGGCGATGACGGTTGTCTTTACGCGCTTGGCTGCAAAGGTCCGGTAACTCATTCGGATTGCCCGAACAGAAAATGGAACAGCGGTGTTAATTGGCCAATCGGAAGTGGTCATCCATGTATTGGTTGTACTGAGCCAAAATTCCCGTGGGGAAAGGATATGTATCAACAAGTGGATGTACATTTCGCAACTGCTCCGAGTACTTATCCCGGAATTATTAACCAAAAAGATTCTACATACGATCCACTTGTAACAGGATTGGTAGGAGCAGCCGCGGGAGCAGCGGGAGCAGCAATGGTTATGAAGAAAAAGAAAGAGCAAAAAGAATCCGGGGAGGCATAAAATGGCTGTAGACCGAAGATCTTTTTTGAAATTTGGTGCAGCGACTGTTGGTGTTAGTTTGCTTGGGTTTAATGAAACAAACGCGGAAGCAAATGATGAATTTGCCGATAATTACGCGATGTTAAACGATTCCACACTTTGCATCGGTTGTCGGGGATGTCAATCCGCTTGCAAAGAAGCACACGAACTACCACATACAGGGCACGATAAAAGATATGAAATGCCAACAGATCTTAATGCACAAAATCTTACTTTAATTCAGCTCCAAAGGAAGTCGGAGGACGAATATACTTTTATTCGCAGATCATGTTTACACTGCAATGTTCCGTCTTGTGTTTCAGTTTGTCCGGTTGCCGCATTTACAAAACGAGCCGATGGTGTTGTAGCTTACGATAAGGATAAATGTATCGGTTGCCGATATTGCCAAGTTGCTTGTCCATTTGACGCTCCAACATTTGAATACAACAGCGCGACTCCGGTTGTCGTAAAATGTGATTTTTGTAAAGACCTTCGTCTCAAGAATAATGAGACTCCGGTCTGTGCATCAATCTGTCCGCGAAAGGCTATTAAATTCGGAACAAGGAAAGAACTTCTCAGGGAAGCTCATAAAAGAATCAAAGATAATCCGGGCAGATACAATACACATGTATACGGCGAAACAGAGATCGGTGGAACATCGGTGATGTTCCTCGCTCCCGCAGGATTTACGTTCGAAGAACTCGGATACAGAAAATGGGGCGAAACTCCACCCGGACAAATGCAAGAAGAAATTCAGCATGGAATATTCAAATATTGGATTCCGCCGGTTGCGCTTTACGGAGCATTAGGTTTAGCCGCTTATACACTCGGAAAAAAGAATTCAAATAAATCTGATGATTCAGGGGAGGTTAAAAATGAAAGTTAACGCCGCACCGATGAATCAAAATTTATGGACAAAAGGATTTACAACCGGTGTAACTATTATTGCGCTCGGAATATTGGTTGTGATTTACAGATTTATTTTTGGACTTGGGGCAGTTACGAATTTAAGTGACGGGGTTCCTTGGGGACTTTGGATCGCTTTCGATGTTGTAACGGGTATCGCGCTTGCCGCAGGCGGATTTACAACTGCCGCCCTCGTTTATGTTTTTAACAAAGGTGAATATTCCCCTTTGGTTAGACCGGCTTTATTGACCGCTCTGTTAGGTTACGGAATCGCCGGTTTTTCCATTATTCTTGATGTGGGGAGATGGTGGCAGATATATAATCCGATTTGGTCCTGGCAAGGGAGTTCACCACTTTTTGAAGTCTCGATTTGTGTAATGTCATATTTGACTGTTTTATTCTTGGAATTTGTTCCGATCATGGCAGAAAAATTCGATCAAAATCCTGATTCATTACTTGCCAAAATAATAGTAAAGATTGCTCCGGTGGTCAATAGATTTTTGATCGCACTGATCATTTTGGGAATCGTAATTTCTACTTTACATCAATCCTCATTGGGTTCAGTAATGATGATAGCCGTGGCGCGGATTCATCCTCTCTGGCACTCAGCTTGGATGCCTTTGTTATTCTTAATTTCAGCCATTGCGATCGGATTTCCTGTGCTTGTAATCGAATCTTACTATTCGGCGAAAGCTTTCGGACGTAAATTTGAGCAAGGAATTCTGTCCCAATTATTAAAACTTACTCCATGGATATTGGGTCTTTACGTGGTAGTAAGATTTGCGGATATTATCGTTACCGGAGAGCTTAATTTACTTGTTGCGGATATTTGGGGCATTGTTTTCGTTGTGGAGATGTGTTTGATCGCAATAATCCCTACTGTGCTTTTACTAAATAAAAAATACCGCGAAAGCGATTCCGGCATCTTGACGATTTCATGGATGATGATTCTCGGATTGGTGATGAATCGTTTCAACACATACTTAATTACTTATCAACCGAGACCCGGTTGGGATTATTTCCCATCGCTGGGAGAAATAATTGTATCTGCGATGCTTGTATCTCTTTTATTTGTGGGATATAAACTTCTCGCTAATTATTTTCCGGTATTAAGTAAAGAATAATTCTATTTAAGGAAAAACTAATGGATCAAAGCCTCGGCATACTACTTCTAACCGCATTATCGATTGGATTTATTCATACGATTCTCGGTCCGGATCATTACATCCCTTTTATTGCAATGGCAAAAGCAGGTGAGTGGTCTAAAATTAAAACCGTTATTGTTACGGTTCTCGCCGGCATCGGACACGTGATGAGCTCAATTCTACTAGGTTTTATCGGAATTGCGTTAGGTCTTGCACTAAATATTTTGGAAGATATTGAATCGATGCGAGGCGATTTTGCAGGCTGGGCTTTGATTACATTTGGTTTGATTTATTTTATTTGGGGTTTGCGAAGAGCATTTAAAAACAAAAAACATTCACATTGGCATAAACATCCTGAAGGAGTTGTTCATGATCATGAGCATAGTCATAAATCGGAACACGCGCATGTTCACGAAGAATCAGCTTCATCAAAAATTACACCCTGGGTATTATTTACAATTTTTGTTTTTGGTCCTTGTGAAGCATTAATTCCACTTTTAATGTATCCCGCCGCAAACTCCGGTATTTTTGAAGTTGTTCTCGTTTCTACAGTATTTGGTGTGTCAACAATTTTAACAATGCTCACAATTGTTATGGTTGCGCTGTACGGATTTCAGTTCGTACCTATCGAAAAATTTAACAAATACTCTCATGCCGCTGCGGGATTGCTTATTCTGATAAGCGGACTTTCGGTTCAGGTTTTAGGCTTGTAGATGTTTTGTACATATTATGGGTAACCTAAAAAAGAATGCAAAAATATATTTCCTTTTGATTGCGATCCACTCTTTAGGTGTTGGGTTCGCTCTAATTATTCTCCCTTCTGATTTTTTAATGCAATTCGGATATCATCAAATCACCGAGCCATTTTTTAAGGTTCAGGGTGGTGTATTCCATATTGTGATGGCAATAGTTTACTACTTTGTATTTATCGATCCGATTCGAAACATAAATTTGATTAAAGTTACATTTATCGCGAAATTTATCGCCACTCTGTTCCTCATTTCCTTTTTCGTTTTTTATGATCCGATTTTGGTTGTTCTACTCTCCGGTTTGGGAGATTTTCTCATGGGATTTGTCGCATTTTATTTCTATAAAAAGTTAAGTCCAAGTATTCATGAGTAAATCCAAAGAATTAGAAACTTCGATTTTAGTGACTGGGGCATCCGGTTTTATCGGACAGTATTTTCTCGAACGAATTAAAAATCATTTTAAGGTTTTCGCTCTCGCACGCCGGCTTCCTCAAAATTCGAGTATTGTTGATCACCCGAATATTACGTGGATTCAAGCTGATATTAGCAGTGACAAAGCTGTCAGAAAAGCCGCAAAAATTATCAATGATAATGGAGGCATAAAATTCATTTTGCATCTTGCCGGTTATTACGATTTTAATTACGACAAAAACCCGGAGTATTACAGAACGAATGTGCTTGGAACCCGCAACGTTCTGGAAATGGCAAAAAATCTTAATATCGAAAGATTTATGTTCGCGAGTTCAATTGCCGCATGTGAATTTCCGCTAAAAGGAGAAAAAATAAATGAAAAAACTCCACCTGACGCGAACTTCGAATATGCCGTAACTAAAAAAGCAGGTGAGGAATTATCAAAGGAATATTCAAAATATTTCAAAACGAGTATTTTACGATTTGCCGCGGCCTTCAGCGATTGGGGTGAATATGGACCTCTTTATATATTTTTGAAAACTTGGTTATCGAAAAGTTGGAAATCAACAATTCTCGGTGGAAAGGGCGAAGCTGCGATTACCTACATCCATGTAAATTGTTTGATTGATTTAATCCTTAAAATCATCAGAAATTCGGATGAATTACTGCAACATGATACTTATGTTGTGAGCCCGAACAGACCTGTAAGTCATAATGAACTTCTAGCAACAGCAACAAGATATTTTTTTGGGAAACCGAAAAAACCATTCCACATGCCTAAAACTATTTCGTATGTGGGAGTCGTTGTGATGAATATATTGGGGAGATTAATCGGGAAAGCGCCTTTTGAAAAACCTTGGATGATGCAGTATATCGACAAAGAATTAAATGTTGATAATACATATACGCGCGAAACGCTAAAATGGGAGCCATCTCAAAGATATAAGATTCAAAGAAGATTACTTTACATGATTGAACACATGAAAAGTTATCCTTACGAATGGCAAAAAAGAAATTTGAAAATGTCCAAATACTTATCGCTATCTCCCAATTACAAAATTTATGAAAAGTTAGAAAATTTACGTGATTCCGTAATCGAGCAAATACTCGAGGAATTATTAAAAGAAGAGAATAGACCAAATTGTCCCGGTTATCACAGTATCGATATCTCGGCATTGAGGAAAGATACTATTACGATTTATCAATTTTTATCCGTTTCGGTTCGTACTCGAGATAGAGTTTCGCCACTTGCCTATGCGAGACAAATCGCATTTGTAAGATCGGATCAAAACTTCAAACCGGATGAGGTTCTATTTGCCATTAAAGTAATCGGTGAGATAGTTACAAATAATTTGCTCAGACAGCCGGAACTAAAAGGAATGGGACAAGCAATTCACGACGATATCACACTCACAATTCAGTTGATGGCTGATGAAATCGAAAGTACATTTGAGCTCATCGCGAGGGAAAACCAGCCGATTATTTGATGATTCGACAGTCCTACTTATCATTTTATCCAAACTTTATTCTATCTTAAAAACCTAATTAAAAACTTTCTGAGAATTTGTATGAATGAAATCCGTTGGGGAATAATTGGATGCGGTGACGTTACAGAAGTTAAAAGCGGACCCGCGTTTAACAGAATCGAGAATTCAAAGTTGATTGGTGTAATGCGGAGAAATTATGATCTTGCGAAAGATTACGCTCAAAGACATAGAGTGCCAAAGTACTATTCAAACGCTGATGATTTGATAAACGATAACGAGATTAATGCTATTTATATCGCAACTCCACCGTCGAGTCATAAAGAATATACAATCAAATCTGCGGAGGCCGGAAAACCCGTTTATGTTGAAAAACCCATGGCTGCATCTTACAATGAATGCATTGAGATGTCAGAATATTGCGCGGAGAAAAATGTTCCGTTATTTGTCGCCTATTATCGAAGGGAACTTCCGTTATTCAAAAAAGTGAAAGAATTGATTGATTCGGGACGAATTGGTGAGGTTCATTTCGTGAATCTAAAACTCCATTTACCGCCAAATAGAGCCGACTTCGACAAGAATAATCTACCCTGGCGTGTTTTGCCTGAAATCGCCGGGGCGGGATATTTTTATGATTTAGCTTCGCACCAACTGAATTTTTTGGATTATTATTTCGGAGACATAATTGATGCATCCGGGTATACTGCAAATTTCGCTCAATTATACGAAGTTGAAGATGCAATTCAAGCATGTTTCAAATTCAAATGCGGTGTTATCGGAACAGGAAGCTGGAGTTTTGTCGTTGATGAAAATATGAAAGCAGATTCGGTTGAAATTATCGGAGAAAATGGGAAAATTGAATTCTCCTCTTTTGAGAAAGAACCGATTTTAGTAAAAACCAAAAGCGGTGTCGAAAAAATTGAAATGCAGTGGCCGGCTCATGTTCATGAGCCTTTAGTTCGAACAGTAGTTGATGAATTGTTGGGACGAGGAAAGTGCGTTAGCAAAGCTGATTCAGGAGTAAGAACTAATTGGGCCATGGATAAAATTTTAGATCGATTATGAAAACATTTTCGGAAGTTAAGTTCGATATTATTATTAAAACGGTTTTTGGTTTAGAAGAAGTCTTGATCGGCGAATTAAAATCATTGGGGATTGAAAAAGCAGAAATCTTAAACCGTGCCGTTCAATTTAGGGGAAATTGGAGGGATGTTTACAATTGCAATTTTAATTTAAGAACTGCCTTAAGAGTATTGATTCCAATAGAGAATTTTTATGCGCGTGAACCCGAGCGGATTTATAAAGTTGCTTCAAAAATCGATTGGTCTGAATTCATGGATTTATCGCAGACCTTCGCAATTGATTCGTTCGCTCACTCAAAATATTTCACCCATGCGAAATATGCCTCACTTGTAGTTAAAGATGCTATCTCCGATCAATTTACAAACCGATTCGGGAAAAGACCTTCCGTTGATACCGATAATCCGGATGTGAGAATAAATCTGCATATCAGTCATGATCAATGTTCACTAGCTCTCGATTCTTCCGGCGATTCCCTCCATAAACGCGGATATCGATTAGAAAAAAACGAAGCTCCGTTAAATGAAGTACTCGCCGCCGGAATGTTGATTCTATCAGGTTGGGATAAAAAAATACCATTTTTAGATCCTATGTGTGGTTCGGGTACAATTCCGATTGAAGCCGCTTTGCTCGCTAAAAATTACGCGCCGGGTTTATTAAAGCAGAATTACGGCTTTTCCAATTGGAAAAACTTCGATCAAGAATTGTTTTCGACGATTAAAGAAAAAGCCATTGCTGAGATTAATTTGAAAGTACCGGAAATTTACGGCAGCGATTTGGATTCCGAGTCTATTGATATATCAGTTTCAAACTCGAAAAGAGCTGAATTAAACGATTTAATTCAGTACGAGGTGAAAGATTTTTTCACCGGTGAGAGTGGTGATAAAAAATTTCATATTGTTACTAATCCTCCGTACGGAATGAGATTACAAAAAGATGATATCATAAAGTTTTATAAAGGGATCGGAGATACGTTGAAATTTAATTATCCCGGATCAATTGCTTGGGTTTTAAGCGGTAACAAAGAAGCATTTAAATTTGTAGGATTACGACCATCCAAAAAAATGAAACTTTTTAATGGTCCATTAGAATGTGGATTTAACCAATATCAACTATATCAGGGAAGCAGAAAGCATTCCCCGGATATTCAGGATTAGTTGGTGTAAATAAGATATATTCGCTCTAAAAAAGAGGTGAAAATGAATTTTTCAGTTATCGAACACAATAATGTTTACGTGATTAAAATGAAGGGTAATATTATTGGCGGACCCGATTCAGATCAATTCCATAATTTTATTCGAAAGGGATTACTTCATGATATAAATAATTTTGTAATTGATTTATCAGGAGTTAGATTTGTCAGCAGCACGGGAATTGGTGTTTTGATAAGAGGATTTACAAATCTCAAAGCAGCGGGCGGGGAAATGAAACTCGCCAAATTACCGGACAAAGTGAAAGGAATTTTATCAATAACCAAATTGACTACAATTTTTGATATTCATGCTGATGTTAAACAGGATTCAACAAAATGAAAAATACCTTAATGATTCTTGGAATACTTATTTTGTTTGTTGTTTCATCATGCGGTGAAATCAGTCAGAATAAAAATACTCAAGGACAAAATATTTTGGAAATTCATAATACCAATGACAAAATCATGGAATCATTTTTTTGCGATACGGTTTATGTTCCGATTTATTCAGAAATTTACAGCGAAACAAAGGATACCAAATTCAGATTGACAGCAACATTGAGTATTCGAAATACAAGTATGCACGATAGTATTTACATTAGTACAATTGATTACTACAATACTACAGGCAAACTTGTAAGAAAATATCTGAACAGCAACATTAGTCTTAAACCCCTGGAAACAATTGATTATGTGATTGAAGAAAAAGACAATACGGGTGGAACAGGTGCAAATTTTGTAATAATTTGGTCGGCAGAAGCAACCGATTTGAAACCTATTTTTCAGGGTGTTATGATTTCAACACACGGGCAACAAGGAGTTTCCTATATAACAAACGGAATATCAATTAATAAAAATCATAAAAAATGAAAAAAACATTAAAATTAAAGATTTTTGCAAGTTTTATGCTACTCATTGCAATGCTTGCCGTGGCAGGAACAATATCAATTGTTGAGTTCCGGTGGTTGAGCAAATCAGTTCATGGATTGATACAAGATAATTACAAATCTATTGAAGCCTCAAAAACGATGATTGAAGCACTAGAACGAGAAGACAGCGGAATCTTATTGTTGTTGTTAGGCGAATGGGAAGAAGGTCGGGAAATATTAAATTCAGCAGACAGTCTGTTTTTGTCGGCTTTTGAAACCGCCAACAATAATTTAACGGAAAAAAACGAAGTAGATTATATCAAAAAAATTGAATCGGCTTATCAAACATACAAATCGAGTTGGGAACGTCCGATAGTTGACACCGATAAGCAGGGAAATATTTCTTGGTACAAAGATGATATTCACAAAAAATTTGCTGAGACTAAATTTGTAGTAAATGAATTGATGTCATTAAATCAATCAAGTATGTACCAAGAAACATCAGATTTAAAAGATAGATCAAAACGAGCCATCATGCCTGGAATAGTTTCCATAATAGCGGCTTTGGTGTTTTCGTTAATATTGAACTTTTTCATCACTAGATATTTTGTAAATCCAATCTCAGAATTAGCCGAAGCAGTTAATAATTATAGGGACGGTGATAACAAATTGCGAAGCAATATCACATCGGATGATGAAATTAAGAAGTTAGAACTGGCAATTAGTGGTTTATTGCAACGAATCGATAATAATAACAATACAATCCGAAAATGAAAAAAGAAATTGTGATCAAACATTTAGGGTTTGTACTTTTATTAAACGGTGTGTTTTTGTTTATATCGTTTCTGATTTCCTTTTTTTTGCAAGAAACATCGACACTAGCACTACTGTTTAGTTCTTTAATCTGTGGAATTTTCGGAATCTTTCCACTTATATTTGTTGAACGAACCGAGCATATTAGCTTTAGCGAGGGATTAACAATTGTAGTTTTCGGTTGGATCGTTACTTGTATTGTTGGGATGCTGCCTTATTTGATGTGGGGTGGCGAATTTACTTTAGCCAATGCTTGGTTTGAAAGTGTTTCGGGATTTACAACAACTGGATCAACAATTCTTAATGAAATTGAAAGTTTGCCTAAAGGATTACTTTTTTGGCGTTCTGCAACACATTGGATTGGTGGGATTGGCATTATTTTATTCGTTTTACTTATCCTTCCGCAATCTAAAGGTCAACGAATAACCATCTATAATACAGAAATTTCGAGTTTGTCAAAAATGAATTTTCGGTTCAAAGCACGGAAAATAGTACAAATTCTTGCGATTGTATATATCAGTTTAACCTTACTTGAAACAATATCTTTGATGCTTTTGGGAATGAGTTTTTTCGATGCGATTAACCACTCTTTCGCGACAATAGCAACAGGTGGATTCTCAACTAAAAATCTAAGCATTGCATCATTTAACAATATCGGTATAGAAATAATTATAATGATATTTATGATATTAAGCGGTATTCATTTTGGTTTGATATACGGAACAATTATGCTGAAAAAGGAAAATTTGTTTCGGTCTTCGCTAGCAAAAACATTCGTTTTTGTAATGTTTCTTGGAATTGTACTTGTGAGTCTTAAATTATATTTATCAGGTAATTACGATTTTTGGACTTCAGTACGTTACGCTTCTTTTCAAGTAATTTCGTTAGGCACTACCACAGGCTTCGCAACGGAAGATACAGCTCATTGGCCAATTTTCACACAAATAATTTTAATTTATTTTACCATTCAGTGTGCGATGACAGGTTCAACATCTGGCGGATTAAAATTTGACCGTGTGTATATTTTCTTCAAACTCATTGGAAAGCAAATAAAATTATTAAAACACCCACGAGGTGTTTTTGTAGTAAAATTTGACGAAAACAAAATTGATGAAAAATTAGAGCAGCAAACATTGGTTTTTATTGTACTTTATATTACCGTATTTTTTATAACTACCATGATTTTAACTTCAATGAATATTGACGGGATGACAGCATTTTCGGCTTCAATAGCTACAATAGGAAATGTCGGGCCCGGATTTGAGAAAGTGAGTTCGTTAGGCAACTTTGCATTAATTCCCGATTTGGGAAAATATGTTCTATCAGTAAATATGCTTTTAGGACGACTGGAAATATTTAATATTTTGGCTTTAATAATGATTAAGAAATAAAAACCGGTCGGATATTTTGGATAAGTAATGGAGTTTGATGAGGTAAAAAATATCAAAGGTATGCAGATCCTTCAAACTGTGGAGCGATTTTAGGGTAAATTACTTTGCAACAAGCCGCAACGAATTCAATTTATCGTTAATTCCGCAATTTTAAGTTTTTAGTAATTTTTTAAAATTAAAATGATGATAAAAAAGAGACCGTATAAACTTTTCAATAAAATTCAAAATTACGCTTGGGGTACTAAAAACGACTCTGCTTTTATTCCACAATTTTTGGGAATGGAATTTGAGCCGGGTTTACCTTACGCAGAACTTTGGATTGGTGCACATCCGAAGTCGCCCTCAGAAATAATAATTGATGGTCAAAAGATTAAATTAAATGAACTTATCGATAAATTTCCGAAGCAATTGTTGGGTGTTTATATCTCGGAGAAATTTAATAATGAACTTCCTTTTTTATTGAAGGTCTTATCAGCGGGGACGGCACTATCAATTCAGGCGCACCCTGATAAAAAACTTGCTAAAGTCCTTCATCAAAAAGATCCCAAAAACTATCCGGATGAAAATCATAAACCCGAAATCGCGATTACTTTGGATACTCTCTCTGCGGTTGTCGGTTTTCGTCCCTTCGAAGAAATCGAAAAAGTCCTGTCGGATTACCAAATTCTGAAAGAGTTAATTGAACCGGATATTCTAAACAAAGAATCGAATAGTGAATCTGATCGCGAGGCTTTTGTTAAAATGGTTTACGAATCGATAATGAAAGCAGATCAAAATAAAATCGAAATTATAATCGAAGAGATTCGCCGAACAATCCTTAAAAGGCATTCACCCGATAATAATGAACAACAATTTTTACTTCAGTATGAAAACTACGGTTGTGATATCGGGCTGATTTCTATTTTACTTTTCAATCTGATTGAGCTTTCGGAAAATGATGCAATTTTTACGGGTGCAGGAATTCCGCACGCATATATCAAGGGAAATATTGTAGAATGTATGGCAAATTCGGATAATGTGATAAGAGCCGGATTAACGCCTAAATTTAAGGACATCGATACACTCGTGGAAATGCTCGATTACAAACTTGCAGTTCCTCCCATTACGCAAAGAAACTCAGATGTTTGTTTCGAATACACGACATCAGCGGAGGAATTTCAGGTTAAGAGTTTTCAATTTAGACCCGGTGACTCTCTCAACTTCGAATCGAAAAACCGAATCTCAATCATATTGATTACCGAAGGGGAAGTAGAATTTAAAACGGAAATTGATAGTCAAAATTTCCGGAAAGGTGAGAGTATTTTAATTCCGGCAATTTTGGAAAATTTTAAAATAACATCGATTAGCAGAAGTCATTTGTTTGAAATAAGTGTGCCTTAAAATTAAATAGGAACTCAAATTGAAAAAATTAAATATTTTAGTAACCGGCGGCGCCGGCTATATTGGCAGTCACATTTGCCACGACCTTATTGAATTGGGCCACAATGTAATTATCCTTGATAATTTATCCACCGGATTAGAGGAAAATCTTCATCCGGATTCAGTTTTTATTCAGGGTGATGTCAGATCAAAATTTGATCTTTCAAAAGCATTTGATAAAAAAGTGGATGTAGTTTTTCACTTTGCGGCTTGGAAAGCGGCTGGTGAATCTATGTTTGAACCTTTTAAATACTTCGAAAACAATATCTTCGGTACAATGAATTTGTTGGAAGAAATGATATTGAATAATTGCAAAAATTTCGTTTTTTCTTCCTCCGCCGCCGTTTATGGTTCTCCGGAATATTTGCCTATCGATGAAAAACACCCGAAGAAACCGCTTAATTATTATGGGTATACCAAACTTGCGATCGAGGATAATCTGGAATGGATGAGCAGTTTGAAAGGAATTAATTACGCGGCGCTGCGATATTTTAACGCTACGGGTTATGACGTAAAAGGAAGAGTTACAGGAAAAGAGAAAAACCCGGCAAATCTTTCTCCGATTGTTATGGAAGTTGCTGTGGGAGTTCGCGAAGGTATGCAAGTTTTTGGCGATGATTACGATACCAAAGACGGAACTTGCTTCAGGGATTATATCCACGTTAATGATCTCGCCTCCGCTCATATTCTCGCAATGAATTATCTGCTCGAGAAAAAAAGCAACCTGGGCGTAAATCTGGGAACCGGAACGGGTTGGACAGTTTTGGACGTTATTAAAGAAGTCGAAAAAGTTACCGGGCGAAATGTGAAGTTTGATGTTGTAGGAAGGAGGGAGGGAGACCCGGCAGGTCTTATCGCAAGCGCAAACCTGGCTTATGAGAAACTGGGCTGGTCAGCTAAACACTCTGATCTAAATACAATATTTAGTTCGATGAAGGGAGTTTATTTACCTTAATTCAATTTTTTAAGATCTTTTTCAGCATTACGTTATTTCCAAGATTTCACTGACGTTGCTAAAATCAATTTATAAAATTGACTTGCAAAGCAAATTATAACGCATTATCTTTGATCTAGTATAATTGGTATACCAACTCAAAGAATAATGAAAAGCAAATTCGATCATAAAGACCCCACACCACTCTACATTCAGATTGAGAATGATATAAAGGGTAGAATCGATTCAAATGATTTACGACCCGGCGATCAGATTGGTTCTCAAAGCGAATTATCTTCAGAATACAATGTAAGCGCGATCACGGTTAAAAAAGCAATCTCAAATTTGATTTCAGAAGGTATTCTTTATTCGAGAATCGGGAAAGGTACTTTTGTCGCTCAGATAAAGGAAGAGCCTAAACTCGTTCGAAATAAAACTATCGGGCTGGTTCTCCACGATCTGAAACATCCTTTCTTTTCATTAATTCTTTCGGCGATTGAAGAAGAGGTCTACAACCTTGGCTATAATCTTTTACTTTCAAGCTCCACAAAAAAGATTGAACGTGAAGAAGTCCATATCAATCATTTTCTCGAAATTGGAGTGGACGCATTAATAATTGCGTCACTTTCGTTAGAATATAAAGCGACTCCGATTATTCAAAAACTGCATGATGAAAACTTCCCCTATATAATGGTTTCGTATATGCACGATCCACAATATTGGTTTGTAGGTTCTGATCATGAATTCGGAGGATTTCTCGCAACGGAACATTTGATTAATTCGGGATATCGTAATGTGGGTTATGTTCATGTCGGGCAAGATAATCTGCTAAGTCAAGTCAGAAAAAACGGCTACACCCGAGCGCTTAATGAATATAAAATCGATTACAATTCAAATCTAATCTATTCGATGGGAAAAGAGGATTATGATTCGGGTGCGGACAGAAGAGAATTGGGCTACAATTTCGCAAAAAAGTTTTTAAAGATGAAAGAAAGAGCTGACGCCTTGTTTTTTTATAATGATAATTCCGCGTTCGGATTCATGCAAAAAATTCAGGAAGAAGGAATCTCAATTCCGGAAGAAATCGCAATTGTGGGTTATGACGATGTTGAATTTACAAGATATTCTTCAATACCTCTTTCAACAATCAGGCAGCCTGTCGAAAAGATCGGCTCCTCCGCTGTTCAAATAATTGATAAAAGAATCAACAGACGCGATGTGATGAATCGTATGATATTTAAACCCGAATTAATTGTTCGTCAATCAACCGTTCAAAATGTTGAATTAAAGGGAAGGGTAAAGAAAAAATTAGCATGAAAAAACTATCAAGAAAATTAGGTTTCGCAATACTTTTATTAGCCACAATAACAATTGCGGCAGGCTGTTCCCAAAAAAGTTCGGTTCGAAAATTAAAAATCGGGCATGGTTTAGATCAAACACACCCCGTCCATAAAGCAATGATGTTTCTCGCCGAAAGAACGGCTGAAAAATCAAACGGACAAATTCAGATAACTGTTTATCCGAGTCAACAACTCGGAACAGAAAGGGAATGTCTTGAACTACTGCAAATCGGAAGTTTGGGAATGACGAAAGTTTCAAGTTCAGTACTGGAAGGATTTGCTCCGAGTTTTAAGGTTTTTTCACTCCCATATATTTTTCGAGATGATGAACATAAATTCAAATTTTTTGAAAGTGAACTGGGTCAGCAATTATTACAAAGCCCACAGAAATTTTGGTTGCGGGGATTGTGTTACTACGATGCCGGCAGCAGAAGTTTTTATACGGTAGGTAAACAAATAGAAACGCCGGCAGATTTGGATGGATTGAAAATCAGAACTCAAGAGAGCCCGACATCTGTAAAATTGGTAAACGCCCTTGGCGGGAGTGCAACTCCAATAGCATGGGGTGAACTTTATACAGCGCTTCAACAAGGCGTTGTGGATGGAGCGGAAAATAATCCGCCTTCGTTTTACCTTTCGCGCCATTATGAAGTTTGCAAATATTATTCAATAAACGAGCATACTTCCGTTCCGGATGTTTTATTAATCAGCACAATTATTTGGGATGACCTTTCTGAGCAAGAAAAAATCTGGATTCAAGAGGCAGCGAACGAATCATACATCTACGAAAAAGAACTTTGGGGAGAAGCGACTTTAGAAGCTCTGGAAAAGGTAAAGGAAGCCGGAGTTGAAGTTGTTTATCCCGATAAAACTCCTTTTATGGAGAAAGTCGGCACTATGTTAGAAGAATACAAAACTGAACCGGAGATCTATAAAGTAATCCAACAAATTCAAGCGATAAAATGAATCTAATAGTTTTAAAAAGTAAAATCGATAACGGGTTAAAATGGATACTCGTTTTTATAATGGCTACGATGACGCTAAATGTGTTATGGCAAGTTTTCTCAAGGTTTGTGCTTCAAAATCCAAGCTCATTTACCGAAGAATTGGCGCGATATTTATTGATTTGGATTGGTCTGCTTGGCGCGAGTTATGTTGCCGGCCAAAGGCTTCATCTTGCAATAGATTTGTTATCGACAAAACTTGAAGGCAAATCAAAAATCTATCTGGATTTATTTATCCAATCAATGATTTTACTTTTTTCCGTAATCGTTATGGTAATTGGGGGAGTTCGATTAGTTTATATAACCCTTTCACTTAATCAGATTACAGCCGCGTTGCAAATACCCCTCGGATATGTTTACACAGTTTTACCGATTAGCGGATTGTTGATTGTTTATTATACGGTGAACTTTATAATTGAGGCTTTTAACGAATTAAAATCAATTGAAAGTGCGGACAAATAATTATGGAATTAATTGAAGTTTTAGTACTCGTATTCACTTTTATCATTTTACTTTCGGTTGGTGTTCCCATCTCGTTTAGTATCGGTCTTTCAACGCTGGCGACCATGTTGCTCTCAATAAATACAATCCCTTCCTTTACTACTGTCGCGCAGCGGATGGCAACCGGAATAGATAGTTTTGCGTTGTTGGCAATTCCATTTTTTGTGCTCGCCGGACAGTTAATGAACAGCGGTGGAATCGCAAGAAGATTAATAGATTTTGCAAAAATACTGGTTGGGAAATTACCGGGCGGACTGGCATTCGTAAACATAATGTCGGCAATGCTTTTTGGCGCGATATCCGGATCTGCCGTCGCGGCAACTTCGGCGATTGGAGGATTCATGGCTCCGGTTATGAAAAAGGAAGGATATGATGAAGCATTTTCCGCCGCCGTAAATATCACGTCATCCACAACCGGACTTATAATTCCTCCGAGTAACATATTAATTGTTTATTCTCTCGCTAGTGGCGGGGTTTCGATTGCGGCACTTTTTCTTGCTGGATACATTCCCGGAATTATCGTAGGACTCAGTTTGATGATAGTTGCCGGAATTCACGCAAAAAGGAATAAGTACAAAGTTTCAGCCGATGTAAAATTGGGTTACGCGTTAAAGAAGTTTTTAGATGCCATCCCAAGTTTATTATTAATTATCATTGTTATAGGCGGAATTGTCGCCGGATATTTTACGGCCACCGAAGCTTCCGCAGTTGCGGTTCTTTACGCGTTTATACTTTCCGTTTTTGTTTACAAAGAAGTCAAATTCAAGGATCTGGCGAAAATCCTTATCGATAGTGCATCTACCACAGCGATTGTAATGCTGCTGGTTGGAACATCGATGGCAATGTCTTGGGTAATGGCTTATGAAAATATTCCCCAGAATGTTGCAGCCGCATTGTTAACACTGTCCGATCAACCGATTATGGTTCTAATTATCATAAACATAATTCTGCTTTTCGTTGGTACTTTTATGGATATGACTCCGGCGGTTCTGATATTCACGCCAATATTTCTGCCAATCGCGGTTGAACTTGGAATTGATCCGATTCATTTCGGAATAATTATGGTGATGAATCTGAGCATCGGATTATGTACGCCTCCGGTTGGAAGTATTCTATTTGTTGGTTGTTCCATCGCAAATTTACCGATAACAAAAGTGATAAAACCGCTGATACCGATGTATATCGCAATGATCGCGGCGTTAATACTTGTGACTTATTTGCCTCAATTGAGCTTATTTATACCTGAATTCTTTGGATATTAAAAGGATAGAAATATGAAAAAAATAACTGGAAGTTTACTAATCGGATTATTGAGTTTATTTATCCTGGCATGTAGTTCAGAATCATCCGAAAATAATGGGGTTGAAATAACGATTACAAATCCGACTTCACTCGAAAGAACAGATGAATTTGTACTAATACCAATCGAAAATCTTTTGAATGAAGTAACAAACGAACAACTCGAAAATTTTATTTTGAAAGATTCGGATAATGAAATTCCGATCCAAATTGTTGGAGATGATTTAAGCAATTTAGCTTTAATCTTCACCATAAATCTAAATCCGAATCAAACAAAAGTGTTGCAGTTCTTTCAATCAGATAAAAAAAATCCTCATCAGAAATACCAATCTAGGGTTTATGCGGAATTGGCGATGAAAGTAAATTATGATTTTAAAGATGGTAAATACACCGGTGGTGAGTTCAAGGTATTTGATAAAGTTAGTGTTCCGGTAACGCACACAGATCATAACGCGCTTTTTAAGTATGAAGGGCCGGGCTGGGAATCCGATAAAGTTGGTTACAGATTCTACATTGACTGGCGAAACCGGTTTGATATTTTTGGCAAGAAAACAAATGAGATGGTTTTAAGTGAAGTCGGCATCAAAGATATTTACGCAAAGGATGATTCTTACCATGAAATGCAAGTCTGGGGAATGGATATTCTAAAAGTTGGTGAAAGCACCGGCCTTGGCACTTTTGGGTCTTTAGTCAGCAATATATTTGAGACTGTAGAGAAAAGAGACAGCGTTCAATACAGATTAATTGAAAATGGTCCGGTTAGAGCAAAGTTTTCCACGTCATATTATGGATGGGACACTGGAAGGGAATCACTCGATTTGGTATCGGATATCTCAATAAATGCCGGTAGCCGATCATCGAGAGTAAATCTAACAACTTCAAGCCAATTACCAAATATTACGACTGGAATCGTGAAAGCTCCTGATACCGAATACTTCGAAAACATCGAGGAGAATTCTTGGTCATACATAGCAACTTACGGCGTTCAATCTCTTTCAGAGGATAAATTAGGAATGGCAGTGTTCTTTAACTCCGAAGCGTTGCAAAATACTGCCGAAGTAGATGATAGTTGGCTCATCACGCTTAATGTCGCTGAAAATTCTGCGGAATATTACTTTGCAGCGGCTTGGGAACATGAACTAAATGGAATCAAAAATAAAGATGAGTTTACAATTTATCTGAACAATGAGTTGGAAAAATTAAATAATCCAGTAGACATTAAAATTAAGAAATAATTATGAGCAGACTAATATTGCATGAAGATCGTTTTTTTGATCCTGATCCATCGCGAAGAATAATGGCCCGAGAGATTTTTGAATTTGTTGAAAATCTCCCAATCGTTGCGCCGCATGGGCATGTGGACCCAAAAATGATCGCGGAAAATACACCGTTTCCGAATCCTACCGAATTATTGATAATTCCGGATCATTATATTTTCAGGATGCTTTACTCTCAGGGATATTCAATGGAATCGCTGGGTGTCCCAACAGTTGATGGCAGCAAGGTTGAAACTGATCCCCGTAAAATCTGGAATATCTTCGCAAGCAATTATTACTTGTTTGACGGAACACCATCCGGAGTTTGGATGAACTACGAACTTGCAAAAGTTTTCGAAATTCAAGAAAAACCGAATTCGGAAAATGCTGATTTAATCTATGATCAAATTTCTGAAAAAATTAAAGACCCCGGTTTTCTGCCGCAAAATCTATTCGAAAAATTCAATATTGAACTTCTTACAACCACTGATGCCGCAACCGATGATTTGAAATATCATAAATCGCTGAAGGATTCAAAGTGGGAAGGGAGGATGATCCCTTGTTTCCGGCCAGATGCCGTTACGGATTTATCTGTTTCGGGCTGGAAAAATAATTTGAAATTACTTGAAGAACGGGTTGGTTTTGAGATCGGTGATTATAAAACTTTTATCGCGGCGCTTGAAAATAGAAGAGAATTTTTCATAAATATGGGGGCAACCGCAACTGATCACGGTGTTTTTAGTCCTTATACTCATGAATTAACTGAAGCCGAAGCTGACGCTATTTTTCAGCGGGCATTAAATGGTAAAACCACAGCGGAAGACGCCTCTCTGTTTACCGCAAATATTTTAATGGAAATGGCACGAATGAGCACTGAAGATGGACTTGTAATGCAAATACACGCCGGTTCATTTCGTAATCATAATCAAAAAGTTTTCGAAAAATTTGGCCTGGATAAAGGTTGCGATATCCCTTATCAAGTGGATTTTACGTTCAACTTACGAGAATTGCTCAATAAATATGGCAACAATAATGATTTAACAATAATTCTTTTCACGCTCGATGAAACAACCTATTCCCGTGAACTTGCGCCGCTTGTCGGTCATTATCCTGCGCTTAAAGTTGGTCCGGCCTGGTGGTTTCACGACTCAATCCAGGGCATGACGAGGTACAGGGAAATGATAACGGAAACAGCCGGCTTTTACAATACGGTTGGTTTTAATGATGATACGAGAGCCTTTTTATCCATCCCCGCAAGGCATGATCTTGCAAGAAGAATTGATTCTAATTTCCTGGCGGGATTAGTTGCCAGCCACATCATCAGTCTGGAGGAAGCTAAGAAAATAGCATTCAATCTCGCTTACGGACTTGTAATTAAAAACTATAAGTTATAATCTGAATTATGATATTTCAAATCAACAAAAAAAAAATCATCTTAGTTGGCTTACTAATATTTTCAGTTTGTGCATGTGGATTTTCTTCGGTTGATATAGCGGAACTTGAAAAAGAGCGAGTAATTCGTTTGGCTGATTCTTATTTAAACGAAAAACCGATTACGGTTACCGACTTTAAGGCGGAGCGGAGTGCAGGCGGAATTCACGATTATTATTCGGAAGGAGATTATTGGTGGCCGAATCCTAAAGATCCAAACGCCCCTTACATTCGCAAGGATGGTTTAACAAACCCGGATAATTTTGTATCGCATCGAAAAGCGATGAGACGATTTTCACTTATTGTCCCAGCCCTTGTAGGTGCTTATAAAATAACTGAAGATCCCAAATATCTGAACGCTGCTTTAAAACACATCGAGGCTTGGTTTGTAAATGAGGCAACAAAAATGAATCCCAACCTTCTGTATTCTCAAGCCATATTTGGCAAAGCTACCGGAAGGGGAATCGGGATAATCGATACGATTCATCTTGTTGAAATTGTTCAATCTCTAATTGTTCTCGATTCATATTCGGTGATAGACCAATCACGAATGGAAAAGATAAAAGCATGGTTCTCTGAATATTTGGAATGGCTGACCACAAGTGATTTTGGAATCGCGGAGCGCGATAACGGTAATAATCACTCTACCTGTTGGTTAATGCAAGTTGGAATATATGCGAAGTTTGTTGACGATTCACAAACACTTAAATATTGCAGAGATTTCTTCAAAATTGAGATCATCGAATCACAAATGGCGACGGATGGAAGTTTTCCTCTCGAATTAAAAAGAACAAAACCATACGGTTATTCTTTGTTCAACTTGGACGCGCTGGTAATTTGCGCAAAAATTCTTTCAAATGATGAAAATAATTTGTGGGAATATCGAACTGAAAATGGTCGATCTGTAAAATTAGCGGTCGATTTTATGTATCCTTTTATAAAAGACAAATCCGTTTGGCCGTACGAAAAAGATGTGATGTATTGGGAAAATTGGCCCGTTCGGCATCCTTCACTCATTTTCGCCTACGAAGCTTTCGGCGAAAAAAAATATGTCGATTTGTGGATTGAATTAGAGCCTGAGCCACAGATGGAAGAAATTATTAGAAATTACCCTTTAAGACAACCAATATTATGGATCGATTGAAATGAAATTACCACGAAAATTTTTGATAGGATTAATCTTAGCCTTCGTCTCCAATTTAACATTCGCTCAATTGGAAGAACTTCCCATTGAAAGGATCTCCGAGCAGCTTCATAAAAAGTATGAAATTTTTGATGGTCAATGGCCCAAATATACCGAAGACGGAAAATGGATTTTCCGCAAAGAAGTGAATTGGTTCTCCGGTTTTATCGGAGGGGAATTGTGGAATATGTTCGAGATTACCGGGGACGAAAAGATGAAAAACCGGGCTATTGCTGTCGCGGATTCCCTTCTCGATTATGCCGGAATAGATTACACCCACGATATGGGCTTTATTTTCCTCCCTTCTGTTTATCGAGCGTATAAATTCACCGGAGCAAAAAAGTATAAGGATGCTTTAATTCTGGCCGCCGAAATGCTTGCAAAACGATTTAATTCAAAGGGAAATTTTATCCGCGCGTGGGGCAAATTGGGAACGGATGATAATGAAGGAACGATGATCATCGATACAATGATGAACTTAAAATTATTATTCATTATTGCCAAAATTACCGGTAATACCGATTTATACGACATCGCTTACAAGCATGCAATCACTTGTATGAATCAGCATGTGAGGCAAAACTTTTCATCTTACCACGTTGTAGGATTTGATCCCGCCAGCGGAGAAGTAGTGAAAAGATATACTCATCAAGGATTTGAGGACGAATCAACTTGGGCGAGAGGGCAAGCGTGGGGCATTTACGGATTTGCCATCGCTTACAAATTCACCGGAGATCAGAGGTTTTTGAAGACATCAACAGAAATGGCGAAATATTTTATTGAAAGATTACCCGAGGATTTTGTGCCCTATTGGGATTTAGATCTTTCCGGAAATGATGTGCTTAAAGATGCTAGTGCCGGGGCGATTGCGGCTTCCGGAATGTATTTGCTTTCCGAACTGACTCCTTCAAAACAAAATTATGTGATATTTACGGAAACAGCCAGAAAGATCGCGTATTCACTTATTACCAAATATACATTCTTGAATTCAAATCGGGAGACCGAAGAGGGTCTCCAAATCCATTGCATTTACAATTACAACAGGGGAAACGCAATTGATGAATCCTATCCGTGCGGTGATTATTATTTTACAGAAATTTTACTGAAATATTATAATGATCTTAATGGCCTCTCGATAAATCCTTCTCAAAAAAGAACCCGGATTAATCTGAACAAAAACTGGTTTTATTTGGAGGATAATATTCGGAATTATAAGGATTTGCAATTATCAAATTCAGATTGGGAACGAATAGATTTACCACATTCCTGGAATAAGTTTGACGCATTTGATCAAATCCCCGGCTACCGGCGTGATGCAAGCTGGTATCAAAAAATAATACAGCTTGATGAGATTAATATCGAAAAGGAATATTACCTCACTTTTGAAGGTGCAAATCTAAAAACCGAACTTTTTGTAAACGGAAAATTTGTTGGTGAACATATTGGCGGATATGTTGGTTTTCAATTCGATATTACTTCAATCCTCAAAAATGGCAAGAACGAAATATTTGTAAGAGTCGACAATTCAATTGATAAATATCTCATTCCTTCTCAGCAGTCTGACTTCTTTATATCCGGGGGAATTAACCGTGATGTTTATCTCGATGTGATTCCGGCACAAAATTTCAGTTCGTTAAAAATATCCACTCCTAATGTTTCTGAAAAATCCGCGACTCTTAGTTTAGATTTAAATGTACGACATTTCACAAAAGGGATGACAATTTTAGCTGTGTTGGTCGATCCAAATAACATTGTAGTTCAGGAAAAAGAATTTGCCGAAGTGGGAACAGAAAATAGTCTGAGTATGGATGAAGTAGATAACCCGGATTTATGGTCGACTGAAAATCCATCCCTTTATACTATAAAACTTCAACTAAAAAAAGATAATAATATAATTGATGAGATTGAAGAGACATTTGGATTCAGGTGGTTCGAGTTTGAAAAGAATGGACCCTTTTACCTAAATGGCAAAAGGGTGTTATTACGCGGTACTCATCGCCATGAAGATCATGCCGGATTTGCAAATGCCATTCCAAATGAAATTCATCGACAGGATATCGAAATGATTAAATCGATGGGTGCAAATTTTATTCGACTTGGTCACTATCCTCAAGATCCCGAAATTTATAAAGCATGCGATGAGCTGGGAATTTTAGTTTGGGATGAACTCCCATGGTGTCGTGGCGGAGTTGGTGATGCTAAATGGAAAGCAAATGCAAAACGACTGTTCGCGGCAATGATAAACCAAAATTACAATCACCCATCCATAATTTTGTGGTCTGTCGGAAATGAAATTTATTGGCTGCCGGAGTTTGAAGGTGGTGGTGAAGTTAAGAATCTTAATTCCTTTGTTTCAGAACTTCATAACCTCGCGCATAAAATTGATCCGTATCGTTTAACTTCAATTCGAAAGTATTATGAAGGTTCGTCGTTGGTTGATGTTTTTTCTCCTTCTATTTGGGCGGGATGGTATTCGGGAGTTTACACCAGTTATGGTAAAGCGATTGATGACGCAATCGAAAAGTACGATCATTTTTTACATGCTGAGTATGGAGGTTCGAGCCATCTGGGAAGGCACTCCGAAACCCCGATCACCGGTGAAGGGTTATTAAATCCCGATGAGTGGGCTGAAGATGTAAATCAAGTTCGAGTTCAAAATATTGCTAAAATTGGTGATTGGAGCGAATCTTACATTGTTGATCTATTTGATTGGCATTTGAGCGTTTCGGAAGCGAAGGAACAATTCGTCGGCAACGCGCAATGGGCATTTAAAGATTTTGGAACACCCCTGCGCCCGGAGAATTCAGTCCCTTATTTAAATCAGAAGGGCTTGGTGGATAGAGCCGGAAATCCTAAAGACGCTTTCTACGTATTCAAAAGTTATTGGAATGAAAATGATAAATTCATTTATATCGAATCTCACTCTTGGCTTGACCGAAATGGACCTGAATCATTAGAACGTGATATCACGGTGTACAGCAATTGTGATGAAGTTGAATTGATAGTTAATAGGAAAAGTTTGGGATTAAAAAATCGTAATTATGGAAAATTCCCAGCGCACGGATTAGTTTGGAGCGCAAATTTTGTTGAAGGGGAGAATGAAATAGTTGCCCTTTCGAAACAGAATGGAACTGAAATCCGGGATTCAATAAAAATAAATTACTCTTTCGAGAAACCGGAAAAACCGGAACAGATTGTACTATCGAAAGAAAGATTATCGAATGGAAATTTTTTAGTCACTGCCAAAATGATTGATAAAAATGGAAAATTGTGTCTTGATTATAATGATAAAGTTTATTTTAGTCTGAGTGGTGCCGGTGAGTTACTCGAGAATTATGGCACTTATACGAGAAATTCAGTAATAGAATTCGCGAATGGAAAAGCTTCAATTGAGTATAAAGCAGTTCCGTTTGAGGAAGGAATTATAGAAGCGAGAAATCAAGATTTTAAAGGAAGCTGGATAATTATAAAATTATAGGATAGTTAAATGTTCGATATAAATGGGAAAAATATTGTAGTTACGGGTGGTGCGGGGGCAATTGCTTCCTCACTGATTGTTGATCTTTCAAAACTGGGGGCGAAAGTTGCGCTTATAGATTATAAAAAAGAGCGGGCGAACTCTCACGCCGAAATGTTATCATCTAAATCCGGTAATGAGATAATCGGACTTCACGCAAATGTTTTGGATAAAGAACAACTCGCTGAGGCAGCAACCGAATTGGAAAAAACTTTTGGGAAAGCAGATGTGTTAATCAATGCGGCCGGTGGAAACCATCCCGGGGGACTTACAAAAGTTGAAACTATGAAAGCAACAGATATTGAGAATTTGGAAAACACCTTTTTCGGTCTGACCGAAGAAGGTTTTAAACATGTTTTCGATTTGAATTTAATGGGAACTGTTTTACCGACTAATGTTTTTGCCAGACATATGTTAGAAAAGGGCGGATCAATTATCAATCTCTCTTCAATGGCTGCGTTCAAACCATTAACTAAAGTATCGGCATATTCTGCCGCGAAAGCCTCAATCAACAATTTTACTGAATGGCTCGCCGTTCATTTCGGTGGGATGGGAATCCGTGTAAATGCTGTTGCGCCCGGATTTTTTGTCGGTAAACAAAACCGTGCTTTATTATATGATGAAAACGATGTTCTAACTCCGCGCGGACAAAAAATTATTGATAACACACCTATGGGTCGCTTTGGTGTAGTTGAAGAATTGACGGGAACGGTCGTTTATCTGGCATCGGAAAGTTCAAAATTCGTGACAGGAGTAATAATTCCCGTTGATGGCGGATTTAATGCTTTTAGCGGTGTATAAATAGGAAATAATTAAAATATGATATTATTTGAAAAGGGTGGTATTGATTACCAATTCACAGATCAAGAGATTATTGAGGCACTTTCAACCGCCGCCGAAAAGTTAGGGAAAAAGCAAAATGTTCTGATTCTTCCACCCGATTTTACGCGTTTCCATTCTCAGGCGGGTTTCATTACGGAGTTGCTCTATAAATATTATCGTAATTCAATTAAAGACATTTTACCTGCAATCGGAACTCATAAACCAATGAGTAAGTCTGAAATTGCCAAAATGTTTGGCTCAGTCCCCCTCGATTTATTCCGTGACCACAAATGGAAAGAAGATTTAACAACTCTTGGAATTGTTCCCAGAGAATTTATTAATGAAGTTTCCGGCGGATTACTAAACTTTGAATGGCCCGCTCAAGTAAATAAAATTGTTGCTGATTCAAAATATGATTTGATCTTTTCCGTTGGACAGGTGGTTCCTCATGAAGTAGTTGGAATGGCCAACTACAACAAAAATATTTTTGTTGGAACCGGTGGAAGAGACGGAATCAATAAAAGTCATTATCT
Organism: Melioribacteraceae bacterium; assembly: GCA_021739765.1. Taxonomy (GTDB): domain Bacteria; phylum Bacteroidota; class Ignavibacteria; order Ignavibacteriales; family Melioribacteraceae; genus JAIPBD01. Next base: position 75,227 of record JAIPBD010000009.1, read on the forward strand.
CGGTGCGGTTTACGGAATGGAAAAAATAATGGGAAGGGCCGATACGCCTGTTCGAAAAGTTTTGAACTACGCTTCAGATCATTTTGCGAAAGGGTTGCCGATTATTTATATCCAGACGGTGATCGGTAGAAATGAAAACGGGAAACTTGTAATTCGTGGTCTATACATCGGTGATGATTTTGAATGCTTCCAAAAGGCATCTGATTTATCACTAAAAGTTAATTTCGAGATGGTCCATAAACCGCTTAAAAAAGTAGTTGTTTTTCTCGATCCCGATGAATTCAAATCAACTTGGCTCGGGAATAAAAGTGTTTATCGAACCAGAATGGCAATTGAAGATGGAGGGGAACTGGTTGTTTTAGCTCCCGGATTAAAAGAGTTTGGTGAGGATGAAAAAATCGATGAGTTAATTCGCAAATACGGTTACAAAACCACACCCGAAATACTCGAATTTGTTGAGAGAAATGATGAGCTAAAAGAAAATCTATCCGCCGCCGCTCATCTGATTCACGGTTCGTCGGAAAACAGATTTAAAATTACATATTGTCCAAAATTTCTTACCAAAACCGAAATAGAATCGGTTGGTTATAATTATGCCGACTATGGAGAAATTTCGGAGAAATATGATCCGTCAAAATTGCTTGATGGCTTCAACACCCTGACCGATGGAGAGGAGATATTTTATATTTCAAATCCGGCTTTAGGGCTTTGGGCGCATGAAGATAGATTTCAAGATAAAAGATAAAAGATAAAAGATAAAAGAGAAAAAAGAAAAGATGAAAGATTAAAAGCAAAAAGTAAAAGTCAAAGTCAAAGAATGATAGATTTAAGGTAAAGTATTAAATATAAAAGAGGAGTTTAGAATGGAAGTGAGATATTCGCCGGATCCCAAAAGCTTTGATATAATGAGTACGAGTGAAATTCGAGAAACGTTTTTGTTGGAAGATCTTTTTCAGAAAAACAAAATACCGATGGTTTACTCGGATATCGATAGATCAATTACCGGTTCGGCTGTCCCGACAACTAAAAAATTAAAATTAACCGCTTCCAAAAAAGAGATGGCAGCGGAATATTTTGCGCAAAGAAGAGAAATCGGAATTATAAATATCGGTTCTGAAGGTTCGATTATTGTTGATAAACAAACTTATAAAATGAAAAACAAGGACGCACTTTATATCGGTAGAGGCGCAAAATCGATTGAATTTACAAGCAAAAACGGTAAAGCTCCTGCCGAATATTATTTCGTAAGTTATCCCGCTCATAAAGAATATCCAACAGAACACATTTCCTTCGAAAAATCCACTCCTGTGAAATTAGGTTCAGTGAAGGAGTGTAATGCCCGCACGATCTATAAATATATACATCCCGGAACGGTGCTGACATGCCAATTGGTAATGGGATTAACCGAACTTGAAGAAGGCAGTGTCTGGAATACAATGCCGGCTCACAATCATCAAAGAAGATCGGAAGTTTACATGTATTTCGGTTTGGAGAAGGATTCGCTCGTAGTTCATTTAATGGGGATGCCGGATGAAACAAGGCATATTATGATTCGTGACAAACAAGCTGTTCTTTCGCCGAGCTGGTCATTTCACTCAGGTTGTGGAACACAGAACTATTCTTTTATTTGGAGCATGGGCGGCGAAAATCAAGATTTCGATGATATGGATTGGATTCCAATGCAAGACTTAAAATAAATTATACGAGAAAAAAATGGTATTAGACCAATTTAATTTAGATGGAAAAATTGCTCTGGTTACGGGGTGTAAAAGGGGAATCGGAAAAGCTATGGCACTTGGATTAGCTGAAGCCGGAGCTGATATTATCGGTGTCAGCGCGACTCTCCCTCAAAACGGAAGCGAAGTGTCGGATGAAATAAGCAATTTGGGGCGAAAATTTTACGCTTATCAATGTGATTTCTCAAACCGTAAAATGGTTAAAGAATTTTTAGATAAGGTTAAATCAAAATTTCCACAAATCGATATACTTGTTAATAATGCCGGAACAATAAAAAGAGAACCCGCAGCCGAGCACTCCGATGAGTTTTGGGATGAAGTTATTGAAGTAAATCTCACATCGCAATTTATCATTACCCGTGAAATTGGTAAAACGATGTTGGAAAATGGGAAGGGAAAAATAATTTTTACAGCCTCACTTCTATCCTATCAGGGTGGAATTACTGTACCGGGTTATACCGCCAGTAAAGGTGGTATCAAACAGTTGGTTATGGCATTTGCGAACGAATGGGCCGCGAGCGGAATAAATGTAAACGGAATTGCGCCTGGTTACATCAAAACAGATAACACTCAAGCTTTGCAAGATAACGAACTACGAAGCAAACAAATATTAGATAGAATACCTGCGAAAAGATGGGGCGAAACGTCGGATTTTAAAGGCCCGGTCGTTTTTCTCTCGTCTGAAGCTTCAAATTATGTAAATGGCGAAATTTTATTAGTTGATGGAGGATGGATGGGGCGTTAACCATCCGAAGAATATGAAAGAAAAACTACTTGGTTATTGGTGTCGTTACAAATTGATAATAATATTTCTCTTGCTCTCAGTTCTGATCGCTTTTGGATGCGCTCCAAAAGAAGAATGGAATCCGCAAGTTTTATCAAATGAAGATATATTTATACCGGATTTCTCATTTTCCGGATATAAATGGGGAGAGACTGAAATCCCGATCGCGGACGGGGAAGTTTTTAATATCGTAGATTTTGGCGCAATCCCGAATGATAAAAAAGATGATACCGAAGCGATGAAAAACGCTTTTCAAGCTGCTCACAAATTTGAAGGTAATGTAATCGTTTATTTTCCGGAGGGTCGTTTTATCTTAAAGGATTTCCTTTTTATTGAACGAAGTAATTTTGTTCTTCGAGGTGCCGGAAAAAGCAAAACCACACTTTATATGCCGCTTGCGCTAAACGAAATTCCAATTCCTGAGTACCAAAAAGAATTAGAAGAATATTTGCTACTAAATGATAAACGGCAGAGAGAAAGAGAGAGGGGAGTTGATGAACCTTTCTCTATTTATTCATGGTCAGGAGGATACATTTGGGCCAATTATCCACATGAGCGTGGCAAACCATATTTATCGAAATATAATACCGAACAAAATCGTTTGGCGAAAATTACTTCCGGAACAAGAGGCGATTTTACATTCGAAGTTGAGGATCCTTCAAAGTTATCTCCTGAAATGATTGTAAGAATAAATTGGTACAATAAGGAAGGCGAACAATCATCGCTGATAAATTATCTCTATGATGATCAAGATATAAATGTTGGAGTTCGGCATTGGGAATCGCCGGAGATTCCATTGACCAAACAAGAAGTAACAATTTTAAAAATTGATGGAAATAAAATCACGGTTAAAGAACCGCTCCTGCATGATTTAAAAACGGAATGGTTCAATGATATCACAGAATGGAATTATCTCTCCGAAGTCGGAATTGAAGATATCGGATTCGAATTTCTGTATCAAGAATACAATTATCATCATGTTGAATATGGATTTAATGCGATTTATTTGACTAACACAACTCATTCCTGGATCAAAAATGTGAAATTCAGAAATGGAGATAATGGAATATTAACCGATGTGTGCTCCAACATAACAATCGAAAACGTAGAGGTTTACGGTAGGAAATATCATTATGGCGTACATGTTGGAGACTGCTACAATATTCTCGCAAAAGACCTTTACATTCAAGCTCCGGTAGTGCACACATTCACTTTTAATACCGGCTCAAAAAGCTGTGTATATACAAATTGTGTCGCCACTACAATGCCTACATTCGATCAACATAGCGGTCTTAATTATCAAAACCTGTTCGATAACTGTACTGTCTATATTGATGATCCTGAGCATAATCCGTTAACGATGGGAGGCGCAAAGTACTGGTCACCGTCACACGCGGCATTTTCAACATTTTGGAATATCCATTTTGAGTATCTGTTCGATAATCCTAATAATGATACGATAAAAATTAAAGGCGTTACAGACAGTCCCTCGGCAAGGCTGGTCGGACTTACATCCAACTATCCGATATTGTTCGACTATCCTATAAATACTTATTCCGAAGGAATAAATAAAAAAGGTATATCGATAAAGTCGTTGTATGAATATCAACTTGCTCAAAGACTCGGAAAATAATCCACCGGAATTCATGTACTGTTACCGGTTTATTAATCCGGCAGGCTACTTATTAGAAGGTTATTTACTGAGGTTTTGAAGTAATGAAAACGCGCCCAATTAAAAGAAGAGATTTTATCAAAACGCTTTCATTAGGCGCAACCGCCTCTTTATTGCCTCAAAATATATTTGCAAATTTTCATAAAGAACAAACCAAACGCCCCAATATATTAATGATTGCTGTTGATGACCTTCGTCCGCAATTAGGCTGTTATGGAGATAAAAATATCATCTCGCCAAATATTGATAAGCTTGCGGAGGAAGGAGTTTTGTTCGAGAGAGCTTATTGCCAACAGCCAATTTGTATGGCTTCCAGAAATAGTTTGTTGAGCGGTTACAGACCGGACTACGCGAATATTTATAATACGAAACCTCTAGCCGAACTAATTCCCGATGCGTTGACACTAAATAAACAATTGGAAAAGAACGGTTATGATATCTGGGCGACTGGTAAAATTTATCATCATACAGTTGATCACAAAAAACAGTTTGGTGACAAATGGATAAAACCCAAAGGTGAATGGGAAGGGCGAGGATACATCCTTGAGGAAAATAAAAAGATCATGCGCGAATATGCCCTTGAATTTCCAAATCTTAACCGATCAGGAAGTTCGGATGGCAGAGGGCCGGCATTTGAAATCGCTGACGCTCCCGATAACGCGTATCCGGATGGCGAATCAACAAATCTGGCTTTAGAGCAGTTGAGAAAGTATTCTGATTCGGATAAACCATTTTTTATGTCGATTGGTTATCGAAAACCGCACTTACCTTTTAATGTTCCTAAAAAATATTGGGATATGTACCCGGTTGAAAAAATCGAGTTAGCCGGAAATCCATATTTGCCCAAAAATGCGACAAAATACACACAGTTCAATTTTAATGAATTGAGAAATTACTTTGGTATCCCGAAAGGAGAGGAAACCATTCCCGATGACCTGGCAAAAACATTAATCCGAGGTTACAACGCATCGGTTACATACGTGGATACTCAAATTGGCAAATTATTAGAAGAATTAGATCGATTGAACCTTAGAGAAAATACGCTAATTGTATTGTGGGGTGATCACGGCTGGAAACTTGGGGAACATGGTATGTGGGGCAAACATACACCGTTTGAAATTGATGCTCACGCTCCATTAATATTTTCCGCGCCGGGATTTCGAAACGGCTCACGTGTGAAAGCGTTGACAGAATTTGTGGATATATACCCAACGATTTGTGAGCTATCGGGAATTCCGATCCCCAAACACCTGGAAGGCGACAGTTTAGTTTCGCTGCTAAAAGATGAAAAAGCTGATTGGAAAAGCGCGGCATATACACAATGGCCGAAACACAAAAGATATGAACCGGATAAAGTAATAACAGCATACTCAATAAAAACTGATCGATATAGATATATAGAATGGACAAGAAACGGCACCGCAGAAATACTCGCTAGAGAACTTTATGACCACTTAAATGATCCGAACGAAAACAAAAATATTGCGGATTATCCACAAAATTTGCAAATCATTAAAGGGCTGAGCAAACGATTAGATGGTGGAAAAGGTTGGCGAAATCATAAATCACAATAATTGTAAAAATCAAGGTCTCGATTCCATTCCAAATTCAATTATTTCCCAATTTCTCATTACATAAATTGAAAAAAAGTAACAAAAAATTACAATTTAATTTGACAAGAATTGACAAATAACATATCTTATGTATGTTGTCATACAAGTTAATTTAATTGGTAAGTTATCACACTAAAACAACACATAACACGAATTCAAACTACTAGTGAAAAAACTACTTTCAGACCTAAAGGTAGAACATTTCTCCAATCTACTGTTATTTATGATTCACTATCACATTGCGTAAGTAGAATTTCTATTACAAGAGGTGTATATGAAATTAATGGTTAAGATGTGCCTTCTCATCTTACTAATCTCCTTTATTACCACAAATATTTGGGCTGGTGAAAAGGGTAAAATCTCCGGAAAAATTATCGATAGTCAAACTGGCGAGCCCCTAATCGGTGCAAATATCATTTTGCTTTCACGTTGGCAGGACGGAAGAGAATTCAGGCTTGAAACCATAATGGGCGGATCAACTGATTTCGAAGGAGATTATTTTATAATAAATATTCCTCCCGGAATGTACAGTCTAAAAGCGTCATACGTCGGTTATGCGGATAAAGTTTTAACGAATGTTCAAGTTAACGTTGATCGAACCACAATCGTTGATTTTGAATTAACGGCCGAAGACCTTGTAACAGACGAAGTTTTAGTGACGGCATATTCTCCGCAAACCGTTGAGAAAGATCTAACCGCGACAAAACAAACTTATAACATCGATGAGGTTCAAAGTTTGGCAGGCGTTGCGGATATTGCCGACATATTGGAATTACAAGCAGATGTCGTCGACGATCACTTTCGAGGCGGAAGAGTCGGAGAATCTCTTTATTTAATGGGCGGTGGTTCTATTGTTAATCCATTAAATAATCAAAGAGCATTTAAACCTATCGTTACCGGGCTGGAACAAGTAGAAGTATACACAAGCGGATTTAGCGCGGAATATGGAAACGCACAATCCGGTGTTGTAAATATGGTAACCAAAGAAGGCGGGGACAGATGGGAAACAAGAGTAGAATTCGCCGCAAATCCACCTTATTATAAATCGTGGGCCGGTAGCCCTTACTCGACATCAAATTTAGATTTTTATAATGGTTTAACTGATCCGGTTTCTTGGTTGGATGAAAATCCCACTCAACCCGGTAAACCGCTTTATGATGCAGGTTATGGATTCGGACCGAGATATTTACCACCAAGAGTTACCTGGCCGCCTGATCCGTTAACCCAAAACGATTCGCTTCACATCGCGAGATTAGGTCAAGTTCTCTGGCTGCAATCTGTTAGGGACGTTGGAATGGAGTATGATAACACGGTTGATCATAGATTGGATTTTACTATCGGTGGACCGATTACTAAAAAATTAAAAATGTTTGTAGCGGGAAGACAAAACATTGAAAATCCGATTGTTCCAACTCCAGATGATGATATTGAACGGCAATTGCTGACAAGTTTCAGTTACCAACTTGATAACAGCAACAAATTAAAATTCCGATTTGTTTATGATAATGTATTTGAAAATGGATTGAGCAGCAATTGGGAACGATGGTTGTTCGATCGAACATTTTATGTTTCAAAACTGAACAACACTTCACTTCAGTTCGGATTGAGCTGGAACTACATTCAATCCAGATCAACTTTCGCTGACATAAAGTTAAATGTTCTTAAGGTTCAAACTGAAGAGAGAATCGAACTTCTCGAAGAAGGGGAGTTTTTAGAGGATTATTCACAAGGGACAAATTGGGTCGATTATACAGGACCTTCAAACCACAGAGTAGGACGTTTGGTTGATGACCGCGGTGTTGAGAATGTAACTACTTATGATTTAAGTGCAAGTGTAACTTCTCAGGTTGATAAAGGAAATTTATTAAAAGCCGGATTGCAATTCTCCTATTACGATTTAAATGTTGATCAACAGGAAAATGTTACGAATCCCGGATCATTTAGAGCTATTCAGTTTTCCGCTTTTCCTTACGAAGGAGCATTTTTTGTTCAAGATAAAATGGAATTTGAAGGATTTATTGCAAATATCGGAATCCGATTTGATTTCTATGATTTCAACTATAACTTCTTCTCTGATATTTATTCTCCTCTCCGAAATCCAAATTATGATGACAGCAAACCTTATTTGGAAAGAGGGCAATATTATAATCCAAATGAGGCGCAAAAGGAGAAAACAAAATTATTTTCACGGATTCAACCCAGAGTCGGACTTTCATTCCCACTATCAGAGACTTCTGTTTTCCATTTAAATTACGGTACGTTTACACAGCGGCCATCTTTCAATCAAATATTCTATAACCAAGTAACAATTTTTAATGAAATTGAAGAGCTTGGAAATCCAAGGTTGAAACCGGAAAATACCAAAGCCTACGACATCGGTCTGGTAAATGCGTTTCCGTTCGGTGTTAAATTAGATGTAAGCGCTTATTACAAAGATGTTACCAACCTCGTAGAATCCGCGTATTACTACGACGAACAACAAACGGTTTATCAGACATATATAAATCGTGATTATGCCGATATTAAAGGATTTCATATCAGTCTCGAAAAAAGCGAAGGATCTGTAAGAGGCTATTTAAGATATAATTACGAATCCGCGACCGGTAAAAGCAGTAATGCATTAGATGCTCCCGTTACTTATTTCGAACAACCTGCTGAAGGTCAGGATGCATCCGAACTACCTGATCCGGAGGATGTATTCTTGAACTACGATCGTTCACACAAAGCTGTTGCAAATATCAGATACTTAACACCATCCGAATTTTTATTCGGTATTGATGATTTTTATCCGTTCGGTTCAATCAATGTAAGTCTTACCTATAAAGCATATACGGGAAGACCTTACACCTATGATGAAACCGGACAAGGCCTGAAGTTCAACAAAAGAACTCCGGTTGAACAAGACTTGAGAATGAGAATTGAAAAAAGAATCAGGATGGCAAATACTGATCTGATTATTTATGGCGAGGGATTTAATCTTCTTAACAAAGAAATTTACAACTATTCACGCACTTTCGATGATGAAAGAAATACACCAAGATGGGAGAACGACAGAGAGAATATTCTAACTGATGATGAATATTTCCCTTATGTAACAAGTCAGGAGCTATATCTCCTTTCTAATCAACCCAGACATTTCAGATTTGGCGTAATTGTCAAATTTTAAAATTGGAAGTAACTGATGGAGAAATTTATGACATATAAAAAATCACTGATAAGACTCGTTTTGGTTACGATTCTTGTATTGCCTGTATTAAATTCAGCTCAGATTCGCGAGTACAGAATTCATGACCGCGGAATGCTTCACGAGACTTTATTTAATACCGGAGAAATTGGGCGTGGATGGATGACGGGTCAAGCCGGAAACGTAACCAACGTACCATTGATGGAATGGCCTTCAAGATCTAAAACAATTGTTCAAGGAATCGAATACAGCGGTCAGCATAATTTACTTGGAGCCGGTGTTTACATCGCGGCCAACGAAGATGGATTACCCGGCAAGGACAATAGAATCTACGCCTTCTGCGGAGGTGTTGGAGCGAGTGCACCTGAAGTTGTTTTCGGCCGTTGGAGTTTTCCTTATTACATAAATGAAACAGAAAATTTTCCGTTGTTGGATGACGGTTCGTTAAATCCGGATTATGATCCAAATGAAGCGGAAGAAATTATTGAAGCCGCATGGGCTTCATCCGTAGGGATTTCGGTGAAAAGAACTTCCCGGGCATGGAGCTACCCCGATTATGATGACATGATTATTTACGAATATGAATTTGTTTACAATGGCGATACCGATGGAAATCCAGAAACGATTGAACGAACCACAAAACTTAAAGATGTAATGATAGTTTTGATTTACGGATTTGCTCCTTCAATGTATGGTTACCAAAGACATTATCAAGAATGGAAATACGACGCTGGAATTTACAGAGGTGATCAACATAATTTCTGGGATGCAGATTATTGGCTGGGTTTTAACTTAACTACACATACAGGTTCAAGTGATTTTTCATCACAGTTTCTTGCGGCCAAACCGGAACCAAATCCCAATCTTTTTAAGCAATACGCGGAAACCGGCTTAAATGGTGGTGGATTAGCTTCTCCTCAAGCTCCGGGTTACGCGATGCTGTATTATGATACAAACCATCTCGCCGTCGTCAGTCCCACCAATGCCGATAGCAACGAATCGGAGGCGGTAAGCATTCTTCGTACAGTCGGTGGTCAATTTTACGAACTTGATGAAAATGGTCATTTCAAACAACCTTGGTCAAATAAAGTCAGTACCGGAAATACTCGATCGTCAAAAATGATGGATCAATCCATAAATCCGGATAGCAGATGGAGTGGAGTATACAGCGACGGTTCAACAACATGGTCGAAAGTGCCGAGGGATAATCCAAGATGGTACGGAAGAGCCGCTTTTAATTACCGCCAAAGCATTGATGCCGGTCAGAAACACATGACTTACGGCCCATATACAATAGAATTGGGTGATACTCTCCGGTTTGCGGTTGCCGAAGTTGTAGGATATGGAGCACAGGCAAATAAACTTGTTGAAGGAGGTCCTTCGGGAGTTGCCGGGCAATTAGTTCAGTGGAATCGTACTCCAAATTGGAATAAAAAGGTTGTGATTAACGGAGAGACTTTAACCGAGAACTATCTCGATGATTATGGCTATCCCGATTATGTTAATTCTGATGTAAAAACAGTTACTCAAGTTGCACACAACGCGCATAAGGCCTACTTAGGACAAGAGCCCGTCCTCCCAATTTGGCCTGAGGACAATCCCCCAAAAGGGGATTATAGAATTCCCGTTCCCGTTCCGGCACCAAAAATATCGCTTTCGAATACCGCTGATGGAAATGTGATGCTTAATTGGAACAGAAACGCTGAGAATTTTTCACATCCGAGATTAATGGGAGCGTTAGATAAATATATCGTTTTGAAAAGTATTGCCGGAATGGGACCATGGAATGATACTGTGGCAGTACTGATGAAAAATGATGTTGATGAAAATAATGAATATACAATTATCGATGATGACCCGGATTACAAAATTGGCGAAACACGTTACTACTCGGTTATTTCAGTTGATGTAAACGGAAATACCAGCGGTAAAACAAACATCACAAAATTTGATAAAAACGTTGGTTCCGTTGATAAACTTGGTACAGTTCAAGCGGTGCCGAATCCATTTATTTCCAAGTCAGGCTTCCAAGGCTCTGGTGAAGTAAATGACCAAATCGGATTTTACGGTTTGCCTGAAAAATGCACCATTCGGATCTTCTCATATTCCGGACAACTTATTGAGGAAATAGAACACGACGCGCCTTTATACACAACAGCATGGTTTCAGGTAACCAGAAACGGTCAAGATGTTGCATCCGGTATTTATTTCTTTGTAGTAACTACACCAAACGGTGAAAATTACAAAGGCAAGTTCGTAATTATTAAATAATTTCTAAAGATGCTCAAGGAAGCAAAATGAGAAAATTATTAGCAAAAGTTTTAATCGTATTTCTGATTCTTACATCAAAGAGTTTCGCTTTTGAAAAAGTTGGAACAACTTCCTTTCAATTCCTGAAAGTAATAACTTCGGCAAGAGCCGCGGCGATGGGCGGAGCATATAGCGCAATCGCTTTCTCATCCGATGCTATATTCTGGAATCCTGCGGGTTTGACTCAGATTAAAAATTTCGCTTTGGGATTCGGGTATCTCGATTGGTTTATGGATGTTCAGCATTATTCATTTTCTGCCGCTTACACCATAGATGGAATAGGAACATTCGGTGTTCTCGGAATGGGAACTTCAGTCGGTGATATTCCGGTAACCACAGTTTCGCAGCTTGGGTTCGTGGATGGAGTCTATAATCCAGGGCTAACCGGTGAATCTTTCAGTCCGAGTTCTTCAGTTTTTGGAATTTCATTCGCTCGACAATTAAACGATAAATTCTCCTTTGGTTTAACGGTAAAATATGCGAGGGAGGATTTGATTTACGAAAGTGCCGAAGCAATAATATTTGATGGTGGATTAAGATTCGACACAAAATTCAAATCGATAGTTATCGCGGCAACTTTGCGTCATTTCGGTCCTGAAATAAAATTTGTTGATGAAAGTTATCCGCTTCCTCAAACCTTAAATATCGGAATCAGTGCTTATTTGTTTTCCGACGACGATCCGTTGTTGATGACGGTCAAATCACATAAGCTGCTACTTGCCTACGATATTGTACAACCGAGAGATTTTGACCAGCAGCATAATGTTGGAATGGAATACGGGTACGAAGGTTTGGTTTATATACGCGGCGGTTATGTTTTTAATAGTGATCAGGAAGGTTTAAACGCAGGCATCGGAGTTGATTATCGCGGCTACCGTGTTGATTACGCTTACAGTGAACACGGCACTTATTTAGGTTCAGTGCATAGAGTCTCAGTCAGTTACTCTATCAATTAAAAGATTTTCGGAGTTTACTTATGATTAATTTCAGAAAAATATTTACTCTCCAAATTGTCATTTTGACGATTTTTTCAGCAAATATTTCGGCTCAACATCGCGGCGATAATTTGAGTTTCCAAGGATTATCAACCCAAAATGAATATGGAGTGAGAGTTTCATCCATGGGTGGAGCAGGTGTTTCGCTTTTGGGAGATCTTTCCGCGATATTTTACAATCCCGCCGGATTGACCGGAATAAAATCTCTCCAAGTTTCTGTCAGTGCAAACTCTTCTAACTTTGGATGGAGAGAGAACCAGGACTATCGGCCAAACAGATTATTTGCTACACTCCCTTTCTACTTAGAAGGTTTATACATTCCCGATCCTGCGGATGATGGCGTTTTTGACCACGAAAGATTATGGACTGACGATCAGCAAATTGATTCATCTTATGTCGTTACTGATCCAAAATTAGGCTTAGACCCGTTTAGCGAAGAGGCCGCGGATTGGAAACATGACATAAGTAATTTTTCGGTAAGTGATATTTCTGTTGCAATGCCCTTCGAACTTGAAGGGAATAATTTTGTTGTCGGACTAGGTTATCATCAATCAATATCCATAGAAGATTTTGACCGGAACGATACTTATCTCGATCCGCATATCGGCTATTTTGGTTACGGAGAAATTGGTAAAGTTAACGGTGTTGATACCTTAGATGTTAACTGGTATAAGTTTTTAAGAGAAAAATCCGGAAGTGTAAATTCAATAAATTTTGCACTTGGTTACGAAGTAATGAAGGAGATAAATGTCGGAGTTGGATTTAAATACTTTTGGGGAAACTCCGATGATAAACAAGCTTTGGATCATTTTGGAAAATTCTCTTTGATCGATGAAAATCGATTTAAGTTTTATCACAAGAACCAACTTCTTCAATCATCCGGCTCTTCCGATTACTCCTATATGAAAATGAATATTGGAGCGTTGGTTAACCTGGAGAAAATAACATTCGGAATTAATATTGACTTACCCTATACAATTACAAGAGATTGGAGTTATTCAACGACATTAACTGATTCAAACGGTACAGTTAATTCTTCAACTTCCGGTTCTGACGAACTATCGATTCCGATTGGATTTAGCGCTGGGCTTACTTTTTTACCGGTAGATAATTTTTCGTTATCCCTTGCAATAGAAAATAAACAATTTGCCGATGCGGAATTTAGTCTGGCAAATAATGATTCTACACATAGAAATTGGAGTAATCAACTAATTTTTAGAGTGGGCACAGAATATGAGGCAATACCTGGTCTTTATTTAAGAGCCGGTTATAAACTTATCCCTGAAGTTTTTATTCCTGATGGCGCCGCAATTAAAGATGAAGGTCCTACTGCAAAAAGTTATTCCTTCGGGGCCGGATACGACCTATTTATGGGCACAATCAATGTCGCTTATGAAATTCGTGAACTTCGGTATTATGACTCTTATTATAGCAATACCAACTACGTAACTCAGTCGTATGAAAATATTTCTTTTGGATACACAATAAAGTTCTAAATAACTATTTATTAATATTAGGAGGTCTACATGATTGGAAAAAGAATACTATTTATTCTCTTCCTATCTCTGTTTGTTTCTAACGCGGTTTATTCTCAATTAACAAAAATTGAAGTGACCGCAGAATTTGATTTTCAACAAGCAGTAGTTTTTGCGATGCAACAAAATGTCGATACACTTTTGCTTACCACATCCGGAGGTGTATACACAACAACTGATACAAATTATTTTAATATTCAGAAACCTCTATCAATAGTTGCCGCTCCCGGATTGGCAGAAATGCCGATTATTACTCATTCCGATCCTGATTCAAGTATTCTAGAAATGTTTAGAGTATCTGATGATTTGTATGTTGAAGGAGTAATTTTTGATGGTGGGCATGCCCAATCTCATGGAATGAAATACGCACTGAGAGGTGGCCCGTGGTACGAAGAAGGTCCCGCAGCTAAAACCGGTTTTGATATTATCGTTAAAAACTGTGTTTTTAGAGATCTCTATGAGGACAAAGATTTGAATAAAGCCGGTCACGCTATCTATTTTCTTAGAGATGTTGTTGGAGGAACGGTTAAAGTTGAAAACTCAACTTTCGTAAACATCGGTGATGAAGCAATGAGAATGGCAGAGACTGAAAAATTTGCGACTGAGCGTGTCCTTGATTCTTTAATAGTACGTAATTGTACTTTTAATAATATAGATGCGGAATGTGTTAGATTTTATGCAGATACCGATACATCAACGACTGATGCGGTTGTCATACTCGAAAATTTAACAATCGATAATTCAGCAACACGCGTTATGTATATTAAAAACAATCAATTTGCTGTCGCAAGAAATATAATTATCTCCAACAGTAGATTGCCTGCTCCGGATAGGGCTGACCGCGGTGATTATTTAATGCAATTGCAACAGCGTGGGTCTTATATCGCGAATGTTGATACTTTTAATATTGTTTATGGTTTTCCAAATCCACCTGCGATAAGTGCAACAAAAGGCGCAATTGGTTTAATCGAAGGAACAGTTTTTAATTTTGATCCGATGTATGCCGATGCCGCGAATTTGGATTACACATTAAGTGAAGATTCACCGGCATATTACTCGGGTGAAAACAATACACATCTCGGTTCACTTACTTGGGCGACGAATACACCGACAAGACTTCCACTTAATACAACAACCGAAGGTGGAGGAACATTTACATTTAGTCCTGAAAGAAAAGGGCTAACATTTCCTGCCGGCACTTCTGTAACTGTAACCGCCGTTGCCGATTCAGGATACGAATTTGTTGAATGGGGAGGCGATTTAAGCGGGGCAAACAATCCCGAAACAATAACAGTTGATGCATTTAAGAATGTTTCCGCTACATTTTCACCGGTAACCGGAGTTGAAGACGAATTAATTGTTGAGAAATATTCTCTTTCCCAAAATTACCCGAATCCTTTCAATCCAAGTACTGCGATTAAATTTACGGTAAAAGAAAGTGGAAAAACTTCACTAAAGATCTATGATTTACTCGGTCAAGAAATAAAAACATTGTTTAATAAAAATCTGGAAGCCGGCACACACACATATTTCTTTAATGCGAGTGAGTTAGCGGCAGGTGTTTATCTATATCAACTTGTTTCAGGTGAATACTCTTCTACCAAAAAAATGACTTTACTAAAATAATAGGAGCAGGAGATGACTATGAAAAACTATCTCAAATTACTTTTCCTTTTTATGATTTTTTCCGGCATTTTGATAAATGCACAGGCACTCCACCAGATTGCAGCCGGCGATAGTACATTGGCAGCCGCGATTAAAGATGCGGCACCTGGTGATGTAATTGAACTTACAACGGATGGTGGTTTGTACACCAATCCTAATCAAATAGTAATTAGTAAGGATTTAACAATTTTTGCCAGCGATCAATTGGCAAACAAACCGGTTATTATGTATACCGGTTCGAACACCGGTGCGTATATGTTTAAGGTTGATACGACGGCAAACCTGCTTTTCAAAGGTTTAGATTTTGCCGGCGATGGAACAAATAGCGGCGGCGCCGCACTCGCTAAATATATATTTAGAATCGATACGGAAGATACCACTACTGCTGTGAACTTAAAAATTATGGATTGTGTGCTTCACGATACTCAAGATAAGATGATCAAACCTTATCCATTAAGTGGAATTGATTCAATTATAGTTCACAATTCAACATTCTACAATGGCGGAAAAGAAGCGATTGTACTTTATAGCGGTTCAACATCCGATCCACAGGTTTATTTGAATTATGCCGAAATTGTCAATTGTACTTTCTACAATATTGTGAGAGAAGCGGTTAAAGGCGATACCAATCCAAATAGTACTGCTTTGATAGATCATTGTACAATGTACGATGTAGGAAATGGCGAACAAAAAGCATTTGTATATTTTGATGATTTCAAATCTGTAGTCGTAAGCAATTCAATCTTTCAAAATAATAACGAAACCGGAAACTTCATCAGATTGGAAGGCGACGGAAGTTTCGTTAATAACTGTATTGTTTGGGATGTGGATGACTGGGAAATTGACAACGCGACTGTTACCGATACATTGCATGTTGATCCCTTGTTCGCAGATACAACTAATGCCGATTTCACACTGCAAGAAGGTTCTATTGCATTAGTATATTCTGCAGATGGCAAACCGATTGGCGATCTAAAATGGGCGCCAAAAGAACCTGTTGTCCGTGACCCGATGATTGTTCAAGTTGCCGAAGGCGATAGCACGCTAGCAGAAGCAATTAAAAATTCTGTACCCGGCGATGTAATTGAATTGATTACCGATGGTGGACTTTACACCAATCCAAATCAAATTGTATTGAGTCATGATTTAAGAATTGTTGCTCACGAACAATTAGTAAATAAACCCGTTATTATGTACACAGGCGATAATACCGGTGCTTACATGTTTAAAGTTGATGCGACTGCTAATCTTGAATTTAAAGGATTAGATTTTGCAGGCGACGGAACTAATAACGGCGCTGCTGCTCTCGCTAAATACATCTTTAGAATTGATACGGAAGATTCTACCAGCTCCGTGAACTTAAAAGTTATGGATTGTATGCTTCATGATACTCAAGATAAGATGATCAAACCTTATCCTTTAAGTGGAATTGATTCAATTATCGTTCATAACTCAGTATTCTATAATGGCGGATCAGAAGCGATTGTTCTTTACAGCGGTTCAACTTCAGATCCTCAAGTGTACTTGGATTATGCTGAAGTTATTAACTGTACCTTTTATGCTATAACAAGAGAAGCGATTAAAGGGGATACAAATCCCAACAGTACTGCTTTGATAGATCATTGTACAATGTACGATATTGGCGGGCTGGATAAAGCATTTGTTTACTTCGATGATTTCAAATCTGTTGTAGTAAGTAACTCAATCTTCCAAAGAAATAACGAAACCGGAAACTTTATCAGATTGGAAGGGGACGGCAGTTATGTAATGAACAGCATTGTTTGGGATGTAACTGATTGGGAAATAGACAACGCAACAGTAACAGATACTTTGCACGTCGATCCAATGTACACTGATCCCGCAAATGCAGATTTTACTCTTAAGTCAGGATCGCCCGCAATCGGATTTGGTACCGATGGAAAAACAATCGGCGATCCAAGATGGGACCCTAATATAGGTGAACCTGTAGTACATAAAATTGATGAGGGAACGGATGTGCTGAAAGCAGCAATTGATGCAGCAAATCCCGGTGATGTAATAGAATTAACCTCAAGCGGTGGAATGTATTTATCGAATGACCAAATTGAATTGGATAAAGATCTTACGATCCGTGCGAGGGAAGGTCTGGCTGAAAAACCGGTTCTTAAATATGTTGGTACAGAAACCGGCGCATATATGTTCAAAATTCCTTCTACCGCGAACATTATGTTTGAAGGACTTGAATTTGATGGTGATGGAACGAATGACGGTGGAGCAGCCTTGGCAAAATATATCGTGATTATCAGAACTGATGATTCAACAACTGCAGTAAATCTAAAAATTGATGATTGTATTCTTCACGATACCCAAGACAAAATGATCAAACCTTATGGTTTGAGCGGAGTTGATTCTATTATAGTTCATAACTCAGTATTCTATAATGGCGGATCAGAAGCGATTGTTCTTTATAGCGGTTCAACTTCAGATCCTCAAGTGTATTTGGATTATGCTGAAGTTATTAACTGTACCTTTTATGCTATAACAAGAGAAGCGGTAAAAGGGGATACAAATCCAAACAGTACTGCTCTGATCGATCATTGTACAATGTACGATATTGGCGGGCTGGATAAAGCATTTGTATATTTCGATGATTTCAAATCTGTTGTAGTAAGTAACTCAATCTTCCAAAGAAATAACGAAACCGGAAACTTCATCAGATTGGAAGGGGACGGCAGTTATGTAATGAACAGCATTGTTTGGGATGTAACTGATTGGGAAATTGACAACGCAACAGTAACTGATACATTACATGTTGATCCTTTGTATATGGATCCGACCAATGCAAATTTTGTACTTGCTTCCAATTCACCTGCAAGAACACTTGGAGCAGGCGGAACACCAATTGGTGATTTACGGTGGGCCATCGATCCGAATTCAGTTTTATTATCAGTAGAAACTGTGGGCAGTGGAATTGTTCAACTTGATCCTGCCGGTGGAATTTATTCTCCAGGCACCGAAGTTACTATGACAGCGGTTCCGGATTTAGGTTGGGAATTTGAAGGTTGGGAAGGAATTTCTGTATTCCCGCCAAATAAAAACCCGCATTCAATTACAGTAAATGACAATGTAAATGTAACTGCAAAATTCAAAAACTTAACTCCACAAGTTTCACTTGTAACCGGTGTAATTGGATTAGGAACAGTCACAGTTGATCCTTTACCTGGTGAAGATGAAACTTACGATGAAGGTCAAGAAGTTACATTAACAGCCACACCTGAAGCAGATTGGGTATTTGTTGAATGGCTTGGCGATTATACCGGAACCGATAATCCGGCTACCGTAAAAGTTGATTCTAACATGTCTGTTAAGGCATCTTTCCAAAGCACTCTCACACAATATACATTAACATTAGGTGTGGAAGGAAAGGGAGAAATAATGGTCAATCCCGAACCTGTTATCGCAACTTATGATTCAGGAGCTGTTGTTGTTTTGACTGCATTGGCAGCAAAAGGATGGGGCTTTGAAACTTGGGCAGGTGATTTGACATCTGTTACAGAAGTTGATTCTGTTGTAATGACTTCGGACCTAAGTGTTACGGCTAAATTTATTGAAGATGTTGTGCCAGGTGGAGTATTAGAAATTACTACCAACTGGGATTTGATGGATGCTGTTGAATATGCAAATAACAATAGCACTGTTCACACACTAAAATTGATGACCAGTGGGGGAGTTTATACAACCAAACAAACCGGAACAGTTTCTGTTAGGCAGCCGCTTTCAATTATCGCGGCGGAGGGATTGGAGAATAAACCAATCATAACCAATTCAGATCCTGACGGTGTTGATGGTAGTATAGATATATTAAGAGTATACGACTCCATTCATCTCGAAGGTGTTATAATTGACGGAAGTACTCAACACTCAGCCGGGATGAAATATGGCGTTCGTTACTCAAACGGTACAGCACCCGATACTGTAAGGTGGGGAGCTAATGCAACATTTAAAGATGTGGATTTTATACATCTGTATGATGATGGAAAAGCAACCGGAGACGGACACGCATTCAAAATTGATGTTCAAATTGTTCTAGGCTTTGTTGAATTTGAAGGGTGTTCATTCTACGATATCGGTTATGAAGCCATAAGAATTTCAGACACGGAAAAATGGGCAACCTCTGTTGTATTTGACTCAATGGTAGTTCGAAATTGTACATTTACTGAAATCGATGCTGAAGGAATCAGATACTATTCTGACCTTGATCCGACTACTCCCGATTCACCGGTTCGTATTGAACATTGTACATTTAACAGCAGTGCGACTCGTACCATGTATCTCAAAAATTCAGGCGGAGCGATTGTCAGGGATCTTATTATTGCTAATCCGAGAACTTCCGGACATGGAAGAGATACCGATCTTATGGATTCACAGGGAAATACAGATTCTCCAAGTTATGTAAGTAACATTTTGTTATTCAACGTTCCTTCACCTGATGCGGCTCCATTAAAAGCTGCCGATGGCGAAATCGATGAAGCTACAATCTGGAACTTCGATCCGATGTTTGAAGACGCGGCGAACATGAATTACACATTGTTAGCTTCATCTCATGCATACGGTCTTGCATCCGACGGCGAAGCAATGGGTGACTTAAGATGGGCGACCAACACTCCTACTCATGTTTCACTTATGATTGATGTAAGTGGCAACGGTGAAGTAATGGCAAGTCCTGAACCTGTTGGAAAAACTTACGATCCAAATACGCAAGTTACTTTAACAGCTGTTGCGGATAGCGGTTATAGTTTTGTTGATTGGAGCGGGGATGTTACTTCAACAGATAATCCTGTTAATGTAACACTTGATGTTTCTAAATCTGTTACTGCAACATTCGATGTTGCTTCAAGTGTCGATGAATCTCAAATTCCTGAAGACTTCAACTTGGCGCAAAACTATCCGAATCCTTTTAATCCTACAACAACGATTAAATTCGGATTACCGGTTAGTTCTAGTGTAACTGTCAGTATCTATAATGTTCTTGGTCAAGAAGTTGCGAGACTGTTGAACGATACAGAAATGCAGGCAGGTTTCCACTCAGTAATTTGGAACAGCAACAATAATTTAGGCGGTCAATTATCATCCGGCATCTATATCTATAGAATAAAAGCTGTCGGTGAAAATGGTAAGGACTTTTCTAAAACTATGAAAATGATGTTCCTCAAATAATTATTCCCGGGGCCGGTTCAATAGAGCCGGTCCCAAATTTTAAATTGAATAAACTTGAAATCGAAAATAAAATATCTCCCAATTCTACTATTAATAGCTATCTCAAAGCTATTATCACAATCAACTTATGTAGTTGATTCGGCAACTGAAATCACACAAGCGATGGTAGTTGCAATGCCTGGAGACACACTGGTAATGTCATCAGGATTTTGGACAAACGAAAAAATCGTCTTTGAAGGAAACGGAACAGAAAATAATCACATTGTGCTTAAAGCGGAAATTCCAGGACAAGTTGTGTTGAATGGAACTTCCACTTTAAGGATTTCGGGTAGTTATTT
Source organism: Melioribacteraceae bacterium (assembly GCA_021739765.1). Classification (GTDB taxonomy): domain Bacteria; phylum Bacteroidota; class Ignavibacteria; order Ignavibacteriales; family Melioribacteraceae; genus JAIPBD01. Next base: position 96,255 of record JAIPBD010000009.1, read on the forward strand.
AACTGTTGACGGACTTTACTTCTACGGAGGATATTCCGGTTCCGGAGCAATTGTTGAATTTAGAAATGGATCATCAAAATTGGCAAACAATTGTCGATTTACAAATTCAGCCATTGTTAATTACAATCCGGCAAATAAATCAACAGATTACAAATGGGTTTCTTTGTTTGGCACCTACAATCGAGTTGACAACTGCTACTTTGAAGGTAAAACTCACGACGGTACAACCCTCGTAGTTTGGCTGGATGGAAAACCAAATTATCATTTAATTGATAATAATTACTTTGCCAAAAGACCTGAATTAGGTTATAACGGCGGCGAAACAATTCGAATCGGCACCAGCACTTACTCGCTTACCGATTCTTACACTACCGTCGAATACAATTATTTTGAACACTGCGATGGCGAAATAGAAATTATTTCCAACAAATCCGGGCATAACATTTTTAGATATAACACATTTTTTGAAAATAACGGGATGCTAACTTTACGCCATGGTAATTTCGCCGAAGTTTACGGCAACTTTTTCCTCGGCAACAATTATTCAAATTCCGGTGGAGTTCGAATTATCGGTGAAGACCACAAAGTATACAACAATTATTTCTCCGATCTTCGCGGTTCAGGATTCAGATCAGCTTTAACAATAATGAATGGTGTACCTAATTCACCGCTGAACAGATACTATCGTGTGCAGCGAGCTTTGGTAGTCAATAACACATTTGTCAACTGTACTGAAACTTTTAACATTTGTGAGGGTTCGGATTCTGAATTATCACTTCCACCGATTGATTGCATAATTGCTAATAACGTTGTTAAAGCTACGAGACAAATTATTGATTACGATGAGGATGATGAACCGGTAAATTTGAAGTATGAAGGAAATATTTTTTACGGCGGTTCGTTAGGGATTGATCCGGTCAACGGTATATCAACCGAAGATGGTAAATTGGCTGAATCACTAGATGGTTTATGGCGTCCGTTAGATGATAGTCCGGTTATTGATGCCTCCATAGGAACTTATGATTTCGTAACGGACGATATGGATGGTCAGTCCAGGAGTGGAACTACTGATATTGGAGCGGATGAGAAATCCACGGACCCGATTATTCATAAACCACTTACCGGCGATGATGTCGGACCAAATTGGTATCCGCCTCCCACCCCGGCAATAAAGGTGATTAAAGTTCAAGCTGGAGCGGATTCACTTCTAAATGCGATAAATAAAAAAGGCCGCGATGATATTATTGAACTAATAACCGATGGCGGTATTTATACAATCTCCGGTGAAATAACCGTTGATTCGGAACTAATCATACGGGGTGCAGATAGTTTAACAAATAATCCGATTATTCAAAACATTTCCGCTTCCTCTTCAAAAAGTATCTTTGTTTTGGATGACGGCGCTTATTTAGATTTATCAAATGTTGAACTTGATGGATTGGCGGGTACTAACAATCCTGCAAAATACCTTATCCGTACCGATAGCAATCCTATGACAAAAGATTACAAACTTAAAGTTAGAAATAGTTTTTTAAGAGATGTTGTTTCCGGTTCAGAAGGGAATTTCTTTCGCGCTTACGAAGGTACATTTGCCGATACAATAATTTTCGCCCATTGTCTTTTTACAAATGCCGGAAAAGAGGGAATTAGACTCAAAGATGAACAAACGAATAGCGGAAAATACAATGTAGGTTATTTCAGAATTTCCAACTCGACTTTTTGGAATACGAAGCGGGAAGCAATAAACATTTATGGCGGAGATGCGGTACTTTTTACGCCGGGTCCGGAATTTCAGATAATTTCATCAACATTTTACAAATGTGGAATTGATGGAACGCCGATAATTGAAACAAAAGATACTGACGATACTGAGATAATTAACTGCATTTTTGCTGAGAGCAACCACAATATATCCGTTTCGCTTTATAGTCAAATAGCCGAGCTGAGCTATTCTTCCTTTTATAATGTTGGTGAAATTGAACTCAACAACAACGCGAAGATTGGCACCGGAATCGTAAATTATGATCCAAAATTTGAAGACCCTTCCAGCTCGAATTTCAGCATTACAGGCTCATCATTCACACTCAAAAGTTCTGATAAATCGGGTCCGCTTGGCGATCCCAGATGGGCGGTAAATTCACCTGAATTTACAAAACTTAGTATCACAGTTTTCGGAGAAGGTTCGGTCGCCACGGAACCGGACTCAAACGGGTTGTTTTTCGACCTCAATTCTTCAATTACAGTAACCGCTATTCCCGGTGAGAATTATAATTTTACACAGTGGAGCGGAGATTTATCCGGGAATGATATTTCAGCACCATTAGTAATGGATTCCGATAAAAGTATATTTGCAATATTTGAGCTTTCAACAGATGTAGAATTTGAATTGGCTCCAAATGAATATAAACTTCATCCCGTTTTTCCAAATCCATTTAATCCTTCAACACAAATCAATTTCCAACTGAAGGAACAAGCATTTGTAAATATTTCGATTTACAATACGATTGGAGAGAAAGTACAGACTTTAATTGCCGAAATTTATTCGACCGGGCATCATAGTTTACACTGGCAGCCAAATAATTTGGGCAGCGGAATTTATATCGTACGAATGGTGACTGACAATTATGTTTTTACTCAAAAAGCAATTTTAATCAAATAATATACGGTGTTGATACTTGAAAATTTACGCTAAATATGCAGGAATGGTTCTCGGATTATTGGTCTGTGGTAATTTACTTGCGCAAGAATGGCAGTCAAAAATTGTTTATTACGATAGCGATAACAAACTTGTTTATGAAAGAGATGAAGAAGGGAACAGAATTCCGGATTTTAGCTATGCCGGTTACAAAAATGGAAATGATACTATTCCTGATCTTCCCGTTATTGGTACAATTTCTCCAGTCAGCGGAGATAATACATCAAATATAAATAACACAATCTTTAGCATCGCTTTGGCCAATCCGGCGAATAGTGATGGTTTTCGAGGCACTATTTTGATGGATCCCGGACTTTATGAAGTTTATGGAACGATCAAAATTCAAGCATCCGGAATCATTTTACGGGGAGCCGGTGATGGCGATGATCCACTTACGAACACCATCATTTATGGAAGGGGAAATTCTCCTTCGAACAGAACAATACTTGTTGCGGGAGGCGGGAGTGATTCCAGATGGAGGAGCGAAGAATCCGGAACACGAACAAACATTGTAACAGATACGATTCTGGTCGGTGAAAATTCGTTCGAAGTTGAGGATGCTTCATCATATCTCGTTGGTGACAATATTATAATATTTCATCCAAGTACGGACGAATGGCTTAGCTCAATCGATTATGGCGGCACAAGATCCGATGATCCCGGAGCCGAACCCGGAGTTGATGTTCCCTGGAAACCTGGCAGCACCGATATCAGTTATAACAGATATATTACCGAAATTGATGGAAATGTAATTACTGTTGATGTCCCTCTCTTCGAAACTCTAATTAAAGATTTGTCCCAATCTTATATCTATCGATACACGCGCTCCAAGTTAATTACAAATGTTGGAATTGAAGATTTACGAATTGATATTGAAACCGCAAATCTCTCATTCGATGAAAGCCACGCTTACACCGCAATTGAGATGACTGAAATTGAAGATAGCTGGGTTAGAAATTGCACAATGCTTCACTTTTATTTGTCGGGTGTCGAAACGGGAACAGCGACCAGAGTTACTGTGGAGGACTGCGATGCATTTCATCCAGTTTCACAAATAACCGGTGGAAGACGTTACAATTTTAGTGTTTATAGAGCATCGCAGCAAATTTTATTCAAAAATTGCAATGCGACACTTGGCAGGCATTCCTACGTATCAAACGGTGTATCAACCACTTCTGGAATTGTATTTTACAATTGTACTTCAGACAGTGCATTTGCGGCAAGTGAAGGTCACCGTCAATGGTCTCAGGCTTTGCTTTATGATAATCACAGAGAATTAAGTGAACCAATCGGGGGATACAACCCGAGACGGATCGGATTTTATAATAGAGCATATTATGGCACGAGCCATGGTTGGCCTGTTGTTCATAGTGTTATCTGGAATTGTGATGTAAATGGCGGAGAAATAATCGCTCAAAAACCGCCGCGTGGTCAAAATTACGCTATTGGTTCATTCGGACAATTGGTCGCGGGTTATGGAACCTCCTCGTTCGCTGAACCGGCCGGATTTATCGAAGGCGCAAATAAACCAGGTCTAAATCCACCGTCACTTTATATGGCACAATTGGAAGAGAGAAAAAGTCTACTCACGGGCTTGAATGCTGATCCTGCCGAATTAGAATTAATTCCGGAAATGTTCAGTGTGTCGGATGCTTACCCGAATCCATTTAATCCGGAAACCAAAATAAATGTGAATTTACCGGAAGTCTCCAATCTGAAAATTGTTATTTATAATGTTACTGGTGAAGAAATTGTAACAATTACAAATCAAGAATTTGGAGCCGGTATTTTTTCGTTTAATTGGAACGGAAAGAACAAATTCGGACAAGACGTTTCTTCGGGAATGTATTTCTTTTCCGTGTCTGCCAATCAAGGGATGATGACTAAGAAAGTTATATTTCTGAAATAATTAAAAATGATGACCAAACTAATTAAAATATTTGTTGTATTGTCTTTGTTCAGTTTTCAATTAATTGCGCAAGATCAGTCAGAGATCTATTTCAAAACAGAAGATCTTTTAGAAGTTAAATCAAGTTTTCAATCATCTGATTCTGACTTAAAAACAATCATTAAACATTATGCCGATAGATTTCTAGACGCAGGACCTTGGAATATAACCGAATCTTCTCCTTCCCGGATAAAAATTGACCCGCATTATTATTTCACTGAAAGTCCTTATTGGTGGCCAAATCCTGATGATCCCGAAGGTTCCTATATTCGAAAAGATGGAGTTCGGAATCCCGACCGGTTTTTAGATCACAAAGAAAAATTCATGAAAGTCTATCAAACGGTTTCAACCCTTGCTCTTGCATCTTTTCTTTTTGATAATGAGAGTTATGCTCTAAAGGCTTTTCAAATTTTGGATATGTGGTTTGTAAATGAAAAAACTAAAATGAATCCGGATCTAAAATACGCTCAACTAATTCGAGGACGTGATGAAAAACGAGGCGTGGGCATAATTGAAACACACAGATTAACAAGATTTGTCGAAATGTTAAATTTACTCAGACTAAATGACCGCGATAATGTTGTACTTGAAGGTGTTGAGAAATGGATGTCACAATATCTGAAATGGTTAGTTGAAAGTGAATATGGAGTGGATGAAAAGGAACGTGGTAATAATCATTCAAGTTGGTATGCGGCACAAATAGCGGCATTATCTTCTTTCACGAACAATAATGAATATTTGAATTGGTTGGATGATTATACAAAAGAATTTTTGATTGACAACCAGATCACCCAAAGCGGAACACAACCATATGAGGAGGAGCGAACACTTTCTCTTTCATACTCGGTATTTAATCTTGATGCGCTCTCATTTTTGTCGGTTCTGCTTTCGAATGAGAAAAATGATATTTGGCGTTATTCAAATGACGGTGGAAGTTTAGTGGATGCGATAAACTATCTGACGCCATTTTTACTAAATCAAACTGATTGGCCGCATAAACAAATTAAAAAATACAACGGTGGGGCTCCGATTTTTTGGGGTTTGTATGCTGTTTCAAATAATGATGTAGAAAAAATGAAATTGTTTAAAGAGTTATTCGAAAACCCTTCGGATGATTTTTATGACACGCAAAACGACCCTTTCAAAGTCTTGTTATTCTTAGTAATTGACCGAAAAATTAACAAATACTGATGTGATTATGAGTAAGAATTTAATAATTGAGAGCATTCTATTAAATGGTTCAGTTGCCGTCATCAGAACACAAGATGTCGGTAAATTGATGAAAGTTGCTGAAGCATTATACAATGGCGGTGTAAAATCTCTCGAAATTACAATGACTGTTCCTAATGCGATAGAAGTGATTAACGAAATTTCGAAAAAAGTTAAAGATGATATTCTGATTGGAGTCGGAACGGTACTTGATTCAGAAACCACAAGAAAATCAATAGAAGCCGGTGCAAAATTCGTTGTAAGTCCGATACTTAAAAAAGAAATAATTGATACTGCACACAATTATGATGTTCCGGTTTTCCCCGGAGCATTTTCACCTACTGAAATCCAAACCGCCCATGAATGGGGTGCGGATATTGTAAAAGTATTTCCGGCGGATATATTGGGAATGAAGTATTTCAAAAATTTAAATGCCCCGCTACCACATATCAAAATGATGCCGACCGGAGGAGTTACCCCCGAAAATGCAGGTGATTGGATTAGGAACGGAGCCTGCGCGGTTGGAATTGGTTCTGCTCTATTAGATGAACAAGCGATTTTAGATGGAGACTATAAATTACTCGAAAGGAAAGCGAAAGTTCTTACTGAAAGTATCAAAAATGCGAAGAATTAATAGGATCTGAGAATGAAAAATAAAAATGTTATAACCTTTGGCGAAATAATGTTAAGACTTTCAACGCCCGGGTTTGTAAGATTTGTACAATCACAAAATTTTGATGTTACATTCGGAGGTGGAGAGGCTAATGTTGCCGTCTCACTCGCTAACTACGGATTGGAAAGTTTTTTTGTCACGAAACTACCCGTCCACGAAATTGGTCAATCCGCCGTAAATCACTTAAGAAGATTTGGAGTGAATACTGATTTAATAGTGAGAGGCGGTGAAAGAGTCGGTATTTATTTTCTGGAAACCGGCGCAAGCCAACGTGCATCGAAAGTAGTTTATGACCGTAGTAATTCAGCAATTAGTGAGGCTGCTGCAAGCGATTTTGATTGGGAAACTATAATGGAAGGAATGGATTGGTTCCACTGGACAGGGATAACTCCGGCACTTGGTAAAAATGCTCAATCATCACTTCTACGAGCTTGCAAAGCAGCCCGCAATTTAAACGTAAAGATTAGTTGTGATTTAAACTTCCGTAAAAAAATGTGGTCAGAATCGGAAGCGCAAAAAGTAATGAATCCGCTAATGGAATATGTTGATGTTTGTATCGCAAATGAAGAGGACGCGGAAAAAAGTTTAGGAATGAAGGCGAAATCAACGGATGTAGAGGCAGGTGAACTGAATGAAGCTGGATATTTTGAATTAGCCAAGCAGCTAAAATCCAAATACGGTTTTGAAACCGTAGCTATTACTTTGCGTGAAAGTTTCTCGGCATCAAGGAACGGATGGAGCGCATTGATACATGATGATAAAGATTGCGAACTTCCATATCGCTCTACCAAATATGATATTCAAATTGTCGATAGAGTTGGCGGCGGTGATTCGTTTGCAAGCGGACTTATTTATGGATTATTAAGTAAATCGAACACCAAGGAAGCCTTAGAATTTGCCGTTGCTGCCTCCTGCCTAAAGCATACTATTCCAGGCGATTTTAATTTAGTCACGGTTGATGAAGTTGAAAAACTAATTAGTAACGGCGGCTCCGGACGTGTTGAAAGATGAAAAAATATAGAGGGTCCAATGTTTAATTCAGTAGGGGAAAGATTACCGATAAAACAATTGATCGCGACTCAAATTGAGGATGCAATTCTGAGTAAAAAGTTTACTCCCGGGCAGAAACTACCTTCCGAAAATGAACTTTGCATTCAGTTTAGTGTAAGTAGAACTTCAGTTCGGGAAGCATTACAAATCCTGGGCGCTCATGGATTAATTACCGTTGAAAAGGGTAAAGGAATTTTTGTAAATAAAATCACTTCAGAAAGTGTTGTTAATCCTTTGGAGAAATACCTTCGACATTCTTTAGATAGGAATTATGTTTTTGATTTAGTTCACGCACGACAAATTCTTGAACCATCCATCGCCCGTGAAGCTGCAATTTCGCACGATCTTGAAGATATTAAATTGCTGGATGAGGATATAAAAAATCTTGAACAGAAAAATCTTAATTACAAACAACTTGCTACGATTGATATGGACTTTCATAATCATCTCGCGATGGCTACAAAAAATACCGTTGTTCCGTTACTCTTAAAACCTTTACACAGATTATTACCGCAAATAAAATCAACTGTATACGCCACCGTTGATGAGGCGAGAGAATCCGCGATAAAGTGGCATTCAAAAATTTTAACCGCCGTAAAAGATAGAGATCAAGAAGCATCTTACAATTTTATGGTTGAGCATCTGAAAATCGCAGAAAAACACGCCAGTATGATTCTTCAAATGCAAGATAAAGCTTCATAAAAATTAAATTAAAAGGAGTAAGATATATGCATAACTTCACAAATAAGGTAGCCATTGTAACCGGAGGAGCGAGAGATATCGGCAGATATTGTTCATTAAAATTAGCGGAAGGCGGTGCCTCGGTTTGTATTAATTATTATGATAATAAAGAACAAGCTGAAGAAACAATCAAAATGATTGAAGATATGGGCAAAAAGGCTATTGTGGTTCAGGGTGATATGACCAAAGCCGACGATGTTAAAAAAGTTGTTGATGAATGCCGTAGCGCGTTCGGGGAGGAAATTCATTATCTGATTAATGTTGCAGGTGGATTAGTCGCGAGAAAAACTATGTCCGAAATGGATGAAGACTTTTGGAATTTTGTGTTGGATCTTAATCTTGGTTCGGTATTCAAAGTTACAAAAGCTGTACTTCCGTTTATGCCGGCAGGTGGCGCTATTGTTAATTTTGCTTCACAAGCAGCGAGAGATGGCGGTGGCCCGGGAGCCAGCGCATACGCAACTTCGAAGGGAGGAGTATTAACATTTACACGTGGTTTAGCAAAAGAGCTTGGACCGAAAAATATCCGTGTAAATTGTGTTTCCCCGGGAATGATAAATACAACTTTTCATGACACATTTACAAAACCGGAAGTAAGAGCAAAAGTTGCCGGCGGAACACCATTAAGAAGAGAAGGTGAAGCCCCGGAAGTTGCCGATCTTGCAGTTTATCTATTATCAGACAGCGCTTCTTTTATTACCGGAGCCTCAATGGAAATTAACGGCGGAACCTATTTCATCTAAAATGAAACAAAGGCTAATAAATTCAAATAAAATTATCATTGTTTTTGCTTTGTTGCTTTGGGCGTTCTCGAATGAATCGAATGCCCAGGCAGAAAGTCCTAATCTTGTTTTAACATTCGAAGCCGTTAAGGAAATTCAAGCCTCAATCGGTTCTGTCCCTTTATTTGATAAATCTCTCGAATCCGCAAAATCTTTTGTTGAAAATGCCTTGAAAAATCCGATAGAAGTACCGGTCCCGGCAGATGCGGGTGGTGGTTATACTCACGAAAAACACAAGCAAAATTATAACGAAATGTATCAAGCCGGAATTTTGTTTCAGATTACGGGTGAAGAGAAATATGGCATTTTTATTAAAAATATGCTTGACCAATATGCTGAATTATACCCGACTCTCAGCGCTCATCCACAAGGGAAAAGACAAACTCCGGGCCGGCTGTTCTGGCAGACTCTGAATGAAAATGTCTGGTTACTGCACACGATACAAGCGTATGACTGTATTCAAGAGTGGTTGAGTCCCAAAGACCGCCAAAATTACATCGATAATATTTTCACTCCGATGGTAAAATTCTTTATGATTGATTGCAGCCAAAGTTTTAATCTTATCCACAATCATGGCACTTGGATGGTCGCATCTGTGGGAATGACCGGATACGTTTTGGGAAATCAAGATTATGTACAGAAGGCGCTTTATGGTTCAGATTTGGATGGCAAATCTGGTTATTTGGCTCAATTAGATGAGCTTTTTTCACCGAGCGGTTATTATACGGAAGGTGGGTATTACGTCCGCTATGCACTTTGGCCGTTTTTTATCTTTGCCGAAGCAATTCATAACAATGAAATTGATCTAAAAATTTATGAATATCGAGATCAAATTCTGCGCAAAGCACTTTATTCCGCGCTTCAAGTTACATACACCAACGGAGCGTTTATTCCCATAAATGATGCCATTAAGGAAAAAACTTGGTTATCACGCGAATTAATTTTTGCGACAAATTTTGTATTTGCTCATTACAATCAAGATGCCGAGTTATTAAACTTAGTAAAGTTGCAGGATGAAGTTTCGTTAACCGGTCCCGGTTTAGAAGTTGCAAAAGCATTAGACGATATTTCTGAAATTCCGGCATTCACATGGAAAAGTATTGAATTTACAGACGGCCCAAAAGGTGATTGGGGCGGAGTTGGTATTATACGTTCCGGTGATAATTCCGACCAAGAGACACTAGTGATGAAATATGGTTCGCATGGTCTATCGCACGGCCATTTTGATAAGCTAACTTACCTCTTTTATGATCAATCGCGAGAAATCATTCAAGATTACGGATCAGCAAGATTCTTAAACGTAGAGCAGAAATTTGGCGGAAGATATCTTGATGAAAACGATTCCTTCGCGAAGCAAACAGTTGCCCACAACACAGTTGTTGTCGATGAAAAATCCCAATTTGACGGTATTCGGGATAAATCACAAGAGAGCCACTCAATTCGATATGCATTTTCCGCGCAGGATGAACAATTCCAATTCATGAGCGCGAAAGAGAAAAATGCTTACAAGGGAGTAAAAATGCATCGAACTATGGCAATGGTTAATGATGAAAAATTATATCGCCCCGTAATTATCGATGTGTTCAGAATTGAATCCGACCAAAAACATACTTATGACTTACCGTTTTATTACAAGGGACACTTTATTTATTCGAATTTCGAATATGAAGCTTTTACGAAGACCAAATCAGTAATTGGAGAAGATTCCGGATACCAACATCTGTGGAAGGAAGCTATTGGGAAACCTGATAAAACTGCACAATTAACCTGGTGGAACGGAAAACGTTTTTACTCAATCGTATCAAATACTTCGACCGGAAATGAAATATATTTTGCCAGAATCGGTGGAAGCGATCCCGATTTTAATCTTAGAAACGAACCGGTTTTTATAATTCGTGCGAGGGCCGATAATTATGTATTTGCTTCGGTTTTAGAACCACATGGAATATTTGACCCGATCGCCGAATTCACAAAAGATTCTTACAGCAGTTTCGAAAATGTTCAAGTAATACTCAATGCTGAGGATTACACAATAATTAATCTAAAAGGTAAAAATAATATTGATTGGAATTTAATGATCTCCAACGAAGACAACAATCCCGAAAGTGAACATAAGATAACGTTCAACAACGTTGTTTATGAATGGAAGGGAACTGTTGGAATAAAAAAATAGAAAGGGAAATCTATGAAATACGAAAGTGAAATTTTTAATATCGCTGATGATATGGAATGGGAGTCTGTGGCTCCTGGAATGAAAAGGAAAATTTTAGGATACAATGACGAAATAATGCTCGTAAAAGTACACTTCGATAAAGGTGGAATTGGTGTAAGACATAAACACCGGCACAGCCAAACCACTTATGTTGAAAGCGGAAAGTTCGAAGTTACGGTAGGGGAGAATACAAAAATCTTAAAAGGTGGTGACGGATTTTACATACCGCCTAATATTGAACATGGCGCGGTTTGTTTAGAGGATGGAATTCTCATCGATGTTTTTAGCCCCATCCGTGAAGATTTTATGGAAAACTAAATTCATTTTCAACTTTTATGTAAAATACTATTTGGGAGAAATTGATGAAAAAAATTAAGGGTTTGAGATGGTGGATTATCACTCTCGTAGCGATAGCGACCGTTATAAATTATATAGATCGAGGCGCGCTTTCTATAATGTGGCCCGAAATTTCGAAAGACCTTGGGATGACCAAGGAAGATTATTCAACAATCGCAATTACATTTACGATCGCATACGCGTTATCTCAAACTCTATCCGGTCGTTTATACGATTGGATTGGTACAAGAATGGGCTTTGTATTCTCGATCGTACTTTGGTCTGTTTCGGTTGCTTTTCATGGATTGGCAAGAGGAATGGCGAGTTTCAGCATCTTTAGATTTTTTCTCGGGCTTGGAGAAGCCGGAAACTGGCCCGGAGCCACAAAATCAAATGCCGAGTGGTTCCCTATAAAAGAGAGAGCGCTTGCTCAAGGCATATTCAATTCGGGCGCCTCAATCGGTTCAATCATTTCTCCCCCATTCATCGCTTTTTTGTATTTATGGATTGGTTGGGAACTTACTTTTGTCCTACTTGGATTTCTCGGAATTTTATGGATTGTACCCTGGTTATTTATCAACAAAGCATTACCCAAAGATCATCCATGGGTTACAGATTCAGAAAAGGAATATATACTGTCCGACCAAAAGGATGAAAAATCAGATGAAAAACCTCCGTCATGGGGAAAAGTGCTCAAACAAAAAAAATCCTGGGCGGTTTTGGCATCACGATTTTTCCTTGATCCTATTTGGTGGCTCTTTGTTTTTTGGCTACCAATTTATTTAGCGGACACCTTCGATTTTGATATCAAACAAATCGGTCTTTTTGCCTGGATGCCTTATGTGGGCGCTGCTACCGGAGCAATTTTCGGCGGATGGATCGCCGGAAAATGGATGAACAGTGGTTGGAGTTTGAATAAAGCCAGAAAAGGCGCGATAGTTCTCGGTGCAGCAATTATGCTACCGGCATTAATTTTTACTTCCGTTGCGAGCACGCCACTTGTTGCGGTAATTTTAATTGCATTAATTCTTTTCGGATTTCAGACTTCGATCAGCAATATACAAACTCTACCGAGTGATTTTTTCAGCGGCAAATCTGTCGGATCACTTGCGGGTCTTGGAGGAACTACAGCAGCAATTGGCGTTGTTTTAACAACCTACATCGTTCCTGCATTAACGGTTGATACCTATGCTCCTTTTTTCATCTTGGGCGCAATCCTGGTTCCATTAGGCGTAGCGAGCGTTTATATTTTTGGCGGCCAAATAGAAAAAACAGAGATGAAATAAAAATCCTTACAAAGGATATTCATGAAAAATTTATTTTTGATATTATTCTGTGCGGTTCAAATCCAACTGACCGCACAGTTAAAACTCCCTTCAATCTTTTCCGATAACATGGTTCTTCAGGCACAAAAGGAAATAAACATTTGGGGATGGGCTTCCGCAGGTGAAAATATAAGTGTGGAATTTCGCAAACAATCCAAATCAATAATCGCGAATTCTAACGGTGAATGGATTGTGAAGTTAAGCCCTGAAAATTATGGCGGACCGGATGATTTGAAAATTGCCGATGAAGAGAATGAAAGAATTTTTAAAAATGTTTTGGTTGGAGAAGTTTGGGTTTGTTCGGGCCAATCAAATATGAATATGCCGTTAGGAGGATGGGGAAGGGTTAACAATTATAAAGTAGAAATTAAAAATGCCAATTATCCCAAAATTCGACTTTATACTGTACCTCTCACTTTATCAGAAAAACCGGAACAATTTGTTGATGCCGAGCCTTGGAATATTTGTACTCCGGAAACATTAGAAAACTTTTCCGCGGTCGCATACTTTTATGGACGTGAATTATTTACAAAGTTAAATGTTCCTATCGGACTGATTCACGTATCCAAAGGTGGAACACCGATCGAAAGTTGGATGAGTGCAAGCAGTTTGAAAGAATTTCCCGAATTTAACTCAGATATTAAATTTGTTAAAGAAGGTTCAGTCACAAAATTTAAAACTATTAATGATTCGTACAAAAAATCGTACTCCCAATGGTTTGAAAGCATAAAGGAAAATGATCCGGGTTTTACTTCCGAGCCCGCCTGGTTTGATTCATCATACAATTTTGATGATTGGTTAACCATGGAAATTCCAAATGTTTGGGAGGATCAAGGATTACCCAAATATGATGGGGTCGTTTGGTTTAAAAAAGTTTTAAATCTGCCTCCTTCATGGATTGACCAAAATCTAAAAATTTGTCTTGGACCCGTCGAAGACAAAGATATAACTTATTATAACGGGATTAAGATCGGAGAACAAAAATCCAAAAATCTTCTTTCGATTTATGAATTACCGAAAGAATTGAACACTAAATCGGAAAATGTGCTCACGGTTAGAATACATGACGATTATGGAAACGGCGGAATTTGGGGAAGAGAGAACGAGCTTTATTTGGAGAACGAACTTGGCGAAAAAATAACTCTCGTAGGTGAGTGGAAATATAAGCCGGCATTACAATTTGATGATAATAATTTGAAAGTACCCGAAAGAGTGCTTATTGATCGAAAGCCTACAATTCTTTTTAACGGAATGATTTCACCGATTACAAATTTTGCAGCACGAGGATTTATTTGGTATCAGGGTGAAAGTAACGGTTCGCGTCCCGAACAGTACAAGTTGTTATTCCCGAAAATGATTTCGAGCTGGCGAAATTACTGGAATGATCCGGAAATGCCGTACTATTTTGTTCAACTCGCGAATTATAAAGCGAAATCGAAGAAACCCTCAAACAGCGGTTGGCAATATATCAGAGAATCTCAAAACTCTGTTTTGGATTTACCAAATACCGGAATGGCGGTAACAATTGATATCGGGCATCCGACCGATGTTCATCCAAAAAACAAGCAGGAGGTTGGAAGAAGGTTAGCTCTTCCGGCTCTTGTAAAAACTTATGGAATAGAGAACCTTGAATATAGCGGACCTTCGCTCGAGAATTTCGAAATTATAAATGGGGAAGTTCTTCTTTCATTCAAACATGCAGAAGGATTAAAAACACCTGGAAATGAAAAGTTAGTCGGATTTGAACTTGCCGGTCAGGATAGTATTTTCCATAAAGTTGATGCGAAAATTCAAGGTGATAAGGTTATTTTGAAATCGGATATTGTAATTAATCCGGTTGCCGTCAGATACGGATGGGCGTTTAATCCTGACTGTAACTTGTATAATTCCTCAAATTTGCCGGCTTTACCATTTAGAACGGATGAATGGTAAAATTTAATAGTTTTATAATTTATTATAATAATTTCAAAAAGAATACTCAAAATCTGATATGAAAAATATTTTTGCCATAATTTTTATTACTAGTATCCAGCTACTAAGTCAATCAGCCTGGTTAACTGATTTACCAACCAACAAAGAAATTTTTGAATCATTATCAGTTGAAAATCCGGAGATTGTAACAATCAAAAAAGTGGCTGAATCAGATGTTGATGAAGCACTTAAAAAGCTGGCCGCCTACTATCGAGAAAAATTTTCCAACTCTTATTTCTTTGATTGGAAAAAATTCGAAAATAAATTTGATGAATATAAAAATTTGTATCCGACTCAAATTGAGTCTCACTCCCTCAGGAAAAATTTACATCTGGATTTGTTTCCGGCAACCGCAAATTGGAAACTCCCTATCCTCGCATTAAACGGCGAAAATATTTCGGCATATCAGCTGAGGCATTTGGCCCGGCAGCACAAAATGATAGATATTGCTTTTATGTATCATTACGAAAAAGACCCAAGGTATGTGAAATATTTCATCGACCAAATGCTTTCGCTTAATGTGGCCTTTGAAGAAAACAATTACGCACAAGATGGAAATGGTGTTTTTGAATATTTTAGGGCAGGATACAGAGTCCTAAACTGGTTTCTCGTCCATAATATTTTCTTAAAGTCAGAACATTATTCCGACGCAAATCAATTCGAATTTATCAGAACCATGATTTATCATGGCGCAGTTCTGAGAGAAAACACTAAAGATTTTAATCCGGGAAATCACCACACCAAGGGGTTAGTCGGGTTGTTTATAATATCGACATTGTTAAATGAATTCGAGTTTTCACGGGAATGGCAAAATCATTCGATAGAAATGCTGACTGAACATTTAAGCAAAGAAGTAAATGACGATGGTTTTCAGTTTGAGCGGTCGATTCATTATCACATCGGTGATATCGATAATTATTTTTACGTCTATTACTTAGCGAAATTAAACTCGGTTAAATTGCCCGATGTTTACCGTAGCCGCTTCTACTCAATGTTTGAGTCATTAATTAAAATGGCGTTGCCAAACAAAATGCTGCCGGTGCAGCAAGATGATACCGATGCTCCCTGGGCTGAATTTAACCGGTTAGAAGAAACAATGAAACTCGGCTCGATTCTATTTGATAACCCGATTTTTTCTTACTTCGCGGGTGATGAAATCTCAGCTTCAAAATATTGGTATTTCCGGGATGCTGATCTGCAAAAAGTAAATAATAAAACTGAACGTGATCGACCAACTATCGGGTCGGAAGTTTTGTCAGAAACCGGATATTATATTATGCGAAACGGTTGGGCAAAAGACGATGCTTACATGATTATCAGTGCCGGACTTTCAGATACGAAGCCTGACCATCAACACGGTGATATGTTGGGAGTTTATGCTTACGCGAATGGAAATGTTATTTTGCCAAATTATCAAGTCCGTTATTTCCTTGACGATTTTAAGTTTTTCAAAAATTCTTTTACGAAAAATGTTGCACTTGTTGATTCAATACCTCACGGTCAAAATTGGAAAGGGAATAGCGGAGGTTCCGGTTTTGGTAAATGGTTAAAACTTCCCAATCCAACTATTTTAGATTGGAAATCGACAAAAAATTATGATTATTTTGCCGCTTCACATGATGTGTATAATTCGATTGGTGTTAAATACCGGCGGGAAGTAATTTTTGTAAAAGCCGGTTATTGGATCGTGATCGATAATTTTCAATCCGAAGATCTTCATTCATATCAGCAAATTTGGCAAGGGCATTTTGATGAGGAAGAGGAACGGTTCTTCAGAACAACATTCGCCGATGGTTCCGGACTCGATATAATTCCTCTTAATAATTCAAATTATAGATTTACTAAGGATTCCTTTCGAGGAAAAGGAAATCTGGTTGTTGAAAATACGGGGAAGTCGAATTTCAATATTGTAACGATGCTTTATCCTTTTCATGATTTTGATCAACGCGCAATTTTGGATGAAAGCGGATCAGGAAGTCTCGGAAGTTTAACTTTGGAAACGAATCAAACCAGCATAAATATTGAGGGGGATGATCAATATTATGATTTAAGAATTACCGAGAACGGGGGAAATAGTTTATTGCTCAATTACTCCGAAAAAAACAAATCCACTCAAAATGATTTATTACTTAAAGGGATTTATTATTATAACTATGCGGGAAAAGAAATAGACAAAATCGATCACCGATAAAAAAGTTTGCCTGACTTAATAAATCACATCTTTAGATATTCTTCACTCAAAATGGTCTTGGAAAAAATAGATCGTAATTATACGTAGTATAATTTTCGAAAAATTTACTACATTCAACTATTGTTGATTTTGTACTTGAATAAGTTTTAACAGAAATAACGTGCATGCAAATTTAATTGAAGTGGGAGCAAAAACTTAAAATCATCGGTAACCGATTTTACCCGCAAGAAAACTTTTGTTGAACGTCGAGGCAAATCAATAATATAATTCAAAAGTGATTATTTGAGATTATCCCAGAACAGATTCTTGCTTGCGCATAATGATTTTTTGGGAACTACGCATTTTGCTGATCCAAGATTCGGGTCGAATAATTAAAAAGAGTCTTTCTTGATATGTTAGTTCTATTTACAACCATTGGAACCTTCGTTTTCGTAGGTTTGATTTTCGTCCTAATTTTTGTAATTGCCGAAAAGAAAAAGCAGAAAAAGAGACTAAAAGCCGTAGCATTAATTGAAAAATTAAATCGGGATTACAAGTCTTATTCGAGCAGGCTCTCCAAAATTATGAATAAAATTCGATATGAGATCCGTACGAGCGGAAATGGTAATGGTCAGAACGGCAGCTATAAATTTACGCAAGAGGAAAGAGCGGAGTTGAAAAGGTATCTTTCATCTGAGGATTTGCAAATTCTTGAGAATAAAAATATTTATGGACAAATAACTATGATGAGCCGTCTTATCATCACCGTAAAGCAAAAATATATGAAAAAACTAAAATACCTAAACGATGTAGCTAATTTATAAAATACAAATTGTAAAAATGTTGAACTATCTATCCGGTAAGTATTTAGAATAAATAATTGACGGCAAAGGCCGTAAATGATAAAATACCTATAAATAATAAAACCACGATGAGTAATTTTTCCATCCAGCTTAGCTCTCGAAAAGATTTTTTGTTTTTTGAATTGATAAATAGGATAATTACAACGGTGGCAATTGCAATGTAAATTGGAAATAATGTTTTCATTTCAACCTCAATTTATTGGTAGTAAATTTTTCCTCACTTTCTCCGCTATCGGATTATTTTTAGTGCATCTTTTTCTATTTATTGAGGTACTCACACAAATTCTTTCTCAAATTGATGCCCACTTTAGACGATTCATTAATAAAAATTACTCGTCAAAATTTAAAAAATTTTACGATGCGATTTAATACGGTGAGAGATATTGGCTGAGATAAAAATGCCGACAGTTTCGGTTGTGCTTTGTGTTTTTAATCAATCGGAATATTTAACTGAAGCGATCGAAAGCATACTAAAACAAACCTTTACGGATTTTGAATTCATTATTGTAAATGATGGTTCTACAGATGACTCGCAGAAAATTATCGATTCTTACGATGATCCCCGCATCGTGACAATTAAAAATTCCCGCAATCTAGGACTAAGTATCTCAAAAAATATGGCACATAAGTTAGCAAAGGGAAATTACATAGTTGCTTGTGATGGTGATGACTGGAATGATAAATCAAGATTGCAGAAGCAAGTCAATTTTATGAATGAGAATCCGGATATCGATATTTCCGGCACCAATTTTGCACATATTGGAACCGGGAAGATTATTCAGAAACCAAGGAATGATGAAGAAATAATAATTGCTTTGTTGGAAGGTTGTTCTATTTGTCACGGATCGACAATTTTCCGGAAATCATCGATGGAGAAATATAATTTATTCTATGATGAAAATGTTTTAGCCTCTGTTGATTACGATTTATATTCTCGATGCGCCGACATTCTAAAATTGGGAAATCTACAGGAAGTGTTATACAATTATAGAATGCATAGGAACCAAATGACATTTTATATGAGCTCAAAACAGGTTCAATTTGGTGATAAAGTTCGTAATCGTGAACTTAATCGTATTATTCCCCAAAGAACTAGAGATGAGTCTGAAATTCATTGCAAAATTTGTAGAAAGGACTTTGCCGGTATTGAAAATGATTTTGAAAAAAGCAAAAGATGGTTGGATCGATTACTGCGGGCCAATCAAGAATCCGGGTGTTATGATGAAAAATTGTTCGAGAAATTTGTTAATCGATTGAAGGGAAATGTAATAAAAGCTTACTGTGATTCTCGATTTGTGCTTGCCAAAAAGTATAATCTGAAATTGCTAAAAGAATATTTCTCCTCCCCGCAAAATGCATTTAAGGTTTACAACTTCAAGGTAACATTCGGTATCGTTGTGAAGTGTTTCATTCAGTATAAAAGAACTAAATAATTTGTTTTTACGGTTACTCTTTGCCGACTATCTTTCGAAATTTCTCAACACCATCCCTAAATACCGATTTACCGAAGTTAACGCTTTTGGAATCTTTGATTCCCATATAGCCTTTATCCAAAACCAGTAAAACGGGGTTTACCGTTTTCTGAAATGTATCTTTCGATTTTTCCTTCGCCAGCGCTTTTAATTTAGTATTAATTTGTTCAAATAATTCCGACGTTAAGTCTTTGGTGGCTTCAAGTATAAATCCGGGATTGGGTCGTAGATCCTTGTCAGATTCTGCGACTAATACGGTGCAATAGTTCTCGGTTATGAGTGAAATCCGGGTTAAGAGGGTTGCGTTCACGAATCCATCGGCAAGTGAAGAGAGAATTTTGTTTAGAATCGGAATAGATTTCATAGTATCGGTAGCAAACTTCGAAAAGATTTCTTCCGTTGCGTATTCGATTCCTTCTGAGCCTCCGACTAACATTGAATAATAAACTTTTTTGAATATTATAAACAAATCCCGGTTAGATGTGCGCCCGTTGAACAAAATAAAAGTGTCTTTTATGAGATCAATTGAAGCTGATAAAACGAACAAAGCGTCCAGAAAACCATTTTGCGAAATAGCGGTGCTGTAAAAGACTTGATTGACATAGTGTTTTCTAATTTTTCGATTTCTTTCCTTAAGGAGATTTGTTATTCGATAATAATTCTCTTCTGTCGGAATAGAATTCTTGTCATCAAGCATCTCAAGTACTTTAGGATTTTGTGAATACTGGTTCATTCGCGCAGTAAGGACTTTCGTTTTTTCAGATTCGTCTTTCGCCGGTTTATAATTACGCGGTAAACGAATTAATCTGTAAAGGGGCAGAATTAAAAAGTAGAAAACAAACAAAACGATTGCCAGAAGAAAAGCATAACCGAAAAAAATGTTCACTTCTTTGATGTAATAGTAAAGTTCAAAAAATTCCTTAACTACAAACACCAAAGCAAACGCAAAAAAGAAGTAAAATATTTTTTTTATTGATTTCATGATTAGCGATTCTAAGTCAACATTTCGAAATCGTTCTGAGAAGGGGCGGAAATTGCGTATAGATTTTCCCTCGCTCTTGTGATTGCAGTATAACAAATTCTAAAATAGTTTTCTGTTTTATGATTGATATTCGATTTGAAATCGAAAAATACGTTTTTCCATTCCCCGCCTTGCGATTTATGGACCGTTATAGCATATCCAAATTTAATTTGTAGCGCGTTCAGATAAGGATCATTTACCGCAAGCTCGGCTAATTCCTTCGGTTTATTAGTTAAATCCCTGTACCTATTCCTAAAATCTCTCCATAATGCGCTGTATTCATTTGTGTTCAATTGCGGATTTCCGGAATAAATTAGGTTCTCCAGCACTAAAGCTTCAATTTGGAAAGGTTTTCCGGTTTCATTTGTAAATTCAATTGCGACATTTCTAAATTTTAATACAACTGGTGCGGATCGTTTTAGCGTGACCCGCCTTTTCTCAACATTTTCACTTACGTATTTTATTTCTCCCATCTGACCGTTAAAAACGCCGTACATCATATTGTTACGAACTACAATTATTCTGTCATTTTCTGATAAATGCTGAGGCAATCCCAGTCTTTCCCGGATTGCGTCATTGTAAAGTTTTATCGATGAATTCATGTGAGCTAACATTACAACATTCTGAGGATCTTCCGTAAAATGATTTACGAATTGATAAATTATTTCTTCCGGCGGCAAATCAATAAATTCGGGATGATTGAATTCCAATTTCATAAAATCAAAACTTTTTTCCACAATTTGATCTCTTATTGAATTCGCGTTTAGCACAATTCCGCTTTCTCCAACTTGTCGGACGATTTCATTTAGCTGAAAGTTCGAAACAAAAAACTGTGGTTGCAGAAGTGATAAATATTCAATGCTGAGCGCCGGGGAAAAATTAGAATTAACCGGTGGCAGCTGTGCATTATCGCCGATAAAAACAATCTTCCTGTTGTTAGATACATTAATATCAATAAACTCCAACAAATCCTTCAACAAATATCCGGAACCGAATCTCAACGAATCATTTGAAGAATACTCATTCGAAATCATTGATGCTTCATCAATAAAATAAAAAGTATCCTCCGGATCGTTATTCCCCTTCATTTTGAAATAGGTGATGATATTATCGGAATCATCGACCTCTGTACTTCGGTCATAACTGTAGAGCATTGAATGAATCGTGACCGCGTCTTTAACTCCTTTTTCCCTTAAAATTTGAGCTGATCGCCCGGTTGGGGAGCAGACTCGGTAAGATTTTGTCATTCTTTTAATGATCTGAGTAAGCAAAAATGTTTTACCGGTTCCCGCACTTCCTGTAATTATAAGTAAATTTTTCCCAGCAAGTGAAAAATGGCTAAGTTCATTTATCAATTTGGATTGAGAAGATGTAAGCAATAATTCGGGCAATCAAATACTCTTTTTATTATTGGTAAACAATTTAATTGGCATTTTAGGAAAATGAAAGGGAAGAGCAGAAAACTAATTCTCATATGCAAATCTGAAATGATTTTAGCTGATCATAAATTTTTAGAAAAAGTATTTTCGTTAAATTTCTGAATCCATTGTCAAAAAATAATGATTGAAATCGATTTGTTTAATTAAGAGAGCGTCGCAAATGAAGTATAACTTTTTCACCAGAAAAAGTCCTAAAGTTTCTGAAATTGGGTTTGGAGCGTGGCAATTAGGGAATAGTGGTGCGTGGTCTGCAATTCCCTACACAAAATCGATGAGATTGATTGAAACTGCTTTGGAACTTGGAATAAATTTCTTCGATACGGCTCCCGGTTATGGTTTGGGTGATAGTGAAAATATATTGGGTGAAGTTTTATCTAAAACCGATCGATCGAAAATCGTGATCAGCACAAAATTTGGACACAACCAAGATGAGTAGTGTAAAAACATTTATGTAAATGCATAAAGAAGAGTTTGAAGCTAAGTCGCATGAAGTGTAATCAAAGAAATTAAAAGGAATTCACGGATTTTCGAAGATTTCAGATTAGTCGGAATAATCAGAACAATTTGCGAAGTTAGAAAATCCTGCTTATAAAATATTTATATTTTCATAATGCGACGATTATTGATACTTTGATTTACAATTTCACAACTATTTCAGAAATACTAACCGCTATTATTTATCATGAATAGAACTATAGAGAAATTAGTTTTTGTATTTATAATTTTACTCTCGAGTAATACTTATGCTCAAGTATCTGGAATTCACTCTGAAAACAAAACGAAACTTGAAAAGATTTACTTAACTGTTCTGGAAGAGTCAGTGGATTATTTTGATTCTCTTTGGGTAGATGATCCGAATATCCTAAATTCCGGCTTTTTTAATTTTGCAATGTATAACGATTGGTTGGATGGTAATTTAATTCGAGATGGTGAAATAATCGAGAATTATAACTACTCATCAGTTATTACAATTCCCGGAAACGGGATGATATTACTGGCCTACGCAGTATTACTGACTGAAACCGAAAAGCCAACTTTCGGTCGGATTGGATTACCAAGAACTGAACTTATCGAGAGAATTATCAAATCTATTCGTTGGATATCATTGACAAGTGCTTATGTAAATTTTGACTATTCTTATCTACCTAATACTCCGACCGATTTGCTGGGTGGGAAGAAATGGAAAAGGAGAGACGGAAGGCGTGCAGATATCATTGGTTATTTAACCCTCGCGGTCGCAATAGCTGATCAGTATATCGATCAAGAGACGAAAGATCTTTTTACCCAAGTCGCTGTTGGTGGAATACAGAAATCAAGAACAATTAGGAATTGGCAGTTTGGAGAAGGTGGAAATCACGATCAAGTCAAACATGATTTATCAAGCAGTTATGGTGCCGCTTTCTTTTTTGGTAATGAAAAAGAGAAACAAAAATTACACGAGCTTTTAATCCCGGCGGGAATTGACCTTGTGGGAACACATCACGACAAAGCAAATACAACCATCGTAGAAGGAAAATCAATATATCAGTGGTCTAAAGGGTGGAATTTATACGAGGATTATTCTAGCGATCATCATGGATTTGCAAGTGTATGGTACGGCAGCGAAATAATTTTTGAAGCAAGAATATTTGTCGATTTAATTACGAAAATTAGCAAGCGGCAAATTCCTGAAACTTTTAACTATCCAGGAAATGGATTTGAAGGAGTTCTAGAATGGATTAAAGACCTTACACTAAAAAATGGTGGTCTAATACATCCTCATGGAGTTGAGTACGATTCTTACTACGGGGCTGGACTTCTTGCATTTTGTTATGGAGCAACAGTAATTCAAGATGACGTATCGTCCAATCTTGAATTTCAAGCTGCAAAATTAATGCTCGAACATACCAGATCAGTTAGAAAATACGATTATCACAGGGGATCCTGGGCAAAAGCAGCTCTGGCCTTTTTGATGCATAAATATTATAAATCAGATCCCACGCAATTAGATATACCGAGTACGTTGAAATCTTTGGAAGGTACATTTTATTATAAGGATCAGCAAAATATAATTCACAGATCAAATAATAAAACGGTTAGTTTTTCATGGGGCAGTCTCTCTTCCGCTAAAAATAATGGAGAAGGCTTTTGTGGAATTGTGGTTCCTCAGAATACGTCATCAAATTCAGAAGACCTGTATATTTATTCGCACCCTAATTCACTAACTGGGAAAGTAGAAACTTTTTCTTTTTCTCAATCGATGAAACCCGCAAATCTTAAAAAATCAATTAAATGGTTGATCGTAGAAATTGAAATATATTCGTCACAATTGAGCACATTTCTAAACATGAGATTAAGGTACATAATCATTTTTGTCCTTTTGCTTTCCGGATATGTTGTAATAATTTATTTCAAAAAAGTCTTTTCGAATTTGACATCTGATCAAAAGAGGAGACATGTTTTATCTATTTCATTTCTTATTGCTGCTCCATTAATTTCTTTTGCATGGATAATTATTGAACATGAAGTTCCTAATGACAAGATCTTAGAAACTACTTACAATTATGATATTTCTGATGACTGTTTCAGTTCGACCGGACTTTTACAAATGCGGGATGTGAACCGTTATTGTTCAATATTTTCATTTAATAATGGTCCAACAATTTTCCTTAATCAATTTTATGCGACATCTAGCTCTAGAGTATCATGGTCGGGAATATCTCAATACATATTCAAAAAAAGAGGAGCAGAGGATAATTTAATCTACACTTTTCAAGATGGTTCCTCTTTACTGAGTTCTGAGGCTGAGAGTATCAGTAATTGGTGGAATTTGGATAATCAATTGGGAGTTATTACGATTGGAGGAAATGGAAAAATTCAAAATGGATGGGGAATTGGATTTAACTGGGCACGAACCGATTCCTACAAAGATAAATATGATTCAGTTTCAGTCTCTAAATTAGAAAATTTTAGCATGGACCGGGGTGAAACATTTGAGATTGGAACGGTTATTTATACTTACCAAACTAATGATTTTATAATGTCCAATAAATCGAAAGCAATTGATATCTCCGATAAACTTCCAGATGGTTGGTTCGGATTAATTGCACCATTTTCCGAAAAGGACCCCAGCAGAATTATAGCAATTTCAAACTTTCGGAATAAGCAAGAAGAGACTTTTTTGGAAGTGGAATTTCAGTATGGGGCGCCTGTTTTTAATCGAACCACTCATATAAAGAAAAAAATAGCGGGAGTAAATATTAGAGTTCCAAAGTTGGATGCTTATAGTGAAAAATTGAGTTGGTATGTCGAAGTTTTATCTGGAATTGAAATTAATGCAAAAAAAATTGATAAAAATAGTATTAGAATTGAACCAATTAATTCCTCACAAAATACTATTTCTATTAGATATGCAGGGGATTACAAAGGTGAGATTCAATTCGAAAATTTGAATGGGAGTATAGTTTATACAGTTGATGCCTCAAAATTAGCATTTCCATCCAAAGAAATTTGGGAATTAAAAGAACCTATAATTGTTAGACTAGCAAATGATTTCACTGAGGATTATTTGGCTCCCAGTGTAATTATTGATGAAATTTTTGAAATAGATGAAAAAACGATAGTTTTTGTAAAAGCATCCGATCAATCAGGAATAAAAAACGTAAAATTATTTTGTGATGGAGTTGAGATCGGAACGATTGAAAATTCACCCTATAAATGGACCATTGATCTTAGCCCCGGTTGGCACACTTTTATTGCAATTGCAACGGATGATTCCAAGAACAATAATATTAGGAAATCATTTATTAGGACGGTGGAAATAAAAGGTAAATGAATTATTGAACATTCGATTGATATATTTCAAAAAGATAATTCTGAGCTTCTAGAATATTAAGCTACATCGGAAATCCGTTTTCCTACATCATGTTCAATTCCAAACCAAAATAATTCTTATAATATCTTGTAAATTGTGGACTCACAAAATCTTATTTACTTACTTTGAAAGACAATATGAACAAGAATAATAAAATCGGATTTGGTACAGCCGCTATTGGTCGACCGTCCTACATTAATATTAAAACTGATGATTCACCAGCGTTCACCGATATCAACTCCTTTAGAAACAAAGGTGTTGATTTGTTGAGGAGTGCTTGGCGATTTGGGATTACTCATTTTGACACTTCACCTGGATATGGAATCGCGGAGGATTTGATACTCGCATTTATAAAAGAAAACAGCAATCAGAAAATCACCATATCAACTAAATGGGGATACACGTATGTCGCAAATTTTGATCCAAACGCAAAACAACACGAAATTAAGGAACACAGCTTACAGAAATTGAATGAACAGTGGGAAAAATCAAAATTGCTTCTTCCATACCTAAAATTATATCAAATTCATTCGGTTACACCCGAAAGTGATGTGTTGGATAATTCCGAAATTCTTGATCGTTTGTTCGAAATCAAAATGGAGAATCAAATAGCTATAGGAATTACCACAAGCGGTCCTTTTCAAAACGATGTTATAAAGAAAGCCCTTAAAGTTGAAATCGGTGGGGAAGCGTTATTCACTTCTTTCCAGGTTACTTTTAATATATTGGATCAAAGTTTATTTGAACTGAAGCAAATATTAAAAGGGAAGAATCTTATTGTTAAAGAAGCTTTAGCTAACGGCAGGATATTGAGGAATCGGAAATATCCTCATTACAACGAGCTCTATTCTGAATTAGAACGATTAGCAAATAAATATGAAGTAGGAACAGACGCGATAGCTCTACGTTTTTGTCTGGATAGTTTTGAAGATTCTACCGTTCTAAGCGGGGCAAGTGAGCAAGATCAGCTCAAACAAAATTTAAAAGCAGCAATTATCACTCTTTCTTCGAGTGAACTTAATAACTTACAATCATTCGGATTAGATAAAACCGATTATTGGAATGAGAGGAAAAAGTTGGATTGGGTCTAAAAAAAATATTTCTACAAATAACAATTTATTAATCAATTTTATAATTATTACAGGTACACATAGATGAGTGAAGAAATACTAAAACCGATTGATGTTATGTCAGAGGATGAACTGTTGGCAGTGATTACCGTTAATCGAGAAAAGTTTAATGATGAATATAAATCAAAAGTAACCGAGGAATTAGAGAAGAGAGGTGTAAATTTAGAAGAAAAATTCAGAACCGTCAGGATGAAATTCAATTTAAATGAAGTTGAAGAAGTTGATATATCGGAGGTAAATGAAAGAATATCCTTACTAAAAAAACCTATTGATGTTTTATATTTTATAAATATAATGAATGAACATTATGCTGTTCAAAAAAATAAAAACTTATTTGTTGTGCATCACCATGCTCCAAAATCCGGTTTCAAATCATTTTTTTTAGAAATTGAAGAATCACTAAAAACCTCCCTTCAAAATTTTCTTACACTCAACAATTGGTTGCCCGATGGCGTGGAAGTAATCGAGCATTGGGAAACATTTGAAGAATCTGCATCACCAGATTACATTCTTAAATTAGCTGAATTTATGGATGAAAGTGAGATAGTCTACTGTGTTAATTCTTTACAAAATGTTCGCTTCAATTCGAATAATTCGCCCTATGCAATTGTTTTACCTGTTGATGAAGTTTCTGGAGCGGAAGAAATATTTGATAAAATGGAGCAACTGAAAGAATCTCTGCATACAAAATTAGAAGAAGCAGAAAGTAAAGACGATGTTGAATTACAATTAAATATATTGAAAGAGCTTGAATCTGTTACTCCAGAAGATTCGTTGGTATTTTATATCAAGGCACAATTATTAGATGAAAAAGGTGATTATCAAAATGCTTCCGACGCTCTGATTGAGTCTTTCAATATTGAAATGAGTAACGGGGCAGTAGATGATATCGATGATATTGAAAATTACCTGGTTTCGATAATCGATAAAATTGATAACAAAATAAATAGTTTACACTGTTTAGCCACAATTTCTGCATTTAAAGGTGAAGTTGATAGCTCGGCTGAGTATTACGAAAAAATAATTAAGTTAGATGAAAATGACTCAATGGCTCATTTGCATTTGGGACATCATTATTATTCAAATACTGAAGATGATGAAAATGTGAAAATTCATTTTAATAAATACCTCGAACTTGAACCGAAAAGTGAAGAACGCGACGCAATTGAAGAGATATTAAATAATCTATAAAGTTAGTAACTATTTAACCTCACTTGGAAAAGGACAAATAGTAAATTTTATTAAATAAAAAGATTAGCTAACAAAGTGAGAAAAGTAGAGTAATTAGTTCATCTTTTTTATCTGGCTAAGAACGAACAAAAAATCCTTTTGAAATTGAGTTCCGAAACACCTTTGTCTGTAATAATTGAGCCTTTTTTATCAGACACAACCAAGAATTTACAAGTCGATACGGCCACATCAAAGTCCAGATTAGTTTCGTTGAGTGCTGATACCAAGGGGGTAATCCTTTTAAAGCAATGAAGTAGTTTTAATTATTCCGGTTGTGAATACGTTATGAACTGTCTGTATGTTGTTGTATTTAAGGGGTTTTGCCTGTCCGCCGAGGCCGGGAAAGGGGGTAACGCGATCCATTCAAATCCATCGGTTATGAGTTGAAAATTCTCTATCTGGAAGGCTGGTGACTAAAAAATGACGAACAGCTTCACTATATTATTGTTGGTCAGAATTTAAACTGTTTTATTACATCTAGTTATCGAGAAAATGAAGTGCCAATAAGTGAAATAAAATTCAAATATAATCTCATAAATATAAATATGAGATAGGTTACACAAACAATACTAATCTGCAAATTTAGTAATTGGAACTCCATAAATATTTTGTGAAATTGAATCTGATATTATCCTTTAATAACTTGCAGAGTTATTTTTGTTCTTTTACTCATTTTTCGGAACCAAAACTTAGAATAAACCTTTCAAAGTAGCTCCAAATCCATAAAATCATTATGGCATTATAATTGATTAAATGGGACTAATATTGATTTGATTTTAGGCGTTTGTCAAGAATAAAAACAGATATCAAAGTTTTGATATCTATTAAGTATAAAATATAGATATAATCGTACCCGGTAAAAATTATTTTGAATCTGGATCGATTGCAGATAGTCAAATACGAACTGATAAACGATTGTTTAAATACCGGAAAATTGGTTATGAAAGAGAGAATTATAAAAATAACAATCATTATAATCTTCTTATGTGGATATGCTTTATCTGCACAGACCAACTTTTCGGATGACTTGAGATGCGGAACTGATATTTTCATCAGAGACGCTGTTTTCGAAGAAGATGTAGATCTTACCGAAATCTGCGAATTTACCGATTTTACAACATCCCAAAAGCTATGCGAGATCAATTCCAATATAATTTTTGATAACTGTACTTTTCAAAATTTCACAGCATTCCGAAGCGGTGATACTTTGAAGTATATCATACAGTTTAACAAGAATCTGATTTTTTCCAACTGTTATTTTAACGGTAATCTAAATCTAGCGGATACTAAAATAGTTGGTGAATTCTCTCTAAAATCATCAACAATAGCCAAGTCACTAAATCTTTCAGGAGCCTGGATTCTTGGCAAAATTTCTGATTTTTCAGGAATGAGGTGTTTTGGTATTACAAAAATCTCAAATTCAATATTCGAAAATAGAGTCAATTTCCTTAATGCGGTATTTGACGATATGGTAATTTTCCAGCATTCTGTTTTTAAAGGAAAAGCTATCATGGGAGCTGTTAATTTTAACGATTCTGTCGTGTTTAGCAATGCTCTATTCTTTCAAAATCTATTATTGAGTAAGTCGGAATTTCATAAAAAGTCATTTTTTAATTATTTGGATGTGAGAGGCTCTGCAGAGTTTAATGATACAGAGTTTAAACTTGATCCGGAATTTAACCACGCACGATTCCTTGGTCTCGCAATATTTAATGGTTCAAACATAAATTCAAATTCACTGAATGAAAGTGCTTTTTTTCTAACGAAACCAGTATTAGAAAAATGAAAAAATTCACAAAACTTTTTGCAAAACTTATCATCATTTTATTGATTTTTACTAATTGTGAGCATAGCACTACACCTCAGAGTGGAGATGATGGGAAGAATGATCCGCCGTATGATACCGGTCTGGATAGAGATAAGGAACTTCAAACAATCGATATAACGCCCAAAGATTTGTCTCTAATAACACTGTCGGATCAAAATATAAATCTTCTTAATAGAGTAATGCTTTATGATTATATCCCTCCGGTAAGAAGTCAGGAAAATTACGGAACCTGCGCAGCTTGGGGAGCCGGATATTACGCCCGAACAATTATGTATGCACGAGAAAATAATCTGTCAAAAACCGATCTCGAAAATGATGCAAACGTATTTAGTCCTAAGTATTTGTTTTTATCGACCGAGTATCGAGGGGAAAACTGTTATGGGGCAAATCCATTTTACGTAATGAAAGCATTGCAAGATAAAGGAATTGCAACATGGTCCACTGTTCCCTACGATGATCTCGGAAATTGTTCTCAGAATACTACCGGTGACTGGGATAACGAAGCTGCGAATTATAAGATTGAAAATTTCAGATCCGTTGATCCTACTGATCACAATGCTTTAAAAATGTATTTAATGATGGGAAGACCGGTACAACTCAGTTGTAATCTTGGACTAAATTTCTTTTCCACCAAAGACGAAGTTATTTATGACGATGATTATTCATCGGAGCCATCAGAGCATATGTACCATTCAATGTGTCTTGTTGGGTATGACGATGAAAAGGGAGCTAGCGGAGCTTTCCGTATCGTTAATTCGTGGGGTGAAAACTGGGGTGATAATGGATTTGTCTGGGTGGACTATAATTTCTTTTCCGATAAACTTTGTTATATGGCATATGTAATCGAGGGAGACAAGGGTGGATTAAGTGAAGCGATGGTGGATGAAAAAGTTATTAATCCTAATTTTAGAGTAGATGGCGATGACCTTCTTACGATTCAATTTAAAGACGAATCGGATCCTCATGGTGATGAAAAGCAGGATCGTGTTCTCACATACAATATATTCAATAGGGGAAGTAAAACCATAAATGCATCTGACGATTGGAATATAGTTTATTACTACTATAACGCATTTAATCCAGAGGGCGATTTTGGTGTTATTCTGTATGATTATTACACCGACGATGTCGGCTCAGAATTTTATGGAAAAAATGATGACTTCGATAATGTTGATGTTCCTATGGATAAATACGGGATATTTAATTGGTGGAACTATGTTGACGTCCCGGCCGGGTGGTCTGTCGCAAAAGCAGTTTATTCCGATGACGGGTCCGATTACGATTTCGAATTTTCTTACACAATTCCCAATCTTACGGGGGATTACTATTTCGTTCTCATGGCTGATGGATTTAATAATATTGAAGAACAATACGAACAGAACAATTTTGTTTTCTTTACAGATGAAAACCGTAAGCCATTAAAAATTGAAAATGGTATAATTCAGAATGAAACACTTCATAAAGGGAAAGAACAGTCTAGCCATGCAGGTGAAATGAAGAGATCCCAGCCCAATGCATATAATATCGAAGAAATTTCAGCGCTTATAAATTATCAAAAAAGAAACGGAATTTTAGAAGCTGCTGCTAATAAAAATAAATCACTCACGAAGAAACACCCAAAAAATTCACATTATGGAAAAAAAATTGTGAAGGCTGTCTTGAATAGGGAAATGTAATTATAGTATTGAATACATAGTAAGCATTGAGACCAATTTATTAAAATAGAGGTGAATCCACATGAAAGGGGAACTTAAATACGTCAACTCCATCATCATACTTGTATGTCTTTTTTCTAATATGAGCTTCGGACAAATCACTTCCACCGATACTGAGATGGCAAAAGCAGTTGCAAAGAATGCTATTAAAGATGGGGATGATATCAAGTTTGGAATTGGTATGATGAATTATGGTTTGAAATCTTCGAACGGATCAGTAACGGGAAGTAACTACAACACGCTGAATACCTATTCAATTTTCGGTGCATACAACTACAAAACTTCATTTATGGATAAAATTTATATCGAATACGATTTCCAGCTGGGGAAAAAATTTTTTAAGCAGGATGGTATGGAAGGTGATGAGATCAATATTCTTACTTGCGACAGTTATACACACTATTTCTTTGCTATCCCTCTCACCCTAACATATCATCATCTTGAGGATGATTTAATGCACCTTAGCTACAGTTTCGGAGTGTTTTGGGAGTTCGCGGGGATGGGAGAATTTAAGAATGAAAAAGGTACCAGATCGGCGGGATACGCTGGATATGATATAAATGGATTTGATTGGGGATTAAATTTTGGCGCAGAGTTCAGTTATTATGGAGCATTTATTGGTACAAATTACTCGTTCGGCTATAAAAACCTAGCTGGAGAATCAGCCGCCGGTTGGGAGCTGAAAAACAACGGTCAGCTAACAGTTAGTGCCGGCTTCCGTTTCTCTACCCTTTTCGGAGAAGACCTAATAAAATTGATATTGCCAGGTGGAAAAGAATCAGATGAAGAGCTGACAAAAGGTGAAATTAATGGACGTGAGCCAAAAGGTGAAGTTGAGGACGTGAAGAAAGGTAAAACTGATAATGGGGATAAAAAAGATGAAAACAATCAGAAGAATAGCGAGAACGAAAAGGGTAATGGATGGGCAAAATGAAAAAATTAACTTATTTAATTATTCTAATAATTATATCACAAGGATTACTTTTTGCACAGAAACGAGGGAAAAAAGTTGAGCTTAATCTGGAAGCTGGACCATACTATATTAAGAGTGTTGCGAGTGGCAGAATTCTCGATATTCCGGGATACGCTTCTAATGCCCATAAGAAAAACGGCTCTAATGTCCAACTCTGGGAGCTTGATGACGGTGCCGATAGAAAAGTAAAATTTATTCCAACGGAAAATGGATATTACTCAATTCGTTTTCAGCATGCAAAAATGAATCTCGATGTTCATGGTTGCTACGACAGCAAGTGGTTCTGCTGGACTTATAAAAGAGATAAAGGTGCGAATGTACAGATTTGGAAGGCTGGCAATTCGAAACCTCAGCAATGGAAAGTAGAGCAAGTCAATCCTGGTCAGTTCAGAATTCAAAACAGATACTCAGGGAAATATCTTGATGCCGATGCAAACAATATCAATAAAAATGGATGCAACGTTCTGCAGTGGACTTGGAACGGAAGGGATAACCAGCTTTGGGAAATAGTTGATGTTGAAAGCGGACAGAAATATCAAGAGTAAGTGATTTTAACAAAATTTGGGTTTCGTGAAAAATTTAAAAAACAACCAAATCAGTATGGTTTATCAATAATCAAATGGAAATAAGTTATATGAAGAATTTAATAATTTTATTTGGAATAATTTTAGTTACTGCTTTTTCCGGTTGTTCAAAAGAACCGGCAAGCAATGTAAAAGATGCTTTAGAAAATGAGATTAAGCCCCCAAACGAATTCATATTCGCGGATGATTTATTAGCTCTTGATAGTCATTCTCAGTTAGAGAAAATTTTCGGAATGGAGAATCTCTCAATAAGTGAAGAATGGTTTGAAGAAGGAACAGTTAAGAAGTCTCAATCTAAAATCTATCCTAACACAAAAAATGAGATATCGATCACTTGGAAGGAAAACGAGAAAGATATTAAATCAATTTCCTTCAGCTCAATAGACTCAAAATGGAAGCTGAAGAATGGATTATTTGTGGGAATGTCTTTAGAGGATTTGGAAAAAATAAATGATAAATCAATCTCTTTTTATGGTTTTGGCTGGGATCAGGGAGGATTAATTGATTTCAATGAAGGAGTGCTCGCAAGTCAACGATTACAAGTATATCTCTCCTTTCCCGAAGACGGGTGGGAAAATCTTATGGGAGATCGAAAATTTCAAGCCAACTCGAAAAAGGCGGAATCTGCCGAGTTGAGAATTGGGGAAATAAAATTGTTCCCAACTGAATAAAATTAAAATTCGGGATTTTGATCTTAATTGAATTCCACTACCCGAACTATAACTATGAGCAGTACGAAAAAAGAATAAAAATTTAGTTGAGAGGGAAAACAATGAAACAAATTGTAAAAATTATTCTTGTCGCTGTAGCATTATCATCAATACTGAATGCGCAGAATGACAATGACTTAATTCCGAAAGACAAAGTATTTTATATTCAATCGGCAATTAATTACGGGAAAGATAACAAAGGATTCTGGGATCTTCCCGGTGAAAAAGATTTTGCCCTTAATCAGCAGTTCAAGGTTTGGGAATATAACATACCAGAGAAGAAAAACTATTTCCAATTTAGTACTGATGTTGATGGTGATAGGAAAATTAAATTTTTCACTGCAAAGAATAGCGAATATATTGAAATGAGACTTGCTGGGGTTAATGCGTTTGTTGAGGTGTACAAAGGAGATGATAAGAATGGAACAAATATTGTCATAAATGAAAAGAACAATAATTCATCTCAGAATTTCAGATTCGTTTATGTGAACGAGGGGGGATTCAAAATCTATAACGAAAATAGTAAAATTTTACAGTTGGAAGATCAAAACTCGAATAACGGCAGCAAGATTGTCCTCGGGGATGATAACGACGGCACCCATACTGAATGGGTTCTAATTTCGGATGAAACAAGAAAACCTCTATCTTTTCCAAACAAACCGAAAATTGAAAGCAGACAGGAAGGCTGGGCGGATATGAGCGGAATCGGCCGTTTTATTGTTCAGTCTGTTAATAACTACGGTAAAAACCGGGGCGGGTGCTGGGATATTTCAGGCAACGACGACCCCAAAAAAGGGGACAATATTCAGGTTTGGGATTTAAGCGGAGTTGCTCCGGACCGTGTGTACTCGTTGGAAGAAGCTCAAAATAAAGCTTATTATAACATAATTGTCGGACCTTCTCTCGGCAGTGATGTTGTTGTTGATCTTCATGGAAATAAATATAGAAACGGTTCTAATATTGGAACCTGGGAGCCGGGCAATTCTCCTGCCCAAAATTTCTACTTTAAACATCTAGGTGGTGGAAAATTCAAAATATATAATCAAAATAATAAAATTTTATCTCTCGATAACAGCTCATCCAAGAATGGCAGTAACGTTCAAATCTGGCAGGATCATGATGCGGAGGGAACCGGATGGTACCTTTTAGATTCGGAAACATTAAATCCATTTATTCCTTATCCGGTTCCATCAGACCTAAGCAAAATAAAAAGCGGAAATATGCCGGGAGAAGAATCGAAAAAACTGGCTGCCAGTATTGATAAAACCTATAAAGAAGTAATTAAGACTGAAAGCAGATTAGAAGCATTGAATAAGAAAGCTGACAAAGCGAGAAAGGTTTTGCAAAAAACGAAAACCGCTTCAACAGAAATTAATGGTTTGAATACAAAGGTCGCGCGAGCATACGATGTTATCGCTGCGTTTCAGAGACTGCCGATAATCGGTACACCGGCAACTGTTTTGGCAACTACTCTTACACAAGTTAAAGGCAAATTAGACAAAACAAATACGACGGTAAAAAATCT
Organism: Melioribacteraceae bacterium; assembly: GCA_021739765.1. Lineage (GTDB taxonomy): Bacteria > Bacteroidota > Ignavibacteria > Ignavibacteriales > Melioribacteraceae > JAIPBD01. The sequence continues at coordinate 131,710 of JAIPBD010000009.1, forward strand.
GGAAAAATCTATGCTTGGGCCGACCTTAAATGGTGTTTACAACGCGAATGAGGCTATGTATTCGTTTGAAAGAAATTTAGTGGTTGTAAGCAAAGACATAATGACTGCAAAAGTGAACTACAGCAGTGCTGCAGCGTGTATTATAAACAGCGGGGACCAGAATGTAACTACAGTTTTTGAAGATAAATCTCGTGAAGCAAATGCCCAGTTGACAACAGTTAATAATTCACTTGTTGAAATAAATAAAAACATTGATGAATTGGAGAAACTGTTCAGTTCTGTTTCAAATCTTGATGGCAAACTTAAACCGGTTGAAAAAGCAATTCACGAAATCGAAAAAGCTTTTAAAGCAGCCGATAAAGTAGCAAATGAGATTAATAAAGTTCTCGATAAGAGGCTCAAGAAAAAAGTTCTCGGTGTAGGTGTTGATATCTCATTAAAAGATGCTCTGAATGTTGGGAAGAAATACACAAAAAAAGTTACTGAAAAAATAAATGATTGGGTTGGTGCAGCTCTGAAACCTGTTCTTAAAAAACTGAACATTAAAATCCCGGATATAAATATTGACGGATTAAAAAATGAACTTGATAAATTAAACATGGTTTCCAACGAGCTTGAAAAACAGAAGAAAGAAATATCTGAAAAAATAACTAATGTAAAAGATCTCCGTGAAAAACTAAATAATAGTCTGGATGGCTGCTTATCTGTTCCACCGTGTGAAAGCAATGGTGAAGTTGACTTAAATGAAATTTATGCAGAGAAGAAAACTGAATCAGTTTCCCAGATTGGTAAAGTTTATAATCCCGTTTTTACCGAAACTACTTATGATTTCATTTTCAATATCGAAACGAAAAAACCATTGGAATTAATTAGAAAGGGTGATGTAAAAACCGGATCGGGCTACAATGGATCTGAGGAGCAGAAGTTCCAAATTTCACACCAAAAAGATGGATATTACAATCTATTTAATACATCGTCCATGAATGTTGTGACAGTTGAGGACGGAAGCTTCAATGAAGGCGCAAATGTTGTTCCTGCTGCCTGGTCAAGTTCTGATAATCAGTTATTCGCGATTGTTAGAGATACGACGAAATACAGATATGCCGCCTTTTTAATAGCAAGACATAGCGGAATGGCACTGGCAGTAAATGAGAAAGGAAGTGTTGTTCAGAAAACCTTCAATCCTGATGATAAATCTCAGATTTGGGCGTTCTCAAAGAAGATGGCATGGAAGAACGACAAGGGATATTTAGGCATTGAAAACAGCAATGGAGCAATTTCCACAACTAAAGTCGGCTGGAATTACATTATTCACCCGACTTTGAAAAACGCATATTACATTATGAACGCAAAGACATACAATATTTTTCAAACTGAAGAAAAGTACGATGAAAATAATTTGCTGGCGTCATATAATCTGATTGAAGCACCCTACAAAAAGGGGACGGGTACATCCATGCTCTTTTATATGAACTACAGCGATGATTCAAGAAAGAAAGTGAATTTAATTGAAGTATTTACAAGATATGTAATCGACTGCGATGCAGCAAGTAATTTAATTTTAAATCCGAAGGAGAAAGCGTCAACCTCTTCAGCTTGGGAAATGGTTGAGGCGCCACTTGATTAGAAATAATCGAAAAATAGGTTGTTCCAAAATTCATTTTTCATTGAATGAACCCGTCTGCTTAAAGATTTCAGCCTGGGCAGGCGGAGTCGGTAAATTGTGGGGTAATCCAGTTTGGAATTCGTCGTAAAACACTCACGCCTGAAGATTTATTAGTATTTAAAATAAAATCATAGGTTTTCAATTCCACTTAAATTGAGTGTAAGAACATAAACGGAGTATCAATGTCACAATTAAACAAATTATTATTAAAAATGACTTTACTAAGCTTGTTTTTTCTTTCGACTATTTACGCGCAGAGTAAGCTCGAAAAAGGTCTTTACGTTATTAGCAATATCGGCTTAATGAACAACAGTGCAGCGGATGCAAAGAAATATCTAAATTTATCAAGCAAGATTAATTCTGCTGATGAAATTAAAAAGAAAAGTGTCCAGATAGTAATGGGCAAGGAATATTTGGACGCAACCGGACAACTGTATCTGATTCCTGAAGGTGACGCATATCAGATTAAGGCTGTTTTCAACGATAAAAGCTGGGGAGTGCTTACGATCGAGGATACCTTCAAAAAAGAAGGTGCGAAATTGTTTGTGGAATATGATGAGATAAAAGCGGAAAATCAGATTATCCACAGGCAGAGATTCAGACTGGAGAAAACGAAGAGAGATTACTACCACATCCGTACACTTGACGGCAGATATCTGAAAATTGATAAGAATGCTGCCGTATTAACCTCTGAAACTCCCAACCCTAAGACCAACAATTTCTATGAATTTAGTGAATGGTTTATTGCTAAACCGAGGAATAGATTTTAATTATTTATGAAATTTTCGAAAATTAATAGGACTTTATAATGAAGCAAATTTTAGCTGTAATTCTTTTTTGTCTGTTATTGGCACACGTCCATTCTTATGGGCAAATAGCGCCTACGGGCAAATGGCTTTGGATTCAGAGCGCTGCTGAGGTTGGAGAATCGGAACTGGGATATTTTGACGTCCCCGGAAAAATTGCGGGAATTGGAGCAAACGAAATACACAATGTTACTGTATATGAAATTGACGGTGGAACAGACCGCCAGTATCAGGTAATTCATGTAAAAGATGATAAATATCAGATCTACGCCGGACATTCCGGTGAGACCCATGTTTTGAAAATGGAGGAGACGTTCAATAAAAACGGGGCCAATTTTCAAATTGAAAAAAGAGTTGACCTCGGAGATAAAGATATATTCAACAGACAGCGCTTTTCGCTTATTTATCAGGGGGCAGGCGCATGGAAAATCTACAGCGATGATGGAAGGATTATCTGCCTGGATGGAAAATCTTCTAAAAACGGTACCAATGTTCATCTTTGGGAGGATCACAAAGGGCTCTGGACCGAATGGGTTTTCATCGACCCTCAGTCAAAAAAAATTATCTACCCGGAGATTGCTAATAATCTAAATCATATTTCCGTCGGAGGAAAGATCAAGAATCCGGTCGCAAACGCCACAATTAAATCGATTGATGATACTCATCTTCAACTTTACAACGCTGAAAGAGAGCTTTTTAAATATTTGCCGAAGATCAGTGAATCGAAGAAAATTATAGACCAAACAAGCCATTTCAGCAGTAAATTTGATAGACTGAACACCGAAGTGAGCAGGCTGGAAGAAGTACTAACAGCCTTCAACAGAATTCCGGTTATCGGTAAAGCTACTTTAGTTCTTTCAAAAGGTGTAGGCATGATTGCTTCCCCCGTTGGAAAAGTAAACATAGCCATAGCTAAAACCGATGAAGAAGTAGTTTCACCCGCGCACGGATCTGTGCATGCTGCCGATAATTCAATTGTCGACTATGAAAAAGAACTGGTTCAGTTGATGTACAAACTGGAAAAGATGAAAGAAATTTATATTACAGCCGCTCTTGCTGTTGAAGATGATAAAACCGCGCTGATCTCATTCAATCAGAATTCAGAGAAACTTAACGCGGTATTGAAAGCAGTTCCTAATGAGCTTGAACTGATTATAAATGAGCTTTCGAAAATCGACAATATGACAAAAGATCTTAAGAAGATTGAAAAAACTGCAAATGCGCTGGATAAGGGAATTACTAAATTTGAAAAAGTATTTCATGAAATAGATAAGGTCGGAAAAGAAGTGGATAAGGTACTATCGGCCGAGTTCGACGCGAAAGTAGTAAAGTTGAGCTTGAAAAAAGCACTTACAGGAAGTGTTCTCCCAGATGAAGTAAAAGATAAATTCAAGAAATGGTCAGATGGTCTTATTAAGCCACTTATCAAAAAACTCAATATAAAAATTCCAGAAGTTCCCGGTGTAGATGAATTTAAGAACGAAATTAAAATTATTGAGAATAAGATTGCATCAGTGAAGCAAAGCAGCGTAAAACTTGAGGAAAGCAGAAGAACAATACCTGCTATTTCGGAAGGATTGGAAGCTCCTTTTCTCAGCTGCCTTCAGGCGGTTCCATACGATAAGATGGTAAAATTCAAATTAGTTGATAAAAGTGAATATTAATAATTTTTGAAAATAGGTGATTAAATGAAGCAATTAATTTTTCTGATATTCTTCGGATTATCAATAATAGCTAACGCGCAGTTTACTGGCGGGACATTTTCGAACTTCTTTAATATTTCTACCGGGGCGCTGGTATATAATCCCGGTGGAGAAGCAGTTGAATCGCCCGGCTCCGAAGTGGCGGAGAAACTGGCACTTAAAGTTTTTAGGGGCTACGGGAGAGTTCCGCTTCCACCTCTTAATCCACATTTTAGATGTATGCCATATGAAAAAGCAATATCTGATTACATTTTTGAAGAGGATAAAGACCGGAATAAATGGACATTTGAACATATCTCGGATTCGCAATATGTAGTAGTGAACAAGAAGTTCAATGTTGCATTAACAGCCAAAGGGGAAACAGAAATTGTACCTGAGCCTTTCGAACAGGGCAATCAGAACCAGATCTTTATTATCTCTCGTGTACTCAAGGATTTCCGGTACGCTCTCTACCTTAAAACTAAATCGGGTGAGACCGCTGTAACCAGCAATGCATCAGGCAGTCTGGTGTATCAGCGACCATTTGTTAAAGGGAACAGAAATCAAATGTGGGTAATGGCGAATAGATACAGCTTGACTAGTGCTGAAACAGGTAAGCTTTTAGCTCCGCCAGAAGTTGAAACCTTTAAGCCTGGTCTTGTATTGGAAGCAACGCAGAAATGGGCGGGCAAAGCCATAGCGGATTGGGATATAATCAACCATCCACTGGCCAAAGGATGGTGCTTTCTACAGCATGTGCAGTCGGGTTTATTTTTCGCTTACCCGAAATCGGAAGCTTCCACAACAACTGGCGCTTTAGGACTGAATGCCTATCTTATGGACTATAGAAACGATTATAACTTGGTATTCGTATTTTGGACGTCGCCAAAGTTCACGAAAGGCGCGCATATTATTGTCTATCCAACCGAGGAATGTATGTCTGTATCTGAAAAGGGAATAATCGGTGAGAAATATGACGGTCCAAACGCAACAAAATCACAGCTTTGGGTTTTTGAAGTCCGATAGAGGTTTAGTAGCCGTGAAGTTTCAAAAAAAATCCCAACTTTTTCAAAAAGTTGGGATTTAATATCAAGTTAGATTTCCATGCCTTTTTTTTGCCGGCCCCATTCTAAATTTAAGAGTAGATGAAAGAACTCTTTGTAAATACGTCGAGAAATGTCGGTAAGATGTTGTTATTAAAGGGATTTGCTTGAACGCAGAAGGAATGACAGAGAGAGGTGAATTGATTCTGTCCATCCAAATCATTAAAAAACAGACTAAAAACTGACTCAGAAGTTTAGAATTTAACAGTGACACGGGCACCGGCAAGTAGAAAGAAAAAATATAGTATATTCGCAAGAAAATGAGTACTCAATTATCGGTTTTGAGTTTACTTCCGATGGTTTGCATTTTCAGGTTAGAAGCAAGATTAAGTTCAGATATTAGCATAAGAGATAAAAGTAAAATTGTGAAAATTTAGTAAGAAGAAAGTTATATGAAGCAGAAAACAATTCTAATCTTTCTAATCATCATTGCAATCACTCTAATAATAGAAGCGCAATCAGTGTATGACCAGAGGTGTGAGGATGAAGGTGCGTTATATTTTACTGAAGCAAATTTTGATATTAAAGCAAATGGAATGAATGATGTCTCAGAAGCACTTCAATTTGCTATAAATAAACTAAAAAAGGAAAAGAATTTTGGGATACTTTTTATCCCGGAAGGGCAGTATCTCATCAGTAAAACAATTTATATTCCTAAAGCAATTCGTTTGATAGGATATGGAAAAAATCGCCCTGAGTTCATTCTTGGCAAAAGTACTTCAGGCTTCTCCGATGAAAATAATTACATGTTTTGGTTTACCAGCAATTTGGTGGAAGACGGAGAGTTGCCGAGGGATGCAAGCGCAGGCACATTTTATAGTGCCATTTCAAATATAAATTTCCGTATTGAAAAAGGAAATCCAAAGGCAATTGCGCTTCGCACTCATTTTGCTCAGCATAGTTTTGTTAGTCATTGCAACTTTTATATAGGTGATGGGTTCGCTGGAATTTACGATTTAGGAAATGAAATCGAAGATCTCAAATTTTATGGTGGTGAGTATGGAATCTCCTCTTCCCGAACATCTCCCGGATGGCCCATGATGATGCTTGATCTGTATTTTGAAGGACAGCGTAAAGCAGCTGTTCTTAGCCGAAATACCGGGATGACAATTGTTTCGATGCATGTAAAAAATACTCCGGTCGCTGTTGAACTTCAACATGGAGTTGCGGACAGATTATTCATGGAAAACTGTCTGTTCGAAAATGTGGAAAAAGGTGTAATTGTAGGTGTTGAAAAAGAAGCCGGCAGCCAAATTAATTTACTAAATATTATATGCAATAATGTTGATTTCCCAATACATTTCTCACCGAGCGGAACAAACATTATAGGTAAGGGAGATCAGTACATTATTAACAACTTTGTTTATGGTTTGGTCATGGAAGATATGGCCGATGATTCCGAATATAAAACTATAACCGATATTGTAGAAACTGATATTGTGCCAAAAAAATTGAAAAAAGTAATACCCGATCTTCCTTCAATGAAAACCTGGGTAAATGTCAAAGATTTTGGAGCTCTCGGTGATGGTATAACGGATGATACCCGTGCAATCAAAAAGGCTATTGCCAGCCATAAAAATATATATTTCCCAACCGGATGGTTTCGTGTTACTGAAACAATTAAACTGAACGAGGGATCTGTTTTAATTGGTCTGCATCCATATGCAACTCAGCTGATAATTGATGAAAGTGAGAATAATTTCAGTGGATTTGGATCACCGGTTCCTGTGTTAGAATCATCAGAAGGGGGGAGTGATATTGTAAATGGAATTGGTATAAATACCGGCGCTTATAACAATCGAGCAGTCGGAGTAAAGTGGATGGCAAATCATAATTCTATGATTAACGATGTGAAATTTGTTGGTGGGCATGGTAACATTTCAAAACCGGGAGAACCCACATATCGAAGAAACCGGGAAAATAAAATCAGTAGTCCTTCTCAGCCTGTTTATTCCCTCGGGATGGATGAGGCCTGGGATAATCAATATTGGAGTCTTTGGGTTACCAATAATGGCGGAGGAATTCTGAAAGATCTATGGTCTGCCAACACTTATGCAAGCGCAGGATTATACATAAGTAATACATCAACACCCGGAAAAGTCTATGCTATGTCTTTGGAGCACCATGTTCGACAAGAAGCTCGCATCAACAAAGTGGCTAACTGGAATTTTTATGCTATACAATTTGAGGAAGAAGGCAGAGAAGGTAAAAAAGCTCAAACGCTGGATATCAGTGATTCCAAAGATCTGACATTTGCAAATTTCTGGATGTATAGGGTAATTCGTGCAAACACTCCAAGACCTTGGGGAGTAAAAATTTCCAACAGTTTTAATTTAGATTTTAGGAATATGCGCAGCTGGACGCAAGTTTTACAATTACCAGAGCGCACGATTTTCGATATGGATAAAAACCTTATTGTTTATCCTGGAGATTTTGCGAGAGTAACTATAACCGGTGAAGAAAAGCCCAACAAAAATGGGAACTTCAATAGTATAGCTGAGAAATTGGGCTTTGGTTATGAATTTGCAACCGGTGCTGTTTCTGATAGTAAAGGAAATGTTTACTTTTGTGAAAACCGGCAGAAGCGTGTTTACAAATGGTCCACTGAAAGCAATTCAATTTCCATTTATGCCGATTACCCATTCAAACCTTTTTCACTCGCGGTAGATACCAAGGACAATTTGATTGTCATTTGTCGATACGATCCACAACCGGGTTTTAATCATTATGAGCAGCCGATTACTATCGAAACATTGCCCGATAATAATCCATATTATAGTGGATGGGGGAACGGTGGCTGGTCAATAATGGCTTATGCAATTAATCCAAAAAAATCAGATGACTTTCACGCACTGAAGCTGGTGAAATCGAATGAAGTGAAAAATGTAGAGCGGGTATTTCATCCAACTCACAGATGGCGGAGCAATTTTGAGGCTGTTGTTACAAGTATTTCTGAATTTAGTTTTGTTGCACCTGACAGTGTTACTATCATTCCCTACACTTTTGATCTTGGTCGTTCGGTGCAACTTATGGGAGTGGAGCCAAATCAGAAGAATCGTGTTTATGTAACACATGAGGATTCAAAAATCACCTACCGTTTTAATGTTGATGAAAATGGAGCTCTTTCTAATATGAGCGAATTTATAACGCGTGGGGAGTTTAGTAATTTAGTTGACAGTCGTGGTAATTTGTATTTAGCCGAAGGCGAAATATTTGTTTTTGATAATGAGGGGAATAAAATAAAACGAATTACTTTAGATGAACGCGTACATTCCATGGCGTGGGGTGGAAGAGATAAAAATGATCTGTTTGTAACTACAAGCAATGCCATTTATCGGATTAAATGAAACCTAATTGCCTAAATTCAATTAGGATTTATAGCAAAGTTGTTTGGAATTGTGACTTAGCATCTGAAAGGGAAATGCTGATCATTAACAATCAGAATTAAAATATATGATTATGCTAAAAAGAAGTCTAAATTAAATAAACTATCTATTATAACTTTATTCAAACTTGTTAACTTATTGAATCCACGAAAAAAAAATAGTTTTTATAAAGAACAATACCGGCCACAATTCCATTTTACTCCTGAAAAGAATTGGATGAACGACCCAAATGGTATGTTTTATTTTGAAGGTGAGTATCACTTATTCTACCAACATAATCCATTTGGTGATAAATGGGGACATATGAGTTGGGGGCATGCGGTTAGTACTGATATGCTGCATTGGGAGCATTTACCCATTGCACTTCCCGAAGAGGATGGAGTCATGATTTTCTCAGGCAGTGCTGTGGTTGACTGGAATAACTCAAGTGGATTTGGTGAAGGTAATCAGCCACCTATTGTGGCTATTTATTCAGGTAGAAGAAACTTTGATGACCGTCAATTCCAATGTTTAGCTTATAGTAATGATAAAGGTAGGGTCTGGGTAAAATATTCGAATAATCCTGTTCTTGACATCGAATCAAATAATTTCCGTGATCCAAAAGTATTCTGGTATAAAGAAACGAAAAAGTGGGTTATGGTGCTCGCTTTGTCAATCGAAAGAAAAGTTCAATTCTATGGGTCTGAAAACCTAATTAATTGGGATTTGCTTAGTGAATTTGGTCCTGAAGGCGCGGTTGAAGGAGTTTGGGAATGTCCTGATTTATTTCAATTGCCTGTAATAAATGAGGAAGGTAAGAAAAAATGGGTGTTGGAAGTCGGCATAGGAATCGATAGTGTTGCCGGCGGCTCCGGGGGACAATATTTTGTTGGTGAATTCGATGGTATAATGTTTAGTCCGGATTTAAATTATTCTGATGAAAATAACATAGATCATATAATTTTAGCAGATAGACCCACTCACAAAGCGTTGGAAAAATGTAATTGGGTTGACTATGGCAAAGATTTCTATGCTGTAGTTAGCTGGTCTGATATCCCGAAAAGTGATGGAAGGAGATTGTGGCTCGGATGGATGAGCAATTGGGATTATGCCCAAGAAGTTCCTACCGCACCTTGGCGTTCGGTAATGAGTATCCCCAGAGAAATTAGACTTAAGAAGAATGATCAGAAATACTTCCTTGTTCAGCAGCCGGTTGAAGAATTAAAAAAATTAAGAAGCCTTATACTTGATGATTCCAATATAGATATTGATGAAATTCATTCGATTTTAGTATCCTCAGATCTGTATGAAATGGAATGCGAAATTGTCAATCCAGAGCTGGCATCGTTAACAATCACATTTAATTCAACAGACGACGAATTTACATCGCTTATGATTGATCCCCAAAATACAAAGATTGTATTCAATAGAGAAAACTCCGGAATTGTAGATTTCAATCCTACTTTTGCTGATCAGATGTCAGCGTGCAATGAATCATTAGACTATTCAAAAATGAAGATTCATGTTTTTATTGATAAATCCTCAATCGAAATATTTATAAACGATGGAATAATTGTTTTCACAAATGTTATATACCCGACTGAGATTCAGAAATCAATAAAATTTAGTTCCAAAGGCACAGGAATCAAATTAAGCCGCATGAGTCTGTGGAAACTCGATTCCGTATGGAAAAATTGATAATTAAGGCAAACCAACTGCCTAAATTCAGTTAGTGAAAAAGACCAACCCCGGACACAACCAACTATTTTTATCAAAATAATACACTTAAAATTAAGTTGAAGAATTTCAAATATTGCGTTTATGGCTTGTTTTGAACGTTTGGGGGTATTTCTAAGAGGGGGCAAAAACTGAGCGGAGAGGGGGGGATTCGAACCCCCGGTACCGAGTTAACAGTACGACGGTTTAGCAAACCGTTGGATTAAGCCACTCTCCCACCTCTCCGTGATTTACAGCTTTTCTCAAATTGTAAGATCACAAATTTATGAATTCTTACGCAAACTCAAAACAATTTTATCAGCTTTTGGCATTAAATAAAATTTAGTTTGATTTTATTTTAATCATCTGCTAATTTCTTCATCTGATCTACAATAATCATCCTAATGGAGGTTTAATGACTAAAAGTGAAATGACAGGAGATGTTTATTACCCATCTCAAGAAATAATAGATAATGCACACGTTAAAGACTGGGAAAAACTTCGGCAGGAGGCATCGGGTAATTATGAAAAATTTTGGGAAGATAGAGCAAATGAATTGCACTGGTTTGAAAAATGGGATAGGGTTTTAGACGATTCAAACAAACCTTTTTACAAATGGTTCATTAATGCAAAAACAAATATTAGTTACAATTGTCTCGATGTTCATGTAAAAACCCACCGCAGAAATAAGCTGGCTTTTATTTGGGAAGGTGAAAACGGTGATTTTGAAGCCATGTCATATTATCGTTTACACAAAGAAGTCTGCAAATTTTCGAATATCCTCAAAAGTATGGGAGTCAACAAAGGCGATCGTATTACAATTTATATGGGAAGAATACCCGAAATAGTGGTTGCAATGTTAGCGTGCGCAAGAGTTGGGGCAATTCATTCAGTTGTGTACGGCGGTTTTTCCGTCGAAGCTTTACACGAAAGAATCGAAGATAGTCAATCGAAAGTTTTAATTGTGGCTGACGGTGCCTGGCAGCGTGGAAAAATAGTTCCTCTCAAAGAAATTGCGGATGAGGCCCTTCAAAGAGCCGGCGGAATTGAGCATGTAATCGTAGTAAAAAGAACCGGACAGGAAGTTAACATGGAGTTTGGACGTGATATGTGGTATCACGAACTTCGAAGTCTTCCTATTGCTTCAAATGATTGCGCAATGGAAGTGATGGATGCTGAGGATCCGTTGTTCATTCTATACACTTCCGGAACCACCGGAAAACCGAAGGCAATTTTACATACGCATGGTGGATATCAAGTCGGTACTTATACCTCCTTAAAATATGTTTTCGATATTCACGAAGAGGATCGTTACTGGTGTGCCGCTGATCCGGGTTGGATAACCGGTCACAGTTACATTGTGTACGGACCATTATTGAATGGAGCGACTTCATTTTTGTACGAAGGCGCGCCAAACTTTCCATACCCGAATCGCTGGTGGTCAATGATTGAAAAATATGGTTTAAATATTCTTTATACAGCCCCGACAGCAATTAGAGGTTTGATGAGATTCGGAGATGCGTGGGTTAAACGACATGATCTTTCATCTCTGCGAATTTTGGGTTCGGTTGGCGAACCTATAAATCCGGAAGCTTGGAAGTGGTATCACACGGTTGTGGGAAAAGAAAAATGTCCGATTATGGATACCTGGTGGCAAACCGAAACCGGAATGTTTATGATTACTCCAATGCCTTCTTCACCTTTAAAACCTGGCTCGGGTACAAAACCCTTCCCGGGTTTAGAAATGGATATCGTTGATGAGGATGGAAAACCGGTTAAGCCAAATGAAGAGGGATTTCTGGTAATTAAAAATCCTTGGCCTTCAATGATGAGAACAATTTATGGGGATGACCAACGTTATGTTGATCAATATTGGACAAAATATCCGGGTATGTATATGACAGGGGACAGCGCTCGGAGGGATGAAGACGGTTATTATTGGATAATCGGTCGTGTTGACGATGTGATCAAGGTTTCAGGGTACCGCCTCGGAACAGCTGAAATTGAAAGCGCGCTAGTCAGTCATGTAGCTGTTGCTGAAGCAGCCGCAATAGGTCTTCCACATGAATTAAAGGGGAACGCAATCCATACTTATGTAATATTAAAGGATGGATTTAATGCTTCAGACGAGCTGATGGAAACTCTTCGCCAACACGTTGGTCATGAGGTTGGGCCCATAGCTAAACCGGAAAAAATATCTTTCATGGAGAAATTACCTAAAACGCGCAGCGGAAAAATCATGAGACGAGTGTTGAAAGCTCAAGCTCTAGGGCAAGATCCGGGAAATCTCTCAACATTAGAAGATTAAATATTGACTAAACCATTCGTTATTATTATGAGCTTGCCTTTATGCGCAAGCTCGAATTAAAATTTCCCCATTTTATAAATAATCTGGAATTGCTCTAATTTCGAGATTGGATTCTACAAATATCGGGTAAAATATACATTTTAAAAGAGAAGTGATATCTAACCTGATTCCTCTTTCTAGACCAATCTTCCTTAAATTTATTTCTTATACATTCATTTGTTTTTCCCATCCCATTTCATCAATTTTCAATATTGAATTATTTTTGTTTGTGAGGTGGATATTATGGAAAAATTGCTTGGCCTTCGACGCGAAGACAAAAACATTTGGGAAAAACGTGTTCCGATAATCCCGGAACATGTTCGAATTTTAAAAAATGACTTTGAAATAGAAACTGTTTTGCAGCCCTTTCACGAAAGAGCATTTACTGAAGTTGAATTTACGGAGGCCGGAGCAGAATTTGATGAGGATATCAACCAATGTCCGGTAATCGCCGCTGTTAAAGAAATTCCTATCGATCTGTTAAAAGAGGATAAAATATATCTTTTTTTCTCCCACACAATAAAGGGGCAGGCTTACAATATGCCACTTTTGAGAAGGATTATGGATCTAAAATGTACGCTCATCGATTATGAGTGTATTATGAATGAGAACGGAAAAAGATTGGTCTTTTTTGGTAAATATGCCGGATTAGCGGGAATGATTGAGGCTTTTTATGGATTAGGCAGAAGATTAAAATCACTTGGGATGAGTACCCCATTTTTGCAATTTCAACAAGCTTATAAATATAAAGATATCAAGGAAGCAAAGGGGCATATTCGTTTGATTGGAGAGGATATTAAGTTGAACGGAATTCCTAAAGAGTTAAAACCGTTAATCGTAGGATTTGCGGGATATGGAAATGTCTCCAAAGGTGCGCAAGAAATTTTTGATGTCCTACCTTTTAAGCAGATAAAACCCGAAGAGATTAGCAATGTTAACAAGGATGCGGATATTATTTACAAAGTAGTTTTTGAGGAAAAACATCTTGTCGAAAATATTGAGAATCCTTCAAGTTTTGATTTAAATGACTATTTCTCAAATCCGGCCGATTATAAATCAAAATTTGAAAAATATATTCCATATTTAACGATGCTTATCAATGCAATTTATTGGGATGACAAATATCCGAGATTGATCACCAAGAAATATCTTAAGGAAAATTTTCAAAAAACTAAGCTCCAAATTGTTGCGGATATTAGTTGCGATATAAACGGTTCAATAGAATTTACCGAGAAAGTGACTGAACCTGATATCCCCGGTTTTGTATTTAATCCGATTAATGATTCTATAAAGGATGGATTTGAAGGCGAAGGAATTGTAAATATTGCCGTTGACAATTTACCAACCGAATTGCCAAGAGATGCTTCAGTAGAATTTAGCACTGCGCTATATAAATTTTTACCCGGAATATTTAATGCTGACTTTGATGAATCATTCCAGGATTGCAATCTCCCGGAAGAAATTAAAAGAGCAGTAATTGTTTATAAAGGTGAGTTAACTCCGAATTTTGAGTATTTGCAAGCTGAATTGGCAAAATTATAGGTTTGATTAACCGCAAATGACGCTAAGAATAGCTCTGCGATCTTAGCGCCTTCTTGGCGAACTTGGCGGTTAAGTTTTCTTAGTACTAAAAAGTGACTTAAATTTTTATTAAATGTATCAAAATTGAGGTGGAAATGGATTTTTTGAAAGAACTTGGGATCAAAGAAAAAAACTTTGGTGCTTCAACCGGATTAACTTGGTTTGAAACAACCGATAATGGTGAACTGGAAGTTATATCTCCGGTTGATGGAAAAAAAATCGCTTCAGTTTATTTGGCATCTGAAGACGATTACGAAAAAATTGTCGAGACTTCACAAAATGCTTTTAAGATTTGGAGGGAAGTTCCGGCCCCGAAAAGAGGTGAGGTTGTTCGACAGATTGGTGATGAACTCCGTAAATATAAAGACGCTCTCGGTACTTTAGTTTCTTACGAAATGGGAAAATCCTTGCAAGAGGGAAAAGGTGAAGTCCAAGAGATGATCGACATCTGCGATTTCGCAGTTGGTCAATCGCGGCAGCTTTATGGTTCAACAATGCATTCCGAGCGTTTTCAACATAGAATGTACGATCAATATCATCCTCTCGGCATAGTCGGAATAATTTCGGCGTTTAATTTCCCCGTTGCCGTTTGGTCATGGAATGCTATGATTGCTGCGGTCTGCGGCGATAGTAATTTGTGGAAACCTTCTTCGAAAGTTCCTTTAACGGCAATCGCTGTCCAAAATATTTTAGCCGATGTCATCAAAACGAATAATCTGCCCGAAGGACTATTCTCCTTAATTGTGGGAAGAGGTTCGTCTGTAGGAGAAAAATTCTTGAATGACAAACGAATACCGCTAATTTCAATTACCGGTTCGACCGGAGTTGGGAGGAAGGGCGCCGAGAAAATTTCTCGCCGTTTCGGAAAAATGATTCTCGAACTTGGTGGGAACAACGCTATTATCGTTACACCAAGTGCTGATCTCAAAATGGCGATTCCGGCAATGGTTTTTGGTGCTGTGGGAACTGCCGGTCAACGCTGCACGAGCACAAGACGATTAATCGTTCATGAAGAGATTTATGATAAAGTGAAAGATTCATTAATAAAGGCTTATTTAAGTCTTAAAATTGGTAATCCTTTGGATGAATCCAATCACGTGGGTCCGTTAATTGACAAAGCGGCTGTGGAAATGTTTAAAGATGCCATTATTAGAGCAAAAGAAGAGGGTGGTAAGCTTATCACCGGCGGAGAAGTGTTAGAGGGTGAAGGTTACGAATCCGGTTGTTACGTTGTACCCGCAATAATCGAAGCTGAAAACCAATATAAAATTGTTCAGGAAGAAACATTCGCTCCGATTCTGTATTTAATCAAATATTCCGGGGATGTTTCCATTGCCATCGAAATTCATAATGATGTTGTTCAAGGATTATCTTCCTCAATCTTCACAAATGATATGCGTGAAGCTGAGGAGTTTGTATCTCATATTGGATCAGATTGTGGAATCGCCAATGTAAATATTGGTACTTCCGGTGCGGAAATCGGTGGTGCGTTTGGTGGTGAAAAGGAGACCGGAGGTGGAAGAGAATCAGGTTCCGATTCTTGGAAAGCTTATATGCGAAGGCAAACAAATACAATCAATTGGGGGAAAACACTTCCTCTTGCGCAAGGAATTAAGTTCGATATATAATCATTCTTTGTAGTTCAATGAAGGCGGTTTGAAACCGCCTTTTTTTATAACTTCACAAATGCGCATTATTAAATTAAATAGAAATACAAGTTGGATTAAGTCGACTTTGATTTTGATCGTTTTATTCAAAATTACAATTTGTGCACAAGAAATATCTCAATTTGATCAATGGTTACACTTGAATAAATCAAATTCTGCGATTGAGTCAAATTCGATCCATACAATATTTGTTGATTCCCGGGAAAATATTTGGATTGGAACTTGGGATAGAGGAATAATTTATGTTGATGATTCGGGAATTAAATCGATTTCGAAAGAAAATTCAAACCTTCCGCATAATACTATTTACAAAATAAAAGAAGATTCTAAACAGAATATTTGGATCGCTACATTCGGCGGAGGTTTGGTTAAATATTCAGATGAACAGATTCAAATATTTGATACTGAGAATTCCGGATTATTACATAACTGGCTTTATGACTTTTATATCGACGGGAAGGATCTGCTTTACATCGGAACTTGGGGGAAAGGAATTTCCATTTTTGATGGGAGTACATGGCAAAATTGGTATGATGAGAATTCCAAAATTCCATATAAAGTTCCGTCAATTTTGAAAGATGAAGAGAAGTTGTGGATCGGCTCAATTGAAGGGCTTTATTGTAAAATTGGATCGGAAATTAAGAGCTATGCGGATTCAGCTTCCGTGCTTCCCGATGCCTCTGTTTATGCATTGCATAAAGCCAAAAACAATGTGTTATGGATTGGTTTCAAACAGCATGGAATTGGAACTTACGCTGAATCGAAATTTACTTATCGATCTTCCGACCAACTTGGATTCGATGGAATTTACTCGATTGCCGAAGATTCAAAAGGGAATATTTGGTTCGGTACTTTCGGTGATGGGCTTGTTAAATATGATGGCGAGAACTTCCGCATTTTGGATAAAACCAATTCTCCATTGACCGATGATAAAATATTCGGCACGTTCATCGATAAATATGATAATATTTGGATCGGAACCTTAACTGACGGATTATTTATTTATAATGAAACTAAATTGAAGAATTTGAAATCTGCTTTCAAAATATTAGAATGAGTTCCCTTAAAAAAGAAATAAACGAATTAAAGAATCTTTTAGGAGAGCTCGACAAAAAGATAGTTTTTATTTTTCTATCGATCGCAATCCTTCAGACAATTTCTTGGTATTACGGATCGAGATCATTCTTCCGCGCGAACTACCTCGCTAAATATTTCGGCAATCCCAACAATCAAATTTATGAGTTTGTCTTTTGGTTCATCTCGGATATTGTGCTATTTCTTTTCATTCCACTAATTATTATCAAAGTAGTTTTTAAAGAAAAACTAAAGGAATATGGATTTTCAATTGGTCGCCAAAATCCCGGATTGAAAATTGTTCTAATTTCTTTATCTGTAATGATTCCTTTGCTATGGTTTGTTTCGTCGTTAGCGTCGTTTAGTTCAAATTATCCTCATTACTCAAACGGTAAATTAAATTGGGAAATGTTCCTTATTTACGAAATCTCGATGATTTGTTATCTTTTTGCATGGGAATTTATTTGGCGAGGATACACATTATTTGGCCTGGAACAAAAATTTGGGATTTACGCTGTATTTATCCAAATGATTCCGTTCGTCATTTTGCATAACGGTAAACCACCTTTGGAGACTTTCGCCGCGATTCTCGGTGGATTGGCTTTGGGATTCTTAGCCATTCGCACCAGGAGTTTTATTTATGGCTTTTATATCCACGTGGGAATAATGTTTTTTATAGATTTGTTTTCGGTTTTACGTTTCCGAATAGGAAATTATAACTTAATTTTCTAATTACGATTTGAAAAAAATGAGGAACATATAAATGAAATTTGCACTCAATGTTGATCACGTCGCAACCTTAAGAAACGCGAGAGGGGAGGGGGTTCCAGATCCTGTAACATTTGCTCTAATGGCTGAAAAATATGGAGTTGAAGGAATTGTGGTTCACCTTCGTGAAGACCGCAGGCACATTAAAGATAGAGATGTTTATAAATTAAAAGAATTGATAAAAACCAAACTCGATTTGGAAATGTCAATAAGTGATGAAATTGTAAATATCGCCATAGATGTAAATCCTGATCTCGCGACACTGGTTCCTGAAAACAGACAAGAATTAACTACCGAAGGTGGTTTGGACCTGCGCCGAAAAGGGAAAGAAATTGCCGAGGCGGTTAAAAAGCTCCGTGATAATGAAATTATGGTTTCGCTTTTTGTTGAACCGGATATTGAAGTAATTGAAATGGCACAGGAGATGAACGCTGATTTTGTTGAACTTCACACAGGTGCTTATGCGAATGCGATTAAAGATCTTGAGATTGAAGCTGAATTTGAAAAATTGAAAAATGCCGCGCAATACGCACATAGAATAGGGTTGGGCGTAAATGCCGGACATGGATTAAATTATAATAATATGATCGAAGTAGCGAAAATTGAAGATATCGATGAAGTTAGTATCGGGCATTCCGTCGTAGTTCAATCTCTCTATTTTGGAATTGAAAAAGCAATTGTGGAAATGAGAAATTTGGTTAAACAGAAAAGCTGATGCCTCGTTTATCGAATGTAAAAATTAAAGCCAGACTCGATTATCATTATCGAGCTTTTAACAAAACTCAGTTATCACCTGATCCATTGGAATTTCCGCATAAGTTTACTGAATATCACGACATTGAAATTTCAGCTTTTTTAGCGGCTACTTTTGCATACGGAAATATCTCACAAATATTAAAATCGCTGGAACGGATTCATGAGATTATGGAATGGAAGCCTTATGAATTTGTGATGAATTATAATCATCTAAAGGATAGAAAGTTATTTGATTCTACGATACACAGATTTTTTACTGCTTCCGATATTTCAATTCTATTTGAAATTCTCCACCAGATTTATACGAATAACGAATCAATGAAGTATCTCTTTCTTCTTTATTATTTCCCAAAAGCTGAGAATCTTAAATCCTCGCTTTCATTCTTTTCGAATAACTTGCTCGATTTGGCGAAGCATTATTCTGAAATCACACACGGACTAAAATTTATGTTTCCAGATCCGGCAAAGGGGAGCGCTTGCAAGCGGATGAACTTATTCCTTCGTTGGATGGTAAGAAAAGATGATCTCGATTTTGGATTATGGAATGAAATATCAACTTCAAAATTGGTAATTCCTGTCGATACTCATGTAGCGCATATTTGCAAGAAATTTTATTTAACTAAGCTTAACACAGTATCATGGAAAATGGCAGAAGAGATAACAAACAATCTTAAAAAATTTTCGTTGGATGATCCGGTTAAGTACGACTTTGCAATTTGTCATCTCGGAGCGCGCAAAATCGACTTTTAAAGGACATCACTATTCGTTTTTATTATTATCATTCTATACTTAAATTCACGGATTGATTTAACAAATATTGAAGACTATGACTGAAACCAGAACCCAACCAACACCAATTTATCGATGGACAGTTTTAATACTTGTAAGTCTTGCGATGTTCGGCAATTATTACATTTACGATAGTATTGCACCAATTGCGGATCTGTTAAAATCCCAATTAGGTTTTTCGGATACTAATATCGGATCACTAAATTCAATCTATAGCTTCGCGGCTGTATTTATTCTAATCTTCAGCGGCATCTTGATTGACCGCATTGGAGTTAGAATTTCAATTTTAATCTTTGGTACGATTTGTTCGATTGCCGCTTTAGTTACGGCATTGTCCTCCGATTTATATGTAATGCTATTCGGAAGAGTATTATTGGGCATTGGCGCCGAACCGTTAATAGTCGCTATTACAACTGCCTTAGCAAAATGGTTCAAAGGAAAAGAACTTGGTTTCGCTTTCGGTATAAACTTAACAATAGCGCGACTTGGGTCATTCGCGGCAGATTGGTCTCCGACCTGGGGAGGTCAGTATTATTCAAATTGGCAAGATCCTCTCTACATTGCTTTTGTTATTGGTCTTACTTGTATAATGGGCGGTGTAATTTATTTTATAATGGAAAAGAATGCCGAAAGAAAATATTCACTCGGCTCCGCATCTGAGACGGATAAATTTGAAGTAAAAGATATTTTTAAGTTCGATAAATCCTTTTGGTACATTGTCATTTTGTGTGTTACTTTTTATTCTGCTGTTTTCCCGTTCAGAACATTCGCGATTAAATTTTATATGGAAGCACACGGCGCCGATCGTGAATTAGCAGGTCAGTTAAACAGCGCTCTGATTTTTGCATCAATGGTTGCCACACCATTATTTGGTCTTTTGGCAGATAAAATCGGAAAACGGGCATCAATGATGATGTTCGGCTCGATTTTAATTTTACCCGTCTATTTACTCCTTGTTTACTCTGGAATTTCTTTATACGTTCCTATAGTAATGTTAGGAATTGCTTTTTCGCTGATTCCGGCAATAATGTGGCCATCGGTTGCGTATTTGGTAGATCAAGGCAGACTTGGAACTGCTTACTCTCTAATGACGTTAATTCAGCAATTGGGAGTATTCGCCTTTAACTATATTCTTGGTTGGTCAAATGATATTTCGGGTGCTTCGGCAGCGAATCCCGGTGGATATGAACTCGGAATGTGGATTCTTTCCATACTCGGTTTTATTGGTTTATTATTTGCTTATTTGCTACGTAAAGAAGAATTAGGGCCGAATGGACATGGCTTAGAAGTGGTAATCGACAGGTAACAAATTATCTATGAAGAAATTACTTTTTATACTTTTATTTATCGGTTTAATCCAGGTACAAGCTCAAACATGCGGATTCGGATGTTTGGGACTAAGCGGGATATACGGAGGCTACACTTTTCAGGAGTTCGACAATAAATCGTTAAATGAAAGGCTACAATTTCATTGGTCAAATACTAATATCCCTCCTCAGGAATTAGACTTCTCAAAAATTCAAGGTTTTCGAGTCGGTGCTAATATTATCAAAGCTCAGTTTTCATACATCTCTTTTGGCATAAAGGGATTTTATCAATTTATGAAGGCCAATAAAGAATTTGAATTGTTTGTTAATAGCGATAAAGTCCGTGAAAATTACAAGATGGACCTAAGCTATTGGGGGCTTGGAGTCGATTTTGGTTTCGCTCTGCTCCGGGACGTTATAGATATAAAATTGGTGGATGCCGGTGTAACTTTGCATCAGCCTACTTTTACGTGGAGTTCGTATATCGCTAATGTTCAACAATTTGAATACAAATATGTAGCTGAAGATATACAATTGAATTATTATGCCGGCTCCGGTTTAATTTTACACATCGTTCCGGATTATATTAGTCTCGAAGGTACAGCATTTATAAGTTTTTTCGAACTTGATAATCTTCAAAACGAAGAAAGTGGTGAAGGTTTGCTATTAACTCAAGAGCAGTTAGTCAAGAAAACCGAAACAATAAATTATTCACTTCAACTCAACCTCGGATTCCCACTCTAACCACAAATCAGATATTTGTTTGAAAACGAGCCATGAATTTACTATTTTTGTGATCTCAATTTTTTCAACACACCAATACAAGTACTAAAAATTTATGGAATTTCTAAAAACTCTCAATTCTGCGCAAAAAGATGCTGTTGAATATAACGCCGGCCCACACATGATTGTTGCGGGAGCCGGTTCCGGAAAAACAAGAGTATTGACATACAAAATCGCTTATCTGCTAAACGAAGGATTTGAACCCGAGAATATTTTGGCTCTCACTTTTACTAACAAAGCCGCTAGGGAAATGGCCGACCGTGTTAAAGAATTGGTTGGCGCAAAAGCCGAAAAAATCTGGATGGGTACTTTTCATTCCGTCCTCTCAAGAATTTTGAGAGTCGAAGCCGAGAAAATAAACTACAGACAAAATTATTCAATCTATGATAGGGAAGATTCGGTTTCTCTCGTCAGTAACATAATTCAAGAAAAGAATATTAATGTTGATGGGTTTACACCCGGAAATGTACAAAGGAGAATCAGCGGACTTAAAAATCAAATGATTTATCCCGATGAATATGCCAAGAATATGGCTGAAACTTCGATGGATAGGAAGTTTGCTGAAATTTATAAAGAATACAACATTCGTCTTCGCGAAAATAACGCGATGGATTTTGACGACCTATTGTTAAAACCAATCGAACTTTTCAATGAACATCCGCGTATTGCGCAGAAGTATAGAAGACAATTCAAATATTTGTTGGTAGACGAATACCAGGATACGAATAAAGCTCAGTACGAAATATTGAAAATGATTTTTACTACTCGAATCAAAATATGTGTTGTTGGTGATGATGCCCAGAGCATTTATGGGTGGCGAGGCGCTGAAATTAAGAACATGCTTAATTTCGAGAAGGATTTCCCAAAAGCAAAAACTTTTAGATTGGAGCAAAATTACCGTTCCACTAAAATGATTTTGAATGCCGCGGATTCCGTTATCAAAAACAATCAAGATCAAATTGAAAAAACACTTTGGACAGAAAATGATTCGGGAGAGGAATTAACGCTAATTCGATGTTCCGATGAGAAAGACGAAGCAATCCAAATTGCGAAACAAATCAAAAAAGAGATTACTTCACGTAAAATTCAATTAAATGATATCGCGATTCTTTACAGAATTAATTCTCAATCCAGAACTTTGGAAGACGCATTCAGAAGAGCAAAAATACCTTACAAAATTGTTGGTGGAGTTGAGTTCTACAAAAGAAAAGAAATCAAAGATATCATCGCTTATTTACGTGTGTTAGCAAACAATAACGATGAAGAAAGTTTGCTTAGAATAATGAACTATCCACAACGTGGGATTGGTAATACTTCCATCAGCAAAATGATAGCTTTTGCCCGAAAACTTGAGATTACACTATTTGCAACCATGTCGAGGGTTTTTGAGGTTATTGAAGTCAAAGAACGCATTCAGAAGAATGTTAAACAATTCAAGCAGCTTTTAGATAAATATTCTGATTTAAAGGATCAACTCTCGCTTCAGGAACTAACTTCGGCATTAATAGATGAATTGGGCATATTGCGAATTTATAAAGAAGAAAACACCGCTGAATCGAAAGCCAGATATGAAAACGTTCAAGAATTGCTTTCCGCTATTAATGATTATTCGAAAGAGAAGAAAGATGCCACAATAGATGATTTTCTCGCTGAAGTTTCGTTAATTGCAGGAATAGATACGTACGATGATGAAAATAATGCGATTACCATGATGACCGTTCATAGTTCAAAAGGATTAGAGTTTCCCGTTGTATTTATAACAGGATTGGAGGAAGATATTTTTCCTCTCAATCCAAAATTCGAATCTGAATCCAGACTGGATGAAGAAAGAAGATTATTTTATGTTGCTGTTACAAGGGCCGAGAAAAAAGTGTTTCTTACTCATGCTCGATCCAGATATAGATTTGGCGAAGTAGCTTACCAAAATAGATCACGTTTCATTGATGAACTCGACGAAGAAACATACATCGAGCTTAATGGAACAACCTCCAAAAAGGGTGGAAGGAGGAGGAAAGCAGTCTATGATGAATTTTTCCAGGATAGTTACGATGATTACAACCAGGAGCAAAGGTCGCTGCGTGTAGGAAGCAGAGTGACTCACGAAATTTTCGGAATGGGGAAAATTCTCCAACTATCCGGACAAGGTGATATGCAAAAGGTTGCCATCGATTTTGAAGATCATGGACATAAGCAGCTTCTTGTTAAATTCGCGAATATTAAGTTAGTTTAACAACAAGTATTCTTTTTTTCACTTATTATTCAAACTCTTGTATCATTACAATTTGTATTGGTATAAGCGTTTACAAAAATCGTAAATAATATTTTACATAATATAAAAAGGAGACGATAATGAAAATCGGTGTTCTTACTGGTGGCGGCGACTGCCCTGGATTAAACGCAGTTATCCGAGCGGTTGTTAGAAAAGCTCAAAGTCTTGATTATGATGTTATTGGAATCAAACAAGGCTGGAAGGGTATTCTCGAAAAAAATTACGAAGAAATGGATTTGTTCTCTGTTTCCGGAATACTTCATAGAGGTGGAACTATCTTAGGTTCTTCTCGAACGAATGTTTTTAAAATTGATAACGGTGTTGAAATCGTTAAAAATAATCTAAAGGAAATGGGAGTTGATGCTCTGGTCGCCATTGGTGGCGAGGATACTTTAGGTGTCGCAAACAAGTTGTTTAAAGAAGGTGTTAACGTTGTCGGAGTGCCTAAAACCATTGACAATGACCTGAATGCAACTGACTATACTTTCGGTTTCGATACGGCTGTTAACATAGCTACTGAAGCTATTGACAGACTTCATACAACAGCTGAATCTCACAATCGAGTTATTGTTGTTGAAGTTATGGGAAGACACGCCGGATGGATTGCCGTACATTCAGGAATGGCCGGCGGCGCGGATTCTATTCTAATTCCCGAACAAAAATTTAAAATGTCGGAAGTTGCGGCCGATATAAAAGCACGTCATGCGCGTGGTAAATCGTTCAGTATTATCGTTGTTGCAGAAGGTGCTCAACTTGAAGATGAAGCCGGTCAAGATCATATGATTCTTAGCAGCAAAGAAAAGGATTCATTCGGGCATGTTCAGCTTGGCGGAATTGGTAATATTGTTGCCGAAGGAATTGAAAAACTTACCGGTTATGAAACCCGAGCGACCGTGCTTGGACATATCCAAAGAGGTGGAAGTCCCACAGCCTACGACAGAGTATTGGGAACTCGTTTTGGTGTTCATGCGGTTGAGCTTATCAGAGATGGCAAATTTGGAAGGATGTCTGCTCTCAAAGGAAATAAAATCGTAGATGCTGAATTGGAAGAAGCTGTCGGAACCTTAAAAACAGTTGATTTGGATTTATATGAAGTTGCTAAAACTTTCTTTGGGTAATTTCAAATAATCCGAAAAGCAATAAATGATTAAAAAAAAAGCCGCAATCAGCGGCTTTTTTTTATGAATAATTTTTTGAGTGTAGATGATCGGTAAAATACAAAAGTAAATACACCAACTATCATCACCCAGGATCCCATTAATAGAATCCAACCTTCAATATTCAATCCCATAATTTTCTTTGCCCCGGCTGAACAATTATCAAATTATTAATCGGGACAAAGTTAACTTTTTATTCATTTATCTCAAAGTGCATTTCGTGTTATTTACCCCTTTCCTTGAACGGAATATGAATCTCTGAAAAGTATTTTTTCAGATCAGATTTCAATACTCCCGAAAGCAACACAATAGAAATCAAATTCGGGAAAGTCATGAAGCCTAAGGCTGCATCTCCAAACGCCCAAACAGCTTCCAATTCGGCAATTGCACCGATAAATACAAACAAAACAAAGAACCATTTGTAAATCGGAATTGCTTTTTCACCAAACAGATAATGAGCCGCACGATCCCCATAAAATGACCAACTGATCATTGTTGAAATCGCAAATAAAAGAACTCCTATAGTAATTATTTTGTCACCGTAGTCAAACAACCAGCTCAGCCCTTCTTTGAATGCAAATGATGTTAATAAAGAAGCGTTAAGATCCAGACTGTTAAATGAAGGATCGATTCTGTTTACATAAAATTCTGTGTGATGCCAGGCGCCTGTTGTTATAATAACTAAACCGGTAAGCGTACAAATTGTAATTGTATCGATGAATGGTTCCAACATTGCAACTGTTCCTTCACGCACAGAATGTTTTGTTTTCGCGGTTGAATGTGCAATTGCTGCACTGCCTTGTCCGGCTTCATTCGAGTACAATCCTCGTTTAATTCCCCAGAGAGCTGTGTTCATAAAAACAAGAAATGTTCCGCCTCCAACTCCGGCAATCTCAGCCGGCGGATTAAATGCCATATCGATTATCAATCCGAAACTCGGTAAAATTGCGGGAATATTTGACAATAAAATGAGGAATGCAGCCAGCACATAAAAAACTGCCATCACCGGAGAAAGCAATCCGGTTACATTTCCGATTCGTTTGATCCCACCTATAATTACTAACGCCACAATCGCTGAAAGTCCTAATCCAAGCAGCACTTGCGTAATTGAAAGATCAAATCCGCTGAAGATATGGTGTTTAAATGTAAATGTTGCGTCCGCTCCAACCAATTGAATCACTTCGGAGTATAATTGATCAGAAACAGTAAAAGCTTGAATCGCGTTTCCGGTAGCAAAAGAACACAATACCGCAAAACTCGCAAAAGCAACCGCCAGCCATCTCCAATTTTGCCCTAATCCTTTTTCAATCGTATACATTGGTCCGCCGGCGGTTGATCCATCCGGGAGAATATCTCTATACTTATGAGCCAAAGTACATTCAGAAAATTTAAGTGCGGTTCCAAAAAATGCCGTAACCCACATCCAGAATAGTGCGCCGGGGCCACCATAATATATTGCTGTGGCAACTCCTGCAATATTACCGATTCCAACAGTAGCTGAAAGGGCAGTAGCTAAAGCCTTGAAATGAGTTAAATCTCCCTCGTCATCCGGATCATCATAAATACCCGCGGTAACTTTTACGCCATGCCAAAAGTTTCTAAGTTGAGGGAAGAAAAGTTTAAACGAAATAAATATTCCGGTTCCAAGAAGAGCAAGAATCATAAACGGAATTGATCCGAGTGGTAAATCTTCGCTGGGAATATTTTTTATAAAATCAAAATTACCGGGGAAAGACCACACTGCATCAAAGAAAGGAATTCCACCAATAATTAAAACGACAAAAATAACCACAAGGGTTATTAACCCTACTACTGATTTCTTCATATTACCTTTTTGTTTTATGAGAGAATTCGTTTAGAAGAACAAATTTATCAACGGATCAAGCAGGCCTAAAGAATTTAATAAGACCAAAAATATCAGAACCGACGAAAAATACTTTAAGAAAATTTTCCAAAGTGAAATTTGCCAAGGTGTATTTTCAAATATTGCTTCCGCTCCTTTTTTCAATTCAACAACGGCTTTATCCAATCCCCAAACCCAAGCAACAAATATTGCAATCAAAAATCCACCCAAAGGAAGCATTATATTGAAAGTAATATAGAACATCAGATCAAAGAAATTCATACCGAATATCAAAAACTCTGAGAGCCAGTTAAAAGATAGGGCACTGGGAACACCGGCTAAAATCGCTAATGAACCTAATAAATAAACCGCTTTTTTTCGTTTCCATTTTTTTTCATCAACAAAATAGGCTGTTACAACTTCCATTAAAGAGATTGCTGAAGTAAGCGCCGCGATGAACAATAAAGTGAAAAAAACTACGGCAATAATATAGCCGCCTGTCATTTTTGAAAACACGATCGGGAGAGTGTGAAATATTAATCCAACACCTTCTGATGGATTAAGACCGATGGCGAAAACAGCGGTAAATATTGCGGTTCCGGCAATAAGCGCAATGGACGTATCAATAGTAACAATCTGGAAAGTTGAAGTTACCACGTTATCCTTTTTTGACATATAGCTACCATAAGTCATCATAGCTCCCATTCCAAGTGAAAGCGTAAAAAATGCTTGACCTAATGCGACCAAAACAGTAGTCCCGGATATTTTACTCCAATCGGGATTGAAGAGAAAAGAAAGTCCCGCTGAAGAACCTTCGAGTGTAACACCTCTAATCATAACACCTATCAAGAGAATAAATAAAAGGGGCATCATTATTTTGCTCCCTTTTTCGATTCCTTTCTGAACACCTGAAACTACAATCACCATTGTCAAAATCATAAAAAACAACAACATTCCCAGAATCCAAACCGGGTCTCCGGTTAATGAATTAAAATGATTGATGGCGTCCTGAGGAGTTTGAAAATCAAAAAACACACCACGAATTGCCTCAAAGATATAACCTAACGCCCAGCCAGCAACAACCGCGTAGAACGAAAGTATCACAAATCCGGCAACTACTCCCATTCCTCCCACGACATGCCAACCTTTAGAATTAGAAAGCGCTTTAAATGTGCCTACCGGATTTCGCTGTGCCGTTCGCCCGAGTAATATTTCAGCTAATAAAACCGGTAATCCTATTATTGCAACGCACAACAAATAAACTACTATAAAAGCGGCTCCACCGTTCGATCCGACGACATATGGAAATGCCCAAATATTTCCGAGTCCTACTGCAGATCCGGCTGCGGCAAGAATAAATCCAAGTTTCGATCCCCACTGTTCACGATTTTGTTCTGTTGGCTGCATAATATAAATACCCTTTTCAACGATAGTTTATTAAACAATCGCCCAATATCTCTTTTTCAGTGTACAATTTCAATACATTATTTATTTTTTACGAGAGGTAAATTTTACATGTAAATATGAAAAAAAACGGATAAAACAGAAAAAATTACTTGACAATCCAAGTAATGTATCTTAAGTTCACAGCAACCAGCCGAGAAAATTTGAAATTTTGTATCAGATTATAAATCTGAATCGTTTTGAGACATCAAAAATCAGCCAGATTAAAATCGTTTTTTAATCTATTGTCTCATAATTATTAATAATTTCAAACTAATAAATTGAATACTCAAGTATAGTAGCAGAGAGAAGCAATGTTGAAAAAAGTATACCTTTTATCTTTTTTTCTAACAGCCGCAGTTTCAATTAATCTATCAGCGCAGCCGGTTCCGGCAGATGGAGCCGTAAATGTAGATTATACTAAAACATCCTTCACACAGTTCAAGTGGACAACCCAAGTTGGCAGCACAGTCTTTTTTGTAATTTGGAAGGACGGCCTCACACCAACAGCAGAAAATGTTGTTTGGGTCCCTTTTATGCAACCAACTGAATCCGGAATTGTTGGGAGTGGTACGGAAGTATTAGACTTCGGTTCGAACCCCGGAACGCTCTTAGAACCCGACACGGAATATCATTGGGGAATTTGGGAATACGGCGCTGTTAGCGTTTATGATGATCCCGCAGAGGTATCATACACATTTACCACTGCTCCTTTAGGATTTACAATCACTTCTCCTTCAGCAAATTTGTCTTTTGATAACTGGGCGCCGATCGATGTGGATTTTGAATGGACAGTCCCTTCTGCGGATTACAATAACGATTTAGAATACAATATAGTTTTTAACGGGGCGGATTTAAGCGGAACTGATATCACTTCGCCATTCACGCAAAGTTTTGAAGAAGAAGATGGTTCGTATCAATGGAATATTTCAGCAACAAAAAACGCTTGGGGAATTCCACTTTTAGCGGAAAGAACTTATTTGTCGGACGCAGGAACTATTGACTTTAATGAAGTATTAATCTCTCCCGCAAAAGAAGCCACTCAAGTTGGAATTTATCCAAAATTTCAATGGAAGGAAGTAGCGGGGGAAACAGAATATACGATCGAATACGGAACTTCTGCAAATAACTTATCCTCCTCAATTTCAGTTACTCCGGTTCTCAATGGTGGAATAGCAACCTATAATGTTTCGGAAGGGGAGACCGGTTTTCCACTTTCTAATGAGACGACCTATTTTTGGAGAGTAACTTACGATGACGCGGGAACTGAACGTTTCTCGAACACTTGGAGCTTCGAAACGGTTGAGAACGTAACCTTAATATTATCAAATCCTGTAAATGGTGGAGAAATTACACCTTACAGCCCAATGATGTTTTCATGGTACTTAAATGCGGTTCAAAGCGGTAAAAGATTCAAATTGCAGATATTCAAAGATGATGGAGCAACACCGGATTTAGCGGATTGGGAATCAGGTGCAACTTTGAATTATGATAATATCACAAACCTTTACAAATCGATCTCAGGATTAAGTGGTGGTACAAAGTATTTTTGGAGATTGATTGTATATTATAATACAGGAACAGATGCAGGTTCTTTAGACGCAGAAGACGATATTGTCAAAATTTCCCAAACAAATAATTTTACAACGGGTGGCGGCGCCGTCGCAGCAACTCTTTCATATCCAATCGGTGGTTCAATTGTTTACACACTACATCCAACATTCTATTGGTATGTTTCTGAGTATGAACCATCGGCGACTTTTGAAGTATTAATTACAGAAGATGATGCGGTTGCCGGGGTTTTATCAACAAATTTAATTTCCGGCGCACCAATTAGTTCGGGAACAAATAAAACTTTATATCTCGGGAATGAACTCGAACCTAGTAGAACCTACAATTGGCAAGTAAAAACGATCTATCAAGATCAAACTGAATATTCTGCTGTCGCTTCATTCACTACAGATGCCATCGGAGTTGTAACAGCATTCAAACCAACTCAATCTTATCCGACAGCCGGAGTTACGGTTTATACAACTGCACCGGCTTTATGGTATTATACGGGCGGTGCATACGGCGAACTCGATTTTATAATTGAAGTGAGAGAACAGTCTTCAGGTACACCGGTATCCGGCAGTCCTTTCACTGCTGAGTATTTGACAAGAACAGTTTCAGGATTAACACCGGGTTTTACCTATGAATGGAGAGTTAAATCATATGAAACCGGAAATTCTTCAAATGAATCCGATTTTACAGCCTGGCAGTCATTTACAATTACGGGCGGGGGATTAACGCAAGCGGTCGCAAGTTATCCGACGAATAATCCGACAGTTTTTAGTTTGAACACAACTGCTTATTGGTACAATATTGGTTCAGTTCTTGGATTTGATAAATACATAATTAAACTTTATCACGATGCCTCTTTAACCGGAGCCCCATCAGATTGGGCAAGTGAAAGTGTAACCGCTACAGTTACAAACTCGGGAGTTACGTGGTACACATTCTCCAATCTTGAACCGGGTGAGAAATATTTCTGGGCAGTTGCTTTTGATAATGGAATTAGTCCGAATCCGACTCATGGCGATTTTGCGGAAGGTTCATTTACCGTTGCCGGCGGATCGCAGACACAATTACAACCGACTTCTCCCGAAGACAATTCGATTACATACACTTCTGATCCTACTTTGTATTGGTCGGTGATCGGTTCAGGTTTGGGAATTACCGGTTATAGAGTTACTTATAGTAATACAGCGGCTTTTGTTGACGATCCGCTCTATACTCATACTGTAGAATCAACTACGACAAATATTAAATTAACAGACTTATTACCCGGAACCACTTATTTTTGGTTTGTTCAATTAAGTTATGATAATGGAGTTACTTGGGTTAATAAGTCAGATACTTATGAATTTACGGTTAATGCAGGTTCTTTCGCGGTTGTACCGAAAATCGGTTCACCGGATCACGGAGTTCAACTAACCGAAGGTGCACCTACATTATCCTGGTTACTCCCTGTGCAGTCAGAATCAGAATTAGTCTATGATGTGCAAATTGCCGACAATTCGGAATTTGAAAATGCTCAAGAATATTCGGATGTGGAATCATTAAACGCGAAACTTTCTTCTCTAGGTGAAGGCAATTATTTCTGGAGAGTAAGATCGAAAGTCGCTAATCAAAAAAATGCGAATGTTTCGTACTATTCAGATTTAGGAAAATTTAGAATTGGCAACTCGGTAACTGCGGTTAATGAATTTTCGAACATACCTAGCGAATTTTCATTGGAACAAAATTATCCGAATCCGTTTAATCCGACAACTACTATAAGTTACCAATTACCCGAGAATTCGTTTGTTTCCGTAAAAATATATGATATTTTGGGAAATGAGATAAGAACTCTCGTTAATTCTGAACAAGCACCCGGACTATATTCAGCAAACTGGAACGGTGACGATAACTTCGGTAATAAAGTATCTAGTGGTACTTTTATATATAGATTGGAATCGGGCAACTTCTCTGAAACCAAAAAAATGATTTTAATTAAATGATTTATTTAACTAAAAAATAGAGAGGTAGTATGCTCTATGTAGAGGGAAAAATAAGCCAAGACAAGGTATTTGACAAAAAGAGATTCACATGGTTTACTATTATTCTCTTTTTTGTCAATATTACGGCAATTGTTGCATGTTCATTGTTCCTTTTGCATTAGAAATAATGGGCTTTATTGAATATGAAAAAATTGCAAAAATTGTGTAACTTGTTTTTTTCAGCCGAAAAACAGAATTATGCAATAGAAAATTTTAGAAACGAAAACAATCACAATATGAGGAATAAACTCATGAAAAAATATCTTTTACTATTTATCAGCATGTTTTTAATTGCTGG
>JAIPBD010000002.1 GCA_021739765.1 Melioribacteraceae bacterium
TTCTTAAAACAATCATTTATTGTAGATGAATTTAAATTTATTTAACATTTAATTCAAGCTTTACTATTAATTTATTTCACATTCACTAATCAAAAACTCTACTGGAAGGTGATCAATTTTATATAGTGATATTATGTCCGTTTATTCGGCTCCTTTCATTTCAGATTTCCTCGGTTGTCAAAGCCCCTGCTTTGAAAACATAAATACGGCACACTTCCATGTTTAGAACTCGATGCTCCCGCAGTGCGGAGCTATCTTTTTCTAATTTACCGCAAGTAGCCATACAACTTTAACTATTCCAAGGGCAAAGAATGGGCTTTGCCCTCCGGGAAACACTCCAAAGTATTTCCAAATTTCATTCCATTAAGCGACTTTATCGATTAAATTTGCAATCCTTTAAATCCGATACAGAACCGATTCTAATCCGTATAAAATGGCTTCTGCAAGAAATGGGAGGTGTTGCATTAAAGGGCAGAATTTCCTCGGTTGTCGAAGCCCATGCTTTGACAATATAAATTCTGCACACTTCTATGTTTAGAACTTGGTGCCCCGCAGTGCGGAGCTATCTTTTTCTAATTTAACTCAAGTATCTATACCATTTCAACTATTCCAAGGGCAAAGAATGGGCTTTGCCATCTCAGGAAGAAAGTAAATCCGAAGTGTGATTAATTGACGACGAGATAAGCTACTACTAAATACCGAAGAAATTTCCCGATTGTTACTAACAGTAAAAACAATGAGAAATTAATTTTTAATGATCCCGCCACAACGGTGAGCGGATCACCAATTATCGGGACCCACGCGAATAACAAACTGATTATTCCGTATTTCTCGAATCTTTTTCTCGTTTTTTCGAATTCTAATTCGGAGATCCGTAAAACTTTTCTAACCAATAAAATTGAACCGCCAAATCCGATTGCATAATTTGTAACCGCCCCCAAAGTGTTTCCGATTGTCGCAATTATTACAACATAAACCGGATCGAATCCATTCGCGAGCAAATATGTTAAAACCAGTTCGGAGCTTAACGGAAGGATTGTCGCGGCGAGAAACGAAGCAAGGAAAAGTCCTTGATAACCATATTCGGTAAGGTATTCGAGCAATTATAAATTCTTCATAATATTTGTGTTGCCTGGTAATTCCATACGTTCAATCAAGTTTATAAATATACTCGATTACTTTCGAGTTTCTCGCGTTTGCGAATCCTTTATCTTCACCGATTTTCTTAAATCCATTTCTTTCCAAAACTTTTATGGAAGCTATATTATCAAAAATGACTCTTGCAAATAGAGGGCGAACATCTGAAAGTTTTAAGAATTGATTCAATGCCTCGCTGGTGATTCCCTTTCCCCAAAATTTGTTTCCGATCCAGTAAGTTAATTCAGGATCGCCAAACCAGGAATGGATTGCCAAATGCCCGGCGATTTCAGAACCGAATTGAATCGTTCGCATGAATATATCTTTGTCGGCTAATATTTTATCCCATTTCGCCAAAAAGGATTTTATATCGTTAGGATTCTCTGATGTAAACCCCGCCATGTATATACCGTCAATTTCACATTGATGATTAAAAAAAACATCTAAATCGGAAAATTCAAAATGCCTTAGTTTTATAAGGTCTTTTTCCAAACCGACCTCCTATTTTATAAAATACTATGCCGACAAGTTTCTCGGTTGTCAAAGCCCATGCTTTGACAACATAAATTCGGCACACCCGACGCGGTCGTCATGGCCTAAAAAACAATATTAGTACTTGATGCCCACGCAGTGCGGGGCAAACTGTTTGTGAATTACCTTCAGTATCGATACCACTTCAACTGTTCCATGGGCAAAGAATGGTCTTTGCCCTCCGAGAATAACTATGCCGACAAGTTCTATAAATTCAAAGATTAATAACTACTTTTAAAATCGTATGACGCACAAGATTTTGTTTATAAAGATAAAAAAAAGCCTTGCCCCAAATAGGAACAAGGCTGAAAAATTCGTTAATCAGTCAATCTGCCAATTCGACAATTCGACAATTCGACAATTCGACAATTCGAAAAATTCTTATTTAAGCAACATCATTTTCTTGCTCTCCATTTTTCCGTTTACGCGAATTGAGTAAATATACATTCCGGATGCTATGGCATTTCCTTCATTATCCTTTCCATTCCAAACAACCGAATTTGCTCCCGAGGACATTGTTTGATTTACAAGAGTTCTAATTTCTTCTCCTAGATAGTTGTAAATAACCAACTGAACTTCACCACTCTCCGGAATTGAAAAACTAATTGTTGTAGTAGGATTAAAAGGATTAGGATAGTTTTGGTCCAATTTGAAGACTTCGGGTAAAGAGTTTATCGCGTCTTCGATATCGGTTAATGGTGAACTATTTTTATATAAATATCCGTCATTACTTCCGGCTAAAAGAGTGCCGGTTTTGTTATCAAAATAGAGTGAGCTGATACCAAGTCCGCCAAGCCCGAGGTTTCCCCAGATTTCAGCTTTTTTATTGTCGTTTGGAAGATAGAACACACCCATCGTCCAAGAACTCACAAAAAGATCATCGCTTTCATCAATACGAATTGAATAAATATGAGTAGCAGGTAGATTATTATTTACATTAACCCATGAATCGTTGAGGTCGGACGATCTCCAAATTCCCGCTCCGTAAGTTCCGGCCCAGAGCCGATCTTGAGAATCGATTTCAAGAGTCCAAACGTAATTATTACCGAAGGAAACTTCGTTCCACGAATCGCCGTCATCTTCGGATTTTGCTACTCCGCCGCCAAATGAACCAGAGTATATATTCCCTTGAGAATCGACTGTTAAAGCATGAATAACATTCGAGACCAATCCGTTATTCGAAGGATTCCAGGAGCTGCCATCATCTGTAGATTTAAATACACCGCCGCCCCAAGTTCCGGCAAAGATATTATCACCGACTTTAAGAACCGCGCGAATATCATAAGTTTCTAACGCTAATAATTCCCAATTTGCTCCATCATCGTTTGAAATATAAAGCCCTCGATCGGTCGCCGCGATAATTTCAGAACCATCAACAGCCAAATCCCAAACAAATCCAACCGACATTGAAGAAATTATTTGAGTCCAATCGGTACCGTTATTAGTTGATCGAAATATTTTCCCACCCCAAGTTCCGGCAAGCAAATTACCATTTTGGTCGTCATCCATTACCCAGATTAACTCGTTCTGAGAAAGTTTTGAAGTGACTTCCCAATTTATACCACGAACATTTTCCGGATCAGCATAACCGCTTAATTGAAGACTCACAGATGAAATATTATTCTCTTCATCGGGGTCAAATTGATCGGCTTCCGTAATTTCCGCTTCGTTTACAAGGTTTTCGCTAACCGGTACATTGCCGATAAAATAATGCTTCTGGTTTTCACCTGAGTTAAACTGTCCGCTTCCATCCATTGAGTTAGCAATTACTTGTCCGTTGATTTGACCGGTAGGATATTCAAGAGCCGCGAATGGCGCAAGTATTGAACCATTTACGGAGATACTTTGAATTTTTAGTCTTTTTGTTCGTGGAAAGTTGAAAAGCACATTATTGATCGCGGTTCCGTTAATTGTTAAATCCCCGCTCCAATCAACGTCTTTACCGATAACATTAATCAGTGCAACAGATCCGTTTGGAACAGACATCGTAAAACTGACAGCTTCGGATAAATCTTCGGCCGGTACACTGAAAACATTAAGAAACGGTTCTGATCCGGTAAGAATTAAACCACTGTTTTGTTTAATCACGTCGCCGGTAACGTCATATTTACTAAGTGATCGGCTTAATGATTTAAGATGGCTTTTCGCTTTTCCCCAATTAATTACATTCCGTTCTTTTCGTAAAGAACCGTTAACTACAGAAACTTCATTCTCCGGTAAATTTGTGTTTCTTCCATAAACCGCGTTTCCGTTAAATACAGATCCGCTCAAAAATATTAAATCTCGCTGTGCGATTAACACATCAACGGTGCTGTCGGGATTTGACAACTTATCACCCACACTATATTGAGCTAAAAGAGCGTCACGCCCGACCGCGATTCTGCCTTCAGTATCAGCGGATGGTTGGTTCAGATCTTGAAAAATAAATAAATTGAAGTCCTGCGCCGGTCCGAGATCAAAAGCGCTTTGTGAAATTTGTTCGAGATCGACTAATGCTTTTATAACAAGTGTGTGTTCTTCCCCGCTGTTAATAACAGCGATCGACCAAATTCCATCCTCCAGATTGTACGAACCCACAGAAGCATCAGCAGAGATAAATGATAAACCCTCCGGCAGATGATCCCTTACTTGAACATTTTCCGCTTCAATTTGACCATTATTTTTAAGTGTAATCGTAAACTGAATTTCATCCTTGTCACTCGGACTTGGATTATCAATCACTTTATCTATGCTTAAATCAGTATAAGTAGGTCTGTTCGGATCAATTATTTTTACAACTTTGTCTTTATTAAACGATGATGGAGGATTTGAGGATGCATAAAAAATCGCGTCGTTAAAATCCTCATCGCCGCCTCTGTCGCGCTGAATATCTTCAAATGCTATTACAAAACGATTTGTTAATTCATCATTTAGCAAGACAACATGTTGTTTTTTGGCGGGGTCAGAAGGTGAGTTGAGTTGTGTATTTGAATAAACTTGCCAGTAGCCGGGTGTGACCGCAGGCGGACGAAAACCATTTGCGGCAACGAACCAACCAATTGTAGTTCCGGCGGCGAATCGACCAATTTTAACTTTATCACCAGGTTGTAAACTTCCACCGCTTCCATAATTTGAGACATTCGGAAAAATTACTTTACGGGAATCTTCAATATCAGCAACAGAAGTTGGGGGATTGCTCGAATCGTAGGTATAATATCCTAATACATTTCTATATCCGGCTCCTTCAGTAACATAAGAAACAAATACATCAGCCTCTTGCGTTAATGTTATATTTGAAACCACATCATCGGTAAACCACTCCGGATGTTCATTTGGTGTTCTGACTCCTTCTGAGACTGATGCTCTAATCCGAGACAAAAAATCATCGCTGATTTCATCCCTCGTTGCTTCCGCATAACTCGGGAAACCCCAATAATCCCAACTACCAAGAGTCGGATATGCTGAATTTTGGGCCGATAACGAAATAAATAGAAAAAACAACGGTATCAGTAAAAATATTTTCTTCATGGTTACATCCTTGTAAGATTATTTCCGAATGTCTAAAACGGAAATAAAAATCCATAATCGTGCCATTAATGGCTCTATTTGATACGGGTAAAAACGATTTCCATCGATTTGAACATTTGCCCTTCCATTTCCATCCACATTTCCAACTTTTGCGAATCGGCAGAAAGATTGGTCATTTTTTCAGTCACATTCATATATGATCCGGTCATCGGGTCTACCATTTCACCTTTGTAATCAATTGAGTTCTCTTCTTCGTTCCATTTTCCTTTTAACACCATCGTTCCGGTTCCCATATTATCAACCCATACGGAAGTAAATTCCTTGGTCGCGTTATCATAACCTTCTATACTCATTCCTTCCATCGGCATACCAAATGAGGTACCGGAGTTTTTAGAAACCAAATACCTGCCTCCCAATATCATTTCATTGGTAGCTGTTCCTTCACTTACCATTGGTTCGGTACCCGGTGCCATCCAGAATTTAATATCTGTTTTCCACTCACCGGCATGAGAAGCCAGCATTTTATGAACATCGCCCGGCGTCATATATTCCATCCACACCTTTTGTGCTTCAGCCATATAATCCGCATCCTGTGCTAAGGTTTTGGTGGAAATCAACAAAGAATAAATAAGGCATATAAATAGTAATTTTTTCATTTTTACTCCTTTGGATATTTTTAATCAGACAATAAATCTGAATTTTGATTTGAAATGAAATTCCATAATTTTATCGATTATCGCAAGTATAAAATTGACTGGCGAAAATAGAATTTTGGTGACAAAAATTTTACATTGAAAACAATAAGAAGTCAATTTATTTTTCGTAAAAAATTTATGAAAAAAGCCGCCGTTTACATATTTGTTATCGCAACTGTTTTAATAGCAGGATGTCGTGAAAAAAATCCTGTTGAATCTAATTATCCCGAGTGGATTGATGATGTGATAGCTTCAATAGAGGAAAAACCGGTGGCCCGGCCTCCTGCAATAATTACAATCTATGAGTACAACGGTCAAACTGTTTTCTATATTGGGAAATACGGCAGCTCAAATCGAAGTACCCTTTTCAATTATGAAGGTCAGGTTATTTGTTATCCGGATGGAGGATGGAATGGATTGGGAGACGGCCGGTGTGATGATTTTTTTGTAACTCGATCAAATCCGAAAATTATATGGGAAGATCCTCGGGGCACTCAATAATATTGATGTTTTTTGTTGCTTTCTCCCCAATAATTCTATCGAAAGTGCACTTCATGTCTTTAATCACTATAATCATATATGATTTTAATAATTATTAGTCTTGTAGTATTATTAATTGGTGAAAGCGGCGCGTTTGCCATCGGGATGAATTTGAAAATTAATGAATCATCCATCTGGAGAAATAAGAAAAACTTCAGTTTGCTGATTACAGATATTCTATTCGGTTTACTTTTGATTTATTCCGAATATTTTATCAGAAACAACTATCTGCCATTAATATTTTTAAGTCTCCTTTTAATTTCAACCCACCTATTTCGACAAATTGAATATTATACAAATAAAAAAAGACCATTCATATTTAATAAAGGAATGCTTATCGTAAACGGAGTAAAACTCTTCCTATCTTTTTCTCTTCTATTTTTATTGCTGTCCTAGTCGAATTTCTCAAAATTATTTGATAATTTCAGAATTAATGAAATGGTTGGCTGATGAAACTTAAACTTACCCTACCAATAATTATTTGTTCTTTTCTTCAATTTTCATGTTCATCGGAAAGATCTCTGAACGATTTTTTCGGGATTAATATGTTCGAGAATGATGAGAAATATTTCAAGATTGTCTCTTTTTCGAATCAAAATGGAGCGTCATATTATAGCAGTAAATCTATGAATCCGGATTTATTTGCTTACGCCGGTTTATCGGTTAACATGATGGATTTTAAAATCGTGAATCATACAAACGAAAAGGTTGAATTAAATTTTGTCACTGATCAATATTATATTGTTGATAATGAAGGGATCGAGTACTTTTTTAGCAAAGGAAACAGCTACGATTATCCGAACGAAAAAGAAATTCATCCAAACGAATCGGTAGAAATCTCTTTAGAATTGCCTTCTGATTTTTGGAAAAATGTGGGAATGAATGATTCTCAAGCGACAACAAAAAATCTTATAACCGAATTCTGGAAAGGGAATAATGAACTTAATCTTGTTAAATCAAATATCGCAAAAATCGTTATTCGCCTTGAAAATTTTACTACAATAATCTTAAAACCAATTTTTACGGAAACTGAAACCAAAGGAAATAAATGAAAAATCTATTTACAATTTTTATTCTTCTATTATTTACACTAACAATCTCCAATATTAGCGGACAGGATTTTGAAACGGATTTCAAGAATTTGTCGGATAAAAAAGCAGAATTAGAAAAAAATAAACAGCTCCTTCAGGCAGAATTGGATAACCTCCGACAAAAATTTTCAGATCAAGAATCCGCAATCACAAATTGCAAGGAAGAAATACTTGTGCTCAAATACGGACAAGAGTATGGAATGAGAGTTTCGATGGGGCGAGTTTGGAAAGGAATGAGTGAAAACATGATGAGGGATAGTTGGGGCGAGCCGGACAAAATTGACAAAAACAAAGAAAAATGGGGTGTTTTTAGTCAATGGTATTATGGAGAAATTGTCTACTTTTTTAAAGATGGTAAATTAACCGAATGGGAACAGGGATTTGACGAAGCGGCTCTCGAAAAAGAGAGGCAGAGAAGAATCAAAAGAAAGTGAAAAAACTTGCGTTAATATTTCTAATACTTATTCTCGTTTCTTGCGAGAATTCGACCGAACCGGAAGACGGTCTTCAAAGTGAAATCGGAATTATTGTTGAAATAATCGATGCAACTCCGGTTGATGGCGGCATAGAGATTAAAGTAAGAAAAGATAATTATGAAATAATAGAAGTTCAATTCGGATCACTTTTTACTTATCCGCCTCCAGACGACGAGAAACTAAAATTATTGGAGAAAATCCGGAAAGTAAAAGTTGGTGATTTAGTTATCCTAAAATATCGATTCGAAAACGATCAACAAAACCTCGTAGATATCCAAAAATTAAATTAATTTCTCGTTCTTCCTTCACTTCATTCAATATGTTTAATTGGCATTGAGTTTATTCAATGCCTCTTGAGAAAATTTAGCAACTTCGGTACCGGGAAATTTTTGAACTAAACTTTTCCAAACACTTATCGCTTTTGCATCCTCTCCCTTCGCTTTAGCGATTGCAGCTACGTTATAATTTGCTTCCTGGTTTTCGGGAGCAAATAATAAGATTTTATTATTAACATTCTCTGCTTTATCAAAACTTCCAGCGTTATAATAAATGTAGGTCAGTTGAGTTAATACATAAACACTTTCCGGTTCCAGTTCCAGAGCACGCATATAATAATCTATTGCAGTTGTTGATTGATGAGCGCTCGTTAGAAAGTCCGCATAATTTTTTTGTGCTTCAAAATCATTTGGGTTTGCGTCGGCAATTTCTTTTAGCTCTTTTAACTTAACTTTTATTTCCGCCATAACATTAGAGCCGGTTGCATTCGAAGCGCCCGGAGGAGTATTTAAGTTGCTGTGAACTTCATCATCCGGCATTCCCGAATTATCATGAATGTGTTTATCAGCTGTTTGAATTGAATTTCCCTCATAACTGAAAACTGAAATAAGCGCAATAATTAATACAAAGCCGCCGAGATATATATAAATAGGTTTTAATTTCATTTATGCCTTCCGATTCCTTTATTCTAATTAATTAAAAGATGATTCAGCGTATCAAATTTAATTAAATGATGATGCGCTGTCCATTTTAATTCCAAATTCTTTTTTAACCAGATCAGTTGAGGAGATTCATGTTTTATATTCTGCTCAGAGCTGATTTTTAAACTAAGCTCCTTTGATTTTACGACGTTTACCTTATAACAATCAATATTTTCATGAGCGTTTTTACCGGCCCACATTTCGAATTGTTTCTCAATTACAAAACTAACGGTACTCATTTCGCTAAATTTAAAAATTATAATTTCGCATGAAGTGTTCTTCTTAATATCTTCCCATTCGTTCAAGGAATGTATTTCTCTACATTTCATTTACTTTCAGATTTTCGTTTAATTGTTCAGTCGAAATTCCATAATGACTCTCATGCCATTTGATTTTTCCTGTTTTCGTGAACCATATCAACTGAGGGGATTCATGTCTAATTTGAAATTTTTCGGCAACATAATTGCTCAAATTTCTTGCACTGATAACATTTACTTTTCTGATATCCAATTCCGGATCATTTTCCAGATTTTCGGCCCACCTATCAAAGTTAGACTCAACACTATGACTTATCGGGCAATATGGGCTAACCTTCAGAAGAATTAGTTCCTTCTCATTATCTGTGAGAAGATTTTCAAGTTCAAATTTTTCACTAATTGATTCGATACTATTCATTTTTACCGGACTCAAGTTTATTAATTTTTTCAATAGCTTCATCATTTTCCGGATTTACCCCAATCACTTTTTTGTAAAAACTCAATGCTGTTTCCATTTCGTTATTGAATTCAGCGCATTCCGCTAATCCCATCAAACTGTATTCAGATTTAGGATAATTATCAAGATTTAATTCAAATACAGCGTTCGCGAAATCAATTTTTTCTTCCCGCATCAATTTATATCCGAGTTTAACTAATTCCATTTCGCGAAAATCGAAAATCTCGGGAAAGTTTCGTTTTAACTCATAATATTTTGCTTTGGCTGAGTCTGCACCACTTTCTTCAAGAACGATATATAATGCTTCGGCGGTAGAAATTAATGGATTTTCCTGCTTTACAACCTCAACATCAAAAACCAGAGTTGAATTTGGCGGAATAATATCTCCGGCGCCTTTTTCGCCGTATGCAAGAGAAGGAGGAATAATAAATGTGTATTTATCGCCGACATTCATCAAATTAATCCCCTCTTCCCATCCCGGTATCACATTTCCGTTTCCAAGTATGAAATAAATCGGTTCATTTCTATCGTATGATGAATCAAACTTTTTG
Source organism: Melioribacteraceae bacterium (assembly GCA_021739765.1). Lineage (GTDB taxonomy): Bacteria > Bacteroidota > Ignavibacteria > Ignavibacteriales > Melioribacteraceae > JAIPBD01. Next base: position 10,220 of record JAIPBD010000002.1, read on the forward strand.
CCATTTAAAAATTTGCCGGTGTAATGAGCGTGTATTTCCTGCCCCTCAACTACTTTTTCTCCATCTGTTTTTTTTACAATAATATATTGAAGACCACTTTCGGTAGTTAATGTATCCGATTGTGCAAAAAGTAGAATAGGTGATATCAGCAAAAACAAAAATATTTTTAAGAATTGGAATTTCATGTCAATCCAGATTGTTATTAAATATGATGATCATTATCTGTTTTCGTTGCGAATAATAATTGGGAAGTCAAAAGTACTTATCCCGCAGAATAAATAAAAACTGATTCTCTTACCTGATGAACAATAATTTGTTCCTTTCGGAGATAAACTTGAAAATTATCGGCATGACGACATTATGGGTGAACTATTGAATCGATTTTGTAATCTGAACATCCTACTGAATAAAGAAATTAATTATAAGAGGGAAAAATGACTGTTCAATTAACAAAAAATGATTTTCTTGAAAAAGTTTTTAATTATGAAAACAGCAAGGATTGGAAATTCGAAGGTGAAAAACCGGCCATCATAGATTTTTATGCTGATTGGTGTGGACCTTGTAAAATGGTTGCTCCCGTGTTGGAAGAACTCTCTGAAGAATATTCCGACAAAATAAACATCTACAAAGTTGATACGGAAGTAGAACAAGAGCTTGCCGGTGTATTCGGAATCAGAAGTATTCCTTCTATCCTGTTCGTACCGAAAGATGGGAAACCACAAATGGCGCAAGGTGCTTTACCAAAAGACGCCTTAAAAGATGCAATCGAGAATGTATTATTGAGCGAAAAACAAGTTAACTAAGTTATCTTCCGATATATTAGTTAGGTAGATCGAAAGCCGGACTCTTTGGAGTATCCGGCTTTTGAATTTAACGCGATTCAGAATGCAACTTTTTATGGCAATTGGTAGTCTAAAGTTGTATCTTTGGAACTATTTTTGTATGAAAATGTTACAACCTCACATATTGTTTCTGCCCGCAAAAATCCTTTCAAGCAATATAAAAATCTTTAAAAAGGAGATGTAAATTGAAAATAACTAAGCAATATACTAACAGAGAAAGTCAAAGCTTAGACAGATATTTACAAGAAATCGGTAAAGTTGACCTAATCAATGCTCAACAAGAAATCGAATTAGCTACAAGAATTAAAAAAGGCGACCAACAAGCATTGGAGCAATTAACAAAAGCTAATCTTCGTTTCGTAGTAAGTGTTGCAAAACAATACCAAAACAAAGGGTTATCCCTCGGCGATTTAATAAATGAAGGAAATATCGGACTTATTAAAGCCGCACAAAAATTTGACGAAACCCGCGGATTTAAGTTTATTTCGTACGCGGTTTGGTGGATTAAACAGTCTATCATGCAAGCGATTGCTGATCAATCCAGAATGGTTCGTTTACCTCTAAATAGAGTTGGTGCGCTTACAAAAATTAGCAAAGCTGCCGGAAACTTAGAGCAGGAATTAGAAAGAAACGCAAGCGTTGAAGAAATTGCCAACGAATTAGAAATGGATATTGATGATGTTGCTTTCGCTTTACAACATGCCGGAAGACATATCTCGGTTGATGCGCCAATCTCACCAGGCGACGACGGTAAAAATAGTTTACTCGATATTATGCCGAACGAGCAACAATCTTCACCCGACACTGTTTTGATGGATGATTCGTTACGAAAGGAAATTCAGAACTCAATTGCTTCTCTTTCGGAAAAAGAGCAAACCGTGATAAAACTTTATTTCGGATTGGAAAGCGGTCGTTCGCTTACATTGGAAGAAATTGGTGAGATATTAAATCTTACTCGTGAAAGAGTTCGTCAAATAAAAGAAAAAGCACTTAGAAGATTAAGACACGCTTCACGAAGCAATAATCTGAAAGCATATCTTGGTTAGTATTTCTTTTTCGATTTACTTTTTACTCAAAGCCGGTTTATTAGCCGGCTTTTTTATTTCCAAAATAAATCTGATTTAGAATCATACCAATCACAACCACCAAAACGCATCCAACGAAATTAAACCACAAGTATGGTAAATCGGTAAAAATAAATAGCGCCACAACGGATATTTCAGCGATGATTGCAGCGATAAAAGTTGGAGTTCCTTTTATTGATTTGAAGTAAAAAGCGACCAGAAAAATTCCGAGGATCGTTCCGTAAAATAACGATCCCAAAATATTCACCGCTTCTATTAAAGAACCGAGCATGTTTGCAAATGAAGCAAAAATGATGGCGTAAATTCCCCAAAAAATTGTCGCGATTTTTGAGACCTTCAGATAATGTTCATCAGATTCATTCTTAGAAATTAACCTTTTGTATATATCGATTACTGTTGTCGATGCTAGCGCGTTTAATTCGGCTGAGGTTGATGACATGGACGCGGAAAGAATCGCGGCGAGTACAAGCCCGATCATTCCGACAGGTAGAAAGTTGATTACAAAATTTATAAAAATATAATTTGTATCATTTGCATCAGAATCCGGATTGGCTTTTTTGACAATTTCGATAGCGGAGTTACGGACTGACTCTTCTTTCGACTTTATATCCATCAATTCATTTTGAAAATTATCCGCTGCAATATCATCTCCATCATCAATAGAATTGACCATTTCTCTTATTTTGAGCTGTTTGGCTTCAAACAAATCGGAGTATTCATCTTCCAATTTTCCGTATTCATCCGCATATTCAGATTCATAAACTGCGGTTTGTTCAACGGGATTGAAATAAAGCGGAGGCATTACAAATTGATAAAAAACGAAAACCATCGCGCCGATAAATAGAATAAAAAATTGCATCGGAATTTTGACGACACCATTTACCAATAGTCCGATCCGGCTCTCCTTTACTGAACTTCCGGAGAGATATCTTTGAACTTGAGATTGATCAGTTCCAAAATATGAAAGCATTAAAAATGTCCCGCCAATAATTCCACTCCAAAACGTGTATTTGTTCCCGAGGTCGAAGGTAAAATCGATTGCGTTAAGTTTGCCCATTTTACCGGCAACGTAAGCTGCGTCAAGAGGAGAAATATCATCGGGAAGCAAGACATAAATAGTAATAAATGCAGTAATCATTCCAACAAAAATTATCGTCATCTGCTGAAGATGAGTTTTATTGACCGCGTTTGTTCCCCCGACAGCGGTGTAAATTGTAACTAATCCGCCGATAACAATAATTGTGGCTTCGATATTCCAACCGAGAATTACCGATAAAATTAAAGATGGGGCAAATATTGTAAATCCGGCCGCTAATCCTCTTTGAGTTAAAAATAGGACACTTCCTAATACACGATTTTTAACATCAAATCTGGATTCCAAATATTCGTATGCAGTGTACACATTTAATTTATGATAAAGCGGAATGGCGGTTATTGAAAGAATAATCATCGCGAGCGGCAAACCAAGATAGAACTGTACAAATCTTAATCCATCAACATAAGCTTGCCCGGGAGTTGAAAGAAAAGTTATCGCGCTGGCTTGTGTTGCCATAATAGAGAGTGTTATGGCGTACCATTTGGTAGTTTTGTTCGCAAGCAGATATTCTTTTACATTTTTACTTCCTTTGGTTTTTACAACTCCGTAAATAACAACGAAGAGCAGAAAACTGCTCATCACAATCCAATCAATAATACTCATTCAAAAAACCGGGTAAAGATGTAAAAAAACAGCACCAGAACCGCCGTTTGAAGCAGCACAAAAAGATATAGTTTATTCCACGAACCCCAGTGAGGAGCATCGCTTCCCACTTCTTCGTTAATTTTTTTTATTTCTTCAATTTTCATTCTGTTTCCCCCCGGAAATTAAATTAACAAATAGTCGATAAGCACCCGGCACACCTGCCGGAAGTTGTCTGAAAAATGAGATTCCGGTATAGATAAAAACTCCCTCGCCAAATTGTGTATACAAAAGACTCCCATTTTTTAAACTTTCTCCTTTATCGTTGCCGGAAAGCAGTGGAACATATTTTTCATCCCATTCACCCGCGAAATATAAACCACGCTCTTGCACCCAATTTTCAAAATCCTTTTGTGTGATTTTATTCGGGTAATGCATCAACGGATGAGTCAGATCTAATATATTTATTTTTGCGTCTTCCTCAGTTATTCGATCCCGTGAAATTGTAAACGGATAGGGACCGACTTGATCGACTTGAATTCCAAATGAAACATTATATTGAACCAGAAGTGTTCCACCCTCCTCAACATATTTTAATAATCCCGGAAGGTAATTTTTCATTTCAGATTGAGTATTAAACGCACGGATACCCGTAACGATAGCGTCGAACTTGTTTAGGTTGCCATTAAGCAATTCGGCATCTGATAGGAATTGAACCTCGCAGCCCAATTGTATCAACGCTCCAGGTATTTCATCGCCCGCACCTTCAACGTAACCGATTTGTTTAGCCCGGTTCTCTAATTCTACTTTAACCAGCTTTGAAACCGCAAGAGGTAAATAGCTTATTTTGGGGATATGCGAATATTCAACTTCATTAATTGATTGATTATACTGCTTTCCACCCGCACTTATAACCACTTTCAGTTCAGATTCTGTTTGACCGGCGGGGGGAGTAAAAATAAATTCAATGATTTTTTCTTGATATTTTGAATCGAATAAAACAGTCCGCGCATTATTTTCAATCTTCCATTCCGGGTCTGCGTTCAAACGAACTTTCACTTCATGATTTTCAGCGAAGTTTTTAAGTTTTACCGCAACAGTGAATTTATCGTTTGAAGATGACAAATAAACGGGCTTTTCAAAATTTGCCGTTATTGGTGGTCGGATTTCAAATTTACGATAAATCTCTCCATCAACACGATCAACACTTCTGTGAAGGATTGGGATATCAGCAGCAATTTCGGTCCCATTAAAATCAAATATAAATTTACCGGTCAATCCTGAAGTAACCGGTTTTCCGATCAAATTTTCGTCTTCAATATCGAAAAGGAAATTTGATGATTTGTTTCTAAGCCAGTATGGATTTGAGATTTCAGCCGATTCGGGGATTTTCAATGTGTAAAGGAACGACTCAGGAGTATTATTTTTAAGTTCAAGGTTTTCTTTTTCTATTTTTTGATCAAATGGCAATTCAATCGACTTTAATTTTACGGGAAAATCAGAACGGTTGACCAGCTCAAAATTTAGTTTACCAATTCCACCCGGGATTGAGGAATAATCCTCAGAGATTACTTCGAACCATAATCCGGTACAATCGAGAATGATTTGGTTAATCTCATCAATCTTGATTTTCGTCCAATGATTTTCGTCCAATTTCTCTATTGCTTTTCTTAAATTTAAAAGATCATCAATTATTTCCGGTAGTTCGCTTGAGTCAAATTTTTCGATGATATTCTCAATAAGAGCAGGTATCTGTTTTGCACCTTTAACTCTGTTCCAATTTGTTTCAATTCCATCCATAATTTCTGTGGAAGCCGGTTCGCCGTCTAAAAGTCTGACAAAATTAAAATATTCACCCCGTTTTCCGCGATCTCCAAATCCTTGGCTTTTGTGCATTGATCGGCTTTCCGCGCCTATTTCGGAATACGATTTCCCGAAATCTTTAGAATATTCTCCAACATTTAATTTGATAAAATCTTTTTTGTCAACCGATTCATCGAATCTCGGGCGCCAATCATTGTGAAAAATTCTGGTTGGTTGAAAGGGTTCCAACACTTTTAATTGCTCCGGAAAAGTGTCGGTCTTTCCAGATATTCGAAATGCTTTGAGGGCAAGCATCGCTGAAGCTGTATGATGCCCATGAGTTTGAAATCCGGCAACCGGAAATCGGGTAATGATTACATCAGGTTTGAACTTTCTGTAAACCCTCACAATGTCCGATAAAATATTATCCTCACCCCAAAACTCAATAGTTTCATCAATTGTTTTGCTATAACCAAAATCAATAGCACGCGAAAAGAATTGCTCTGCACCGTCAATTTTCCTCGCTTCAAGCAATTCATACGTTCTAATTAGACCCATCTGCGCGCCAATTTCAGGTCCGATTAAGTTTTGTCCACCATCGCCCCGTGTTAAAGACATATACGCCGATCTGTATTTTTTCCCTAGAGCCAAATATGCCAAAAGCGGTTCATTTTCATCATCTGGATGAGCGGCGATATAAAGCACGCTGCCAAGAACTTTCAACTTTTCGATTTTTGATTTGATCTGGGTTGGAGTGTCAATTTTTACCGGTTGTGCAACATATTCGATAAAAAAGGATAAAGTGAAGACGAAAGTGAAAATAATTTTTTTCATAAATTTTGGATCATTGATTCAAGAATTTAAAAAATAGGTGATGTCCTTTTTATATGAACATCACCCACAAATGTACTAAAGTGTATCCAAAATTCCTTTAATTCTTGCCTTTTGTGCTTCCGGCGCTAAGTCATGTGCTTTTTGATAAAGTTTTTTAGCTTTGTCGGTATTTCCGGCATTTTTATTCGCTTCTGCAAGGCTATCATGGGCATTCCATGATTCTGGATGTCTTTTGAGATTCGTGCTGAAAATTTCCAAGGCTTTTTCCATATTTCCGTTGTTCATCAGCTGATAACCGTAAGTATTAAGTTCAGCTTCCGTTGCTATTTCAAAAGCTTGTTCGAGGGCTTCCTCTGCTTCTTTATTTTTATCTTGTAAATTTAGAAGTCCGGATTTTGTGTTTAGATAATTAAAATTCGGGCCGCCGTTAAGGGTTAGCGCTTTATCAATCCAAATCATCGCCTCATCAAGGTTTACATTATTTTGGAAACAATAATTCGCCGCTTGACCAAATCCTATGTGGCCAAACCCGGCCAAACCGGATAACTGATCTCTAAAATTTTCTAATACTATTGCGTGTACATCAAATTCGATATTAAAGCCCGCTTTCATTTTTTCCCAGTGTATATAGGCTCGAGTTGATCGGTTCGTGATGTTATCAAAACCATAGATCAAACGTTCAACAAATTCCGCTTCCTCCGGTTTGACCGAAACCCTCAATTCATCTTCAGACTTATCATAGAAGAAACTACCCCATGCCTGAAACTGTCTGTTAAAAACGAATGTCCACTCATCAGGATTCACAATTATGTGTAGTCCGTATGTCCCGGCTTTTAATAATTTTCCCTCAATTCTGCAATCATCGGTAATTGAAATGGTCGTATTCTCATTTGCGCCAGCACGCCAAGGAGCGGGATTTCCGGCTCCAAAGCCGAAGTTTGTTAAACCATAAGGAACGAGTGCACCCCAAATTTTACGTCCGTTAACCGCCGGTCTTGAATAATTTATCTCAATTTCACTAAACCCTATTGTTTGCGAAACTTCTGCCTGCGGACTGGCTCGGGGAAATGTTAAAGGTTGCTGCGAAAAAACCGGTGCTGATAAAAGTAGAAGAGAAAAAAGAAGTCCGGAAAAGAGAAATTTTGTAAAACGTGTTCGCGACATATTGTTGCTCCTATATATTTAAAAAGTTCTATTGAGCTCCCACAAATTCATGTTAAAGTAAAAATTTCAAAAAAATGGATTAGCATCAATGTAAATTAGGACGTTATGTCAGAGTTACAGTTCCGAAAATGTGCCCTATATTTTGGAGAAAAATTCTTCTCTTTTTTAACGAAAACTGCTGAATACTGATGAAGAATTTAATTTATATTGCTGAGCCGAAATAAATAGCATTAAACATCAATTTATTTGTCCCATACCAAAAAGATCTAAAGTCCACTGAAGTTGTAAATATAATTACACTTCCCCTTCCGGCTTTTTCGGTGATGACTACACTACTGTTTTTTAAATTTTCATAATTGTCTTTTGAAATATAACCGGCCAGAAGTGGTTCTTTCGAAAATACGATTGGAGTTGCGTAAGGATCGGCCGTTGGCTTTATAAAAATTGTATTGTCCTTAAAAACCGGCAGTTGTTCTTCGCTGTACCCAAAACAAATGGGATTGGTTAAATCCATAACAGCATTGAAGATTGTACCGGCAATATATTGCGCGCCTCGATCATTTCTTTTTTTATTAAATGGGCGCCTCTCGATTTTGTCATTTTCTGTACGGATAAAATTTAGGCTCACAATTTTTTGAGAATTAATCCATCGAGCTGAACTTCCGACGGCAATTAAATTGCCTCCCTTTTGTAACCATCTTTTCAAATCATTTACTTTAGAAGAATCAATCGAAGAATAATTTCCATCAGGTAAAATTATTGTCGAATAGTTTTCAAAATCTATTCTTCTGATATTCCTTAAATCCAGCAATGTTACTTCGGTCTCGAATTTTTTATCAATCAGATGCCATAACTCTCCGGCTTCAGATGTCGATATTCCATCTCCAACAATCAAGCCGATTTTACTTTTTTTAATCGGGGCAAACGAAGGACTGCCGATATCAATGCCGGATATTGTTAGCCCGGATTTTATGGCAAAAACATCAACTCCGTCTTTTTCAACACATGTTTCAAATATCTTTTCAAGTTCGTCCGGTGATAATTCTTGAATCCCCACAGGGATTAAAAGTGTTCCGCGGTCAAACACTTTCAAACCAATTGATGTCTCTGTGGTAATTTTTTCAAGTGAGAACTTTACTCTTAAATCTTTTTTTAACAGACGGTTTAATGTCCTCGGAGAAAAATATTTATCCCACTCAATCAAATAAGCATAGGCATTTTCCACATTATTGAATTTACCGGGCGAATTGATTTTTGGAATTTGATCATCAATTATTTTCGATACGTTACCGGAATATTTAGATATTGGCAGATTAAAAGCGTAATTCATTGTCCAGGCTGACACATCATAAAAAATGCTATCTTGAAATACTGTCCGATCATCAAACATTGCCTCAATTAATCTGTACTGATTTTGTTCCAATGGGATTACGAAACTATTTTGAGTTTCATATTTATGATTTGGTAAATTCAGCTCTTCTTTTAACGGAAAATAAACGATCTGATGCAAATCCAAAACTTCGAGAAATTTTTGAGTTCTAACTTGATCTTTAGTACCCCCAAAAACATAAGCGGAGAAATTTTCATTTTTGGCATTATTCAACGATTCTTTAAAAAATTGTTTTTGATGAATAAAAAACTGCTCCTTCTCACCTATAGCAGCTTCAATTGAAGATAAAGAGGACAAGAACTGATTTTTAATCGTAAATGGAAATGTCAATTCCCCATTGATACTTTCTTGTATATGACCTCGGGAACTCGCTTGCTCAAAAAGGATCCCTATTCCACCGTTTACATCAGGATATGTCGAACCCTTTCCAAAATAAAAATCATCAAAACTTTCTTTTGAATAATAAAGTCGGTTGAGGCTATCCAAAGCATCCGCATGATATTGAGCAACTTTTTGAGTTAAATCGAAAACCTCCAATGGGGTATTTGGATTGTTTCGTGAAGGAATGCCCGGTTGGAAAAAAAAGGTACTATTCGTTCCCATCTCATGGTGATCAGTGAGAAGGTTCGGTTTCCACTCGTGAAAATTTTTAATTCGCGCGCGAGATTCAGGATGTTGAAGCAGCAACCAATCCCGATTCAAATCAAACCAATAATGATTCGTTCTGCCGCTTGGCCAATATTCACGGTGCTCCCGGTTATTCGGATCACTAACCGGAACATTACCTTTATGCATATTTGCCCAATTTGCAAATCGCGCTAATCCATCCGGATTGATATTGATATCGAGCAAAATTACTGAGTTGCTTAGTGTATTTATTACTTTTTGATCCATTCCGGCGGCTAAATGATAAAGCAATAACGGAACTGAATTACTACCGCTCGGCTCATTACCATGAACGCTGTATCCCAACCAAACAACTACCGGATTTTCTGAATTTAGCTCTTTTGCACCCGGGTCAGTGCGCTGAATATGTTTTGTTTTAATCTCTTCCAGGTTTAGCAAATTTTCCGCAGCAGAGATTGTAAGAAGGATTAATGGCCGATTTTCGTGCGAGAATCCGTAAATCTCAAAATTAACTCGATCAGAGAGTTTCGCAATTTCTTTTGCGTAATCAACAATTTGGTTTGGGTACAAATGCCATTCGCCGGGTGTGAATCCGAAGAATTCAGTTGGCGTTGGTATACTTTTCGAATAATTAGATTCTTCGGAAAAATAATAATCAAGTGAAATTTGACCTGATATATTTGCCGCAATCAGAAAAAGAAATAAGACTATTTTTTTCATAATAGGGCGATATTCTTTCTGTTATTCATCATCCAGTATATCCAATTTGCGCCCAAATTCTTCCGAAAAATTACGAATCATTTCAGCGATATCTTTTTTCCCCGTAGCGCTTTCATACGTATCGGCGAGTGAAAGAAATGTTTTAAAGAAATGAAAATTCATCTCGGATTTAGGCAACTTTCCTGTATAAAGATTTACATTATAAGTGTTAAAATCCAACCTATCCCACATAGAAATAAATAAAGCATCACAACCTCTTCTTCCCCTGAAGGAAGATTCCGAGGCTTCCCAGTCGATCGAGTTTGGCATACCGCTTTCACCTACATTTATGTGGAAAGTCATTGTTGCTTCTCTAGTCATTTTATTTCCCTTTGTAAAATTTAATTTTATTCAAAAATTGCTGATTCTTATTGGTTTCTAAGATAGGAATTTGACAGATTATTTATACAAAAATTTGCGACCAAAATTTTCGACCTAATCCCGGCAAGATTACTATTTCTTACTCATCACTTATCCTCAAGTCTTTGTATATTTCTACACTTAAAAAAATGGCGGTATGATGGACTTAGAATCATATTTTTCCGAATATAGAAATAATATTATTGGTATCAATAAACATTTTCGCTCCCCGTACGGTGATAAAAAAATAATTTATGCCGATTGGGTTGCAAGCGGAAGATTATACAAACCGATCGAGAACTCACTTCTCGAAGACTTTGGACCTTATGTTGGAAATACTCACACCGAAACGAGTATAACCGGAACGACAATGACAAACGCTTACCACAAATCACATGAAATTATTAAAAATCATGTCAATGCCGGTCCGGACGATGTAATTATCACTGCAGGATTTGGGATGACAACTGTAGTGAATAAATTCCAGCGAATTCTCGGTTTAAGAATCTGCGAACAATTTCGTGACCGAATTCATTTAGATACAAATGAAAAACCGGTAGTTTTTTTGACTCACATGGAGCACCATTCAAATCAAACTTCGTGGTTGGAAACTTTAGCCGATGTAGTCGTGATCGAACCAGACGATATGGGATTAGTTGATCCGGAAAAATTGATTCCTTTATTGGAAAAGTATAAAAACAGAATTGTTAAAATTGGCTCGTTTACCGCAGCTTCAAATGTAACCGGAATCAGCCCGGATTACAGACGGTTAGCTAAAATAATGCATGATTTTGGGGGATTGTGTTTTATCGATTTTGCAGCTGCCGCTCCCTATGTTAATATTGATATGCATCCGGAAAATTCAGAAGAAAAATTGGATGCGATTTATTTTAGTCCACATAAATTTTTGGGTGGACCGGGCGGATCGGGTGTTTTGGTGTTTGATAAAAAATTATATAAAAGAACTGTTCCGGATCATCCCGGTGGAGGAACGGTTGATTGGACGAACCCCTGGGGCGAATATAAATTCGTAAGTTCAATCGAAGCCCGAGAAGACGGGGGCACTCCCGGATTTTTGCAATCAATAAAAGCAGCCTTAGCAATTCGACTTAAGGAAGAAATGGGCGTTTCGAACATCTTAAAACGAGAAGAAGAATTACTTGAAATTGCACTTCCGGCTTTAAGATCAATCTCTAAAATCCACATCTTAGCAAATGAAATGGATAGCAGACTGGGTATTCTTTCTTTTTATGTGGAAGATATTCATTATAATCTAATAGTTAAATTATTGAATGATAAGTTCGGGATTCAAGTTCGTGGCGGCTGTTCATGCGCCGGTACATACGGGCATTATCTGCTTCATGTCGATCCGACCAGATCTAAAACCATTACCGATAAAATCAATAAAGGCGATCTTTCAGAAAAACCCGGATGGATTCGACTATCATTGCATCCAACTATGACAAACGAAGAATTGAAATATATTCTTAACGCGATTGAAGAAGTCTCCGAAATTGCTTCGGTATGGGAACAAGATTATACATATTCATCAAAGACAAATGAATACTATCATAAATCCGGCTATGATTCGAATGTGGAAATCGATGAATTGTTTACCTCATTTCAAAAGGAAATTGGAGAAAAATTAACGATTTAACGTATTTTCATTTTATTATCTTGACATTATAATTTTATTTTAGATATTTTCGCATCAGTTATGAAATCAAATACAACATACGGCAAATTTTATTTCTTTTTCTGGTGGTGGTTTACCATTACATTCGGACAAGAGTGAATTAAGCTGTAGGAAAATAAATAATTAAAAGACCCTTCGCAGTAAAACACTCCGAAGGGTTTTTTTATATATAAATGGATTTTTAATGACATTTGAAGAATTTCAAAATTTAGCAAAAAGTTACAAACAAGTCCCGGTTTTCAAAACATTGCCGGCGGATCTTATCACACCCGTTTCGGCTTTTCTCAATATCCGGAAATCCGGTAACAACCCGTTTCTTTTTGAGTCGGTTGAAGGAATCGGAAATTTTGCTAGATTTTCCTTTTTGAGTAAAAATCCTGCTAAGACATTCAAAAATCACGGAAAAATAATTACAGTAAATGAAAATGGTTCTGAATATTCATTTGAGGGAGATTTTTTCGAATTTATTAAAAATGAGAAGGAAAAATTTAATCTCGCTCCGATTAAAGAGTTACCCGATTTAACCGGTGGAATGGTTGGATTTATAAGCTATGAGAATATCTCTTTAGTGGAGGATTCGATCAGTTTCCGGCAAAAAAGTGAGCTTGGAATTCCGGACGGATATTTTGGATTATACGAATCTATCGTTGTGTTCGACCACTTTACCCATCAGATCATCATTATTAAAAATGTCACCATCGACAGCGAGCCATCTCTCGAATCTCAATACGAATCGGCGCTGGAGGAAATCGGTAGAATGCAATCCGACATCTTTAGCAATCAAGCAGTCACTGAATCATTTAGATTAACTGATGATATTAGAACTAATATTGATGAGAATTTTACAGAAATAATTGAATCTTGTAAGAAGAATATATTTGAAGGCGATGTTTTTCAAATTGTTTATTCAAAACAATTTTCAACATCGTATGAAGGAGACGTTTTTAATATTTACCGTTCACTCAGAATTATTAATCCTTCGCCATATATGTATTTTTTAGATTTTGAGAAGGATTTTCAAATAATCGGAACTTCACCCGAAGATTTGTTACAAGTTCACGGAAAACGTGCCACCATTCTCCCGATTGCCGGAACCAGAAAAAGAGGAAATACTCCTGAGAAAGATTTGGAGCTTGAGAATGAATTATTAAACGACCCAAAAGAAATTGCCGAACATACAATGTTGGTTGATCTGGCGAGAAATGATCTTGGCAGAGTGTGTGACTTTGAATCAATAAAAATTACCGAAGACAAAAGAATTAGTAAGTTTTCTCATGTAATGCATATTGTTTCAAGAGTTGAGGGAAATTTAAAAAATGATAAAGATTGCATTGATGCTCTTCGCGCAAGTTTCCCCGCTGGAACAGTTACCGGAGCACCAAAAATTCGAGCGATTCAACTTTTAGAGGAATATGAAAAAACAAGAAGAAATATTTATGCCGGCGCGATTGGCTATATTGATTTTCATGGAAACCTCGATCTTTGTATCGCGATAAGGACACTTTTTACGAAGGCCGATAAAATTTATTGGCAAGCAGGAGCCGGAATTGTTGCCGATAGTAAACCAGAATTAGAAGCAAAAGAGATTCAAAATAAGGCCGCTGTTCTTATAAACGCGTTGAGATTTGCAGAGGAATTAGGATGAAAATATTAGTTATTGATAATTATGATTCGTTTACTTACAACTTGGTGCAGTTGATAGGTTTTTTTACGCACGACATCATCGTGAAAAGAAATGACAAAATATCTATCGACGAAATTCAAAAACTGAACCCGGATAAAATAGTTATCTCACCAGGACCCGGTAAACCGGAAGATTCTAAAATTTCGCTGAATGTAATAAGTGAACTTGGTGATTCGATTCCCGTATTAGGGGTTTGTTTAGGACACCAGGGAATTGGCCACATTTTCGGCGCTAGGATAACAAATTCCCCAACATTAATGCATGGGAAATCTTCCCGGGTAAAACATGACGGGAAAGGGATCTATAAAAACATCCCCCAAAATTTTGAAGCCGGAAGATACCATTCATTAATTATCGATTCTTCAACACTTCCTGATGAATTGGAAATCACCTCAACTTCCGATGAGGATGTAATTATGGGAGTCAGACATAAACAACTTCCGATTGAAGGAATTCAATTTCACCCCGAGTCGGTTCTAACACCATTGGGTAATAAATTAATAAATAACTGGATGAATTTATAATGCTTGAATTAATACAAAAAGTGATTGAGAGAGAAAATCTTTCTCTTTACGAAGCCCATTTTGCCATGAGCCAAATAATGACCGGGGAAATTAACAATTCACAGATCGCGGCTTTTCTGACGGCAATAGCAGCGAAAGGTGAAACCGCTGAAGAGGTAGCCGGATTTATTAAAGCGATGCGAGACCGATCTCAAAAAGTTCATTCCAAAGATAATAACGCAATTGATGTTTGTGGAACAGGCGGTGATTCTTCGGGTACTTTTAATATTTCAACCGCGGTTGCGTTTGTTGTAGCAGGAGCGGGAGTTACAGTTGCTAAACATGGAAATAGATCGATAACAAGTAAATCGGGCAGTGCAGATGTTCTTAAATCCTTAGCTGTTAACATCGATGTTTCCCGCGATCAAAACGAAGCTATCTTAAATGAAATTGGAATAACTTTTATGTTTGCTCCATTATATCACCCTGCTATGGTTTATGCGGTCCCCGTGCGAAGAGAGCTGGGCTTTCGTACGGTATTTAATATTCTTGGACCGCTGACAAATCCCGCATCGGTTAAAAAACAAATAGTGGGAACTTTTAATAATCGGACTGCTAAACTAATGGCGGAGGCCGCAAAATTTTTGGGCTATGAATCTATAAAATTTGTTTGCACCGAAGACAAATATGATGAATTAACGCTAACATCGAACTCGAAAATAATAACTGTTAGCGGCGATCAATTAGAAGAATCTGAGTTTATTCCTGTTACTTATGGTTTCAAAAACATTCAAATTGGTGAAATTAAAGGTGGAGCTGCTGAGGAAAACGCCAATATTATTCTTTCAATTATAAGGGATAACAAAGATTCCGCAGCCAAAGAAGTTGTTTTGGCTAATGCATCTTTAGCACTTCAAGTTGCGGGAGTATCGGATGATTTGAATGTGTGCAAAGCAATCGCGCTTGAAAGTATCGCCGGAGGAAATGCCCTCAAAAAATTAAATCAGCTAGTTGATAGGACTAATTCATAATGCAAATTCTTGATGAAATAATTGAAGTAAAAAGGGAGGAAATCAAATTACTTCACCGCGATTATTCTTACTCAAGATTTCAGGATTCGCGCTTTTTTGAAGTGGAAAAATTAAGTCTTTTCGATTCATTAAAATCAGAATCTGAAATAACCGTAATTGCCGAGATCAAGAAAGCAAGCCCGTCAAAAGGTGTTATTCGCGAGGATTTTAATCATATCAAAATAGCTGAAGAATATATGAAAGCCGGAGCAAATGCGATTTCGGTTCTTACGGATGCAAAATTTTTTCTAGGCGACATAAACTATTTGAAAGAGATTGCCCTAATTAAAGAATGTCCGATTCTACGAAAAGATTTTATCCTCGACGAATTTCAAATTTATGAAGCAAAATCAAACGGAGCTGACGCGGTTTTATTAATCTGCGAATGTTTGAGCCACAACCAAATAACCGAACTATCACAATGTGCACAAGAAACCGGACTCGAAGTTTTACTTGAATTACATAGTTCAGAACAAATTTTTAAGATAGACTTTAACTTGAATAAAATTATCGGGATCAACAACCGAGATTTAACAAATTTTGTAACCTCCCTTGAGACCACAGAGATTATTAAAAAATTAATTCCCGCCAAGAATTTGATCGTATCTGAAAGTGGAATTAACGATCGAAAAGATATTGATTTTTTGTTGAATCTTGGCATCAACTCAGTATTAGTCGGCGAATTTTTTATGAAGGAAAAATCCATTTACGATGGATTAAAATTGTTTAAAGACTGGTGCCAAATTGAAAGTTAAAATCTGCGGTATCACAAATATCGAAGATGCGCTTTATTGTGCAAATTTAGGCGCGGATGCACTAGGGTTTATTTTTTATAAAAAAAGCCCAAGATTCATCAAGCCAAAAACCGTAAGCGAAATTATAAACGAGTTACCTCCGTTTATTTCAACTGTAGGGGTTTTTGTAAATGAAAACATAAGTGTAGTAAATGAAATTTCGAATAAACTTCAACTATCTTATGTGCAAATTCATGGTGATGAATCACCGGTTTACTTAAATCAAATTAATGTTCCGAGCATTAAAGCATTCCGAATATCCAAGGATTTCGATTTTGATAGTATTTATAATTATAATTCTAAATACTATTTGCTTGACGCGTTTAAACCAACTGAATATGGTGGCACCGGAACAACCTTTAATTGGAGAAATATTCCTTCCGGTATTTTAGCGAAAACTATTCTCGCGGGTGGAATTTCATCAGACAATTTGGAAATAATAATGAGTGAAATAAAACCGGCAGCAATTGATGTTTCTTCAAATCTTGAAAAAAGTCCCGGTATTAAAGATCATAAAAAAATAAGTGAATTTTTTAAAACAATAAATAAATTGGAAAACAGATGCTAGTAGTTATGAATCCAAACGCTCCGAAGGAGCATATCGAACGGGTAAGAGAAAAAATACTAAAATTAGATTGCAAACCTCACGAAATCTTTGGCAAGGATAATATTGCCATCGCGGTTTTAGGAAATACTAAAGATATCGATAAAGAAGATTTGTCAATTCTTCCTTCCGTACAACACGTTTTACGTGTGTCAAAAAAATATAAACTAGTGAGCAGAATGATGAAAAATGAAGACACGGTGCTCGATCTCAATGGAACTACAATTGGTGGAAAGGATTTGTTCATCGTGGCAGGACCTTGTTCTGTGGAAGAGAGGGAAAGTGTATTAGAAACTGCCGGGCAACTAAACGAACTCGGTGTTAAATTTTTTAGAGCCGGGGCTTACAAACCACGCTCAAGTCCATATGCTTTTCAAGGTTTGAAACTTAAAGGTCTTCAATATTTAGATGATGTAAAAAAAGAGTTCGGTATGCAAATTGTAACTGAAGTATTAAATCCTCGAACCATTAATGAAGTGGCGGAAGTTGCGGATATACTTCAAATTGGCGCAAGAAATATGCAAAACTTTACACTTCTGGAAGAGGCCGGTGCAACCGGAAAGCCGATTCTTTTAAAAAGAGGAATGTCGGCAACCGTCGAAGATTTGTTGCTCAGTGCCGAATATATTGCCGCGCAGAATAATAGTAAAATTATTTTATGTGAAAGAGGTATCCGAACCTTTGAAAAAGCGACTCGTAATACATTAGATTTGAACGCTATTCCGGTAGTTAAAAAACACTCACATTTACCGATTGTTGTTGATCCTTCTCACGGTATCGGAATTGCCGACAAAGTCCCGGCAATGGCGCTCGCTTCAGTTGCTGCCGGAGCGGATGGTTTGATGCTCGAAGTTCATCACAGTCCCGAAGATGCTTGGTCTGATGGATTTCAAACGCTGAATATGGCTGATTTTAAATCGCTGCTGGATAAAGTAAAACAACTTGCACCAATTGTTGGAAAGGAATTGACTATATGATTGCTGATAAATACAGTATGCCCGATTCGGATGGGAAATTTGGCATCTTCGGCGGAAAATTTGTTCCGGAAACTTTGATTGCGGCTTTAACCGAATTGGAAAAAAATTACAATGAAGTAAAAGCTGAACCCGGTTTCCTGAGCGAACTGGAGGAATTGCAAACTAATTATAACGGAAGACCCACACCTCTGACTTACGCAAATAGATTGACCGAACATTTTGGGAAAGCGGAAATATTTCTAAAGCGCGAAGATTTGAACCATACAGGGGCACATAAACTTAATAATGCCTTAGGTCAAATTTTACTGGCCCGGAAAATAGGTAAAAAAAGGATTATTGCGGAAACGGGTGCCGGTCAGCATGGAGTTGCTACTGCCACTGTCTGCGCAAAATTTGGAATGGAATGTATCGTTTATATGGGCTCCAAAGATGTTGAAAGACAAAGTTTAAATGTATTTAGAATGGAAATGCTCGGAGCAAAAGTAATTCCGGTAGAGTCAGGAAGTAAAACCTTAAAGGATGCCACAAACGAAGCAATCAGAGATTGGGTTACCAATGTGTCCGACACCCATTACATAATTGGTTCAGTTGTCGGACCACATCCATATCCGATGATGGTGAGGGATTTTCAGTCCATTATCGGCTCGGAAACAAAACAACAGTTGCAGCGGGTTCGGGGTAAAGGGCCCGATCATATAATCGCCTGTGTTGGAGGTGGTTCAAACGCAATCGGTATATTTTATCCATTCATTAATCATAATACAAAAATGTATGGAATTGAAGCGGGTGGATTTGGGATTGATACCGATAAACATTGTGCCACTTTAACTCTTGGGAGCCCCGGGGTATTTCAAGGAATGAAAACTTATTTATTGCAGGATGAGTCGGGTCAAATAAGCGAAGTTCATTCGATTTCTGCAGGATTAGATTATCCGGGTGTAGGACCCGAACACAGTTATTTAAAGGATACCAATCGTATTATTTACGACTCCATCACAGACGCTGAAGCACTTGAAGGAATCAAACTACTGTCTGAAAAGGAAGGAATAATACCGGCATTGGAAACAGCACATGCTGTAGCCTATTTAAACAAATTGATGCCAAATACCAATGAAGGCGAAATTGTAGTTGTAAATATTAGTGGAAGAGGCGACAAGGATCTTAATACAATTATTGCAAACCTTAAGAGATAAATAATGTCAAAAATTCATAATTATATTGATGCGATAAATAAAGAAAATAGAAAAGCATTAAATATTTTTTTAACCGCCGGATTTCCGGAGAAGGAAAATTTCACTGAACTTGCTTGTTCTGTTTTGGACGCCGGTGCTGATATACTCGAAATCGGTGTGCCCTTCAGTGATCCACTCGCTGATGGACCTATCATCCAAAAATCTTCAAAAGCCGCTTTAGATAACCACATCACGTTAAATGATTCTTTGAGATACGTGTCGGAAATACGTGAACAACGAGATAATCCTTTAATTTTAATGGGTTATGCAAACCCGATAATTAAATATGGATTATCGAAGTTTTTAGCGGATGCGGAATCTGCCGGTGTTAATGGATTAATAATTCCCGATGTTCCTCTCGAAGAAAATGATAATTTTTTCAATGAACTAAATCCGGAAATTGATACGATCCTCTTAACAACTCCCACTTCAAGTGATGAAAGAATCAAAACTATTGACGAAAAAAGTAGCGGGTTTGTTTACTGTGTGAGTGTTACGGGTACAACCGGAACTCGAGAGGTTTTTGATGAAGAGATCAAAAAGAATCTTATTCGCACAAAATCGTTAGTCGCAAAGAATAAATTGTTGGTGGGGTTTGGGATATCAAAACCACAGAACGTTTCCGATCTTTATGATACGGCAGACGGATTTATTGTTGGGAGCGCTGTTATCAAATATCTGTTGGATAATAATAAAAAATCAGCCTTAGATTTAGTGCGATCCTTGCGAAACGTCTGTTAATGATTAAGCTCAGCCGGTAATCAATTATAATTACAAACAGCATGGCAGATTTATCCGCCCTAATTTTAATAAATCGCCATTTATAGCAAAATAGACATGATGATTTATTTATATTTGTCCCATTAATATTTTTAGAGAGATAAATATGAATAAAGTCTTAAAATTATTGCTGTTTTTTGTAATCGCAATTCTTACAACGAATTGCTCATCACAGAAATATCTGTTACATCCGGAGGAATATGAATCTGATGTGACCGCTCCGGATTCCTTCAACGTTCGTTTTGAAACTACGGAAGGCAATTTCTTTATTGGTATTAATAGAGAATATTCCCCTCTTGCTGCCGATCGGTTCTATTATTTATGTGAAAATAATTTCTTTGAAAATGCCGGATTTTTTAGGGTAGTTCCGGGATTTGTAGTTCAGTTCGGACTGTCAGCAAAACCAGAACTTAACAAAATTTGGCAAGAGCGAAATATTGTTGATGAACCCGTTAAATATTCAAACAAAAAAGGAACTATCGCATTCGCGAGAGCAGGTAAAGATACAAGATCGATTCAGCTTTATATTAATTTGGGTGATAATGAAAGGTTGGATAGTTATGAAGGTCCCGGAGTTGTCGGTTTCCCCGCATTTGGAAGGGTTTATCATGGTATGGATGTAGTTGAATCAATAAATGCCGAGTACAAACAAGATCCTCAGCAAGATCGAATTGCATCAGAAGGTAAAGAATATCTTAAGCAAAATTTTCCCAATTTAGATTATATTCTAAAAACAGAAATTGTATACGAATCAGATTAAACAAAAAAGCCCAACTTTGAAAAAGAGTTGGGCATTTTATTAATTGTTTTGTTGAAATTAGTGTTTGATATTTGCCAAAGGGTTTGCGGTATTTCTCATTGAATGAACCTTATTATTAACCGGAATCACTACATCGGTTTTTACATACTTTTCAAATTCATCTCTAAATCTATCAACCATAAATTTAACCGGCCATGCAGCAGCTTCTCCAAGAGCACAAATCGTATTTCCTTCAATATTATTAGCAACGCTTATCAGTAAATCAAGATCAGCGGAAGTTCCATTTCCGGAATCCAATCTCCTGAGAGTTTTTTCCAACCAGCCGGTTCCCTCCCTACAAGGCGTACATTGGCCGCAACTTTCATGATGGTAAAACCGGGAAATTCGAAGCAACACTTTAAGAAGATTTGTGTCTTCATCCATTACCATAATACCGGCAGTTCCAATTGCGGAACCTGCGGCTCTTAAGGAATCCGCATCCATCTTTATCCCTTCGAGCTGATCACCACGCAACGGCGGCATTGATGACCCTCCCGGTATTACACATTTAATCTTTTTATTGCCGATTACACCGCCGGCTTCATTGTTAATTAAATCAAGAAGAAGCGTGCCTGAAGGTCTTTCATAAACTCCGGGTTTATTTACATGTCCACTAATTCCGTAAAGAATTGTCCCGGGGTGTTTTTCCGCTCCAATCTTAGAGAACCATTCCCATCCCTTTTCGATAATTTTTGGGACGTTCGTAATTGTTTCAACATTATTAATAGTTGTCGGGCAACCCCATAATCCTTTTGAAGCCGGGAATGGGGGTTTTATGCGCGGATAGCCGCGATGTCCTTCAAGCGAATTCATAAGTGAAGATTCCTCTCCACAAATATATGCTCCGGCTCCTTTGTGAATATAAATCTCACATGAAAAATCGGTTCCAAAAGTCTTTTTCATTTTTTCGCCGACAAATCCATCTTTATATGCCGTTTCCAATGCCTCTTGCATTAGTTTCACCCACTTATGATATTCACCTCGAATATATATGTATGCCGATTTCGCGCCAATCGCATAACAGGTGATTAATATGCCTTCAATTAATTGAAACGGATTATATTCAAAAATTTGCCGGTCTTTAAAAGAACCCGGTTCCGACTCATCACCATTTATACATAAGTATTTTGGTTTGTCGGTGGTTTTCGGCATAAAACTCCATTTGAGTCCGGCTGAAAATGCAGCTCCGCCTCTTCCACGTAATCCGGATTTTTTTACGGTATCAATTACGTCATCCGAAGTCATTTTGAATGCTTTTTTTGCAGCTCCAAAACCACCATGTTTTTTATAAACTTCTATTTTATCGAAATTGGGTATATCCGGTAATACGATTTTTTCCATTATTGCAACGACTTAATAATTTCAAGTGCTTTGTCTTTATCTAGATTTTCGTAATAATCTTCGTTTACGGCTATCATAGGAGCAGTTCCACACGACCCCATACATTCAACCTCTTCGAGTGAGAATTTGCCGTCAGTTGATACTCCGAGATGTTCTAATCCGAGTGATTTGGAAACCTCATCGTAGATTTCGGCACCGCCTCTTAACATACATGAAACATTCGTACATACTTGTACATGATGTTTTCCCATTGGTTTGGTGAAATACATTGTATAGAACGTAACAACACTCAACACCTGAACTTTATCTATTCCTAAAATCAGTGCTATTTCCGTCATGACTTCATCCGAGATATAACCGTTCTGTTCTTGAGCAATCCAAACGGTATCCATGATTGCGGCTAAAGCGGTAGGGTACTTCTTGCGAGCTAAATCTATTCTTCTCGTATTCTCTTCAGTAAACTTAAATGCCATTTTTTTCCCTATTTATCTGCTTCGCCCATTACAGGATCAAGACTTCCAATAATCGCAACAACATCCGATATCATAGCCCCTTTACATGTAATTGGAATTGCTTGTAGGTTACAAAAAGAAGGTGATCTAATTTTCATTTTCCACGGGTGGCCGGTTCCATTACTTACCATGTAAAAACCAAGTTCCCCTTTTGGATTTTCGTATGCAGAATAAACATCCCCAACAGGCGGATTGATTCCAAAATTAACAATCATAAAATCATGAATCAGTTCTTCCATCTTCGTATAAACTTCATCCTTCCTGGGAAGTACCTTTTTAGGATCATTCGCCATAATTTCGCCCGGTTCAAGTTTGCTTAAAACTTGACGGATAATTTTGGCACTTTCTCTAATTTCATCAACTCTTACAAAATATCTGGCTAAGCAATCCCCTTCGGTATAAACCGGAACTTTAAAATCGAACTCGTTATAGAACAAATATGGATTAGCCCTTCGCAAATCATGTTCTACGCCCGATGCTCTTAAATTTGGGCCTGTAATACCCAACGCGATCGCGTCATTTTTAGAAAGGTGACCGATATCTTCCAGTCTTTCGATAAAGATTCTATTTGAATTCAACAGTTTTTCAAATTCATCAATAGCACCGTCAAAATCATCCAAAAACTTTCTGATCATTGCGACAATTTCTTCGGTGATGTCGGAAGCAAGCCCACCAATTCTGGTATAACTTGTCGTAAAGCGCGCACCACAGATTTTATCAAAAATATTTTGAACATTTTCACGTTCTCTGAAAGTCCACATAAAAGGAGTAATAGCTCCCACATCTAGAACAAATGTACCAATTGCGACCAAATGTCCCATAATACGAGCTAACTCGTAAATAATCATTCTCACTAATTGTGCCCTACGAGGGACTTCAATTCCAGCTAATTTTTCAACTCCTAAAACGTATGCAACATTGTTTGCGAGATTTGCCGTATAATCGAGACGATCAGTATGGGGTATGTATTCGTAATAGGACATGTCCTCAGCCATCTTTTCGTAACCACGGTGAAGATAGCCGAGCTCGGGGATGCAAGACATAACGGTTTCCCCGTCGAGTCTCACCAACAATCTTAATACACCATGGGTTGCAGGATGCTGCGGTCCCATGTTAATAATCATTTCATTCTCTAGCGCATCTTCGATGGTGATATCCGTATCCTGGGCTAGAAGCGCTTCAAGAATTCTTTTATCACTATTTATATCAATTCCTCTTTTCATTAGTCTTCCTTGTCAGGTAGTGGAAGCGAACCCGGAATACCCATAACCGGAAACTCTTTTCTCAAAGGATGGTATTCAAATTCCTCGGGCATGTACATTCTTCTTAAATCCGGGTGATTGAGAAATTTAATTCCGTACATATCCCAAGTTTCTCTTTCGTACCAATTTGCGCTAGGCCAAATTGACGATACAGATTCAATCTCAAAGTCATCATTATCAATAACGGCTTTAATTCGAATTCTTTCCTTCAGCAGCAATGAATATATATGATAAACGACCGTAAATCTTTTTGTCCTTTTCGCCCAATCGATTGCTGTTACATCTTCACAAAGTTCGAATTTAAGTTCAGGATCTTCCTTGATAAGTTTTGCGATTTCAACGATAGATTCACCGGAAACCGTGAAAGATAATTGATTACGAAATTCACTTGCCTCTAAAATGATATCATCCGAAAGTGAATTTAGCTTAGTTTCAACATTTTCTTTTAGGTTCATAATTATGAGATTACGATTGGTTCACGACTTGGTATATCTTGCCAGTCTCTTGCGCGTGAATTATCAATTTTGTTTTGGATAGCCATTAATGCATTAATTAAATTCTCCGGTCTTGGCGGGCAACCGGCAGTATAAACATCCACAGGAATAAATTGATCAATACCTTGAACCACAGAATATGAACGATACATTCCACCCGATGAAGTGCAGGCTCCCATGGCAATCACCCATTTAGGATCGGGCATTTGATCATAAACTCTTCTAACTACATGAGACATTTTATAAGTTACGGTTCCGGCAACAATCATTAAATCACATTGCCGAGGAGTGAATCTCATTACTTCCGAGCCAAATCTGGCCATATCGTATTTGGGATCAACCGCAGACATCATTTCGATTGCGCAACATGATATTCCCATCGGCATCGGCCAAATTGAATTTTTCCTTGCCCAAGCAATAACAGAGTCGAGTTTTGTCGTTAAATAACCATCAGATACTAATTTAGCCTCTAATCCCACTTAAGGCCTCCTTTCACGTAGATATATAGAAATCCCAGTTCTAAAACTATTAAAAATACCAACATTGGAGTGAACGCTAGAATTCCAAAATCCGCAAAAAGCTTCTTAAATTCTACACCCCACGGATAGACGAAAATAACTTCAATATCAAAAATGATAAAAAGCATCGCGACTAAATAATACTTTATTGACATTCTTTCGCGCGCATCACCAACCGGATCTTTTCCACTTTCATATGGCATAAGTTTAAATTTATTCGGTCGGTTGGGTCCAAATATTTTGGATGCAAATATCACTCCAAGCCCGAAAATAATGGCAAAAACCATCACCATAAATATTGGAATGTATTGTTCGATCATTAATTTCTCATATGATTTTAATTCGTCAAATTATCCAAATAACGAGTAAAAAGCAATTTAGTAAAAATAGATTTGAAAGGAATATTCGGCATTTTAGCGAAGACTAAAGATAGGTAGTTAATTTAGTTAAAACTTGTTTTTTTCCAATTCCCTTTACCGAAGAGAAAAAGAATAAATTCTCATTTAATGAATAATTTTCAAAGATCCCCTGGATTGATTTCGCGGCTTTGGATTTCTCGGCTTGTTTAAGCTTATCAACTTTTGAAAGGATTATTGTAGTTACTATTCCACTTTTCATTAAAAATTCGTGAAGCATATAATCAAGTTCCATCGGATTATGCCTGCTGTCAATCAAATGATAGGCTTCAACTATTTGATCTCTATCTTGAAGAAAAGTTGTAATTAATCTCTGCCAGCCATCCCGTTCTTTTTTGGAAACTTTTGCGTACCCAAATCCGGGGAGATCAACCAAATAGAATTTGTCATCAACAAGATAATAATTAAGTGAGCGTGTTTTTCCGGGAGTAGAACTGGTTTTGGCCAGATTTTTAGCATTAAAAAGGGTATTGATAAATGAAGATTTTCCAACATTTGATCTTCCGCACAGAATTACTTCGGGAAGATTATCTGAAGGGAGATCTTTCATCTTAAAAACAGACTTTTTAAATTCAGCTTTCATATATAAAAAAAAGAGTAACCACCATGGCGATTACTCTTTTCGTATAAAAATATTAAAGAAGTTATTTTGATTCTTTTTTAGGCTCTTCAGCATCATCTGAAGGTTTAGTTTCCGGCTTTTCCTCTTTTACAACCTCGTCTTTAACGGGTTCTACTTCCGGAACCGATTCAGTTTTAGTTTCGGCTTTTGCTTCCTCTTTAGGAGCTTTGGGTTTTTCTTCTTTCTCAACAACTTCTTCGATTACCTCAGCATCTTGAACTTTAGGTTCTTTTTTGGTCTTAGCTTTTGGAGCATCTGTTTTAGCTGTAGTTTTTTTCTTTGGTTTTGAAGTTGGAGCAACCTCATTATAATCAACTAACTCCAATATAGCCATTTCAGCCGCGTCACCTTGACGTTGGCCTAATTTAATAACCCTGGTATAACCACCTGGTCTATCACCTATCTTTTCAACGATATCACCAAATAATTCTTGAATTACGGAATTATCATTTAGATGCCTTGCAATAATTCGTCTGGCGTGAACTGTACCGGTTTTTGCACGGGTAATCATCGGCTCAACAAAAGTTCGAGTTTCTTTTGCTTTAGCAACAGTAGTTTTAATTTTTTTGTGTTTGAACAAAGCAGTAGCTAAGGCATTCAGCGTAGCATCTCTATGGCTTTTTGTTCTGCCTAGTTTTCTTCCTTTTAGTCTATGTCTCATGGTTTGGCCTTATCGAAAAATTTAATTTGATTCTTGATTATCTTTCAAATAACGGTCAACGTCCATACCGAATTCCAGACCGTAATTATCTACTATTTCAATTAATTCAGCTAATGATTTTCTACCAAAATTTCTGAATTTTAACATTTCGCTTTCATCTTTTCTAACCAAATCGCCAAGAATTTTAATATTAGCAGCTTTAAGGCAGTTATGTGAACGAACGCTTAATTCAAGATCATCTACATTAGTTGAAAGTATTTTTCGAATTCTTTCGAATTCTGCGTCTTTTTCAGATTCAACTTTTTCTTCTTCAGGTTCCATGTCAAAATTGATAAACATGTTAACATGGTCTTTTAAAATTTTACCGGCCCCTGAAAGCGCTTCTTCAGGAGTAATTGAACCATCGGTGAAAATTTCGAGATCTAATTTTTCATAATCGTTTTTATCGCCAATACGCACATTTTCTATATTATATCTCACATTGGTAATCGGTGTGAAAATAGAATCAATCGGAATTAAACCAATGGTTTGATCGGCAAATTTCTGTTCTTTTGAAGGAACATAACCTCTTCCTGTTCCAAATCTTAACTCAATAGTCAATTTAGCTTGTTCGCTTAAATGCGCAATTGTTAAATCCGGGTTTAATATTTCAACATCGGGGCAGTGTTTTTGAATATCCGAGGCTTTAAATTCTCCGGGCCCAATAATAGTTAATTCAGCCTGAGTTGGTTTTTTGTTTCCCATCTTAATTCTAACTTGTTTTAAGTTTAGAATTAAATGTGTAATATCTTCATGAACTCCTTCAATAGTAGTAAACTCATGAAGTACTCCGTCTATTCTTATTCCGGTAATTGCAGCGCCAGTGAGAGAAGATAACAAAACTCTTCTGAAAGAATTTCCTAACGTTACTCCAAATCCTCGTTCCAACGGTTGAACCGTGTATTTACCATAATTATTACTATAAGTTGATTCATCTACTACAACACCATCTGGCATCTTAAATGAAGGTGCACTCATTTATTCCCTCACGTTTATTTTACTTAGAATAAAGCTCAACGATCAATTGTTCGTTAGCGTTTAATGGTACTTCATCTCTTTCAGGAATTTGCATAAATGTTCCAGATAATGAAGCCTTATCGACATTCAGCCAGCTATACATGTTATCTTTCGTTCTTCTTAACGAATCATGTATAAGGTCCAGCTTTTTACTTTTCTCTTTAACAGAAATAACATCATTGGGAGATACAAAGTATGATGGTATGTTTACAATCTTTCCATTAACTAAAAAGTGTCGATGTGTGATTAATTGCCGTGCAGCTTTTCTTGAGGATGCAAATCCTAACCGGTACACTACATTGTCTAATCTTCTTTCTAGCAACTTAATTAAGTTTTCACCTGTAACGCCTTTTTGGCTGTTCGCACGGCTAAAATACCCACTAAATTGAGATTCTAAAATTCCGTATATTCTTTTAACTTTTTGTTTTTCTCTTAACTGCACTCCATATTCAGAAAACTTGACTCTTCTATTTAAGCCATGCTCTCCGGGAGGATAATTTTTGCTTTCAATCGGGCATTTTTCGGTATTACATTTATTACCCTTTAAGAAAAGTTTCGTCCTTTCTCTTCTGCACAATTTACAACTTGGTCCAGTGTATCTAGCCATCTAATTCTCCTTGTTAAACTCTTCTTCTTTTTGGTGGACGACACCCATTGTGTGGGATCGGAGTAATATCTTTAATAGAAAGTATTTGCAATCCCGCAGTATTTAATGCTCTAATAGCAGCTTCCCTTCCGGCACCAGGTCCCTTCACAAAAACATCAATTTTCCTCATTCCTAAATCATGCGCTTCTTTCGCGGCAGACTCTGCAGTAACTTGAGCAGCAAAAGGTGTATTCTTTCTGGATCCTTTAAAACCGTTTTTACCGGCCGAAGACCAAGAAACCGTATTTCCATAGACGTCAGTTAAAGTAACAATCACATTATTAAAAGACGCCATAACATGGGCAACGCCCATAGCATCAACATGTACTTTCTTTTTCGTCTTTCTAACTGTTTTAGCCAAAATTAATTCTCCTTGAAATTATTTACTTCTTACCGGGAGCTTTTTTCTTGCCGGCAACGGTTCTTCTTCTACCTTTACGCGTTCTAGAGTTGGTTCTTGTCCTTTGACCACGCGCAGGTAAACCTCTTCTATGTCTCAAACCACGATAAGCTCCGATATCCATTAATCGTTTGATATTTTGTTGAACTTCACTTCTAAGAGCACCTTCAACTTTATAATCCGCAGTCATTACAGCTCTGATTTTAGCTGCATCTTCCTCAGTAAATTCTGAAATCTTTTTATCGGGATCCAGATTAGCTTTTTTCAATATTGCATATGAAGTTGCAACACCTATTCCGTAGATATAAGTAAGAGCAATAAATGCTTTCTTATTTTTTGGTAAATCTACACCAGCGATACGTGCCAAATCGAATTCCTCCTCTTATTAGCCTTGACGTTGTTTGTGTTTAGGATTCTTGCAAATCACACGAACAACACCCTTTCTTTTAATAATTTTGCAGTTTTCACAAATTTTCTTCACAGAAGCTCTTACCTTCATTTCAGCCTCACTATTTATACCTGTATGTAATTCTTCCCTTATTTAAATCATAAGGCGAAAGTTCGATAGCGACTTTGTCGCCTACCAAAATTTTAATAAAATGCATTCTCATTTTACCGGAGATATGCGCTAAAATTTGATGCTCATTTTCTAATTTTACTTTAAAAGTTGCATTAGGTAACGTTTCGGTTACAATTCCATCAACTTTTATTGGTCCTTGCTTTGCCATTTACCTACTTGTTAATATTTCCGGTTTTCCATTTATAATTGCAACAGTATGTTCAAAGTGCGCCGAAGTGCTATTATCGGCAGTTTTCACTGTCCACCCATCTTTTTCAACTCTTACAGCATGTGTTCCAAGATTTATCATGGGTTCAATCGCAAACGTCATACCATTTTTAATTTTTGGTCCAGAATTACTTTTACCAAAATTCGGGATTTGAGGATCTTCATGTAAATATCTTCCAACTCCATGTCCACAAAGTTCTCTTACAATCCCATATCCATATTGATTAACATGTTCTTCAATCGCATATGAAATATCACCAAATCTATTTCCTTCAACAGAAGCTTCAATACCTTTATAAAGAGCTTCTTCAGTAACCTTCATCAATTGCTTTTTTTCATCAGATATTTCACCGATCGCAATCGAAACTGCCGAATCACCGTAATATTTATTTTTAATTACGCCGACATCAATACTAAGAACTTCACCGTCAACTAAAACTCTATTGCTCGGTATTCCGTGAACAACTTCACTTTCAACAGAAGTACAAAGTGTTCCCGGAAAATCAATTGAACCCGCTTGTGAATAACCTTTAAAAGCAGGAATGGAATTGTTACTTCTGATAAAATCTTCAGCAATTTTATCTAATTCTAATGTAGTAACTCCAACTTTCGCATAAGTGCTAACCAATTTAAGTGTATCTGCAACTATTTGGCAGCTTTCTCTTATGTAATCAATTTCATTTTTTGTTTTTATAAGAATCAAATTAAAATCCGAATTAGAATTTACGTCCCTTCATTTTTCCGGATTTCATAAAACCGTCGTAATGTCTCATCAATAAATGAGATTCAATTTGTTGAAGCGTATCCAATGCTACTCCAACAATAATTAACAAACTTGTTCCACCAAAGAATGATGCAAATAGACTTGAAACTCCGAAACGGGTAACAAAAGCCGGTAAAATCGCAACTATCGCCAAAAAGATCGAACCAGGCAAAGTAATCTTTGTAAGAATATTATCAATAAATTCAGCAGTTTGTTTCCCTGGTCTAATTCCCGGTACAAAACCACCTTGTTTCTTCATATTCTCCGCAACATCTTGCGGATTAAACGCAATCGCTGTATAAAAGTATGTAAAGAAAATTATCATTATCGCGTAAATGACCGAGTATGAAACAGAAGTAAAAACAAAATATCCGGAAAGAGTCTGCATAAATTCACTATCCGGGAAAAACGCTAATACTGTTGACGGTATAAACATAATTGACTGCGCAAAGATAATCGGCATTACACCGGCAGTATTCACGCGTAAAGGAATGTACTGAGTAACTCCTCCATAAACTTTTCTTCCAACAACTCTTTTTGCATACTGAACCGGAATTCTTCGTGTTCCTTGAGTAACTAATACAATTCCGGCAATAATTAGCAACATAAAAGCAAGTATTACTATTTCAATTACAATATTGCGTGATCCAGCAGCAATCAATTCATATTCATTTAACAATGCAACCGGAAATTGATTAATGATACCTATAAAAATTATAAGCGATATTCCATTTCCAATGCCTTTTTCAGTTATCTGCTCTCCCATCCACATCATCATTACCGTACCGGCAGTCAGATAGACAACGGAAGTGAAAATGAATCCGATACCTTGAACTTCTTGCGGAACAACGGAGACACCATTGTGGGTCATATTCATCAAAACGCCTGTCACAATTCCGATGGCTTGAAACGCTGAAATAAAAACCGTACCGTATCTTGTAAGCTGAGTTATTTTTTTACGTCCTTCCTCTCCTTCTCTTTGTAATTTTTGGAAGTAAGGAACAACGGCACCGGCAAGCTGGATAATAATTGAAGCACTGATGTAAGGCATAATACCAAGCGCAAAAATCGCAGCATTTGAGAACGCGCCACCAACAAAAAGATCATATAAACCGAAAAGATTATTACTTGTCCTGTTAGCCATCGCATCAGCTAATAAAGATGCATCAATACCTGGTAAAGTAATGTGTGCACCAAGTCGGACAATAACCAATAAAGAAAGCGTATATATAATACGCTGTCTTAACTCGTGGATCTTAAAGATATTTCTAAAAGTGTCCTGTAATTTTCCCATTAAGCTTCTATCACCTTAATTGAACCGCCGGCGGCTTCAATTTTTTGTTTTGCTGATTCACTAAATTTATGTGCTTCAACGGTTACTTTAGCTTTTAATTCACCATTACCAAGAATTTTGTATGGTGCAACTGCTTTAGAAAGTAAACCGTTTTTATACAAAGTGATTTGATTTACGATACCATCTTCAATTTTCTTATCATCAATCAATTTTTGGATTCTATCCACATTAATTGGTTGATAATTAACTCTAAAAATATTGGTAAATCCTCTTTTTGGTACACGTCTTTGAAGTGGCATTTGACCACCTTCAAACCAGGCTCTACTTGAATAACCTCGACGAGACTTTTGTCCATTCATACCGACTGTTGATGTACCGCCATGACCAGAACCTTCTCCGCGACCGATTCTTTTTCGATTCTTTTTAGAACCCTTATTGTATTTTAGATTACTTAAAACGTTCATATAAATTCACCTATTTTTCAATTTCTTCGACAACAACAAGATGCGATACTCTATTAATCATTCCTCTAATTTGAGGGGTATCGTTATGCACCTTTACATAATTAGGTCTGCCTAAACCAAGAGCTTCAATAGTTCTTTTTTGTCTTTTAGGTCTATCAATAATGCTTTTTGTTTGCTTAATTTTTAACTGCTTGGCCATAATTCTTTCACTCACTATGCATTAAAAAGTTCTGTTAAACTAATACCTCTTTTCGCGCTCATTGTTCTTGCATCAATCAAGTCGAGCAAACCGTTTAGTGTGGCTTTAACTTGATTATGAGAATTGCTTGAGCCGAGAGATTTAGTTAAAATATCCTGAATACCGGCTGATTCTAAAACTGCTCTTACACCACCACCGGCAATAAGTCCTGTACCCGGCGAAGCTGGTTTAAGAAGAACCCGACCGGCACCATATTTGCCAATAATTTGATGAGGAATAGTTCCCTTAATTATCGGTACTTTATAAACGTTTTTCTTTGCATCATCAATTCCTTTGGAAATAGCATCGGTAACTTCATTAGCTTTACCTAAACCGACTCCAACATGACCATTACTATCGCCAACCACAACTATAGCGTTAAAACTAAATCTTCTACCACCTTTAACAACTTTAGCAACACGGTTGATATGAACAACTTTTTCTTTAAGATTATCTAAACCAGATACTTTTTTATGCTTCAATTCCATCTCCGATATTTGCAATTCTTAATTAAAATCTGCTGGCCGAGGAGGATTTGAACCCCCACTGACGGGACCAAAACCCGATGTACTACCATTATACTATCGGCCAGTTTGTTAAAACTTTAAGCCACCCTCTCGCGCACCGTCTGCTACTTCTTTTACGCGACCATGATAATTATAAGGTCCTCTATCAAACACAACTTGAGATACACCAACTTCTTGAGCTTTTTTTGCGATTAGTTGCCCAACTAATTTACTTTTACCGATTTTACCTTCAGCTTTCTGTACATCTTCAATAATATCGGACGATTTAGTAGAAGCCGCGGCAATCGTAATATTTTTTGTATCATCGATAAGCTGAGCATACATATGATTAAGACTTCTAAAAACGCTTAATCTTGGTTTTTCGGCAGTACCAAAAATCTTTTTACGGACACGTATAACTTTTCTTAATTTTCGTTGTTTTTGTTTCTTTAACATTTCTCTAACATGCTCCTAATTATTTACCAGCTGTTTTACCGGCTTTTCTCGCAATAAATTCATCAGAGTACTTAATTCCTTTTCCTTTATATGGCTCAGGTTCTCTGATTGATCTGATTTTAGCAGCAACTTGACCAACTAATTCTTTATCAATTCCTTTTATAACAATTTGAGTAGGAGCCGGGACTTCAAGAGTAATTTCCGGAGGAGGAATAAAATAAATTGGATGAGAGTACCCAATATTAAGCAAGAGATTATTTCCTTTTAACTCAGCTCTAAATCCCACACCCACAATATCAAGTGTTTTAGAAAAACCATCCGTAACACCGGTTACTATATTCTGAATTAATGCCCTCGTCAAACCATGAAGAGCACGAATTTGTTTCTCATCATTTGGTCTTTCGACTAAAATTTCATCGCCTTCAACTTTTACATTTATACTTGGATTAACCTTTAACTGTAATTCGCCAAGTTTACCTTTAATTTTCAGCAAATCACGCTTATGATCTACTGTTAATCCCTTAATATTTACCGGTTTTTTTCCAACTCTAGACACTTAAAATCTCCGCTATTTTACCAAATGTGACAAATAATTTCGCCGCCAATTGACTCATTCTTCGCTTGCTTGTCGGATAACAAACCCTTCGACGTAGAAATAATTGCTATACCCAAACCATTAAGAACTCTGGGAATATCATCTTTACCTACATACCGACGCAAACCGGGACGACTAATTTTCTTCAACCCACTAATAGAGGGTGTACCATCAACATATTTAAGAAAAACCCTTAATATGTTTTGTTTATTATCTTCAGTTACAGCGAAATCTCTAATAAAATTATTTGATTTCAAGATTTCTGATAACTGCAACTTCATATTCGAAGATGGAATATCAACAAATCTTTTACGTGCTTTAACCGCGTTTCTAACTCTTGTTAAATAATCTGCAATTGGATCAGTTACTAACATTTAACCTAAACCTCCTAATTACCAACTAGACTTTTTAATACCGGGAATTTCACCTTTAAGAGCCATTTCTCTTAAAACTAATCTAGAGCAACCAAATTTTCTGTAGTATGAACGTACTCTTCCCGTGAATTGACATCTGTTATTTAATCTAACAGGAGAAGCATTTTTAGGAAGTTTCTGTAATGCTTCATAATCTCCATTTTCTTTCAGCTCTTTTCTGAGATCTGCATACTTTGCAACAAGTTTCTCTCTTTTCTCTTGTCTGGCAATTAATGATTTCCTAGCCATGAATATCCTTTAGTTTTGTACTTCTTTTTTCTTAAATGGGAACCCGAATCCTTTTAGCAACGAATGTGCTTCAGCATCGGTTTTAGCGGTAGTAACAAAAGTAATGTCCATACCAACTATTCTTGAAACTTTATCAACGTCAATTTCCGGAAAAATAATTTGTTCCTTCACGCCCATGGTATAGTTGCCTCTACCATCAAATGATTTATCGGGAACACCTCTAAAATCGCGCACACGAGGAAGCACTATTGAAATTAAACGATCCAGAAATTCGTACATTCTTTCACGACGAAGTGTTACCTTCGCTCCGATCTTCATTCCCTCACGAAGCTTAAAATTAGAAATAGCATTCTTTGCTTCCCTAATAGAAGGTTTTTGACCGGTTATTAATTCCAAATCTTTTACAGCTTCATCGATTAGTTTTGAATCTTGAGTAGCACCGCCAACACCCATATTAATTACAATTTTTGTCAGCTTTGGAACTTCCATTACATTTTTGTATGAAAACTCTTTCATTAAGCTGGGTGTTAACTCATCTTTATAAAAATCAAATAAACGAACAGGTACTTTAACTTTTGTAGTTACCTTATCATCAGATTTTTTAGTTTTAGTCGATTCTTTCTTTTTGCTTTTAGTTTCTTTTGCCATTTCCAAACTCTTTAGTCAGATTATTTAGTTAACATTTCGCCGCTGGCTTTGCTAATCCGGACGCTACGTTTTTTACCTGTTTTTTCATCAATAATAATTTTAGCACCAACTCTTGTAGGTTCATTAGATTTCGGATCAAGAACCATAACATTCGAGACATTAATAGGAGCTTCTTTTTCAATAATTCCACCTTGTGGATATTGTTGATTGGGTTTAGTATGTCTCTTACGAATATTCACACCTTCAACAATTACCGTGTTCTTCTTCGGAAAAACTTTAAGTACTTTGCCGGTTTTACCTCTATTGTTGCCTGCAACTACTTCTATCATGTCATCTTTTCTAATTTTCATAAATCTAATTCCGTTTTATAATACTTCTGGAGCGAGTGAAACAATTTTCATAAATTTTTTGTCTCGTAATTCCCTAGCAACTGGTCCAAAAATACGAGTTCCTCTTGGTTCATCTTGCGCATTTAATAAAACTGCTGCATTTTCATCAAATCTGATATATGAACCATCTTTTCGTCGAATTTCTTTTTTCGTGCGAACAATAACAGCGCGTGAAACTTCACCTTTTTTTACGTTACCGTTAGGAATCGCTGATTTAACCGAAACCACAATTTTATCCCCTACGGACGCATATCGTCTTCTACTTCCGCCGAGTACTTTAATGCAGGTAATTTTTTTTGCACCCGAATTATCGGCAACCACTAAACTTGACTCTTGTTGAATCATTTTCTAAGCTCCTTATTCAAACCCAATTACTTAGCTTTCTCTACAATTTCGATTAAACGCCATGTTTTATTTTTGCTAAGTGGTCTTGTTTCCATCACTCTAACTAAATCACCTAGTCCACTTTCATTTTTTTCATCGTGAACCATTAGTTTGGTCGTTTTCTTAAAATATTTTTTATAAAGAGGATGAGCCACACGTCTTTCAATCGAAACAACAACGCTCTTTTCCATTTTGTCTTTAACTACTAAACCAACTCTTGTTTTTCTTAAACCGCGTGTTTTCATTTACTGGTTTATCCTTCTTTTTTATTTTTACTTTCTTTCAGAGCTTCTAATTCTCTTTCCTTTAAGACTGTTTTCATTTTAGCAATATCTTTTTGTGTAGTGCTAACTTTTGCAGTATTAGTAAGATTTTTTAATTCTAATTGAAATCTGAGATCAACTAAGTTTTTCTCTTCCTCTTCAATTCTATTTAATAGCTCTTCATCGGACATTTCACGAATTTCATAAATTTTCATCTTATCAACCTCTAATCGTAATCTGGTCTAACAGATATTTTAGTTTTAATAGGAAGTTTATTCGAAGCCAATTTCAAAGCATCTAAAGCAATTTCTTTAGAAACACCGGCAACTTCAAACATAACTCTACCCGGTTTAACAACTGCTACCCAAAATTCAGGATTTCCTTTACCTTTACCCATTCTAGTTTCGAGAGGTTTTTTAGAGACTGGTTTATCGGGAAATATTCTTATCCAAACCTTTCCATCTCTCTTCATTCTTCTGGTAATTGCAACCCGACAAGCCTCAATTTGTCTACTTGTTATCCAAGCGGCATCAAGTGCTTTTAGTCCAAAATCACCAAAAGAAATAACACTTCCCCGTTTAGCAAAACCGGCTCTTCTACCTCTATGTGATTTTCTATATTTTACTCTTTTCGGCATTAACATTGAAACTACTCTCCTAAATCTTTAGTCAGCTAATCTTTTGCCGAGAATCTCACCGCGGCAAATCCAAACTTTAACTCCAATTGCACCATAAATAGTTTGTGCAGTTGCAGTTGCATAATCGATATCAGCTCTAATAGTATGAAGTGGAATCCGACCATCTTTATACTGTTCTGTTCTAGCCATTTCAGCACCACCCAATCTTCCGGCACACATAATCCTGATTCCTTCCGCACCCATTCTCATCGATGATTGAATCGATTGCTTCATTGCTCTTCTGAATGAGATTCTTCCTTTCAATTGGGATGCAACATTTTCAGCAACTAAATTAGCATCTAATTCCGGGCGTTTAATCTCATTGATCTGAACTTTCACTTCTTTATCAGTTACTTTCTTTAATTCTTGTTCCAGTTGAGAAATTTCTTTTCCACTTTTCCCAATCACAACACCAGGTCTTGAAGTATGAATAGTAACAATGATGTTTTTGGTAGTCCGGTCAATAATCATTCTTGAAATACCGGCCTTTTTCAACCTGTTCTTAATATAAACTCTAAGTTTTCTGTCCTCAGCTAACTTTTCAGCATAACTACCGTTTTCGTACCAGTTAGATTCCCAACCGCGAATAACACCAACTCTAAAACCTATTGGATTTGTCTTTTGTCCCAAAAAATCCTCCTAATTAACCTTTAGTAGCTACTACTATAGTTAAGTGATTTGATCTCTTTCTTACTCTAAATGCTCTACCCATCGGGGCAGGCAAAACTCTCTTTGCAACGGGTCCATTGTTAACAAATACTTCTTTAACAATAAGAGCCGACGGATCATGAGAAGCATCTTCATCTTTATTATAAAGATTGCTTACTGCTGACCTCAAAACCTTTTCCGCATCTTTCGAAGCGTGCTTGGGATTGAAGTGTAATATTTCAATTGCTCTATCAACAGATATCCCTCGGATTAAGTCAATGACTAATCTCATTTTCCTTGGTGATGTGCTGATATATTTGTGAGTTGCTCTAGCTTCCATTTCAAACCTTAAACTTATTTAGCCTTTGAGGCTTTTTCTGCCTTAGTTCCGGGATGACCTCTAAATATTCTGGTTGGCGAAAATTCGCCTAACTTATGACCAACCATATTTTCAGTAATGTATACCGGTATCATTTTATTACCATTATGAACTGCTATTGTGTGACCGACAAAGTCGGGAATAATCATACTAGCACGTGACCATGTTTGAATAATTTTCTTTTGATTAGATTCATTCAACTTATCAACTTTAGCTAATAATTTAATATCTACGTATGGACCTTTTTTAAGTGATCTAGGCATCTTTTACCTTAGCTTTTTCTTCGTTTAACAATATACTTGTTAGATGTTTTCTTTCGTTTTCGTGTTTTAAGACCTTTAGCTTTTTGTCCCCAAGGAGATACCGGATGACCACCACCCGAAGTTCTTCCTTCACCACCACCCATAGGATGATCGACCGGGTTCATTACAACACCTCTAACATTTGGTCTAATACCTAACCAACGACTTCTACCTGCTTTTCCTAGTGAAATATTTTCATGATCGGTATTTCCCACAACTCCGTATGTTGCCATACATTCTAGTTGAACCATTCTAACTTCGCCTGAAGGGAATTTTAATGAAGCGTACTTACCTTCTTTAGCTAATAATTGAACAGACGATCCAGCCGACCTTGATATTTGCGCTCCTTTACCAGGTTTTAATTCAACGTTGTGAATAAAACTACCTAATGGTAAATTTCTCAGAGGCAATGCATTGCCAACTCTGATTTCCGAACCCTCACCAGATGTAATTTTATCGCCAACCTTTAAACCATTTGGTGCAATAATATATCTTTTCTCACCATCAGCATAATGTAAAAGTGCAATTCTGGCAGAACGGTTTGGATCATATTCGATAGAAAATACTTTTGCGGGTACACCGTGTTTATCACGTTTAAAATCTATTATTCTGTATTTTCTTTTATGCCCACCACCTCTATGGAAAGAAGTAACTCTACCATGATTATTTCTACCACCGGATTTCTTTAAAGAAACCGTAAGGGATTTTTCAGGAGTAGTTTTTGTAATTTCATCAAATGATGAAATTGACATGTATCTCGTTCCGGGTGTATTTGGTTTTAATTTTCTAATAGCCATTATCTAAAACTCCAAACGGGGTGAATTAAACTTCACCAATTAAATCTATTGATTGACCTTCTTTCAAAGTCACAATTGCTTTCTTAAATCTCGAGGTTCTACCAACAGTTCTACCCTTTCGTGTAAACTGACTCTTAACCTTACCCTTGTACCTCATCGTATTAACCGAATCAACCTCTACACCAAACTTTGATTTGATTGCTTTTGCAATTTCAATTTTATTTGCGTCGTAGTCGACAACAAAACCAAATTGATTTAATCCGCTTTCGCTGATTCCGGTAATTTTTTCAGTTATGAGAGGTCTAATTAAAACATTACGCATTCTATAAAACCTACTAATTTAATATTGTTTCTAAAGTTTCAATTGCCCCTTTTTGAAGAACAAGAACTTGATTGTTAAGCAAATCATATGCGGAAGCGTTTCTAGCTTCTAAAATATTTACTTTAGGAATATTGCGTCCCGATTTGTAAATATTCGCATTGTGTTCATTTGTAAGCAATAAAGTTTTCTTTCCTGCAATATTTAAAGCATTTAATACCGCTGCAAATTCTTTTGTTTTCGGAGCTTCGAAACTAAAATTTTCAACTACGATCACTTGTTCAGATTTCGCTTTATAAGAAAGCGCACTTCGTCTAGCTAATTGATTTACTTTTTTATTGATTTTTTGTCTGTAATTACGCGGCTTCGGTCCAAATATTCTGCCACCACCGACCCATAAAGGAGAGCGAGTTGTACCGGCTCTAGCGGTACCGCGACCTTTTTGTTTCCAGGGTTTTCTGCCACCGCCACGTACTTCATTTCTTTCTTTAGATTTATGAGTACCTTGACGTTGATTAGCCAAAAATGCTTTGACAGAAAGATAAATTACATGGTCATTTGGTTCAATACCAAAGATGGATTCCGAAAGCTCAACACTTTCACCACTTTTCGAACCATCTATTTTTAATACATCAACTTTCATTTAAAGACCGCTTACTTATTAATTTCTACGATTGAATTTATTGCACCGGGTACAGCACCTTTAACAAAAACAACATTTTCTTCAGGAAGTATTTTGATTACTTTCAATTTTGGTGAAGTTATTTGTTTACCACCTGTTCTACCACCCATTTTCATACCTTTCAATACTCTTGAAGGATCGGAACTTTGACCGATTGAACCAGGAGCTCTTTCCCTATCACCTTGTCCGTGGGTTCTTCCACCAACTCCGCTAAAACCATGGCGCTTAATAACCCCTTGAAAACCTTTACCTTTAGATTTACCAACGACGTCAACTTTGTCACCAACTTTGAGAATTTCCACAGTCACATTGTCGCCAACTTTATAATCACTGATATCAACATTTCTAAATTCTTTCAGCACTCTAGTAGGTTCAATACCAGCTTTTGCAAAATGTCCTGTTTCCGGTTTATTAACCCCTTTTTTGCTTT
This sequence comes from Melioribacteraceae bacterium, assembly GCA_021739765.1. Taxonomy (GTDB): domain Bacteria; phylum Bacteroidota; class Ignavibacteria; order Ignavibacteriales; family Melioribacteraceae; genus JAIPBD01. The sequence goes on from JAIPBD010000002.1 coordinate 50,511, forward strand.
TCTTTCCATATCCGATTTGGATCGCGGTATAACCATCTTTTTCTTTGGTTTTAATCGCTACAATTGGACAAGGACCAGCTTGAATAGCTGTAACAGGAGTTGAATCTCCGGCATCGTTGTAAATGTTAGTCATTCCTAATTTTTTACCTAATATTCCAGGCATCTTACAATTCCCTATAACTTAATTTCTATATCCACACCGGCAGGTATATCTAACTTGCTGAGTGAATCAACTGTTTTGTTGTTAGAATTATGAATATCGATAATTCTTTTGTGAGCTCTAATTTCAAATTGTTCTCTCGACTTCTTATCAACATGAGGTGATCTCAATACTGTAAAAACAGACCTCTTTGTAGGCAAAGGGATCGGACCGGATACAACAGCACCAGTAGTTTTTACCGTCTTGATAATCTTCTCAGTAGACTTATCAATCAAAATATGATCATACGATTTTAATTTAATTCTAATCTTTTGTCCGGGCATTTAAGAACTCTCCGTTAAGAATCAAAAAGCGAGCAGAAATCTACTCGCTTTTATAAAGTTATCTTGTATTCTATTATTCTATAATCTTTGTCACAACACCAGCACCAACTGTTCTGCCGCCTTCACGAATAGCAAAACGTAAACCGTCTTCCATCGCAATTTCAGAGATAAGTTCAATGCTTAATTTCACATTATCACCAGGCATTACCATTTCAGTACCTTCAGGTAATGTAGCAACACCGGTTACATCAGTTGTTCTAAAATAGAACTGTGGTCTATATCCATTGAAAAACGGAGTATGTCTTCCACCTTCATCTTTAGAAAGGATGTAAACTTCACCTTCAAATTTTTTGTGAGGTGTAATAGAACCCGGTTTAGCTAATACCATTCCACGTTCGATTTCATTTTTATCAATTCCTCTCATCAATACACCAGCATTGTCACCGGCTAAAGCTATATCAAGTTCTTTTCTGAACATTTCAATACCGGTTACAACTGTTTTCTTGTGCATTCCGAGACCGACTAATTCAATTTCTTCAGATAATTTTACTTGGCCTCTTTCAACTCTACCCGTTGCAACGGTACCACGACCGGTAATAGAAAAAACGTCCTCAACAGGCATCAAAAATGGTTTATCAACTGATCGTTCAGGAACCGGGATATAAGTATCCACAGCGTCCATCAATTCAAATATACATGTAAGTCTTTCGTCGTCAGCGCTTGAATCGGCAGAAGAAGAAGCTTCAAGAGCGTGTAATGCAGATCCTTTAACAATAGGAATATCATCACCAGGAAATTCATATTCAGTCAATAATTCTCTTAATTCCATTTCAACTAATTCGATTAATTCTTCATCATCAACCAAATCAACTTTATTCATAAACACAACCATTCTTGGCACACCAACTTGACGAGCAAGAAGAATATGTTCTCTAGTTTGAGGCATCGGACCATCAGTTGCCGCAACAACCAGAATTGCACCGTCCATCTGTGCAGCACCAGTAATCATGTTTTTTACGTAATCCGCGTGACCAGGACAGTCAACGTGTGCATAATGTCTTTCAGCTGTTGAATATTCAACGTGAGCTGTAGCGATAGTAATACCTCTTTCTCGCTCTTCAGGAGCATTATCAATACTATCAAATGATCTTTGTTCCGATAAACCTTTTTTAGCTAGAGACATAGTTATAGCTGCAGTCAAAGTTGTTTTACCATGATCAACGTGTCCGATAGTACCAATATTTACGTGAGGCTTACTCCTGTCAAATTTTGCCTTTGCCATCGAGTTCTCCTTTGTTATTTACTTTTTGTTAAAATTTAACTAAGCAGTTTGTAATGAACTTTTACCTTGTGATTTTTCCGAAATCTCATCTGCTACAGACTTCGGCACTTCAGTATAATGTGAAAATTGCATTGTATAAATTGCTCTACCTTGAGTCGCTGACCTAAGAGTAGTAGCATATCCAAACATTTCAGCTAATGGAACCATTGCTTTAATAACTTGTGCATCTTTCCGGGCACTAAAGCCTTCAATTTTTCCTCTTCTTGAACTCAAATCGCCCATAACATCACCTAAATACTCTTCAGGCGATACTACCTCAACGGACATCATCGGTTCAAGTAAAACCGGTTTAGCTTTCCGGGCTCCATTTTTGAATCCCATAGAACCGGCTGTTTTAAATGATATTTCATCAGAATCAACATCATGAAATGAACCATCATACAACTTAACTTTTACATCAACTACTGGGTAACCTGCGATTACACCACTCTGCATAGCTTGTTGAATACCTTGTGATACCGGATTTATATATTCCTTTGGAATAGAACCACCCACAATAGCATTTACAAATTCAAATCCTTTTCCCGGCTCGTTAGGCGCAAGTTCTAAAACAACATGACCGTATTTACCACGACCACCACTTTGTTTAACGAATTTACCTTCAGCCTGGACAACTTCAGTAATAGTTTCACGGTAAGCAACCTGTGGTTTTCCAATATTCGCCTCAACCTTAAACTCTCTTCTCATTCTATCTACTAAAATTTCCAAGTGAAGTTCACCCATTCCACTTATCAAAGTCTGACTGGTTTCATCGTCAACTTTTACGCGGAAAGTAGGATCTTCATCCGACAGCTTAACTAATGCATCGGATAACTTATCTTGATCTGCTTTAGTTTTTGGTTCAATCGCGATTTGAATTACAGGCTCAGGGAAAAGCATTTTTTCTAAGACGACAGCGTCATCTTCCGTGCATAAAGTATCACCGGTTCTTGTATTTTTCAAACCAACTAACGCACAAATATCACCTGCTCTTACTTCTTTCATATCTTCGCGATGATTCGCATGCATTAATAAAATTCTACCAACTCTTTCTTTTTTATCAGAAATTGAGTTATAAATATAGGAACCTGCTTCAAGTTTACCGCTGTAAACCCTAATAAATGTAATCTTCCCAACATAAGGATCTGTCATTACTTTAAAAGCTAACGCGGAAAATTTTTCTTTCGGATCAGCTTTTCTGATTACCTTATCATCTCTAAAAATATGATGAGCTTCGACATCACCAACATCTACCGGAGAGGGAAGCAATTCAATAATTGTATCTAATAATTTTTGAACACCTTTATTCTTAAATGAAGACCCACAGAGAACAGGAACAATTTTATTGGAAATTGTAGCTTGTCTCAATACGCGCATCACTTCTTCTTCGGTGATCTCTTCGCCTTCTAAATATTTTTCAAGTAATGAATCATCAACTTCAGAAACTGCTTCCAGCATCAATGTTCTATATTTATTAGCCATCCCGAGTAAATCATGAGGAATCTCTTTATCTTCAAAAGTCGCGCCTAAGGTATCATCGTGATACATACGAGCGGTCATAGACATCAAATCAATAACGCCGGTAAACATATCACCCTCACCAATCGGAAGACTGATCGGAACCGCATTCGCACCAAGTCGATCTTTCATCATTTGGACGCCGTTATAAAAATCGGCACCAATTCGATCCATTTTATTAATGAACGCTATTCGCGGAACACCATATTTATCGGCTTGACGCCAAACAGTTTCGGATTGTGGCTCTACGCCACCAACTGCACAAAACAAAGCAACAGCGCCATCTAAAACTCTTAATGATCTTTCAACTTCCACGGTAAAATCAACGTGACCGGGTGTATCAATGATATTGATTTGATGGTCCTTCCAATATGCGGTTGTAGCAGCAGAAGTAATTGTAATTCCACGTTCTTTCTCTTGCTCCATCCAGTCCATAGTGGCACCGCCATCATGAACTTCGCCCATTCTGTGTAATTTACCGGTATAATATAAAACCCTTTCCGTAGTAGTGGTTTTACCGGCATCAATATGGGCCATAATACCTATATTTCTAACATTCTTAAGTTCTACTCTTTTAACAGACATCTAATCAACTATCCTTTCATTTACCATTTAAAGTGAGCAAAGGCTTTGTTCGCTTCAGCCATTCTGTGCGTATCGTCTTTTTTCTTAACTGCGGGGCCTTCACCGTTTGATGCTGCCATCAGTTCATTTGCTAATTTCATAGTCATCGATTTATCTTTTCTATCACGCGCATAATTTTTTATCCATCGTAGAGCCAATGCAATTCTTCTTTCCGGTCGAACTTCCATTGGAACTTGATATGTAGCACCACCTACTCTTCTACTTCTAACTTCCACTAACGGCGATACATTGCTAACAGCCTTTTTGAAAACATCCATAGCAGGTTTTTTAGTTTTTTGTTCAATGATTTCAAAACTATCATAAACTAATTTCCGTGCAACTGATTTTTTGCCGTCTAACATTAAATAATTGACAAATTTGGCAACCAAAAGATCATTGAATTGTGGATCTGGTTTTACGTAACGTTTTTCTGCTCTTCTTTTTCTCATGCTTATTCTATCTCAATTTAGCTTTTTGGTTTTTTTGCACCGTACTTAGAACGGCCTTGTTTTCTTTCATCAACTCCACTTGTATCTAATGTACCACGAATTATATGGTAACGAACTCCCGGAAGATCTTTAACTCTTCCACCTCTGATCAACACAATCGAGTGTTCCTGAAGGTTGTGCCCTTCTCCGCCAATATAAGCAGTGACCTCATAACCTGTTGTCAGTCTGACTCTCGCAACTTTTCTCAAAGCAGAATTTGGTTTTTTTGGTGTAGTAGTATACACTCTGGTACAAACACCTCTTTTTTGAGGGCAGTTACGTAAAGCCGGAGCCTTACTTTTTGTTACAATTTGTTTTCGGCCTTTCCTAACTAACTGATTTATTGTTGGCACAAAATTCCTCCATTCTCCAAAAATTTCAGACTTTTAATATAGATATTATTCTAAAAATTGTCAAGAATACTTATGTAGCTAAAGAAGAAAAAAGGAGCCTAAGACTCCTCTTTTTCCTTTTCAACTTCATCTTCAACTTCTATTTCTTTTGGTTTTTCTTCTTCTTCGAGAATTATACCTTTATATTTCTTAAGGCCGGTTCCCGCAGGAATCAAATGACCCATTACAACATTTTCTTTCAGACCGGTTAAGTAATCAGTTCGTGCTTCGATTGCAGCATTTGTGAGTACTTTAGTGGTTTCTTGGAATGACGCAGCTGATATGAAACTTTCGGTAGAAAGAGCAGCCTGTGTTATTCCTAATAAGATATTATCGAAAGTTGCCGGTTCCGCATCTCTAACTTGCAGCTCTTCTTTCTCTTTTCTTTTTAGGTCAGCCGAGATTTCTCTGTATTTTGACCTTGTAATTAAGAATTGCCCATCTTCAAGTTTAGAACCGCCTTTATCCAATACATATACCATATTTCTTATATTTTGATTCTCTTCAATGAATTTAGTTCTATCAACTAAATCATCCTCGATGAAAATCGTGTCGCCCGAGTTAATAACTTTTAACTTTTGCAACATTTGTTTTACGATAATTTCAATATGTTTATCATTAATTTTCACACCTTGCAATCTATAAACATCTTGGATTTCATTTACCAGATATTCCTGAACCGCATTGGTTCCTTTTATCTTGAGGATTGCATGAGGATCGGTTGGTCCGTCAGTTATTTTTTCACCAGCCGGAATCTCATCACCTTCTTGAACAAGAATGTGTTTTCCGTAAGGGACGTTGTATACTTTTTGGTCAACGCCGTCCAAGGACTCAACGATAATTTCACGGGATCCTTTTTTCCTAGCTCCAAATTTTACTATACCCTCGATCTCTGAAACAATTGCAGGATCGTGAGGACTGCGCGCTTCGAATAATTCGGTAACCCTCGGTAAACCACCTGTAATATCTCGTGTTTTAGATTGAGATTTTGAAATCTTTGCAAGAACCGTACCCGGTTGAACTGTTTCATTTTCATCGACTGATAAATATGCACCGGTAGGAAGATTAAATACCTTTTCATTACCGACTTCATCTCTTACGATTATACTTGGTGTCAATGTTTTATCTTTTGATTCGAGTACAACTTTTTGCACATGGCCCGTTTGTTCATCGGAAACTTGTTGTAATGTTACATTATCAACTAAATCCGTGAATACTACTTTACCGCCTGCATCTGTAAGAATTACAGCATTGTAGGGATCATGATTATAAAGCGGTTCACCTTTCTTAACATCCTGATCTTCATTTACCAATAATTCAGAACCGTATGGAATATCATATCTTTTGATTTGTCTATTATCATCATCAAATATACCGATTGAACCTCTACGTCCAAGAACTACTTTTACAGTACCAAAGAAGTCGGTTTTTTCAACAAAATTGATTCTATCGAATTTAATTTTACCATCGATAGTAGTTTCAACTTGTGACTGACTGGCAATTCTCGAGGAAGTACCACCCAAGTGAAATGTACGCAATGTTAACTGAGTACCCGGCTCACCAATTGATTGAGCAGCAATAATTCCTACAGCTTCTCCAATTTCAACCAATTTACCGGTGGTTAAATTTCTTCCATAACATTTTGCACAAACACCACGTTTGGATTCACATGTAAGTACAGTTCTGATATAAACTGAGTCGATATTTGCTTCATCGATAGCTTCGGCAATTTCATCCGTTATCAGTTCGCCATTTTCAATTAGAACTTCGTCCGTCTTAGGATCGTAAACATCCTCTTGAGCTGTTCGTCCCGCGATTCTTTCGGCTAAAGGTTCTCTTTCAAGTTCAACATCTTTTAGGGCAGAGACTTGAACACCCAAAATCGTTCCACAATCATCTTGTGAAACAATTATATCTTGAGCCACATCGCAAAGTCTTCTCGTCAGGTAACCCGCATCGGCTGTTTTAAGCGCAGTATCCGCCAAACCTTTTCGAGCACCATGAGTTGAAATAAAATACTCAAGTACCGAAAGACCTTCCTTAAAGTTCGCAACGATTGGATTTTCAATAATTTCACCGGATTGACCCGTTAAACTCTTTTGGGGTTTCATCATCAATCCACGCATACCGGCCAACTGACGCACCTGTTCTTGAGAACCCCGAGCACCGGAATCAACCATCATGTGTACTGAATTGAATCCACCTTTATCAGTTTTAATTCGGTCCATCAATTTTCGACTAACGTTATTGGTTGTATGAGTCCAAACGTCAATAATTTTATTATATCTTTCAGCGTCAGTGATAAATCCTTGCTCATGTTCACTCATAATTCCACTAACCTTTTTGTTAGATTCATCTATGAGACCCTTCTTCTCATCAGGAATAATCATATCACTATAACTGATTGAGATACCGGCCGCAGTCGCATATCGGTATCCTAATTCTTTCAAATCGTCCAAGAATTTAGCTGTTCTTTCGTTTCCAATTCTCATGAACATTTTGTAAACGAAACCACTAAAGATCTTTTTGATCAACAGCTCATTAAAATATCCCATTTCGTGAGGAACGATTCGATTAAATATTACTCGTCCCACGGTGGTTTCAACAAGCTGATCGTTAATATTTACTTTTATTTTAGAGTGTAGTTCAATAATCCGGTTATCATAGGCTATTGTAGCTTCTTCGCCATTACTAAATATCAGCCCCTCTCCTTTACCTTCAGATTTTACTTTGGTTAGGTAATAACATCCAAGAACAATATCCTGTGTAGGAACTACAATAGGCCGACCATTTTGAGGTGAAAGAATATTATGAGATGAAAGCATAAGTAATCCGGCTTCCAGCTGAGCTTCATACGAAAGCGGAACATGAACAGCCATCTGGTCACCGTCAAAGTCAGCGTTAAACGCTGTACAAACCATCGGGTGAAGTTGAATAGCTTTGCCATCGATTAATTTTGGTTGGAATGCTTGAATTCCGAGCCTATGCAGCGTTGGGGCACGGTTCAACATTACAGGATGACCAACAATCAACTTTTCGAGAATGTCCCAAATCTCATGATCTTTTCTGTCAACAGCTTTTCTCGCACTTTTTACGGTCTTGTAAATACCGCGTTCAATTAGTTTTCTAATGACAAATGGTTTGAATAATTCGACGGCCATATCTTTCGGAAGTCCGCACTCGTGCAGTTTTAATTCAGGACCGACAACAATTACCGAACGTCCTGAATAATCAACACGTTTACCGAGAAGGTTTTGACGGAAGCGACCTTGTTTTCCTTTCAGCATATCACTAAGAGATTTTAACGGTCTGTTCCCATCACTTCTAACGGCGCTTGCGCGTCGGGAATTATCAAATAAAGCATCAACAGCTTCTTGAAGCATACGTTTTTCGTTACGCAAAATTACTTCAGGCGCTTTAATATCGATTAATCTTTTCAATCTGTTATTTCTAATTATAACTCGACGATAAAGATCATTCAAATCACTTGTAGCGAACCTTCCACCTTCCAATGGCACTAAAGGACGAAGTTCCGGTGGAATAATCGGAATGACATTTAAAACCATCCACTCCGGTTTGTTCACGAATCGATCTTCTTTATCTCTGAAAGCTTCAAGCACTCTTAATCTTTTTAAGAAATCGTTTCTTTTTTGTTGCGAGTTCTCAGTTTTAATTGCTGCTTTAAATTGTTTGAACAATCCGTTTACATCTGTTCTTTTAAGCAATTCTTTAACAGCAGGGCCGCCAATCATAGCAACAAATTTTCTTGGATCATCCGCTTCCAATGAATCATTATCGTGAGGCAAAGAGCCCAAAATTTCAAAATATTGATCTTCTGAAATTAAATCCTTTACTTCCAATCCCGTAGTACCCGGATTGATAACAACATACGATTCATAGTAAATAACTTTTTCAAGTTCTTTTGTTGTCATTCCAATAATATTACCGATTTTGGAAGGCAACGCTTTAAAGAACCAGATATGTACAACAGGCACCGCTAAACCAATATGCCCCATTCGTTCGCGTCGAACACTTTTTAACGTAACCTCGACACCACATCTATCACAAACGATTCCTTTGTATCGAATTCCTTTGTATTTACCGCACGCACATTCCCAATCCTTTACAGGTCCGAAAATCTTTTCACAAAATAAGCCATCTTTTTCAGGACGGAACGATCTATAATTAATTGTTTCCGGTTTTGTGACTTCGCCATGTGACCGCGATAAAATATCATCAGGACTTGCCAGACTTATTGTCAGTTTTTCAATGTGTTTAAATTTATTGTCTTGCGTCCTAACTCTCATAGGATTTCTCCTTTAAACTTTATGGAGTAAAATTGTTTAGTTAACCTTAATATCAAGTCCTAATCCTTGCATTTCTTTTATCAGTACATTAAATGCTTCAGGTATATTTGGTTTGGATAAATTTTCGCCTTTAACAATAGATTCGTAAGTCTTTGCTCTACCGGCGACATCATCCGATTTAACCGTTAATACTTCTTGAAGTACATGTGAGGCGCCATAACCTTCAAGAGCCCACACTTCCATCTCCCCAAATCTCTGGCCACCGAACTGCGCTTTTCCACCCAACGGTTGTTGAGTGATTAAAGAGTATGGTCCAATAGACCGGGCATGAATCTTATCATCAACCATGTGTCCCAATTTCAGCATATAAATATATCCACATGTAACACGCTGATGGAAACGTTCACCGGAGCGACCGTCAACCAACCAAGCTTTACCGCCTTCAGGAAATCCGGATTCTTGAAGATAACTTTCAACATCCTGAACGGTAGCACCATCAAAAATTGGTGTTTCAAATTTTACACCTATTTTTTTACCAACCCAGCCTAAAGCCGTTTCATAAAGCTGTCCAAGGTTCATTCTGGAAGGCACACCAAGTGGATTGAGAATAATATCTACCGGAGTACCATCTTCGTGGTAAGGCATATCTTCAACAGGAACAATTTTGGCAACAACACCTTTGTTACCATGTCGTCCTGCCATTTTATCACCAACTTGCAACTTACGTTTTTTAGCTACGTACACTTTTGCAAGCTGCACAATTCCTGGAGAAAGTTCATCACCACTTTGAATTTTTAATTTTTCTCTTTTATATTCTTCTTCAAGGTCAGCAAGAATAGTAAAGTAATTTCTGAAAAGAGTTTTTATCAGAAGGTTAGTTTCTTCATCACTAAACCATTCTTGTGTATAGTCCAATTTGGTAACGTCATCTAAAGATTCAAACGCTTCTTCATTTAAAACCTTTCCATTTCTAAAAACAACGGTTCCATCAAGATCTCTGATACCGGTTGTTGTTTTATCGGTGATGATCGTAATCATCTTTTCAAACAACTTCTTATAAATACTTTGTCTATTTATTTTGTATTCGTGTTCAAGGTTTTCTAATTGTTTCTTTTCAAGTTTTTTGGATTCCGGATCCTTTCGTTTTCTACTGAATAGCCGTGTTTTTATAACGATACCACTCAATCCCGGAGGTGCCTTTAGTGATGCATCTTTTACGTCACCGGCTTTGTCGCCAAAAATTGCTTTCAATAATTTTTCTTCGGGAGTAGGATCAGTTTCTCCTTTCGGTGTAATTTTACCGATTAGTATATCACCTTCTTTAACATTTGCACCCTCTCTAATGATACCGGTCTCTGTTAAATTCTTAGTTGCTTCTTCACTAACGTTCGGGATATCGCGAGTTAACTCTTCTTCCCCACGTTTTGTTTCTCTTACCTGAAGTTCAAACTCTTCTATATGAATCGAAGTGTATACATCCTCAGCGACTAATTTTTCACTGATAATAATCGCATCCTCGAAGTTATAACCCCTCCACGGCATAAAAGCGACTGAAACATTCTTACCGAGAGCTAATTCACCTTTGTCAATTGCAGGACCATCGGCTAAAACATCACCTTTTTTAATTTTCTGACCGGTTTTCACAATAGGTTTTTGATTAAAACATGTCTCTTGATTTGTACCGGAGAATTTCGTTAATGTGTACTCAATTCTTCTGTCATCATCAAAATTAGTTTTTGATTCGAAACTTTCCGGATCGACATTGTATTTAGCAATGATTTTATTAGCGTCAGCATATTCTATAACACCATTATCTTCCGCCGAAACTACATTTCTAGAATCACGCGCTATCTTATATTCCATACCCGTTCCAACAATCGGAGAATCGGGAATTAATAATGGAACAGCCTGACGCTGCATGTTTGAACCCATCAGGGCTCTGTTAGCATCGTCATGTTCTAAAAATGGAATCAATGAGGCCGCAGCGCTAACGATTTGTGCAGGTGCAACGTCCATGTACTGTAATTCACTCGGTCGAACAACGGGAAATTCACCTTTATGACGGCATTTCACTCTTTCATTTATATAATTGCCATTTTCATCAATTGGCGCATTCGCCTGGGCAATTGTAAACTCATCTTCTTGATCAGCACTTAAATATTCAACTTTCTTTGTAACAATACCATTTTCAACCTTTCTATACGGAGTTTCTAAAAATCCGTAATTATTTACAGTTGAATAAATGGTTAGAGAAGAAATCAACCCAATATTTGGACCTTCAGGAGTTTCGATCGGACATAAGCGGCCATAATGCGAATGGTGAACGTCACGAACTTCAAATCCTGCTCTTTCTCTTGTTAAACCACCTGGTCCAAGTGCGGAAACTCTTCGTTTATGAGTAAGTTCCGAAAGAGGATTGGTTTGATCCATAAATTGAGAGAGCTGATTGGTACCAAAAAACGCGTTGATAACACTGCTTATAGTTCGCGCATTTACCAAATCTTGAGGCTGCATATTTTCTTGATCACGCATGTTCATTCGTTCTTTAATTGTTCTAGCCATTCTGGCTAAACCAACATTATACTGTTGCATTAATTGCTCGCCAACAGTACGAACTCTTCTGTTACCAAGGTGATCGATATCATCAACGTTAACATTACCGTTTTTTAAATGAATGATATTTTTCATAATTGAAATAATATCTTCAACGGTTAATACGGTAACTTCTTTAGGAATATCAAGGCCCAATTTATCATTCATTCTGAAACGACCAACTTCACCTAAATCATATCGTTTTTCGTTAAAGAATAATTTATCAATTAATCCTTGCGCTGTATCTAAATCCGGAGCTTCACCCGATCTAAGTTGGCGATAAATCGCAAACAAAGCTTCTTCTTTTGTTTGTGAAGTATCCTTTTTTAAGGTATTTAATACCAAATCTTGATCAATTGAAGCAGTTGCGGAAATTAATTTAATTTTCTCAACTGAGGACGCTTTAATATTATTTAACACTTCTTCAGTTACTTCACCTTCTTTGGCGACATAGATTTCACCGGTCTGCATGTCGATCACATCCTCAGAAGCAACTCTTCCGATATGATCTTCGTCCATTTTTTTAACTTCGACTTCTTCTACGAGATTAAATAGATTTAGAATTTCTTCATCCGATTCATAACCCAAAGCTCTTAAAAGAGTAGTTGAAGGAAATTTTTTCCTACGATCGATATAACAATAGAGAATGTGATTAATATCAGTCGCGAACTCAACCCAGGAACCGCGAAATGGAATAATTCGAGCCGAATATATTGGCGTACCATTAGGGTGAACAGTTTGAGCAAACGCAACACCGGGCGATCTATGTAACTGACTTACAATTACCCGTTCCGCGCCGTTTATTATGAACGTCCCTCTGTTGGTCATAAATGGAAGGTTGCCAAGATAAACTTCTTGTTCAACCGAATTTACGAACTCATTCGTTTCGTCGTCTTTCGTTGATAACCTTAATTTTGCCTTTAGAGGAGCATTATAGGTCAGCCCTCTTTCTTCACATTCAGGAATCGAAAATCTTGGTTTTTCAATATTATATCCAACAAAATCCAATCTATAAAATTCTTTATTATCAAGAATTGGGAAATTTGAACTAAATACAGTCTGAAGTCCGAAATTTTTTCTTTCATCCGGTCTTACCCGTAGTTGAAGAAAATCTTCGAAGGATTCAACTTGAACATTTAATAAATCCGGAATCTCGATTGCAGAAGTGATTGAGGAAAAAGAAATTCTATTGTTTTTCTTATTTAACTTCTGTTTTTCCAATCTTTGCCTCCCTTTATTCAAAGGTGATTAATAATGTAACAAAGTGGTAGAGCAGAAATATTCCGCAATACCACTTTAATTTTTAGAACTAAATTAGGGTAAGAATCTTACTTCAACTCTACGGTTGCGCCAGCTTCTTCTAATTCTTTTTTAAGTTTTTCAGCGTCTTCTTTCGAGGCAGCTTCTTTGATTGCTTTAGGAGCAGTGTCAACTAAATCTTTGGCTTCTTTCAAACCAAGACCGGTCGCTGCACGAACAACTTTAATAACGTTGATTTTTTTATCGCCAACGCCTGCTAAAATTACATCGAATTCAGTTTGCTCTTCAACCGGAGCCGCTGCTTCACCACCACCGGCTGCCATCATCATTGGAGCCGCTGCGGTTACACCGAATTCTTCTTCTAAAGCTGTTTTTAATTCTGAAGCTTCTACTAACGTAAGAAGTTTAATTTTTTCTACTAATTCTGATACTTTTTCTGACATTTTATTTGTCCCCTTTGATTTTAAAATTTGACCTATGCGGCTTTCTTTTTACTTATTTCATCAACTAAGCTGACGATATCGCGCATGACTGCATTTATCGCACCGACAATACCTGATGCCGGAGCTGCAATACTACCCACAATACCTGCCATAACTTCTTCTTTAGTTGGCATGGATGCTAACACTTTTAATTGATCCGCACCATAAAACTGCGAATCCAAGTAACATCCTTTAAAGTTAAATTTGCCTTTATCATCGTTAAACTTTTTGATGATTTTTGCGGGTGCGACAAAATTATCACCCGAAAATGCAAATCCGGTCATACCAACAAGAACATCGTTGAATTCTTCAAATCCGCCATCGGCGACTGCTTTTTTGAAAAGGGTATTTTTGTAGACTTTGTAAGTCACCCCTTCTTTGCTGAATTCTCTGCGGAGATTGCTGATTTGCTCTACACTCACACCGCTGTAATCTACAAGATATACACCGTTAGAGTTTGCAAGCATCTCTTTTATTTCAGCAATTTGCTCTGCTTTTTCCTGTTTATTCATTTCTGATCCGGTTATTTTGTGAATCTATTATTATTAATAAATTAGAAGCATTAATAATAAGAGTGCGTAAACTTTTTATTATATATTAATTTGTTGCGAATTTATCTCTGGAAACTTTAAGTCCGGGTCCCATAGTACTGCTGAGGTATAAACTTCTGATATATTGACCTTTTGCAGCGGCAGGACGCATTCTAACAATAGTGTTCAAAAATGCTTCGGCATTCGCAATTAATTGATCTTCCGTAAAAGACATTTTACCAATCGCTGTGTGTACAATCCCCGCTTTTTCGACACGAAATTCTATTTTACCGGCTTTAACATCCTTTACAGCGGTGGCAACATCCATGGTAACCGTACCACTTTTAGGATTCGGCATCAAACCTTTTGGTCCAAGAACTCGACCCAATTTTCCGAGGTCAGCCATTGTATCGGGTGTTGCAATAATTACATCAACATCAGCCCAGCCTTCTTTTATTTTATCCAGATAATCTTGATGACCGGCAAAGTCGGCACCGGCAGCCAAAGCTTCTTCAGCTTTTGGTCCTTTTGCGATTACTAAAACACGAACTTCTTTACCGGTTCCATGAGGAAGAGAAACTGTACCTCTAACCATTTGATCGGCATGTCGTGGATCAACACCTAATCTGATTGCGCAATCGACTGTTTCATCAAACTTAACATTCGAAACATCTTTAAGGCACTTAACAGCTTCCGGCAAAGTATATTCTTTGTCCAATTCAACAGCTTTTCTTAATTCTTTTACTCTTTTTGAATATTTCATTGTTCACCCAGTGGTTAATCTTTTACTGTAAAGCCCATGCTTCGGGCAGTTCCTGCAATCATACTCATCGCATGTTCAACATCATTTGCGTTTAGATCAGGCATTTTCATTTCAGCGATTTCTTTTACTTGATCCTTAGTAACTTCGGCAACTTTTGTTTTATTTGGTTCGCCCGAACCTTTAGGTTTATTAGCAGCTTTCATTAACAAAACAGCAGCCGGAGGAGTTTTGGTAATGAATGTAAACGATTTATCTTGGAACACAGTAATAACAACCGGAATAATGAGCCCGGCTTTTTCTTGTGTTTTAGCATTAAACTGCTTACAAAATTCCATAATGTTAACACCTTTTTGCCCTAATGCAGGACCTACCGGTGGCGACGGATTTGCTTGTCCGGCTGGAATTTGAAGCTTAATATAACCTGTTATCTTTTTGGCCATTTCTAAACCTAACTTTAATTAAAATTATTTTTCTAATTCAGCTTGAACGAAATCAATCTCAACGGGAGTTTTTCTTCCAAAGATTGAAACCATTACTTTAATTTTCATTTTTTCTTCGTTCACTTCTTCAACTAATCCGTTAAAATTGTTAAAAGGACCATCAACAATTTTCACATAATCACCGGCACGAAATATTGTATCGGAACGTTCTGTTTTTTCATCCTGAGAAATTCTTCCGATAATTCTTTTCACTTCAGATTCTTGCAAAGGAACCGGAACATTACCAGAACCCAAAAACCCCATTACAGATGGTGTATTGATAATGAAATCTTTGGCTTTAAGATCTAAATCAACATTTACAAGAATATATCCAGGGAAGAAATTTTTCGTTTTAGATCGTTTTTTACCGTCTTTAACTTCAAATACTTTTTCGGTGGGAACTAATATTTCGAAAATACGAGCTTTAAGAGTTTCATTATCTTTTAACTCGGATTCGATAATTGTCTTAACTTTGTTTTCATGTCCCGAAAAAGTCCTTACCACATACCATTTTGCATTTAAATCACTCAATTAAAATATACCTCTAAAGATCTGAGAAATTGTCAAATCAATTACATACGTAAAAAGAGCGATCACCAAACAAACAACAACTACAATAGTGGTAGATTCTTTAAGTTCGTCTTGAGTCGGCCAGGTAACTTTTTTCATTTCCTTAACCACGTCTTCGAAAAAAGCAATTATTTTATCTTTCATAATACCACAACAATGTTTTGCACGTCAGGAGGGACTCGAACCCCCAACCTGCGGTTTTGGAGACCGCTGCTCTACCAATTGAGCCACTGACGTATTTATTTAGTTTCTTTAAATATTACGTGTTTACGAACAACGGGATCGTATTTTTTATATTCTACTCTCGCCGGATGTAATCTTTTATTCTTTCTAGTAGTATATCTATATCCGGTACCGGCAGTACTTTCAAGAATAATATTTTGACGAATGTTTTTACTTTTTGCCATTGCAAATCTCCAGATAAAAATTTTTTCAAATTCGGCAAAAAAAAAGGCATATTGCCATTTTCATTGAGCTGACGACGGGACTTGAACCCGTGACCTCATCCTTACCAAGGATGTGCTCTACCACTGAGCTACGTCAGCAGAATTCAAAATGCCGACGAAACAACTTGAGCGGGAGACCGGACTCGAACCGGCGACCAACAGCTTGGAAGGCTGTGACTCTAGCCAACTGAGTTACTCCCGCCTAAACTATTTCAATCTCTTAATGCATACCTTTGAATAGGTAATGACCCAAGACTTTAGAGTAAAAAGCCCGATTTACATCAGGCAAATATTTGTGGGCGGCGAGGGATTCGAACCCCCAAAGGCGTTCGCCAACGGATTTACAGTCCGCCCCGGCTCTCCAACTCCGGCGTCCGCCCAAAAATCGACATAGTTACTCTTGAAATTTTTCAAGACATTAAAAATAGATGTATTTTCCTAAATATGCAACAGACAAAGAAGTAAAAAATCACCTTTTCTTTCATACTTAGATGAATTCGAAGCTGGATTTGGGTAACCAGCCAACTTTACCATCGGAAAGCTTAATTTTGACCCAATTTTGTAAACTATCTTCCACCTTAAATTTGATCCCTTCGTGAAGTACAAACACATCACCACTTTCTTCATCCGGAGAGGATTTTACTGAGATGGATTTCTCTAAAAGAACACCTTCGCTATATGTATTTGACCGGTGTATAGACGATGATAAAAATATTGTAGAAAATACAATTAAGAGAAAAAGAATTGAGCCAAGAGCAAAGAATCCTCTAACCAGCTTTGAACTCCGACTCGTAAAATAAATTGCCAGGGAAAGCGAGAATAGTGATATCGAAATCACTAATAAGAGAGCCCAAGTTTGAACCGAAATAAATGTTAACAAAATCTCCCACCATTGTACGATAAAAATCTGAGGGACTTCCGTAATTTTATCGGTTGTTCTTGCTTTTGCCAAATTGAGGTTATAAACAATATCTTCATCACCCGGATTTAGTTTTAGTGCTCGTTCATAATTCAGAATCGCTCTTCCGATTTCACCTTGTCGGAAATAACAATTCCCGATGTTAAAATATACCGCGTCACTTACAAATCCATCATCCAATATTTGCTGATATAAACTGATGGCGGTCTCAAAATCCTTATCTTGATAAGATGAATTTGCCTTGTTCATTACATCCTCGACTTGAATCGCGAATGTATTTATTGAAAAAAGGATTAGAATTGCGACAATGTATATTTTGGTAAATTTTATCATTTTATTCTGGCCGAATCAATTTTGCTGTCGAGATCGACAATTAAATGAACAGTGGAATCGTATAAATTCCTCGCATCCTCATCACTCTGAGCACTTGGAGCGAATCGTGCAAATTCACTTTTCTCCGAAGTTGATTGCAATTTAGTAAGAAGTTCTTCATCTAATTCTAGACTTCTTAATTGTTCAAGGGCCTTTTCAAGTGTGAATTCGGATTTTTGAATACCAAGTTTATCTTCTAAATAACCAAATAAAGCGGCGGCATTTTCAGAATAAAATAATCCGAGTGAATTCTGCTCCATTGCTTTTTTGGCTTTTTTGAGTCTATTCTTCGCTGCTTTTTCAGCTTTCTTAAATTTTAGCAACTGGATATTTCCTGAAATCTTGTTCCTCCTTTTTTGATAGCCGAGAAAAAGCAAAAGTAAAACCAAAGGAGAAATTGATAAATACCAAAACCAACCCGGAAGTTTTCCGAGTTCGTCTTTTTTTCTAAAATCATAAGAGTTAGTCTTAATAAACCTTATATCTGAACTAAGCAGTGTAACTTCTTCCTTTGTTAAGCCGGAAACATCTCCAACAACTGTTCCTTCGGGCGCGCTAATATTTAGGACAAACGGACCCGCAGTTTTAGTTTCGTATTTTCCTGTCTTCGTATTAAAAAAAGAAAACTCGATAGCAGGAATTGTTTTCTTACCCGGGATTCTCGGAACCATTATATATTCTAAATTTTTAATTCCGGAGACGGTATTTTTTTTGTTAACGGTTGAAGAGGTTTTCGGATCATATTTCTCGAAACCGGGTGGAATTTTTATCTCAGGAATATCCAACAATTCGATATTTCCGGTTCCCGAGATATTTATCTTGATAGTAACCGCTTCGTTGATTTCTACATTCTGTTTATCGATTTGAGCATTAAAATCAAAATTACCGACCGCCCCTTTAAACGATTCTGGTTTCTGAGCGGGAAGTGATTTTACATTAACTTTCAACTCATTTGATTTTGCAAGAAATTCAATCGTCTCGGTTCTGCCAAAAAAGGAATCGTTGAAAAATTCATCAAAAACATCCCGTCCACTTCTACGTTTTTTCAAAATTACGGGAACGGTTAATTCAAACGGAGTGACGGTTAATTCACCGCTCTTTGTCGGAAATAAAGCAACCCGTTTTATAGTAGCGGCTCTAAACCTCTCCCCATTGTACATTTCAATATTAAAACGGATATTCGGCGATGTTTCCAATTCCTCAGTCCAAAATCCATTATAGGTCGGAAGCTTTGAAATTTGTGGCGAAGAAATATTTGCTTTTGTATATAATTTATATTCGACCGTTACCTGTTCACCTTGGTACACATTGGTTTTACTTGGTATTGCTCTGATAAATACGCTGCCGGCGAGGTCTTCATTAGAGACGCCGCCAACATCATTATTCGCGGAGGATTTCACCACTTCTAAAACAAGTGGATCCGTACTATAGTTTTTCCCTTTATAGTTTACTTTCGCAGAGCCGATTGTAAATTTGCCCAGTTCAATAGTTTGAAGGATATAAGTATAAGTAAGGCTTGCCGAAACACTTCCGTTAATAATTTGCATGTTGGTAGATTGGTTCGGGCCGCTAAGAATTCGGAATCCCTCAAAAGATGGCGCCTGAAAATTTCTTAACGAGTTTATATCCTCAGCTTCCATTTTAAAGTAGACTTTGAATCTTTCATTCTGACCAAGTTTAGTTTTATCAACCGTCGCGGTAAAATTTTGTGCGTTGGCAGTTACAAAGCAAACTAGGAATAGTGTAATATTTCGAATTAAATTTATCAATTGAAGTTTACCAGTCTTTTTCTGTTCTTTTTGGTTTACCTTTTTTCTTTCTCAATTCTTTTTGTAATTCAGCTTCATTATTTTTAAGAGCTTCTAAAATTCGCTGAGCCTCCTCTTTCGAAATTTCTTCCTTTGGCGTCTGCTGTTGTTGTTGCTCTTGTTGTTCCTTTTGTTCTTGATTTTGTTGCTGCTGATCTTTTTGATCTTGATTCTGATCTTGCTGATCTTGTTTGTCCTGTTGATCCTGGTTTTGATCCTTCTGATCTTGATTCTGGTCTTTGTTTTGATCCTTATTTTGGTCTTTGTTTTTATCTTTTTGTTGTTCCTGTTGCTGCATTTTTTTTAACGCATAGGATAGATTGTACTTCGTTTCCAGGTCGTTCGGATCGAGTTTCAGTGAGCTTGCATATGCTTGGATGCTTTCTTTGTATTTTTCATTTTTGAACAGAGCATTGCCAATGTTGTGAAAAGTTTTTGCCTTTTTTTGATCATCCCCGGATAAAACTAAAGCATTTTTATAAGCTTCAATTGCTTCATCGTATCTGCCTTGCTTATAATAGGCGCTTCCCAGATTGTAATGACCCTCAAAAGTTTCAAAATCTTCCTCTAAACCTTTTTTAAAATTTACTTCAGCTTCAGGAAATTTATCTTTTTCATAGAGATCAACTCCATCGTTTACAAGTCCCCGGATAGACTGTGCGTCGGAAAGGGAATTCAAAACCAGCAGCAATGCGCCAATTATTACTATTTTATTCATTTTCCAATCTCTCCATTCTCGCAAATAATTTTGATCTTTTATTCGTAATAAAAAATTCTATGAACAGCAGTAAAATCGCCGGTGTCAAAAAGTAATAAAATCTGTCTTCATACTCGGTAATTTTGGTTGCTCCAAATTCTGTATCCTCTAATTTCGAAAGATCATTATATATTTGTTCCAGTTCGTCCTCGGTATTTGTTCCGCGATAATAATTGCCGTTTCCTTTCGCGGTAATTTCCCTCAAAACTTCTTCATCAAGTTTTGTTAGAACCACTTGCCCCCTTCTATCCTTCTTATAACCGGTTCTATTTCCTGATTTGTTGTAGATCGGAATTGGAACTCCGGTTGGTGAACCTAGCCCGATAGCATAAAGAGCAACATCCTTTTCAACAGCTTCACCGATAATGGAATCAAAATCACCTTCATGATCTTCTCCATCTGTAATAATTACAATTGCTTTTTTAGTCTCTTCCTCTTTTTTGAAGGAATTTAACGCCAGGTTCAATGCCGGAGCAATCGCCGTGCCCGGTTGAGGAATTGAGTTAACATCAACAGCGGATAAAAATAAGTTTGCCGCTGAATAATCAGTTGTTAACGGAAATTGAACATAAGCTTCGCCGGAGAATATTATCAAGCCAATTCTATCTCCTCTTAACCTTTGTATAAGTTTAGAGATTTCAAACTTCGCTTTTGCGAGACGATTTGGTTTAATATCTTCTGCGGTCATACTCAATGAAACATCCAGTAAAATATAGACATCAATTCCGACTTGTTTAACCTCTTCGATTTTAGAACCAATTTGTGGATTCGCGAACGCAAAGACTAACAAGATAATTGATAGAAAAAGCAGCACCGATTTTAATATGATTCTGAATCTGCTCCTAAATGGAAGAATAATTCTGTGCATCTTTTCAGAGGCGAATGACTTTAATGCCTTCTTTTGAAATCTATACGTCCACCAAAATAGTAATATTAGCAGTGGACTAAAGTAGAGCAAATACAATATATCTTCGTTTGCGAATCTGAACATAATTAAGGTAATCTTCTCAAATAAGTTTGAATTAATCCGATTTCGATAAAAAGCAGCAATAAACCGGAGCCGAGCCAGCCGTAAAATAGTTCTTTCGCCTGACGATATGAGGTTATCTCAACTCTAGTTTTTTCAAGTTTATCGATTTCATTATAAATTTCTAATAACTTTTTATTGTCGGTTGCCCGAAAGTATTGCCCACCGGTAATCTCGGCCACCTGCTTTAAAATTGCTTCATCAATTTCAACATCTACCATTTGATACCTTTTGCCGAATGGTGTTTGATATGGATAGGGAGCTTGTCCTTGTGTTCCAACACCAACAGTATAAATTCTTATTCCGAAAGTTTCCGCAATCTGGGAAGCGGTTACGGGGTCAATTTCACCGGAATTGTTCACCCCATCGGTCAACAAGATTATAATTTTACTTTTTGCTTCGCTATCTTTTAATCTATTTACGCCGTTAGCAATTGCTGTTCCGATTGCCGTCCCATCCTCGATCATTCCACTTTCAATTTCAGTTAACAATCCGCGCAATACATTGTAATCGATAGTTAAGGGACATTGGGTAAAACTTTCGCGAGCAAAAACAACGAGACCGATTTTATCTGAAGTTCGTCCTTCAACAAAATCGTCAATAACAAGTTTTGCTGCTTCGAGGCGGTTTGGTTTGAAATCTTCAGCAAGCATACTACCGGAAATATCGAGAAGCATCGCGACATCAATTCCCTCGGTGTAAACATTCTCGCCGGATGAAAAAGTCTGAGGTCTCGCGAGCGCCACAAGTAGCAATGCTAATCCAACAGCCCTTAAAATTGTGGGCAGGTGAACCAATCGTTCTCTCAGTGACGGCGAAAAATTATCGAATATTTTAAGTGATGAAAAAGTTATATCAGACGAATTCCTTTTATGCTTGCGAAAATACCATATCAACATAATTGGAATAAGAACAAGAAAATATAAAACAAACGAATAAGCGAAGGTTACGTTTTCAAACATCTGACGTACCCTTTTTTTCGAACAGCTCTTCTTTTTGTTTCGTTTTATTAACGATATCGTAAGCCTGTTTCATCATTTCTTCATTAACGGTGGGCATCGGTTGAAACTTTGCGAACTTAACCATGTCCGCATTTTCCAAAAACTGCTTAGTCGAATCATGAATAATTCCTGTTTCGGAAATGTTTTTCATCACACCGAGAATTTCCGCAGAAGTCTGTTCAAGCGCGAAAAAATTAAATCTATTTTCAAAATATTTCCTTACGATATATGTAATTCTTGAATGATATTCTTTCACTTCGCCCCTCTGCCAAAGTTTTTCCCCCTCCAGTTCACTCAACTCTTTGATTGCAATTTTGTGAGGAGGTATCACAATCTTAGGCGCAGTAAAGGAAGTACCTTCTTTCTTACTTTTATAATATTTATATCCAAAATAGCTGCCGGTTAACACCGCCAAAATCAAAAGCACAATAAGTAGAATCACCCACCAATCAAGGCTAATTCTCATAGGTTTTTTCACATCTTGAATATCTTTATCCGAATCGACTTCCAGAGTTTTAACCAATATTGTTACCGGATTAGTTCTGATCGTTCGAATCTCCGGATCACCGGCCTGAGTAAAATTTATATTGAATTGGGGAATGGTAATTTCGCTTGAATCATATTTGGAAAAAACAAAATCGTAAACAGATATTTTTTTATTATTTATTCCTTCACTTATTTTTGGCGGAAATTCTTTGATAAAGTCCAAGTTCGAAATACTATCCTTCACAGAAGGCATATCAATGGTGATATCCTGATCATGACTAATTGCAATTTTATATTTAATATAATCGCCGACATAATATTCCGATGAATCTGTATCAGCCAAAACCTCAATTGATTGAGCGACGTTTATGCCTGAAAATAGTAATAAAAGAAGGACTATTAATTTGGTTAATTTTATCAAAGTCGCTTTTCCCTAAGTTTGAAGAAGTTGACAAGCGGTTTTATATACGATTGACTCACGTCTATTTCAATAGAGTCAATTTTCGATGTCATAAATAAACTTTTTCTCGCTGAATCCATCGACTTAATCGTGTCATAAAAGTAGGATCGCAGTTTTTTATTACTCGTATCCAAAAATCTAATATCTCCGGTTTCCGCGTCTTTAAATTTTATCAATCCGGATTTCGGTATCTCTCTTTCTCTCGGATCGTGAAGTTGAATTCCAACCAAATCATGCTTTTTCCCAACAATCCTCAATATCTTTTCATATCCTTCATCCATGTAATCCGATATTAAAAAGGCGATGCTTTTTTTCTTTATGGTATGATGGAAATATTCTAACGCGCCTTGGATATTTGTTTCATTGCCTCTCGGTTCGAATGAGAGAACCTCTCTGATAATTCTTAGAACATGACTCCTTCCTTTTCGCGGAGGGACAAACTTTTCAATTTGATCAGTGAATAAAATTAGTCCGACTTTATCATTATTCTTGAGAGCTGAAAAGGCGAGAACGGCACTCAATTCAGCGGCAATTTGTTGCTTTGTTTTTTCGTGTGTACCAAAAACTAACGATCCGCTTAAATCCACCAGAAGCATCAAAGTCAGTTCACGTTCTTCTTCGAATATTTTAATATATGGATGCCCAAATCTAGCAGTAACATTCCAATCGATGCTTCGAATATCATCTCCGATTTGGTATTCCCTTACTTCTGCGAACTCCATTCCCCTTCCTTTAAAAACGGAATGATATTCACCCGAGAATACTTCGTTAACGATTCCTCGCGTTCGAATTTCGATTTGTTTTACTTGTTTTAAAAGTTCTTTTGTTAACAATTCATCATCTATTAATATTAAAAAACTGACTGATAACTCTTTCTTGCAAGATTTATGGTACTTCTACTTTATTTAAGATTTCCTGTACAATTTTTTCGGAAGTGATATCCTCAGCCTCGGCTTCATAAGTAACGGCAATTCGGTGGCGTAAAACATCCATGCAGACTGAGCGAACATCCTCCGGAATTACATAACCTCTTCGTTTTACAAATGCCATCGCTCTGGAAGCAAGCGCCAGGTTAATTGTCGCTCTTGGTGAACCGCCATAAGCTATCAAATCTGATAAATCGTCCATACCGAATTCTTTCGGATTACGTGTAGCGAAAACAATATCGAGAATATATTTTTCGATTTTTTCATCGACATAAATTTCTTGAACAAGTTTTCTTCCGTTTAGAATATCCGATGGTTTAATTATCGGATTGATTTTTGGAATTGTGCCGCTCACATTCATCTTCATGATTTGTTGTTCTTCTTCCCTTTTCGGATAAGTGATTTTCACTTTGAGCATAAATCTATCAACTTGAGCTTCGGGAAGCGGATAAGTTCCTTCCTGTTCAATAGGATTCTGAGTCGCAAGAACAAGAAAAGGTTCTTCCAAAGGATATGTTTCGTGTCCGATAGTAACTTGTCTTTCCTGCATTGCCTCTAACAAAGCACTCTGAACTTTTGCCGGTGCCCGGTTAATTTCATCCGCAAGAATAAAATTCGCGAATATTGGTCCTTTTTTGATTGCGAAATTGCCATCCTTCTGATTATATATCATAGTTCCAAGTAAATCGGCAGGAAGAAGGTCCGGTGTAAACTGAATTCTTTGAAACTTTGCGTCCATCGCTGATGAAAGTGATTTGATCGCTAATGTTTTTGCTAAGCCGGGAACACCTTCGAGTAATACATGTCCATTTCCCAGCAAACCGATTACAAGTCTCTCAACCATTTCCTTCTGACCGACAATGGCTTTCCCTATTTCACTAAATAAACGATCAATAAATTCACTTTCGTTTTTTATCTTCTCGTTAAGTTCTGTTATCTCCAACTTTTTACCTCACGAATTATGAACAACTGTGTTTCTACAAAATGTTTTTTTAAAAGTTTCTAAACCGATAGTTAAAATTTGTTAATAAAATATGTAACAGATTTTTTGGCGGAACTAAAAAATGATAGCTTAAAAGTTAAGAAATATTTCCAGTTAATAAAATTATAATGGTTTATTTCCATTTCTGAAGCGTTTAGAACGTCTTTTTCACTTGTAATGAATTTGGGAATTGATATTTTTCGTATTCGCAAATTTATGATCGTTGGAGAGGTAAGTTATAAATGAGATTCAAATCCGTTATGTTGTTAATTATATCAATTTTAATATCTTCGTGTGGTGGCGATTCCCCATCCGAACCCGATACGTCGAACGATTCTGTTCGTGGATTTATTCGCGCAACAGTTCAATCATCAGTTTGGTACACAAATAAAGTTACTGCGAATCAGGATAGAACTACTTTGGTGATCGTTGGATTAAATGCAGATTCTACCGGAACAACCGTAAAAAATTCTCGACTTGAATTCCGCTTACTGAATTTTAAAAATCCCGGACTATTCGGGATTGGAGAGGATACTCCGGGCATTAAATATGCAGTAAAAGCATACTATAAAACTTTTACCGTCGGTGCGAACGATACCGTGTATTACGCCGCCGAATACGATAATTATAGTTTAATGGATGTATCGACATACAGTGAGAAATCGCTCGAGGCGGATTTTCTATTCAGAGCATTTAATTCAGATTCCTCGAAAACAATTAATTTCACATCGGGGAAATTGGATCTCAATTTTTGAATCTCTCCTTTCTGAAGGAGAGATTTCATAATTTAATTTACGTTTGAAACAACTTGCTCCAGCAAAGATTTAACTTCGTTGGCCAGTTCCGGCATTTTTTCATTCTTAATTACACTCATAGCTTCCATCGGATTCATAGCTGAAATTTCAACTTCGCCATTTTCCCATTCTTGAACGACAACATTGCAAGGAAGCAAAACACCAACTTTATCTTCGGCGGTTAAAGCTTTGTGGGCAAAATTTGGGTTACATGCTCCAAGAATTTTGTAATTCCGGAAATCCACGTCAATTTTCTTTTTGAGTGTAGCTTTTACGTCAATTTCCGTTAATACGCCAAATCCTACTTTTTTTAGCTCTTCAGTAACTTTTTCAAGTGTTTCATCAAAACTTAAATTTACTTTTTTGGAAATGTGGTAACTCATTTTTTACTCCGCTTTTTTAATATCTGATGCGAAATAAAGAAGAAAGATTCACATACAAGAAAAGTTGAACAAACGAACTGAAGTTTACTTCTACTGCAGCAGGGAGATTACATCCAATTCAATATCTTCTTCCGAATAAAATGGTTCGCCATACAATTTCCTAATTAGAAAGCCGTAATATTTGGCCCGCGTCTCGAGGTGTTGAATAAAAAGTGGATTACTGATAAATGTTTCCGGTTCTTTGCTGTTCGGATCGTAGAATTGAGTTTTATAAGCCCGTACAGCGTCCATTTTCGAATCCATATTCTGTGAAATATCAACGATGAAACTTGGTTTAAATTCGAAAGTTTGCATGTAATAAAACAGTTTATTTGGTCGATATGGATTTTGGACTATTCCATTTATTTCTGTTTCAAACTTATTCACACCGGAAAAGAACATTGCCTCTTTCACAATCTGTGATGTTCCGATGTGGTCAGGATGGCGGTCATTCGGGAATGGTGCAAAAATAATTTTTGGTTTGTATTTCCTGATCTCTCGAACCACTGCTTTTACATATTCCTTACTTCTTCTAATTTCTCCGTCCGGAAGTCCAAGATTTTCTCTAACCGTTAATTTTAATATTTTACTTGCATCGGCGGCCTCTTGCTTTCTCGTTTCAACATTTCCTCTGGTACCAAGCTCACCTTCGCATAAATCCACTATTCCAATTCGTTTACCATTTACGGCAAGTTTATGAATCGTTCCTCCCATCGATAATTCAGCATCATCCGGATGTGCTGCAAAAACAAGTACATCTAATTCCATTTTACCAACAAATTCTTTTTTGAAAAATCATTAATCTTAATTCAGAATTATAATGAAAATAGTCAATTAATTATGTACTTTAATTGTACCAGCCGAGTAAACAATTACACAATTATAAATTGTAGAGGGAAATATGAAAAGATTATTAACAATTATGTTGTTAGTAGCATCTTCCATCTTTACTTATGGACAAGAATGCGATCTGGAAGGAATGACAACCTATACGCAAGGTGGTTGGGGAAGCCCCTCAAATAGCACACCCGGTAGCATCCGCGATGAACATTTCGCAACAGTTTATCCAAATGGACTTATTCTGAGCGGAGTACACACAATTACTATAACTTCCGCAAACGCAATTGAAAACTTGCTTCCCGGAGGAGGTAAACCTGATCACATTGATGAGGACTGGACAAATCCGGTGAAAATTAATGGTGGCGGTAAAAATAAAATAACCGACATTTATGACCAGGGTGGTGTTTTAGTTTCTCAGATCATAGCAGCAAAATTAAACATGGATTTTAGTGAAGCCGGCTTTTTAGGACCAAGTGATAAAAAACTGGGAAGCCTGAAATTTAAGTCAGGCGAATTTGAAGATATGACTATCGCAGAATTTTTGGATCTTGCAATTGCTGCCGTTACAAGTGATGAACACAAAAAGTATAAAGGATATTCGTACTCGGATTTTAATGAGGCCGCAACAGATATAAACGAAAATTTCGATAATGGCGAAAAAGACAAAAGAAAGTTTGTCTGCGGTGAAGACGAGGTTGACGATTCCAAAGTTGATCTTCAAATTTCAAAAGTTGTTGATAATGAAACTCCCGAAAACAATGATGAAATTCAATTCACCATTACTGTTACCAACAGTGGTGATATTGATGCCACTAACGTTGAAATTTCGGATATTTTCCCGGAAGAACTTACATTGATTTCTACATCACCAAGTACGGGTGAATTTGATACCGAGTCAATGGAATGGTCAATTCCAACCCTGGCTGTATCGGGCTCCGCAAATCTTACCATAAACGCTGTTCTCGAATTTGTTGAGGTTAACAATTCCATCATCGATTTGGGAACCGCAAAAGATTACAATGTATTTGTGATTGAAGATATTGAACAACCCTCATCCGACACCGAAGGTAGAATGGCTGTTGGTGAAAGTGCAAAATTTTCTAACTACAGCATTGGTGATAAACTCCCCGAAGAATCCGGGGATGTACTGATTGTGGGGGAAAATCTAACCTACATAAGCGGAAGAATTTATAATGGGAATTTGGTTTACGGCGAATCGACAAATTTCCCCGATCCGGATATGGCAAGTGTTGACGGTGACATTATTCAAGGTGAAAGAATTGATTTCAATAAAGAAGAACGATATTTGAGCCAACTTTCAAAGGATCTTTCCAAACGTGAAGACAATATGGAAATGGATTATAAATATCTCAAAGTGACTCTTTACGGAACAGATCCCGTGCTTAATACTTTTAATTTAGATCCGGCAATTTTGAATGAAGCTACTGATTTTGAAATAAATGCACCAAATGGCTCTGTGGTTTTAGTCAATTTGAGTGATGAAGAATCTGTTGAAATTTCCGGTGGATTTAATGTTTATGGAACAGATGCACGAAACGTATTATTTAATTTCTATAAAGTTGACAATTTAGTAATTGACCAAATTGATTTAACCGGATCAGTGCTCGCTCCAAACACAGATGTTAACTTTGTTGATGGTGTTCAAAACGGGCAAATGATCGCGAAGTCTATAGTCGGAAAAGGACAATTCAACAATGCTCTTTTTATCGGAAACATTCCATCTGATATTTCAATTACCAATTCTGTTGAGATTACGGCTTGTGATCAAATCGATATTGATTCTAAACCAAACAACGGTAAAAATGATGAAGATGATTACGCGGAAATAAGTCTGACTTTCTCAGCGAACGTAAAAACCGAAGAAGCTCTTGGAAATAGTTCCGGAACTTGGCAGTTCGTCGGTGGATTCGGACAAGATGAAATTGTTCTTTCTGTAGTTACCGACAAAGATGAAAATACTCTCGCCGGAACTTGGGGAGGAAAAATTTCCCGTTCCACTGACGCAGGTGCAAATTGGAACGAAATCTATTCAGATACTTCTTCAGATTTTATTTGGGACATTGTTGTTGACGGCAGTTCGATTTTTGCCGCAACAGAAAATGGCGTTATCCTTTCCAAAAATAATGGCGTTGACTGGACGACGGCAGGTTTGGATGACTTCGATATTCGCGCGCTTCTTAAATTTGAAAATGTTCTATATGCAGGAACCTGGGGCGCCGGATTATTTACATCAGATGACGATGGTGAAAGTTGGGATGAATTTAACAAAGGTTTCGAAACTAACGTTTTCCATGATTTGAATGTCGATGGAAATGACATCATTTACGCCGCAACTTTTGGAGATGGAATTTACAAACTTCCATACGAGGCTGATACCTGGGAAAAACTGGGATTGGATTATCGATATGTTTGGAATATCGGAATTTCTGCCGATAATTATATTTATGCCGGAACGTACGGTGCAGGATTATTTAGGTCAACCGATGGCGGAGAATCTTTCTCAAAATTATTTAATGGCATTCGAGCCCAACATATCTACTCGATCACAATCGATGCAAACGATAATGTTTATGCCGGTTCCTGGTCAAATGGTGTATTTGTTTCGGACGATCTTGGCGATACTTTCCAAAGTTTAGGTATGAATGGATTTGGAGTTTCCGTTATTTATAACAGCGATAAAACTCCTGAAAAACGTGCCGGATTTAACAACATTTATGTCGGAACCGGAAGCGGTGAAATCTATTGGAACTCTCCTGTTACTTCTGTTTCAAATCAGACAAATCCAATTGAATTCGCTCTCAAAAACAATTATCCGAATCCATTTAATCCGACAACGAATATTAAATTCTCAGTTCCTCAAGCTACTTTTGTTACACTAAAAGTTTATGATATGCTCGGAAGAGAAATCAGAACTCTTGTCAATTCTACCATCGCCGGCGGCAACCATGAAGTTGTTTGGAATGGAAAGGATGATAATGGCTCCTTGGTCTCAACAGGATTATACTTATATCGTCTGGAAACTCAAGGATTTACAAAATCACATAAAATGTTATTGCTGAAGTAAAATTTCAATTTATACAATGGGGCATTTAAAATGCCCCATTTTGATCTTGCGCAAAATAGCCTCATCACATATTGATTTTTAAAGAATTTCACACTAATATTAAAATATCCAGCCGAAAAAGTTCATATAACTAGTTATTTCGAAATTTCAGGAGTATCCGATGAAAAAGTTTTTACGCTTTAATTCATTTTTTGTCTTCATTTATCTAATTTTAAGTTCGGTTGGAATTGCCCAATCAGCCTCAAATAACCTCGGTGAAGCAGGTGAATATAATGTTTACATCATTTATACCGGTGAGTTTTTGTCTTCTGATACCGAAGGCAGAATTGGCGTAGGTAATAATGCGCTTTTTAACAGATATGATATTGGTTTTAACTACCCAAATCCACCGCAAGATTTGGATGTTTTAGTTGTAGGAGGTAATCTCACATTTCAAGGATTTAGCAATATCCGAAATGGCAATGCCGTTTATCGAGATACTCTTTATTCCGACCTTGACTCAGTTTCCATTCCGGAAGGCGAATTTATTCACGATGAAAGTCTGAATTTCTCATCGACTTCACTCGCCGCTGCAAACTCCTCTCGACAGTGGAAACTAATTCCAGCTAATTCTACGGTCGACATTCAATCTTCAACAATAAATTTAAATGGATTTGATCCAACTCTAAATGTATTTGAAGTTGATGGTTTTGAGTTGAGTAATGCAACTTCAATTAATATTGATGCTCCAACCGGCGCAACTGTATTGTTAAATATTTCGGGAGATACATTATCGTTTAGCGGTGGAATGAGAGTAACTACAACTTCTCGCTCCAAAGTTTTATTAAATTATTATGAAGCGGATACACTCCACATATCCGGAATTGAAGTGCTTGGTAGCATCTTGGCTCCATTCGCGAATGTTGAATTCACAAGCGGAGTTATTTATGGAAATGCAATTTTTTACTCATACAAAGGCGCCGGTCAATTTAACCACTCACCATTTACCGGAACAATAGAATATGAATCCTCCGAAATCTCGAGTGATTGTGAAGTCACAATTAAAAAAGTATTATCCGGCACACAATTTAAAGCAAAACCCAGCTGGTTTGGACACACGAATATTTGGGCAGGAACATTTCTCGGTTATGTAAATGGTCATTCAACAGAATTTTACTGTGTTGATATTCAACATTGGTTGGAATTTAATAAGCCTTACGCACTTGATCAGGTTATCTCCGGTCAAATTAAATACATCGTCGATAATTATTATCCGAACGTTCCATACACAAATTCTAATGGTCAGTTAAATAGAAATTACAAAGAAGCCGCTGCAATACAATCCGCAATTTGGCATTTTTCGGATGGGGTTGACCTTTCCGCGATTCAAACCAAAGATATACGGGAACGTGCTATTGAAATCGCCGAAGAGGCTCGCGATAAAAATCCTACTCCGGTAAAAACATTCGAAATCGTACCTGCTTCGCAAGTTGTTTTTAATAATGCCTCAGCCTCTTTTAGGGTAACAATGAAAAAAGCCGACGGCTCTCCTGCGGCGAATTCAAGAGTTCTTGTTTCAACTACAGACGGGCAATTGAGTATCGAGGACGGAATTACAGACGCGAACGGTGAACTAAGTGTTACTCTCACACCGGCAAACGGCAGTGAGTCCGCAAAGGTTACATTTACAACTTACGATGGAATTATCCCTGCCGGTTCAAGATATTATAGAAAAAACGCTCAAACAATTGTAACAAACCGTCCGGTTGTTACTTGTTTTACTTCAACCGCAAAAGTGGTTTGGACCGATAATCCCACACCCGGCAACCGACTCCGATTCGATAATTTTAATGTTACCAATTCCGAAATTTCTGACAATTGGTTAACCGATGTATATGTAATGGATAATCTCGCTTATGTTGCAACTCATAACAGTGGAATGGCGATATATAACATTGATTCTGAAACTTGGGAAATCATGAATACCGCAAATCAAAACTTCAACTTCGACGCGGCTACTTCAATTCATGGTGTGGAATTTAACTCTTTCAAATATGATGGAATTGTCGGAAGCAATGGACAAGGATTCGTTTATTATGATAGTTCAGAAGATAATGCAGAACACTACACTGCTTCAAATTCTGATTTTAACGGAAATACCGTTAATGATATTGAAACACACGAATTTGATGGAAAATTTTATGCTGTTTTAGCACATGATGTCGGATATTCAATAATGGACTTGGATGCAAGGACATTCACAAATTTCAATCTTGCAAGTACTGAATTTCCGGGCGGACAAGCTACCAGAGTTCTATCGGATGATGACGGTGAGCTTTGGGTCGGCACAAATTATGGCTTGGCAAGAACCTCCGATAATGGAAATACCTGGACTTATTACACTGCCGAAAACTCTGATCTGGTCGGAAATAATATCACCGCTCTTGCGTACGGTGACGGAAAGGTTTTTGTCGGAACTTCGCATGACGGTCTCGCTCAATTTGACAAATCAAACAGTACTTGGACTGATTTGACGCTGAATATCAGTTCTCAACCGGTAACGGCGTTATTATATGCCGATGATAAATTATTCATCGGAAATTACGATCATGGATTGTACATCTATGACGGAGAAAATTTTGTTCAATATTCGAGCGTCGCTCCTAATAATGCGCCCAGTATCGTAAACTCATTAAATTTTGATGGAACGGAACTTTGGATCGCTACTCAAAACGGTTTATCAAGAACTATGAACGGAATTGCTCCTTCTACCGGTGAAGCGAAAATACTTCTTTCGGATGTTGAAACTTACAAAGGCGGAATCGCTACAGTAGCGGTTTCCATCGAACCAACTTCCGAAATATCTTACAACACTTTAACCGGAACAATAGTTTTTAATAATAATGAACTTGAGTTTACAGGGTTTAATCCCGGACCATTGATGAATGGAAGAAGAATAAAACTCTTGGATGAATCCGATCATCATTACACATTCAAAATTTTCGGCGGAAATGAACCAATAACGGAAGCCGGCGATCTATTCTATGTTTCTTGGAAAGTTAAAGATTCAAATCCGGATGCCGGAATCAGCGCACTTTACGCTACAAGTTTCTTCGCGGGCGTTGGCAATGAATTGGATCACACAGATCTTGCAATTATTTCATTTTCACTTGAAGGATCGGGAAATGCCGGTATTGGCGACGCTAATTTGGATGGAAATGTAGATCTATCCGATTTACTTAGTGTCGGTTATCATTTAGATTATGGTGGTGAATACGAATTATCGGGTGACGGACTTTCGAATGCTGATGTAAATGAAGACAAGGCTGTAAATGCCGATGATATAGCAGCTTATATGTTTTATTTGCAAAACGGATTATTCCCAAAAGTTGAAAACCCCGGAAACAATAGAGGAAAAATAACAACCGGAAGAACCAGGGTTGATCCAAGTGAATTTGCCTTGGGACTGAGGGTGGAAGGACTTGAAAAAGCGGCACAAGAAATTAGAAGTGTGAAAGTTACCCTTACTTACGATTCCTCTCTCCTCAATTTTGATTCATTCGAATCAGATAAAATTGCTGATGGAAATTATGTTAACGCAACGGAATCGGCGGAAGGAGTAGTTCAATTTACATTCGCTTCTCCAATCGACCGTGATAACGGTTTCGACATGGCTGATATAGTTTTGAACTTCCCGCAAGAATCAATTCCTGAAGGAGCAAAAATTTCATCAACATATTCGATTAACGGCGGTGAATTTCAAACCGGACCGGTATTTTCAATTACCGCGACTGATGTTACGGAAATCGAAGTATTACCGACGGAATACTCCTTGTCTCAAAATTATCCTAATCCGTTTAATCCCGAAACCACTATCAAATTTACATTACCGCAAAAACAAAATGTATCTTTGAAAATATATGATGTTCTCGGAAGAGAAATCAAATCATTAATTCAAGGTGAATTTAACGCGGGCGTTCATACGTCCCGCTGGAACGGAACCGATAATTTCGGAGCCAAAGTCGCAACAGGAATTTATTTCTACAGGCTCGAAGCGGGAACATTTACCCAAACAAACAAAATGATTCTTCTGAAATAAAATCCTTAGTTTCACATTTACTCCCCCGGATCGAAAGATCCGGGGATATATTTATTCAACAGCCAATAGTTCCTTTCCCCCTCTTCTTAGCCTTGATCTTTATCATATTTTTAATTTCTGAGAAAAAGCAGGAATCCTATAGTTCAAATCTAACTGTAAAGAAAATTTTACTCAGCCGACGCGGACATAAACAATTTCGATTACCTGAACCGTGATAATACTTTATTTGCTATTGGGGTTTAAATCAGCAGTGTAAGAAGGTGCAAGAGAAAAGTTCAACTCTTCTAGAAGCAATTTCTATTCTCCAAAAGTTGAACTTTACTCTTATTCAACCAATTCTAAATTCTAACCTTTGTATTTGATTATGATAGAGAGTATTTCATTAAGTTGTGACAGCTTTTCCCTTTTCTGAGAGTGATAATAGCGATTTCAGGCAGCTAAATCGTGAAAAAAACAAACATGGGTAAAAGCAAAAGTTACAGTTCACAAACGCACAAAATTTGTATATTGGAATATTGACGACCACCAAAAGAAGGAATTAAAATGAAAGATTTATATAAAACCGAAAATTCTTTAGACCCCGTACTCGTTTTGGAATTTGAAATAGATTCAGATATCGACTCGGTCTACAATGCGTGGACCGAGATTGATACATTTCAAAAATGGTTCTGTCCGACCGGTTTTTCAATCGCAAGGGCAGAAATGAATCCTGTGAATGGAGGTTTTTTTCGGATACACATGAAATCACCCGAAGGGGAAATCTATCCTACTAAAGGTGAATATATATTATTGGAAAAGCCCAACCGGATTGTTTACAAGGATTCCTGGGATGACGACAGAGAGAACAATGAACCGGTCACGACTGAAATTACTTTCACAGTGGTAAATGCAAAAACTCTGATCAAATTATTTTCAAGTTTTTCAAGCGCCGAACAAAAAGAAAACATCCTAAATTCCGGTGTAGTTGACGGGTGGAAAATGTTCTTAAATAATTTGAATGAGCTGCTGAAGTGAACACAAAAGTCCAACTTTTCCGGCAATAGTTAATTGTCCCCAAAATTTGGACTTTTTACGCACGGCACTTTGATTCTAATTACCAACTTTTGATTTCGATTAGGATTATCACAATGAATAAGATTTTTTGTCTGATAGAAATAATACAGGCACAATTGTCTTAAAAGGATGTATAAAAGCAGCACTGATCACCAAAGTCGATCATTAGAACTCAGTTAGACTAAGCAAACCAACTCTAAAAACGAACATTCACGAATATGAAAGAGTATTTCTATTTACAATTTGTAATGGCTAACAGAAGGATTAGGGAAGTCGGCCTCAATCCCGTAGTTGGTTATATTTTGGGTTTAGCGGCTTTCATTTTTCTTTCCTACTACCTTTTTGAAAATTCTGAGTTTGCGAAATATTTGGTAATTCTATCTTGCTTAAGTTTGTTATTTAATCTTTCCGAGAAAAGAAGAACAGAATTTTTACTGGCAACATTCGGCAATAAATTAGAAAACCGGATACGGATTTTAGAGAATATAATTATCAGTCTTCCTTTTTTAATTGTCCTCATCTATTACAATGCATTTCTTGAATCCTTATTATTATTAGGAATCGCAATACTCATTGCCGCGTTTACATTTCAAATAAATTTTAATTTCTCGATACCCACACCGTTTTCGAAAAGGCCGTTTGAGTTTTTAGTGGGTTTTAGGAAAACTTTTTTCATGTATCCGATCGCTTACATTTTGACGGGTCTCGCAATTAACGCGGATAATCTGAACCTGGGCATCTTTTCGATGATACTGGTTTTTCTGACTGCATTGAATTACTACACAAAACCGGAGGATGAATTTTACATTTGGATACATGCTGAGACTCCAAATACATTTTTACTGAATAAAATTATTACAGCAACAAAATATTCATCTCTTCTCGTTTTGCCCATTCTAGTTAGTCTTTTGATTTTTTTTCCGGCTGATTTTAAATGGCCTCTTCTAATTTTCATGTTTGGATTGTTGTTTATTTGGACAATTATTCTCGCCAAATATTCCGCATATCCGTTAAAAATGAACATTCCCGAAGGAATACTAATTGCGTTAAGTGTATATTTCCCGCCGCTATTATTGGCGGTTATGCCCTATTTATATTTCAAATCCATCAATAATTTAAAAGTAGTTTTGGATGATTAAAATTAGTGAACTCTGCAAATCTTATGGCAGCAACCAAGTTTTGAAAAGCATTAACTTTGAATTTAATAAAGGAAATGTTTACGGAATAGTCGGTGAAAACGGTGCGGGAAAAACAACATTATTCCGCTGCATAGCCGGATTAGAGAACTACGAAGGCGAAATTGAATCCGAATTAAACCCTTTAAAAAATAATTTGGGATTACTTTTAACAGAGCCTTACTTTTTCGCAAAAATTACGGGTGGAGAGTATATCAAGTTGCTCTGTAATGCCCGTGGAATAACTGTGAATGACATTAAATCTAAAAATATTTTCGATTTGCCTTTAAATCAATATGCCTCAACTTATTCGACAGGAATGAAAAAGAAATTGGCATTAACGGCGATATTACTTCAGGGGAATGAATATTTTATTCTTGATGAACCGTTTAACGGTGTTGATATTCAAAGCAACATTCTCTTAACGGAGATCATACTAAAACTTAAAAACTTGAATAAAATTATTCTGATTTCTTCACATATTTTCTCCACATTGAGTGACACTTGCGATGAAATTCATTTGCTTAGAAAGGGTGAACAAATTAAATCAGTAGAGAAAAAAGAGTTTAAAGATCTGGAAGAGGAAATGAAGACTATCACAATCGGTAACCGGTTGGATAGGCTTGAACTGAGGTAAGTCCTTAATTTGATTGAAGCAAATCCCAAAAGTCCAAATTTTCTGGCTATAGTTAAAAGTTTCTAGACTCGCAAAGCAATCTAATCAATTTGCAAAGATGACATTAAATAACAAACGTAACCTCTTTAATAGCTTATATTTGCCACTGCTATTTGAATTGTATGCATAAAGAACAGCGGCTATTCTTTTTTCAAAATGAGTCAATAATCAACTCAAATTTATAGTCACACCCCATAGATTTTCTACTAAGATTACAATTAAGCAAACCAAAGGCTGTGTTGGAAATTCGCAGAATTTAATCCGCGAAGTCAATATTGCCGGGTAAATACAATAAAATTAATTATCGAATAGGATTTGGATGAAATATACATTTATTGATAAATCGCAGGGCAGCATTAAAGATGATATCTTCTCGGGATTAACAGTCGCTTTAGCTTTAGTTCCGGAAGCCGTTGCTTTCTCCTTTATTGCCGGAATTTCACCTGTAATCGGATTATACGGAGCTTTCATGATGGGCCTGATCACCTCGATTATCGGCGGGAGACCCGGTATGATTTCCGGCGCAACCGGGGCAATGGCAGTTGTTATGGTTGCTTTAGTGCAGGAAGGCAACGCAATGGGAGCGCCATCCGAACAGCTTGGCGTGCAATACTTATTTGCGACATTATTGCTAACGGGATTAATTCAAGCATCAGCGGGATTCCTACGCTTAGGCAAATTTATTCGTATGATTCCGCATTCGGTGATGATGGGATTTGTAAATGGACTTGCTCTTGTAATCTTCCTTTCTCAATTAAGTATGTTCAGAGTAGAAGGCGAATGGATGAGCGGCTCACAGTTATATATTATGCTGGGGCTAATCGCTCTTGCTATGGGAATTATGATTATCCTCCCTCTAATTACTAAAAAGATTCCAGCAGCGCTCGTTGCCATAATTACAATATCACTTTTGGTAATATTTGGTGAAATTGATACTCAATCGGTAAAATCCTTTATTGTTTCCGGCGGCGGGAGCGGAATAGAGGCCGGATTACCGGTATTCGGCATTCCGGCAATTCCATTTAATCTCGAAACATTAGCAATTATCTTTCCGTACGCTCTTATTTTAGCGGCAATTGGGTTAATAGAATCCTTGATGACACTTTCACTAATTGATGAGTTGACCGAAACGAGAGGAGATGCAAACAGAGAAAGTATCGCACAAGGTATAGCAAATTTTGTTAATGGGTTGTTCGGAGGAATGGGCGGATGTGCCATGATCGGACAGAGTATAATTAATATAAAATCCGGCGGACGAGGAAGACTTTCCGGAATCGTAGCTGCATTAGCGCTGCTCGCTTTTATTTTATTCGGTTCAAAATATATTGAAATGGTTCCAATTGCCGCGCTTACCGCGGTGATGTTTATGGTAGTTCTCGGTACATTCGCTTGGAGCACATTCAAAATATTGAATAAAGTGCCGAAAGCAGACATTCTTGTGATCATTGTTGTGACTGCTTTAACAGTTATTTTTGATTTGGCAATCGCCGTCTTGGCCGGTGTAATTATCGCCTCGCTAGTTTTTTCATGGGAGAATGCTGTTCGAATCAGAGCAAGGAAACACATTGACGAACGTGGCGTAAAACATTATGAAATTTTTGGCCCTTTATTTTTTGGCTCGACAACTTTATTTAATTCTAAATTTGATCTGGAAAATGATCCCAAGGAGGTAATTGTTGATTTTGCTGAATCCCGAATTATGGACCAATCCGCAATTGAAGCGATTAATAAATTGTCGGAAAAATATCAGAAGAAAGGAAAAAATATTCACTTAAGGCATTTGAGTAAAGATTGCCATAGGCTTATTAAAAAAGCACAAAGCATTTGTGAAGTAAATGTACTTGAGGATCCTGATTATTTTGTGGCAATCGATAATTATAATAAAGTTGTTGCAAACAGAATTAGCTGATCGAATCATTTCCCCGGCAATTGTATTACCGAACGGTTCAATTTTGGATTAACACAAAAAAGCCGCCCAGCTAAAGGCGGCTTTTTATCCCATTCACACAGCAATCAAGAAAAAAACTATCTTCCTACATATTTCTTTCTGGTTTCCTCATCGGAAAATGAAGCCACTTTTTTCCCCGTTTCCCTTTCGTAAAATTCAACTTTTTGAGGAACTGCGCTTATTCCTACAAATGTAAAAAGAAACCAACCAAAACCTGAATAAACTGTTTTTCGTTCATAAGTCTTCTTTTCATTTTCAAAATATTCTGCTGTTTTTGATTCTTCTTCCATCACGATTCCGATTATTCTTATTGACTCAAAATATAATCAATTTAAGAACATGAAAAATTTCTCAAACCGCCTTCAACAAAAATCCCATTAAAATACCTGCAGCGACCGCTGAACCGATAACACCGGAAACATTGGGTGCCATTGCGTGCATTAATAAGTAGTTTGATGAATCCTCTTTTAACCCCAAAGATTGAACAACTCTGGCACTATCCGGTACAGCCGAAACACCAGCCGCTCCAATCATTGGATTAATTCTTTCGTCTCCTTTTAAAAAGAGATTCATCACTTTTGCAAAAATTACCCCACCGGCAGTTGCGATCGCGAAAGAGACGGCACCAAGCACAAAAATTAAAATCGATTGCGGAGTTAAAAATGTTGTCGCCTGAGTTGATGCCCCAACAGTGAGTCCGAGAAGGATTGTTACTATATCAATCATAGCTTTTGATGCGGTATCGCTCAATCTTTTTGTTACTCCCGATTCTTTTAGCAAGTTTCCGAAAAACAACATTCCCAGCAATGGCAAAGCACCCGGCGAGATAAAGGTTGTAAGCAACAGCCCAACAATCGGAAATAGAATTTTTTCAAGTTTAGATACCGAACGAGGAGGTTTCATCCTAATTACTCGTTCTTCCTTCGAAGTTAGTAATTTAATAATCGGAGGTTGTATTACCGGTACTAATGCCATATATGAATATGCCGCAATTGCAATGGCACCAATTAACTCCGGAGCAAGACGGGAAGAAAGAAAAATAGCGGTCGGTCCGTCAGCACCACCGATAATGCCTATTGCCGCTGCCTGTTCCTGAGTAAAACCGAGCACTAACGCAGCCATAAATGTTAGAAAAATTCCGACCTGCGCCGCAGCTCCAAGCAGCATAAGTTTGGGATTTGATAAGAGTGCGGAGAAGTCGGTCATTGCCCCAATACCAAGAAAAATAAGGGGTGGATAAATACCTTTCGTTACTCCGAAGTACAAATAATTGAGTACACTTCCCTCTTCATAAATACCAATCTGCAAACCGACGTTTTCAAAAAACGGAATATTACCGATTAAAATTCCGAACCCAATCGGAATCAGTAACAATGGTTCGTATTCTTTTTTAATGGCTAAAAATATGAAGAGACAACCTATCGCAAGCATTACCAGATGTCCCCAAGTAAAATTCGCAAAGCTGGTAAATCTTAGAAATTGAGTAACTCCGTCCATGTTTTAACTCCCCAACTCAACAAGTATATCTCCTTCCAAAACGGAATCGCCAACATTTATTTTAATTTCAGTAACAATACCATCACGATCCGATTTGATATTATTCTCCATTTTCATTGCTTCCATGATCAGCAAAGTATCGTCCACTTTTACTTTATCCCCAACTTTAACTTTCAGTTCAAGAATTGTTCCGGGAAGAGGTGATTTAACAGCCCCGGCACCATTTCCTTTTTTGGCAGATTCTTCCTTCTCAATATTCGGAGTGAAATGAGGTCGAACCAATTTAGGAGTTTTGCTCTGCTTTTTTTCGTGCTGAATTTCAACTTTATACTTTGAACCATTTACTTCGA
Organism: Melioribacteraceae bacterium; assembly: GCA_021739765.1. Taxonomy (GTDB): domain Bacteria; phylum Bacteroidota; class Ignavibacteria; order Ignavibacteriales; family Melioribacteraceae; genus JAIPBD01. The sequence continues at coordinate 91,422 of JAIPBD010000002.1, forward strand.
TTTCTGCAATATCATCCTCGATAGTTAATATTTCAACATCGTAGTTGTTGCCTCTAATCATGAACTTAAATTTTTTCATAATAAATCTCTTGGTCTACTTATTTGGATAATGCCTCAAACCATATAATTTGGAACTCCACGGAGAATAAGGTCTTTGAACTTTTTTAATAGTTAATACGGTACTTTCAATATCATGCTGCGAATCGAAGTACAAATTTATCGCCATTCCGATTGCCGCGGTAACTTCTCCCGGAACTGAAAGGTCAACTTCAGGATGAATGGATTCACCCTTTGCAATCAGTCTTTTTTTCTGCTTAGTAAAAAGAGTCTTCGTTAGTGTTCGAATAAAAAGATATAACAGCAGAAGAGCGAGGAAAACTATTCCATATCCGACAATTGAAATCATTAGTCCGTTACTTTCCAGCAGTTTTTCCGGGGCAAAAGTTATTTCACCTAATGTGTTAGCTGAGGATTGGATTACGGTATCTTTAATCGCGGATAATGAATCGGTTTTAGTAATTTCTTGAATTATCATAACGGCATGTTCGAATGTTTTTTGGGAGGATTAGTATCCTTTTTAGTAGATAACATTTGCAAAGCCCTTATTATTCTGAACCTTGTATTCCGAGGTTCAATAACATCGTCAATATAACCGTATTTCGCCGCCACAAACGGATTAGCAAATTTACTTCTGTATTCTTCTTCCTTTTCCACAATAAAGTTTACTCTCTCTTGCTCATCCGAAATCTCTTTTAATTCTTTTGCATGGAGAACTTCTATCGCTCCTCTTGGCCCCATCACAGCTATTTCGGCTCCCGGCCAGGCATAATTTATATCACCTCTAAGATGTTTAGAGCTCATCACATCGTAAGCTCCTCCGTATGCCTTCCGCAAAATAATCGTGATTTTCGGAACCGTGGCTTCACCATAGGCGAACAATAGCTTGGCGCCATGAATAATTATCCCGCCATATTCTTGAGCGGTTCCCGGAAGAAATCCCGGAACATCAACCAAAGTGACAATAGGTATATTAAAAGCATCACAAAACCGGACGAATCGTGCCGCTTTTCTAGAAGCATTACTATCCAGAACCCCGGCAAGATAATTCGGTTGGTTGGCAACTATTCCAACAGACATCCCGTTAAATTTCGCGAATCCAACTACGATATTGGGTGAATATTGTCTTTGGACTTCGAGGAATTCAGCATAATCCACAACCGCGTGAATAACTTCTCGAACATCATACGGTTTATTCGCATCTTCAGGAATTATTTCATTTAAACTCTGTTCCAAACGATCAATCGGGTCATCACAAGATGTTAATGGAGGATCTTCCAAATTATTTTGCGGAAGATATGTCAGCAACTTCCTTATCAGTAGAATTCCTTCTTGTTCATCTTCGGCTACGAAATGAGTCACCCCGGATTTCCGCGCATGAACTGAAGCTCCACCCAAATTTTCTTCATCAACTGTTTCACCGGTAACCGTTTTAACGACTTTGGGGCCCGTCACAAACATATAACTTGTCCCTTTAGACATAATAGTAAAATCAGTTAAAGCGGGGGAATAAACAGCTCCGCCGGCGCATGGACCAAAGATTGCGGATATTTGAGGAATTACTCCTGAAGACATTATATTTCTTTGGAAGATATCGGCATATCCGCCGAGACTTTTAACACCCTCCTGAATTCGGGCCCCACCGCTATCATTTATTCCGATAATTGGTGCGCCAACTTTCATCGCTTTATCCATTACCTTACAAATTTTTTGCGCGTACATCTCAGAAAGTGAGCCGCCGAAAACCGTAAAGTCCTGTGAAAAAATATAAACGAGTCTTCCATCAATAGTACCGTACCCGGTAACAACTCCGTCCGATAGAAAATCCTTCCCTTTCAATCCGAAATCAATACAACGATGTGAAACAAACATGTCGAATTCTTCGAAACTTCCTTCATCGAGGAGGAGATCAATTCGTTCGCGGGCAGTGTATTTACCCTTTTTGTGTTGCGATTCAATCCTTTGCTCACCACCACCTAAACGCGCTTTTTCACGCATTTCCATTAATTCTTTAATTTTATTCTCGATTGCCATAATAGCTCCGGCTCTTAATTTTATCTTTTTGATTCTTGGCAGAATTCGGTTAAAACTCCGTTTGTGGATTTTGGATGTAAAAATGCAATCTCTAAACCTTCAGCTCCCTTTCGGGGATTCTGATCGATCAACTGAACACCCTTCGATTTTGCTTCCGACAATGCCGACGATACATCATCAACTTTAAATGCAAGATGATGGATACCTTCGCCTCTTTTTTCAATATATTTTCCGATAGGACCATCGGACTCAGTGGATTCCAGAAGTTCAATTTTTGTTTCACCAACCAGAAAAAATGCTGTTTTCACTTTCTGGTCTTTTACTTCTTCGATTGAATAACACTTTAATCCCAGCACATCTTCATAGTATTTAATAGAGTCATTTAGATTTTTGACTGCAATTCCGATGTGTTCAATTTTTGATATATTCATTATTCTCTCACTTTTAATTTTGGATTCATACAATTTACGTGCCTCTTTGATAGTTATAAATTTATTACCTTTATGCCGATTTTCAATAAATAACCATCTAAGTTTATAGAATTATTTATTCTTCACTCCACCATCCTTCTCATTTATTAGAAAAACACGGGAAAAATATTATTGGGAATTCGAAGATTCTCTTGACAAAAGCTGAATTACTACTTACATTTTGTGTCTGAAAAATTTGCATTCCGCGATAGCTCAATGGTAGAGCATTCGGCTGTTAACCGAAGGGTTGTAGGTTCGAGTCCTACTCGCGGAGCTTAAAAACCCCAATTTTTGTTGGGGTTTTTTTATTTTAAATCACAAAAATAACGGATATGTTTCTGAGGGTGACTACAATTTATTAGGCATCTGCTGTTATTCCGACGTGTCGGGATGGAGGTTCGAGTCCACTCGCGGAGCTGATGAGCTTGAATCCTGGGCTGATACGAATATTAATAATTCGAAAATAGATTTTTTCTTAGACTATAAAATCAATCACGATGGCAGGGAAAATAACAAGAGCTTGGGCAAATAAAAAACCCCTGCCAAAAATCGGCAAGGGTTTAATTAAAACTAACTGTTATTTTGCGGTAAATTATTCTTGGTTTGAATCGTCCGTAGTTGCCTCATCCGATGTTGAACCGGCGTTATCTGAAGTCGGTAATTGAGGTAAACTAGGGGTTGTCGGAACTCTTTGTTGAGTACTTTGAATAATACTTTGTCTTTCTTCAACAGTTGTTTTTCCGGGTAAGAAGAACATATTTACAACAATCGCTAAGAATAGCATTGAACCACCTAACCACCAAGTTGCTCTACTGAGAAAATCAGCAGTTCTTCTCGATCCAAATACATTTCCCATTTGACCGCCACCACCAAAGGTTCCCGCTAATCCGCCGCCTTTGCTTGATTGAAGCAGTACAACAATCACCAAAAAGAAGGCAATTATAATTGAAATCGTAACTAATAATGTATACATTTTTATCTCTCCAAGTAATTGTAGCGGGGGAGGGATTCGAACCCCCGACACGTGGATTATGATTCCACTGCTCTAACCGACTGAGCTACCCCGCCATTCGTCAAAAAAACAGACCTTTAATTTACTCAAGTATCAAAATAGTTGCAAATGAATTACTTACTTCAATCGAGAAAGAATATTATTTTTGTAAGCATCTCGATAAATATCCTGGTCATTACTTTTCCAAGATTTTACAGGAATTTTTAATGCTTTTAATCTTTCGTTCGTGGTCTTAATTCGATCAATCGGGTCGGGATGAGTTGATAAAAACACACCTACTCCCTGCCCTTTAGAGTTGACTAAACCATCATCCCTCATTTTTTCGAAGAAGAATTTTACTCCACCGGGATAATACTTTGTTGCCTGCATATATTTGATTGAATATTCATCACTTTCATCCTCGTTCGATCTGCTATTTGCCAAAAGAGCCAATCCGGAAAACAGATTCGCTACTACTTCGGTAGTTTGTGAGGGATTATTACCCAGCGCTATACTAACCAGAAATTGCAATCCATACGCTCTGGTAATTCTTTGTGTTGCATGGCGTCTTTCAGCGTGGGCGATTTCATGCCCTAAAACTCCGGCGAGCGCTGCTTCGGAATCAAGATATTTAAGTAATCCTGTGTAAAGATATACATTCCCACCGGGTATCGCGAAAGCATTAAGAACTGTATCATTAGCAATCAAAGTTAGATCGTATTTGTATACTCCCCGTTTTTGAATCGCGGGAGAAGCGAGTAAAGGGAAAAAGATATTGTTTTCAATATACTTTTCCAAAACCGGATCATTATAGTCCGGATAAGTTTTATTGTCGCTCTCGATTTGTTCTGCGAACTGCTGACCCATAGCAACTTCATCTTTATCGGAGTAAATATTAAGGCCTCCTGTGCAAGCAATAATTATCAAGGTTAGAATTCCTGCAATAATTTTATTGCGTTTTTTTAGTTTCATATCAGACTCTTACTTTTTTAATAAACTAAATTATCTTTTTTGATTTTTATAACAACTTCCAGATATGGTCAACCAAATCATTAACACCCATTTTGGCGATACTAGAAATTAAAAATTTCTCTCCATCATATCCAGTGAGTTTTAAGTCGCGTAATTCATCAATTTTCTCAGGAACGAGAGCATCGATTTTAGTAAATACAACAATTTTCCGTTTATCCGATAACAATTCGCTGTAGTTATTTAGTTCCTTCATCAAGGTATCGTAAACTGACTGTGGATCTTCTTCCAGTGAATCAATCATTAAAAGTAAGATCCCGGTACGCTCAATATGTTTTAAGAATTTTAGTCCTAAGCCTTTCCCTTCATGCGCACCTTCAATGATACCTGGGATATCAGCAATCACGAATGAATCATATTCTTTATATCGAACAATTCCGAGATTTGGTTCAAGTGTGGTGAACGGGTAATCAGCAATTTTAGGTTTTGCCGCTGAAACTGTAGAAATAAAAGTTGATTTTCCGGCGTTTGGAAAGCCAACGAGACCCACATCCGCGAGTAATTTTAATTCCAGCGATATTGTTTTTTCTTCACCAGGTTTTCCATCCTGTGCGAAACGAGGAGTTTGATTTGTGGATGTTGCAAACTTACTATTCCCTTTTCCACCACGTCCGCCGTGAACCAAAACAATAGTCCTATGATTTTCATCCAAGTCCGCTAAAACTTCACCGGTTGCTTCATCTTTAATTAAAGTACCGATCGGCACTTTTAAAATAATATCCTCACCGTTTTTTCCATCCTTCATAGAAGAAGCTCCCGGAGCCCCGTCTTCGGCGACATATTCTTTCCGGTATCGGAAATCAAGTAGTGTGGAGAAATTGCTGTCGGCAATAAAAATTACATCGCCGCCTTTTCCACCATCTCCACCAGAAGGCCCGCCCTTGGGAACGAACTTCTCTCTGCGAAAAGCTACAACACCATCTCCGCCTTTACCGGCTTTTACAACTATTTTTGCGTAATCTAGAAACATTGGATTTATAAACTGTCGAAGTATTCGGAAATTATTGATTTAAAGTTTTGTGCATCTTTTGAGGATGGATTAACATAATTACTTTTGAAAACCCTTTCAAGAATATCAAAGGCTTCGTTTAATGAACTTGATTTTGCGATCAAATCCGATGTGTGAATGAAGAATTCCATATCCCCATCAAAAATATTTTCGATAATTTTACCGATATTTTTTGACTCCAGAAAATCGGTAAGTTCAGGCTTGTTCTCCCGCGGTTCGGCTTTCCGCTCCGTATCCCGCATTATCGAAAAAATTTCCGGGTTTCTTTCAGTCTGCTCTTGGACAGGTTCCTCACTATTCCTTAACTCCTTCAGATCGGCTTCATGTTCCGGTTCATCGTCGATATCTGAAATCTCTTCGTCGTACTCATTATACTTCCCTGACTCATCAGGATTTTCTATAACTAAATTATCCCTCTCTTCGTCATCGGGCAGTTCTTCAATTTCTTTTTCTAATTCCTCAACTTCTTCATCGAAAGAAATACTGATATCATCAATTTCTTTGGGTAAATTATTTGAACGATCCGATTCTTCGGAATCATTGAAATCGTCTTCAGTTTCGTCAAAATCAAACGGCTTGTCTAACTCTACAATAATTTCAGTATCGTCATTATTATTTGTGTCTTCCTCATCAATGGTACTTTTCCCCGAATCCGGATTCGACTCCACCTCTTGAACAGAATCCAATAATTGGTCGGCCATTGAAAGTTGGTTTGGATCAGAGACAGGTTTTTCATCCTCCTCTGAATCATCTTCGCTATTAAATGTAAAAGAATATTTTTTGAGTTTCGAATCATAGGAATCAGGAGGATTTGGAGATTTTACTGCCGGATTATCATCCTTCTCATCCAAAATATTTTCAATTTTCGGACTAAAATTCAGTTTTGGCTTTTCATTGATAATTTTATCTTCTGTTTTTTCCATCGACGAGGCGTCAAATCCATTGAACTGTCCTTTGATAATTTTTTTAAGGTCATCAGGATCAAAATATTGATTCCCACTGCCGGGAAGCTGGCGCAGATTTTCAAGCTCCTTGCTGAGGTGTTTTTCATCAAGGAACATCTCGACAGCTTTTAACGGAATTCTACCGGCTGTATGACCACCGGTATTAAAAAATTCCTCCATCGCACTTAGAGCACGATCGTAAATCGTATCCAAATATGATTCAACCTCAAGCTGATCAATTTTTTCCAATATCTCTTCAAAATCATGAACATTTATTGATGTAATATTTTTCTTTCGAAGGTAGGATGTGAGAATTTTTTTTAGATAATCGTAGTAGTAAACATAATTTAGAATTTGAACTATTTCTTCGGTGGATTTCCGGGTTTCCTCTTCAAATATTATTCTTAGCAAAGACCACTTAGGACGCACCAAAAAATTCACATTAAAGGAAGCAGAGTGAAGAATCAATTTTTTTATATATTCGATTGAAAACCTTTTTTTTGTTTTTATCTCTTGATCCATCATTTTAAAATGACGCTGAACAGCTTCGCTGGAATAATCAAAGACAGAATCTTTTAAGAGTTTTTTACGGTCTTCATAAATCAGAAAATCTAACTCCGCTGAAAGGTATTGCAATATTGCAGGATGCAATTCCGCAGACTGGATTTGCTCGAAAGTACAAAACGCACCCAAGTTTTCAATCTTGTCTACATTTAGTCGATATATTGCTTTTATTTCTTTTTCGAACATTCTTTAATCAGATGCTGAGTGAATTAATCATTCGGTAATTATAAACAAATAGATAAAGAAAATCCCGATTAAATGAAACCGGGATTTTATAATGAAATAGTCTAAACTTCTAAATTTTCAGATGTTGCTCTCGCTTTAATATAATCACGATTCATTCTGGCAATATTTTTAATGGAGATACCTTTAGGACACTCGGCTTCGCAAGCATAAGTGTTAGTACAGCTTCCAAATCCCATTTCATCCATTTTCATAACCATCTTTTGAACACGATCATAACGCTCAGGTTGTCCTTGCGGCAACAATGAAAATTGTGAAACTTTTGCACTGACAAATAACATCGCCGAAGCATTTTTACAAGCTGCTACACAAGCGCCGCATCCTATACATGCCGCTGCATCAAAAGCCTCTGCGGCAACATCTTTAGAGATCGGTATTTCGTTGGCATCCGGAACTCCGCCTGTATTTACCGAAACATATCCTCCCGATTCCATAATTCGATCGAATCCCGAACGATCAACCATAAGATCTTTGATTATGGGAAATGCTTTTGCTCTAAATGGTTCAATCCAGATGGTATCGCCATTCTTAAAATTTCGCATGTGCAACTGGCAAGTAGCAATTTTTGGAATTGGTCCGTGCGGTTGGCCATTTATTACAAGTCCGCAAGTTCCGCAGATTCCTTCACGGCAATCACTTTCGAAAGTTACCGGTTCTTTTCCATCTCCTTCAAGCTCGTTATTGAGATCGTCAATCATCTCCAAGATTGAAGAATCCTCGGAAACACTGACTTTAAAATCTTGAAAACTGCCAACGGAAGTTGGTCCGGCCTGACGCCAAATTTTAAGAGTTAAATTCAAATTCTTCTCATCCATTATTTATAACTCCTTGTAGCTAATTTTACATATTCAAAATCGAGATCTTCTTTATGAAGTTCCCAGCGTCCAAGATCCTTAAATTCCCAAGCAGAGACGTAGGTGTAATCTTCATCGTTTCGTTTTGCTTCTCCCTCCCCGGTTTGATATTCTTCCCGAAAATGGGCACCACACGACTCATTTCTATCAAGAGCATCAACAGCCATTAATTCGCCAAGCTCGAGATAATCAACTACTCTTCCGGCTCTTTCCAAAGTTTGATTTACACCATCTTTTGTTCCTACAAGTTTAAGATCCTTCCAGAATTCTTCCCTCAATTCAGAAATTTCTTTAATGGCTTCATTTAATCCTTTTTCGTTTCTTGCCATTCCAACTTTATTCCACATGATGCGGCCAAGTTTTTTGTGGAATGTATCAACAGTCGTTTTGCCGTTAATACTCATCAATTTATCGACCAATTCGTCAAACTCCTTCTCATGTTTTGAAAATTCCTCATGGTCAGTGGGAAGCAGTTCGGGTTTATCTTCAGCGAGATAATTTCCGATGGTGTAAGGAATTACAAAATACCCGTCGGCCAAACCTTGCATTAAAGCACTTGCACCAAGTCTATTTGCACCGTGATCGGAGAAGTTTGCTTCACCGAGTACAAATAATCCGGGCAGATTGCTCATCAAATTGTAATCAACCCACAAACCGCCCATTGTATAATGAGGGGCAGGATAAATTTTCATTGGAAGTTTATATGGATTTTCGCCTGTAATGGTTTCATAAATTTCAAACAAGTTACCATATTTTTCTTCGATTGCATGTTTACCAAGGCGATTGATTGCATCCTTAAAATCTAAATAAACGGCCTCTTGTCCTTGAGCACCTCTTCCGTCATCAACAACCTCTTTAGCGCTTCGAGATGAGATATCTCGTGGAGATAAATTCCCAAATGACGGGTATTTCCGTTCCAGATAATAGTCCCTCTCTTCTTCAGGAATTTGGTCAGGACTTCTCATATCTCCTTTGGTCTTAGAAACCCAAATCCTTCCATCATTCCGTAAACTCTCACTCATCAATGTCAATTTAGATTGCCCTTCACCATGAACCGGTAAACAAGTGGGATGAATTTGGGTAAAACAAGGATTCCCAAAATAGGCACCGCGTTTATGGGCTCGCCATGATGCCGTTGCGTTACTGTTCATCGCGTTAGTTGAAAGGAAGAAGACATTTCCGTAACCTCCGGTAGCAATAATAACTGCGTGTGCGGAATATTTTTCAATTGCTCCGGTTTCTAAATCGCGAACGATAATACCGCGAGCTTTTCCATCGATAACTACAAGATCAACCATCTCTTTGCGTGAATAAAGTTTTACTGTTCCTTTCGCGACCTCTTTATTCAAAGCGCTGTAGGCTCCAAGTAATAATTGTTGACCCGTTTGCCCTTTAGCATAAAATGTTCTGGATACCTGCGCTCCGCCAAAAGAACGGTTATCAAGTAAACCACCGTAATCTCTTGCGAATGGTACACCTTGCGCGACGCATTGATCGATGATGCTTTCACTAACTTCAGCTAATCTATGAACATTGGCCTCTCGACTTCTAAAATCTCCACCTTTGACTGTATCGTAGAACAAACGAAAAACAGAGTCTCCGTCATTTTGATAATTTTTCGAAGCATTAATTCCACCTTGAGCAGCAATCGAATGTGCTCTTCTTGCGCTGTCATGGAATGTAAAAGCTTCAACTTCATAACCAAGCTGTCCTAATGTCGCCGCTGCAGAAGCGCCGGCCAAGCCTGTTCCGACAACAATCAATTTATATTTACGTTTGTTAGCCGGATTAATAAGCTTCATGTTAAACTTATGGTTTGTCCATTTATCGCTAATATTCCCTTCCGGAATAAATGACTTTAAATCTCCCATTAGTTACCTCCAAGTACAGATGATAAGTAAAAATATACCGGTAGTGACCCAAAACCAACGGCGACAACAATTGCGTAAATCGATCCAATTTTTTGAATCATCGGAAAATATTTATTATGATTCCATCCGAAAGTTTGGAACGCACTCTGAAAGCCATGATTCAAGTGAAACCCGAGCAGAATCATTGCGATAAAGTATATTAACGCATACCACCATTTTTGAAAGAAATAAATAATTATATCAAAATATTCATGACTACCATCAACCGGATGCCCGGTAAAATTAAAAGTAGCCCAAAATGTTGTGAGATGAAGAATCAAGAAAATTAATATTATGCTTCCTGAATGAATCATTGTTCGTGAGTAAAAAGTTGAATTTTTTGAGGAACCATTCACCGCATAATTAACCGGCCTAGCTTTTTTGTTTTCGATCCAAAGTTTAATTCCATTAAAAATGTGAAACAAAAAGACTAATGCCAGACCAACTTCAACAATTCTAACAATTGGTTTAACGGTATCGAGGGTTGCAACATATGCGTTAAAAGCATCTTTTCCGGCGTATAATGTCAGATTACCGGCAAGATGAAACAACAAAAACAAAATCAAAGAAATTCCGGTAAAAGCCATTATAAACTTTTTGCCGATCGAAGAATTAATCGTCCTTCCTAACCAGCCCATTAACTGCCTCCTGTATGCTTACTAATAAAATTATTGAAAGGATGGGATAAAAATAATGAAATAAAATAGTTCATGAAGATGTGATATTAGTTATCAAAAATGACAAAAACGTCTCAAAAAATAACCTAATTGGCGGTTAATATCAAAATCAATTTATTAACGAAATAAATGGATGAATACTTTAGTAATCCGTCAACAAATTGTAACTTGTTGCAGCTCTTTTTAAATACTTACGGTGTCCTAAACTATTAGGATGAAAAGGGAAACCGGTGATCGAGGATTATCAAGAAATTCCGGTGCTGCCCCGCAACTGTAGATGACTAACTCTGCACGATTAAGCCACTTTCACATTTTGTGATGGGAAGGCGGTGTAAGAGGTCATAAGCCAGGAGACCTGCCGTAACAAATTACTAAATCACCTTCGCGGGAAAGGTATAGTTTATATCATTCGATTGATAATTTTACTACACAGCCGCGAAGTTTCTCAGAAATAATTCATCACGGAGGAACTTCGATGAAAACTTTTTTATCACTCTGCTTTTTTTTCTTTTTAACTTTTTTTATCTCCGCTCAAGATATTCCAAAATCCGAATTGGAAGAAATTGTTGTGAGCGCAACCAAATCGGAAACACCACTTCTTGAAATCGCAAGCTCGATCGATATTATCGGACAAGAACAATTTAAGGCATCAAAGAAAAGTTCTGTAATAGAATATCTTCGCGATGTAAAAGGAATTTCGTTAACTCAACCGGGTGGAATGGGTAAAGTTAGCAGTGTTTTTATTCGTGGTGCGAATTCCAACCATACGTTGGTCCTGATTGATGGAATCGAAGTAAACGACCCAAGTTCACCCGGAAACGCATTCGATTTTACTACTCTAAACATCGATAATATTGAAAGGATCGAAATAATCAGAGGACCACAAAGCACTTTATATGGCGCGGATGCTATGTCAGGTGTTATAAACATTATAACCAAATCCGGTGAAGGTGAAACCAAGATATCTTTGATTGGAGAATATGGATCAAATAATTTTGTGAAATCATCCACAGGAATATCCGGGCGCAATGAGCAATTTAGTTATTCGGTGGGATCAACTTATATTGGAACAGATGGCATCTCCGCTTCAAGCAGCAAATATGGCAATAATGAAAGCGATAACTACTACAATTATAACTTCAATTCCAAATTGGGATATTATTTTTCAGAAGATTTTTTATTGATCGGTTATTTCAAATACAATTTTGCTGAAACCGGATTAGATCAAACAGAGCAGTTTGGTGACGATCCGAATTACACTTACGATATTGAGGAGAATTTATTTAGTCTCTCCGGAACAAAAAAATGGTTAGATCAGAAAATTGAATCAAAATTGTCAGCATCGCTTCTGCGAAGAGTAAGTCATGCGATTGACAAAATTGACGCGGCGCATCCACAAACTTCTTCATATCAATTTAACAACGCCTCCAGAATTAAAATTGATTTCCAAAACGACTACAACTTATCGAAATCCAACAAAATTGTGGCGGTATTTGAATATGAAAATGAGAAAGCGGCAACGGAATTCCGGTCTGATGGTTTGTTCGGAAAATATGAAAGTATATTCCCCCAAAATGAAATGAATACCAAGAGTTTTTCTTTGTTAAATCAATTTAATTATGACGGGTTTTTCTTTTCTTCGGTTGGACTAAGAGTAGATAAAAACAGTCAATTCGGTACGAACATCACTTATAAATTAGCACCCGCGATTTATATTTCCGACCTAAAAACTAAACTTCGTTTTACGATTGGCAGTGGATTGAAATCGCCCTCTCTTTACAATTTATTCGATCCTGCTTTCGGAAATGCAGAACTAAAACCGGAAGAAAGTCTGGGTTGGGATTTTGGCTTGGATTTCTTTGCTTCCGACAAAATATCATTCGGATTCACTTATTTTAGAACTAATTACAAAGGATTAATTGACTATAATCAGTTTTTTATTCCTATAAACATTGCAAAAGTAAAAACTTATGGAGCCGAATTAGAACTGAAGGCAGTAGACATTTACGGATTTAACATTAATATTAACTACACCTACCTTGTCGCTGAGGATGAAGGACAACCGGCTGAAAGTAATGAATTAATCAGAAGACCGGATAATAAACTTAATTTCAATATGGCTTATAAATTCACGGAAGAACTACTGCTTAATTTAACTTATAAAATTGTCGGAAGAAGATACGACAGGAATTTTTCCACATTCCCGAGTACGAGAGTCGAATTACCAAAATATTCATTGTTAAATCTTTCCGCCTCCTATTCGTTAACCACTTTTATGGAATTTTATTTGAGAGTTGATAATGTATTTGACGAATACTATGAAGACGCCTTATTCCTTGGTAATTACGGTCGTTCTATTTATACCGGAATAAATCTCACACTATGATCGGTTTAGGAATCCTGGTAAAAACTATCAGGATTCCATCTATTGCACTAAATGGATTTATTAATTAGATTAACTAATTCCCTCGATATTTTGAATTAGTAAGCAAATAGATAAAATATTTTTTCTTTCTTTCCACTTTCAAATTACCATGGAGGGACCATGTCCAAAAAAAACCACACCGAAGAATCCACCGAAAAATCAGACAAAAGAAAACTCGATTCAGGCAAACCAAAACTCAAAAACAAGTATTACGAAAATGAATTAGCAAATCTTCAAGTTGAGTTGGTTAAAATGCAGGAATGGATAAAAGCAAAAGGACTGAAGGTTGTAGTATTATTCGAAGGACGAGATGCCGCGGGAAAAGGAGGAGTGATAAAAAGAATTACACAATCCTTAAATCCTCGTGTTTGTCGTGTAGTTGCTCTCGGAACTCCAACAGAGAAAGAAAAAACGCAGTGGTATTTTCAACGTTACGTTCCTCATTTACCGGCGGCGGGAGAAATGGTCTTATTCGATAGAAGTTGGTACAATCGAGCAGGAGTTGAAAGAGTAATGGAATTTTGCACAAAGGAAGAAGTGCAAGAATTTTTTAGATCTTGTCCGGAATTTGAAAGAATATTAGTCCGCTCGGGGATAAAATTAATAAAATATTGGTTTTCGGTAAGCGATGATGAGCAGGAGAAACGGTTCCAGGATAGAATAAACGACAGAACAAAAAACTGGAAACTTAGCCCCATGGATCTAAAATCACGAGCAAAATGGGTTGAATATTCCCAAGCTAAAGATGACATGTTCAATTACACCGACATCAAACAAGCGCCTTGGTGGGTTGTAAATGCTGATGATAAAAAGCGTGCGCGATTAAATTGTATCAGTCATCTGCTAACGCAAATCGATTATGGAGAAATAAATTATCCTAAAATCGAGTTACCCGAAAGACAACATGATATTGGTTATGTCCGGCCACCGATAACAGACCAAACATTTATACCGGAAATTTATTAACTGTGTACTTCGAATCTTTTTTCGTCGAACTTTAGTCCTAAAGATTCGAGTTCGGCAAGGACTTTTGTATAAATCGCCGGATGCGTTGGAATATGGCATCCGGTTAATATCAGTTCATCCGTAAGAATAAGTTTAGCTGCTATTGCTGCCGGTAATCCTACCGTTTTGGAAATTGCGGTAAATCCGTTTGCTTCCCCGTATTCAATCAAGCAAGATTCTATCAATTCTTTTCTATCGTTCTCCTCAGGATATTGGGCTTCAATTTTGTGAAGCAATATCACCATATCTCGTTCACCGGCAGGGAGAGGCATTTTCCGTTTAACCAAATCGACCATTACGTCAACCGGAGTCTGAGGATCGCCGGGAATTTTTTCGTTTGAAAATAAGCCCAACCACCGCAAATTCGACATTATTTTCCCGGTGGGATTTATTCCCAAGAAATTCGCAACCCTTGGTTCAATATTAGTTCCGGAGATTGTGAGCGGAAGAAACATTTCGAGAAATTTTGAATATGTCATTTGATTTAAGAACGGCATTTTTGCGAATTCATTCGTTAAACCGAGTCTTACAATCTGCAGCCAGGTTTCACTCCAGCCGGGATACCTGAGAGTTCCGCGGATCATTGTATTAACTCTTTTAAGGTTGAATATCTCCTGATATATTAAAGAATCTCTATTTGGGTAAGCTTCAAAAGTGCCCACTCCGTCTAATTCAACATTCCAGGTTCGCTGAAATACTTGATGGTGGGAAACAATTTTTAGGTTCCGTTCTTCCAGATATTGCGCTCCGGTTTGACCAGCAAGCACTACATTTCTTGGATTCCAGGTGATGCAGTAGTTTAACGGATTAGATTGAACCTCCGGCGCGGGAATTCCGCTTCCGTAGGAAATGAAACTTGTAACATAGCCACCATTTGCCCGTACTTCATTTATCATCGCCATTGCGGACATGTGATCAATTCCCGGATCCAATCCCATTTCATTTAGGATTAATATCCCTTTTCTCTGGGCTTCTAATTCCAAATTTGGAATCTGAATATCTGCGTAAGATGCTGTAATGCAATGTTTTCCGAGATTAACACAGTCAACTGCTATGATATATTGAAAATATGGCGCAAGCATATTTATTACGATATCAGACTTATCGATTAGGGTAGTTCTCAAATTCGCATCATTAACATCAAATTTTAAAGCTGTTCCGTTCGGATTTCCATTTACACGACTTTGTGCCAATTCAAAATCCATATCACAAACAGTTACAAACCAATCGTGTGATTCAGATTCTTTTAGAAGATATGAAATTAAAAATGGGGTGCTTTGACCAGCTCCAAGAACCAAAATATTTTTCATGACGGATCCGGTGTTTAATTTTCAGAATTCAGTAAATGAAAAATATCTACTCTTTTATTCAAAAGAAAAGATTATTACGCAATAAGCCTATTATTTTTTAGAGGATTTGATGTCGATTTTCGCTTCATTTGATTTTACTTGTCGGGCAAGCTCTGTTAATTGTTTATAATGTTCAAAGCGTTCCATAACTTCGCGAACATATTTAACTGTTTCCCTTCCTCTTGCAAATCCATGCTTAACAACTTCGTCATCATAATATTTTTCGTTGGATTTTTTTAGAAGGTAATTTTCAACATTCCCAAACCATAAATTTGGATTAGACTCATATTTTATTGCGAGGTTTCTTGCGTCGACAATATGCCCCGGTCCGATATTAAAAGATGCGAGAATAAATTTTATTCTTTCTTCAGCGTCTGCAATTTCGTCCTCCCAATACCTATCTAAAAACTGAATGTATTTGACTCCCCCTTTCAAATTTTGGATTGGATCCGCCGGATTTACAACACCATAAATTTCGGCTGTTGCCGGCATTAGTTGCATAAGACCTTTTGCGCCGACCCACGATTGCGCATCGGGATCAAACATAGATTCTTGATAAACTTGTGAAGCGAGCAGGCGCCAGTCCCAACCAATTGTGATTGCCAACTCTTTGATGAGATCGTCGTACGGACTAATATTTCCGCCTGCGGTTACGAGGTAATCGCTCTTTTTTCTTTTACTGAAAGAATTGCGGTTTTTAAAATACTTGTTATAGATAATGTAATAATCGGTTGACTTCCTAAATTCCTTTATCCAGAGATTAAGTTTTTCAAGAAATAGATGCGATGACTTCCTAACTGCCCAACCCGTTTTTTGAGGTAAAGAGACTGATGTTTCAACATCCAAATCCTGATAATAATCTTGGTAAAGATTGGCAATGTTCTCGTCGGCAACGGTAAATTCAATTTCACCATTCGCTACCATTTCAATTAGATTTTCAGTACTTAAATTTGAATCGGCTTCAACAATATTAATAATGCCGCCGATCTCATCAGATAAATTTTGTAAGCGCGTAACGTAAGCCGAATTTTTCCTGACGTGCACAGTTTTCCCATCCATGAGTATTGGATTTCTCAATAAACTTGCCGTAATATCATCCATGCGCATTTTTCGCCAATTGTCGGGTCTTTTTTGAACCAACACTTGTTTGGTAAAATCAAAATGTTGAGTGAATTGAACATCTTTCTTTCGGGAATTTGTAATCGTCAGATTAAACGTAATTACATCTCCCTCACCTTCGTTAAGTTTCACAAACATCGATTCCAAGCCACCCCGAATCGCTTTTAGCTCGTAGTCCAGCTCATGATCATCCGCGAATCTTTTCAATAATTCATATTCGAAACCCATCGTTTGACCACGATAAATAAAATAACTGTAAGCATTGTAACCGGTAATGGCTACTATTCTACCTCTTTTTTTGATTTGCTCCCAATCATTATCACTGCCGTATTCTGATTCGGAGGAGTCACCATCACAACCGGATACCATCATTCCTAAAATCAGAACAAAGCTGAAATTTCTAACGAGTAATTTGAGATTAAACTTCATATAAGTAGTTAAAATAAAATGAATTTTTCTAAAGCTATTGAAATAAGAGGGAAAAAACAATTTGTATATTTGCTAGAGTAGCTCCAAAATTAGAACCGAATTCGGAGGCAGATAGATTAGACTTTGTGATACATTTGCTTCATTCAGCGAATAAATCTCTGTGAAGGTTTTACCCTCAGAAAGAAGATTACTAAAATCCTTAAGTTCGATATCATTTCCATTATTAAAAAAACCGATCACTGTTTGTGAATCGTTTTTCCTTGATATCGCGAATATATTTTTCTTGTGATCGATATATTCAGTTTTTGTTGTACCACTTCTCAAGGCAGGATTTGTTTTTCGAACTTTGATTAATTGTTTATAATGATTGAGCAAGTTTTCGTTTTGGTTATTGGTGTATTCGCCAAATCCCTTTTTAAAGCTCGATTTACCATCAATTATTTCATTCGCGAAATTAAGATCGCTCCAAAGCATCGGTTTTCTGCAATGC
Organism: Melioribacteraceae bacterium; assembly: GCA_021739765.1. Lineage (GTDB taxonomy): Bacteria > Bacteroidota > Ignavibacteria > Ignavibacteriales > Melioribacteraceae > JAIPBD01. The sequence goes on from JAIPBD010000002.1 coordinate 109,021, forward strand.
GGATCATCGGCACCCCACATTCCAACTTCATCACCATAATAAATCATCGGTGAACCTTCATAGAAGAACTGAAAAGCGGTTATAAATTTTAAACGGTTGTATTCTTCACCGGTTGGTTTGCCCGGATTATACTCCGGATTATTCGCTCCCCCATCTTGATCATATTTACGGTTGGGATTTTTAATCATAGAAGAAAGTCGTTCTGTGTCGTGAGAATCCAATAAATTTTGGAGTAAATTTCTTGAATGAGCAGGATAAGTAATTTTTAGTTTCTCAAGTTTTTCCAAAAACTCGGGGAGTAATATTTTATGACTATCATCAGCGATCATATAATCGTTTACTGCAAACGCGAAGTTGTAATTCATCAAAGCGTCGAATGGTTTGTTCTCACCGACAAAATCCGGTGATAACTCCCAAAGTTCTCCGATCATTATCGCTTCCGGGTTAATTCCTTTTACATGTTTTCTCAGATCATTCCAAAATCCGAGTGGAACTTCACGGGCAACATCAAAACGCCAGCCATCAACCCCATCTTCCGGATCGCCATCACCGTTTGGGTCCATCCATCTTTCAACGGATTTAAAAATGTATTTCTTCACTTCACTATTCAGATCATGCTCATTTCGATTGAATTCCGGTAAAGATTTAATTCCCCACCATCCTTCGTAATTAAATTCGTTTTCTTCGGTATCTGGATTATCAAATTCATGAACTATATACCAATCGGCAAATTTTGATTTATTCTGTTTCTTTATCAAATCCTTAAACGCCCAGAATTCAGTACCGGAATGATTAAATACTCCATCAATAATAATTCTGATATTTTTTTTATGGAATTCTTTAATCAATTTTAAGAATAAACTGTCTGCAGAGGTCCAATTCCAGGAAGTGTAATCAGTAGCATTTTCGGAAGTAATTACTTTATTATCTAATTCCGGATCGGGTCCAAAATTTACATCTATGTGATGAAAAGTTGAGCCATCATATTTATGAAGCGAAACGGCATCAAAAACCGGATTGAAATACACGGCTTCAACGCCCAAATCGACTAAATAATCTAATCGGTTAAGAACGCCCTGAAGATCGCCGCCATATCTTCGGTAGTAAATGTCTTTTATATTTCCATTTTTATCTTTATTCCATTCCTCGGCCTCAAACCAATTTCCTTCCCAATCAGAAATTGTCCAATTTTCGGGAAAATCATTTTGATTATAAAACACTTTCTCCACGGTCGGATCATTTGTGGAATCACCATTTGCAAATCTTTCAGGAAATATCTGATACCAAACTATCCCTTCTGCCCAAGTTGGGTAATTACTCTGCGCAAAAAGGTTGGTTGTATTTATTATCAATAACGCAAGCAGACAAGTTAATTTCATTTTAATGCTATTTGTTTAATTATTCCAAAAGTTTCTTCCAACGAATGTGGTTTGTAATCGAGTTCTGATTCTGCCTTATGATTAAGCAAGCCCGAATTTAAGGGCCGAACCGCAAGCCACTCAAGTTCATCCGATTTGATCGGAGTGATAAGCGTTTTATCGAGATCGAAATAATCAGCAATTCGTTTAGTAAATTCGTATCGATTCAGTAATTCTTTTCCACCAATATTAAAGATGCCACTGATATTATTTTCAATCGATGAAAAAACTGCTTCTGCAATATCTTCCGTAAAACTGGGATTATTAAATTGATCATCAACTATTCTGATAGGTTCATTTTTGCTTAGTTTATCTACCACCCATCTCACGAAATCTAACTTACCGTATAACGCCGGCCCATATAAAACGTTGATTCTAAAAATTGTGTAGTTATCAAAAGTTGTTTTAATTGCATTTTCGCTCGCAAGTTTTGAGCGACCGTAATAGCTGACCGGATTAGGAGTATCGCCCTCTTTGTAGGGTCCTTTTGCCCCATCGAAAATATAATCGGTGGAGAAATGTATTAAATGAGCATCGAGGGCAAGAGCATATTTCGCCAAATATTCCACCGAGGTTACGTTTATCCGCCAAGCTGATTCCTTGTCGGTCTCGTTTTTATCAACATTTGTAAACGCCGCGGAGTTAATTATAAAATCCGGGAAAAAACTATTTAATAAACTTTTCACTTCAGATTTAATTCCAATATCGATTTTCGTATAATCAACATTTTGAATAAACGACTCATCCTCAAAGGAGGCACAAAACAATTCGAACTCCGGACGTTTAAGAAAAAACTCAACTAAACGCTGCCCAAGCATACCGTTGGAACCTATTATCAAAATTCTCTTTTTTCTAATTCCATTTAAGTGCATGTAATTCTCAATAATTTATAAACGCAAAATAGCATTAAAAGATATTAATAATCTGCAGTTCATGTGGGTGAATTTTACATGATAATTAATGTCTGATAATTTTCTTATTCTTACTTAATCAAAAAATAATAATTAAGTGACTTAATAAGATGAAAATAGGAATTACTTGTTACCCCACATACGGCGGCAGCGGTGTTGTTGCCACCGAGCTCGGTAAAGAATTAGCCAATATCGGGCATGAAGTGCATTTTATCAGCTACGCGCTTCCTCACAGGCTTAAAGCATTTGTGGAAAATATCTACTTTCATGAAGTTGAGATTAGCAGTTACCCGCTTTTCGAACACCAACTTTATGGACTTTCACTCACCAGTAAAATGCTTGAGGTAATTGAGTTTGAAAACTTAGATATATTACATGTACATTATGCCATTCCTCACGCCACAAGCGCCTATCTGGCAAAACAAATAGTTAAAAAAAATGGGGGAAACCTTAAGTTTATTACAACTCTGCATGGTACGGATATTACACTTGCCGGTCTCGAACCTTCATTTTTACCATTAGTAAAATTTAGTATTGAGGAGAGCGATGGAGTTACCGCGGTGTCTCGTTTTTTAAAAGAAAAGACATTAACCAACTATCATATAGAAAAGGAAATTGAAGTAATACCTAACTTTATTGATACCGATATCTATAAACCGATAGGCTGTCCCGATTTTTTACGACACATTGCGCCCAACGGTGAAAAACTATTGGTGCATACGTCAAATTTCAGACCGGTTAAAAGAGTTCCTGATGCAATAAGAATTTTATCGGAAGTTCGAAAACAGATACCGGCGAAATTGCTGCTGATTGGTGACGGACCCGATCGGTCGGAATGTGAACGGCTTTCGCGTGAACTTGGATTGCAGAAAGAAGTGATATTTCTAGGTAAGCAGGATAGTATTGTTGAAATTTTGAGCGGATGCGATATTTTTCTAATGCCGTCACAATCCGAAAGTTTTGGTTTATCCGCGCTCGAAGCGATGGCTTGTGGTTTGCCCGTTGTATCCTCAAGTGTCGGTGGATTGCCGGAACTGATAATTCACAATGAAACGGGTTATATCGCGGAAATTGGTGATATTCAGAGAATGGCGAAATACACTTTAAATTTATTAAACAAACCAAAGATCTACGATAGCTTTTCAAAGAATGGCATAAAACGGGCTGAGAAAATTTTTCACAAAGACCTTATTGTACCTAATTATGTCTCTTATTACGAAAAAGTGCTAAACCAGGATTAAAATAAAGGGATGCTAACAAGAAAGGATTTTTAAGCTGAAATCGTTCGGGAATACGATTTCAGCTAAAAATTAGACTTATATTCCGAATCAACTATCCATTACAACATCAAGACGGCAAATTGTTAAGCGACAAATTATTTTACAGGAATTCTTCCGATACTGTAATAAGTGTAACCGAGTTCAGCCATTTTTTCGGGATCGTAGACATTCCGACCGTCAAAAATGATTTTGTTTTTTAGTTTGGTCTCGATTTTGGAAAATTCCGGATTCCTGAATTCATTCCATTCCGTCAGAATCAACAATGCATCGGCATTTTCCAAATCACTGTATTGATCAGGTTTGTATTCAATTCGATCACCGAGATAAAATTTTGTGTTTTCCATCGCAGCAGGATCATAAGCGCTAACGGTCGCTCCTAATTCCAAAAGTCGATTAATAATTACAACTGCAGGAGCTTCCCTCATATCGTCTGTGTTTGGTTTAAATGCCAATCCCCAAACAGCGAAATGTTTTCCGGTTAAATCTTCTCCGAAATGATTAGTGATCTTTTTTACCAACACTAACTTTTGATCTTTATTTATCTTATCAACTTGGGCCAACAAGGTCATCTCCGAATGATTTTCGACAGATGTTTTTAATAAAGCATTCACATCCTTGGGGAAACAAGATCCACCGTATCCAATTCCCGGAAATAAAAACCTTTTCCCAATTCTTGTATCGGCACCCATTCCTCTTCTTACCATATCCACGTTTGCTTCAACTGATTCGCAGAAGTTCGCGAGTTCGTTCATAAAAGTAATTCTCATTGCCAAATAAGAATTCGCGGCATATTTGGTTACTTCAGAACTTTCAGGCTCCATTATCAATATCGGATTTCCTTGTCTGACAAACGGTTCATAGAGATCACTCATTATTTCCTTTACGTTTTCCGAAGTTGCGCCGATTACAATTCTGTCCGGTTTCATAAAGTCATCAACAGCATAACCTTCGCGCAAAAATTCGGGATTTGAAACAACTTCAAATCCGGTCTCAACATAACCATTTATAATTTTTGTAACGGCCTTTGCTGTTCCAACGGGAACGGTTGATTTATTTACGATGACTTTAAATTCATAATTCGGATTATCTTTTAGAATCTTACCAATATCATCGGCAATACCAAAAACATACTTTAAATCTGCGGATCCGTCTTCGCCTTGCGGAGTTGGAAGGCAGAGAAAGATTACATCAGCTTCCAGGATCGCCGAGTTCAAATCATCAGTAAAATGTAATCTTCCCTTTTCGATGTTTCTTTTAAATAATAATTCCAAGCCTGGTTCATAAATCGGTACTTCTTTGTTGCGCAGTTTGCTAAGTTTTTGCTGATTGTTATCCACACAGATAACATCATTTCCCATTTCGGCAAAACATGTCCCGGTTACTAATCCGACATAACCGGTTCCAATAACTCCTAATTTCATTTTTTCTCCAATATAAATTTAAAATCTTGTTCAATTTCTTTAAATGGCTTTGCTTCCAGATCCTTTTCCGAAACTATTGCATCGCGAACATCCCAGTTTATTTTTAGATCATCATCATTGTATAAAATTGCTCTTTCATGATTCTTACTGTAAAAGTTTGTACACTTATAGGAAAAAACTGCTTCCTTAGAAAGTACCGCGAAGCCATGAGCGAATCCCGGTGGAATCCAGAACTGCTTGTTGTTTTCCTCCGACAAGATCTGTGTTTCGTGATGACCAAACGTCGGCGAGCCAAATCGAATATCGACGGCAACATCTAATACGACTCCGGAAACAACCGAGCAAAGTTTACCCTGTGCAAATTCGCCGACTTGATAATGTAATCCGCGAATAGTTCCCCTTTTCGATCTTGATAAATTGTCCTGAACGAATGAGAGACTTACACCCAATTCTTCGTATTTTTTTTGATTGAAAGATTCAAAAAAGTAACCTCGATCATCCTTAAACACATCAGGATATATAACTAAAAGACCTTCTATATCAAATTTTTCTATTTTCATGTTAATATTTTTGATTGTTGTGCCAGTTCCAGGCGGTTTGGATGATACTTCTCAAATCATGTTTCGGTGACCATCCTAAAATACTTTTCGCTTTTTTATTATCTGCAACCAATACTGCCGGATCACCTGCCCGTCTGCCGACAACATCAAACGGCACACTTTTACCGGTAAGCTCTTCCACGGTTTTGATTATCTCAAACACAGAATTTCCTTCACCCGTTCCCAGATTAATGACATTAGATTCTTTATTAATTTTTAAATACTCAAGTGCAAGAATATGTGCGTCTGCCAAATCATTGATATGAATATAATCTCGAACACAAGTTCCATCTTTTGTTTCATAATCATCTCCAAAAACCAACAGCTTTTCGCGTTTCTGCATAGCTGTGAATAGAGCAAGGGGAATTAAGTGTGGCTCGGGATCATGACTTTCACCTATTTCACCATCCGGATCTGCGCCTGCGGCATTAAAATATCTCAGAGCACAATAATTAAGACTGTGGGATTGAGAATAATCCTCAAGCAGAAACTCAATTATCCGTTTAGTTTTTGCGTAAGGGTTAATCGGATTGACAGGTTCGTTCTCAGAAATTGGAACTCTTTCCGGATTCCCATAAAGAGAACATGTAGAGGAAAAAACAAAATTTTCAATCTTATTTTGAACAACGGCGTCAATCAGGTTGATGCTTCCGATAACATTATTATGATAATACATTGAAGGATTTTCGACTGATTCACCAACATAAGCAAATGCAGCAAAATGAACAACAGCGTCAATTTCCTCCTTTTGAATAATATCAAACAGTTTATCTCTATCCGTAAGATCCACGTTTACAAATGAGGTTTTGGGATGAATTGATTCTTTATGACCGCGGCTGAGGTTATCTAATACTAAAACTTCCTTGCCGGATGAAGCCAGTTTTTTTACAAAATGAGATCCAATATATCCGGCGCCACCGGTCACAAGGGTTTTCATATCTATCTTTTTTTATATTATAACAACTCAAAATATAAATCAATCATGGTAAAGATTCTTATAAGATTATTTATTTCGCCAACCTCATATTGAAATTAAACCTTAATTTCCCTTTTAATTCCATTAAAAATAAAACTAAAACCGGTAGATGCTGAATATAAATAAACCCGCTCCAGATAATATTTAACTGATATAGTGGCAGCAAAACCACATATAATAGGATTGAATAAAATGGTGTTATTACCAGAAATGGTAATAACCATATATAGTACCATGGAAATTGAGTCGGACTAATCAGAAACATCCAAATTACAGCGAGAGTAAAGAATCGAAACATTTTTACTTCTGATTCCGGTTTCTTCAACAGGAGAAACACAAAAATGATAACGTATATAGCCAGAACAACATACCTTGCGGAACAATGTGGACATGTTAGTTTCAGAGAAAAAATATCCGAGAAGAATCTGGTTAGATAAATAATAATATGAAAAACAGCGTCGTTGTTGTACCATGATTGTGAATATTTTACTATTCCCAAATCATTCCCGAAGTTATTTAGAAACATGGGCAAGTAAAATACAACCAGTAAAAATGCAAGCACGAGTCCGGACTTCATCACACGATTAAATGAAAAATCACCTCTGTTTAGAAAGGGAAATATTATAATCGGCCAAACTTTAACCGCGGCGGCAATCGCAACAAATGTTGCCGAAAGGAAAACTCGCTTTTTGTAATAGAGTAGGATTGATAAGAGGACAAAAGGGAGTATTAGTATATCCATGTGACCGGAATTGTAAATTTCATGCAACAGAATGGGATTCAACCAGTAAATAATTATAAATTTTTTGCTGATTGAAAAATGAGTTATCAGTAAAAACAACAAATAAAAAACTGAACAATCCACTAATGCCAGCATTAACTTCCAGACTGTTACGTTGAATGGACTTAGTAGATATGACACCGCAAAAAAGACTTGTGAAATAGAAGGATAAATTGACTTTATATGAGGATGATTGATCCTCTCAAGAATTACTCCCGCTTCTGACTTTAGAATTTCAAATACTTCTTTATCATTCGGATTAGCTACTTCATCATCAATAACTTCTTTTGGACTGTACTCAAATGGATTGATAAAATTTGCCGTAACAGCCCCATCCCAAAGATACCGGTTGAAATCATCTTCCTGAATCGGTTCTGAAAAGGAAAGCAAAATTCTGAGAATAATGCCAAATCCAAAAATTGCTCCAATCATTTTTTCGAGAGTAATCCTCTTGAACAAAATATAAATAACAGAAGCGAGGAAAATAATTCCAACAATAATTCGGATAGTAACCAGTTCAACTATTTTTGAATCATCCGGATTTGCTTGGTAAGTCAGTTCGGACGAATAGATTAGAACATATACAGTATAAATTATAAGTGAGAAAAAAATAAGCAAAAGTGGAATCGGGTACTTTTCCGTGAAGATTTTTACCGACACAATTCAACCTCTCGGTTGCATTAATTTCGCTATTAATGCCGTCCAACCGGTTTGATGCGAAGCTCCGAGACCTTTTCCGTTGTTGCCATCGAAGTACTCATAAAAAAGTATGTAATCTTTAAAGTGTGGATCTGACTGAAACTTCTTATTACCGGAATAAATCGGACGTTTACCTTTGGAATCTTTTTTGAACAACCTTGTCAATCTTTTAGACAACTCATTGGCAATATCATTTATCGTTAAGTAATTACCCGAATTTGTCGGGTATTCAACTTTGAAATCATTCCCATAATAATGATGAAATTTTTGGAGTGATTCGATTATGAGGTAATTAACCGGCATCCATAGAGGACCCCTCCAATTTGAGTTTCCACCGAACATTCCTGTATCCGATTCTGCCGGCGTATATCTAACCTCGAATTCTGTCCCGTCGAAGTGTAATTTGAATGCGTCGTTTTCATAAACTTTTGAAAGAGAGCGAATACCATAGTCCGATAAAAATTCAGTTTCATCGAGCATTCGTTTTAGTACTCTTTTCATTCGATGACCTCTGAGAAGCGAAAGTAATCTTCGTTCCCCAAAACCGGGATCATACCAACGTGAAACCAAATTCGACATTTCGGGTCGATTTTCGAGAAACCATTGCAGTCGTTTATAAAACTCAGGAGCATACTCTTCAAAATCCGGTTCTAAGACTTCCACTGCAAATAAAGGAACTAATCCGACCATTGATCTAAGTTTAAGACTGATAGTGTCTCCGGTTGAAGTGTGGAGAACATCATAATAAAATTCATCTTCGTTATCCCAAAGTCCAACACCATCCCCTCCCATATTGGTCATCGCCTCGGCAATGTATAGAAAATGTTCATAAAACTTAAGAGCCATGTCCTGATAAACCGAATTGATCTTGCATAATTCCAAACTAATTTTCAACATATTTAGGCTGTACATTGCCATCCAACTGGTGCCGTCAGATTGATCAATATGGCCGCCGGTCGGTAATTCGCTGCTTCGATCGAAAACGCCAATATTGTCCATTCCGAGAAATCCGCCTTGAAAAATATTATGCCCTTCAGCGTCTTTTTTATTTACCCACCAGGTAAAGTTCAAAAGTAACTTGTGGAATACTTTCTCGAGGAAAACATAATCAGCTTTTCCGGAATGTTTTTCGTCAATTTTAAAAACCCGCCACGCAGCCCATGCGTGAACTGGAGGATTTACATCGCCGAAATTCCACTCATAAGCGGGTAATTGACCATTCGGATGCATATACCACTCACGGGTAAAAATCTCAATTTGATCTTTTGCGAATTCCGGATCGATCATTGCCAATGGAATACAATGAAATGCCAGATCCCAAACCGCGTACCACGGATACTCCCATTTATCTGGCATGGAAATAATATCATCATTGTTTAAGTGGGTCCAGTCTGAATTCCGACCCGAACGTCGTTGAACCGGCGGATCGATTTGAGCCGGATCGCCTTTCAACCATTTACTGATATTAAAATAGTAGAATTGTTTGGAACAGAGTAGTCCCGCAAATGCCTGTCGTTGAATATTCCTTTCATCATCATCATTTATATCTTTTTGTACTTCGGTATAAAAGTTATCGGCATTTTTCTGTGCCTCATCGAAAATTTGAGAGGCATCTTCAAATGGTTTGCGATTTAACTTATTGGATAATCTGAAGAAAAACTCTTTAGACTCGTGTTTTTTTAACTCAATTGAATAATTCAGTCCGGCCTTCGTTCCGGCTGAAAAACTGTTTAGAGTTCCGGATTTATTATGGACGATGAAATCATTTATTCCATCCTTAAAAACACCTTTCAATTCGCTTTCAAAAAGTCTATTCGAGTTAGTTTCATTTTCGCAAAAAAGTACTTCAGGTTCTCCATCAAAATAAAATCTGTATTTACCCAATTGATCGTGATGAATATTAATAAAATTTTGATTTGATCCTTGAAGCTGAGGTTTTTTAAAATTATAGCCCCAAGCCCACGTATTCCTGAACCAAATTTGCGGAACGAAATTTAACTTTGCTTTTTTTGCTGCTCGATTAATAATCGTAACTTTAATAAGAATATCTTCCGGCGCTGCTTTCGCATACTCAACAAAAACATCAAAATATTCATCTTTATCAAAAATTCCGGAATCAATTAATTCAAATTCGGGATCATCCAAAGATCGTCGGGAATTTTCTTCTATCAAACTTTTATATGGAAATTCATTTTGCGGGTATTTATATAACATTTTCATGTAAGAGTGGGTCGGCGTGCTATCCAAATAATAGTAAAGCTCCTTAACATCTTCACCATGATTTCCTTCCGGTCCCGTAACTCCAAACAATCTTTCTTTGATTATAGAATCCTTACCGTTCCAGAACGCGGGGGCAAATGCAAGATTCTGTTTTTCATCACAAATTCCGGCGATTCCATCTTCTCCCCAACGATAGGCTCTGCTTCTCGCATCATCGTGGGGAAGAAAACCCCACGCATCGCCTCCTTCGCTGTAATCTTCCCTTACAGTTCCCCATTGGCGTTCGCTGAGATAAGGACCCCATTTACGCCATTCGGAATTCCCTTCTTTCAGATCCTCTAATTTTTGCTTTTCTGAATTCATTTCAATGAGAATCAGCCGATTAAAGAAACTAATTCTGCAATTCCTCCGGAAATATTTTCTTTAAATGTAATTCTGAGAACATTTCGGTTGTTATCAAGCAAGGCTTTTCTATCACCAAGAGCTTGAGCTTTAACTAAAACTCCGAAACTAAAATCAGATTCATCACTTCCGGCAGCTCTCGGAATTGAAGTATCAACATTTGGTTCATCTGTAAATTGAATAAACAGACCGTTTCCGGCATCTCCCTTATGAAGCTGTCCTGTTGAATGGAGAAAACGTGGTCCGTAACCAAAGGTAGTTGCGCATTTGTACTTTGCCTGCAAAGTATCACGCAATTTTTGGAATTGGGCATCGACTTCTAACGTCGGATTAACATAAGCTTGAAGTGCGATGTATGATCTTGGTTGACCATTTCCTTCGATAAAATGCGAAAAAAATTGATCGAATATATCTTTAGCTGAATCAGCTTTAGAGTCTGAAATTATTTTCATTTTTGAATCTTCGAACGAAACATCAAGTTTGGGCAGCTCCCCTTTTTGTTCGTAAGCTTTCATCATTTCACGCGCTACAATTTTGGCTGATTCTACATTTGGTTGATCAAATGGTTGAATTCCCATCTTCCAACCCGCAAGAACTGTTGCCATTTCCCATCTGAAAAACTCAGCTCCGATATCATAATTGTTATCAAAAATTATTTCGACGATCGGGAATCCATTATTTTTTAATTCTTCAATCTGCGCATCTTTAGAACTATCATCTTTAAGTTTTATATAAGCAAAAAGTCTGTCTTTAGAATACCGGTCTGAGGTCAAAACTTTTTCCAGATCAACCGGTAAAATTCCCTTACCGTTTTTCCCTGTACTTTCGGCAATAAGTTGTTCCACCCAACCGCCAAATGAAGAAATTGCCTCTGATGTAATTATGGTTACTTTATCTATATTTTCTGCAGCCAAAGCGCCTAAAACCGCACCAAGTTTTGCGGGAGTATTATCTCCGGAAACCGGACAATTTTCACCTTCAGAATGACATGCCATCATTCCGGATTCGTTTAAAATTCTGGAAACATCAACACCCAATAAAGCAGCGGGCACAATTCCGAACAATGATAACGCGGAATATCTTCCTCCAATGTTCGGATCGTTGATAAATATTTTTCTAAAATTCAGACTTTTTGCCAGATCTTCAAGTCCGCTTCCCGGATCGGTTATGGCAATAAAATGCCTTGCGACTTTTTCGGCACCAACTTTCTTTAAAGTTTCATTGTAGAAATACTTCATGAATGAAAGTGTTTCGATAGTTCCACCGGATTTGGTTGAAACTATGTAAAGTGTTTTTGAAGGATCGAACAATTTTGCTTTTTCCAACACGGCGGCCGGATGTGTGGAATCAAGGATGGACAAATCCAAGAAACCTTCCTTCACGCCAAAAGTTAAACGAAAAACTTCCGGAGCGAGACTTGATCCACCCATACCTAATAATAACGCATGGGTAAATCCATCTTTCCGGATTTCTTCAACAAAATTATTTATTTCTTTAATTGATTTGCTCACAACTTCGGGACTATCCAACCATCCCAGTCGATTTGAAATTTCAGTTGGATCTTCATTCCAAACGGTATGATCTCTTTTCCAAATTCGTTCAAGAATTTTTTCTTCCTTCATTTCAACTAATGTGTTTTTAATTTTATCTTCATAAGCGCCTAAAAACATTTTGAAATTGCCAGATTGGTTTTTCAATTTTTCGATTTTTTCTTCTAACGAATCGAGTAAAGAATCGAAAGCATCGGCAAATAATTTCACGCCGTCTAATTGTAATTTATCGGTGATTTTATTTATGTCAACACCCAATTTACCAAGTTGTAGCAGCTGTTCTTTTGCAATATCAAGGCCAACATTAATAGTTGTTTCAATTTTTCCGTGATCAATAAAATTATCGAGTGTTGCGGGAGGAATTGTGTTAACCGAATCCGGTCCAATTAATTCATCAACATAAAGAACGTCTGAATATTCCGGATTTTTCGTCCCCGTACTCGCCCAAAGGAGTCGTTGCTTTCGCGCGCCTTTGGCTTCCAACCTCGCCCATCTTTCTGATCCGAATAAGTCATTAAAAATTTCAACTGCCGCTTTTGCATTCGCGATAGCAATTTTCCCTTTTAATTCTGTATTTCCAATTGCGTCTAATTCTTTATCAACAGCGCTGTCAACTCTTGAAACAAAAAATGACGCGACGGAAGAGATGCTGCTGAGATCTTCACTAGTTTCAGCATATTTTTCAAGACCTAAAATATAAGCTTCAACTACTTCCTTATAATTTTCGAGACTAAAAATCAGTGTTACATTTACGTTTATTCCGGAACCAATTAATTCCGAAATTGCCGGGATTCCTTCTTCCGTTGCAGGTACTTTAATCATCACATTTGGTTTACCCAAAGTTGTAAAAAGTCTTTTACCTTCTTCAATGGTGCCTTCGGTCTCTTTGGCTAATTTTGGGCTAACTTCCAAACTGACATATCCATCCAATCCTTTTGTTTTTTCATAAACAGGCATCATTGCATCTGTAGCCAGATCAATATCCTTTATTGCCAATTTTTCAAAAATTTCATGCACGGTATAACCATCATGCATAACGGCTCTGATGTCGTGATCATAATCGGAATTGTGAGCAATCGCTTTTTCAAATATTGCCGGATTCGAAGTTATCCCTCGCAACCCATCATCAATAAGTTTTTGCAAATCACCTTTTGTGATATACTCTCTTCTAATAAAATCCAGCCATACTGATTGACCCAACTCAGCTAATTCATTCAATTTTGACATTTAATAATCCTATATTATTTATTTTCAAAGTTCGTTTGCAGCCTCTTTATCCAGAAACCAAATCGCATTATTTATATGCGCGGCCGGATAAACTGTAAAATCATTTAATTGATTAAAAATTTCTCCGACAACGGCAGCCTTAGATTTGCCTGTTACGAGAAATAATTTCTTTTTCGCGTTATTAATAATTTTTCCGGTAAGTGTAATTCTTTTTTGTCCCGATTGCGGATGAGTAGCTATTTCACAAGTTTTATCCGATTTCATCAATTCAAATTGATTTGGGAAAATTGATGCGGTGTGTCCGTCATCTCCCATTCCTAAAATTACAAGATCAAATTCCGGTAGATTATTTACAATTGGCAAGTTTGTTTCGATTAATTTGGAATATCTTTCAGCTTCAATTATCGGATTGTCCTCCCCTCTTACACGAAAGATATTGGCATAGTCGATATTTATGTTGTTAAAAAGGTGCAATTTGGTCATTCCGTAATTACTATCTGAATGATCCATGGGCACGCACCTTTCGTCTCCCCAATAAAACCGAAGTCTCTCCCAGGGAACATCACCATTATAATTTTCCGAAAGTATATCAAAGAGAATTTTTGGCGTACTTCCACCAGATAGGGCGACAGTTAGTGTGTTCTCCGAATCTTCCACCATATCAACAAATATTTCGGCAAACTTGGCGGCAGTCTCTTCTTTATTTTCGCAGATTACGATATTATCAGTACTCAATTTCAACATTCCTAAAAATTACAACTCACAATATAACCCATCATCAGATAAGTTTTTACATGGGTATCTCCAAGTTGCTTTTCCGGAGACAAGATCGTCACAATTATCCGGGCCCCAACTTCCGGCAGGATATCCGTAAATTTTAATTAATGGGTCGTTCCTCCAAGCATCTAAAATCGGAGTAATAAATTCCCACGCAGAAAGTACTGCATCGCCTCGCGAATAAAGTGTCGAATCTCCGACCATACAATCGAGCAAAAGACGTTCATATGCTTCGGGGATTCTTTCATGTGTCAGATTAGAATAATGAAAATCCATGTTTACTGTCTGAACGTTAAATCCGGCACCGGGGATTTTCATCCCAAACTTGAGAAGAATTCCCTCGTCCGGTTGAATTCGAATAATCAATTTATTCCCTTCCACGCCATGCGATCCGTTAACTCCGAAGAGAGAATGAGGAGTTTCTTTAAAATGAATTACAACTTCGGTTACACGAGTCGGAAGCCGTTTACCACTTCGGATATAAAATGGAACGCCTCCCCACCGCCAATTGTCAACAAAAAATTTCATCGCGACAAATGTTTCCGTTTTTGAGTCCGGATCAACACCCTTTTCTTGCCGGTAACCGGGAACCGGCTGACCCTTGATAAAAGATTCCAAATATTGTCCGCGAATAACTTGTGAGTGTATTTCTTCATCCGAAAGCTTTCGGATTGATTGAAATACTTTCAGGACTTCGTTTCTTATTGAAGTAGAATCGAATGAAGAGGGCGGTTCCATTGCGATTAAACCGGCAACTTGAAGTAAATGGTTTTGAACCATATCCCGCATAGCTCCGGATTGATCATAATAACCGCCTCTATTTTCCACTCCAATATATTCGGCAGAAGTAATTTCAACTCTTTCAACATAATTTCTATTCCAGAGAGGTTCAAATATTCCGTTGGAAAATCTGGTTACCAACACATTTTGAACAGTCTCTTTGCCGAGATAGTGATCAATCCTATAGAGTTGGTCTTCATCATAATCTTCTAAAAGCCGTTTATTTAATTCTTTCGCTGAATTTAAATCATAACCAAACGGTTTTTCAATTATTATTCGTCTCCATCCCTTTTCTGATTTATTCAATCCATGCGACGCAAGATATTCGGGGATTATACCATAAAGGCTCGGCGGCGTTGAAAGGTAGAAAATATAATTTCCGCCAATATCTAAATCAGAATCTATCTTTTGAAGTTCGTCTTTAACTTTTATATAATCCGCTCGATCTTTTGTGTCGATAGATTTGTAATAAAGCTTCCGGGCAAAATCATCCAAAAGTTGGAGATATTTATCATCACATTTCCCATGTATTTTAACACCTTCCACCATCTTTTGGCGGAATTCCTCATTCGGAATTTCAGTTCGCCCGATTCCCAAAACAGCAAATTTTTCGGGCAAAAGTTTTTGTTTTTCCAGTTCAAAAATGGCAGGGATAAGTTTTCTTTTCGTCAGATCTCCGGATGCCCCGAAGATTACAAGTATTTGATTGTCCGGCATTAATTCCTCTCTCAAATAGAATTTGATAAATTAAGAAAATCGGACTAAAGATAAGAATATTTCAACAAATAGAAATTATAGTCCACTCCTCCAATCAGATTTATCTAATAACGGAAGATTGTCTAAATTTTTGTAAGAAATATTTTTTGTATCCGATTTTTGAAGCGAGCCAAAAGTTAAAACTTCAGTAGGGCAATTTACAACGCAGGCTGAGCAACGAACACATTCAACATCATTCATCGGTATCCCTTTATTGGCATAGTTCATCACATCAATTCCCATGTGACAAACTTTTGTGCAAATATTACATGATATACACTTTTTCTTTTCGGCAAAAATTCTGTATTTGCTAAATCTCGAATATATATGCATCAGTGCCGCAAGCGGGCAGCCGAATCTGCACCAAACTCTTCCGCTCAAGAAAAAATAGACCCCAACTCCCAGCACACCGGCGAATATTACGTCAATTCCGATATAGTAAAATTTATGCAAAAAAGATGCTGTGTAAGATATTTTTTCATTTATGATTGGGAGATCAATATTATAAAGTGTACTTATTAATTTCATTCCCGTGATGATAAATGCGGCAAGCAAGATCCATTGACCGATATTTTCCCACTTCTTTGCTTTAGGTCCGTGCAGTGCCAAAGTTCTATAATCGTCACCTAAAGTTTCCGCGAGTGCTCCACAGGAGCAAATCCAACCACAATAAGCTCCTTTGCCCCATTTATAAATGATAACCGGAATAAACACAAATGTTTGGAATAGACTAAATACCAGCCAGAATGTTGTTATATCACTGCTGTAAAGATTTGAGAAATTGAGTGGCCAGGCAAGTATAAATCCATAAGCCCTCCAATATGATTCCTTGGGGAAAACTTGTGTAAATATAAAACCGTTTTCGGTTCCGAGTGCGCCAAGGCTTCCAAGAAATGGGAGAACAATTTCCGGTAATATAAAAAGTGGAAATGCTTGAATTAATATCAACGACCAGGTCTGCAGTTTGATGTACTTCGTGGGTTTTACTTTAATGCGGTGCAGACCAAAAATCAGAATTGTAAGTGAATATAAACCCGTGTAGTAAAATGATTGGGATTTCCCGAACAGTTCATATCCGAAATATCTTCCGCCGAAAAAGACCACAGCGAAGAAAATCGCAACACCGATAAAGTATAAATACTTAAATGTCAGCCAATTCCATTTTAATGAAGGAACGTATTCACGGATAAATTTATAAAGTAGATAAACTCCTAAAATAACAGAAAACAATAGGCAAAAATAAGCGATAAGGGCGTTCACATATTTGGTAACTGTCCAAATTCTTACTTTATCTGAAAAGAGAATTGAGATAATTTCGAAGGGAAGCGTGAAAAATTTTGTTATAAATTCAACGGAAACTTTATGTGCAACAATCTCGGAGAGTGAATCAACCTTTCCGAAAAAGTATTCGTAGAAATCGCTACTACTTTTGCCGAAGTAAATTATTCCCGATACTAACAATAAAAGGAGAAATTGCAGCTTGGCCGTAATTGATAACTCGCCTTCCATTTTTATGTTCGATCTTTTGAAAAAATCCACAGGAAGTTCGCGTCCGATCATGGTAAAAACCATCGAGTTTTTAATCTCGAATTCTTTACCATTTTTGTCAATTAATTGAACTGTGGAATCTTGAATTTCCGTTACATTCGATTGCATCAGTAATTTAATTTTACCCGAATTTCCCAGACTTTTTAATACTTCGGCATTGCCTTCTTTTGGTCGTGAAAATTCCGATTTTCGATATGAAATTGTTACAGAATTTGAGTATTCAGCTGTTGCAATCGCGGTTTCAAGAGCTGAATCGCCACCGCCGACTACAAGAACATCTTGGTTTTTTGCTTCGGCGGGATCAAATAAACGATTAAAAACTTTTGGGTTATTTTCACCCGTCACATTTAGCATCCGGGCATTTCCGGATTTACCGATAGCAATTATAACTCGAAGTGATTTATAGGTTTTTGATTGTGTTTCTATCTCGAAGTAACCGGATTTTTTATTGATACTCCCGACCACGACACCTTCCTCAATCGGCAAATCAATACTTTTAATCTGATGCTCCAACTCATCGAGTAGAGATTCTTTTGTACCATCATTAATCATCAAATCCGCTTTTTGTTCATAATCTGCAGGTTCCGCGAAAATCGGTTTGCCCTTTGGGAAATTGACTATCGTATTAAATTTTTGGGCAGATTCCAGAATTTTGAAATTTAGGTTCTTTTTTACAGACTCTATTCCTGCGGCAATTCCGGAAGGACCCGCACCTATAATTATCAAGTCATAAATTTCACTATCCGAATTTGAACTGATGGCTGAGTTAAAATCGGGTAACGAAATTAGATGTTCGATTACTTTTTTTCCATTTTCAGCGGCAAGTTTTAATAATGGAATACCGGTCAGGTCCCCGACTATATAAACTCCTCTGACGGAAGTCTCACCATTTGAATCAATTTGTGGATACTTTTCTACTTCCCAGGTTGGATTATCTTTTTGCAGCCAATTAAAATAGGTGGAAATTATGCCCATTTAATGCACTCCCATTTGCGAATTGTGTACCAATTGAGAATTAAAACAACAATTTCAATATTAAGATAAATCTGCAAGTAATCTGTAAAAAGTACGACGATTATTTAGAAAAATCTAATTAATTGTTAATTGAGAATAACCTGCTCTGATTATGAATTGTCATTCGGAGGGACTAACCGCGCGGGATAAAATTATTCCCGTCTGTTTAGAATTTGATTTTATATAATCCGCCAAGCTCAACTTTGAAATCTGGACTTTCTGGCCTTTGTTTGGAGCGTGAAGAAGCCGAAGAATATTCTGATTATCTCTAATTGCAATTCCGGTATGCGCAATGTCTAATCCTGGAATTGATGAAGTAATTCCGATTAAATCTCCGGATTGAATACACTCTGAGAGTTGATCTATATTTTCCTGAGCTATATAGTAATAATTTCTTGTGCTTATTGATTTTTCAATTAACGAAATCTCCGCTACAATCTCTGGTCGATCTTTTAATTGCTGATAGAATTCGGGGTGTGTGCTCATAAAATTCACTTGATTTGAATAAAGTTCGCCACCGCATTCCTTTGTTTTATCGATTAAAATATTGCGTAATTCATTATCGTAAATCCAATCGCTAAAATAATGCAGCCTTGAAACGTAGCCTTCCAGCTTTCCACCGCGATATCTGAGAATTTCAATTTGTCGGAGAAACGAATCGAAATCAGTTTGATTTAGTTTTACACATCTTGAAAGGGCAAGCGTAGCTTCTAAAAAAGTGTAACAATCCAGTCCGTCTAACTTTACAATTAATTTTTCATTTTCTTTGTTTTCGAGCGTAAAAGCTTCGTAATCTGTACCAAGAAATGATTTACCAATTTCGACAATTACTTCATTTATTGGCTTTTCGGATAGATTTTCATTAATCGCAAAATCAAACTTTGATTCACAAATTTCCTGGTTTTTGACTTCGTTGTTTTGCGCGAATTGAATTGAAGTAAATAAAAGAAAGCTAATTAGTAAATTTTTCATATCGGCAAATCGTCATCAACATCCGGATGTGATTCAGATTGCTGAGGCAGTCTATTATGGATAAGATCTTGATTTTCAAATCGTGCATATTCTTTTATAAAACGTAGTCTTGCTTCTCCGGTTGGACCGTTACGCTGTTTTCCTATAATAACTTCCGCCAGACCCTCAGTAGATTCACCGTCTTTCATTTGTGTAATTCCATAAACCTCAGGACGGTAAAGGAATAAAACAACGTCGGCATCCTGTTCGATTGATCCCGATTCGCGCAAATCTGAGAGCATAGGGCGTTTATCTGTTCTGGATTCAACGGCTCTGTTTAACTGTGAGAGTGCTATCACCGGCACATTTATTTCTTTTGCCAATGCTTTGAGTGAACTCGATATTGTAGAAATTTCGCGTTCACGACTTTCCATTCTGGAAGATGAAGTCATAAGCTGAAGGTAATCAACAATTATCAAACCAACATTTTTTTCATTTTTTAATCTTCGTGCTTTGGCCCTCATTTCAAGTACATTTAAGCCGGGAGTATCATCAATAAAAATTTGAGCTTCAGCCAGTTTATAAACTGTTCGACTTATTTTTGCGCCTTCTTCAGCATGGAACTTTCCGGTTCTGATTTTGTGCGCGTCAATTCTTGAGAGCCCCGAAATAAGCCTTGTTGCCAATTGTATCGCCGACATTTCCAAACTGAAAACGCCGATCGGTATTTTGTTATCAATCGCGGCGTTCTGTGCTATCGAAAGAGCGAAAGCGGTTTTCCCCATCGAAGGTCTTGCCGCAAGTATTATTAAATCTGTTTTTTGAAATCCGCCGAGTAAGTCATCCAACGCATAATAACCTGAAGGAACTGAAAAAGTCGAAATCTTTTTGGAGTGAATAGCTTCAATCAATTCCATTGCTTCTTTAACAATCTTTTTCATTGGTTGAAACGATTCACGAATACTTGTTTGTGAAAGTGAGAAGAGTTTTTGTTCGGCTTGTTCCAACAAATCAAAAATGTCGGTTTCGCCCGCAAAAGCGCCACCAGCAATCTGCATAGAGATCGAAACCAATTCCCTCGCGATCCATTTTTCCAAAATAATCTTTGCGTGGTTATTTATGTTTGCGGCACTTGCAACTTCTTGTGATAATCGCGCAATAAAAGTTGCGCCGCCAATTGATTCAAGTTTTTCGGTTTTTCTCAGCTCTTCGTAGAGTGTAATTGAGTCAATCGGTTCATTTGCTTCATACAAAGAAATCATTGCTTCAAAGATTAACCGATGTTTGGGAAGGTAAAAACACTCAGGAATCAAAAACTGAAGAGCTTTTATAAGCGAATTATTATCGATTAAAATCGCGCCAAGGATCGCGGCTTCAGTTTCGGCGGAATGCGGAGGAATATTAGCCGAGTTACGAAGCGTTTCAATATCATATATTTTGGGAACTGTCTTTGCCATTATTTACCGGTTAATTCATCATATAGTTTTCGAAATTTTTGCACATCTTCCCAGCATCCCTTTTTCCAGCCCGGATTTCTTAATAATGCAGCAGGATGATAAGTTGCCATAACTTTTATTCCATTAAGATCAAAAACTTCGCCGCGCATTTTTGCCAGCGCTAACTTTCCGCCAATTATCTGAGATGCGGCAATTCTGCCTAAACACAATATAACTTTTGGTTTAATTAATTCAATCTGTTTATCAAGATAAGGGCGGCAAGTCTCCATTTCCAAAGGGTGAGGATCACGATTATTTGGCGGTCTGCATTTTAGCGTATTGGCGATAAATACATCTTCCCTTTTAAATTTTATCGCGATCAATATATCGTTGAGTAATTTACCCGCACGACCGACAAATGGTTCACCTTGTTTATCTTCATCCGCGCCAGGCGCTTCGCCAATCAACATCGCATCCGCGTTAGGATTACCAACACCAAATACAAATTTTGTTCGTGTTTTGCCAAGTTCGCATTTCTGACAGTTACAGATCAAATTATTCAGTTCTTCGAGACTAGTCGCGTTATCAAAAGATTCTAATTGTTCTATTTTTACCTCCACACTATCATACAGATCATCGCCAAATATCGCTTTTTGATCTTTCATAGCTTCGGCAAATAATTTTTTGATATTAGTTTTCATTTAAAGTTTTTTTCAGTTCTGTTAAAATCTTATTTGCAACTTGAAATTTGGACTCCAGCGGAAATTCTTTTGGCTGTCCATTCCTGCCAATAATTGTGATCTTATTTGTTGCGAATTCAAATCCGGCGTCTTTATCAAGAAGCGAATTAAGTACAACAAAATCTAAATTTTTGGCTGTCAATTTCTTTTTCGCATTTTCTATTCCATTTTCAGTTTCAAGCGCAAATCCAACTTTTTTGATTTTTGAATTTTTGATTGAATAAAGAATGTCTTCAGTTTCTTTTAAATCAATGGCGGAAACTTCGGTCTCTTTTTTAATTTTGTGTAGCGAGTAATTCTGCGGAGTAAAATCGGCAACAGCTGCGGACATAATCAGCGCATCATTTTCAGAAATATTTGCGTCAATCTGCGTTTTCATTTCAGACGCGTTTCTAATTGAAATCAATTTAATTTCAGGGTAAATGGATTCTGAAGTTGGTCCGGAGATAAGAGTAACATTCGCTCCTCTTAAATATGCCGCTTTTGCAATACTGTATCCCATTTTCCCGGATGAACGATTTCCTAAATATCTTACGGGATCAATATCCTCGAATGTTGGTCCGGCTGTTACGAGAATATTTTTATTCTTTAAATCAACATTTATATCAGAAAGAACTAACTCCGCCTGATCAATAATTTTGGAATTGTTTGCCAACCGCCCCTTTCCTTCGAGTCCGCTTGCTAAAAATCCACTCTCACCTTCAACTATAAAAATATTCCGCTTCCGAAGTTTTTCCAGATTATCAAGATTTATCGAGTTTTCATACATATCAACATCTGCAGCCGGAGCAATAATCAATTTTGAACGTAGCGCTGAAACAACAGTTGTTACGGAATTATCGGCGAATCCGTGAGCGATTTTTGCGATTGTATTAACGGTGCAAGGTGCGATAATCATCAAATCCGCCCAAATTCCATAGTCAATATGCCAAGTTTGAAGCGATACACCTTCATTCTGATTTGAGGGCAGATGATTTACAATAACATTGTTTTGAGAAAGTGTGGATAAGGTTAACGGAGTTATAAATTCACACGCGGAGGGAGTCATTATTACTCTAACTACAGCTCCACGTGTTTTAAGATCACGAATTAATTGGCAAGATTTGTATGCAGCAATTCCCCCGGTAACACCTAATACAATTTTTTTCCCGAGGAAAACATCATCATTCATTTTTATTCTTCTTCGATTTGCTGCTCTCTAAACCTATATTTTATTCCCGTTTCAATTAATTCCGACAGAGCCTGAATATGTGCTTTAGGTTTAAGTTCAAACTCAACCGAGAGCCTTTCTTGATCGGGATTTAATCTATCATCAAATTCATCTTCAGTATCTGGAATCAGCATATTTAACTGGGCATTATATTCCATTCGGTTCTGATCATTAATATTACGAGCTCTTTTTGAAGCGACGATAACCGCCTCATAAATATTATTCGTATTCTTTTCCACCGTTTCTAAATTTACCGGTCTGAATCCATCCATCTAGTTACTCCTGTTTATTTCTTTTTTTATAATTTCTAAAGTTTCGCTTCGGGCTTTGGTAAGATTATCATTAACAACAACAAAATCAAAATGTTTCTCAAATGCTAATTCCATCTCAACGCGTTCAATTCTTTTCCTTAAATCTTCATCCGATTCAGTTTTTCGGTTAATTAGCCTTTTTTTCAATATCTCAAAACTTGGTGGAGCAATAAAAATTAGGATCGCTTGAGGATAGTCTTTCTTTATCGAAATGGCGCCTTTAACATCTACTTCCAATAAAACCGATTTACCTGAGTTTACAGCCGAATCAACACTTGATTTTAAAGTGCCGTAATAATAATCATAAAAACACTCCCATTCAATGAACTCATTTGCCTCAATTTTTCTTTTAAAATCTTCTTCGGTGATAAAATAGTAGTCTTTGCCATGTGTTTCGCTTTCCCTTTTAGCCCGTGTGGTCGCGGATATAGAGAACTCAAGGTTTTCTACTCGCTTCAAAACATACTGAACAATCGATGTTTTGCCCGCTCCGCTTGGCGCCGAAACGACAATTATTTTTCCTTTATTAGAAATCAAATGCTACTCAATATTTTGAATTTGTTCTCTGATTTTTTCCAATTCCTCTTTGATATAAATACCATGATGAGCAATTTCAGTTGAGATGGTTTTGCTGTTAATAGTATTAGCTTCCCTGTTAATTTCCTGAGAAATAAAATTTAATTTTCTACCGGCCTCCTCAGAATGAGAGAGTGATTCCCGAAATAATTTGAGATGACTTTTTAATCTTACACACTCTTCTGTCAAATCGTATTTTTCTGCTAGTAATGCTAATTCCAAGTTTAGTCGATCGGGATTACTTTCTAAAGATTCATATAATTCTTTGGCCCGTTCTCTAATTTTTTCAAAATACTCAACAACCGATCCACGATTGAGTTTTTGAACTTCTTCCACTGAATTTAATATTCCTTCGCAACGCTTTTCAAGATCAATTCGAAGTTGCTCACCTTCTTCAAGTCTCATCTTATTGAAATTAGTAATTGCCTGGTCAACCGTATCAGCTAAAATTTTAGAATATTTTTCTACATCAATCTCCTGATCAGCAGAAAAATCTTGAACAAATTCCATAACCTGAGCTAATGATACTTCGCCTGAGAGATTACCGATCTGTTTTACATTTCTTAAAAACTCGACTATTTTATTTAGTTTCGCGGTATCTATATTCGAGAACTTATCTCCATTCTCTTCTTTATTCAAATAAACGTTGAGCGAAACCTTTCCCCGGTGAATTCTTTTTTTTATTTGTTCTCGTATTGGAATTTCAAAGTCGGAGAAATCCCTTGGCAACCGAATCGAAATATCCAAGAAGCGACTATTTAAACTTCTTATTTCTGCTTCAATCACAAATTTATCATCAGATGCGACGCTTTTACCGAAGCCGGTCATGCTTGAAATCATTCAGAACTCCAAAAAAGTAAAAGTTTAAAAATACCTATAAAGAGGCGGTAAATCAAAGTAATTTTAGAACGCTTCACCTATCCCAAGATGAAATGTGAAGTTGTTCCAAAAATTTTTATTGAAGATACTTCTGGTGTCATTAGGATCGTATGCCTTAATACCAAAATCGAATCTGATTGGGAAAAAGTCTGAGTAGTATCTCAAACCAAAACCAAACGCAACAGCAATATCTTCGAATCTTAATTCCGAATAATCGTTCCAACTATTTCCATAATCGATAAATATTGCTGAGCCGAAATTTCCGAACAAACGAATTCTGGCTTCGAAAGATCCTTCAAGTATAAAAAATCCACCGGGGATAATCCCCCTCAAAAGCACGGCATCCAAGTCTTCGCTTGAAGCTTCAAAATCAAAACTTGGGTCCTTCGGTACAAGATCTCTCGCTAACCAACCTCTCACAGAGTTACTTCCGCCGGCATAAAATCTTTGATTTAGAGGTAATTTGGAATTATCACCACGGTAGGTGAAAATTTTGCCAGTTCTGAATTTTATCCCAAATGAAGATGTCTGAACATTATTTAACGGAGAAAAAATTGCACCGGTTATAAGGGTTTTTAAATATTGCGGTTGGCTGTACTCGCTTCCAAGCGCTTTAGATAAAAAATATGCGAGGGAGTTTCCCTCTTCTACTAAGAATGAAAGGTAGTAACCACTTGTGGGAAACAAAAAGTTATTCGTTTTGTTCGCACCAAACTGAAAACCTACAACCGCATTATTTGAAACAACCGTATTGTTAAAATTTGATGTAAACAAAGAGGCGATTGAGTCAACTTCAGGAACAGTTAAACCGCCCTGGCTATTCAAAGCAGTGAAGAATGAATTATATAAATAACTATCGCTGTAAACAAACTTAGAACGTTCCCATTTCAAAAAAATGGACAAGGAATTAAAATACGTATAAGCCGGCAATTCAAATTCAGTATTTAATATTGCACCGATCAATGTAGCATTCCATTCATTCCTCCTCTTTTGAATCGTAACGTAAGTTTCGATGGAATTGTTTATCGGACGATTAAATAAAAAAGGCTGTTCCATTTTTAATCTGAAATCGGCATAACCAAAAGTACTGGTATCAGAAAGTTGAGAGGTTATAAGTTCAGGTATATTTTGTGCGGCGACTGATGTATTTGCCGAAAATTTTCGTGCTCCACCAAGAAAATTTTTCTTAGTAAAACCGATACCGAAACCTAAGTTAAAACTGTTATCCTCGTTATTTACAATTACTTCGGGCGAAACTTCGTGCATTAATCCGATATCTGTTGAGATACGTAACGGAACACTATTACCGCTTGTATCGGCCACAACACCGGTTACTAAGGCAGAATTAAACAAATTAGTTCGATAAAGCCTTACTTGTCCACGTTGTAAATTATAATTCCGGTAAAATTCCCCCGGTTTAATATTTACAATTTGTTTGAGAAGTTCATCATCAACCAGCGTTTTTCCTTCGCCGGTTTTTTCAACCGTAACATTATCGATTTTATATTGATTACCAAGTTCAAATTCAATTTCAATGTCGACCACATTTTTCAGGGTATCAACAATAACTATCGGTTCACTAATCGAAGCAAGCATAAACCCGTTATCTTCAAGAAATCGCACACCTTGATTTACCATACGTTCCAGATCCGCACTTGAATATCGTTGATCTTCATCCACATCAAAATTTTCCACAAGGGCCGGTTTTAAAGGGTTTGGGACGAGTCCGATATTTTGTAAATCAAAATTGCCAATAACGGCGAATTTACCTTCATTAATGTTGAAGGTTAATTCCGCTTCCTCATCCTCATCATTAAGATTAAAACTCGCTTTGATCTCGGATTTAAAAAAGCCATTATCTTTATAGTAATTTTGGAGATTGTTAATATCATCAGCAATTAGTAATGAATCAAAATATGTGGCTTCTCCTCCAATAGCGGTGAAACTATACAGAAACTGAAAAACCCAACTCGGGGATTCTTTTGAAATAATTACCCGTTCAAGTTCAGCATCCGATAAAACATCGTTCCCCGCAAAATTGATACTAACCAGTTCGTAATTGATTACCTGACCGGAAATCTGATTGCCGGCAAGGAGAATCAAATAAAAGATCAAACATTTAATATATTTAACAATTTTCAAGTTTATCATTAATTACGTATTTCAACTTCCATATCAACTTTTGCCAAACTTACGATTTCATCGATATCATTGTTGCTGAGAGCTATCGAACCATTCGTCCAATTAAAAACAAATGGTAAATTTTTGAGAATAAAGTCATAGTCGCCGGTACCATAAATGCCTATATTGCCGCCAAGACCCGTATCTGAAGATATGCATCTTTTGTCGTCATGATCCTCGATAATTTTTTGAAACTCACTATTTGTTATAAACCCGTTCTTTAATCCCTCAGCTGCATCTCTTTTATTAGGATAATTAAGCATTAAAACTTTATAGTACTTTTGTGAAGTATCGATGGAGCAGATATGATAAATTCCTATCGGTGTCGCATAATCTCCATACTTCGATTTCGGACCTGAATTTCTGCCAAATACTGCCTTGTAGGATTTAATTAATGTTGAGTCCGAATACAATTCCAATTTATAATTCTTTCTATCAACAACTATTCTAATATCATCGGTTTTTGAAACACCTTTTTCCGATAATGTTTTTTCGAGTGAATCACCTTCAGGATTAATGATTATTCCATAAAGGATCAGTCCAAAAAAGAATATTACAATACTGCTGCTTACGTAAATAATATTTTTAAACAAAGTATTTATGCATATAATTTGGTACAAACATAAAATATACTAACGAGGCTAATCGTTCTAAATAGGAAATTAAACGGGTGCCGGCTCACAAATTTATATTCGCATGCAAAATGCGTTTCAAAATCTCATTTCAATATAAATTTTAAGTTTTATATTCCGAAAAAAAGGAACGATAAAACTGAGACAACACCCATCAAAATTAATTCTTCGAAACAGATTCAACCACAGCCAAAGCCGTCATATTAATTACATCATCAACATTAGCCGCTCTATCCACAACGTGAACGGGTTTGTTTAAGCCCATCAACACGGGACCAATAAATGTAGAATTTGTGAGCTTCTGTAACAATCTGTAAGAAATATTAGCCGCGCTAAGATTGGGGAAAATTAATACGTTTGCGGCAGTTGGTAAATTATTAAATGGGAACTCGTTTTTTAGAATATCAAAATCCAGAGCCGTATCTACCTGCATTTCACCGTCAATCACGATATCCGGTCTTCTTTCCTGAACAATTCTAACCGCATCTTTTATTTTGTTAGATTCAGGCGTTCGAGTACTTCCGAAATTACTGAAAGAGAGCATTCCGACGATTGGTACAAAATCAAATTCCTTAACTGCATCTGAAGCACTGATCGCAATCTGCGCTAATTCATCAGCGTTTGGGTTGATGTTTACATTGATATCCGCAAAGAAGAGTACTTTTCTATTTATAACGGCAATATACATCCCGGAAACAGTAGAAATTTTGTCTTTCATTCCAATAGTTTCAAGCGCCGGTTTCAAAGTATATTGAACATTCGAATTTATTCCGCCGATTAGTACATCCGCGTCATTTTGAGCAACCATCATACAAGCAAAGTAGTTTGGTTGAGAAACCATCTTTTTTGCCATATTTTTATTAACACCTTTGCGCTGGCGCAATTCGTAGAATTTTTGAATATAATTTTTCATTGATTGGGATTCGGTCGGATCAATTATGGTGAACTTATCCGATTCAAATCCTAATGCTTCTATTTTGCTTTGAATTCTTACTTTATTACCGAGCAGAATAGGTTGTCCAATTTTTAGTTCAGCAACTTTGTTGGCTGCTCTAATGATCACCTCTTCCTCACCATCCGGATAAACAACTTTTCTATTGCAATTCCGGGCTTTATGAATAATTATTCTCATTACCTCTTCAGAATAACCCAGACGTTCTTTTAAACTTTCCGAATATGCGTCCCAATCTGTAATGGGTTTCTTTGCTACACCGGAATCAACGGCTGCTTTTGCTACTGCCGGTGCGACTGTCCATAATACTCTCGGATCGAAAGGTTTTGGTATAATGTATTCCCGGCCAAAAGAGAATTTTTCACCGCCGTACGCTTTAACCACCAAATCCGGAACATCTTCTTTTGTTAATTGGGCTAATGCTTTTACAGCCGCGAGTTTCATCTCTTCATTAACACCGGTTGCTCGAACATCAAGAGCTCCGCGGAATATAAAAGGAAATCCTAATACATTATTGACTTGATTTGGGAAATCGCTTCTGCCGGTTGCCATAATTATATCAGAACGCGTTTGAACCGCGATATCATAAGGTATTTCCGGATCAGGATTTGCCAAAGCAAAAACGATCGGATCTTTTGCCATTTTGCGCAACATCTCGGGTTTCATTAAATCGGCTACAGATAGACCTAAAAACGCATCCGCTCCTTCGAGGGCGTGTTCGAGCGAGGAGTATTTATTTTCAATTGCGAATTCAAGTTTGTATTTATTCAAATCAGTTCGATCTTTATGAATGAGTCCCTTTGAATCAAAAAGGGCAATATTTTCCTTTTTGACTCCCGCCTTTACGTAAAGTTTTATACTTGCAATTCCTGCCGCTCCGGCACCAACAACCACAACTCTAAT
The DNA here is from genome assembly GCA_021739765.1 of Melioribacteraceae bacterium. Lineage (GTDB taxonomy): Bacteria > Bacteroidota > Ignavibacteria > Ignavibacteriales > Melioribacteraceae > JAIPBD01. Next base: position 138,151 of record JAIPBD010000002.1, read on the forward strand.
ATCTTCAAGTTTTTTGTTAACTAATTCGCACGCGTTTAACAATGCCGCACACGAAATTATCGCGGTGCCGTGTTGGTCGTCGTGAAAAACGGGGATATTCACAGTTTTTTTCAAAACTTCTTCTATCTCAAAACATTCAGGAGCTTTGATATCTTCTAAATTAATCCCTCCGAATGTTGGTTCGAGCAATTCAACCACTCTGATAACTTCCTTCGGATCTAAAGTATTCACCTCAATATCAAAAACATCAATATCGGCAAACCTTTTAAAGAGAACCCCTTTTCCTTCCATAACAGGTTTGCTGGCTTCGGGACCAATATTCCCTAATCCAAGAACAGCCGTGCCATTGGATACAACTCCAACTAAATTTCCTTTTGCGGTATAATTATAGACTTCTTCTTTATCAGCGGCTATTTCTTTACAAGGTTCGGCTACGCCGGGAGAATATGCCAATGATAAATCGCGAGATGTTAAAAATGGTTTTGTAGCGATAACTTCAATTTTACCTTTACGACCTTCGCTGTGATATCGTAAGGCTTCTTCTTTCATGCTCATACTGACTCCTAAAAAAAATAGTATTCAAATATACTCACATATCTATTTAAACAGAAAAAGGCCACCAATTTGGTGACCTTTATTCACAATAAAATAATTAAAACTAGATTTCCATGATCTCAATCTCTTTATGATCAATGATTTCATCTATCTTTTTGATATGCAAATCGGTAAGAGTTTGCACATCATCCTCGAAACCACGAAGTGCATCTTCCGAAATTTCTTTCGCTTTTTCTTGTCTTTTTAAATGATCGTTCGCATCCCGTCTTACATTCCTAACGGCAATTTTAGCCTCTTCTCCAAATTTCTTAACCAGTTTAACCAAGTCTTTTCGCCTTTCTTCGGTTAGTGGAGGAATAGGAATTCTGATATTTGTTCCATCATTAGATGGATTCAGTCCAAGATCGGCAGTTAAGATCGCTCTCTCAATATCATTTACGATAGATTTATCCCAAGGAGTAATTGAAAGTGTATGAGAATCTAACACAGAAACGTTTGCAGTTTGATTAAGCGGGGTAGGGTTACCATAATATTGTACTTTGATGCCATCTAATAAAGCAGTAGTTGCTTTTCCGGTTCTGATCTTTGTGATTTCTTGCCGGAACGCTTCAATGGATTTATCCATTCTTATCTTGGCATCTTTGATATATTCGTTCATAACTTCCTCAAAAAATTAATCATGCAATTTTAATCAATATTACCAAAATCAGCAACTTTGGTACCTATTTCATCTCCATTCACTAATTTCAGAAGGTTGTTTTCATTACCCATATTAAATACAATTATAGGTAATGAATTCTCGCGACATAAGCTTATAGCTGTTAAATCCATAACACGCAGGTTTTTTTTCAGCACATCCAAATAATTAATTTCAGAATAAAAAATCGCATCCGGATTTTTTTCGGGATCAGAATCATAAACACCCTCAACTCTGGTTCCTTTAATAATCGCGTCGGCTTCAATTTCCACGGCTCTAAGTGAAGCAGCGGTGTCTGTGCTGAAGTATGGATGTCCGGTTCCAGCTCCAAAAATCACAATTCTTCCTTTCTCAAGATGTCGAATCGCTCTTCTTCGAATATAAGGTTCAGCAATAGCTTCCATATTAATTGCGGTCATAAGCCGGGTGTACATTCCTTTATCTTCGCAAGCGTTTTGAAGCGCTAAGGCGTTAATCACAGTTGCAAGCATACCCATCTGATCACCGGTAACTCGATCAATTCCTTGTTCTCCGGCACTGAGACCTCGATAAATATTGCCGCCTCCGATTACAATACCGACTTCAACGCCAAGTTCATGTACTTTTTTAATTTCGTTGGCAAAAAAACTGAGTGTTTCGGGATCAATGGTTTTACCACCATCCTTAGTCATCAAAGCTTCGCCGCTTAACTTCAAAAGTATTCTTTTGTATTTCAATTTTGTGTTCATAGTTATAAAAATATAAAAAAAAAGGCCTCATTAAAAAGAAGGCCTTTTAGAAATTATTTATTTTCGTCTCCCAAATGGTAACGATAAAACTTCGTCACTTTGGATTGAGCCGAATGTTTTTTGTTCGATTCTTCAATCAAAGCTCCGACGCTTTTTGAGTTATCCTTAATAAAGGATTGTTCGAGAAGACAATTTTCTTCGTAGAATTTATTCAATTTACCGGTAGCGATTCTTTCGAGAACTTGTTCGGGTTTCCCCTCTTTCTTCGCGATTTCCTTATAAATCTCAATTTCCTTTTCAATTGTACCTGCCGGCACAGCTTCACGATTTACAAAGGAAGGCTTCATAGCCGCTGCTTGCATTGCGATATCTTTTAGCAAGGTAGAATACTCTTCCTTTTGTGACTCAGCAACATTTTCAGCTTTTATTAAGACGCCTAATTTTGATCCATGATGAATGTAATCGACTAACATTCCGCCCGGGACATTTTCAATAGCAAATCTGGATACTTCGATTTTTTCACCAATTTTGCCAATCGCGTTTGTTAACTCATCTTGAACTTTTTTGCCTTGATGTTCGAGAGTAACTAATTCTTCAACGTTTTGTGGTTCGTAAGCAATTATCGTATCAAGAATAAAATTTGATAATCCAACAAAATCATCACTTTTAGCGACAAAGTCTGTTTCGCAATTAACTTCCACAATGTAAGCTTTTGTTCCATCTTCAGAAACTTTGGTTAGAACAATTCCTTCATTTGCTGCTCTTTCCGCTCTTTTAGCTGCAACAGATGCACCTTTTTTACGCAAGATTTCAATAGCTTTTTCAAAATCACCATTGGCTTCCGTAAGCGCCTTTTTACAATCCATCATCCCGGCGCCGGTTTTATCACGCAACTCTTTAACTTGTTGTGCTGATATAGCCATGTTTAGTTATTTCCTTATATTTTTTACTTTTCTTCTTTTTTTACGTCTTCAGTTGAGCCGGAAACTTTTTCATCTTTTACTTCTTCTTTAACATCGGGTGTCTTTTCAGGCTGCTTTGTTTCAACGTTTTCATCAGTTTGAATTTTTTCTTTCACTTCAGGAGCGTTTTCAGCAACTGAAGAATCAGAATCCTTTTCAACATTTCTTGCTTTCGCTACTTTTTTTACGGGTTTTGAGTCAAGTTTTACTCTTCTGACTTTTACTTTACCCTCTTTTGAATCTTCTGTTTCATCTCTTTCTTTTTTCTTTCTTTCCTTCTCAGCAGACTCTTCCGCCCTTAATTCTTTGGCTTGTGCATTACCTTCGATAATTGCATCCGCCATCACTTTTAAGATTGAACTTATCGCTCTTACAGCGTCATCGTTTGCGGGAACCATATAGTCAACAAGATCAGGATCACAATTAGTATCAACGATAGCAAAAATTGGGATATTTAACCTTTTAGCTTCACGAACCGCAATAGATTCTTTTTTGATATCAACTAGAAAAATAGCGCCCGGAGTACGATTCATCGTTTCCACACCATCTAAAACTTTTCTTAATTTATCTCTTTCACGCGTTCGTTCTAAAGCTTCTTTTTTAGTGATTTTATCAAAAGTACCATCACTTTCCATCTTATCGATAGATTGCAATCTTTTGATGCTTTTGCGAATGGTGGCAAAGTTAGTCAACATTCCGCCTAACCATCTTTCCGCAACCCAATTGCTTTCAGATCGTTTAGCTTCGGATGCGACAACACCTTTGGCTTGTTTTTTGGTTCCAACGAATAAAACCGATTTACCTTGAGAAACAATGTTCCTCAGATTTTCTGCGGCTTCATCAATTGCTGCTTGAGTTTTTTTGAGGTCTATAATATGAATCCCGTTCTTCTCCATGAAGATATACGGTTTCATTTTAGGGTTCCATCTGCGGGTCAAGTGACCGAAGTGCGCACCAGCTTCGATAAGCTGAGTAATTTCTAGCTTTGGCATGTTAATGCTCCTGTTTTATCTTCTACCCCCATCAACTTTGCATTAGATCCTATTTGGACACAGGCAGCAAATCCGGAGAGTATGAATGATGTTAAATAAAAAATTATCTTTTTGAGAACTGGAATCTTTTTCTAGCTTTTGGTTGTCCGTATTTTTTACGTTCGACCATTCTTGGATCTCTTCTTAATAATCCATTTTCTTTCAATGGAGGTCTGAAATCCACATTTACCTCAGCAAGTGCACGAGAAATAGCAAGTCTAATTGCTTCAGATTGACCGGAAATACCGCCGCCGTTAACATTAGCGAAAACATCGTAACTGCCTTCGGTTTCGGTAACTTTAAAGGGAAGAATTACGTCGTCTCTGTGATACTTCATCGGGAAGTAACCTTCAATCTCTTTTTTGTTAACTGTAATTTTTCCGTTTCCGCTTCTAAGAAATACTCTTGCAACAGAATTTTTTCTTCTGCCGACATAAATTTTATCAGCCATTAATTATTGTCCTCATTTAAACTTAGTACTTCAGGTTGTTGAGCTTGATGTGGATGCTCGGCACCTTTATAAATTTTTAATTTTTTCATTAATTTTCTTCCCAATCTGTTTTTGGGCAACATACCTTTTACTGCAGACTCAACAACAAATTCGGGTTTCTTTGTCATCATTTCCTGGAATGAAGTTTCTTTTCCACCACCCGGGTAACCTGAGTGTTTAAAATATGTTTTTTGGGAAGGTCTTTTTCCGGTTACTTTTACTTTGTCAGCATTTACAATAATTACAAAGTCTCCGGTATCCATATTAGGAGTAAAAACGGGTTTATGTTTCCCCCTAATAACTTTAGCTACTTCCGAAGCTAAACGTCCGAGTACTTTATCATCAGCATCAACAACGTACCATTTTCTATCAGCATCCTCGGTCTTAACAAATCGTGTAATCTTTTCTTGCTTCAACGCAATATTCTCCTAAATGGAATTAAACAAAGACTACAAATATATCTGTGTCCTTACTAAATGTCAAGAAATAGTATTTTAATAATTTCTTATTGATTAATGGGTACAAAAACCAGCTTAGTTTTGGGGAAATAATCAGTTGCTAAAATAAATCCGTTTTCAAATCTAGCGATTCCTTCCCAATTATTACCCACTAAATTTTCATTCAGCGAAATATATATTGGCGGTTTGTCGGTTAATTCTACATCACCATTTTTTAATCGAAATTCCAATAATCGTTCAACTATTCCTGAATTCGCATGGCTTTTCCCAATTCCAAACTTTTGGATCAATTTGTCTTCGCGCGGTTTTAAAAGATCGTAATCGCCATCCCACATGTAATTTATCATCCAAAATCTGCCATCCTTATCAACTCTTGTCGCATCCGTAATTCTATATTCAATCGTTGGCATATTTACAGTTTCCAACAAATTTAAATGGAGATCAAATATATTTGTCACCGGACGGGAGTTTACATTTTCACCATTTGCTTCGTGAAACACATAAATCGAATTATTATTGATTGTAAGAGCCTCTTCGCCGGTATTGCTAAGATCGGTTTGGGATTCAATTTTAACAATAGCGTTCTGGTCTAATCGAATAACGGAAAGATCATCATCCACTTCACCCTTCACTAAAAATCCATTCGTTCCGGATATCGAAAAGTGTTCGATTAAGAAGAATGCCAAGTTATCTAAAAAGTGAATAGCTTCAAATCCACTCCCAAAGGAGTCGGTGTATTTTTCTAAACCTTCACTTATAAGCTTTATTTTCTCGTACTTCAAAACATAATTTGTATCGGCAATACTTTTCCTTATTTCTGATCTGGATACTTTAAAAAGAACACCAAAATCTTTATCGCCAAATTTATTTGGGAACTGGGGTAATATGATCAGATAATCCTTATAATAATCTAAACCAGAGATTTCTAAAGAATTATCTCGCAATTCGTCCGGAAGCTTAAACTCGATTGTCTGAGATTCTTTAAGCAGATCTGCAGCGCCCTTAGCACTCTTTAATTTTTCAGGGAGTGAGTTTGAACATCCCGCAAATAACGTACAAATAAAGAGAGTGGCATTTAAAACAATAGTTTTCATTTTCTATAAATAATTTTCTTGTGCAAATAAAAATTTGACGTACAAAACGAAATTAGTAATTTTCGCCTTTGATAAACAATGAGTTGGAAAAATAATGAAAGTATTGATCACCGGAGGAGCAGGATTTTTAGGAATAAACCTGATACGATTTTTGTTAAAAAAAGATTATGAAATCGTTTCTTTAGATTTAGCTGATTTTGATTACCCCGAAAAAAATAAAATAACCGAAATAAAGGGGGATATTCGTGATCTTAAAACCGTGCAAAAAGCACTCGAAGGAGTTAATATTGTTGTTCACTCCGCGATGGCTCTTCCACTTTACACTGAAAAAGAGATCCTCACAACCGGAATAGATGGAACGAAGCTGCTATTAGAAGAATCGTTCAAAAGCAAAATTGAACGATTTGTACATATTTCCTCTACGGCCGTTTACGGAATTCCTGATCATCACCCTTTGGATGAAAATGACAAACTTGATGGTGTTGGGCCTTACGGAAAGGCAAAAGTTGAGGCTGAATCTATTTGTTTAGAATATCAAAATAAAGGGATGTGTGTTCCCATTATTCGTCCTAAATCTTTTATCGGACCGGAACGACTTGGAGTTTTTGCTCTATTTTATGACTGGGCGTTTACTGGTCATGGTTTTCCGATGATCGGCAACGGAAAAAATCGTTATCAATTTTTAGATGTGGAAGATTTATCGCAAGCAATTTATCTGAGCATGACTCTTGATAAAGAAATTGCTAACGACATTTTTAATATCGGCGCTAAAGAATTTACAACAATGCGCGAAGATTATCAGGCTGTTTTGGATTATGCCGGACATGGTAAAAAGGTAAAAGGGCTTCCGGAAATGCCGATAATCTGGACCCTCAGATTGTTGGAGGCATTAAAACTTTCACCACTTTATAAATGGGTTTACGAAACAGCGTCAAAAGATTCATTCGTTTCGATCGAAAAAGCTGAGAAAAAATTGGGTTATAAACCAAAATTTTCAAATAAAGATGCTTTGATTAGAAATTATAAATGGTATGTTGATAATCTTGATACTTTTGGCCGGCAATCCGGTGTAAGTCATAGAGTTCCCTGGAAACAAGGGATACTCGGATTCGCAAAGAAATTTTTCTGATTATTTTGAATTGATTCTAATTCTTTCGATCTTGTAAAAATTATTGTTTGCTATTTCATTTTGTTTGGGTTTTAAATATCGTTAAATACTGTTGTATTGGTCGCAAGCGTGCTTAAATCATAAGACGGTAGAGATTATATTTATAATTACTGAAAGGAAATTGTCAACAAGCAAATAAAAAGGATTATCTGTGGATGATAGTGAATTAAAAGAAAAAATTGTTTCAGATCTCTCAATCGAAGTTCTTGCCAGAACAATATTCAAAGATGCTACAGAGATTGGATTCAAAAGAGAAAACTATTTAAAACTGGCCAATTTAATCTTAGATCGAGCAATCACAAATGAACTAAACTTTGATTCATTCGAAAGCGAAAAAGTTGTTTATCCTATTCCAAAAATGAAATCTGATTTACCTCTTGAATCTGAAAGAATTAGGATTCGGGATTTTGATAAAGTCCAAGACCGTGAAATTTTCAAAAAATGGCTGCAAGATGAATTTGGCAGATACTTTTTGTTAACACGGGTCAGCCCAAGGATTTATAACGTAGATGATTTGATTGATGAAGAATCCGACGTTCTTGGAATGATTACGCTTAATGATGGACAACCAATCGGTGTTATGGGTTTTCTGGACTGCGACAAAATGCAAAAAAAGGCTGAACTTAGAAAACTTATCGGTGATCCAAAATTTAGAGGAAAAGGTTACGGTAAAGAGGCGTCAAGGTTGTGGATCAATTACGGAATTGTAAAACTTGGGCTTACAAAAATTTATCTAAACACGCTAGAAACTAATGTTCGAAATATTAAATTGAATGAAGAACTCGGTTTTAAAATTGAAGGAATACTGAGAGATGAATGTAAATTTGACAACAAGTCGTTTGATGTTCTAAGAATGGGACTTGTCGTTGACTAAAATAATTGATTAATTCGAGCACTGTATCCTCTATTTTACCTCACTAATGTCTTCCGTTATGTCAGATTTCCCTGCTACATCTCTTCATATTTATTGATTTTTAATTCAGCGGGAATTTTGTCCGTCAGCGCCCACCAATCCAATCTTTCCATTTTGGCTTAAATGAAACAAGACCTTCGATTTTTGTCGCAGAGGTTCGCAAGAATTTAATTGTACGAAGTTAATCCCTGCTGACAAACACCGGTGAAGAAAGTCCTCACTTTTGCAAAGAAATTTTCTAAAATTTTCATTTTCCCTTGCAAACAATGTTTTCTTGTTAAATTCTATTTTTATCATTATTTAATCTATTGTCAATTTTTTACAAATAATGAAAACAGATAAATAATTTAAAGGAGTAACGATGGCAGAGAAAAAAGATTTGTTGAAAGATAAAATTGAACATTTTGATATTAAGCAGCACAACGTTGTTCCCGTTGTTGACGCAATGGAGAAAATGGCATTCTCGGCGCGAGATCTGAATAGAGCGGCAAAAATTTACAACATGATGCTCGATGATAATGAGTGCGCGGTAATTTTAACACTTGCCGGGAGTGTCTTCAGCGCCGGATTAAAAAAAATAGTTTATGATTTAGTCAGCAATAACATGGTGGATGCTATTGTATCAACCGGAGCAATTATGGTTGATCAAGATTTTTTTGAAGCGCTCGGATTTAAACATTATATAGGAAATCAATTTTCGGATGATAATGAACTCAGAGAACTTCATATCGACAGAATTTATGATACATTTATTGATGAAGACGAATTGAGAATTTGCGATGATACCACAGCCGAAATATTCGATAGTCTAGAACCCCGAGCTTATTCTTCCCGAGAATTATTGTGGCACTTCGGTAAATATTTGGATGAGAACGGTGGACCCAAAGTAGATGATTCGGTTATTTATGCCGCTTATAAAAACGACGTTCCAATTTTCGTCCCGGCTTTTTCAGATTGTTCCGCCGGATTTGGCATTGTGATGCATCAACACAAAAACCCAGAAAAGCACGTCTCTTTTGATTCCGGAAAAGATTTTTATGAATTAACAAAGATAAAATTGGCTAACTCCGAAACCGGAATTTTTATGGTCGGAGGAGGTGTTCCGAAAAACTTTACACAGGATATTGTGGTCGCGGCCGATATTTTACAAGAAGATGCGCCAATGCATAAATATGCGATTCAAATTACTGTTGCTGATGTCAGAGACGGAGCGCTATCCAGCTCAACTTTGAAAGAGGCCAGCTCTTGGGGTAAAGTCGAAACAACATACGAACAAATGGTCTATTCCGAAGCAACTCTCGCGCTCCCTTTAATCGCGAGTTACGCTTATCATAAAGGAGCATGGAAAAAAAGAACAAAAAAATCATTCCAAAAAATTTACGATAAATAAATTGTTTTAATCCCCGGTCTCCATATAAAGCAAGAGCACCGGGGATAATTTGATTATTTTAAATTTCTTATTTATGAAACCATTTTTTTCAACACAATGTTTTCTTCTGTTTTTGCTCTAAAATCGGGCTTTTTATTCGCAAATATTAACTTCAATTTTGCGCCTCTAATAAATATTACATATTCATGACATAATTTGACTTGGTTTTGCTACTCATTTCATTATTTTCTCAATCGATTTGAGATAACGGGATGCACAATATTTTAGCAAACATATTACAATCTGCGGAAGACCATTTTCAGTTTTTGCACACAAGGTCATCCAATACATTAACTTCGTTGATTGTACCTCTGTGTCTCACACTGCGGTCATTTCGTTGTTCAGATTCTCTCTGAATAATTTTACCGCTACCCAAAAAAAATAGCTTGGAGTGAAAAAGATGGAGAACAACACATTTTTTCCGGATAATCAAGGACTCTATAATTCTGATTATGAACATGATGCTTGCGGCGTTGGATTTGTCGCTAACATCAAAGGCAATGCCTCACACGAGATAGTTAGAGACGGTCTCCAAATTCTAAAAAATCTAAATCACAGAGGGGCAACCGGTTCCGATCCCGATACGGGTGACGGTGCAGGAATTCTTATTCAAGTTCCTGACTCGCTGATTCGCCCGGAATGTGATATTAGAAACATTGATCTTCCTCCGGTTGGAGATTATGGAATTGGGATGGTTTTCCTTCCGACAATCGGAGAGGACAGACATATTGTTGAAAATATAATTGAACATGTTGTACGTGAAGAAGGACAAGAATTTCTTGGTTTTCGTGATGTACCATTTGATGATTCTAAAATTGGACGCGTAGCAAGATCAGCGATGCCGGTTTTTAAACATCTTTTGGTCGGAAGAGGACCCAGAACACCTCAGGAATATTTTGAGAGAAAATTATTAGTAATCAGAAAAAAACTTGGTCTAAAAATTCGGGTAACTGAGTTAGACCAGAAGAAATACTTTTACATGTGTAGTCTTTCTTCAAAAGTTGTTATTTATAAAGGACAATTAAAAGCTGATCAACTTGCTGAATTTTTCCCGGATTTAGCCTCTGAATCAGTAAAATCAGCTATCGCGCTGGTTCATTCAAGATACAGCACAAATACTTTCCCGACCTGGGCTTTGGCTCACCCATACAGAATGATTGCTCATAACGGAGAAATCAACACATTAAGAGGAAATACAAACTGGTTTAATGTCCGCGAAAAATTATTCTCCAGCGAACATTTTGGGAATGATCTTGAAAAAGTTTTTCCTGTAATCGCTCCGAGTAAGAGCGATTCGGCCGCTTTCGATAATGCGCTTGAGATGTTGGTCGCCTCCGGAAGATCACTTCCCCACGCGGTTATGATGATGATACCGGAAGCTCATACAGGTGATAAAAATATGTCTGAGAAGAAAAAGGCGTTCTATGAATATCATTCATGCCTTTTAGAACCTTGGGATGGTCCCGCGACAATATCATTTACTGATGGCAGATATATCGGCTCAATTTTAGATAGAAACGGATTGCGACCCTCACGTTTTTGGGTTACAAACGATGATCGTGTAATTATGGCTTCGGAATCCGGTGCGCTTGAAATCCCCGAAAAAAATATAATTAAGAAGGGAAGATTGCAGCCCGGTAAAATTTTCCTTGTTGATACCCAAGAAGGAAGGATTATTGATGATAAAGAAATTAAGGATGAGATTGTAAATCAAAAACCTTATTCAGAATGGTTGAAAAACAATTTAGTGGAATTATCTCATTTACCTGAACCCGAAGTAGTTCCATCTATAAATGAAAATGAACTTAAAACACTTCAAAAGGCATTTGGATACACGAACGAAGATTTAAAAATGATTCTTCCGCCAATGGCTATAACCGGTGTTGAAGCTACCGGTTCAATGGGAGCGGATACTCCGCTTGCCGTTTTAAGTGACAAACCTCAATTGCTTTTTAACTACTTCAAGCAATTATTTGCTCAGGTCACAAATCCGCCAATCGATGCAATTCGCGAAGAAATTATTATGTCGCAAACGATGTTTCTTGGTGCAGAAAAAAACTTACTGAACGAAACACCGGGTCATTGCCACAGATTAAAGCTGGAAAGACCAATTATCACAAATTCTGAACTTCAAAAAATTAAAGAAATAAAAAACGGTAAGTTAAAAACCGAAGTGCTTCCAATTCTTTTTGAAAAATCAAAAGGGAGCAAGGGACTTAAAAAAGGATTAAAAAATCTGTTCAGAAAAGCAGATAAAGCCATCGTGCAAGGAAATTCGTTATTAGTGCTTTCTGATCGTGAAGTAGACTCTGAACACGTTTCAATTCCATCATTACTTGCTTGCGCGGGGTTACATCATTATTTAATCCGAAAAGGGACACGCGTAAAAGTTAGCCTTATTGTCGAAACCGGAGAAGCCCGCGAAATGCATCATTTTGCTACTTTGATCGGATACGGTGCAAATGCTGTTAATCCTTACCTCGCTTTTGATTCAATCAAAAATCTTATCGAATCGGGTGTTATCAATTCCGGTATCTCAATTGAAGTTGCGGAAGAAAATTACTTAAAAGCCTCAAAAAAAGGTTTGTATAAAATCTTATCCAAAATGGGAATTTCTACAATTCAATCTTATTGTGGTGCACAAATTTTTGAAGCACTTGGATTGGGCGAAAAAGTTATCAATAATTATTTCACGGCAACCGCATCAAGAATCGGCGGAATCTCATTAAAGGTTATCGCAAAAGAGCAGATAATGAGACATGATGCTGCTTATAATTCTGCTGAAAACGATTTGTTGGAGCTTGGAGGATTTTACCACTGGAGAAAAGATGGTGAACATCACCAATGGAATCCGGAAACAATTGCACTGCTTCAGGAAGCCGTAAAAACAAATAATTTTAAAGTTTTTAAGCAGTATTCAGATCGGGTAAATGATCCCCATTTAAATCCGGCAACAATTCGTTCATTGCTGAAAATTAAAAAACGCCATACAATCCCGATTGAAGAAGTTGAACCGGTTATTGAAATCGTGAAACGATTTGCGACCGGCGCAATGAGTTACGGCTCAATTTCAAAAGAAGCGCACGAAACTCTCGCAATTGCGATGAACAAATTGGGAGGATTTTCCAATACCGGCGAAGGTGGTGAAGATCCCGAACGATTTGTAACTCAACCTGATGGTTCTAGTAAAAGAAGCAGGATAAAACAAATTGCGCAAGGAAGATTTGGCGCTACAATTGAATATCTCGTAAACGCCGATCAGCTTCAAATAAAAATGGCACAGGGCGCTAAACCCGGTGAAGGTGGTCAACTTCCGGCACATAAGGTTAGCAAACAAATCGCCAAAACACGATACACAACTCCGGGTGTCGGATTAATTTCCCCTCCTCCACATCATGATATTTATTCAATTGAGGATCTTTCGCAATTAATTTATGACTTAAAAAATGCTAATAAGGATGCTGACATTAGTGTTAAGCTGGTTTCTGAAATCGGAGTCGGCACGATTGCGGCAGGCGTTACAAAGGGTAAAGCGGATCATCTGCTCATTAGCGGATACGAAGGAGGAACCGGTGCATCGCCTCAGACATCAATTAAACATGCCGGACTTCCGCTCGAATTAGGTTTATCCGAAACCCAGCAGGTTTTAGTGATGAACGACCTTCGGAATCGAATACGAATTCAAGCCGACGGGCAGTTAAAAACCGGTAAAGATGTTGTGGTTGCCGCACTTCTCGGAGCTGACGAATTTGGATTTTCAACTGCCGCGCTGATAAGTATGGGTTGCGTTATGATGAGAAAATGTCATCTAAATACTTGTTCCGTTGGAGTTGCGACTCAGAATGAAGAATTAAGAAAACTATTTAAGGGCGAACCGGACCATGTGATCAACTTCTTTAGCTTTGTAGCCGAAGAAGTTCGAGAAATTATGGCCGAACTTGGTGTAAAACGATTTGATCAATTAATTGGCCAGACCGACTATTTGTTAGTTCGTGAAGATATTGATCATTGGAAAGCAAAATATCTCGATCTTACCAATATTCTACATCGGCCTGATATCCCCGTGCAATTCCCGTTTTATCACACGATCAAACAGAATCATGAATTAGAGAATATTCTGGATATGAAATTAATTGAGTCGTGCAAAAAAGCGATTAATCAAAAAGTGCCCGTTCGGTTTAGTTCACTTATTAAAAATATTAATCGTACAACCGGAACCATGCTCGGTTCAACCATTGCAAAAAAATATGGATTAGAAGGATTGCCCGAAGACACTATTCACATCGATTTTGAAGGATCCGCAGGTCAAAGTTTCGGAGCTTTCCTGCCGAAAGGCGTTACATTTAAGTTGGAAGGCGACGCAAATGATTACGTCGGAAAAGGATTATCCGGTGGTAAAATAATTATTAAACCTTCGTTGGATTCTTCACTAATTCCCGAAGAAAATATCATCGCGGGAAATGTAGTTCTTTACGGCGCTATTTCGGGTGAAATGTATTTAAGAGGAAAGGCCGGTGAACGGTTTGCAGTTAGAAATAGCGGTGCAACTGCGGTTGTTGAAGGAATTGGAGATCACGGTTGCGAATATATGACCGGAGGACGAGTGGTGATACTGGGATATTCCGGAAGAAATTTTGCGGCCGGTATGAGTGGTGGAATAGCATACGTTTGGGATAAATCGAATGAATTTGAGAGTCTTTACAATGATGAAATGGTTGATATTTTCAAAATTGAAAACGAAGAAGATGAGAGAGAACTGAGGAAGTTGATTGAGAATCACCTGAACTATACCGGAAGTAAAGTCGCCGAAGATATTTTAGCAGATTGGAATAATGAGATAAAGAATTTCATCAAAATATTTCCGATAGATTATCAAAGAGTATTAAAAGAACAAAAAGAAGATGTTTTAACAGAAGGAATTTCTTAAAATTTCTTCATTAGTTGAATCTTAATTTTGGAATTAAAAGAGTTGGAGATTACATGGGAGATGTAACAGGATTTTTAAAGCACGATCGGGTTGACTTTAAAAAAGAGGATGCCAAAAGCCGAACTTCTCACTGGAATGAGTTTAGTGAGAAACCGGGTGTCGATGTTCTGAAAGATCAGGCTGCGCGATGTATGGATTGCGGTGTTCCCTTTTGCCACACCGGCTGTCCGATTAATAATTACATTCCTGACTGGAACGATCTCGTTTATAATAATAAATGGGAAGATGCTGCGAAACGGTTATTGCAAACAAACAATTTTCCGGAATTTACCGGAAGAGTTTGCCCGGCTCCATGCGAAAACTCATGCGTTTTAGCAATAAACAAACCGGCAGTAACAATTAAAAACGTAGAAGTTTCTATTATTGAAAAGGCATTTGAAGAAGGTTGGATAAAAGCAAATCCACCAAAAATTCGAAGCGGGTTTAATGTTGCGGTTGTGGGTTCGGGTCCGGCAGGTCTTTCAGCCGCCGACCAATTAAATAAAGCCGGGCACAGTGTTACCGTCTACGAAAAAAATGAATTTATCGGAGGATTACTTACTCTTGGAATTCCAAATTTCAAGATGGAAAAATCCGTTGTTGAAAGACGCGTCAATTTGATGAAAGAAGAAGGAATAGAATTTAAAACCGGTGTAAATGTTGGTGTTGATGTTTCAGCGGAGAGATTAAAAGAAAATTTCGACGCAATAATTCTTTCGGGTGGAGCGGAATGGCCAAGAGATATTCCGGTCGAAGGACGCGACCTTGATGGAATTCATTTCGCGATGGACTTTTTATCCCAACAAAATAGAAGGAATTTGAACGGAAAGGTTACGGCGAAAGAAATTTCAGCTAAAGATAAAGATGTAATTGTACTCGGAGGGGGTGATACAGGTTCTGACTGTATCGGTACCTCAATTCGACAAGGCGCAAAATCTGTTCGAAATTTTGAACTATTACCACAACCTCCGAAAGAAAGAAATGCTGATAATCCCTGGCCTCAATGGGCTTTGGTTGAAAGAATCTCGACTTCACACGAAGAAGGTTGTCAAAGAGATTTTAGTATTCTTACCAAAAAGTTCAGCGGTACAAATGGTAAAGTTGAGAAATTACACGGTGTAAAAATTGAATTCGGCGATCCCGATCCACAAACAGGACGACGACCGATGAATGAAGTCGCCGGAACTGAATTTGAAATAAAAGCTGATCTTGTACTTTTGGCTCTCGGTTTTCTTGGACCGGTTAAAAACGGCTTACTCGAAAGTTTCGGAGTTGAATTAACTGATCGCGGTAATGTTAAAACCGACGCTCAAAGACAAACTACCGTCCCGGGTGTTTTTGCCGCCGGAGATATGAGACGTGGTCAATCCCTTGTCGTTTGGGCAATTAACGAAGGAAGAACAACCGCCGAGCATGTTCATAATTATTTAAATAAGAAATCCATCAAGAAAGCTGTTTAATTCTTTTAGTACTGAAAAGTCGATATTATTTCGACTTTTCAGTACTTGATTTTAAACTACACGAATCTATTTTGTCTTAATTCTTGAAGAGAATAAAACGTTCCTCTCCAATCTATTCCATTATTTTTTAAAGCTAAAATCATTGACCGTAACTGGATAAAAATAAAAAACAATGAGACAAAGGGGAAAAATGTACCGTAATACATTTTCGTGTTTGCAGATTTTGAAGCTAAAGCAAAAGCTGCCATCAAAATCAGTACCGTAATTAAATTAAATACCAATGTCCATCCTGTAGTAAAACATAATGCGAAAAATGGAAAAACGTTTAAGAGTAATTGCGGAATAACCAAAATCAGTTGGATAGCCGTATAATACTCAACAGCGGAAAATGTATTTTTACGCAATCCGTTCATAAGTTCTTTTACTGAAGAATACCATTCAACTTCCAACATTCCCCGTCCAAAAAGCATATTTTGTTTAAAGCCGCCTCTTTTTATTATTTTACCCAATTTTAAATCATCATCCGGACGAAGTTTGATTTTTTCATGTTTTCCGATTGATTCATAAACGGATTTTTTAACCATATTAAAAGCACCAACACCGATAAAACGTCTGCTTTTCTGTTTCTTCGCCAGCCAAGGCTTCGCGTAAATTGAGAGGTAAATGATAAATGAAGCAGAAAATATTGGAAGAATAAATCCCGGGACTTTTACTTCGGGTGTAATTACTAAATGATCGAGTTTATTGTTTTGGAAATAGATAATCGATTTAAGTAAAACATCTTTCTTCATTAAAATATCTGCATCAGTAAAAAGTAATATTTCACCGGAAGCATGATCAGCGCCTAACTGTAGCGCATGATTTTTCCCAAGCCAACCGGTCGGTAAATTTTTATTGTGAATAACTTTTAGATTCGAATCCTTTTTGGATAATTTGTCGAGAATTATTCCGGTTCTGTCAGTTGAGCGGTCGTTTACGGCAATAATTTCAAAATTAGAATAATCTTGTTCCAGCAATGATGATAAAGCTTTTTCAATATTCCGCTCCTCATTTAAGGCTGTAAAAATTATTGAAACTTTTGGATATTTTTTGACTCTAATTCCATCAACATTTTTAAGTTTTTCAACTTTCTGATAACCCAAAATCATTTCCGTTCCGAAAACGATAAAAAAGAGAGATGTAAATAACGATATGTAAAAAAGGTAGAATTCCACGATTAATCTTTTTTGAGATAAACAAAAGTGATTCGTCCATAGTGCAAAATAGACAAAAAAAACCGCCTCAATTAAGCGGTTTCATTCAAAATATTTCAGCAATTTGTTTACTCCAACGCCAAATGGCGTTATTTGATTAGCAGCATCTTCTTCGATGCGTGGAATTTGTTGGTTGAAGGGTGTAAACATAAACACCGCTCGCTAATCCACCGTCGGCGGACTTTATGTTAAATTGAACCGAGTAACATCCGGCCGGTTTTTGATCGTGAACCAACTCGGCTACTTCCTCTCCAAGCAAATCATATATTTTTTAGTTGAGTTTGATTCTGATGATATGAGGGGGTTTATGATGAGATTGAGGTAGTGGTGACAAAGCATCAAGTTTTAATTGGAGTCTGAAGGCTTTGACAGCCGAGGATGAGGGCACTATATTGATATCAGCACCAACTACTACTGCATTGTGGAGGTAATACTGTTCGGTAAAAAAAGGATCATTGGGGTTAGTTGTTCGATAGTTACGGTAAAAATCAGGAATTGAGTATTCTAATTTCAATGAATTATAATAAATATTAGCGATTTCAAGTATATCAATATTTTCATTACCCGCAAATTCAAGTCTGTATTTATTATCACTTGCATTAAGATCCTTCAGGATTCTAAGACCATATCTCGAATTTAGAGAATCTAATTTCTCTTTTTCGACAGTTATGAATTTTATAATTATTTGGTTGTTAGAAATAATCTCATGTCCATTCAGCACATACACATGTCTGATACTTTTAATAATATTATTTTGGCGATAGGAATTCAATGTATCGTTTAGCAGCAATTTATTAGCAGAAATAAATCGATAGGCTTCCTCGGATTTCATCAATTGAAGTTGCTGAGTACTTTTAATAATTTGTTGGTTTTCAACAAGTTCTTTTAATTTATTTTCCATCCCCTTGTTAAATACCAAAACAATTACATCATCATTAGGAATTAATTGGATTTCAGTATTCTTGTAATTATAGTAATTAACCTGAGCCATTAACTGTGAAATTGAAAACAGAAGCAATAATACTAAATAATTAAGCATCTTATTACCTTTCAGTTAGTTTTTTTTATGAGTGTAATTGGTCCGTAACCGTAACCTTTGTTAAAGACAATCACATCAGAAATGATTTTTTCTGCTACATCAATTACAAATATCTCTTTGGACCAATTACTTACAAACGCTTTTTTAGAATCATCAGTTAAATAAATCTGATCAGTACGTTTAGATCTGCTCGGATGTGCACGTGTTGAAACATTAACAAGTGTCTGGATAGGTGAATTGGGTAAATCATAAGTAAAAGCTATTTTACCACTGGGTAAAACGGTAATATCATAAGAATTTGCCGGATCAGAAGTTGCGACGAAGGAGCCATCTTTTGATATAGCAATTTTCCCATTAAAATTAGAATAATAGAAGTTTGTATACAATGAATCATATATTAAATTAAAAGTTTGCCCGACACCGCTGTACAAATAGCTGCCATTAATATCAATAGCCAGATTTTGGTTAAAATGAAAACTATAATTAGAATACTCATATATAATCTTTTTCAACTTATAGTTATACTGAAATAAGTAATAATCATTATTTAGGCAGTATAAAATTGAATCTCCTGGACCAAAAACTAAACCGGATGAACTTAAACCAACCGGATAAATGTCCAGTGTATCAATCCATTGGATACTATCTGTTTTTGTATCAATTATACCTAAATACCGCTGAGTTATAAAAGGGTCCTCTGAAACAACGAAGGGAGTTTGGTCGCTACGAAGAAATATCTCTGAACTTTTATTACATATAATTTTAGATTCTTTTGTCTCCATATTAACAGAATATATTTTCCCGGTAGAGTTTAGTTGTCCTCGTTTTGTACAAACATATATTTTAGCACCACCATCGATGACCTCAATATCCCATGGCTCAATTTCAAATCCATTAACTGTATCAACTACTTTATACTCTTCTGTATCATAAATTTCAATATATCCTTTTTGATATCCTACATATAGTAAATACCCAATCGTAAAATCCTTACTTACCATAAAACTGAGTTCAACACCATCATCAACATCTATATAATTCATTTCTTTCCTTTTTATTCTGGGATTTGTGCTGTGGTTTGAAGTTATCTCGATACTGTAAGTTGTAGTGTTCAACATTTGACTTAGATTCGAAAAAGTTCGAGTTTTAAATAAGCCTCCATTGATCCCGTCCGCACGGCTAAATGCTGAGGAGTGTATCATTTTCTTAACCTGTGTATCTTCACCTGTCACGAGTTGATAGAAGTATATTCCTCTCGCCACTGTTTGTCCATACATGTCTTTTCCATTCCAAACCACATTGTGTTTCCCTATCTCTTTTGTCCCGAGTTCGACCGAAACTAGTTTTTGACCCAAAACATTAAATATATTCAGTTTAGTTGAACTCCTTTTTGCCAGCTCGTATGGAATTATTGTTCCATCGGAAAAAGGATTTGGATAATTTTGTTGAAGTTTAATCGTTGATGGAAAAGTGAAATCATCTCCAGCTTGCGTGATAATTATGCTGAATTTGCCATTCTCATCGGTGGTTGTATTATATCTCTCCATATAGTCATCATCACTAAATACAAGAATATTGGCGTTTCTTACGGGCGCATTATCATCAGTAACAACCTCCCCTTGCATCAATAATTGGGAAAACGATACCTCACTAAGTAGGAAAAGTATCATTATCAGTTTTTTTGAAATGGCAAATAATAATTCATTTTTCATCGTTTCCCCCTTTTTAAGGACATTGTTTGTTTAATAACCGACTTATCACACTTGCAGATATGGAGTATTTTAAGTCATAAAATTCATTTAATCCATATCATAAGCAGACTCTCGGTTATTTTAAAAGTATCAAAATCACCTTTAATGAACTTGTGAAGATGGAATTCGAATAAAAGAGTATTAAATCTATTGGCAAAATATAAAGCAGATTTTTTAATATCAACATAATTCTATTTCTCTTTTTTAGAATTCGTAGTAAAAAGGATGGAGTGTCTCTTTAATTAAAAAGCAACTTGTTCAAGATAAAAGATAAAAGATAAAAGGGAAGAAGGGAAAGCGGAGACCTTGGTTTTAGCGGTTGGTAATTTCAATAATCTTAGTCTTGGTCTAAGTCTTTGTCTTGGTCATGATCTGATTCCCGCCTTTTCCGACTTGCGGGAATTTACAGGCATCTTCGGATTCGTTTTTGTGTTTGATTTCCTAATCCTAATCGAATACCAAACCGCAAAGAACACAGAGAAGACGCAAAGAGCGCAGAGTTTCAGAAGAGCTTAATTAAATGACTCTAACCACGACCTTCACAGTACTCGTTTTAGAGATCCATGTTGCGGAAATATTTGATAAACGACAACGTTTTGGAATTTATTTTATTCTGTGTTTGTGGTTTATGGTTTGCGTAAGGTTTTAGGTAGTTGTGTCACGGATATTATTTCTTAGATTGCTACTATGACTCCCGAAGCATCGGGACAAGCTGTGACAGCCTTGGAATTATTGGTTGAAGGATCGAACGGATTCGGACAAACAAAAAAAGTCCAACTTTTAAAGATTAAGGGTAATTCTAGAAAAGTTGGACTTCTTATTAGTAATTCTATTTCAAGAGAATCATTTTTCTGGAATCTACAAAATCACCGGTTGTAAGCTTATAGAAATAAACACCACTTGAAACTTTTCTCCCGGAATTGTCTGTCGCATTCCACGAAACTGAATGAACCCCTTCCGGTCTATTTTCGCTGATCAGCTTTTTAACTTCTTTACCTAATGAATTATAAACCGTGAGTTCCACATCAGAAGCAGTGGGAAGAGTAAAATTAATATTTGTAGTCGGATTAAACGGATTAGGATAATTCTGCGATAATTCAATTGATTTTGGCGCAAAATCGGATTCATCATTTACACTGACAGTGATTTCATCGCCAAACCACATTCCTCGTCCGTGAGTTGCGGCAGCAATTCGGCTGTCCGAAACTCTCGCATCAAGGTATGAAACAATGGTTGCTCCAATCCCTTCAGGCGACTCTTGCAGCCAGGTCGTATTGCCATTTGGATCAGTTGTAGAGAATAATCCGCGGCTCGTTCCAACCAAGTATAATTTACCGTTGGGATTATTTACAATCGCCGCGGTTCTGATTGAAGGACCTTCGGCATTTTCCCCGGCTAAATTTCCTTCAACCATTGTAAAAGAATTTCCACCGTTGGTTGAATGGAAAATTCCATTAATTCCATAATTTGACATCACAACCAAAATTTCATCGGCATCGGCCGGATTTATAGCGATTTTTGTTACATAAGCTCCTGCTTCGGCTCCAGTTATCGTTTTTTCAACTGCCGCGGTGCTGAATTTTGAATTGCTTAATCTCCAAAGTTTTGGAACTCCATCGGTATAAGCAGCATAATAAAGAACATTCGCGGGCTCTTTTGAGACCGAAATTGCGGAATATAATCCGCTTGGAGATTCTAACGTTACAAGTTTTTCCCAACCTTGTGAAGTCGCGCTCTGATTGCCGGCCGGAATACTCGATAACTGTAAATTTCTCCAGATAAAACTCCCATCCAAATAATACATTACCGCATCATTATTCGGGTCAACAACAAAAGGATTAATAAATAGTTGCCCTTGTGCACCTTGCGCGCCGGTGGGAGTAACAAATGCCCAAGATCCATCTTCAGTTCCGCCGGCTCCGTACGCATTTCTTGGTTGACCGTTTGAATTGTAAGTTGTCCTTAAGAGCGAACCGTATTGAGTTGAAACGTATGAATATGTGGGACCCAAATAGCAGAACGATCCGTCACCTGAACTTATATCTCTTGATGTTCCGATCGAATTACCGTCCGAAGTATAGACAGGTGAGCCATTATCTTGAGTTCCACCCAAGAAAAGTGAATTCCCCTTTCCCGGATGAATTGATGCGGTGTAATACTGTGTTACATTATAACCATTATTTTTAGAATCCCATGGAAATTTTAACGGATAATTGGTTTGGGTAATATTTCCGGTATAACTTAATCCCCCATCATGACCTGACCAGACAGCGGAGGGATTATTCGGATCGAAAACGAGCGAATGTTGATCGGGGTGATGGTTAAAATGACTGGCAAAGTTATTAGTTGCCCGATAACCACCAATCCAATTTTGTCTTTCATCATTTGAAGAAGTTGCAAATCCGGTAGATGAACGGTATAGATTAGTCAAACCGAATAAAACAAAGTTTTCATTATCAGGTTTTACTTTTAATACCATGTTATAACTGGTTTGGGCGTTTAATTCTCCTGCGCCGGTAATATTGGGTAAATTTTGTGTTCTATCTTCGGATGTACCATCCGGAACATTAAATTTGTAAAAGTTAAAATACTCTACGAATTCATTATTTTCAAATTCTCTGCTAAGAGTTAAGGAATATGCTACAGTAGGGTTTGATGGTGCAAATCCGATTACGGTTCTATAATGTTCATCAGGAAAACTCGCGGGTGTTATATCTTGCCAGCTTTCGCCTTCATTGGTTGACTTAAAAATCCCATGCTGTGTTGCGATTCCATCCATGTTGTCTAATGTTGCTATTAGAGTTCCATCAGAAGCAATATCAAGATCATTATAACGGTGTTCTGTAAAATCACCGACCAATGATTCAGTAAAAGTAGTGCCGCCATCAGTGGATTTTAAAATTCCATAATCGGAACAAGCAACAAAAACGTTTCCCGAAATCGGGTGAACTTTGATATTTAACGAATACGTTAAAATTAAATTTGAACCGTATGGACCTACAGGATGTTCATCCAAACTAAGCGTTAACCTCTCCCAAGTTTCGCCATTATCGTTGGATTTGAAAATGCCATTCCCGCGGAATGGCGAGCCGACATCACTCGCTGAATTTCCGACAATCTCGCCCGTACCAGCATACCAAGTATCAGTGTGACCATCACGAGTATCCTGAGCGATACAGCTTACACTTTTTCTTTGACCGGGTCTTGTTTTCATACTCCAGCTTTGACCTTTATTTGTCGACTTCCAGATACCCCCGGAAACACCACCGGCTAATATTGTATTTGAATTTTTAACATCAACAGCTAAAGCGCGGGTTCTTCCTCCAACATCGTAGGGACCGGCTTCCTTCCAAACATAAGAGGGAGCGTTTGCTTTTTCTAACCTAAAGTTGGAGCGGTTTGGGATTTTGCTGACGACTTCCATTTCGCGTTCAAAAGCATCGTCCGGTATTTTGCCCAACTTCGGATCTTTTAGCAATCTGTTAAAATACTCTAATCTGCCGGTTATACTCTGAGGTGCGGCTTTTGGCGAGGACGTGGATCTGACTTTACCGGTAAAAGCTATTTCGGTTTGCTCACTTGTTAAACTATATCCCGCATAAAATGAAAATATTCCCAGAAATACGAGAATAGCCGATCGTATTAATTTTTTATAATTAATCATGTATCAATAACTCCTAATGATTTATCAATTATTTATTTTTTTAATTCGCCAATTTGGAGTGTTCTCACCTACCACTTCAGCTTTATAATCCAATAACCCGCGGAATTTATCTCCAATCTTTGGTTTTTCCTCTTTTATCGGCATCCACGCTTTTAGTTCGACTCCCTTTGGAATCGGGGGAACAGTATTCCCAAATTTACCCGCGTTGATAACATTAAGTGTGAGCAAAAACCTGTTCCCGTTCTCCTCTACCGACACTACTTCCACGTCAGCTTGAGCACTTCCTGGCGGCGGCGGCGGCGGGGGATGTTCCGCCGTTGTTTCCACTTCCATTTCGTTAGATTTAGATTCTTCCTTTGTTGAGGAACATGCAAAAAAATAAATACCGAAAACAGTTATAAAAAAAAGAGGAATAATCTTATTTAGATTCATCTGATTTCCTATTTTATTTTTTAATAGATATTTTATTTAAGAGATTATTTGAGGTATGTATTACTGTTATGAATATAGAATTAATCGCTTTTAGAATCCATCAATAAAAGAATCATCTGATTTATGTCACATTTCAGCCATTTTCGAAGCGAATTAGAAAAAATACTTTCGGACGAACAAATAACCGATGATTATGTTAAATGTTATGCCTCCGGCACTGATGCCAGTTTATACAGATTAACGCCTAAACTGGTCGCAAAGGTTCAATCCGAAAACGAGATAATTGCTCTCATTAAATCGGCAAATCAAAATAAGGTTCCAATTACATTTAGAGCGGCCGGAACAAGTCTCTCCGGTCAAGCTATAACCGATTCTGTTTTGGTGAAAACCGGCTGGAAATTCAACCGGTTTAGCTTCGATGAGAAGAACCAAATCGTAACCGTTCAACCTGATGTAATCGGCGGTAAACTAAATGTATTCCTTTCAAAGTTTGGAAGGAAGTTCGGACCGGATCCCGCCTCGATTGATTCGGCGAAAATCGGGGGAATTATCGCCAATAATTCGAGCGGTTTACGAAGCGGAATAGAAAATAACTGCTACAACACATTGGTTGATCTCAGATTGATTTTTGCCGATGGACAAATTCTGGACACTAATGATGAAGAATCCAGAAAATTGTTTGTTCGCAGAAATCCGGAGCTGATAAACGGACTTTCGGATTTGAAAAGAAAGATTGAAAAAGATCCATCCCTCACCGCAAAAATTCAGAAGAAATATCAGATCAAAAATACAATGGGTTACGGATTAAATTCATTTCTGGATTTTGAAGACCCATTGGAAATTCTTAAACATTTGCTTGTCGGTTCTGAAGGAACACTGGCGTTTATTTCATCAGCCACATTTAAAACAATTCCTTCGCTTCCTTATAAATCAGTTGGATTGATGCTTTTTGACAATTTGGAAAAAGCATGCCAAGCCGCAGTAAAAATAAAGGAATTAAAGCCGGGTGCTTGCGAATTGATGGATAATTCTTCTTTAAAAGCTGTTCAATATTTACCGGGCGCCGATAAATATTTATTGAACATAGGAGATCAAAGTTCAGCTTTATTAATTGAAATCGAAGGCATTTCGCAAATTCAACTTACGGAAAATGAAAGTAGGTTCGAGTCAATAAAAGAGAGAGTTTCACCAAACTTTTTCTCCGGATTTTTATCTGATAAAACTGATTATGACAATTTATGGAGAGTACGAAAAGGATTATTTGCCTCGGTCGGCGCGGCAAGAAGACCCGGAACTTCGATTATTATCGAAGATATTTGTTTTAACACTTCCGACTTAACAGTTGCAGTATCCGAATTAAGAACACTGCTTGACAAAAATGGTTATCAGTCCGCCGTAATTTTCGGACATGCAATGGATGGAAATATTCATTTTGTATTCGACCAAAATTTTTCCGATCCGAAAGAATTAAAGCGGTATGATAAAATGATGGATGAAATTTTCGAATTAGTGATTAACAAATTCGACGGTTCATTAAAAGCCGAACACGGAACGGGAAGAAATATGGGTCCGTTTGTTAAAAAGGAATGGGGCAAAAATGCTTACGAAATAATGAAAGAAATCAAAAAGTTGTTCGATCCGAATAATATTCTGAATCCGGGTGTTTTGATTAACGATGATCCATTTATACATATAAAGAATTTAAAGAATATTCCCCTCGCACACGAAGAAATTGACGAATGCATTGAATGCGGATTTTGTGAATCGAAGTGTCCCTCCAATGATTTGACTTTCACACCTCGCGAACGAATTTCGGTTTTTCGTGAATTAAATCGACTTAAAAATTCGAACGCCGATCCTGAGCTTATCAATAAATTCAAGAAGGTTTTTAATTATTCCGGCTTACAAACTTGCGCAACAGACGGACTTTGTAAAACCGCCTGCCCGGTTGGGATTGACACAGGCGACTTAATTAAAGACTTACGCTCAGAAAATAATTCGAAGCTTTCAAATATCACCGCCCAAAAAATTGCTGATAATTTTGCAACCGCAACAACAATTATTCGTTTTGGATTAAAAATTAATTCAATCTCAAAAGATTTAGTTCCTCAAAGGTTACTTCAAAAAATTCCGGGTTGGCAAAAAGATATTCCCATTCCGGCAACAAAATTGGAAATGATTTCCACTCAAAATTCGAATCTACAAATAATTTATTTCCCCTCTTGCGTTTCGAGAATCTTTGGTCCTGCTGAAAAACATACCGAAGACCAAAAATCTGTGATTGTTAAAGTTTTGAAAAAACTTGGTTATGATGTTATCATTCCGAAGAACACCAACAGCCTTTGTTGCGGATTGGCATTCGGTAGTAAAGGATTCGGAGTACAGCAATCTCAAAAGCGCGGTGAGTTAATATCAGAAATGGCAAACATCAGCAACAATTTTCAAATTCCAATTTTATTCGATACTTCCCCATGTTTTCAAAAAACGATTAAGACTATCAGCCAAATGTTCGACGGAAAAGAATTACCAGTTTACGATCCTGTTCAATTCATAGAAAAAATCGTTCTAACCAAAATGAGCGGAGAAAAAATAGGTGAATCTATTTCCTTCCATCTTACGTGCAGTGCACGAAAATTGGGCTTGGAAGAAAATATAAAAAGAGTTTTGTCAAATATTTCCCCCAATTTCAATTTAATTGCTGAGGCTGATTGCTGTGGTTTTGCCGGAGATCGTGGATTTACTCACCCCGAACTTACTAAATCCGCATTACAAAAAGTAAAAATCAAGGAAGATGTGAAATCCGGTTATTCAACGAGCAGAATGTGTGAAATCGGACTTTCTCGGGAAACTGGCTTGGAGTTTAAATCAATCTTCTATTTGCTCAACATTATTATCAAATAAATAACCACCGTAAAGCAGACAATCAAGTCTGCGCCAAATAATCTTAAAACAAATCATAAACACAGAACAAAATAATTTCAAAATTCTCGATGTTTATCAAACGGTCGCGGTTATAAGGATTTAGTTAAGTTCTGATAATTGCAAGCAACAATCCCCCACAGAACTCTTCGCGTCCTTCGCGGTTTGGTATTCGATTATGATTAAGATATTGATAATCTAAATGAGTCCGAGGACGGTTGCAACCGCGAAAATCCATTTTTTTTAAAGCCAAATTGAACAGACTAATCCACCCCTTTTACAACCAATCCAATCTCTATTTTTTGTATTATTACATGTTTGAATCAAACAATATTCGATTACTATCTCTTTCAAAACGAGGAACTGACCTATGAAAAAAATTTCACCGATTAGTTTATTTTTAATCACATTGATTCTGCAGGTATTATTTACCCGGTGCGGTACTCAACAAAAAGCGGAAGTGGTAACATCATTAGAAATTAAAGACGGCTGGTATTATGTAAACGGAGAGAAATTTTTTGTGAACGCGCTTGGTTATGAAATCGGCGCGAGACCCGGGCAGCATCCATACGTTGAAAGATACTCAGAACCCGAAAGAGTAAAACATGATATGAAGGTTATTAAAGAGGCGGGATTTAACGCAATCCGCACATGGTCCGAACTTACCGAAGAAGAATTACAGATGGTTCAAGAATCCGGATTGAAAGTGGTTTTTGGGATCGGATTTAATCCTGCGTTGGATTTCTCAGACCCGAAAGTAATTGATGAATTTATGGGAATAGCAAAAAAAGTTATAAATTATTCAAAAAACTATGACTGTATAATCACATATTTGATCATGAATGAACCGATGCCTGAGCATATCAGAAATGTTGGGGCGCAAGCAACGGTTGATTTGTGGAAAAAGATTCGGGATTACATTCATCAAGAACATCCGGGAATTCCTGTTACAATCAGCGGAAACTCAGCGATTACAGAATTTGTGGACATGAATATTTTCGATATTTACGCTTATAACGCTTACGATTATGATGGATTTAACTACACGCATGGTTATGCAAACGCGGCCGGCATCCTTCCGGAAATGAACAAACAGGGGAAGCCGCTTTTACTCACAGAGTTTGGTTTTTCAGTTTCGCGACAAGGCGGTGAAGAAAGATACGGCGGTAATACTTTAATCGAACAAATGGAAATTTTGCCTTGGTATTATCGTCAGTTACTCGATGCCGGAGCCTCGGGCGCTTGCCCCTTTTATTACGCCGATGGTTGGTGGAAAGGGGGCGAACCGGAAAAACACAACGATACACCGGAAGAATGGTTTGGATTCTGGGGTTATCAAACCCTTGAAGATACAGTCGGTTACCCTCGTCCGGTTTGGCATAAAATGAAAGAATATAACACCGCTTTGATAAGTTCACCGAAGAACCAGACGTTCTATAAAAATATAATTCCATTGGAAGTATTTTTACAGCCCGATGTTAAAAGTATTCGAGTAATTTATCAGGATAACATCATATTCTCAAAAACGAAGATTGAGAATCAATATTTAAGTGATTCATTCTCTTTCGACGAAGAGAATTTGACAGACAGAGAATTGATTTTTGAATTTTATGATAAGAATAATAATCTGTTAAAGTTGGAAAGTATAATTGTGTTGACAGGGAAAAATGAAATCGATTGGCCGTCAATCACTTTATTCACAGAAATGCAAAATCTTAATGACGGCAAACAAATAACAGTTGAATATAAACTTTCCAATAATCCGATTTTTACCCTATCTGGTGAAGTCCGGTACTTGTTTTCCACACATATTGGCTGGTCGCGTGGTGAGCAAAGGAGATGGGAAATCAATTCCAATGAGAACGTTTTAAGAAAAACCGACAGTTATTCAATTCCGGCTGAAAGTCCGGTTCTCGGTTTATATGCCGGCACTGAGATAAAATTTGGAAAATTTGTCAAAACGATTTATGATCAGAAATTGATTTACAGGGGAAATTGGGCTGATCCGATTCGGATTAAATAGTTATTTGAAAACCATGCCTAATAAAAATATCCAACTTTTCTATGGGAAAATCAGTAGTGCATTTGAAAGATCAGGATCAAGACTAAGATTAGGATCAAGATTTTTTAATATAAAAGAATCCAAAATTTCAGCTAAGAATTGAATTAAATGTTTTATTTTTTGAGTAGACAAAAATTTCAGTGAGATTATCATGAACCTAAAAACAATTCAGCTATTTTTAATATTGCTATTGCTTTCCTCTTGCGCATCGGAAGAGAGTTCGACTAAATTTATCGGCAAATTTAATATTGAAAAAGATTTATTCTTAGCACATTTCGATTGCAAAACTGATGTTGATGATCTGCATTCCGTTGCCGGAGTTGCAACTATGTTATCCAATCCTCGTTTTACAAAGGTGAAATATCACGCTGTTGCTGGGGCTTACGGAATTCAGGAAGGACTTTACGTTCCCGCGAATGAATTGTTTGATGGAGCTTTTGGTAATAATTGGTCAGACGCACATTTAGATTTTGATAAAGCACTAACAAAAGTAACAACTTTAGTTTCGGAAACATTGGCAAAGAACGGGAATATATGGATTGCGGATGCGGGTCAATCCGATTTTTCCGCAGCGGTAATTCGTAATATTAGGGATAACTATCCATCTATTGAAACAAACAGACGAATTAATGTTGTTCAACACAGCGACTGGAATGAAAGTGTAACGGATTCGATCAACCTAAACTACGTCAAATCAAATAGCTCTTATCATAAAATTCCGGATGGAAATGCGACGGGTAACGGAACGCCCGGATTTCGATCATCAAAAAATATAAATTGGCAAAATCAAATTAGCAATCCAAAACTTATTAAGGTTTGGACTACGGCAATCGAGATTGCCAACAAATATAACGGGAAGGAAGGTCGTTATAACAATTCTGCAATAGCGGAAGGAGGGTTAGATTTCTCCGATGTATCAGAAACTTGCTGGATTTTCGGGTTCGGGAGTATTATGGATGCAGAGCAATTTTTTGAAGAGTTTGGTTCAAATTCTAACGAATAAAAAGTAAGATTAAAACCACAATTCACAACCAGAAGGCATATCAATCTTAATTTAATTGAGTTTTATTTTTAGGTTTTCCCCCTACCTTTCCTCGATGCTAAACAGCCCGACTACATTTTTCTTCCCTTTTAACTTTCTTACTCCTACCGATTCAACAACGAAATCTTTATCAATTGCAGGCAAAAGGCTAAGCAGATCGGCGGAAATGAGTAATTTCTTTTTATATTCACCACATACCGAACGAATATGTGCAGCGGTGTTTATTGCATCGCCATGAAAAGCGATCTCCTTTTTCATCTCTCCAACTTCAGCGATGGTAACAAACCCAAAATTCACACCCGCTTTAAATTCTGGCATTACACCATACTTTTCTCTGTAGTAATTTGCTCTCTGATTTAACGAATTTGAAAAAGCAAAAAAAGCTTTTAAACAATTATTATTTTGAATCCCTCTCTCCTTTTCCCATGTAAGTACAACTTCATCACCAACGTATTGATAAACTTTTACATCGTACATGGTCACCGCCGATGTTAAATCGAAAAAGCAATCTTGTATTAATTGACTGTAAGTAATATGTCCCAATTTTTCGGCATAGGTGGAGGATGAAGTCAAATCCAAAAACATAAATATTCTTGTTTCTTCCTTTGGGCTGTGATACTTGCCCAATAAATAATTGATAAGTACGCCTTGACCTAATTTCTCACTGATGTGCACGACGAACAATCCCGAATTAACCGCGAATCCCCAATAGAGCATAAGTGCCCACATTTTGGGACTTTTCAAAAAAACTAAAAATCTTTGGTTAACTGAAGAGTGGAATAATGGGTGGTCAAGGATAAAACTTAAACTGACGTAAGTGGCAATTGAAGTAAAAATAAAAATGCTTATAGTATAAAATACAGTCTTGAATGTGAGTACATATCCTAATGGTTTTTTCCTGAAAAACTTGCTGAAATAGAGTACTTCGAAATGCGCAAGTACTAATCCGCCGGAAATTGTAACCAGAATCGCGATTAACAATACCCGCACGAAATTATACTCGTAATTAAGTTTGTAGGTACCATAAATCGATGCTGTATACCCCTCAATTGCCATCTCTAAAAAAACATAAAACACAGAGGCGGTAAGCCAGTAAAGAACCAAAAATATTATTTTGTTGATCTGATTACGATTCAATTATTTTCAACAGTCAGTTTGGGATTAATATTTAACTAAAATGAGAACAGATTGAAATTATATATTTTTTGACAATTTAGCAGACATTTTTTGTGCGAT
This sequence comes from Melioribacteraceae bacterium, assembly GCA_021739765.1. GTDB lineage: Bacteria > Bacteroidota > Ignavibacteria > Ignavibacteriales > Melioribacteraceae > JAIPBD01. Next base: position 169,500 of record JAIPBD010000002.1, read on the forward strand.
TGGTAAAAACAATTCTACCTTGCAAGTCGCTCCAAGTCGAACTTGAGTGTTTTGCTCTCTCTGCCAATAAATCCGCAAAATTCGAGTTACCTAAAAGTTCAACTTTTCAAAAAATATTACCGGGTAGATAAAAAATGAACTTTGGGGTAATGGCATTGACAACCGTTACACGTAAAGATTTTGTGGGCTGTAAAAGTTCAACTTTGGGGTATTTGTATTCGCGATTCACCGTTCGTTCCATATTTGAGTACTTCAGATACTTTTTTCCTTTGTATTATCATTTTATATATATTTGATCGATAATCAATATTAAAGAACTTGGCTCGGATTTCGTTACTTTAGATTAATACTTCGTTTTATAGTAAAGAACAAAGATTATATATGGCGCAAATGTTAGAAACCGTTGGATTTTTTGATTCCCAAAAATTATTGGTTTTGATCGGTCTATTAACGTCAAACAGTCTGTTTTTTGCGATTATGTATTTCGGACTCGAGAAACGGGAATCGTATCTGTTTTTTTGTTTTTATACTTTTCTGACAGCCATGAACGTCGTTTTTCTTCTTCAGAATGAACCCTTGTTGTTTTTGATTTCGTCATCTTTGTCGAATATATCTTTGCTCTATTTTTTTGGTTCATTTTTTGGTTTGGTTTCCTCTCAATCAATAGTCGGATTCGCGGTTCTTTTAATTTGTATTTCAGGAATCAATTACAAATTTATTCCTGATCAGCCGAACACCATTTTCTTCTTGATTACTTGGTCGGCTCTCATTCTTACTTTGATGATTTGTTCATTAATATCGATGCGTGCACTGAACGACAAAAAGTTTGGCGGCAGCTTATTATTTATTACAACCGCAATAATTTTCCTTTTGATCGTGATATTCCTTTCAGAGTCGTTTTACATTTCGAGTATGAGTATTCAGGCATCTTTATTGATACTCGTTGTTACTTACACTGTCTTGCAAGATTTTAAATCGCAGCAGGAGCGAATTAAATCATTAAAATTAAAAGCGGTTCACCTGGAGTACGAGATGCTAAAAGCATCAATCCAACCTCATTTTCTGTTAAATACGTTGACGGTTCTGAGCGAATGGATCGAAGAACAGCCGAAACTTGCGATAAAACAGATAGATCTGCTTTCTAAAGAATTTCGATTCATCACAAATGTTGCCGGCGAAAAACTTATTCACATCGGAGAAGAATTAAAAATCTGCGAAATACATCTGCAAATATTTAACGCAAAGCAGAGTAAAAATTTCATTCTTGAAACCGTAAATATTATTTTATCGACAAAAATGCCCCCAATGATTTTCCACACCTTAATTGAAAATGGACTTACACACGCGACATCGGAACAGGGTAAAATCACAATCGAACAGCTCAACGATGATAAAGAATTGAGTTTTATCGTTACTTCTCAACCAATCCTCGAACCAAATTACGAAGGCGAAGGATTAGGAATGACATATATTAAATCAAGATTGGAAGAAGCATTTCCCGGAAAATGGAATTTAACTTCGACTGCTGAAAATAATTCGTGGCAAACAAAAATAAGGGTGACAAAATGAGAATTTTAATCGCCGAGGATGAACCGGTAATTGCTCAACGAATCGAACGATTGACAAAAGAGATATTAGGCGATCGAATAATCAGTATCAAAAAATGCGGCACAACAGAAGAATGTCTCTCTTATTTGATGGTTCACCAAATAAACTTATTGTTTTTAGATTTAAATCTAAAAGGAAAAGACGGTTTCGATTTGCTTGAAGAGAAAACCGCCGGAAGTTTCTATACTGTTATAATTTCCGCTTACAGCAACCGGGCCATAAAAGCTTTTAATTATCCGGTTATCGATTTTATCGAAAAACCGTTTGATAAATCACGTTTGGAAAAAACATTCGAGAGATTAAAAAACTTCGAATCAAAACATAACTTTACGACGAATTTTATTTCGCTGAAAAAAGAGAGTGAAATTAAACTTATTCCAATCGATGAAATAGTTTATTTAAAAGGAGCAGGAGTGTATTCCGAGCTTTTTTTGGCTAGTGATAAAAAAGAACTTCATCCGCAAAATCTCGAAAAAATTGATCTTTTATTGCCGGCAAGTTTTGTCAGAATTCACAAATCCTACATCGTAAATTTCCAGTTTGTGGAAAGTATTACACTGCATGGAGGCAGTAAATACAGTATGATTTTAAAGAACGGTGTCGAACTTCCCGTCAGTCGAAGCAAATATCAAGAATTGAAAAAGATGCTCACCGATCGTTAATCATTTGAGCATTTGAGATAGAAATTTCATTTCCCTTCCCTTTGATCCATAGTTTTCCTTTGTAAGTTTTAAAAGCATTCAAATAACAAAGGAGAAAGACATGTTGGAATTTATTAATCAATTAGGAACATACGGTTGGATTATGATAATGTTAACTTTATCGATTTTATTCTACACAATAAAATATAGTATTCAGCTTTTCGCGAAAAAGTCAACAACGTCATTAGATATAAACCGGATAATGATAATCGCGGTTGTAATTCTTGCAATCGGAGCTTTGTCACATTACCTTGGACTTTTTATGGGGCTTCAAATGTTCGGTCATTTTAGCACCGCACAGTTTGCGGCAGGATATGCAACATCGCTGATCGCGTTAATTTACGGATTAGTTGTTTTTATATTTTCAACAATCTGTTGGTTTGTTCTAAGATTAAAGATTAATAGTGTATCAATTACAAATTCATCAAAATAGATTTATAATGCAGAAATTAAATAAATTCTTGTTGGGCATAGTTTTCTTCACTTTACACTTTGGGATTACATTTTCGATCTATGCCCAACCGGAAAAACAAGTTGAACGAGTGCTGTTTATTGGGAACAGTTACACATATTACAACAGCCTTCCCCAACTATTGAAAGCACTTGCCGAACAAATTAATCCATATCTACAAGTTGAAGTTAAATTTATTGGCGGCGGCGGTGCAAGTTTCGAGAAACATTGGGAGGTTGGAGAAGCTCTTGATGAAATTAGAACCGGAAAATGGAATTATGTTGTTTTACAAGAACAAAGCACGTTCGGGGCGGTTTTTGGTTCCGGTGATTTATCCGATTCAGATATCGCAACTCAATTTTACAAATATTCACGGAAGTTTGTAAATGAGATTAATCTCAACAACAGTCAAGCGGTTTTCTTTATGATCTGGTGCAAAAAAAGTCAGGAAGATTATCAAAAGTATATCATCGAATATTATTCAACAATTGCAAATGAGTTAGAGAGTAAACTTGCGCCGGTTGGTAAAGCGTGGGAAATGCTCCGCAAGATCACTAATATAAATTTGTACAATTATGACGGATCGCATCCTTCGATTGCCGGCTCGTACTTATCGGCTCTTTGTCTTTATAAAACTATCTTTAATGATCTGCCTGAGGAGATTCCCGGGAAATTGTTTGGGCGCGAAATACTTTACGGCGGTGAGTTATCGAAAGATAGAAGGCAATTGTGTAATTTTAATCCGGCGCAAGTTCAAGTCATGAGAAGTGTAATCGAACCACAGACAGCTGAATTTATTAAGTCTGAATAGACACCTTTTTTTACTTCGGTTCAGATTTACCCTGGACAAATTTTTCAATTCCGGCGTTTTGCTGAATAATTTCATCAGCCGCTTCTTGTTTGTCTTTAGTCATAGTTTCATTTACCGCGCCATAATACAACGATGTATTAACTGCCGAACCGCCGCGAGTCATATTCCTTACCAAAAACGCGACAAGAAAACCTCCGACACAAACAGCCAAAATCACAATCAAAAATTCGATTAACGTATTCATCTATACTCTATTTCATTTGCTGACAAGATACTCATTAAAAATTTTTATTGGGGTGTAATAATCCAATAGTTCATGCCACTAACTAAATAGAAAATCACAAAAACTATCAATTAGATTAAAAGGTATTTCCATTATGAATAAATTCATCCACAAAATTTGCGTAAGTATTTTAGCTGTATTAATAATTACAGCTTCCGTACCGGCTCAAAATATTGATAATTCGTTATCCGCCGAGCTTCAAAAACAACTTGATCAGTTCAGAAGCCAGTATCAATTTAAAGGAATGTCTGCGTCTATCGTTTCTAATGAGTACGGCAAATGGAACGGAGCGAGCGGCGTTTCTCAAGAATCAGGCAACAATTTAATTACTTCCGATATGATTTTTGGTATAGGAAGCGTAACTAAAACATATATCGCGACATTAATAATGCAGTTGGAGGATGAAGGAATATTAAGCATTAATGATAGCCTCACCAACTGGTTGCCGAGTTATCCTAATATTGAAAGCACCATAACACTAAAACAATTGTTGAAACATAAAAGCGGAATCTCGGATTTGATTCAGAATCCTCTTTTTTTTGAAGTATTAAATAAAAACCATTTGCATGTTTGGAGTGATGAAGAAATAATATTAAAACTGGTTGATAAACCTTTGTTTCAGCCCGGAACTTCTTATTCCTACTCAAATACGAACTATATTTTGCTGGGGATGATTCTAAAAAAAGCAACCGGCAAATCGATTTCTGTACTGCTGCGTGAACGAATTCTGGTTCCGTTAAATTTGAATCATACATTTCTTGCAATTGAGGATTCGCTTAAGGGCAATATCGCGCATGGTTGGCTGGATGTAGACGGCGATTCTAATCTTGACGATTTTACGGACTTTTGGCAACCAAACGCTTTTTACAGCGCGCTTTGGACGGCGGGTGCAATGTATTCAACCGCTGAAGAGGCCGCAGTTTTTATGAACGCTTTATTTAAAGGTGAACTTGTTTGCCCCAATTCGTTGGACAAAATGATGGAAATCAATTCTCAGTCGCATAACGGGCTTGGACTATTTGGATTTACAACTCCCAATAATACTTTTATGATTGGACATGACGGATTTACTTTAGAATATTCTTCTTTTGTATATCACGATGTAGCATCAAAATCAACCTTTTCAGTATTAGTTAATCAACGCGATCTTGATCAGCATTCGATGATGCTAATCATGGGATTTATCAAAACATTAAAAGATTATATGCCGACTTCAACCGGTTCTAAAGCCACAAAGTCAGATTCTTTCCAACTGAATCAAAATTGGCCGAACCCTTTTAATCCATCTACAAATATCAGTTTTACATTAGAAAAAGCAGATGTTATTCAACTTAATATTTACAGCATTCTTGGGGAAATAGTTAAAACTTTGGTTGATGGAGAACTAAGCGCGGGCAAACACTCATATCTGTGGGATGGGAAAAATGATTCAGGTATGGCCGTAACGTCCGGAACATATATTTATCATTTAATTGCCGGCCAAGTATCCGGCTCTAAACAGATGCTATTAATTCGATAATTTTATCACAGCTTTTGTAATTTGTTTGAATTAACTGAATCGGTTGTAAAATATTGAGCATAGATTTTTATAAAAATTCAATTTTGCCATTTGCCGCGATAATAATTAAGATCTGCCGGGCTTATACAAATTCTCAGGAAGATTTTGAGGATTACTATCAAGAGGTTTGTTTGCAAATTTGGAGGAGCAGAGAAAATTTCAAAGAAGAATCGGAATGGTCGACTTGGATATATAGGATTTCGTTAAATGTTTGTTTGACGTTATTAAAAAAGAGGAAAAATAATCCACAACATTTTGTTTCCGACAGTCTCCCCCCTGAGGTCACTGTATATAATTTTGCGTTTTCGGATGAATCGATAAATCAGCTGTATGCCGCAATCAGAAAATTATCCGAGATAGATAGGGGCGTAATTTTGCTCTATCTCGAAGAAAAGTCATACAAAGAAATCGCGGATATTATCGGTACCAATCCGAATAATGTTGGAGTAAGAATTAAAAGAATTAAAAAACGATTAGAAAAATTGATAGAGGAATAAATTGGAAAAATCAATCGAGACAATTTGGAAAGAGGGATTTTTGGAAAATGATGATTTGGTCGCTCCCAAAATTAACGATCTTTACACGCGGAAATCCGTAAGCGCGGTCGATCAATTGATGAAAATCGGGAAACTTAATCTGCAGGTGATAATAATCGCTGCCGTGATAATTTTAATTGCTGCCGAAATTGCCGGATTACGTTTGATGGGAATATCGATATTTTTACTGTTGGGATGGGTTGTTATCTATGGTAAAAAGAAAGCCAATAAGGTTAGAGAAATTGATAAAAGTTTAAGCAGTTATCAATATTTAAAAGAAATCGATATTTGGCTCAAAGATGTAATTGCCGGATATACAAAAATGTATAGATTTTTATACCCTGCCTTATTTCTAATTTTTACATTCGGTTTATGGCTGTCTGAAGTTGGAAAAGGAATGTTTGATGAAATTATTTCCAAATCACCCGATCTATTTTTGATTTTTGGTGTGCCCGGAATTTGGGTAATCGGCGTTTTGGTTTTTGCCGGTATAATATCGCTTTCGGCCGGCGCAATTTATAAATTTGATTTGAACTTAGTCTATGGCCGTGTGTTTAAAAAACTCGACGAACTTCTTGCTGAGATGGAGCAGTTAAGAAGTTAGAATCCTTTGGCTGCGCAAATTTTTCATTTTCACATCGCGAGATAGGATTTTCTTCGGCTATTAAAGCCCAAGCTTAGGTGCAAAAATCCGGCACACGTCCTATCTTTTCTTTGCTTTATCACGACACCATCCAACAACAACAAAGAGGATTTCTCGCATATTGCGAAAAACATGCATGTAGGAATTAAACGTTGTGGGTGCAGAAGTTCTGGATTTTGGGTCGATTAATGGTTTGGTGTTTTTTAGAAAAAGGAAATTATTTTGCATTAAATCTTTTTTACACACTGAAGAATTTATAATAATATTTAAATCTCAATAAGAATCGAGATATATTCCAAATCCATTGAATTCCTGTCAGTTGCGATTATAAAACTTATTATGAAAGAAATAATGTGTGTGATGTTAAAAAAACAGATTATTTTATACGGAGTGTTTTTTAGGCACAGAAATCACACCACTAATATTTTTTAATAGTAGTAATTGTATTGAAATCATTGGTGGACGACTAAGGTCCGATACTATTAAAAAATATATGGTCAATGATTTCTCATTAACAAAAAAATTTCTATCAATTATACTCAATCATTTAATATTTAATTTCTGTCTTGTACATAATGATCATTAATATATTCAAAACTCTGCTAAGCCCATTCAGAAAGGGTTCGGGCAAAAACACCGAAAGCTTCCTAAGTGAAGTTTCGGGTATTGTTCATGTGGGTGCGAATCTTGGACAAGAAGCCGAACTTTACAGCGCTCATGGTTTGAATGTGGTCTGGGTTGAGCCAATTCCTGAAGTTTTCACTCAACTCATTGACAATATTCGTGGATTTAAGAACCAACGTGCGATTCAAGCTCTAGTTACGGACGCTGACGATAAGGAATACGAATTTCATATCGCGAATAATAATGGGGCATCATCATCCATACTTCAGTTGAAGCAACACAAAGATATCTGGCCCCGTGTTCACTACACGGCAACAGTGCTGCTCAAGAGCACAACTTTAGCAAGTCTATTTTTGAGGGAAAATATAGATGCCGGTAAATATCAAGTGTTGATTATGGATACACAAGGATCGGAGTTGCTTGTTTTGCGAGGAAGTCTTCCTATTCTTAATAACTTCAAATTCATACAAACCGAAGTGCCTGACTTTGAGTCCTATGAAGGATGCTGCCAGCTTTCAGATATCAATGAATTTATGATTGAACATGGATACAAAGAACTCTTTCGCAGAAAGTTCGCTACTAGAGCAGAAGGCGGTAACTATTTCGATGTCGTGTACAAAAGGCAAATCTAACCGGCCGCCGCCTTGGATTGCATTTCCACCGCCCTATATTGCTTTTAATGAGCTTGGTTGTTATAAACCTCAAATTCAAGTAAAATTATAATTACAAAAAGAAGAATCGATGAATTTAGTTAGTAACTGATAAAGTCGTTCCAAATTCATACTTTCCGAAGCGAGTATCTTCTGTTCCGAGCAAATCTTTTAATGTGAGGTTGTTTACTACTTTATCTACCGAGTGCTGAATTACTTTCCATAAAGATCGTACCGAACAATCAACTGTGTGCGTACATAAATTATTAGCGCCGGAATGATTTTCGCAGAATTCATCATCAAATAATTTGCCCCCGAGCACGGTCATTACCTCGCCGATGTAAATTTCTTCAGGGGGTTTTGATAAAGAATATCCACCAATATGTCCGCGTTCACTTTCGAGAAATCCGCCGAGTCGCAGAGTCCGTAAAAGTTTAGCGACGTAGTGTTGAGAAATGCCTTAGGACTGATTAATCTCGGGGATAGTCAGTCCTTTTTCGGCATGATAAAATTTACCAATTCTTATAAGGCTTGAAGTCCATATTCTTGATGTTGCCAATTTAAAATATTGTCAAAAGAATTGATAATTCGGACAAAAGTAATTACATTGTGCATACGTTATTGAGGAAAACGAAAATATGAAAACAAAAATAGTAAAAATAGGTAATTCAAGAGGTGTACGAATACCAAAATCTTTTATCGATGAAAGTGGTCTCAAAAATGAGGTAGAACTTGAAGTAAATGATGGTAAAATAATAATAAAACCAATTTCTAAGCCTAGGGAATCTTGGGATTCTGCATTTCACAAAATGTCACAAAACAAGGATGATGTCTTGCTAGATTCTAAAGAATTACTTGATCAATCATCCTGGGATAATGAAGAGTGGGAATGGTAAATGGTTTCTCGATTTGAAGTGTATTACGTCAATTTAGACCCGACCATTGGAAGTGAAATTAAAAAAACACGTCCTTGTGTAATTATTTCGCCGAACGAAATAAATTATAATATTTCCACAATTATTATTGCTCCACTTACATCCAAGTTAAGAAACTACCCCACTAGAGTGCCTTGTAAAGTTGAAGGAAGGCAAGGGCAAATTGTATTAGATCAAATCAGAACAGTAGACAAATCACGACTTATAAAAAAGATAGATACTTTGAATAAAATTACACAGAAAAAAATTTTTAGAATATTATTGGAAATGTTTACCGAGTAGGCAATTTGCCCACTTATTCCGGTTAATTTCACTGATTAAGGCAATTTTATCACCCCACTGCATACTCAAAATATGTTTTCAAACAATTTCTAAATCACCATTATTTAACGATGCGGTTCTGTATCATTCTTGAGGAAATATTATTTAGAAGAGAAAACAGATGCCGAATACCTCCAAAGGTGGTTGGGCAATCCAACATAATAATCTTTAAGTTTTAATCAGTAACACATTATTCCAAGGGCAAAAAGTAGTTTTTGCCTGCTGTGAATTTAGTTAGTAACGGATAAAGTCGTTCCGACTTCAAACTTTCCGAAGAGAGTATCTTCTGTTCCAAGCAAATCTTTTAATGTGAGGTTGTTCACTACTTTATCTACCGAGTGCTGAATTACTTTCCATAAAGATCGTACCGAACAATCAACCGTATGCGTACATAAATTATTAGCGCCAGAATGATTTTCGCAGAATTCATCATCAAATAATTTGCCCCCGAGCACGGTCATTACCTCGCCGATGTAAATTTCTTCGGGGGGTTTTGATAAAGAATATCCGCCAATATGTCCGCGTTCACTTTCGAGAAATCCGCCGAGTCGCAGAGTCCGTAAAAGTTTAGCGACGTTGTGTTGAGAAATGCCTTCGGACTGACTAATCTCAGGGATAGTCAGTCCTTTTTCGACATGATAAAATTTACCAATTCTGATAAGGCATCGAAGTCCATATTCTTCTTGAGCGCTAAATTTCAAAATTGAACCTAATTAGCTTCGTTTAATGGAATTTTTGAACCACAAGCTCTCGCGTGAACAAGTTTTTCGTATTGCTCCGGAGTGATAGAAGGACCTGTATTCGAACAATGTTCGGCAAAAACATGTGTTAATAAATTCGAAAGTTCATCCGCAGTTCTCCCTTCAATGTGATGTCTAGGAAGCGCAAACAGTACTTCACCGTTTTTCATCAAAAACATTGACGGAGAAGATGGAGGAATATTCGCGACATAATTTTGTCTCATATGATCCACGGCGTCTCTATCTTGTCCCGCAAAAACGGTAACGAATTTATCGGGAATAACAGAACTTTGAAGAGCGCTTGTGGCGCTTGGTCTTGCGCTTCCCGCAGCGCATCCGCAAACCGAATTGATGACAACCAGTACAGTTTTGTCATCCTTCGCTCCGACAACTTCATCCACCATTTCGGGTGTTGTTAATTCTTCGAAACCGACATACAATAGCTCATCGCGCATTGGTTGAACAGCAACCGGATCATACATCGGCGGTCTTTGATTTATATTTATCATAATGATTACCTCTTATTTAAGAAATATTAAAGAAATCCTAACTGCAATTGAGCCTCTTCAGACATCATATCTTTATTCCAAGATGGCTCCCAAACTAAGTCAACATAAACATCGTTTACCCCATCAACGCTTTGAACTTTTTCTTTCACTTCACCCGGCAAAGATCCGGCAACCGGACACGCGGGAGATGTCAAAGTCATTTTGAGATAAGTGTTCCCTTCTTCATCAATTTTGATATCGTAAATAAGTCCCAATTCGTAAATATCAACCGGTATTTCGGGATCAAATACGGTCTTTAATTTGGTTACGATATCTTGTTCTAATTTTCCTTTGTCAATCATATTAACTAAACATTCTTTTTACTTTATAAATACCTTTAATTAATTTATCAACTTCTTCCAATGTATTGTAGAAAGCGAAAGAAGCCCTCGCGGTTGCCGGTAAACCGAAAAACTTATTTAACGGTTGCGTGCAATGATGACCGGTTCTGATAGCAATTCCGTCCGTGTCGATGATCGTCCCAATATCGTAAGGATGAATATCATCGATCACAAAAGAAACAACTGCCGATTTATTCTCGGCCGTTCCAATTATTCTTAAACCTTCAATTTCACTCATTTTTTCGGTAACGTATTTAAGGATTTCATTTTCATGATTCAGCATATCGATTTCATCAAATTGATTGAAATAATCGATCGCCGCTCCGAGTCCGATTCCTCCGGCGATGTTCGGAGTTCCCGCCTCAAATTTATGGGGAAGATCGTCGTAAGTTGTTTTTTCAAAAGTAACTTCTCGAATCATATCACCACCGCCTTGATATGGCGGCATTTTATCGAGATAAAAAGTCTTGCCGTACAAAATTCCAATTCCTGTCGGTCCATACATCTTGTGACCTGAAAAAACGTAAAAGTCACAATCCAATGATTGCACATCCACTTTAAAATGCGGCATTGCTTGGGCACCATCCAACAGCACAGGAATATTAAAAGAATGTGCGGTTTTGATTATTTCTCGAACGGGATTTATCGTTCCGAGAGCATTTGAAACATGAACAATCGAAACCAGTTTGGTTTTTTCGGAAATCAGCTTTTCGAATTCTTCGAAAATTATTTCGCCTTTATCATTAATCGGAACAATTTTTAGTAATAAATTTTTCTTTTTAGCGAGCATCTGCCAGGGAACAATATTCGCATGGTGTTCCATCGTAGAAATGATTATTTCATCGCCTTCATCGAAAAAATTCATATCGCCGAGTGAGTTCGAAACAAGATTTATCGCTTCGGTCGCACTGCGAACAAAAATTATTTCCGATACACTCATTGCGTTGATGTGTTCCTTCACTTTAAGCCGTGCCGATTCATAAGATTCGGTCGCATACTCACTCAGAAAATGCAATCCTCTGTGGATGTTGGCATTCTCATGAGTATAAAAATGAGTAACCGCATCAATAACTGATTGCGGTTTCTGAGAAGAAGCGGCGTTATCTAAATAAACGAGCGGCTTCCCGTTCACCTCGCGGCTTAAAATCGGGAAGTCCTTTCGAATTTCGTTTAAGTTGAATATTCTTTTAGAATCGTATATTTCTTCAACAACGGCTAAATTTTCACTCATTAATCTTCAATCTCGATTTGATTTAAGTGTTCAAAAATCATATGATTTAATTGCTCTTTTAAGTGCTCAATTTTTACGCCTTCAACCACGTCATTCGCAAAAGCCCTAATCAACATCGATTTTGCTAAATCCGCCGGAACACCTCGTGATCGGATGTAGAAATAAGCGGTTTCATCCAAACGACCAATTGTAGCGCCGTGTGAACATTTTACATCATCAGCAAATATTTCAAGTTGTGGTTTAGTATCAACAACCGCATTATCGGAAAGTAGAATGGATTTATTTGACTGATACGCGTTCGTTTTTTGAGCATCTTGCCTAACCATTATTTTACCGCTGAATACTCCGCGAGATTCCCCGTCCAAAATACCCTTGTATAATTCATTGCTTTCACAATTTGGTTTTGCGTGATCCACAAATGTATGGTGATCGACATGTTGTTTATCTTTAGCGAGATACAAACCATAATAATTTGTAGTTATAAATTCATCATCCAAAATTGTGCTTAAGTCCGTTCGTGCTATTTCACCACCGAATGAAAACGAAAAATGACTAAACACACTGTTCTTGTTCTGGTAAGCATCGGTTTTATCGATATGGTACGATTCATCTTTTTCATCTTGAATTTTGTAATAATCAAGAATTGCATTTTGACCGAGATAAAAATCGTTTACAACATTCGTCAGATAATAATTACTCCCTTTACCAACGTATTGATGAACAATTTTGCCTTCTGTGTTTTCTTCCGCGATAAAAATATTACGAGGATTCGAAAGTACCGTTTCATTTTCGCTTCCGCTGATACTTAGAATATGTAAAGTTTTTTCCATCACTTTACCTTTTGGAATAAATACAACCAATCCATCCGAAGCAAAAGTGGTGTTTAGAGCATCAAAAGCTGTAACGGCTTTTTGGAATTTGTCCTTAAACCGTTCTACAAGTTCGGGTTTATTCACAATCACATTTTTCAAACTGTCGATTAAAATTCCCGAAGGAAGTTCATCAATTTTTGAAAGGTCCTTATCAAAAATTCCGTTTACGAGCACAACAAGATTACTCTCATAATCTTTATATTTTAAAGAATCAACTTCTTCCGATGTAACTTCAAGTTTTTCTGCCAAGGAAGCCGGAATAAAATCCTTTTTTAGAATAGGTTTTACGCTTGTGTATTTCCACTCCTCATGTTTTAATGTAGGGAATGGCGTTGCTTTTAACAAATTCAGCGCATCTTTTCTATATTGATGGAAAAACGATTTTGATTCACCGTTTAGTTTCCCTTCAAATAAATCAAACTTTGACGCGTACAATTCGTTCGCGTCGAACTTTTTTATATTATTACTCATTATCATCTTCTCCTATACGCTTTCAGGTTGAAGATTTTCGTCTTTAATCCAATCGTAACCTTTTTCTTCTAATTCGTAAGCGAGTTCTTTTGTGCCCGATTTAATTATTCTGCCGTTCGAAAGTACATGTACGAAATCAGGAACAATATAATTTAACAATCGTTGGTAATGGGTAACCACCAAAACGGCATTGTCTTTATTTCTGAATTTATTCACACCCTCGGCAACAATTTTAAGAGCGTCGATATCCAAACCGGAATCTGTTTCATCAAGAAGCGCAAACTTTGGATTTAACATCAACATTTGGAAAATTTCATTTCTTTTCTTTTCACCGCCTGAAAATCCGACATTAACAAAACGGCTTATCATTGTATCATTTAATCCGATTAACTGTGCTTTTTCGCGAATCAAAGCCATAAAATCTTTTGGCGACATTTCTTCCTTACCATGATATTTTCGGATTTCATTTATCGCGGTTTTTAAAAATGTGGCGTTTGTTATTCCCGGAATTTCAATCGGATATTGAAACGCGAGAAATAATCCCTCGCGCGCTCTATCTTCGGGCGCCATATCGAGTAAATCTTTTCCTTCAAAAAAAGCTTCGCCACCCGTGACTTCGTATCCTTCATTTCCCGCTAAAACATTTGCTAAGGTACTTTTCCCGGAACCGTTTGGCCCCATAATAGCATGGACTTCACCCGGATTAATTTCCAGATTCAGTCCTTTTAATATTTCTTTCTCTTCAACTCTCGCTTGGAGATTATTAATTTTTATCATTTTATTTTTCCTTTATTCTAAACTTTTAACTTTATCCGGTTGGCTACAAATTTTTCAAAACTCCAACCGATTCTGTTTTTATTTTCTTTTTATCTTTAATCTTTTCACTTTTTACTTGTTGTTTTTATCCGACACTTCCTTCAAGAGAAATCGCCAGAAGTTTTTGGGCTTCAACCGCAAATTCCATCGGAAGTTCGTTAAACACTTCCTTGCAGAAACCATTAACAATCATGTTAACAGCATCTTCGGTTTCAATTCCACGTTGGTTCAAGTAAAAGATTTGGTCTTCGCCAACTTTTGAGGTTGTGGCTTCGTGCTCAACTTGCGCAGTCGGATTTAATACATCGATATACGGGAATGTGTGAGCACCGCATCTGTCGCCCATTAACATTGAATCGCATTGTGAAAAGTTACGGGCGTTTTCAGCATTCTTTCCGATTTTAACTAAACCACGGTAAGAATTTTGACTTCTACCGGCTGAGATACCTTTTGTTACAATTGTGCTTTTTGTGTTTTTGCCCAAATGAACCATTTTTGTTCCGGTATCAGCTTGCTGGAAATTATTAGTTACCGCAACGGAATAAAACTCACCGACTGAGTTATCACCGATCAAAATGCAGCTTGGGTATTTCCAAGTAATCGCTGATCCGGTTTCAACTTGAGTCCATGAAATTTTAGAATTTTTCCCTCGGCAAGCACCTCTTTTAGTTACAAAATTGTAAATACCGCCTTTACCGTTTTTATCACCGGGGAACCAATTTTGCACGGTTGAATATTTTACTTCAGCGTTATCAAGCGCTACAATTTCAACTACCGCGGCGTGCAATTGATTTTCATCACGCATCGGTGCGGTACAACCTTCTAAATAACTTACATAACTATTATCTTCCGCAACTATCAATGTTCTTTCAAACTGTCCGGTATCAACAGCATTGATTCGGAAGTATGTTGATAATTCCATAGGGCATCGAACACCCTTTGGAATAAAAACAAACGACCCATCCGTAAAAACGGCTGAGTTTAAAGCCGCGTAATAATTGTCTTTTGGAGGCACAACCGATCCCATATATTTTTTTATCAAGTCGGGATGATCTTTTACCGCCTCAGAAATAGAACAAAAAATCACACCTTTTTCCGCGAGGGTTTTACGGAATGTGGTTGTTACAGATACAGAATCAAATACCGCGTCAACTGCCACTCCGGCAAGTCGTTTTTGTTCTTCTAAAGGAATTCCCAATTTTTCGAAAGTTGATAACAATTCGGGATCAGCATCTTCCAAACTGTCCAATTTAGCTTTTTTCTTTGGTGCGGAATAATATTTAATATCCTGGAAATCAACTTTGGGATACTTAACATTCGGCCATTGTGGTTCTTCCATTTTTAGCCAGTTATTATAAGCTTCCAATCTCCATTTTAACAACCATTCCGGTTCTTCTTTTTTAGCAGAGATGAATCTAATTGTCCCCTCGTCGAGACCTTTCGGAGCCTCGTCCGCTTCAATGTTCGAAGACCAACCCCATTTATAATCCGACTGGGTGAGATCTTCAACCACTTTCATTTCATCACTCATTATTCACCTATTTTATTTTTTTATATATACAATTAAGTCAATCTGGAAAAAAAAGTCAAGATTAATAATAACAACAAGAGTCAGCGATTCTGAGTTCCAAAAAGATTGAAAATATCTGATTCAATCTTGCTGTAATCACAAAATTATCTTGAAGATTTTCAATATTGCAAGCCGGATAAAAATCCAACCAAAGAGTGGTGATCAAGTTGCTTTCAAGAAGATTTTTTAACCGTGTGATAAGAGGTGCTTTTCCCAGCGAAGTTATGTTAATATTGAAACTATTTTCAAATTTCCGCAAATATTTTAAAATATTTGCTCTAAACTTGCTGATGGTTACTTCTTCCTTTTTTAATCTCACGTATTAATTTTTACAAATTCCATCTGTTGTGGATAAATTTGATTTTTCCGCACATTTTAAGTGCTAACGATCTTAGTTCAATTCAGTTGCGTGAGATAATAATACACCCGTGGCTACGGATACATTTAAGGATTGAAGATTTCCCGACATTGGAATTTTTATAAGCTGGTCACAATTCTTTGCTACTAGGGGTCGAATCCCCTTTTCTTCATTCCCTACTACAATTGCTGATGGAGATGAGTAGTTTATAGTTTTAAAATCAACGGCATTTTCGAGGGTTGATCCATAAATCCAGAAACCGTTTTGTTTTAATTCACGAATCGCATTTACTAAGTTGGTTACTTTGCAAATCTTTAGGAAGGATAAAGCACCTGCCGATATTTTTTCTACCGTACTTGTGATACCTACAGACTTGTACATTGTAAGAATTATTCCGTCAACCCCGAAACATTCAGCGGTTCGTAAAATAGCGCCAAGATTGTGCGGATCTTGAATTGAATCGAGCATAAGGAAAAGCGGATTTGATTTCTGCTTGGAAGTTTTTAACAGTTGATCTAATTCCCAGTATATTACCGATGAACGAACCGCCGCAACGCCCTGATGATTTGTACCTTTGGCAATTTCGTCAAATTTCGATTTTGGTATTTCGGAAACTCGAATTCCGTTACGTTTGGCAATCGTGCGGATCCTGTCAATTATCCCGCCTTGCAGACCATGCTGTAAATAAATTTGTTCAAGTTCGGTTTCAGATTGAAGAGCTTCAAGAATCGATTTTCTACCTACGATCAGTGCCATTTAATTCTTCAACTTATCAAAGGAAAAGTCATTTTTTGCAATATCAAACTCACAAAAAAAACGGTTATTTTTCTTTTCTGGTTGAGTGGTCGAGATCAGTTTTATTTCACGAGTGTAATAGTTGAACTGGTAAATTGCGGAATTAATACAGCCATCTTGTTTTACGACATTTATTTTGAATTCGCCGTTTAGGTTTTCGAAGCGAATATCTTTTTTTGCGGGTTGAACATAGGCAACTCGATTTGGTTTTGCAATCAGCCCCATTAAAACGAAGTAATGTTCATCATCTTTTTCGAGTGTATTAACGCTTAAGTCGTAATCAAAAGTAGTAAATTCAGCTTTCGTGTAAATTCTGAACGCGGCATATTGTTTTTTTTCAAATTCGTCGTAGATGAATAACGCGTCGCAATAATATTCTAATCGGTCTGGTTTTTTCTCCGGGATTGCCACTAAGGCAGCTTCAGCTTTTTTCTTTCGGGCTTTCGGTATTTTAGGAACTTCAGTCGGATTTTTTAATGGCATTATTAACCCCTAATTTTCTCAATTATTGAATCCATGGAGTCTAAAGATATGTTTGCTTGCTCACCGTCGGTCATATTTTTTAGCTGAATTTTATTTTCTGCCAATTCTTCTCCACCGTAAAAAACAACAAATCGTGCATTATTTTTATTTGCCTCACGAAGTTGAGCTTTGATACTTCTACTCAAATAATCACTTTCGACCGAAAATCCGTTACCTCGTAATTTGTTGGCAAAGTTATATGCTTCGGAAATTTTACTCTTGTCAAAATTTGCGATGTAGACATCAATTTCCGGTTTTTGATCCGGAATAGAATTTTCGTTTTGACAAGCGAGAAGAATTCTTTCCATTCCCGCGGCAAATCCAACTCCCGGACTAGCTTTCCCGCCGAGTTGTTCAGCGAGAAGGTCGTATCGCCCACCTCCGCACAACGCGGATTGTGAACCGACACTCCCGCTTAAAATTTCGAAAGTTGTGTTGGTGTAATAATCCAATCCACGCACCAACTTCGGATCGATTTGATATGGTATTCCGGATGCATCGAGCACAGTTTTAACCTGCTCAAATGATTCCAGACTTTCATCATCAAGATGATCTAAAAGAACCGGAGCATCATTCATAATTTCCGCATCTTTTTCGTTTTTGGAATCGAAAATTCTAAGGATGTTAGTTTCAAATCGTTTTTGGCTTTCTTCGGATAGTTCTTTCAATTTTGGTGAAAGATAATCTTTAAGAATATTTTTATAGTTCTCTCTTGATGATGGAATCCCAAGGGAATTTATTTTTACCGCGAGATCCGTCAGACCCATACTTTTAATTATGTTGTATCCGAGAATTATCATTTCAGCATCAAGAAGAGGTGAACTGCTTCCCAGAGCTTCGGCTCCGAATTGATGAAACTGTCGAAGTCTGCCGGCTTGAGGACGTTCTTGCCTAAACATCGGAGCTATATAAAATAGTTTATGCAATGGTTGAAGTCTATCAAGCGAATTTTCGATATAAGCGCGAACAACACTTGCAGTCATCTCGGGCCTCAGAGTTACACTGTTCTCACTTTTATCAGTAAAAGTGTACATCTCTTTTCCAACTATATCCGTGCTTTCACCGATACTTCTTGCAAAAAGTCTAGTCTCTTCAAAAACGGGAGTCCGAATTTCAGAGTAATTAAACTCTCGCATTGTATTACGAACATTCTCCTCGAGGAAATGCCATAAAGGCATATCGGAAGGCAGAATATCTTTAGTGCCTTTTATTGCTTTGATCATAATTTGGGGTCTGTAATTTAGTTTTTAACCTAAATATTCTTTTTCTTCGTAGGAAATAATATTTAATACATCTTTCGGTGTTTTCGCTTTCGACAATCTCGCACGAAAGTCATCCTTATTCATCATTCTTGAAATTCTACTAAGGATTTTAATATGTTCACCAACCATATTTTCTTTACCGACAACAAGAAAAATTAAATTTACCGGATTACCATCAAGGGATTCAAACTCAACGGGTTCTGCAGTACTTCCGAATCCGATAATTATTTCGTTTGCGGCGTTTGTTTTTCCATGCGGTATTGCGAAACCTTTTCCAACTCCGGTAGACATAACCGTTTCGCGTTCAAGTACAACTTTCTTAACTTCATCCAGGTTATTTATTCTATCATCATCAGCAAACAAATCTATAATTTCTTTAATTATCTCTTCCTTAGCATTTTTTTTAAGACCGATTTTAACCCGGTTTTCTTTTAGTATATCAGAGATCTTTATCATACTTGCCATATTAACAATAAATTAATGTAAGTGTGTAATTTACTAAAGCCCGCTGTGTATAGCAATTTGGGAAAGTTTTAAATCAAAAAAAGTATTCTTTCAGTTTCTTTTCTTGGTAAGGCTGATCAATATTCTTATTTTTTGAGGACAATCTGCTCTTTGATTATACCCAGGAGAAAAAATGGATATTCAAAACAAAACAGTGCTTGTTCTCGGCGCATTTGGATTGGTGGGAAATGCGGTTACGAGAAAATTAATCTCTGAAAATCCTCGCCGAATAATTGCCACATCATTATTCGAAAATGAAGCAAAGGAATATGTTTCAACCTTAAAAAATGACTACCCTGATAAACCCGAAGGATTTTTTGTGCCTTGGTGGGGAAATATTTTTGTGCGAAACGAATTTAAGGATATTAATCGCTTCGAAATTTTAGCAAATCGCGAACTTCGTTTAAAACATATTCACGATATTATGGATGATTTTACTGATGACATATTGCAAGAATCATCAATTTATAATTTGGTTACATCTTACCAGCCCGATATTATTATCGACTGTATCAATTCCGCCACAGGTATTGCGTATCAAGATATTTATACCACTTACCGGTCAATTAAAAAAACAATTGAAAGTGACGCGAGCAAAGATGAATTGATTGATATGACCGAAAAGTTAATTTCAACATTGTATATTCCTCAGTTAATACGGCACATCCAAATTCTTTACAGTTCTATGAGTAAATCAAAAACCGAAATCTATGTTAAAGTTGGAACTTCGGGAACGGGTGGTATGGGATTGAATATCCCTTACACTCACAGCGAAGAGCGACCTTCGAGAGTTCTATTGAGTAAATCTTCGGTCGCCGGTGCGCATTCTTTGCTCCTATTTTTAATGGGCAGAACTCCTGAAGGAGCAATTACAAAAGAAATAAAACCCACAGCGGCCATTGCCTGGAAAGGAATTTCTTATGGAGAAATTAAAAAGAAAGGTGACCCGATTAAACTTTATGATCTTGGGGTTGAGAATGCCGTTGAACTTAACGGGAATTTACAATTACAGATGACGAATCAGTTCGACACAAGCAATGAAGTCTTAAAGTCAGTTTTTATCGATACCGGCGAAAACGGTACTTTCTCTCGGGGAGAATTTGAAGCAATTACAGCTCAAGGACAAATGGAATATGTCACTCCTGAAGAAATCGCTCAGGATGTGTTGTTTGAAATCAAAGGCGGGAATACTGGACATGATATTATCAACGCACTTGATAACGCAACTTTCGGTCCGACTTACCGTGCCGGATTCCTCCAAAACAGCGCGGTTGAAGAATTGCAAGAATTGGAAGAAAAACACGGAACAAGCAGTGTTGCATTTGAGTTGCTCGGACCGCCACGACTTTCAAAGTTACTGCATGAAGTAAATCTGTTAAAACTTTGTTTTGGTGATATGCGTTCAATTATCGCGGCAACACCGGAAGAGTTAACAAATAAGGTGTTTGAATTAATCAGATCGAACAAAAAACTCAGCAATGAAATCATTTCGATAGGAATTCCTATTCTTCTCCCTGATGGCAAGAAACTTCTCAGAGGCAATCAAATAAAAATCCCACCTTTCCGTGGGGAAAACGAGTTAGAGTTAACTGAAAAAAATATTGAATTATGGTCTCATGATGGTTGGGTTGATTTACGCGAATCAAATATGAAAAGATGGCAGAAAAGGTTTGAACTTCTGATTAAACAAACAGAAAAGATTCCGGCACACGATACAAGTTCTCTCCATGTAAGGAACAGGCGTTATTGGAAAAATTTCAAATCGATTGATATCGGGAAAGTTGTCGCATGGATTTTTATAGACGAAGAAAAAGGAAAACGAATGAAGGATTGATCTGGAGTTAATAAAAGAGGTTGTCTTAAATTTTTATGATTATCGTATGTTTGAGTCTACAAAAAACGAATTGACTGAGACAACCTCTTTTAACTTAGAGCTATCTTGCAGTTAAATTAGAGAGAAAAATACGCAATATCACCCGCGCCTTCACGAATAACTTCAGGGTCATCTTGACTTAAATCAATAATTGATGAATGTACACCTTCCAAAGGGCCTGTTGATAACATCAGATCTACATGAGGTTCAAAAACCGTTTTTATTACTTCCGGATCATAAAGCTGCTGGCCGGTTCTTAAGGTGGCACTTGTACTTATAATCGGATTTCCCAGTCCCCTAGCGATTGATCTTGCCACTTCATGATCGGGAACACGAATTCCCACTGTTTTTCTTTTCGTCCATAACTTTTTGGGAACCTCTTTAGCGGCAGGCAAAACAAAAGTATAAGGACCCGGTAAAAGTTTTTTCATGGTTTTATAAGCATAATCGGAAACCTTAGCATATTTGGCAATATCCTTAAGATCGGGACAAAGGAAACTGAACAGTTTCGTCTCAGCTTCGTTTTTTATAAAATATATTCTTTCAAGCGCATCTCGATTAAATATATCACACCCCAAGCCATAAACGGTATCTGTCGGGTAAATTATAACTCCCCCTTTTCTCATTACTTCAACTGCTTTATTGATGTACCTTAATTGCGGATTATCGGGATGCAATTCATAAAACTCCATAACGCCTCCGAATGTATGTTGGGATAATTGATTGATCAAAAATAATTATTCCAATTTAAGAATCAACAATAATCGACTTTTTCAAGCAGTAATTAAAAATAGATTGGAGATTGAGTGAAAAATTCGCTTTGTTAATCCAATTTAGTAACTTTTGATTCATCATATTTAAGGAAACGATGGGTAAAGAGAAATTAGCAATTGTTGCTGTAAGCGGAGGATTGGATAGTTGCGTAACTACCGCGATTGCAAATAAAAACTATCGATTAGCACTCGCGCATATAAATTATGGGCAACGAACTGAAAAACGAGAATTAAAAGCATTTAACGAGATAGCAGACTATTACAATGCCGAGAAAAGGTTAGTTATTGATTTTACTCACCTGACCAACATTGGCGGTTCGTCATTAACGGATTCAAAAATCGAAGTGACAAAAGCCGACCTGGAGAATAAAGAGATTCCATCTTCTTACGTTCCTTTCCGGAATGCCAATATTTTAACGGCATGTGCAAGTTGGGCGGAAGTAATTGGAGCCGGCGCGATTTTTATCGGAGCTGTTCATGAAGATTCCTCGGGTTACCCGGATTGCCGTCCGAAATTTTTCAAAGCAATGGAAAAAGTGATTGATCTCGGGACAAAACCAGAAACCAAAATTGAAGTAAGAACACCGATTATCGGGAAACGGAAAGATGAAATTATCAGATTGGGGAAAGAATTAGGAGCACCACTCCAGCTTACATGGTCATGTTACCAAAATGAAGACGAAGCCTGCGGAGTTTGCGACAGCTGCGCTTTGAGATTAAGAGGATTCCAAAAAATGGGCTGGGAAGATCCGATAAATTATAAAGAAAGACCAAATTATTTAACAAAAGGTTAGAAATATGTCAGATAAAACAAAACTTTTAGAAACATTCGAAAACCCGAACAAAGACCGTGAATACATCATTAAACATATCGCACCGGAGTTTACTTCGGTCTGCCCCAAAACGGGTCAACCGGATTTTGCAAAAATTATTTTAGAATATATTCCGGATGAACTTTGTGTGGAATTGAAATCATACAAATTCTACTTGCAGTCGTTTCGCAATGACGGAATTTATTTCGAGGCGGTAACAAATCAAATTTTAGATGATTTGGTACTCGTAACCAATCCCGTTTGGATGAAAGTTAAAGCAAAATTTAACACAAGAGGTGGAATTTCATCCGTTATTGAAGCTGAATACGATCTTTACGATGATTTTGATGAAGAAGAATATCTTAATTAAATGAAACTCATAACACAAATATCGCAATCGAACGAACAAGGGGTTTATAGAACTTCTTGTAAAAATGCTGAGTTTGTGTTGTCAAATTTAAATCCCCACTTATCTTTTATTAAGTATCATAAACTGCTGCTATACAAATATCTCGCCATGTACTGAAGATTGAACTAGTATTTTCTTTTGATAATAAATGTTCATTTCAAATAATTTTCGGAGTTAAAAATGGCAAAGGGAAAAATCAAAAAACGAAGTTGGGCAGAACCATTCAAAATTAAAGTGGTTGAACCAATTAAAATGTTGAATAAACAGCAGCGTGAAAAAGCGGCGAAAGATGCCGGATATAATACGTTCCTGCTTAAATCAGAACATGTTTACATTGACCTGTTAACAGACAGCGGAACGAACGCGATGAGTGATAATCAGTGGGCGGGAATGATGCTCGGCGATGAGGCTTATGCGGGAAGCAAAAACTTCTATAATTTGGAAAAAAACGTTAAGAAATATTATAGTATGCCTTATTTTGTTCCAACTCATCAAGGCCGCGCAGCCGAACACATGATTTCCAAAATTCTAATCAAACCGGGTGATTACATTCCTGGAAATATGTATTTCACCACAACCAGATTGCACCAGGAATTGGCCGGAGCTACATTCGTTGATGTTATTGTCGATGAAGCACATATTCCTTCCAGCAAGGCACCTTTTAAAGGAAATATCGACTTACAAAAACTTGATAAATTAGTGAATGAAGTCGGCGCGAAAAAAATTCCTTATGTAAGTATGGCCGGGCCTGTAAATATGGCTGGAGGACAACCGTTCTCAATGCAAAATCTACGCGACGTTCGTGATTATTGTCAAAAACAAAAAATTAAATTGTGGTTCGACGCGACCCGGGCAACCGAAAACGCGTACTTTATTAAGGAACGAGAAAATGGCTACGAAAACAAAACCATAGCGCAAATTCTAAAAGAAATGTGTTCACACTTTGAAGGAATTTGGGTAAGCGCCAAAAAAGATCTGATGGTTAATATTGGCGGCTTCTTAGCTACAAGAAATAAAAAAGTATTTGAAGAAGCCCGAAACATGGTTGTGGTTTATGAAGGATTGCACACCTACGGAGGATTAGCCGGCCGGGATATGGAAGCAATGGCCCGTGGAATTGAAGAAATGGTTCAATATGATAATATTCGTGCTCGAATTGGTCAAATCGAGTATTTCGGAAACCGGTTGGAAAAATTCAATATTCCGTTTGTGAAACCAATTGGCGGTCACGCAATATTTTTAGACGCGAAAAAATTTCTTCCGCATATTCCGCAATCTGAATTTCCCGCTCAGACACTTGCAGCTGAAATTTATATCGATTCCGGCGTGAGAGGGATGGAACGAGGTGTTGTATCAGCGGGACGCGATCCCGAAACGGGTGACCACCGTTATCCTAAATTGGAGTTAGTCCGGCTCACATTCCCGAGAAGAGTCTATACACAAGCACATATCGATGTTACCGTAGAATCAATTGTTGAAGTTTTTGAGCAAAGAAAGAAAATAAAAGGGCTAAAAATGGTCTACGAACCTAAATATCTCAGATTTTTCCAGGGGAGATTCGAAAGGTTGTAAATTCTTTCTTTTTTTGGTTGTAAATTGGGGTTCAATTTTGAACCCCTTTTTTATGAAAAATTCAATAAAAATAAAAGAACAGTTTCTTGCCGATCGGGATGAAGTCTTCAGGGAACATGACAAACATAAAGACGCGTTTAAGTTTTGCGTTCGTTATAGTCTTCTTGTTGAAGAATACGTTTATCGAATTCTTGCCGGGCGCAAATTTAATTTCGTAATTGCATCGCTCGGAAGTTTTAGCAGGCGTGAATTAGCTCCCTTTTCTGATATCGACATGATGATAATTACGAAAAGTGTGGAAGAAAATGAAGCTGAAATAAAAAGTGCGGTTACGGAATTGTGGGATTGCGGAATTGAAGTATCTCATACAGTTCGCGAATTTGAAGATATAAAGCATTTTTTGAAAGAGGATTTGCACGCGTTTACCCAGTTTTTTGAAACTCGATATCTTCTCGGACGTAAAGATATTTATGGTGAATGGAATCAGTTGTTGTTTGAACAAATAACTGACAAAGATAAATTTAATCTTATTAATGAGTTCTTCCAGGATACAAAAGAACGATACAGCAAGTATGGCGCTTCGCCAAAAGTGCTCGAACCCAATATTAAGTTTTCAGCGGGGTGCTTACGGGATATTCATCTGATCGAATGGATGTATGCACTTAAAAATGATATGCTTCTTTCCGAACAATCTGAGTCTACCCAAACCGAAAAGTTTCTTACTCATTTGAAGATGAATAAAGTTGTTAATTCGAAAGAAATAACACGTATACTTGAAGCTTACAAAGTTATTCTTAATGCCCGAATTTATCTGCACAAATTTAACGATAGAGATAACGATAGATTAGAATTCTCTTATCAAGAAAAAATCGCGAATGCGCTGGAAATCGGTTGGCAAGATTATATGAAGGAATTCTTCAAATCAACATCGAACATAAATCGATTCTCCCGCACAATGCGAAAAAGATTTGAAGAACAAATTTCGAAACCAATCTCCGAATACCTGACAATCAATTTAGACGAAGATTTTACTTTAAAGGGAAAAGTAATTTCAATTAATAGCGATAAACTTTTATCACTTCCCGAAATGATGAGGTCGTTTTATTATCGTGGTTTGCACGATGGCAGATTTGATGAAAATCTTCGATCCTTAATAATCGAAAGTGTGAACGAATATGAAGAAACTCAAGCAGAAGAATTATCCTCGTCGGTATTTTTTCGCGAGATATTAAAACTTCCGCGCAACGTGGGAAAAACTCTTCAAACAATGAACGAACTTGGCCTGCTCGGGGCGTTTCTCACACAATTTAAAGATTTGGTCGGGTTTTTTCAGCCCGGAGTTTATCATTGTTATACCGCCGATGAGCACACTTTAATTGCTCTCAGAAACATTGAACATGTCGCGGAAAAAGATGAACATCTCGGTGTAATTTATGAAAATCTGGTTAAGAAGGATTTACTATATCTTGCCGTGCTGTTTCATGACATCGCAAAACCGATAAGTGTTGCCGGGCATGAAATAATTGGTTGCGAAATTGCAGCCAACATAATGGAAAAATTGGGTTATGCGTTAAA
This sequence comes from Melioribacteraceae bacterium, assembly GCA_021739765.1. Classification (GTDB taxonomy): domain Bacteria; phylum Bacteroidota; class Ignavibacteria; order Ignavibacteriales; family Melioribacteraceae; genus JAIPBD01. The sequence continues at coordinate 195,665 of JAIPBD010000002.1, forward strand.
CGAAATAAATCTTGTTAAATTTTTAGTTCGTCATCACTTAACAATGGAACAAGTCGCGTTCAGAAGAAATCTTAATGATGGTTCAACGCTTGATAACTTCTCATCACTTTTTAATTCCTTGCTTTCGCTGGATATGTTATACATTCTCACTTACGGAGATCTTTCCGCTGTCAGTCCAGTAATTTGGACAAAATGGAAAAGCGATTTATTGTATGAATTATATTCTAAAACATATGAAATGTTAAAAACAAGGATTTCCGGGGAAGAACTGCTTTATTCCGATACTCTTCAAATTATGAACGGAATTAATGAAATGACCGATGATTCGACCAAGGATCATGTTGAATCTATTAATGATGTCGGCTATCTCTCTTTTTATTCCCAGCGCGAAATTAATAAACACGCGGAGGAAATTGCGAAGGGTTCCAAGATTACTGTATTCTTCAACAATGACGGGCAGTTCACAACGGTGACCGTAATTACAAAGGATTTTGATTCCCTGCTTTCCAGGCTGTGCGGTGCGCTCGCAATAAACGATGTTAACATTTTGGATGCGCGCATTTTTACTCGAAATGATGGGATTGTTATCGATAGTTTTAATGTCTCCGATTTCCGAACTCACAAACAAATTGATAAAACACGATTTGATAAAATTCGAAACGATCTTACGATCGCGATTGATGACGATCCTTATATCAGTCGCGAATTTGAAAAAATGAAATCCAGATGGTGGAGAATTGAAAACAAGTTTTTCAAACGAAAAGGTAAAACAAACATCGAATTTGAGGATCATGATAATTTCACCATCATCGATGTATTTTCACCTGATCGATTAGGTTTACTTTATCGAATAACACAGAAAATGAATGAAATGGGGATTTCGATCTATTTCGCCAAAATTGCTACTCATTCCGATGATGTAGTTGACGCTTTTTATATTTTGGATCGAAACGGCAAAAAAGTTTCAAAAAACGATTACGATATGATAAAACATGAATTACTGTCAACAATCAACGACTTGCTCTAGGGCTGCTATGAACTTTTATACAAGAACTTTACCGATCGGTGTATTCGATTCGGGAATAGGCGGACTTACAGTCGTTAAAAAAATTGATGATTTACTTCCTGCCGAAAATGTAATTTATTTTGGTGATACGGCAAGAGTTCCTTATGGTACCAAATCAAACGAAACGGTTATCGAGTATGCCTTACAAGATGCTGAGTTGTTGTTTGAAAAAAATGTAAAAATGATAGTAGTCGCGTGTAATACGGCTTCTTCTGTTGCGATTCCCGCATTGAAAGAAAAATATTCAATACCAATTATTGGAATGATTGAACCCGGCACAAAACATGCTTTGAATTCAACAAAAAATGGAAAGATCGGAGTAATTGGAACAAACGCAACTATAAACAATAAAGCCTACTCAATTGAATTATTAAAACATGATTCTAAAATTGAAGTTTTCGAAAAAGCCTGTCCGTTATTTGTTCCGCTTGCGGAAGAAGGCTGGGTTGATCATAAAGCAACCGAATTAATCGCTGAAGAATATTTGCTTGAATTAAAAGAAAAAATGATAGATACTTTAATTTTGGGGTGCACTCATTACCCGATTTTAGCGAATGTAATTCAAAAAGTCATGGGCGAAAATGTAACTCTAATCGATTCGGGAACGGCCGCTGCGAGGCAAATCGAAGAATTGTTGATTGCACGGGGAAACAGAAACACTTCCGTTCAAAAAGGAGCAAGCGAGTTTTTTGTGAGTGATATCTCTACTAAATTTAAAGAAGTTGCCGAGCGGTTTCTTGGCAGACCTGTCCAAAGGTTCGAGAAAGCTGAAGCTGATAAATTGAGAACCCGATCATAAATTCGGGTTCGCTCAACAACCCAGATTAATCATATAATAATTTATTCCGGCGATTGTTTTCGCATCCTTGATTTGCCCCGATTTGATCATATTTTTAACTTCATTAAGGGGAATTTCAAATACTTCCATTCCATATTCTCCCTCTTCCCTACTATGATTACCGGGTTGTAAATCCTTTGCCAAATAGATGTGTAGTTCCTCGGTGCAAAATCCGGGTGTCGTATAAATTGATCCTAATTTAGAAACATTTTGTGAAGAATAGCCTGTTTCTTCGGTCAGTTCTCTGCAAGCACAAGTATACGGATCTTCGTCTTTTTCCAATTTCCCGGCGGGTAATTCGTATAAATAATCTGAAAATGGCCAGCGAAACTGCTTAACCAAAATAATTTTTCCATCGGCTTTTACGGGAAGTACAACGGCTCCTCCATTGTGGAGAACAATTTCTCGAACTGCTTTATTTCCTCCGTCATACTCAATCTGATCTACTTGAATATCAAAAACTTTCCCATGAAATATTTTATTCGAATCCAATATTTTGAAGTTGAGAATTTTGTTAGTCATAGTATGCCATTATTTCATGACCCATATATTTCAGAACAGCGGTAATAACTCCAAGATCATCTAAGTATCCGATCAAAGGAGCAATATCGGGAATAGAATCAATCGGCGAAATAAAATACACTAAAGCCCCGATAACAATTGACTTCCTGTACCAGGAAACATCAGAATCAGACATGTAAGCGTACAATGCTCTTATATCTTTTGTGAATGAGATCTTTTTTCCGGCCTTCTCAACTTTTTCCCATAAACGTTGATCAACTTTCTTGCTGGCATTGCTTACCTTTTCATCGGTGTCGTAAATTTCTTCAAAACTTTCCGGATCCAGCTGATCAAAATCTTCATTTTCGTCTAAAATTTCGTTTGGCATTTTCTAATTCCTATCTGATAAAAACTATTTACGAATATACTTAAAATCGTAATTCATTTCTTTTAGTCAGAAGCAAAGAAATATTTGGTCGAAATATATCATCCTCACATAATGAATGAGAAATCGCATCAATCTTGTTTCGCCTATGTTATTTTGATAACTTATGTGTTTATTTTTATTTGACAATTACAGGAAGAATAGATGTATCCGTTTGAAGAGATCGAAAAGAAATGGCGGGAAATTTGGGAAGCAAGAAATGTTTATAAAACTGACTTGGAATCAAATAAAGATAATGTCTATGCATTGGTTATGTTTATTTATCCTTCCGGCGCAAAACTTCATATTGGACATTGGTACAATTATGGACCAACAGATTCTTGGGCCAGATTCCAGAAGATAAAAGGCAAAAATGTTTTTGAACCGATCGGATATGATGCATTCGGCTTACCCGCAGAAAACTATGCTATAAAAACCGGTATTCATCCCTACGAAAGCACAAACACAAATATCGAAGATATCCGAGTGCAGCTTAAAGAAATGGGCTGTATGTATGACTGGAATTCCGAGTTAAAAACATGTGAGCCGAAATATTATAAATGGAATCAATGGCTTTTTGTTCAATTGTACAAAAAGGGTTTAGCATACAGAAAAAACGCGCCTGTTAACTGGTGCCCTTCCTGTCAAACCGTTTTAGCAAACGAACAAGTTTTAGCTGATGGAACATGTGAACGATGTGGTTCTGAAGTCACTCAAAAAGATTTAACGCAATGGTTTTTCAAAATAACGGAATATGCCGAAGAGCTTCTTGCAGGATTGGATAAAATCGATTGGCCCGAAAGAACCAAATTAATGCAAAAAAATTGGATCGGAAAAAGTGTAGGAACCGAACTGGAATTTGATATTGATGGAAGTGACCAAAAAATTCGAGTTTTTACTACTCGACCGGATACTTTATTTGGCGTTACTTACGTTGTACTCGCACCCGAAAGTAAATTGATCGATTCTGTTACAACCGAAGAAAATAGAGTTAAAGTTACCGAATACATTAATTCTGTAAAATCATTGACCGAAATTGAAAGAACATCCACCGTTAAAGAAAAAACTGGCGTACCGACAGGCGGATTTGCTGTAAATCCCGTGAATGGTGAAAAGATACCGATTTGGGTTGCCGACTATGTTTTGTCTACTTATGGAACCGGATGTGTTATGGCTGTTCCGGGACATGATGAACGGGATTTTGAGTTTGCAAAAAGATTCGATCTTCCGATCAGAAAAGTTATTCTTGAAGCAGGCAAAGATGCAGACGCTCTTTTGGAGGAAGCTTACACCGGAACAGGTAAAATGATTAATTCGGAAAGTTTCAACGGACTTGATTCAGCTGAAGGAAAATCAAAAATAACTGACCGGCTGATTAATGAAAATAAAGGCGAACGAAAAATCAATTTCCGTTTAAGAGATTGGTTGATTTCCCGTCAAAGATATTGGGGAACTCCAATTCCGGTAATTTACTGCGAGGATTGCGGAGAAGTTTTGGTTCCCGAGGAACATCTTCCGGTAAAATTGCCAACCGAAAATATTGACTTCAAACCCGATGGTGGTTCACCCCTTGCGAGGAATGAGGAATTCGTTAATACGACATGTCCAAATTGCAATAAACCCGCTAAAAGAGATGTTGATACGATGGATACTTTTGTCGATTCTTCATGGTATTATTTACGTTATCTCAATCCAAAATTTTCTGAAGGAATGTTTGATTCCAAACTTGCGAATAATTGGAGTCCGGTAAACCAATATGTAGGTGGCGCCGAACACGCGGTTATGCATTTACTTTATTCCCGATTTGTTCACAAATTTATCAGAGATTTGGGATTGGTGAATTCTGATGAGCCATTTGCAAAATTGATTCATCAAGGTACAATTACAAATCAAGGCGCAAAAATGTCTAAATCGAAGGGTAATGTTGTAAATCCTAACGATTTTATTTCCAAATACGGCTCAGATGTTTTTAGGATGTATCTGATGTTTATGGGACCTTATGACGAAGGTGGAGATTGGAATTCCAGCGGAATAGTTGGAGTAGAAAGATTTGTTCAAAGAGTATTTACACTTTTTAGTTATTTTAAAAATTTGGCAAAAGAGACAAATTCAGAAGAAAAATATGAATTGGAAATTTTGTCGGAAGTTGAGAAATCAGTCTATCGAAAAGTAAATCAGACGGTTCTAAAATATGAAACCGAGCTGGATAATTTCCGATTTAACGTTGCGGTGGCTTCATTAATGGAATTGATAAACGAACTGAAGAATCTTAATGAATGCAGGAAAGATATTCAACTTTACGCTCTTGAAAGATTTGCAGTAATGCTCGCACCAATCGGTCCGCATCTGGGTGAAGAGATGTGGGAAATTCTCGGCAACGAATTGTCAATTTTCGAAAATCCGGTTTGGTTTACACACGATGAAGCAGCGTTGGAAGTTGATTCGGTTACAATTATACTTCAAGTTAACGGAAAATTAAGGGGTAAAATTGATTTGCCGATTGATACAGACGAACAATTAGTTAAAAACGCGACATGGGAGGATGAGAAAGTTAAATCCCATACCGAAGGAAAAACAGTTGTTAAAGAAATTTATGTGAAAAATAAAATTTATAATATTGTTGTTCGATAGCACAGAGGAAATTAGATGTTAGACTTAAAGTATATTAGAGAAAATCCGGCGCTTGTTAAGAAGGGTATCACGAACAAAAATGAAAAAGATACCGTTGATCAAATAATTGAATTAGATAAAGACAGACGGCATATTCTTTCTCAGTCGGAAGAATTGAAAGCCCAAAAGAATAGAGTCTCTGCAGAGATTCCCCGGCTAAAAAAAGCCGGAGAGAACACAGACGCAATATTTGCGGAAATGAAAGAAGTAGCCGATAAGATTAAAGAACTTGATGAATCATTGCGCGTGGTAAATGAAAAACTAAATTCCCTTTTGGAATGGGTGCCGAACCTACCACATACTTCCGTTCCCATTGGGAAATCCGCTGCCGAAAATGTAGAAGTACGAGAATGGCTGCCAGAAGGATTTGAATTTGGCAAAGAAGATGATGAACCAATTCTCGATCATCTCGAATTAGGCAAAAAGCTTGGGATACTCGATTTCGAAAGAGGAGCAAAAATTGCAGGTTCCGGTTTTCCGGTTTATATCGGCAAAGGTGCTGCACTGGAAAGAGCACTTATAAACTTTATGCTGGAACACCATGTGGATCATCATAAATACACGGAAATAATCCCTCCCTTATTAGTTAACAGGGAATCAATGCGGGGAACGGGACAAATCCCAAAGTTGGAAGAAGATATGTACCACATGGAAAAGGACGATCTTTTTGCCATTCCGACAGCGGAAGTTCCGATAACAAATATGCATCGGGACGAAATTTTGCTCGAGAGTCAACTCCCGATTTATTATGTCGGCTATACTCCTTGTTTCAGAAGAGAAGCCGGCTCTTATGGTAAGGATTCGAAAGGATTTTTGCGAACGCATCAATTTAATAAAGTTGAAATGGTGAAACTCGTAAAACCGGAAACATCCTATAAAGAGTTAGAAATGATCACGGCGGATGCTGAATCAATTTTGAAATCATTATTAATTCCATACCGTGTTTTAATGCTTTGCACAGGCGATTTAAGTTTTGCCGCCGCAAAATGTTACGATATTGAAACTTGGTCTCCTGCCGAAAACAAATGGTTGGAAGCCTCATCATGCAGCAATTTCGAAGATTTCCAAGCACGAAGAGCAAATATCCGTTTCAGAAATGTTGAAAGTAATAAAGTAGATTTTATTCACACACTGAACGGTTCCGGTCTTGCTACATCCAGATTAATGGTTTCAATTTTGGAATCATATCAAACACCTGAAGGAAAAATAATCGTTCCTAAAGTCTTGCAAAAATATACCGGATTCGAAATTATCGGTTAATTACTGAACTAAATTGTTAATTTGTAGATTGTATTATAAAAAAGGATATGAAATCCATTAATGACAGGACTAAAATCACTAAATAAATATTTCTTTCGATATAGAAAAAAACTTATCGCCGGAATCATATTTATATTATTATCGAACGGGTTCCAAGTTTACGTTCCCCTGCTCCTGCGGGATGGAATAGATAGTCTTAAATCAACTGTTGACTACGATCAAATTCTTAATTACGCACTTCTAATTATGGGCGCATCGGTGTTAAGCGGAATTTTTCGCTTCCTAATCCGACAGACAATCATTGTTGTTTCGAGAGAAATTGAATTTGATATAAGACAAGATTTTTGGACACACATTCAAAGATTGCCTTTAAGGTTCTTCCAAAATAATTCAACCGGAAATGTCATGGCTCATGCCACCAACGATGTTGGGGCGGTTAGGATGTTCGTGGGACCGGCAGTCATGTATTCAATAGACACAATTACAAAATTCATCATCATTATTTTTATAATTTCATCTATTAGTTGGGAATTAACGGTTTACGCCATTCTTCCTTTGCCTGTACTTTCCTATTTCATCTACAGACTAAGTAAAAAAATCCATCATAAATTCACTCTTATTCAAGAAAAATTTTCAGAATTAACCACTCGCGCCCAAGAAAATTTTTCCGGAATCAGAATAATAAAATCTTATGTTCGTGAACAAAGCGAGATTGCAAATTTCATGAAATTGAGTCAAGATTATCTGGAAAGGAATATGGATAAGGTTAAAATCCAGGCATTCTTTATGCCGATTTTATTTCTTATCACCGGGCTCTCAATTATTATCGTTATCTGGTTAGGTGGAAATAAAGTAATCGATGGTGCAATTACACTAGGTGAATTAACCGCATTTATTGTTTATATCGGACTTCTAATTTGGCCGACAATTGCTTTCGGCTGGGTTACTAATATTATTCAACAAGCCTCCGCGAGTATGAACAGGCTGAGTAAAATTTGGAACGAAAAGTATGAAATCGAAGATTCGGTGGATACTGATCATACCATTTCTAATATTAAAGGCTCAATTGAATTCAAAAATGTTTCCTTCAAATATCGCCCTGATCTCCCGAATGTATTAAACAATTTGAATCTGAAAATCGAGAAAGGGCAAACAATTGCGATTATCGGTCACACAGGAGTTGGGAAAACCAGCTTTATAAATTTGATTCCTCGTCTTTATGATACCACCGAAGGTGAAATTTTAATTGATGGCAAAAATGTTAAAGAGATCCCTCTTCATATCTTAAGAAAAAATATCGGACTAGTCCCTCAGGAAACTTTTCTCTTCTCCGACTCTCTTCAAAACAATATCCTTTATGGATTAGAAGACAAAAATAAAGAGACTGTACAAAAGGTCGCGCGAATATCGAGACTGGATAAGGATGTTGAAAGTTTCCCTAAAGGATATGAGACAATTCTGGGAGAAAGAGGAATAACGCTTTCCGGAGGACAAAAACAGCGAACCTGTCTTTCGAGAGCGCTCGCTATCGATCCGAGTATTTTAATTCTTGACGATTCCTTTTCGGCGGTTGATACAAATACCGAAGAGGAAATTTTAACAAACTTGAAAGAGTTTATGAGGGGAAGGACAAGCATTATTATAAGCCATCGAATTTCAACTGTGAAGGATGCCGACAGGATATTCGTAATAGATGACGGAATAATTTCTGAGGAAGGAACACATGAAGAATTGGTTGCGAAAGAAGGAATTTATTCGGAAATCCATTTCCGACAGTTGCTGGAAGAAGAATTACAAGAATTAACTTAGATGAAAGGCTGCAACGAATAATGGAAAAGTTGAAGGTTTCTTTTTTTTCGACTCCACCAAAAGAAAGAACTTATATAAAGAAAAAATTTGATAAGAAGATTTTCGATCTTCGTTTCTATTCAGATAATCTCACTGAGAGCAATGCGGAATTAATTGAAGATTCCGATATAATTTCAGTTTTTATCTATTCGAAAGTTACTTCAAAGGTAATTGACAGCGCGAAAAAATTGAAATTGATTGCAACCAGAAGCACCGGATTTAATCATATCGATTTAAAGGCGGCAAAAAAAAGAAATATACCGGTTTGCAATGTTCCCTATTATGGTGAAAATACGGTTGCAGAACATACTTTTGCATTAATTTTAGCTTTGTCCCGAAATTTGCATAAAGCGTATGTCCGCTCGATTCAGAGCAATTTTTCATTAGATGGGCTGCGGGGATTTGATCTTCGAGGAAAAACACTTGGTGTTGTTGGAGCCGGAAGCATCGGAATGCATGTAATGAAGATTGCGAATGGGTTCGGGATGAATATTCTCGCTTACGATGTCAATCATAATCATATGATGCAAGAACTTATAGATTTTGAGTACGTTTCAATGGATGAATTATTATCAAAATCAGACATTATTACACTACATTGTCCATACAATAAACATACTCATCATCTTTTAAATATGGATAATATTACAAATGTTCGCAAAGGGACTTTATTCATTAATACTGCCCGGAGCGGAATAATTTCACCCGAAGCCCTTTATTATGCGATCGATAAAGGCATTTTCGGCGGTGCCGGATTGGACGTGTTCGAAGGTGAAGAGATTGTTAATGATGAAAATCAAATGTTGACAAAAAACGTGCCCGTCGAAAATTTGGAAGCAATATTAAAACGAAATTTGCTTCTTCGCCGGGAGAACGTAATTATCACTCCGCACATGGCATTTGATTCCGAGGAAGCCGTGCAAAGAATTTTGGATACAACTATTGAGAACATAAATGGATTTATAAGTAACAAACCGTTTTTTAAAGTAAGTTAAAATGAGCATTTGATGGCAGAAGTTTCCAGCGATGAAATATTAGGCAAAGCATACGATTCAAAATTAATGAAACGGCTGCTTGCTTATGTAAAACCGTACAAAAAGTATGTGGTATTGGCAATTGTTTTTAATATTCTCGTAGCCGGCTTAGGACCTCTTCGCCCATATCTGACAAAAGTCGCTATTGATGAAAATATAGCAAACAGTGATTATGACGGACTAATTGTTATCTCGATACTGCTTTTTGGATCTTTAATTTTTCAGGCCTCGATCCAATATCTGCTCACCTATTACACTCAATTAATGGGTCAAAAAATCATTTATGATTTGCGCAAAAAACTCTTTTCGCATGTTCAAAGGCTTTCGCTAAAATATTTTGACAAAACCCCGATTGGAAGAATTGTTACACGAGTGACCAACGATGTTGAATCTCTGAATGAGCTTTTTTCATCCGGGATTGTGATGGTTTTTAGTGATGTTTTTATAATCCTCTGGATACTCATTTTTATGTTCGTCATGTCTTGGGACTTATCACTTGTAACTTTATCTGTATTACCGGCTCTTATTTACGGAACGTTTCTTTTCAGAAAAAAGGTGCGGGAAGCTTACAGGGATGTAAGAAAATATCTCGCTCGTTTAAATTCGTATATGCAAGAACATATCACCGGAATGAGTATTGTGCAAATATTCGCCAAAGAAAAAAGTGAAGAGGATCGTTTCGCGAAGATTAATTCTGATCACAAAGATTCAAACGTAAGCTCGATATTTTATTATGCGATTTTCTTTCCGTCCGTTGAAATTTTAAGCTCCCTCGCAATAGCTCTTATTGTCTGGTACGGTGGGGGCGAAGTAATTCAAAAATCGATGTCAATTGGTGTTTTGTTCGCGTTTATTCAATACACAGAGATGTTCTTTAGACCAATACGCGATCTATCGGAAAAATATAATATTATGCAAACCGCGATGGCCTCTTCCGAAAGAATTTTTAACATTTTAGATAATGATACATTTGTAAATAATCCGGAAAATCCTCGCCGGTTCAATAAGGTTGAGGGGAAAATCGAATTTCAGGATGTTTCCTTTGCGTACAATCCGGATGAATACGTGCTAAAAAATATTAATTTTACGATAAATCCCGGCGAAGCTGTCGCAATTGTTGGAGCCACAGGAGCGGGTAAAACATCCATCATTAACATTCTTACCCGATTCTATGATGTTCCAAAAGGAAAAATTCTGGTTGATGGATTAAACATTGCCGAAGTTGACAAACACGAATTGAGAAAACATATTTCAATGGTTTTACAAGATGTGTTTTTATTTTCCGGAACAATAAAATCCAATATCAGTTTGGATAATGAAGATATAACCGAGCAAATGGTAATCGACGCTGCGAAAACTGTCGGAGCGCACAAATTTATATCCGAATTACCAAAAGGCTACGACGAACAAGTAATGGAAAAAGGTGCAACCTTAAGTGTAGGACAAAAGCAGTTAATTTCATTCGCGAGAGCTCTTGCTTATAATCCGCAAATACTTATTTTGGACGAAGCGACTTCGAGTATAGATACCGAAACTGAAATTTTAATTCAAAAGGCAATTGAAAAACTTTTGGTGGGAAGGACTTCAATTGTTATAGCTCATAGATTATCGACGGTGCAAAACGCCGATAAAATTATTGTAATGCACAAAGGTGAGATCAGAGAGGTGGGAACTCATCAAGAATTATTAACACAAAAAGGTATCTATTACAGACTGTACCAGTTACAGTATAAGGACCAGGAGATTCCAAAAACCGCTTAGGAGGTACACTTATGCCGGGAACCCGTTATATGACACTTCAGCGTCACATCATCGAAGGTGAAAGACGCCATCCCGAAGCTACCGGAGAACTTTCAGCACTACTTTCAGATTTATCGCTTGCCGCAAAAGTAATTTCACTCGAAGTAAACAAAGCCGGATTGGTAGATATTGTCGGTTTTACGGATGATACCAACGTACACGGAGAACAAGTAAAAAAATTAGACATTTTCGCTCATGAAATGTTAATTCGTGCTATGGATCATGGCGGTCATCTTTGTGTAATGGCTTCTGAAGAAGAAGAGAATATCATTCATATTCCCAGAAAGCATCAAATCGGGAAATACGTTTTACTCTTCGATCCGCTCGACGGTTCTTCGAATATTGATGCAAATGTAAGTATCGGCACAATCTTTTCAATTTACAAAAGAGTATCGCCCGAGCATACTCCAGGAACGCTTGAAGATTGTTTACAGAAAGGCGATAAACAAGTTGCCGCCGGTTATGTGGTTTACGGTTCAAGCACTATAATGGTTTATACCGCCGGAGAAGGAACCCACGGATTTACATTAGATCCCGCATTTGGTGAATTTTTATTATCGCACGAAAGCATCCAAATTCCTTCACAAGGTAAAATTTATAGTTTAAATGAAGGAAACTATAAATTTTGGCATCCCGGATTAAAACGGTATATCAAGTATCTTCAAGAGGATTTAAATAAACCCTACTCGGCAAGATATATCGGATCTATGGTTGCTGATATTCATCGTAATATGTTATACGGTGGAATATTTATGTACCCTGCCGATGCGAGAAATCCCAAAGGTAAATTGAGATTGATGTACGAAAATAATCCGATGGCCTTTATTATTGAACAAGCCGGTGGCCGAGCTTCGGATGGAAAGCAACGAATAATGGAGATCCAACCGGAAAACCTTCACGAAAGAACTCCTCTATACATCGGGAGTAAAGAAGATGTTTTAATGGTAGAAAAATTTTTGGCGGAAGCCGAAGTTTTGTCTGCTCCGGGGTAGAATTATGAATATTCTCTATTTTGGGCGATAAACTTCGGTGACAATTTAATTATCTCTTTGTTGAGACCCGTAATCAATTTTGATTCGGGTTTCATCTTTTAATTCATTTTCATATTCTTGCACACATTTATCAATTCAGACGGTTTAATGAAACTAACCAAATTAAAAGCTCCAAATACTTTTTTAATAATGTTTATAATTCTGGTAATCGTTGCGGCGATGACCTGGGTTATTCCCGCCGGCGAATTCGAACGAACTGAAAAAAACGGCAGAGAAGTTGTTGAAAACGGTACTTTTCACGAAGTCGAGAAAAATCCACAAAATATTGATGATTTATTAACAGCACCAGTAAGAGGATTCGCTGATCCCGACGGAGCTTTAATTATTGGTTTAGTTTTAATCGTTGGCGGTGCATTTACAGTTTTTCAAAAGACTGAGGCGGTTGATTCGGCAATTAAATCGATTGCAAAAGCACACTCCAAATCATCCCTTTTGCAGAAAATGTTAATACCGATTTTGATGATAATTTTTTCCCTCGCGGGAGCTGTTTTTGGCATGAGTGAAGAAGTAATCCCTTTCATTTTAATTATGATTCCGCTTGCGTTAACTTTAGGATATGATACCGTAACAGGAGTAGCCATTCCGTTTATCGGAGCCGGAGCGGGATTTGCCGGTGCTTTTATAAATCCTTTCACAATTGGAATCGCTCAAGGCATAGCAGATATTCCACTTTTTTCCGGGATGGAGTACCGAATATTAGTTTGGATAATCGTAACCTCTATCGCAATTATTTTTGTGATGCGATATGCGCGAAGGGTTAAAGCCAATCCAAAACTCAGTTTTATGTATGAAAAGGATCAGGAAAAAAAGAAAGATTTACATTTGAAACAATTTGAAGAATTCGAAGGAATTGATAGAACTCATAAAATTGTACTTGGGATTTTTCTAGCCGGTTTACTGCTGTTAGTAGTCGGAGTTCTAAATTTTGGCTGGTACATCGAAGAAATTTCCGGATTGTTTTTGGCACTGGGAATAATAGTTGGTTTCGCGGGGAAATTATCGATAAAAGAGATTACCGATGCATTTGTGAAAGGAGCGAAGGATCTAATCCCAACCGGTTTAATAATTGCGTCGGCAAGAGCAATTCTAATTGTGGCGGAAGATGGTCGCATCATCGACACGATATTAAATTATTTATCATCTTTGGTTGAAGGAGTTCATCCAATTATTTCTGCTCAATTAATGTTTTTTGTGCAATCATTTTTAAACTTCTTCGTTCCTTCAGGCAGCGGACAGGCAGCCTTAACCATGCCGATCATGGCCCCGCTAAGCGATTTGGTTGAAGTGAGCCGGCAAACCGCGGTTTTAGCTTTTCAATTTGGTGACGGATTCTCCAACCTAATTATTCCCACATCTGCGGTAACAATGGGAATCTTAGCCCTTGCTGATATTCCTTGGGAGAAATGGGCAAAATGGATTTTTCCTCTGATTTTATTATTTACTGTTGCATCCATGCTTTTGCTGATCCCACCATTTATATTTGGTTGGAATTGAAATCGAATATTTAGCGCTTATGGGTTTATGGTACATGTTTTCACTTAATATTTTGGCTTTTGTGACTATATTTATATTCAAATAAAAGGATTAAAAATGGATGTAAATCTCGCGGTACTTATTGATGGTGACAACATCCCATCTGCTCCGGTTAAGGAGATGATGGAAGAAATTGCCAAATACGGCAATCCGACAATAAAAAGGATTTACGGAGATTGGACTAATCCAAAACTTGGCAAATGGAAAAATGTATTGCTCGAAAACGCAATAACACCAATTCAACAGTACGGTTACACAATCGGAAAAAACGCCACCGATTCGGCGATGATTATTGACGCAATGGATATTTTATATTCGGGTAAAGTTGATGGTTTTTGTATTGTTTCCAGCGATAGTGATTTTACAAGACTTGCAACCAGATTAAGAGAAGCCGGAATGCATGTAATCGGAATTGGTGAGAAAAAAACTCCGAATCCTTTTATTGTCGCGTGCGATAAGTTTATTTATATCGAAATTTTGAAGAACCAGTCAGATGAAAACGGATCTGAAACGGCTAAAGCAAAATCAACTAAATCCTCAAATGTAGATTTAATTTCCCCACAAGTGTTAAAACTAATTTCAACCACAGTTAACGATCTGGCGGATGATGACGGATGGGCATTTCTCGGCGATGTGGGAAACTTACTTCAGAAAAAACAACCGAATTTCGATTCTAGAAATTATGGCTTCCAAAAATTGACCCCATTGATTAAATCAACAAAAATGTTTGAAGTTGAACATCGTGAAAGCCCGAAAGGACGGTTTAAATTGATCTATATTAAGAGCAAGGAATAACTCTACCGTTTTAAACCACACGATAAGTATTGATTTATTTCTTGGTGTATTATTAGATTCACTCGTTGAAATTCCCCGATTTTAAGGTTCGACCGATAATTTATTCTTCTTATATCCGTAAAACTTTTAATGCCAATTTTTGAGCGCGAGATATTTTTTTATAACCTCTCTCTCAACAATAGTAATCGGTGTCACATTTTCAGCTTCTTCATAAATGAAATCGGAAACGTTGTTCATCTTCAAAGACTCTAGCGCAATTTGATAGAATTTATCAAAATAAGGTTTTTCGGCGCTGGATAGGTGCAGAGCAATTTTGTGTTTTGGAAAATCTTTCTTCCCAAGTTGGATATGAAATGAGCGGTTAGAAATTTTCAAAGCATCTTTATCACAAAGCAATGAGCTATAACAAGTTTGTTCTGCAAGTCCCAATATGAAAGGCGTAAAGTTTTTACTTAGGAACCATTCGATAAAATCAATGTCATAAATTGATTTTGGAAATCTCAAGATTCCGGCAGCAAAATTTTTGATCAGTCCTATTTTTTTCCTTAAAACCAAAGTGCTGAGATGAGTGGCATAGCTGACGCCCTTTTCTTCAAGGAAGATGGGATTTTGATTTTCGGGAAATAGTCTGTCAAATTTTTGAAAGTAGAGAAAATCACCATCAGAATATTGAACGAGTGAATTCGATAAGAGCGGTACATCGAGTAATTTGAGACCCCAAACCGAATCATTTCTGTACTTTCGGCATGCAGGATACGCTTTAAGATAATCCTCAACTTCCTCATTAACTTGTTTCCTACGCAACAACTCAGAATTTGGGATTTGTGATAATAATCGCTCGACATCATTCTCGGTGCAGGAGCCATCATCGTGGAAGATTATTTTTACAGGCTGCTTGCTTGCCAATCGTAGTGAGTGAAAACTTTTTACAGCGTTCTCAATATATTTAGAACCGACGAGTGATCTTACAACTAAAGGATTTTTAAGAAATCTATTCATTTATCTGCAGATGTGAATTTTGTAAAAAAAATGATCCGCCGTATTGCCCTTTAATGTAATTATTAATTAGGGTTTTAAACCTTATTATAAACAAAATTATCGATCAAAAAAAAATCAAACCGGCGTAATTTTATACGAATCGTTTAAGGGAGGAAAAGAATCTGACAGATCTGATTTTAATTTTCCGCAATTTTTAAACTTATTAATCATATCTTTTGTCCGATTATGTAGATACTTTTTATTCATCGGAGAAAATATGTTTCGTTATAAATCAATTGTTCCCCTAATTATGTTCTTATTCGTTTTAACTGCTTGTTCGGAAGATTCACCAAACGACACCACTTCCGATTCTGATTGCACGTCTTCAATCGCGGTTGATACCGAACGTGGAGCATGTACTGAAGTACTTTCAACCGCGAGTACATTTAGTCAAAATATCACCGGAGGAACCAGAACAATAAATGCCAATAATATTCCGGCCCACAAAGTAGGATTATTCGGGAATGTGAGCGGTTCTCTTAATCCGAATGCGATCAGATCCCAATCAAGTACTTACGCCATAACAACAACACCCTCAGAGGCCGCAACTCTGACTTCTTTGCTTTCGTCGAACGGGCCTACATATTCATTCGGTGTGTTATTAAACGGAGTTGAGTTGGATCCGGTTGCTGCCGAACCCTGGCCTCATGAAGGATTTATGGCCGCCAACGTAAATTGGGAGTGGAACCTCGAAGCGACTATGGTTCAAATTGGATTGGATTGTAATAACGCGCATGTGCAGCCATCCGGCAAATATCATTATCATGGAAGTCCTTCACTTTATTTGCAAGATCTTGATGTCAGTTCAACTGAAATGACTCTAATCGGATATGCCGCCGATGGATTTCCGGTTTATTACAAATATGGTTACAGTTCAGCATCCGACAGTTCTTCCGGCGTGAAAGTTTTGACATCGAGTTACAGATTAAAATCCGGCACTCGTCCCGGAGATGGAGTTACCGCGCCATGTGGTGAATATACGGGAGTTTACTCAGCCGATTTTGAATTTGTAGAAGGATTAGGCGATTTGGATGAAGCAAATGGCAGAACGGGTGTAACACCGGAATATCCAATGGGAACTTATTATTATGTTGTTACGGATGATTTCCCTAACATCCCACGATACTTTAGAGGTACACCTTCTTCGGATTTTAGATTGGGCGGTTAATGCGAAATTTATTATTTCTATTTCTGCTTATCAACAGCTTAGTCTCGGCACACGATCCGAACATAGCTTATTTTGAATTTAATGTAAATGATGGGCAGATTGTATTAAAAGCTGATTTCCCTTGGACTTTAAGAAACGCCATTTTGAAGGATTTCCCGGAATTACAAAATTCGAATTCACAGGGAGATTTTGATGAAGCCCTTTTTAAGTATTTGGAAGAGAATATTTCGATCACAGCCGATGGTGAATTATTAACAATCTTCGATGTTATGGAATTCCCGGGCAATCACAGTCACGGTGCGGCTTTCGAGATCATCTATAAATCCAAACAAACGATAGAACAATTATCAATTATAAATTCGTGTATGTTCAATCTTTATCCCAATCAAAAGAATTACAACACCTTGATTTTTGATTCTGGTGAAATATTCGAAACTATGACAGAGATCGGGAATGCCGAATTTTCAACCGCCAGTGCAAACCGGAACTATCTTTATTACATTTTGATATTTGGAATAATAGTCTCCGGATTTATTTTGATCTATTTTTACGCGTTAAAAAGAAAATGATAAGGAAGAATTATTCGAATGAAACTTAAGTTATTACTTTTATTGCTGTTGCTTGCTTTGTACACAATCAATGGACAACCGAAGAAATTTATGTCCGTTACATTTGACGACCTCCCATTGCAGCAAGCCGGAAAATTTAGTTCCGAACAAATTTACGAAATCAACAGTCGTTTAATTTCCCACATAGCCAAATATGAAATCCCGGCGGTTGGATTTGTAAATGAAGGTAAAATATTTATGGTGGGAAATAGAGATGAACTCAAAATTGATGTTTTAAAAATGTGGTTGGATTCCGGCCTCGAACTTGGAAATCATACCTATTCGCACGCCGATGTAAATCGTGTTCCTTTCAATGAATACCGGCGGGAAATATTAAAGGGTGAAATTATCACTCGACCGTTAGCCGAAAAAAGAGGTTTGAAATACGAATATTTTCGTCATCCGTATTTAAGGGCCGGTGCGACGCAAGAGTTGAAAGATTCGCTTAATAATTTTTTATCGGCACAAAATTATAAAATCGCGCCGGTTACAATCGATAATTCTGAATGGATATTTAATGCCGCTTACACTAAAGCGTTTTTTGAATCGGATTCAATATTGATGTCCAAAATTGGGAAAGAATATGTTGATTATATGATCAAAAAAATTGGCTATTATGAAGATCAATCAAGTAAATTTTTCGGGCGAGAGATCAAACATATTCTGCTCGTCCACGCCAATTTGCTCAACTCGGATTATTTTGACGAATTGGCATCCGCAATACTGGATGTCGGATATCAATTTACGACACTTGACGAAACTTTGACTGATCCGGTTTATAATTCAAAAGATGGATACATCGGGAAATACGGTCCGTCCTGGATTCATCGTTGGGCACTCGCTATGGGATTTGAAGGAAAAGACTTTAGCGGTGAGCCGAGAACTCCTAAATACATAAAGGAATATGCGGGAATCGAATACGAATAATTTTACCGGACAAAATCAAATTGAAATACTTGTACCGATAACTATCGTTCGCCTTCCGAAATAACTTAGCACTTTTTCCTTTTGTTTATAATCAGTGGAATATGTGTAGCCGAATAAATTGTTAATATTCAATATATTGAGACCTTCGAGATAAAACACGGCGAAGTATTTTCCGAATAATTGATTCAAGTGAGTAACTCTCAAATCGACTCTTTTATAATCGGGATATCTTTCAGAGTTATTTGCGCCGTAAAGCGGCTCATAAATTTTCCGATCGGCTAAATATTCACTGCTTTCTATTGGTGTAAAAGGTCTTCCGGAGGAATATTTCACATTTAAACCAATCTGCCACATCGCGTTAATATTATATTTTAGAATCATTGATAAATTATGTGTTATATCAAAACCACTGCTTGTAAGTTTATCAAAATCCATCCACTTCCTTTTTGTGTTGATATAACCGTATGATAACCATCCATCCAAGTTAAATGGCAAATCGCCTTTTAACACAAAGTCTAATCCTCGTGCATATCCGAAACCGTCATTATTATAATTTATATTTTCATCTTCTAAAGGTAAATCGGTATAATCTTTTTGAAATAATTCTAACCGGATCGAATTATTTTTATTCCCGCGATATTCATACGAAAACACAAAATGTTCGGCTTTCATCGAGTTGAGATCAGGATTTCCATCCGTCGGTACAAAAAGTCTGGTATCTGGTAATTGGTGAAAAATTCCCCACGCAAACCTAAAGTTAGATTTAGCACTTAATTTATAAACGAGTCCAAATCTTGGATCGAAAGAAGTCAGATTCAATTGGGGGAAATGGTCAGATCGAACTCCGGCAATCGCGTGAAGTTTTTTAATTCCTACAATATTGTTAAACGTCAGTTCACCATAAACTCCGATTCTCTGACCAATAATCTCCGCATCCAAAACTACTTTTTCTGCGTCCGGGCGAATATCAAATTCGGATTCGGGGATGGCACCAACATAGTGCTGATTGCGCATTTCCCCTTCAATCCCATAATCCATCTTCAGCTGTTTTGAAAATGTAGTTTCCAGATCCATTCGAAGTTTATACGTTCCATCAGTTTGATCAAGATCTAAAACTCCCAATCGCCATAAATTTTCAAATTGGCTGAATGAAACACTCGATTTTATAAATGTGTTTTCAAATAAAACATCATTAAGTTGAAAATTATAAAAATTAGTATTTGAATTACCGTTAAATGCACCCGAATATTCCGCCCTCCGGATTTTTACGCCTTGAGCATCGGCAGCAAAAATTCCGGTAAACTTCATACGCCCCGTTTCCGAGTATTTGTAACTGATCAGCGCTGTAATATTATTTGAAGACGGAGTGGTGGTGAACTCATCCAATTCTCCGTTCAGCCACATAATCGGTTTGGTGAAACTCTGCATTCCAAAAATCCGCATCCCGAACTTGTTATCAACAATTGGAATTTCGGCATTAAGCTGCAGAGCAGCCATCGAGATCCCCAAATCGAACCTTTGATTTATGGGCTCATTCTTTGTTGAAATATCCAGAACTCCGGAAAGAACATTGCCATATTTTGTTGAAAATCCGCCACTGGAAAAATACATAGCATCAACCGCGGCGGTATTTAGATTTGAAAACAAACCTCCGTAAGATGATTCATAAGTGTAAGGATGATAAATGGATGCTTGATCGATTATTGTAACAGTTTCAATCGGATCCCCGCCCCGAACGTAAAGTTCGGCGCTTTCAGAAACATTTGTCAGTCCGGGCATCGTCTTTAAAGATTGATAAATATCGGCGGCGCCCCCGGGAGTCATCATCACCTCCATTGAACTGATAATAATTCCTTTTTCCTTCTCGGAACTAAACGAACTTCCCATCACAACGGCTTCTTCCAATTCAATCGTGTCCGGTGCCAGACCAAATTCAACATTGATTTCTTTATTTCCGGGCTTAACCTCAAATACTTTCTTTTCCGATTTGTATCCCACCATACTTGCGATAATTGTGATTGTTGTATCAGAATCGGTTGAAAATGTAAAACTGCCATCCTCATCCGACATCGCTCCATCCAAAGTATTTTCCACATAAACATTAACATATGGAAGCGGAATGCCTGAGCTTTCTACTACATTCCCTTTAACGATTATTTTGGTCTGTGCGTAATTAATACTCGCGAAAAACAGACAGAGCAGTAAAAAACTTTTAAAATTCGTTTTCATCTATTGCAACTCGATTTTTTCAATTTGATTATGTGATTTGAACTTAAACGCGGCCTGTTCAAAACTGGGCGGACCAAAAGTTGCCGGAGCGTTGTTCGAAAAACCATAATCCTCGGAAGGAATTCCGAAGAAATTTGTGTCCAATTCTCTATTTTCATTTACATCGTGGTAACATTTAATCGCGTATTCGCCAAATGCCAGCGAATCGAGATTTATTTCGACAGTTCCATTTTCGATATCCGCGTAAAACGCTCGTTCAGGTTCGCTGTTCTCTTCATAACTTTTTTTAGTGTTATCAAGTCGAAGTGACAACTTTCCTGTGTTCTGCTCAAATCCGGTTACAATGATTTTTAATGTTCCGAATTTTTTCGAATTTTCCTTTTGAGCAAATATTGAAGTCGCAAGCACCAATAAAAATATTAGACCAAGTTTCATTTCTCTACTCCTTTTAATTTAGATTGAACAGTAGGCAATAATTGATATTTAACCCATCCGAATTCCGGCTCGGCATTAAGCGCGTCTAAAAATGCCAGTTCGGCAGATTCCAGATCACCATTTTTCATATTTGCTATTCCGATCCAGGCTAAGGTTTCCGCATATCCCCAATTCACATTACTTGCGGAGTCTTGTGCGTCGAACTTTTCTAGCGCTTTTTCATATTCAGACAGAGCCGCCGCCGCACTTCCACCAAAAGCCGGCGGAGTATTTAACAACATTGTTCCACGAATTAAGTTTACACGCGGATTTGCGGGATTAAGTACTTCTGCTTCTCCGAGCAGTGTATGAATTTTCATTGAAATGGAAGCGGCTTCACTAAGATCCTTAGCGAGAATCATCATATAGTTTGCTGCGAGCACAGTTTTGGCTTCGGCGGCGAAGTCTACATTTTCCGAAGATAAATTTGCCGCCTCTTCTGCAACCGGGTAATATAAGTCAAACATGGTATCATTTTGTTTAACCATCGCAATGCTCACAATCCGATAATTGGAATAGGCTTTATAATATCCGGCAGCAGCATTCTCTTTTTCCTTTGCTAAAATTCTATCGCATAGAGCAGATAGTTCCATAAATATTTTCTCATCATTCTGGAAGTATCCTTCTCTTGCCATCGACTTCAGTCTTTCTGTTATTTCATTCCCGCCATTCGAATTAAACGCGAAAATTGGTTGGAAGGCTAAAAACATAATTAAAAATAAGTGTGCTGATTTTTTCATTGATTTCCCATTTGTTGTTAAAGTACTTTGTTTATTAAAGCGATATGCCAAAAAATTTTTACTTTTTTAACATGTTTTCAAGATGTTCGATATATTTTTCAAATGCGTTGATCCCCATCTTTGTGATTTTATAAGTAGAAACCGGCTTCCTTCCGGCAAATTCCTTTTTTACGGATACATACTCTGCTTCTTCCAATTTTCGCAAATGAACAGACAAATTACCGTCAGTTGCATTCACCTTTTCCTTTAGAAAAGTAAATTCCGCATCCTCAACTCCAACGAGCAGTGACATTATCGCGAGTCTTATTCTGCTGTGAATAATATCATCCAATTGTTGGTAATCAAAATCCTTTGCCATCTAAATTTTCTCTTTTTTGTATCTTTTATACAAAACAATGCCGGGTACAACCTGTAAAAAAAGCATCATTGCCGACATTAAAATCAAAACGTACAAACCGGGATAAATAAACATAATAAGTGCGCCAATCCACCATAAGGTTGAGAGTAACAGTCCTTCTTTATAGTTGAAAATCTGTGCCGTCACAAAAAATCCGACTCCAAGCACACAGCTTAAAACCGCCGATACGAAAACTCCATCTATTGCTCCGGTGAATGTACCCGCAATTCCTAGAATTGTAAGTGCAATTCCAACTGAGAGCCACAAACTGCCGAGAATTTTTCCCGAGAAAGTACTAACTCTTTTTTTCTTTTTATGAATATTCCATTCAACAAGATTATAGCTCCAGCCACCTGAAATGAGAATAATCCAAACATAATCATTCCTAAGTATACCATTCGATACAACATCAATGTAAGTGTAAATGAGTCCGGCAATTATTATAATTCCCCAAACGATGAATCCAATTCCGTTATCCAATACAATGTTTTTGCTATCTGAAATCGCTCTTTTAATAAAATCGAGCTGTTCTTTCGCACTGTTATTTTCATCCATAATATATTTTCCTCCGCAAAGCACTTTGTTTTATAAAGTAATTTAATACTTATGACGTTAATCTCCAAGAAATGTTTCAAAATTTCTAAAAGATAGTATTGATGCTGATTATTTCATTTTATGAGGAATCTAAATCATATATTATTGCCAATATCTGGTAAAATTCTTAATATGTATGCTAAGAATCGAAAGCAAGACAAATTACTATAAGTGAATTTATATATTAAATTTTTGCAAATAGATTAGAATTTTAAATCAGCCGAATATAAATAAAGGGAGTAGTCATGAAAAAATTATTATTCATAATGATATTATTAATCGGAGTGATCCCGTTGTACTCACAGGATGCAGTTCCGTCTGCTGAATCGGGAGACGAAGTGATAAAAAGTTATAATGGAGTTGTGGAAACTGACTACTTTAAAACCAAATTCCCTTCTAAATTTATTAAAAAAACAGTTGAGAGCGAATCATCAGATAAGTTTTCGATTAACGCTCAACATTATTTTGTGAAGGATGAGAATAATCCCGAACTACAAAATGGTGTTAAGTTATACACAATTTCAGCGAAGGACGAAAACACAAAAATTACCGACCTGGAACAAAACATTATCGACGAATACTGCCAGTACACGGAGCGAAATTTAATCAATGCGGCATTATTCATTTCCGGATTGGCAGACGTGCTTATGGACGAGTCAGTTTTTCTGGGAGAAGAAGTTTACAATGAGAACACCCTTAATATGAGATACACAAAGAAAGTTGGTGAAGTTACATTTAAGACGAAAGTATTCGGTTATGTAAAACAAAAGGGGAAAGATATTATCTACTTTATTGTTTACAGCACAAATCTCAATGAAACTCCGGAATCAACCGCAAATAGTTTTATTAACGCATTTCAAGTAAAAATCTAATTTAAAGGGGCTGTCTCAAATTTTGTCATCCGGATCTAATCCGGCAAGTCAATTTTGAGGCAGCCTTTTCTCACATTTTATCAGGATCACGATAGTTTACAAATGCACTTGCTTGTGCAATCGGTGTCATTACAATTTGCCCGATATTAGTATTTTCCTTTCTTGTTGCGCAGAAAAGTACGGCGTCAGCGATGTCATCCGCATATAACGGTTCAATTCCCTCGTAGACTTTTTTGGATCGGTTAATATCTCCCGCAAAACGAATATTACTAAAATTAGTTTCAACCATTCCCGGATCGACGGTACTTACTCTAATATTTTTATCAATCAATTCCATTTTAAATGTCTTTGTGATCGCATCTACCGCATGTTTCGTTGCACAATAAACACCACCGCCGGGATACGCTTCATGACCGGCAATTGAACCAATATTAATTATATGTCCACTTTTCTTTTCCACCATCTGCGGAACAATTTGGCGTGAGACATACAGAAGTCCTTTTACATTTGTATCAATCATTTCATCCCAACCATCTGGATCGTCCTCGTGCAGTTTATTAAATCCGCGAGCCAAACCGGCGTTATTTATAAGAATATCGACCGATTGCCATTCCTTTGGTAAGTTTTTGATTTTGGAAGTTACATCCGAATTTGATCTGACATCCATCGACATAGAATAAACAGAAACCCCGAATTTGATTCGGATATCCTCAGCAACTTGCTCAATTTTAGCTGCTGTGCGAGATGAGATAATTAGATTCGAGCCTTCTTCAGCAAAATAGAATGCGCAGGCCTTTCCAATTCCAGAACTTGCACCGGTAATAAATGTAGTTTTACCTTCTAATCTTTTCATAAAAATCCTATTTGTTATGAGCGTTTATATAAATTTTAAGCTTATATGATAAAATATGGAGGTAGAAGGAAATCATAATGATCCCCCCGAACATAAAAACCATTCTCCAAATATTTTTTAATCCCATGAGATTGACTATCCGCAGCCAGTCGTTCTCCATCGGTGCATTAAGTAGAACGACAAATGCTCCATAAAACACCGAAATCAATAAGTATCCCGATAAAATTAATTGAAATCCAATCGCGTAAAATCTTTGTAGTCCTAAATCGGATCGAATCATAATAAAAGTGCCGAGTCGCAAAAAAATGATACAAATAAAAATTGATGCGAAGGAAATAAACATTGCTATAAAAATGTGTAAATCGGGAGGCAGATTAAAAAAAACGTGAAAATTATAATTAGAAAAACCCAGCCTTACATCCTCCGCTCCGAATATTAGAGCAATCAAATACTGGAACAGTTCGTTTACAAAAAACGCAACAATAAAAGCTGTTATTCCGCCAATTATAAAGGCTTTTAAGTTTTTTGCGTTTGTTTCTTTTTGATCTGCAATGTTACCGATCGATGTTTTTTTCATTATTCAAGTTATTATAAAGAGATAATAAAATGAAATCCCGTTTCCAAAAAAAAATATTTATAAGGAATTATTGAAAAAACCTCTTTATCTTATTGACTACTAATCTCAGTTCTTTCACTCTTTTGCTACGATCACTTGTTTCGAATAGGTCAATCTCGATCTATTAAAAATATTTCCCCTAAACAAATAAGGATAACAACAGAAAATGGAATTATTTCTAATTGTAGTAGTAATACTATTCATATTAGCTATCTCCGATCTTATTGTTGGCGTAAGTAATGATGCAGTAAATTTTTTAAATTCCGCGATTGGTTCACGAGTCGCACCAAGGCATATTATTATGTTGGTAGCGAGTCTCGGCGTATTGGCAGGTACGCTATTTTCCAGCGGAATGATGGAAGTAGCACGAAAAGGGATTTTTAATCCCGAACAATTCTATTTTGCTGAAATTATGATAATCTTTTTGGCAGTGATGCTGACGGATGTAATACTGCTTGACTTTTTTAACACCCTTGGTCTCCCGACGTCAACGACAGTTTCGATTGTTTTTGAATTATTGGGCGCGGCTGTTGCCGTTTCATTGATTAAAATCGGGCAAGCCGGTGATGGAATAGACCGCCTTATCGAATATATAAACACCTCCAAGGCGATTGCGATTATAAGTGGAATTCTCCTCTCAATCGTAGTGGCTTTTTCTGTCGGTGCAATTATTCAATTTTTCACAAGAATAATTTTCACTTTTGATTATGTTGATAAACTTAAAAAATATGGCGGAATTTTTGGGGGCGTAGCTCTTACGGCAATTACTTTCTTTATCCTCATAAAGGGTGCGAAAGGCGCTACTTTTATGAGTGCTGAATTCACCGATTATATCGGGGCAAATGTTTATCCGATTCTTCTGTATTCGCTAATCGCTTGGACAATTGTCTTCCAGCTGTTGATTTTCTTAAAAATTAATATATTTAAAATTATTGTTCTAATAGGGACGTTTGCTTTAGCCTTAGCTTTTGCGGCAAATGACCTGGTTAATTTTATTGGTGTACCTCTCGCCGGTTTGAATTCTTATCAGCTTATGGTCAATTCCAGTGATCCGTTTAATACATTAATGGAAGTACTACGAGAAAAAACACATTCAAATACTTGGTTTCTTGCCGGTGCGGGATTGGTTATGGTCGGAACACTTTATTTTAATAAAAAGGCACGAAGCGTTATTAAAACATCACTGGATTTAGGGCGACAGCAAGAAGGTGTTGAACGTTTTGAATCTTCTTTGCTTGCTCGAACTCTTGTTAGGATGAATGTTAATCTTGGGGAAACAATTAAAAGAGTCTTTCCTAATTTTCTACTTGACAAACTGAATAATCGATTTAAAAATTTTGATAGAACTCCGGTTGATGAGGAAAAAAATCCTATATCATTCGATTTGATAAGAGCGTCGGTAAACTTGCTCGTAGCCAGTATTTTGATATCATTCGCTACTTCCTGGAAACTTCCCCTTTCAACAACTTATGTAACTTTTATGGTGGCGATGGGGACTTCTTTCTCCGACAAAGCTTGGGGACGCGAAAGTGCGGTTTACAGAGTAAATGGAGTACTAACCGTAATCGGCGGTTGGTTTATGACAGCCATTTCGGCGTTCACGGTATCTGCGGTATTTGCGGTTATACTTTTCTATCTGGAAGGTTTCGCTATGATCTTACTTTCCGTATTAGCTATGTATATAATCTATAGAACTCATGTTATTCATAAAAACCGCGAGATTGAAAACGCGGAATCCGAATCGGTAACTATTGGAAACGGGACAAGTAAAAAAGACGCCATCGATTCCTTAGCCGACTCAATGAAAAAATCAATCGAACAAGTTGCACCAATAGTCTTAGATTTATTTAAAGGACTTAGTAAAGGCGACAGATCAATACTCCAGAAAGCTAAGAAATCTTCTAAAAAGCTTGATAAAAAATCGAGAAAATTAATTTCTGATCTTTTCAATACAGTCCAGCTAATTGAGGAAGATGTAAAAGAAAGCTATCGTTATGGAAAGGTTATTAACTCCTTACAAGAAATTACCGCTAATTTGAGATCTCTTGCCGAGACGTGTATAGTGCATGTGGAGAATAATCATAATAATCCGTCGTCGGAACAGACAAAAGAATTGATGGAACTGTACAAAAATTTAGAGGCGCAACTAGAATTGGCTGCGGAAATGTTCGGTAAAGGAAACTATTCCGATTTCAAAAAGCTGAGTGATAGTCGTGAAGAGTTCGCGAAAATGCTTAACAAACTTGATAAAGATCAGATATCCAGAGTTAAAAAGAAAACGGACTCAACCAGAAATAGTTTATTACAGCTTTCTATTTATAGTGATTCTGACAATATCTCGAACCACAATCTTGAACTTGTAAAAGCTTGGCAGGCGACAATCAAGTAATATTTATGTTATTTATAAGCCGCCAAATTTTGGCGGCTTATTAATTTTTTGGTAATCAATTTTTAGTGTGATCGGCTACTTACTCAATTCCAAATTAAAAGTTACGTTCAAAATCTTCCAGAAAATCTGACACAGAGGAGTATCTTTCTTCCGGTTGTTTTGCCAAACAGCTTAAAATGAGATGATCTAATTTTTTATTCGCCGAGTTGATAAGTTCTGAAGGCGGCTTGGGATTGTTGTTAAATATTGAATGAATTAAAGCCATTTCATTTTCACCCGCGAATGGAAGTTCGTTTGTCAGCATTTCATAAAAAACAACACCCAAAGAAAAAATATCCACCCGGTGATCAACATTAAAATTTGTTATTTGTTCGGGAGCCACATAACCCAATGTTCCCATGGCGGTTCCAAGTGTCGTCATTGTCTGAGCTAACGGTGACCGGGACAAACCGAAATCCATAATCCTTACATTTTGTTCTTCATCCAGCATAATATTCGCCGATTTTATATCGCGGTGAATTATGCCCTGAAGATGAATTTGCTGCAACCCAAAACATGTTTGTTCTATAATTTTTTTGATATCCGTTCTTTTCAAAGGATATCTTTTCTGAATAAATTCCTTTAATGTGCCTCCGGTAAGATATTCCATTGCGATATAACCTTGATGTTCGCTTTCACCGAATTGAAATGTCTTTACGATATTGGGATGAGAAAAGGATTTCATCACTTGACCTTCTCTAACAAATCGATCCCGATTCTCTTTATTTTCCAGTAGTTCATTACTGAGCAGTTTTAATGCGACAATTTTCTTGGAATTTAAATCGAGAGCTTTAAATACCTCTCCAACTCCCCCTTTTCCGATAAGTTCGAGAAGCCGGTAATGTGAAATTTTTCTTTTCCTTAGCGCCATTATACTTCGGCGATTTTTTACTACCCAATTTGATCCGGCGGCAAAAAATCCGAATGCAATCAGATAAAAAGAGTATGCCCACCAAGTTCGCCAAAAAGGCGGGGAAATTGAGATTCGAACTGAATTACCCTCTTCATTCCAAACTCCATCATTATTTGAAGCTTTTACACGGAACGTATATTTTCCGGGATCGAGATTGGTGTAACTTACATATCGGCGGGTTCCACAATAAATCCAATTTCTGTCAAAACCTTCCATCTTGTAAGCATACTGATTTTTCTCCGGTGATGTAAAATTAAGCGCGGCAAACTCAAAAGAGAAAAAATCTTCGTCATAATTAAGATCGAATTGATTAAGTAGGTAAACACTTTTATCTGTTACGGCTTCCTTCTCAAACTTTTTGAAACTAGTAATAAAAACAGGTGGGGCATATTCGTTATCTTTTATGCTATCTGGATGGAATATGTTAAAGCCTGTAATTCCGCCAAAAAACAATTCTCCACTTCTGCTTTTGAAATACGCTCCGGCATTAAATTCGTTGTTTTGCAATCCATCGTAAATATCATAATTGCGAAACTTTTTCGTATTCGGATCAAATTTTGAGATTCCAAGATTTGTACTAATCCATAGAAATCCATCATCATCTTGAAGAATTCCATAAACAACATTATTCGGCAATCCGTCAATTTCCGAAAAACGTTCAAAGGTCTCGGTCTCAACATGGAATTTATCAAAACCGCCTGCAGTACCGATCCATAAAATCTGTGTAGAATCATTGGAATCCTCGGTAATACTCAAGATTAAATTATCACCAATGCTGTTTTGATCTTCATTTGAATGACGGTAATATTTTATCTCACCGGTTTTACTATCAATTCTATTTAAGCCGCCGCCGAGAGTCCCAACCCAAACCATGCCTGATGAATCCGCGAATGTCGCTCGAATTAATCTGTTACTTAAAGTTTGCTTCTTATTTGGATCCGTATCAAAGGTTTCAATAGTATTTGTTTCTCGATCAAATTTCAGCATCCCGACCCCGGTTGCAGAAATCCACAAATAGCGGGAAGGATTAATTTTATCGTCAAAAATTGTCCGAATATTCAGACCTGAGAAAAGGTCTTTCAGTCCCCGATAAAATTCAAATTTTTCGTCCCGTTCGTCAAAAGTTACAAGTCCATTCGTTGTTCCGATCCAGAGTATCCCGTAATAATCCTTGTAGATCGCTCTAACAGAATTATGAATTAATGAAAAAGAATTTTGGGGCTCATGCTTATAAACTTTGGATTGACCGGATTCGCGATTAAAATGATTCAATCCGCCTTTATCTGTTCCAATCCACACCATTTCACCCATTTCGTCCGGATCTTCAAAAATCGAATAGATCATATCGTCGCTGAGACCAGTAGGATTGCCTGGTTGGCTCGAGTATCGTTTAAACTTTTCTCTTTTCGGATTGAATATATTTATACCGTCGGCATTGTTCCCAAGCCAAATAATTCCTTTGGTATCCTCAAAGATATACTCAATAAAATTTCCACTAATACTATTAGGATTTTTCGGATCGTTCTGAAATTGATAAAATCGTTTTGTTTCGGTATCGAATATGTTTAATCCACCGTCGATAGTTCCGATCCAGATATTGTTTTTATCTATGTAATGAATTTCCAAACAACGATCTGATGAGAGCGAATAATCGTTTTTTTTTGATGAGCGAAAAACCTCAATATCATTGGATTTAGGATCGAATCTCAAAATTCCTTTTCCATAAGTGGCGATCCATATTATCCCATCTTCATCTTCTGCAAAGTCTCGAACAGAGGCATTCGTGTAAAACGGTTTCGAAAATTTTCTGTTGTTGGGGTCAAACTGCTGGAATCCTTTGTTTGTTCCAAGCCATAAATTACCTGAGCTATCTTTGAATGTCTGATAGACAAAGTTGCTAATCAATCCCGAAGAATCTTCCTCGGATTTCTTAAAACTATAATATTGATCCGTTTTTTTATCAATAAAACCAAATCCGGCTTCTGAAGTTGAAACCCAAACTCTCTCCGATTTTTCATCAATTAGGAGATAGTTCACATATTTTCCATTTAAATCTTCTATTTTATCATATCTATAGAATTTTTGAGTATTCGGGTTATATTTGCTTACACCGTTAAGATGTCCCAACCACAGTTGTCCATCTTCGTCTGTATCGATAAAAGTAATAAAATCATCTTGGATAGAATTGGAATCAGCTGAATTGTGTTTAAAAGTTTTAAACTCGTAACCATCGTAACGGTTTAATCCATCTTCAGTTCCAAACCACATAAATCCGTAATTATCTTCGTCAATGCAAAAAACGGTATTCTGCGATAATCCGTCTTTAATGGATAAGTGGGAAAAGCTAATATTTGGTTGAGCAAATTTCGGGGAAACTGCGAATACCAGGAATAATAAAACAAAGATTATTCTTTTTGAAAAAAGTGAGAGTCTGTTTTTAATAATCATTACTAATTTATTAATCGTGATAAATGATCTGACGGAAAATAGGATTTTAAGTTATGAATCAAAAGATATGAAATCGACCTATTTTGAAAACTATTCACCTATATCTTCATTCCACAAATCCGGAGAGGATTCGATAAATTTTTCCATCAAATTAATACATTCTTCATTGTTTTCGACAACTACATCAACGCCACGCGATTTTAAGTAATCTTCGGGACCTTTAAAAGTAATGTTTTCACCTACGATTAAACGTGGTATTCCGTACAATAATACTGAACCACTGCACATATCACATGGTGAAAGGGTCGAATATAGTGTGGCTTTTCGATAATCGGATGCTTTTAATCGCCCGGCATTTTCGATACAATCCATCTCGGCATGTAAAATTGGGCTGCCATTTTGAATTCGTTTGTTATGCCCCCGACCAACAATTTTGCCATCAATCACGAGAACAGAGCCTATCGGAATTCCGCCTTCCGATAACCCGGATTTAGCTTCATCAATAGCGGCTTTTAAAAATTTGTCCATTGCGGTTTATCCGAATTAATACAAAAAAATCCCCGGGGTAAAATCTTAAACAAGATTTAATTCCGGGGTTTAATTTTAATATGATTAGTATTATTTGATCAAAATCATCTTTTTAGTAATTACAACATTTCCACTTCTAAGTTTATACAAGTAAATCCCGGAGGGAATTTCCGACGCATCAAAATTAATGGTGTACGAACCCGCATTTTGATTTCTATTAACAAGCGATTTTATTTCACTCCCGAGAATATTGTAAATGGTTAAGTTCACAAACGAAGCGTATGGTAATTCATAACTTATATTCGTTGTCGGATTAAAAGGATTCGGATAATTTTGATGGAGTAAAAATTCCTTCGGACTTAACGATTTATCTGCGACAGACGTGATCGCTCCATCAGCAATTTTAAGGATTTGACCGTCAACTTCATCACCATTATTTAATTTATATGTTGAAGTGATGATCGATTCATCAAGATTTTTTTCATTTTTCCGTTTTAATAAAACCGAGCCAAGATCAACATCTCCGACTAAGTTTTGTGACGAAGCTGCAATAAAGACTACTTTTCCCTTCTCAGGCTCAAACGCTTTAACTCCCGCGTTTCCAGTTTGAAGTCCGGATTTAAATCCTTGGAATTCAAAATGATTCGAGTCAAAATTAAACTCAACTTCAGCAGATAAAGTATTCTCTGATTTTTGCAGCGTAAGGGGAATTTCGTAAATATTATTATCCGCCACAGGTTCTGAATACTGAACCGAAGTATAAGGCGCGATTGGAGGAAAATAGAAATCCCAATCATGCAGATAAATGTAAAATATAAGAGTCAAGTAATCATTTAGATCAACCACGGAATCGTAGTTTACATCGGCATTAATAAACGCTTGTCCGGTTAAAGGAGTCAAACCGATAAAATGATACAAAACGTCAAGCGCGTCATTAAAATCGACGATAAAGTTTAGAGTCGCGTCTCCCCGCTCTTCGGATGATGCGGGAGCATCTGTATAAGTAATCAATCCACTTTCAACAGTAAATGGTTTTTCGTATACATCAACCGGCCATTCGTTTGAATTACCGGAAATACTTGCCGTACCGGCGCTTAAATCCTTCACTTGGAAAATGAGATTAAATAATACACCATCGGTTTCAATCGGGGTCGGACCACTTATTATTATATCCACAGTTCCGGGAATCGCGGAATAAAATGTGCCGTTCCAGCCGAATGAATTTAACAATGTCCCGACACCGTTTTCTCCATATTTGAATGACAATATTGCAGGATCAAAATGCAGCCTTCCTTGCGCGAAAAAACCGATTTCAGTTTCATTTGCGAAATCAACTTCAACAGGAATTGTAAAAGTCGCTCCGCCGTAAGTATTTACAGACCCGATTCGTATTGTAGGTTCGTTTGAAATTGTTTCAATCGAAAAAACAACATCTGATATATCGGTGATTCCCGAATTATCCGAATCTGTTATGCGGATTAAGCATTGATTCGAAGAAATGTTTGGGACGTTAAATAACAATGAACCCAAACTCGCGTCAACCGAGCTTTGAACAATATTCCAGGTACTGCCGTTGTCTGCGGAAAATTCAATATCAACTGAAGTTACTTCTGAACTCGTCCACAAAATGTTTTCTGTAGTTCCGCCTGACCAAGTTTCATTGCCATTTGGAGATGTTAGTTCAACTATACTACAAGAAGGAACTGAGTGATCGATATTTCTAAAATATTCTGCCTGTAGTGTAAATGCAGGATTTGGAGTATGATTTGCTCCATAAAATCCGATTTCACTAACCGATACATTTAAAGTTTTTGTTAGGGCATTCGACCAATTGCTTCCATCATAAGAGTAGTCAAATTCAAAAATGTTTCCGGTTCTGACCAATCTTAAGTACGAGGGAATTTGTCCGCCAATTGCTTGGTTTAACGCACTACCGAACGAAACTCCGTATCCGTTTGCGTAAAAAGTCGGCTCCGTTCCAAAATATGTCTCAAATCTAATTCGATATCCGGCACCTTGAACTACGATTCCTTGCATCTGATATTCTTCCGATGGTACAGAATTAAATTTCACTTCGACTCCAAAATCAGCATCAGGAATGGATTGTAATAATCTTGGCGCTAAATTTTGTGCTAAGTCGTGCGATCCTTCATTCCCGGGAATAGAAATTTCGAGAACTCCGTTAATAATACCGAAAGATGATTCGCCGGTCTGAATACCCGCACCTGCATCATAAGGATCAAAGAGCGTCCAATATGACTCAATATCAGTCGCGCAAAATTGATCAGAATATGGTAAGGAAGTTGTAGAATTTGAAACGATAATCGTGAAATTTTGTGTCGCGGTACCTCCATTTCCATCGGAAACTTCAAGCTCAACGTTATAAGAACCAACATCACTGATGGAAGGAGTTCCGCTTAATTGAGCTGTCCCGTTCCCATTATCGGAAAATGTTAACCAACCGGGAATTGTATTAGCCGTAATTGTTAAATCATCGCCTGCATTTGGATCACTCGCGCTGATGTTATATACGTATAAATTATCCGCTGGTGCATTAAGAATTGGAGATGAAGTAAATGTCGGTGATTGATTTCCCGTGATCGGATTTATCGAAATATTTCCCCACGTAACATCAGCCATGTGTGTGATTAGCAGTACTGAACCATCTCTATCAGTAATATCTGAGGTTATCATATAATTTGTAGGTTCAGCTTCCCCATCTTCCCAAATTTTAACCGAGAATCGGCTCAGACCTCCGCCTATGTCCTCAGATTTAGCCTTTAAGATATATTTAGTTTCCAAATTCATACTCACACTTTGCTGGGCTTGAATGCCGTTATCGTAAGTAAGAATTCTAAGCGAACCGAAATTCCGAACCCAACCGATACCTTCAAGAGGCCAGTTAAGTCTCGGTGAGGCATTGCCTTCATGACCTTGCCAACCGATTGCAAAACCGACACCTGAACCACTTCCGACCGAATGAACGATAAATTCAGAAGTCACTTCATAATTTGATGTCCAGCTTTCGTCGCCAAGAACAATCAATCTATCATATCCGCTTGCGGAAGTTCTGATACCATTCGGAGTTAATTGCCAGTCTCCATCAACGAGATTAGCAACCGAATTAACGTCTTCAATATTAGAAATTGAAGACCAATCTGCGGTGTAAGGTAAAGACCAAACATTTCCGCTCGTATAGTTAAGAGTAACTTCTTGAGAAGTAGAAGCTCCAAGTGCGTCGGTTGCGGTTATTTCAACTGAATTTGCTCCATCTGTCAAATCCGCTCTGTCAATTTCTACGTTAAAGTCTCCGGTGGAGAGTAATCTTTTTGTATCAGGTCCAAAATTGATATTTACGGAAGCTCCCGAATTTAATGAATAACTTAGTGAGCTTATTCCGTTTGCATCGCTTACATTTCCGAGAATGTTTATCCATTTTTGCGGATTTCCAATCAAACCAAAGTTTTGTGTATCTCCGTACCAAATTTCAACAACCGGAGGAGTTACACCGGGGATATCGGTGTCGCTAAATGAACCATCATTGAGATTTCTAAAATAATCAACACTGGTTGTGTAAGCCGGATTCGGATTATGATTACCGCCATAAACGCCAACTTCAGAAACAGAGAATGCTTGAGCAAAACTGATCAATTCCGTAAATGTTACTCCGTCAAAAGAATAACTGAATGTCCATTGATCGGCAACTCTTTCCACTCTTAAATAAGAAGGAGTTGCAGCTCCGATCGAAAGATTTAACTTCGTATCGTTCCCGGGGTTGTAAACCGCACAATAAGCCATTATCGCGGAATTGGTAGAATAAGTGCCAAACCTTATATAATGTGTATCATCCTGATGAACAACTAAGCCTTGCATTTGATACTGAACGGACATTACCGATTCAAACTTTACTTCCAAAGCAAGATCACCATCACTTACAGTTTGTAAGATTCTAGGTGAACTGTTGCTTCCTAAATCGTGTGAAATTCCCGCGGGTGAATTGATTTCAATATTTGTCCCCGTCATGGAATAACTTCCATCACCGACGGGATTATAAAATCGCCAGAACGACTTTAAACTTGTATCATTATAAAAATTATCAGAAGTCTGGGAGAATATTGTTGTTGAGTGAAAAATTGTAAAAACAATCAATATCAGTTTGGTAAAAAAATTACGTTTCATTCCATTGCCTTTAAATTTAGGACTATTACCAAGAGGTGTGGAGCAAAATGGATGCCACGTATTTATATTCGTTTTTGAATTAAAATCAATTTTTGCTTTCATCAAGAGTGTTTGTTTTTTGGAATCAATCTCAAATCGAGACATGATTTTCATCAAAAATTCAATAGAGAGATGGAATAGTGCAGAATGTAAACTTGGCAGAAGGAATTTTTATTGTTGGCATTTGAGAAATTCAACGCCCAGAGCAACGAATACACAGATGAGCATAAGGAATGCTTTCCAAACGTTTAATTGGAATTTCAGTTTTGCATTTATAACATTTACCATATTCTTGAGAATCCAATTTTGTGAGCGCGAAGTGAAGTCTCTCCAGTAAAGTCTTTTTATCCTTCAGCGCGGCATTATCAATCGCCTGGTTATTTATCGCATCCATTCGAGAAAGTCTCCCATAAGCGCTGTCCGGAGAAATCGGTTCAACATTTTGTCGAAGCATTTCAATCTCATTTTCAAGTTCAGTAATTCTTTCTCTCGTAATTTTTTTTATTTTTTCCTTTTCTTCTCTCGTCATTTCATATCAATTTTTTGATTGAAGTTCTAAATTATTTTGTGAAGGCTATTTAATTCAATGAGTAAAAATGATGATTAAATATAGTCCATAATTATAATTAATTTTGAATAACTGAACAGGAGAATATTTGGGAAAGATTGAACCGCTGGACTACTGCCGTGTAAAAAAAATCTTTGATAAGGGCTTCGGATTTCTGACAAGTTTATACTATGCGGAAAATGTATTTTTTCATTTTAACGATGTTAAAGATCCCATCGCAAAAGAAAAGCTTCAAAAAATGAAAAGGGGCGATGTTTACTTTTATTTCACTTCAAAAGAAAAAGATGGTAAACGAAAAGTTGATCGCCTTTGGCTGAAATTAGCTGAATCGGATACCGAATTGATTCCCGGGTTTGTTTCGAGAGTGATTTATGAATTTCGGCAGGGCAGAAATAATCCTTTCGAAGTAGCTTTTGTAATAAAAGAATTACGAAGAAGTAAATTTCTTTCAAATGAAAAATTAATTTCTGTATTGAATTCCCCAAATATCCTCAAAACTCCTAAGATCATATTTTCAATTCTGACCGAGGAAGAACAAATTTTAGCCGAGCAAATAGAGGAATATAATTTACTGCTGGAAGAAAAATCGATTTCACCAGATGAATGGATTCGAAATTCATATAAAATAATAACTCGTTCTGAACTACCTTTAAAAAGGTAGTCTTATTATTCTCAATCGAGCAAAAATTGCAAATGAATAATTTGGTACTTTAGGAGAATTTTGATCAAAAAAGCTACACCGGATTTCAATTTTGTATTCTAACAGTTACCTTTATTTTAATTCATTATTGAATTTTAGAGTGATTACATTTGTTTATAATTAAAGCCTCACATTTTAGGAGAATAGAATGCCAAATAGATTTACAATTACTTTATTGCTTATCGCATTTATCGGATTTACAAATTTAAGCTGCCAAACGAACTCACCCTTAAGCAACTATAATGAATATTGCGCGACATGTCATGGAGACGACATGAACGGCGGTAACAGCGCCAGTTTAATAGATGGTGTTTGGGCGTATGGCTCTGATGTTGAATCGATCAACAAAAACATTAAAGACGGGATTGAATTGGATGGAATGCCGGCTTTTGGTGATGTTCTTTCCCAAAAAGAAATAAACGAACTCACACAAATGTTTATTAAAGGAGAGCAGCCACAATTCCTTCAAAATCTTTCTCCATCAGAAAAAGTTGAAACATTCGATTACGATGTAAGCATAGTTGAGATAACCGATGATTTAGAAGAACCCTGGGGAATCGCGTTTTTGGACGCATCCACCATTTTAGTAACCGAAAAACCCGGTCCGGTTAGAATAATCGAAAATGGCAAATTGAGAGAAAAACCTATTGCGGGAACGCCGGATGTTTTTTATCACGGTCAGGGCGGAATGCTGGATGTATCCGTCGACCCCGAATTTGCTCAAAACCAATGGATTTATTTAGCATACAGTCATGAAATCAATGGTAAAGGGATGACTAAAATTATCCGCGGTAAAATTGATAATTATAATTGGATAAATGAAGAATTGCTTTTCGAGGCTCCGTCAGAATTTTATGTTGATACCAGACATCACTTCGGCAGTAGAATAGTTTTCGACAGTAAAGGACATTTATACTTTTCGATCGGTGATCGTGGAAAAAGAAATCATGCGCAAGATTTAACAAAACCAAACGGAAAAGTCCATCGGATATTTAAGGATGGAAAAATTCCGAACGATAATCCATTTTTAAATGTCGAAAATGCAATTCCTTCAATTTATTCCTACGGTAATCGAAATCCTCAAGGACTGGCGGTAGATCCCGAAACTGATCTGCTTTGGGCAACCGAACACGGGCAAAAAGGGGGCGATGAATTAAACATTATTCGATCAGGCAATAATTACGGCTGGGATGTGATCACTTACGGAGTTAATTACGATGGAACCGAAAGTACGGAAAAACGAAAAATGCCCGGGATGGAAGTTCCGATACTTTTTTGGAGACCATCGATCGCCGTTTGTGGGCTGGATTTTTATTACGGAAATCTATTTGATAAATGGAACGGTCACCTTCTTGTGGGCGCACTTAAATTTGAAGAAGTCAGAATTCTTGATATTGAAGATGAACGGGTAATTCACCAGGAAATTTTGATTAAAGATAAAGGAAGAGTTCGCGATGTTGCCGTCAGCCCCGATGGTTCAATTTATGTTGTTTTGAACAGTCCGGATAAAATTATAAGACTGACTCCCGATAATTAATTTGTAATTTTGACCAAGTGTTGTCGAAACGAATTTAGGCAACACTTGGTATTTGTTAAATCTCAATCTGAGATGCCAATATTTATCCTCCACTTCTACTTTATAATTTGCGTTCAACATTTTTCAAATATCCATGAGATTTTCTAAATAATTTATTCATTCCCATTCAGAATAAGTGTCGGGAAAAACAAACATTTGATTTCTGAACTGTCGTATAAATCCGACACATGGATGCTAATATTCAATTTAAGCACTCAATTAGGCAATTTGAATTTGGGCATGCTTATTGCCGGGTTACAATAGTCCTTTAGGTTATAAATTTCGTGATGTATATATATAACAAATTAATTTAATAACCGGGAGTCAAAATGAAAAAGAACTATATTAGGGTTTTCATACTCTTGTTCAGTTTTATCACAATAACCACTTTTGCCCAGAACTTTCAATGGGTTTCCACTTCGAGCGAAAATACCGGAATGTATAATGCTAATAACATAGGAAAGTGCATTAATTCCGATGCACTTGGAAATGTATATGTGATAGGAACTTTTAATGATTCTATATTTTTTGGTGATTATTCAGTAAAAAGCTTTGGACAGGCAACAGCTTTTATCGTAAAATACAGTCCGGCTGGAGAAGCTTTGTGGGCTGACCGTTTCGGGACCACTTACGCCTGGGGTACAGATGCTATTGCAAACGATGCGGCAGTGACCGATGCCGAGGGAAATACTTATATACTCCTCGCTATGTTGTATAAAGGAGCTATAGGGGGAACGGAGTATCCGGCAGGATATTACTTAATTAAATATGATACGGGCGGAAACATTGTATGGGTTAAAAATGGTTTACCGGCTGGAGCTGCAAAGTTATTTTCAGACTCGGAAGATAATTTAATAATATATTCCGCCGGTTTTAAGATGACAAAGTATTCGAAAGATGGAACTGAAATTTCGAATTTCGCTGATAATATTGGTTATAATGCTGTTTATTCCGCTGCAGTTGATCAATCGGGGAATTCATATTTTACCGGTACGTGCATTATTTCCCCTTCTAATTTAGGAGGAAATACAATTGAAGTTGGAAAATACTTCCTGGCAAAATATAACTCTCTAGGTGAATTTCAGTGGGTTAAAACAAGTTCGGGTGACGGTGTGGAAACAGGATCGCTTGTTCAAGTTTGCAGCGACGGATCTGTGGTTGTAGTGGGCACACAGGTAAAAGATTTTATTTCTGCAACTGATGCAACCTTCGATGAAATTGAAATCAAAGACTCAAAAAGTTTCTTCTTGAAGTATGATTCAGACGGAAATATCCAATGGGGACAAAAAATAGTTGCAACGTCTAATGATATGGTTTCCGACTGGAAGGGAAATATATATGTTGCAGGCTGGTATCAACTCACAGGATATTTCGGCGCCGATTCACTTACAGGTGACAACACAGGATTAGGAAATGCGTTTATTGCAAAATATAATTCCTCAGGTGATGTTGTTTGGTTAACACAAATAGGCGGTTATCATACGCAGAAAGTATGGGGAATGACATTAGATAAATCAAATGATTTGTTGTTGACAGGACAATATTATCTCGGGGCGAATTTTGGAACTGATACTCTTCACCAGGAAGCGACAATTGGCGCGTATAATTTCATTTTTACAACAAAAATTTCTAGTGGAACAGTAAGTGGAATAGAAAGTTTGACTGAAGGTGAGATACCAACCACACTACATTTAGCGCAAAATTATCCAAATCCGTTTAATCCGGTGACTACCATAAACTATTATTTGCCGAATCAATCCAATGTGAAGCTTAGTATTTATTCAGCTTTGGGAGAAGAACTCGTTGAATTAATAAATTCAGTTACTCCCGCGGGGTATCATTCCATTGAATTCAATGCAGATAACTTAGCTTCCGGAATTTATTATTACGAGATGCGGACAGAAGATTTCAGAGAAATTAAAAAAATGGTTCTCCTTCGTTAATAATCAAAAATGAAAAACCGCTTAATGAGGGTGGTTTAATCCGACTACCCTCATTGAATTTCCAAAACCAATTTGATCCCTCCCCGGCTACTAAAACTAATTCGGGACGAAAAATCTCTTTTTCCTTTTGTCATTCTGAACCTGACTGCCGTGCGCGTTGCGGAACTCAAAAATTCCGTGCATTGAGCTTGTCGAAATGCACTGAATCGAGGATTATTTTGACTTCGACAAGCTCAGTCAACTGTAATTTCTACTAACAATTAGTTATGCAACACGCTGTGCCGTCAGGCAGGTTTAGTTCAGAATCTCAACCCTTGTATTTCCTCGATTTCTTAAGGAAGATCCCGAAACGAGCCTGCCTGCCGGCAGAGGCAGGTTTGGATTACAAATCCCTATTAATTCAGTATTAGACACTTGTTATTGATAACCAAAACAAGGACGATAAAAATTCAATTCATTCAAAAACTCTGATTTCTCCCCATTTTTCAATCTGAATAGATATTTTCCAATA
Organism: Melioribacteraceae bacterium; assembly: GCA_021739765.1. Classification (GTDB taxonomy): domain Bacteria; phylum Bacteroidota; class Ignavibacteria; order Ignavibacteriales; family Melioribacteraceae; genus JAIPBD01. The sequence continues at coordinate 236,835 of JAIPBD010000002.1, forward strand.
AATGAGAAGACGTTTTGTCCTGATTAATAAAAAGTGACATTTACTCCCTTATTCGTAATTATTCAAATAAGATTTGATATATTATTTGGCACTATTTGTGAATGATTCTTAAATTCTATTCAAAATGCAGCTGAAGGTTTTTGAACACATTAACAGAAAATACAACCAAAACGATTTGCTATCATTGCGGTGATGAATGCCGTGATGAAGATATTCAGATCAATGAAAAACATTTCTGCTGTAACGGATGCAAAACAGTTTATGAAATTTTGGATGGGAACGACCTCTGCGAATATTATAATCTGGACGAACAACCCGGGATTTCACAAAAGAAAGAGATAGTCCGCAATTACGATTTCCTCGAGGATTCCGATCTGATTAACAAATTAATTGATTTTACCGATGGGAAAGTTTCAACGGTAAAATTTTATATTCCCCAAATGCACTGCGCTTCATGTATCTGGGTTTTGGAGAATCTCAACAGATTAAATTCCGGAGTGCTCACATCCCAAGTTAATTTTGTAAAAAAAACCGTCTCCATAAAATTTGATTCCACAAATACAACGATTAAAGAATTGGTAATTCTTTTAGATGCAATCGGGTATGAGCCCGCTCTTAATCTGGAAGAAAAAAATGAAGATAAAAACACACTCGAAAATAAAAAACTCTATTACAGAATTGGAGTTGCTGGATTCGCATTCGGTAACATTATGCTGCTCAGTTTTCCGGAGTATTTATCAATTGAGGGTGTTGAGGTGTTTTCCCTGAAGCAAATTTTTGGTTATTTGAGTTTACTGCTCGCTCTTCCTGTGTTTTTCTACAGTGCTTCACAATATTTTGAATCAGCTTATAAAGGATTAAAAAGCAAAATTGTTAATATCGATGTTCCCATCGCGATTGGTGTTTTTGTACTCTTTACAAGAAGTTCGATTGAAATAATTTTCAATTTAGGATCAGGTTATTTTGATTCACTCGCGGGACTGATTTTCTTTTTGCTGATCGGGAAAGTGTTTCAAAACAAAACTTACGAAACGCTAAATTTTGAACGCAATTACAAGTCTTACTTCCCTATCGCTGTAACAATTAAGAAAGCAGATCAGGAGACGACAATTCCGGTTTCAAAATTAAATAAGGGAAATCGGATCATGCTAAAGAATAATGAATTGGTTCCTGCAGATTCGGTTTTAATCAGCAATGAAACAAATATTGATTATAGTTTCGTAACGGGAGAATCAGAAGCTGTCCACAAAGTAAACGGCGATCTTATTTATGCAGGCGGGCGGCAGATAGGCAAAATTGCCGAAGTGGAAGTAATTAAGGAAGTTGACCAAAGTTATTTAACCCAATTATGGAATAACAAAATATTCAGCAAAGGAAGGGAAAGTAAGGTAGTTTCGTTGGCTAACGGCATAAGCAAATATTTCACAATTGTTGTGCTGTTAATTGCCGTTTTATCATCAATTTATTGGTCTTTTTATGATCTGCATACATCTTTTAATGTATTCACCGCCGTTTTGATTGTTGCTTGTCCATGCGCTCTGGCTTTATCAACACCATTCACTCTTGGAAATACGTTAAGAATATTTGGCAGAAATAAATTCTATTTAAAAAGCACCGAAGTGATAGAAGATTTAGGTAATATAAACAGCATTGTTTTTGATAAAACCGGTACTATTACACAAACGGGACAATCGAAAATTGAATTTATTGGCGATTCCTTAAACGAAATTGAGATGGCCCTTGTCGGATCGGCAGTCAAAAATTCTTCCCATCCGCTCAGTCGAATTATCGATAATTTTTTAAATGTTTCATCCGTAAAATCATTGGATTATTACAATGAAATACCCGGAAGCGGAATTGAGGCAAAAATTGGCGAAGATACGATTCAATTAGGTTCGCCGAAATTTTTACAATTGGCTAAAAATAATTCAAATTCTTTGACAAATACTCATGTTTTTTTAAAAGTAAATAATATCTTAAAAGGCTATTTTTCGATTACAAATCAGTACAGAAAGGGCTTGAATAATACGATTCAAAAATTGGCTATTGATTACTCGCTTGGAGTAATTAGCGGTGATAATTCGCGTGAGCGTGAAAATCTCTTAAGAATATTTCCGCCCTCTTCTGAAATGAAATTCGAACAATCTCCTCAAGAAAAATTAAGTTATATACAACATTTACAGTCGTTTGGTAAAAAAGTGTTGATGATAGGTGATGGATTAAATGATGCCGGAGCTTTAAAACAAAGCGATGTCGGAATAACAATCACGGAGGATATAAATAACTTTTCCCCGGCTTGTGACGCGATGCTTGATTCATCTAAATTCGAGTTGTTAAAAACATTTTTACAATTTTCTTCAACGAGTAAAAAAATTATAATTGCCAGTTTTATTATTTCTTTTATATATAATGCCGGAGGATTGTTTTTTGCGGTTCAAGGTTTGCTTTCGCCGATAATCGCCGCGATTTTGATGCCGTTAAGTTCAATTTCTGTCGTGATTTTTACAACGCTTACCACAAACTTTTTCGCTAAATCGAAAGGGCTTCTATAATGGAAGTAATGATAGTTTTGCTTGCCGCAAGTATTCTTGTAGCATTGATTTTTCTCGGTGCTTACATTTGGGCCGTTAAATCGGGACAATATGATGACAGATACACACCTTCAATCAGAATGCTTTTCGATGATAAAAACAATAAAAAAATTGATAATATTTCAAAAAATGTAGACACAAAAAGCTAGTTATGGATTAACCAATAGGAGCTGTTCAATGAATCTTGAAAAATTCAGTTATGATAATAAAATAGTGCGAGATTTCTCAATCGCCACTCTTCTGTGGGGCGGTGTTGGTATGCTGGTTGGGCTGATAATTGCGATCCAAATGTATCTCCCGGAATTGAATTTTGGATTTCAATACACCACTTTCGGAAGACTTCGCCCGTTACACACAAATGCGGTTATTTTTGCGTTTATCGGTAATGCGATTTTTGCGGGAATTTATTATTCGTTGCAAAGATTGTGTAAAGCGAGAATGTATAGTGATTTATTGAGCAAAATCCATTTTTGGGGTTGGCAGTCAATTATAGTTGCGGCAGCTGTTACTCTGCTTGCCGGTATCACAACATCAAAAGAATATGCCGAATTAGAATGGCCGATCGATATTATGATCGCCGTTGTTTGGTTGACTTTCGGTTTTAATATGATGGGAACCGTAATCAAAAGACGCGAAAAACATATGTACGTCGCTATTTGGTTCTACATCGCAACGTTTATTACCGTTACTGTTTTGCACGTTGTTAATTCGATCGAAATTCCGGTTAGCTTTTTGAAAAGTTACCCTGTTTACGCCGGTGTTCAAGACGCGCTTGTTCAGTGGTGGTATGGCCACAACGCCGTTGCGTTTTTCTTAACAACTCCTTTTCTGGGATTGATGTATTACTATTTACCAAAAGCAGCAAATCGTCCGGTTTATTCATACAAACTATCTATCCTTCACTTTTGGTCATTAATATTTTTATATATCTGGGCAGGTCCTCATCATTTGCTTTATTCCGCGCTTCCCGACTGGGCACAATCCCTGGGAACCGTATTCTCAATTATGCTTATCGCTCCTTCTTGGGGTGGAATGTTAAACGGACTTTTAACACTTCGCGGAGCTTGGGATAGAGTTCGTGATAACCCAATTTTGAAATTTATGGTTGTCGCGGTAACTGCTTACGGAATGTCAACTTTCGAAGGACCAATGTTATCGCTAAAAAGCTTCAACGCGTTAACTCATTTTACCGATTGGATTGTGGGTCATGTTCACATCGGTGCTCTCGGATGGAACGGATTTATGACATTTGGAATGTTGTATTGGCTTGTGCCGAGACTTTTCAGAACCGAGCTTTATTCCAAAAAAATGGCGAACGCTCACTTCTGGTTGGGTTCACTCGGAATTGTGCTTTACGCGGTTCCGTTATATTGGGCTGGATTAACTCAATCTTTGATGTGGAAACAATTCACTCCTCTTGGAATTCTTCAATATCCTAACTTTTTGGAAACAGTACTTCAGATTGTTCCAATGTATATCATCCGTTCAATCGGTGGTTTATTCTATCTTAGTGGATTTGTATTAATCGTTATTAATTTGCTTAAAACAGCTAAACAAGGTTCGCTGCTTGCGAATGAAGAAGCCGAAGCGGCTCCGATAAAAATCGAAAAAGAAAAAATAAAAAGAGGAAGCGCACACCGTTGGTTGGAAAAACGACCGGTTCAGTTTTTACTCCTTTCTACAATCGCGATTTTGATTGGTGGTATTGTTGAGATGATTCCAACATTTCTGGTAAAATCAAATATTCCGACAATCGCGAGTGTGAAACCCTATTCTCCTCTGGAATTGCAAGGCCGCGATCTTTACATCCGTGAAGGCTGTAATAATTGTCATTCGCAATTAGTTCGTCCTTTCCGTTCAGAAACCGAACGATATGGAGAATATTCGAAAGCCGGTGAATACGTTTACGATCATCCGTTCTTATGGGGTTCGAAAAGAACAGGGCCCGATCTGCATCGAGTCGGAGGAAAATATTCAAACCTCTGGCATTATCTGCACATGGAAGATCCTCGATCAATGTCGCCCGGATCTTTGATGCCTCCTTATCCGTGGCTTCTTGAACAAAACTTGGATATGGAATCAACTCCGGCAAAAATTTCAGCTCTTCGGATGGTCGGCGTTCCGTACGAAGAAGGTTATGAAGAATTCGCAAACGATGATTTAATGAAACAAGCCCAGCTTATTTCAGAAGATTTGTTGAACAGCGGCGCGGTTGTTGAACCGGATAAAGAGATTGTAGCTTTAATCGCTTATTTGCAGAGACTGGGGACAGATATTAAAGCGCAGCCAAAAACTGAATCAGCCGGAGGAATGTAAAGATGTTTTCAAATTACCTTAGTTCTATTGATGGTGTTTCCGGATATGCGATCTTCACGTTAATATTATTCTTCAGCATAATGCTATTTTCGATTTTGTGGGTAGTTAAATTGGATAAAAGCTACGTAAACAAAATGAGCAATTTACCATTGGAAGATGAGAATGAAATCGACATTGAAAAACAAATTAAAAATGAGAATTAACATGAAAAATAAAATAAATATTCAACTTCTGTTATTCGTTTTTCTTTCACTAATATTTAATTCAACGGCACGAGCAGAGGGCGGACCGGATTTGGAAGTCGTAGTTAAGTACAGCCTCGGATTTACGGTTTTACTAATTCTACTTTTGGTTTGGCTCGTAGTGGTTTATTCCGAAAGAAATGACTTTTCGGGTGAAGAATTTTGGGCACCTTTTAAAAAAGTAAAATATTATCTGACGTTAACCACTCCTCCCGAAAAAGAAAAAGATCTATTGATGGATCATGAATACGATGGAATCAGAGAGCTTGATAGCAGAATTCCACCATGGTTTCATGGTTTACTTTGGTTTACTGTTATTTTCAGTATTGTTTATATGATTCAATATCACGTAATCGGTTCGGGTAATGTTCAGGAAGAAGAATATTTGGCGGAGATCAGTTTTGCCAAAGCTGAGAGACAAATTCTAATCAAAACCGGCGCTTTTTTGAATGAAGAAACCGTCACCTTTACTGATGATGTTGGTGCTTTGGAAAATGGGAAACAGATATATCTCAAAAATTGCGCTTCGTGCCATGCCAACGATGGCGGCGGATTAGTCGGTCCAAACTTCACAGATAAGTATTGGATTCACGGTGGAAGCATCAAAAACTTGTTTACTACAATTAAATATGGTGTGCCGCAAAAAGGGATGATCAGCTGGTCAAATCAACTTGATCCAATTCAGATGAGAGATGTAGCAAGTTATATTCTAACTTTACAAGGAACTGAACCTGCTAATCCAAAAGCGCCTGAAGGTACTCTTTATATACCCGAAACGGAAAAAGAACAAAAAACTGATTCAGAAACTTAGCGTATTGATTAAATATTATGTCTGAAAATTTTGATAATGATGGATCATTTAGGGATTCGTTATCGACCGTTACCGAAGACGGGAAGAGAGTTTGGGTTTATCCCAAAAAACCTTCCGGTAGATTTTATTCTGCCAGAAAAATTTTAAGTTACTTTTTACTCGCCTTTTTATTTTTAGCTCCGCTTATTAAAATTGACGGAAGACCATTAATGTTGTTAAATATTCTGGAAAGAAAATTTATCATTTTTGGTATTCCGTTCGGACCGCATGATTTCCACCTCTTCGTTTTAGCAATGATCGCTACGATTGTAGGTATTTTCCTATTTACAGTAGTTTACGGAAGAATTTTTTGCGGTTGGATTTGCCCCCAAACTATCTTTATGGAATTATTATTCCGGAGAATCGAATACTTTATTGAAGGAGATGCTAATAAACAAAGGGCTTTAAACAAAGCGCCGTGGAACGGATCAAAATACTTCAAAAAAATAAGTAAACATGTAATTTTCTTCGGTATCTCGTTTTTAATCGCAAATACATTCCTCGCTTGGATAATAGGCATTGATGAATTAATTACTATTGTTACCGCACCGCCATCGCAGCATCTCGGCGGACTTTTTGCAATTACAGTTTTTTCCTTTGCGTTCTATTTCGTTTTTTCATCCTTTCGTGAACAAGTCTGCACACTTATTTGTCCTTATGGAAGATTGCAAGGTGTAATGCTCGATCAAAATTCTATTGTTATAGCTTATGATTATGAAAGAGGCGAACCGAGAGGAAAGTTAAAACGCGGCGAGGCGCGAACCGAAAATGGCGATTGTATTGATTGTCATCTGTGCGTTGATGTCTGTCCGACAGGAATCGACATCAGAAACGGAACACAACTCGAATGCATAAATTGCACCGCTTGTATTGATGCTTGTGATGCCGTTATGGATAAAATTGATAAACCGCGCGGACTTATCAGATATGCTTCCAAAAATGAGATCGAAACTAAAATCAGAAAGATATTTACTCCCCGTGCAATCAGTTATACATTTATTCTATTTCTATTGATTGGAATTTTTTCATTTCTATTTGCCACAAGGTCTGATATTGAATTACGGATTTTCAGAACTCCTGGCGTTTTGTATCAGGAACAACCTGATGATAAAATCAGCAATTTGTACGATGTTGAAATAACCAATAAAACATTCGATAACTTCTCAGCGGAGTTGAAATTAACAAATATTGCCGGTGAAATTAAACTTATAGGCACAGATCTAAAAGTTGCTCCGCATGGTGAAGCCGATGGGAAATTTATGATTGTATTGGATAAACACGAAATAAATAAATTGCTCACACCAATTAACATTGAAGTAAAAGCGAACGGGAAGGTTATCGAAATTATAAAAACCACCTTCCTCGGGAAATTTGATAGAAAGGAAACACAAAAATGAAATTGAATTGGGGAACCGGTATCGCGATAATTTGCACACTTTTCGTATTGTTTCTTGTTGTGCTCGTCGGATGGACCTTCACGGAGGATGTAAATTTAGTTGCTGATAATTATTATGAAAAAGAAATCGCTTATCAATCCGAAATCGACAAAATTCAAAATGCGCTTGATTTGCCCGAACAACCAACCATCAATATTGTCGGTGAAATGATTGAAATCCGTTTTCCGATAATACTCGAATCAACCGATTTTAGCGGTAATATTCATCTTTATCGGCCATCAGATAACAAAAATGATATATTGGTTCCGATTAGTTTAGTCGAACAAAAACAATTTATACCAACTGCCGCATTGATTGATGGCTTGTGGGAATTAAAATTGGAATGGAAGTCTAACGCTGTGGCTTATCAACAAACGAAAAGATTATTTATTCAATGATTGAAATTTGGGCAGGATTCTTAATTGGTTTTTTCGGCAGTTTACACTGCATCGGAATGTGCGGACCGATAGCTCTTGCGCTTCCCTCCTCATCAAACAATCAACTCCGCTTAATTCTTGAACGAACACTTTATAATTTAGGAAGAATAATAACGTATTCGTTTTTCGGATTTCTATTCGGTTTTTTTGGGAAACACATTGTACTCTTCGGCTTTCAGCAGAATTTATCCATCACTCTCGGGATATTGATTCTTGTTGGTCTCTTTACTCCCCGATCTCTAAAAAATAGGTTTCTCAACTTAGGCCCGATAAAATTATTTAATGATAATTTGAAATTATTATTCGGAAAAATGATGAGGAGTAATTCTTCGAAATCATTCCTGGCAATTGGAATATTGAACGGTTTCTTACCTTGTGGACTGGTTTATGTCGGAATCGCGGGTTCGATGAATACCGGTGATCCTATTCAAGGCGCTTTATTTATGGCGGCTTTCGGGTTCGGAACTTTCCCGATGATGTTTGCCGCATCAATGCTCGGTAAATTTGTAAATATGGAAATTAAAAGAAAAATTAATCGTTTGATTCCAACCTTCGCAGCAATTCTTGCCGTACTTTTTATTCTTCGCGGACTTAATCTCGGCATCCCATATATCAGCCCGAAGTTTGAGAGCAAACCAGTAGAAGAACAAATGTTAAATTGTCACTAATTGACGGATCTGAACAAATTAATCAAGTTATTGATTCCACGGTTACCACAGCTGTCAAGGCCTTAGAAATCTTTTTAGAACTTGATGCCTTGACAACATTACAACACTAATAACACCAGCCACAATTTTAGAAACCAATATTTATTATTTCGCAATAATCACCGAGAGTTTCAAGGAAATCAAAAAAAATGGTTCTCTTCGTTAATAAATTAAAAAGAAAACCCGCTTAATGAGGGTAGTTTATAACGGCTACTCTCACGCAATCATTTCAGAAACAGACAATTACTCAACAAATTGAATCATATACTAAATTTTGACTTCAAAATCTAAACTTCCAATTATAAACACTTTAGATCAGGATTAGGATTAAGATTAGGATAAAGATTTTTAGGACAAATCCGGGGTAAAAATAAAAAGCCCATCCGCCTTACCTAGAAAAACGAATGGACTTTTATTGGGAGGTGCACAAAATTTATGTTAGAGGGAAATTCCAACAACAATAAAGAACTGTTCGCTGTCAGGATTCAATATTACAGCGCCTGAGACAGGCAAGGAAAACGATTCTGAAATTTTCACTTCTTTTGAAGTACTGATTCCGACATTCACTAATTGAAACTCGGTATCGCTTGAATGCCATCCGTCACCAGCACCAACGAACAAACTAAAAGTTTCAAATGCGTATCCTAATTCAAAGTATTTATCTCCGCCGACCGTACCTGCTCCCGGAGCTTCATTTACAATATAATTTGCCGCAATGCTGAAACCATCAACTTCATATCCGAGGTTTAACTCAATGCCATGCGAACCGGTTGTATCCGATACATCAAAAAATGCTGTTCCGGGATAGTAGTAATCATAAACACCGAGTGTTAATCCGCCGGTTGTATAACTTGCGTAGAGATCCATTTCTTGGTAGTCACTTGCGTAAGTAACTGATCCCCAAGCACCGACCGAGAAACCGCCGTTGGAATAATCAACATAAGGTTGTATTGCAGGACCGCTTCCGAATTTGACACCACGAAATACATAAGAACTGTATATGTCAGTTCCAACAGAAAATTGAGCGCTTGTTTCAACAAACGCGAAAAGTACAAATGCTGCTACGAATAGGGTTTTGAGTTTTTTCATTTTTTTACTCCCACTAGTTATTAGATATTATTTAGATATAATTGTGAACTTTTATTATTCGGTTTCTCCTCCCAAAAGAAACATGCCGTCTAATTTATTTAGTTGTTTTGCTCTGTTTGACTAAATTACTTAGTTATTACGAATGCAAATATATATTTATTTTAGGCATTTCAAAGAGATTGGTTTACTAATGTGGGATTTTTGACAGTATTTCTACATCACTTTACATATTATGACATATTCTGACACATTTGGAGTCAGAAGATGCAGAGTTGGAGTTGAATTGTTACGCGGTTATAATTTCTTTAAGATTTCTGATAATAATCAGCAGCTGTTTTTCTTTTATAAATTCTTGAATTAGATCAATATTTATCCACTTGCGCTTCCGGAAGTCTTCCTCCCATTTTTTATGTACTTCGGTGACTTTAAGCGGATAGTAAACAACTTTACATTTACCGCCCCATTTCTTATAGACTTGGGCACCAAGAATTACATTTATTATTTTACCGTCGATACCGGCTTCTTCAACAGCTTCTTTGCGCGCTGCTTCCTGGGCACTGTATCCGTTATCAATTATTCCTTTCGGGATTATCCATCTTTTGTCTTTTCTTGATCTTATAATTAGAATTTCAAATTTATCGTCTCCATTCTTGCGAAATGGAACCACACCGGATTGTTGAAATATTTTTTCTATTTTCATTAGCAGGAAGTAAATATTTATTAAATATGAGAGTTGAAGGAAATTTAATTTCCTTTATGCAAATAACAAAGTTATTTGGTCCTAAAATCTTTGATTTTATTCCCTACAAAACCTAATTTGAAGTTTATGTAATTTGGAATCGGCAAACATGATTGATCAGAATAACATTATCGATATTAAAGAATTTGTGACAAACAAATTCAAAGAGAAAGAATATGCGGTTTTCCTTTACCATAATCTTACTCATACACAACAAGTTGTTACTACCGTAAAATGGTTGGGAGATGAATTAAAACTTGCTGAAGAAGAAGTAAATTTGCTAATTGCCGCCGCCTGGTTTCATGATCTCGGATATGTTAATAATTCTGAGAATCATGAAGCTGAAAGCGCCGCTATCGCAGAGAAATACCTTACAGATAAAGGGACTGACCGTGGTTCAATAGAAAAAATAAAAGAGCTGATTGCATCAACACATTTATCGAAAAAACCATCAAACATTCTTGAAGAAGTAATTTGCGACGCAGATTTGATTCATATGGGCTCTGAGAACTTCCTCCGCAAATCGAATTTACTGAAAATTGAATTCGAGCAGAGAAATAACAAAGTGATTGACGACGCAAAATGGGATGAAGAATCATTCGAATTTTTGCAAAGTAATCAATTCCACACCCTGCCGGCAATTGAAAAATTTGGAGCACAGCGAGAGCAAAATATTATTGAGTTAAACAAAAGAATCAAGAAACACAAAAAGAAATCAGCTCAAAAAAAACATGAATCCCATGAAAAAGCGAAAGAGGATAAAAAAGCTACACGCGGTGTAGAAACAATGTTCCGAAACGTGATGCGCACTCATGTTAGTTTTAGCGCAATGGCGGATAATAAAGCTAATATTATGATAAGTGTGAACACATTAATATTAACCGCCGTAGTCGCGATTTTATCCCGCAAATTGGATTCCAATCCGCACCTTATTATTCCTACAATAATTATTACCGTGGTTTGTTTGGTTACATTAATTTTCGCGACTCTCGTTACCAGACCGCAAATTAACCGTGGGACTTTCTCTAAAGACGATATTAAGGAGAAAAAAGCAAATCTTCTATTTTTTGGCAATTTCTATAATGTCGATTTGAAGGATTTTAATTGGGGAATGAACGCAATGATGCGGGACGGTGATTATTTGTATGATAGTATGATAAAGGATTTTTATTTCCTCGGGCAAGTTCTCGGTAAAAAATATAAATATTTAAGAATCTGTTACACCATTTTTATGTACGGATTAATTATTTCAGTAATTGCCTTCGGTATTGCAACTTTTTTTGCGCCGGAAGGAACAGCATTAGGAGATTTCATTGAATAATAAGAAAACACTTTTCATTTGCCGTCATGCCAAATCCAGTTGGAAAGATTTAAATTTATCCGATAAAGAACGCCCGCTAAATAAAAGAGGAAAACGTGATGCGCCTTTTATGGGTAAACTTCTTTCCGAAAAAGGAGAAAGGGCCGATTTAATTATTTCCAGCAATGCCGTTCGCGCAGTGCTTACCGCAAAAGCTTACGCTAAGGAATTAGGATACCCAAGTGAAAATATCCGAATCGTACCAAATATATACGAAGCCGGAAGCAGAGAATTGTTTGGTGTTATAAAACAAATTGATGACCAGTACAACAATGTATTTATGTTCGGTCATAATCCCGGTTTTACTTTATTATATAATTTTATTACCGATGAACGATTGGATAATATTCCTACAAGCGGAGTTGTTAAGGTTTCTTTCGATGTAAGCTCTTGGAAAGAAATTGAAGTTGGAGCCGGTTTAACGGATTATTTTGAGTATCCTAAAAAATATCGAAACGGTTAATCGGCTCATTTCAAGTAGCCGAATTACATATTGATACCGTACTTTTACTCCACAACATTCCCCTATTTTCCGTAATTTTATATGATAAATTAATCTGAATTAACATGCTTTCTACAATACATTTATTAAATATTCTGCTGCCCATTTTATATCTGGTGGCGTTCGTTGCTTACACTTACGATTTTATAGGCGAGGCTTCGAATTTCACGAATTCAAAACGGATATTTTTGTTTGTTACTCTTTTTCTTCACACAGTTTATCTTCTATTCCGGACGATTGAATTTACACATGCACCAATTACAAATAAATTTGAAATATTTACATTGCTCGCGTTCGCCGTAAGTTTCTCATATTTTATTTTGGAATTGATGACAGACGTTAGAGGAACCGGACTTTTTATTATTGTCGTTTCGTTTGCGTTTCAAACTGTATCCTCAATTTTTATCCAAGATCTTGTTGAAGTAAAAGATGTACTAAGGAATGGTCTTTTAGGAATTCATGTTGTCAGCGCAATTATGGGTTATTCCGGTTTTACTATTTCTGCGGTTTACGGCATTCTATTTATCGTATTATATAAAAATATCAGGAACAGTAAATTCGGAATAGTTTTTAAAAGGTTACCGAGTCTTGAGATTCTTGAAACACTCAGTTTTAAATCTCTCTTGATCGGATATGTTTTATTAACAATAGCTATTCTTATTGGTGTGGTTTGGTTGCCAACAGCATTCCCCGATTTTAAATGGTCGGATCCAAAACTGATTTCAAGTGGTGTTGTTTGGCTAATCTACACAGCAGGAATTACAATTAAATTAAAAGACGGTTGGTACGGGAAAAGAGTAATCTTTTTCTCCCTAACCGGATTTACAGTCGCGATATCATCGATGATTTTATCCAACTTTTTGGCGGAAAGTTTTCATTCGTTTTATTGATCCGACGATTTTTAGAGTAATATGAATCTTATTGGCGTAAGCTTAAATCATAAATCTGCAAATATAGATATTCGAGAAGCGCTTCATTTAAGTAAAAATGAGATACTCGAACTAATCCCAATTCTTAAAAGAGATCTTTTTTCTGAAGGGTTAGTATTATCTACTTGTAATAGAACCGAAATCTTTGGTTTCCCCAAAGATGTTGGGATAAGTTATAAAGATATTCAAAAAACTCTGATCGAATACAAACCCGTTCCCGGTTTAAACAGCGGAAATTTTATCAATTACTTTTCATGCAGCGCGGTAAAACACATTTTTAATGTTGCTTGCGGAATTGATTCTTTAATTATCGGTGATAGCCAAATTCTTGGCCAAGTGAAAGAATCGATTCAACTTTCCGACGATTTAAATTTTTCGGGTAACGTTTCCAAAAGACTTTTTGATCAAGTGCTGCGTGTCGGTAAAAGAGCCATTAAAGAAACTCTGATTGGTGAAGGAGCGGTAACAGTCAGTTATGCCGCTGTTCAAATCATAGAGAAAATTTTCGCGAACCTGAATCGCCGCTCAGCTTTAGTTATCGGCGCCGGAGAAACAGGAGAATTAGCGGCGATACATCTGCGTGATAAAGAAATTGGAAAACTATCAATCACAAACCGGTCATTCGATAAAGCTAAAATAGTAGCTGAAAAATTGCGGGCTGATATTGTTGGTTTTGAAGATTACAAAGAGAGACTCCACGAGTTTGATATTGTGGTTAGCGCTACGAGTTCGCCTGCGTTTTTGTTGACAAAGGACGATATTAAATCCGTGATGAAAAAACGTCGCCGAGCACCAATTGTGCTTATGGATATTGCACTTCCAAGGGATATTGATCCCCAAACCGGAAATATCGATAATGTATTTTACAACGATATCGATTCTTTAAATGTGATAGTCGAAGAAAACTTGCAAAAGCGGAAAGAAGAAATACCACTTGTGAACGATATAATTATGGAAGAAATGGTCGCTTTCTTCAGTTGGTTTAATTCTCTAAGAGTCGTCCCAACTATAAAGTCGTTCCGCAGCTTTTTTGAAGAAATCACACAGGATGAATTGAGAAAAATCCGGCATAAAGTTACGGACGAAGATTTTCAAAAATTGGAAAATATGACACGAAGATTAATCGGAAGATTGATGCACAATCCAACCAAAAAGTTAAAAGAAATAGCGGAAAATGGTATTGAAACACAAGAAGTTTCAAACACAACCGCCATGCTAATAGATTTATTCGATTTAAATAATCCATCTAAAGATGAATACACGGAAGAGAGAGAAAATTGAAAAAAGAGAAATTAATTATCGGCACTCGTTCAAGCGATCTTGCAATGTGGCAAGCCAACTTTATCAAAAAAGAGCTTGAGAAACATCATAAGAACCTTAAAGTAGAATTGGTAAATGTTAAAACTAAAGGCGATAAAATTTTAGATGTCGCCCTCTCGAAAATTGGTGATAAAGGCTTGTTTACTAAGGAACTCGAAGTCGCGCTTTTGAACAACGAGGTTGATATCGCTGTTCACAGTTTAAAGGATTTACAAACAGAAATTCCAAAAGGCTTAAAATTAGCAGCTATAACAAAACGACATGAAGTTGAGGATGTTTTGATTGCCCGCAAAAAAAACACAACAATAGAAACTTTACCCGAAGGAGCGACAGTTGCAACCGGGTCTTTGAGAAGACGGTCGCAACTAAAACACCTTCGACCGGATATAAATGTTGTTGAGTTGAGAGGAAATGTCCCTACCAGAATTCAAAAATTTATTGATTCTGATTGGGATGCGATTATACTCGCCCGGGCGGGTGTGGAAAGATTAAAATTGAAAAAACACATTTCATCCTATATCCCGGTTGATATGATGCTTCCGGCAGTTGGTCAGGGAGCGCTTGGAATTGAAATTAATGAGAAAAATGAATTTGCTGCAGAAATGGTTTCATTTCTTCATGATAAAAACACTTTCGCTGCGGTCTCTGCGGAACGTAAATTCCTTAAGGAATTAGAAGGCGGCTGTCAGGTGCCTATTGGCGCTTACGCTCAAGTAAAACCGAACGGATTGTATCTGGAAGGAATTGTGGGAGCTTTGGATGGTTCGGTTACTTACAGAGCCAAAATTAGAGGTAAAAAATCTGATGCTGAATTGTTGGGCAAAGAATTAGCAAAGCAGATTTCTCAAGCAGGCGCGAAATCACTCCTTGAGGAAATTTATGAAACGGTTAGAAAGTAATATATAGTGGAATCGATACCGAGAATATTAATTACGAAACAATTTTCATCTACGATTTTTCATCAATTATTAAAATCGAATGTTGAGTTGATCTTTCTGCCCTGCATCAAAGTCGAGCCTCTCATACAAAAAAAAGATTCGTTAATTGAAGCAATTAATCAATCTGAAAGATCGATTGTGTTTTTTACTTCCGAAAATTCGGTTAACATTTTTTTCGATTTTATATCTGAATTGAATTTAAAGAAGGATAATTTTTTTATTGCCGCGGTTGGCGGTAAAACTAAAAAAGCTGTTGAGAATTTTGGGTTTACCGTAGACTTGGTTCCTGCTGAATTTAGCGCAAACGGGCTTCTCGATTCTTTTGCCCAAATGGATATTATTGGTAAGAAAGTTTTATTTCCCTGCTCTGTACTTTCCGATAATAAAATGAAAACAGGACTTGAGGAAATGGGAGCTGCGGTTTTACAAATTCCGATTTATGATGTTACACCAAATTTTGAATCAACGGAAATTGTAAAAATTGAAGAATCTAAGCCGGATATTTTTGCGTTTACGAGTCCGTCAAATTTTCATTATTTTTTAAAATTATTAAGTATTGATAATCCTAATAAATATTTTGGCAGCTCAACTTTGGCGGCAATCGGGCCGACAACCAAAAAAGCAATTGAAAAACAAAATTTAAAAGTAAGAATTGTTCCGAAACAAAATTCATTAAGTGCTTTGGAAACGGAGATACTTACTTTTCTTAAAAACCGAAATTATTGAATTAATACAAGGATATATTTTGACACAATTACAGAATGATCTTTTCTTGCGAGCTTGCCGCAGGGAAGTTATCGAAAGAACACCTATTTGGATAATGCGACAAGCCGGCAGATATTTACCTGAATATCGCGCCGTACGAAAAAATTCCGATTTTTTAACAATGTGTAAAACTCCTGAACTTGCGAGTGAAGTCACTATTCAGCCTATCGATCTTATCGGAGTTGACGCCGCAATTTTGTTTTCCGATATTCTGGTTATTCCCGAAGCAATGGGAATGGAATTATTGATGGTTGAATCAAAAGGTCCGCAATTTCCAAAACCAATCAGAAATGCTGACGATGCAAAAGCATTAAAACAAATAGATCCTACAAAGGATCTTAAATACGTTCTTGATGCCATAAAAATGACAAAAGAAAATCTTAATAACCGTGTACCTTTAATTGGATTCAGCGGTTCACCTTGGACTCTCTTAACATATATGGTTGAAGGTGGCGGCTCGAAAACTTTTTCTAAAGTTAAAAATTTGATTTTTAATGATCCCGAACTTGCGCACAATTTGTTGGATAAAATTTCTGATGCGGTAGCGGATTATTTAAACGCTAAAATTGAAGCCGGAGTAAATGCTGTTCAAATATTTGATACTTGGGGCGGAATTTTAGCTCCTCATCATTTTTACGAGTTTTCATTAAACTACGTCGAAAAAATTATTTCCAAATTAAAAGTTACAGACCAACCGGTAATTTTCTTCCCAAAAGGTATTAGTTCAGGTTGGAACAAGATCGCCAAAACCGGCGCAACTGTTATCGGGCTGGATTGGACTGTAAATATCGGGAAAGTTAGGGAACGAATCGGTGATAAAGTTGCACTTCAGGGAAATATGGATCCGACAATTTTATATGGAAATGTTGATAAAATTGAAATTGAAGCGACTAAAGTTATGGATTCATACGGTAACGGGTCCGGCCATATTTTCAATTTGGGTCACGGCATACTCCCTGATGTTAAACCGGCGCATGCAAAAGCACTTGTTGATTTTATTAAATCCAAGAGCTCAAAATATCATATCAAGTAAGGAATTATTATGCTGAAATTAGATAAAAATCTTATTCGCAAATACGATAAACCCGGGCCACGATACACGAGTTATCCGACGGCTCCACAGTTTAGCGAGGAGTTCTCACACAGTGACTATATGGATGAGATAATCAAAACTAATCATGATTCAAACGCTCCGGATTTATCACTCTATTATCATATCCCTTTCTGCGATACGCTTTGTTATTTCTGCGGATGCAATATGATAGTAACTCGAAACCGAAGCAGAATAAGCGAGTATGTAAAATATTTGAAAAATGAAATCGATCTGCTCCGTTCATACATTTCAACCGAGAGAAAAGTGTCACAACTGCATTGGGGCGGTGGAACTCCGACTCATCTAAATCCAGAAGAAATTTATGACCTGACTAAATACATTCAAGAAAGTTTTGATTTTCGCCCGGATTCTGAAAATGGCAGTGAAATCGATCCCCGGGGTTTAACCAAGGAACATCTTGAAGCGCTTCGAAAAGGTGGATTTAACAGAATCAGCATGGGTGTTCAAGATTTTAATGAAAAAGTTCAAAAAGCTGTAAACCGAATCCAACCTGAAGATATGACCAGACAAGTAGTAAATTGGGTTCGGGAATTGGGATTCGATAGTATTAATCTCGATTTAATCTACGGTCTTCCTTTTCAAACAGTGGATGGATTCGCGGAAACAGTTGACAAAATAATCGATATTTCTCCTGATCGAATTGCCGTTTTTAATTATGCCCATGTTCCATGGATGAAAAAACACATGGCGTTAATTAAAGAAGAAGATATTCCGGCAGCGGATGAAAAATTAAACATCCTTTTTATGACAATTCAAAAATTAACCGAAGCCGGTTACGAATTTATCGGAATGGATCATTTTGCAAAACCCGAAGATGATCTTTCAAAAGCTTTGAAGGAAAAACGGTTATATAGAAATTTTCAAGGATACAGCACAAATGCCGGCACTGATCTTTACGCGATGGGGATCACCAGCATTAGTCAAATTGGTGATGTTTATACTCAAAATTTCAAAAAAGAAAAAGAATACTTTGATGCCGTTGAAGAAGGTGTTCTTCCAATCTGGAAAGGATATCGTTTCACCGAAGATGATAAAATCCGCAAGGATGTTATCATGAAACTTATGTGCGACTTCGAATTGGAATTTAGTTCGATTGATAAAAAACATAATATCAAATTTGAAGATTATTTTGCCTTTGGATTAAATAATCTTAAAGACATGATTGAGGATGATCTCTTATCACTTGAAAACAGAAAAATAGTTATCAAGGATACGGGAAGATTATTAATTAGAAATATCGCTATGAATTTTGATGGATTTATTGAAAGACAACAAGATAAAGCGAGATATTCCAAAACTGTATAATTATGAAAAGTGAAAAAAAGATTGCCGTATTCGGAGCGGGAATTTCTGGACTCGCAACCGCTCATTGGCTTACACAAAAAGGGTACGATGTAACGGTTTTCGATTCCGCCGGAAAAGCCGGTGGCTCGATGCAAACCGTATTCGAAGAAGGATACCTTGTTGATTTTGGTCCCAATAGCGGTCTTGAAACAACACCGTTAATTGCCAAATTAGCTGAAGATGTTGGGATGAAAAACGAAATGATTTATGCCAATGAGCAAGCTAATAAAAGGTATATCCTTAAAAATGAGAAGTTGCTTCCGCTTCCGACGGGCCCCGGCGCGTTGTTAAAATCGAGCATTTTTACAATAGGTGGAAAATTTCGAGTTGCGTTCGAACCATTTGTCGGCAAATCGGATGATGGCTATTATCAATCTCTCTATTCTTTTGTGGAACGACGTTTAGGAAAGCAGTTTGCCGATTACGTAATCGATCCTTTTGTTTCCGGTGTTTATGCCGGTGATCCTAATAAATTGAGCGTACAATCTGCATTTCCAAAAGTTTTCGCGCTTGAGCAGAAATATGGTGGCTTAATTAAAGGAATGATTAAAGGCGCCAAAGAGAGGAAGAAAAGTTCGGAGACATCCAAACAAAGCGCAAAAATGTTCGCATTCAAAAATGGGATGCAGAGCTTTCCGGAAGCCATCGCCAAAAGTCTTGGAAATAAAGTAAAGTTGAGTTCCAAAGTTGTAAAAGTAATTGACGTGGACTACGGTAAAAGAATATTGTACGATAATCCTGACGGTAGTCACGCGGAACTTGAAGTGGATGTAATCGTTTCAACAATACCGGCATCTTCAACCGCGGAGTTATTCGATGAAATTGATAATAATCTGCCGCCAAAACTAAATCAAATTGTTTATCCGCCGGTAATGGTGATTTATGCCGGTTATGATTTTTCACAAATCAAAAGAAAATTGGATGGGTTTGGGTTTTTAATTCCTTCTAAAGAGCAAAAGAATTTCCTCGGAGCAATTTGGAGTTCAACCATTTTTCCAAATCGTGCGCCCGATGGGAAAGCCTCCTTCACAATCTTTACAGGAGGAATTAGGAATCAAAAAATATTAAAACAGACTGAAGACGAAACAATTGCTTATGCCCTTAAAGATTTTAAAGAAGTGATGGGGATATCCGGCGAACCAGAATATTTGTCCTTCAAACTTTGGCCAAAAGCAATTCCCCAATATAACCTTGGGTACATCGAAATTGAAAAATACTGCGATGAGTTTGAAACAAAGAATCCCGGCTTATTTCTAAGTGGAAATTTTCGGGGTGGAATTTCGGTAGGTGATTGTGTTAAAAACTCAGAGCTCGTTACAAATAAAGTAATTGATTATATGAATAATAAGTATGGAGCAAACGAATGATCAATATTGCAAAAAGTGAAAAATTGTTCAGTGAAGCGAAAAATTTTATTCCCGGCGGTGTTAATTCACCGGTGAGAGCTTTTAATTCTGTTGGCGGAAATCCGCTTTTTATCAAAAAAGGATACGGCACTAAAATTTTGGATGCAGATGATAATGAATATGTGGAATATATTGGAAGTTGGGGACCACATCTTTTCGGACACAATCCCGAATTTATCAAAGAAGCATTGGTTAGAAGTATCGATAACGGCACTTCTTTTGGCGCCCCGACTGAAATCGAAATCGAAATGGCTAAACTTATTATCGATCTGGTACCTTCGGTTGAATTAGTCAGAATGGTTAATAGCGGAACCGAGGCTACAATGAGCGCTGTGCGTGCTGCCCGCGGGTTTACCGGAAGGGAAAAATTCATCAAATTTGAAGGGTGCTACCATGGTCATGCCGACTACTTTTTAATTAAAGCGGGTTCCGGAGCATTGACTCTCGGGGTCCCAACCAGTCCTGGAGTTACCAAAGGAAACGCTGCCGATACACTTTGCGCGGAGTACAATAATATCGAATCTGTTAAAGAATTAGTCTTTGCCAACAAAAATGAAATTGGAGCCATTATAATCGAACCAATTGCCGGTAATATGGGTGTTATTAAATCCAAAATTAAATTTTTACAAGAATTACGTGAACTCTGTACCGAAGAAAAAATAGTCTTAATATTTGATGAAGTTATGACCGGTTTTCGGGTCGCTAAAGGCGGCGCCCAAGAAGTGCTTGGAGTTAAACCCGATTTATCAACATTCGGGAAGATAATCGGTGGCGGATTGCCGGTTGGCGCATTTGGAGGAAAACGAGAAATAATGGAGCAAATTTCTCCTGTCGGACCGGTTTACCAGGCGGGGACGTTAAGCGGGAATCCTTTGGCCATGTCGGCCGGATTTGCAGCTTTGAATCACATTAAGGAACATCCGGATGTTTACGATATTTTGGAACAGAAGTCAGCTTATCTTGAAAAAGGCATGAAAGATAATTTGGAATCACTTGGATTAAATTATTGGATGACCCGAATTGGTTCGATGAGCTGTATGTTTTTTACAGATGTTGAAGTTTCAGATTTTAAATCTGCGGTAACTTCAGATACGAAAAAATATGGGCAATACTTCCATGAAATGTTAAATCAAGGAATTTATTTAGCGCCTGCCCAGTTTGAAGCTATGTTTGTCTCAACGGCACATTCAAAGGACGACTTGGATAAAACAATTGCTGCACATAAAATTGCGCTTGGAAATATCAGCTAATTTAATTCCATTACTTACTAAGAGATCAATCGATTTTTATTTTACTTTTGATCCCTTTTACGAAATGCACAGTGCATCCGAACAATTTTTAATATGATTTTTATGTTTGTCACAACAGTTCATGTGCTGCTCATAAATATTAGATTGTTAGGCTGAATGCAGCCTATCTGTCGATAGTGCGGGTTGCAGAACTCAAAAATTCCGTGCATTGAGCTTGTCGAAATGCACGGAATCGAGGATTATTTTGACTTCGACAAGCTCAGTCAACTGTAATTTCTACTAACAATTAGTTATGCAGCACGCTCGATAGGCATGTTCAGCATCTTAACTTCTCAATTTCAACTAGTTCTTCAAGAAGATCCCGAAACGAGTTCGGGATGACGAGTCTAATATTTTTCTTTGTCATTCCCAACCTGACACCCGAAAGGCAGGGTTGGTTCTAAATCTCAATTTTCCATTTGAGCGAATTCTTCAATACTATCCCACAGTAAATTCGGGATGACAATTCCTTTATTCTTTTGTCATGCTGAATTCAATTCAGCATCTCAATTTCAACTAGTTCGGGATGACATGTCCAATATTTTTCTTTGTCATTCTGAACCTGAATGGAGTCAGCATGCTTTGTTCAGAATGATATATTTTGGAAAGCACCATTTTCAATAGCATCTTATTCTTTTACACCCCGGAAAAGTATTTTCGCCCACACAAAATAATCTTAGCAAATAGGACACAAAGGCTTATTACTACAACTTTGTTTGATTAAATTTGTGGCAACTTGATAAAAAATCAATTAGTTTAAATAAATTTTTTGATAAAATTGACTGATAAACTGATACTCAAGAATTTTATATCCAAATCACTTTAAGGAAATAATTCGGCATAAACACATAATAATATTGTAAGTTATTGCAAATAAACGGTTTAATTTTATTATGCAACCATACGAATCGAGATGATAAAAAATATACTAAAATATTTGACTGTCTGTTTCTGTTTATTCCTCAACTCATTTATTTTCTCTCAAGATTATTTTCCACTTCAAATTGGGAACAGGTGGGATTATTCAGAGGTAACTCTTTCGCACGGCGGCGGGTCTTATTTCTGGGAATATTCTGTAAAGGTATTGGATAATGTGACTTTGGGAAATGGTTTTGAATACTTCCTGTTGTCTAATAGTTACTTATTTGGAAGCAATCTTTTACGCCTCGATAATGATTCACTCTTTTGCTTTCGCAGCATAGATTCCACTGACTGTTTATTGTTTGTTTTTAATCAAGCAAAAAACTCTAGTTTCTTTTCTTGTGTTTTTGATTCAACTCTTTTTTTTAAAGATGAGAATTATTCTAGTTATGGAATCGAAGATACTCAGAAAACTTTTGTTGCTAATCATCAATCGTTTGAGTTTTCAAAAAATTTTGGTTTAATAGAACATTACGATTGGACAATATTTTTTTCTGAATCTAAGTCATCGCTAGAAGGATGTCTTATTGATGGTGTGCAATATGGCGATTTAATCGACGCAGTAAGTGCACCTTCTTTAGGAGCCTCAGTTTTTCGGTTAGATCAAAATCATCCGAATCCATTCAATCCAATTACAATTATTTCTTATTATATCCCAAAAGATTCGTTTGTAAAGTTAATTGTGGCTAACGCTTTGAGTCAACCAGTTAAAATTTTCATCCAAGGTTTTCAGCAAAGTGGTTTTCACGAATTTGTTTTTGATGCTGAGGATTTGTCCAGCGGAGTATACTTTTATAGCTTAATTACCAATGAAAAAATATTGACAAAGAAGTTGGTAGTGCTAAAATAAATGTTGCCTGACAAGTTATTCCGATTAAAAATAAACAGAAAGTTGATGATAGAAGATTTAATAAGATGGGCAATGTAATGCTCAGCAAATAGTGGCTTGTAAGTCATACTATCAAAAATTCAATATTGGTACTCTAATGTCAGCTAAAATTAGTAATATAGCATGACCACCAAGTAGAGTTATTATTGCGCCAGACGTTCACAACAAGAAGAAAATAAATCTTATAACGAACGTCGTTTGGAAAACCACTTTCGAATTCATCTGTGCCAGTGGCATTTTCCTGACGGATCCGAAGTTTTAATTTTACATCTCTCCCCTTTTTTAGTAACCCCGGTGCATTGTGTTGGTTCAAGCGGTTCTTCAATTTTCTTTTCACTGGTTTTTAAATCAAGCAAAGGTCGATTTGTAAGGTAACTGTCTATCCATCCGGTGAGAGAATCCTGCTCGATGAAATAGAAGCCGTTGCTGGAATCTCGAATTGTAAAGGTTGTGTTTGAATCAATTACTGATAAAATTATAGAGCGGAATGTTGGTTCTTCATAAACATGGACGGGATATTCCGATATTACATCCGTCTTTGAGGCTGATGTGTCCGCGAATGTTTGTGCTAAAACAAACGATTGAAGAATTAAAAATATTATTAGAAATAGCTGTCTCAAATCTAAATATTAATATTTTCTGATTGTTACAAAGCCAATCTTTGAAATTATTAATAAAAAGTCAAGACTTAATAAAAAATTAAGTCGCGATTTAAGAACTAATACTTAAACTTTCCCCAAATCGATTTCATTCCAAATTAAAGCGCTGGCGCCAAGAATAGCCGCATCACCGGAGGGCAGCTTTGACGGTAGCAGTTGGCATGTATTCTTGAATATTTCTAACATGTGTTCATCCATATATCTTTGGGTCGGTTCAAATAACAAATCACCGGCCAGAGCTAATCCACCGAAAAGAACAATTGCTTCACAACTAAACGCGGCGACAGCGTTTGCCAAAGCTTCACCTAAAACTAATCCCGTATAATCAAACGCTTCTAAAGCAATTTTATCGCCGTTTCTGGCTTCATCGGCAATCCTTTTTGCGGATAATTCCTTGAAAGGAATCTCGCGTAGAACTGACTTTTCTCTCGAATCGCCAAGTAGTTCACTTACAGTTCGAACAATTCCGGTGGCTGATGCGTAAGTTTCCAAGCAACCTCTTCTGCCGCATCCGCAATCTCTTCCTCCAGAAACAGCTGTAACATGGCCTAATTCACCCGCAAATCCGGTTGCTCCGTACAAAACATCTCCATTCACAATTATTCCGCTGCCAAGTCCCGTTCCAAGTGTAATTTCGATAAAATTTTTCATCTCTTTGGCTGCCCCGAATTTTAATTCACCAAGCGCAGCAGCATTTGCGTCATTTGTGCAAACCGTCGGAACTTCCAAATATTGCCGTGAAACTTCAACCACATTCGTATCATCCCATTCTAAATTTGGTGGATTTTCGACACTACCTCTAAAATAGTTTGCATTAGGCGCACCAATTCCTACACCTTTAATTTCAAATTCGTCTAAGTTATGAGCATTTAACTGTTCATAAATTCGATTAAATAGCTTTTCAGCGGGCTCTGATGAATTAGTTGTAATCGAATCCGTTAATTTTTTATTTCCCTCCCTATCCACGAGTCCAAATACCGTATTTGTGCCTCCGATATCAATTCCTAAAGCAACTTCAATTTTTGACATAATTCACCTCTTCAATAAAAAATTATAAAACAATCCCGGATAACAGGCGGGAAAATCTAATTATGAGAACAATTCTTCAATTTGTTCGATTGGATTGGCTATAACTGCTTTTTCACCTAATTCTACAATCGGTCTGGACATCAGATTAGGTTCTTTGATTAATAAATCCAGAGCTTCTGCCTGGTTTATTTTTTTATCCTTCAAACCCAATTCTTTGTACAATTTGTCCTTTTTACGGATTAATTCAACCGGACTAATACCTATCTTCTTCGCAAGGCTTTTGATTTTTGCTTTTGAGAGTGGTTTCACAAAATAATTTATATCCTTAAACTCGATACCTCTTTCTCTCAAAGATTTTGCTAATTTTCTGCATGTTGTACAAGTCGGTTTGATATAAATATAAACTTCTTTCATTTTTTAACTATACTCCGTAATACATGTTCAAAAATAATAATTCTTTCGGTTAATTAGACAATTCTTTGTTATTTTTAGGCTTTTGGGACAAATAAAATAATGACCATTCAAGAGAAATTAATAAAAGATATAGAAGAAAAGGGAGCAATTTTCCTTGTTCTAATCGATCCGGATGAATTCGAGAAGGATGATCTGATCGAATTTGTTGATATTTGCAGCAAAAACGGGGTTGACGCACTTCTCGTTGGCGGAAGTCTTATGGTGACGGGAAATCTGGAAAAAACTCTCGATATAATTAAAGAAAATTGTGATTTGCCGAGAATTATATTCCCGGGCGGAGTTAGTCAGGTCTCTTCAAAAGCGGATGCCATTCTTTTTATTTCATTAATAAGTGGAAGAAATGGAGACCAATTAATTGGCCAACACGTTATGGCAGCACCCGGAATTTTGCAATCGGGCATCGAGCCCATTTCAACGGGATATATGTTAATTGAATCCGGCAAACGAACTACAGCCGAGTATATGAGCGGTACGAATCCAATCCCCCGAAACAAACCGGAAATAGCCGCGGCGACTGCTCTTGCCGCACAATACATCGGAATGAAATTAATATACCTCGAAGCCGGGTCGGGAGCTGATATGTCCGTACCCGAAGAAATGATTCAGAAAGTGAGTAAGTTTTGTAAACTACCTTTAATTGTCGGCGGTGGGATTAGAGATCCTCAAACAGCCGCAAAAAAAATTAAAGCAGGCGCAAAAGCGATAGTTGTTGGTAATTATTTTGAAGATAAATCAACGTGGTCGGAAGTGAAGGATTTTGCGATGGCGATACACGAAAATCAATCAGTTAAATTTGTTTAGGAATATCGGATTTGGATATTAAAAAATTTATAGTCGATTCGTTAGAAGAAAGCTCACGTACAAAACTTGATATTTTGGCTGAGTGCAAAACCGATATTTTTCAGATAATTGAATTAACCGCCGATTCATTAAAAAAAGGCAATAAACTTCTGCTCTGCGGAAATGGCGGCAGTGCGGCAGATTGCCAACACATCGCAACAGAGTTTATGATCCGACTTTCTCATAAATTGGATCGACCGGCGATTCCGGCTTTTGCCATTACCACCGATACCTCGAATTTAACTGCCGGTGGAAATGATATTGGATTTGAAAATGTTTTTGCACGAAATGTGGAAGGACTTGGGAACGATGGGGATGTTTTGATAGCGATATCAACCTCCGGTAATTCAAAAAATGTAATTCTCGCGATTGAAAAAGCTAAAAGCAAAAATATGAAGTGTATCGCTCTACTCGGCGGAGATGGAGGCAAAATTAAAGGAACGGTTGATGCGGAAGTAATTATTCCGTCAACCAATACTCAAAGAATCCAAGAAGGACACATTACCGTCGCGCATATTTTATGTGAAGCAGTGGAAGAAAAACTCTACGGATAAAACACTTTATTCGATTTATCAAAATAGATTAGACATCTAATAATTCTGAGTAAAATGAAAAAAAACAACCTGGTATATCTCGCGCAGCTTTTTTTAGCGGCTACATTTATTTTTTCGGCTTATTCCAAGATTGTTGACATTGGACTATTTGAATTGATAATAATAAATCAAGGATTGGTTGGTGATAGAGCAAATGCGGCGGTGATTGCAAGATTAGTAGTCGGATTAGAATTCGCAATCGGTTTACTTTTAATTCAACGTTACTTCATAAAAACATTTGTTTCTCCCCTTACATTAGTCGTTCTCGGAATATTTTCCCTGCATTTACTTTATTTGATATTTATCGGTGAAGATGGAAATTGCGGATGTTTTGGCGAGATGATCGCTATGAGCCCGCTCAGTTCGTTATTAAAAAATGTAGTTTTAATTTTAATCGTTCTTTATGTTTGGTATTATTCAAAACAGAATACGACTCATTTCTGGATTCCCATCTTATTATTGATATTAGCTCTACCTTCCGCATTCATATATTCACCTCAGAAAACAAATGCAAAATTTGAGTTTTCCGGTTATACGCAATTTGAAAACAGAGGCAATGTTGATCTTTCGGTAGGGACAAACTTGATTGCAATATTTAATACCGAATGTGATCATTGCCAAGAAGCCGCAATGCAAATAGGCGAATTGAAAAATGAAAGTAAAAATTTTCCGGACTTCTATACATTGTTTTTTAGCGAGGGTGAGATTACTGTAGATTCGTTTCAGACACTCACCAATAGCGAATTTCCCTACGTGGAAATCAATTCAACTGAATTTTTTAACCTTATCGGCAACTCCCCGCCCCGCATTTATTTGAATGAAAACGGAAGCACAAAAGCAAAATGGGATGACAATTTTGTTTCAAGAATAAAAGAGAATTTCAATTTGGAGATGAATGAATAAAAATCTGTTAGTGTTAATTTTCACCTCGCCCGCTCTTTTTTTCATATCCTCGTGCTTCCAAAACACAGCTAAAATCGAAGTCAATTCACCATTGCATTATGAAGTACTAAAAACAGAATCTGATTTTATTATTGATGGATTCGCCTCCGAATTGGATTGGAATAAAAGTAGTTGGACTTCCGATTTTCTCGATATTCAAGGAGTGAAATATCCAACTCCGCGTTTTAAAACCAGAGTAAAAATGCTTTGGGATGTTGATTATTTATACATTTTTGCTGAATTGCATGAACCGCATATCTGGGGAAATATCACAAAACGGGATGAGGTAATATTTTATAACAATGATTTTGAAGTGTTCATTAAACCGGATCAATACAAGCCAATTTATGGTGAAATTGAAATCAACGCGCTAAATACTGTCTGGGATTTGCAACTTCCAAAATCTTATAGGACCGGTGGAAAAGCTATAGATGATTGGAATCTGACGGACTTAAAAACCGCAGTGAGTATCAATGGCACCCTAAATAATCCTGATAATATCGATTCTTGCTGGAATGTTGAAATGGCTGTTCCAATAAACGAAATACAAAAAATGATTGGGAAAACCGGCGTAAATCCAGGTGAAGTTTGGAGAATCAATTTTTCGAGAGTTCAATGGCAACATGAAATTATTGATGGAATTTACCATAAAAAGAAAAATCCCGAGACAAATAAGTCATACCCCGAAGATAATTGGGTTTGGTCTCCGCAATACGCGATTGATATGCATAGACCCGAACATTGGGGATATTTAGAATTTTCGGAAAATTTGTCAGACACAGAGAAAAAGATAAATTTCGAAGAATTCGAGACAGAATATCAAGCATTATTTAGCTATCACCGAAATCAAATTGAATTTAAGAAGCAGAATGGAATTTTTTCAAAGGATATAAACTCAATTGGCGGTTCTAATTTTATATGGAATAACAAACAATATGAAATATTCTTGGATGGAGATGAGAACAAGTATTCACTATCGATTCGACTTGAGAATAATTCGAGTATGAAACTTAATTCCGATGAACAAATAACTTTCGAAAAAGTGATTAGCAAATGATAAAAAGAATAATTCCGATAATATTTTTGATTTTTAGTATGATTTTGATGATTTCATGCGGGCAACAAGAAGTTAAACCAAAACCTTCAGAAGAAAAAATATTCGGATTATGGCTTGCATACAATTACGCCCCTAATCTGGAAAGCTGGAATAAAAGATTAAAAAAGTTCAATGAAAACGGTATTACTGATATTTTTCTATCCGCAACTCCGGATCAGACGAAAGATTTCATTGAGTTAGCTTCAAAACAAAATATAAAAACACATGCATGGATTTGGACATTAAACGCACCGAACGACGAAGAGGCAATGAAACACCCTGAATGGTATGCGGTGAACCGACTCGGACAAAATTCGCTTGAATATCGGGCATACGTTGATTATTACCAATGGTTGAGCCCTTTTTCCGAAGGAGCAAGAGAACACATAAAAAGTAAAGTCGCAAATTATCTTTCCATTGATGGGTTGGAATCGATTCACTTAGATTATGTCAGATATGTTGACGTAATACTGGGAGCTGATTTACAGCCTAAATACAATCTTCAACAAGATCATCAAATGCCCGAATTTGATTACGATTATCACCCGAATGCGCGTGCCGAATTCAAAGAGCTGTTTGGTGTCGATCCTATGGATCTCGAAAATCCGGAATTAGATATGGAATGGTTGCAATTTCGATTGAATGCTGTGACAGCTTTGGTGAACGATATTTCCTATATGGTACACCTCGAAAATAAAAAACTCTCTGCGGCGGTTTTTCCATATCCAGAAATGTCGAGACAAATGGTTCGCCAGGATTGGTCAAGCTGGGATTTAGACATTGCCGTTCCTATGATTTACCACAATTTTTATCGTCAAAATATGAACTGGATACAATTTGCGAC
This sequence comes from Melioribacteraceae bacterium, assembly GCA_021739765.1. GTDB lineage: Bacteria > Bacteroidota > Ignavibacteria > Ignavibacteriales > Melioribacteraceae > JAIPBD01. The sequence goes on from JAIPBD010000002.1 coordinate 266,496, forward strand.
TGAGCAGGGTGTACGAGAATCGAAAGGGAAATTCAAATTAGTAACCGGTTTATTCCTACCCTCATTAAATGAAAACTCGCTGAACGAGGCAATTAAAAAGGCATTTGATGGTGGTGCGGATGGCATCTGTTTGTTTGGGCTAAACCAAAGAGTTGATTTTCCGGTAAAGATTATCGGTAGATTTTCAAAAAAATAATCTTCAGAAAAGTTGTGTCGTTGATTCTATTCAGCCGTTTCATACCAGATCGGGTATCTTCTAAATTAAGGAGCACTTAAAAGAAATACTCTCCCCTTTTCAGTATATTTGCATAAAAATAAATTAAAGGAGAACAAATGACCGCAAATATTGATATGATTGAAAAGGTCTATACCGGTCTGGCGGAAAAGCTCGAGAAAGCCCGCGCGGTATTGAACCGACCGATGACTTTAACCGAGAAAATTTTATACAGCCATTTGTGGGAAGATCCCACAAGAGAATATGAAAGAGGAAATGATTACATAAATCTTTCTCCGGATCGTGTAGCAATGCAAGATGCAACAGCCCAAATGGCTTTGCTTCAGTTTATGCACTCGGGTAAAAAAACTACCGCAGTTCCTTCAACCGCCCATTGTGATCATTTAATTCAAGCCGAAGTTGGCGCTGTAGATGATTTATCCAAAGCGAAAAGTGAAAACAAAGAAGTTTTTGATTTTATCGAAAGTATTTCGAAAAAATTCGGTGTTGGATTTTGGAAACCGGGTGCGGGAATTATCCATCAAGTTGTTTTAGAAAATTATGCGTTTCCGGGCGGCATGATGATCGGGACCGATTCACACACTCCAAATGCCGGCGGATTAGGAATGGTTGCGATTGGTGTCGGAGGTGCGGACGCGGTGGATGTGATGGCCGGAATGCCTTGGGAATTAAAATGGCCGAAAATAATCGGTGTAAAATTGACCGGAAAACTCTCCGGTTGGACTTCACCAAAAGATGTTATTCTGAAGGTTGCCGGAATCCTTACGGTTAAAGGTGGAACGGGTGCAATTGTAGAATATTTCGGCGAAGGCGCTAACTCAATTTCGTGTACCGGTAAAGGAACAATCTGCAACATGGGCGCGGAAATTGGCGCGACAACTTCAGTTTTTGCCTTTGATGAAAAAATGGCAGCTTATCTTGAAAAAACAGGCAGAAAAGACGTCGCTGATTTAGCTCGTAAACATACAAATGATCTTAAGGCGGATGATGAAGTTTTCTCAAATCCCGAATCATATTTTGATCAATTAATTGAAATTAATTTAAGTGAATTAGAGCCTCATTTGAATGGACCTTTCACACCGGATAAAGCCTGGCCGGTTTCGGAACTAAAAAAAGCTGTTAAAGAAAACGACTATCCCGATAATATTTCTGTTGCGTTAATCGGAAGCTGCACAAACTCAAGCTATGAGGATATCGACCGAGCGGCGAGCATAGCGAAACAAGCTTTGGCCAAGGGTCTAAAAGCGAAATCGCAATTCACAATCACACCGGGTTCCGAACAAGTTAGAGCAACAATTGAACGCGACGGACAATTAAAAACTTTGACTGATTTTGGTGGAGTTGTTCTCGCAAACGCATGCGGACCATGCATAGGAATGTGGAAAAGAATGGATAATGAATCCGGGGAAAAGAATACAATCGTCACGTCATTTAACAGAAACTTCGCTAAAAGAAATGATGGGAATCCAAATACATTGGCCTTTGTTGCGAGTCCTGAAATGACGACCGCACTTGCCATTTCCGGAAGTCTTTCTTTCGATCCAGCAAATGATGAATTAATAAATGCAAATGGCGAAAAAATTAAACTTGATCCGCCGTTTGGAGATGAATTACCCAATGACGGATTTATCGCGGACGAAGCAGGATACATCGCTCCTTCCGATAAATACTCGGATACTGAAGTAATCATAAAACCCGAGAGTAAAAGGCTTCAATTTTTAGAGAAGTTTGACGCGTGGGATGGAAAAGATTATTTAGATCTCCCGGTTTTATTAAAAGCAAAAGGGAAATGTACAACCGATCATATCTCAATGGCCGGGCCTTGGCTAAGATTCCGTGGACATTTGGATAACATCTCGAAAAATCTTTTTCTTGGAGCAATTAATGAATTTACGGATGAAGCAGGATCTGTTAAAAGCCAGCTTTCAGGCGAATACAGACAACCGCACGAAGTAGCCCGCGAATATAAAGCGGAAAATATGAACTGGGTGGTGATAGGAGATGAAAATTACGGCGAAGGATCCAGTCGTGAACATGCCGCAATGGAACCGAGATTTCTTGGCGGTAAAGCAATAATCGTAAAAAGCTTCGCACGAATTCATGAAACAAACCTTAAAAAACAAGGTATGTTGCCGTTAACATTTGTAAATCCGAATGATTATGATAAAATCCAAGAAGATGATAGAATTTCACTCGTTGATTTAGCAAATTTAGCACCGGGCAGACAAGTAAAAATGGTAATTAAACATTCTGACGGAACAACCGAAGATGTGATGTTGAATCACACATTCAACGAAAATCAAATTGGATGGTTTAAAGCCGGAAGCGCGCTAAATTTGATTGCCAAATTAAATCAGTAATATTCTTCGTAGAGACGGGGAATGCCCCGTCTCTACATTTAAATCCTTCGCCAAACTATTTTATCACCTTCTTTAATATTATTCCTGTCGGTATAACCGGCGTTAACTTCAACAACATATAATGCGGGTCGCACTGAAGGGTAAGATGTTTCCGTAAATGGTTGAGTATTTTTATGGATTCGAACAATTTCCATATCCTTATTGACAAATAGAATGTCCAACGAAATTTCTGTATTACGCATCCAGAAAGATTGTGGTCGTTCATCGTCAAAAATAAAAAGCATTCCCCGATCTTCGCGCATTTTTACACGATACATTAAACCAACCTGTCGTTGCTCAGGTGTATCGGCAATTTCAATATCAATTTTATTTATAAACTCATTTTCCGCAGAGGAAAAGGTCAACTCCCCTTCTTTTTGGAAATCAAATCCTGTAAATCTTTTTAAAGTCTTGGTCTCTTGTTTTGGAGAACTGATGAAGTTGTTCGCGATGAAATATCCTGCGAATGACACGATTACAATTCCGACCACTATATTTTTAATCGTAAAAAACGATTGATTTTTATTCGCTTTACGTGTTTTTTTCTTCGACATAATATTATCTTCAACCGTATTAATTTGAAATCAATGTTGAAAATAAATCTTTCAAATGGGAAATTCATGGCAAAAATGATAATTGAGCGAGAAATTATTTCATTATCCGAAATTCAGACAAAAATGATTCGCAGCGGCTGGAGTAATAACGCGATAGATGATGTGACCGTGGAAAAAATTACTTATTTATCAAATGGGTTAAAAGTAAAAGGTTATGTCGCATATCCGAAAGATAATTCAAAAAAACATCCTTGCATTATTTGGTGCCGTGGAGGAATCGGAAATCAAGGCGTAATTGATAAATTTAATGCACAAGGAATATTCGGCGAATTGGCGAGCTGGGGTTATGTTGTATTCTCAACCCAATATCGTGGAAATGACGGCGGTGAAGGAAAAGATGAGTTCGGTGGCAAAGATTTGAATGACATTGAAAATCTCGTTCCATTAGCGGAGGAAATTCCGAATGCCGATCCGACAATTTGGGGAATCGAAGGCTGGAGTCGCGGCGGAATGATGACTTATCTCACTCTTACGAAAAACAACAATTTCAAAGCGGCCGTTGTTACCGGAGGAATTGCTGATTTACGTTGTAATGCTGAAGAATCAAAATTCATGAAACGTCTTTACGAAACCACAATGGGAGATTCACATTCAGAAAATTTTGAGAATTTATGCGCTTCGAGATCGATCGTAAATTTTGCTGAGAAATTGCCGAAAACTACTCCAATTTTAATAATGCATGGAACGGCGGATAATCGTGTATTACCACACGACTCGCTTGATCTATCGTATAAATTGTTAAAAAATGAAATTCCTTTTCGATTGATAATGTTGGAAAACGGCGATCATTTTCTCAAAAAACATAAAAAGGAAGTTGATCAAAACCGGAAGATGTGGTTCGAGAAATATTTGAAAAATTAAAAGAAGTATTCGATAATTCGATATTTCGAAAGTTTTAGACTACTTGAACAAATTCAAATTCATATTTGTTATTAATTGCGTTGCACAAATAAGGAATAAAAATGAAACACTGGTTATTTAAATCCGAGCCGAATTCATATTCAATCGATGATTTGGCAAAAGAAAAAGCACAGACAACTTATTGGGATGGCATTAGAAATTATCAAGTCCGCAATTTTATTCGTGATGATATGAAAATCGGCGACAAAGTTTTGTTTTACCACAGTAATGCAAATCCAATGGCAGTTGTTGGAGTTTGTGAAATCGTAAAAGAGGGTTATCCCGATTTTAACGCGTTTGATCCCGACCACCATTATTACGATCCAAAAAGTAAAAAAGAGCAGCCGGCGTGGTTTATGGTGGATATAAAACTAACCGAAAAATTTTCTCGCCAAGTTACTTTAGAGGAGATCAAATCGAATCCGAAATTGAGTGAAATGCGACTTATTCAACGGGGAAACAGATTAAGCGCTTTTCCGATAGAAAAAAAAGAATTTGATGAAATCGTAAAAATGAGCAGAAAGTAATCGTGTCATCAGTACTTATCATTCCTCCCACCTTATTTTAGAAATTTAAAATGAGTAAGATTACCGGAATGTAACTACAAAGAATTTAGGACGAACTAGCATTTTATGAATGAAAACAGATTAAAAATTCTTAAGGATGGTGAGAAAAAAACTGGGCCTGTCGTTTATTGGATGCAGCGCGATCAGCGCGCGAATGATAATTGGGCATTGATTTACGCACAAAGCAAAGCCTGTGAAATGAATGTGGATTTGCGTGTGGTTTTTAATCTCGTCCCCGAATTTTTGGAAGCAACGGTTCGTCAATATGAATTTATGATAAAAGGATTGGAAGAGGTTGAACAACATTTGAATCGATTCAATATTCCGTTCAATTTATTTCTCGGTGAACCTGAGCAAAACTTACCGCGGTTTTTGGAAAAGATTCATGCTTCACTTTTAGTTGTCGATTTTAATCCGTTAAAAATCGCTCGGTTCTGGAAGAAAAAAGTTGCCGATAAAATCCAAATCCCAATCCATGAAGTTGACACACATAATATTGTCCCGTGTAAATATGTCTCGGATAAAATAGAATATGCGGCTTACACAATTCGGCCAAAAATAAAACGAAATCTTGATGAATTTTTGGATGAAATCCCCCCCCTTTTAACAATGGAAAACAATCCCAACTTGGAAAAAGTTGATTGGGAAAAAGCTCGAAATTCATTAAAAATAAATTTTAGTGTCCCTGAAGTTGATTGGTTAATTCCCGGTGAATCAACCGCAAAATCGATTCTTGAAAAATTTATCAACCAAAAACTTGAGAGTTATAATCAACACAGAAATGACCCAAACTTGAATGCATTAAGTAATCTTTCGCCGTATTTTCACTTCGGACAAATTTCGCCCCAGCGTGTTGCGCTTGCGGTTTCCTCGGTAAATAATTTCCCGGAATCCAAAGACGCTTTTCTTGAAGAGTTGATAGTGAGAAGAGAACTTTCCGATAATTTCTGTTATTATAATTCCAAATATGATTCATTTGAAGGGTTTCATGATTGGGCAAAAAAGACGTTGAACGAACATCGGGAGGACAAACGGGAATTTATTTATCGACTTGAACAATTTGAAAATGCGGAAACTCATGACGGTTTGTGGAATGCGGCACAGATAGAAGTTATAAAAAAGGGGAAAATGCACGGATTTATGAGAATGTATTGGGCGAAGAAAATCTTGGAATGGACGGAATCTCCCGAACAAGCTTTAGAATTTGCACTTTACTTAAATGATAAATACCAGCTTGATGGCCGTGATCCAAACGGATACGTCGGAGTAGCTTGGTCTATAGGCGGAGTTCATGACCGCGCCTGGACAGAACGGCCTGTGTTCGGAAAAATTCGGTTTATGAATTATAACGGGTGTAAAAGAAAATTTGATATTAAGTCTTATATTTTAAATAATCAGAAATAGCAAAAAGGAAAATTATGTTAAAACAAAATTTTGACGATCTGGCGAGATTTATTTTGCGAGTATCTTTATCAACAATGATGCTTACTCATGGTATTCCCAAATTAACAAAACTATTATCCGGTAATTTTGGTTTTGCCGATCCGATAGGACTTGGTTCAACAGTATCACTTTTCCTCGCTGTTGGTGCAGAATTTTTCTGTTCCATTCTCGTTATGATCGGATACAAGGTTCGTATGAGTTCAATTCCACTAATTATTACAATGGCGGTCGCTGCTTTTATAGTTCACGCTTCCGATCCTTGGAAAAAACAAGAATTTGCGCTGCTTTACTTTTTTGGATTCATTGTTATCGCTTTACTCGATTCGGGGCGTTTTTCGTTAGATTCATTCCTTTCCAGAAAAAAATAATATCCAGAATTGCAATTTGTAGCTAAAACTGTATTTTGGAATAAATTTTATAAATTAAATTAAGGTGAAAATATGCAAACAATTCTTGGAGCAAATGGTTCGATTGGAATCCCCTTGGCAAAGGAGCTAAAAAAATACACTGAAAACATTCGACTTGTCAGCCGGAATCCGAAAAAAGTGAACGAATCTGACGAACTATTCAAATGCGATCTCACTTCATCGGATGATGTGTTCAAAGCTGTCGAAGGTTCAGAAGTAGTTTATATGACCGCGGGATTTCCTTACAAAACAGAAGTGTGGAAGCAAATTTGGATTCCGGTTATAAAAAATATTATCGATGCTTGTAAACAACACAAATCAAAACTGGTATTTTTCGACAATATTTATATGTATGACCCGGAAAAAGTAGGCAATATGAAAGAAGATTGTCCCGTTAATCCAAGCAGTGAAAAAGGGAAAATCAGAAAAACTGTCGCGGAGCTGGTTTTAAAAGCACATGAATCCGTTGAAATAAAAACCTTAATTGCGAGATCAGCAGATTTTTACGGACCTGACAGCGAAGGTAGAAGTGTGTTGCAAGAAGTGGTTATCAAAAATCTGAAAGCCGGAAAGAGAGCAAACTGGCTCGGTTCGGCTGACAATATTCATTCATTTACGTTTACTCTCGACGCAGCAAAAGGAACCGCAATTCTCGGAAATGATGATTCGGCCTATGGTCAAATCTGGCATTTACCGACTTCATCCGAAAAAATAACCGGGAAACAGTTAATTGAAATGGTAGCTTCTGAATTAAACACAAAACCAAAATATGTGACCGCCGGAAATTTTATGGTAAAAACCATCGGTTTATTTGATCCTATCATGAAAGAATTTGTGGAAATGATGTATCAATACGATCGCGACTACTTTTTCGACAGTTCAAAGTTCAATGAAAAATATAATTTCGTTCCAACTTCATATAAAGAAGGAATTAAGAACACCATAAATGCTTAAGCTATTTGCGTGATCAATTTATCATTCTTCAAATTATATAAATTGCCGGGTAGAATCGGAATAGATCTTCCCGGATTAATATATTCTCACCCACAAAACTAACCAGCAATGCAGAACTTTTTCCCATGATAGCCGTCTTAAATAGACTTATAACCTGCGAAAAAAATGAAATCAACTTTAGTAAAAACAATTGCATTATTTATTACTCTCGGCATTTCGTCTTGTACCGTTCAAGACCCCGAAACATCTATAATTCCGGTTAAGGATTTTTTCAGAAATCCCGAAAAATCGAATTATCAACTTTCACCGAATGGTGAATACCTCTCCTTTCTCGCGCCCAACCAAAATCGATTGAATATATTTATTCAAAAAATTGGTGAAGCCAAAGCAGTACAGATCACAAATTCTGAGGATCGTGATATTTTTAAATACCTCTGGGCAAATGATGATAAACTGCTTTACTTAAAATACAGCGGCGAAAAAGGGAGCAAATTATATATGATTCACAAAGATGGCTCTGAGGTAAAAGATCTTACCCCGGTTGAAAACACCTCCGTTCGAATCCTTGATTTGATGGCGGATGTCCCGGGTGAAATTTTAATCGAAATGAGTTCCGGTGGAACGGGATTATATGATGTTTATAATTTGAATCTTGAATCCGGTGAAATAATTCTTAAAGAGAAAAATCCGGGCAATATTACCATGTGGAAGACCGATCATGATCATAATGTAAGAATTGCTATTTCGAATGATGGTGTAAACCAGGTTGTTTTGTTTCGAGAGGGCGATACGGGACAGTTTAAAAAAGTTATTTCTACGAACTTTCGTGAACATCTTGAGCCTTTAATATTCACATTCGATAATAAATATGTTTATGCATCTTCAAATCTGGGGAGAGATAAATCCGCTATCGTAAAATACGACCTCCAAAATAATAAGGAACTTGAATGTATATTTGAACACCCTGAAGTTGATGTTTATAACCTTATGTATTCACCAAAAGAGAATAAAATTGGCGCTGTAACTTATACAACTTGGAAGATGGAGTACGAATTTTTTGATGAAGGTTGGGAGAAATTTTTTACGAGTTTGTTTAAGAAATTCGAAGGATATGAAGTTACCGTACCAAGCAGAAGTAAGGATGAAACAAAATATCTCGTTCGCACCACAAGCGATAAATCAATGGGCGCATATTATTACTACGACACAAATACTGATGAATTTGAAAAGTTGGCTGATGTAAGTCCTTGGATTGACGAGAACGATCTTTCTGAGATGAAACCGATTCGGTACAAATCTAGAGATGGATTAACGATTCATGGCTATTTAACAATTCCTAAAGGTAAAGAATCTAAAAATCTACCGACGATTATTCTGCCGCACGGCGGTCCGTGGCTTAGAGACAAATGGGGTTATAACCAAGAAGTGCAATTTTTAGCAAATCGTGGGTACGCGGTTCTTCAAATGAATTACCGTGGATCGGTTGGCTACGGAAGCAAATTCTGGGAAGCCGGCTTTAAAGAATGGGGGCAAAAAATGCAAAATGATGTCTCCGACGGTGTTGAATGGTTAATTAGTCAAGGAATCGCTGATCGCGAAAGAATCGGAATTTTTGGTTATTCGTTTGGTGGATATATCGCGTTAGCAGGATTGGTTTACACTCCCGAATATTATAAATGCGGAGTTTCTTATTCAGGGTTGCCGGATATAAAATCTTTCATCGGATCGATTCCGGTTTCTTGGCGGCCATTTAAAGAAATGATTTATGAAATGGTTGGGCATCCGAAAAAAGACTCGGAAATGCTCGAAACATATTCGCCCGTTAATCACGCGGATCGGATTGTTGCCCCGGTTTTTTATGCATACGGTAAGCAAGATAATATGATTGATGTTTCTTTGAATCAAGAATATGTAAATTCTTTAAAAGCTAATGATGTTGATTTAACTTTGATGGTTAAAGAAGATGAAGGACATTTCTTTGCAAATGAAGAGAACCGTTTAGAGTTTTTTAACAAGTTAGAAATATTTCTTGATAAAAATCTAAACGGTAGAACATCCAAATAATTGTTGATTATTCTGCATAAACCGCGGTGCCATAAACCAATATTTCCGCGGCATTTTGCATTATGTAACTGGTAGAGAATCTGCAATCAACAATTGCATTCGCACCCAACTCTTTGGCTGAATCCATCATTCTATCCATTGCCTGCTCTCTAGCTTCCCCCAATAGTTTAGTATATTCTTCAATTTCGCCGCCGAAAATATTTTTAAAAGCCGCGGTAATATCCCGACCAATATGCCGAGCGCGAATCGTGTTGCCTCGTACTACGCCAAAAGTTTTTTTAATTTCTTTCCCTGCAATTGATGAAGAAGTTGCGATGATCATCTTTTGATCTCCTTGTATTTATCTTTTGAGTAAGTGAATAATTTTTCGCGCAAAACTGAAATGAAAAGAACAAATATTCCAAACACCAAAGCTGCCGTACCGAATTTTATATAGCCGGGTGTACCGGTATCCGAAATAAATTTGTCAACAATTTCGTAACTGGCGGCGGCTAACAAAATTATTAATCCGATGGAAACTGCAATCCATGCAATTCCCCGCTCAATTTTGTTATAAAGTCCCATCCAGTATCCGTCCCAAACTTCCTTCTGCGGATTACTTAATTTCATTTTACTTAACACCTCCTTAACCCGTTTTTGATCTTCGAATTCCGATTTTAATTTATTGTTAGTTGCGAGCAAGTTCTCAAACTCGACTTTCTCTTCATCGGTTAAAATGTTTTCAAAATTCTTCTCCATCAAAATCAAAAATCTTTCATTCATTTTAAATACGCTCCAATTCTTTTAGCAATTTTCTTTCTTGCATAATAAATTTTCGACATTACCGTACCAATCGGAATCTGCATCATTTCTGAAATTTCTTCATAAGAATAACCTTCAAACTCCCTTAGTATCAATACTTCCCTATCGGTTGTTTCTAAATTTGAAATTTCCTTTTTAGTTAATTCATAAATTTCTCGATTTTCAATATTCTGATTTAGGTCGTTCTCTTCAAAAGTGTATTCCAGATAATTATTTGAATCTTCATGAACCAGTTTTTTATTGTCTCGAATAATATTCAGGCAATTATTCCTGAGTATTTTGTAGTACCACGTAAAGAAATTCTTTGTTTTATCGAACGTACCAAAACTCTTATAAGCCTTTACAAAAGCGGATTGTGAGGCTTCCATCGCCAAATCATGATCGCGCAAAATACCCAAAGCACTGAAGTAAGCTTTTTTCATGTTTTGTTTTACATGTCTTTCAAATTCAATTTTTTGTTCAACAGTAGACAATTAAGCACCAAGTTTATTATTGATACACGGCAAACTGAATTTTATTCAATGAAAAATGAATTTTTTCTATTTTTTTTGCATTATCAATATATAGTATAAATAATCCAAGGAATTTTATGCGATTATCAAAATTGATTGTGGTTCTTTTTTTGATCTCTACAAATATAATTTCAGCCCAAATCGAATTAGAAAATGCCTTTCCGAATATTTCTATTCCAAATTTAGTGGAAATTCAAAACTCCAATGACGGGACTGACAGACTATTTTTAGTTAATCAATCGGGGATTATATATGTTATCGAAAACTCGGAATCCGTAAATGAAAAAAGTACTTTCCTTGATATATCAGAAAAGGTTTTATTTGGCGGCGAGCAGGGACTTCTCGGATTAGCATTTCATCACGATTATAAAAACAATGGCTATTTTTTCATCAACTACACTGTCGCGAACCCGAGGCGAACGATTATCTCGCGATTTAGAGTTGAGCAGTCGAATGCAAATTTAGCCGATGTAGGAAGCGAAGTTGAGTTGCTCTCGGTTAGTCAGCCATTTTCAAATCACAATGGAGGTTGTATCGTTTTCGGGCCGGATAATTATTTGTACATTTCGTTCGGTGACGGTGGCAGCGGCGGCGATCCTCAAAATAACGGACAAAATTTATCAACTTTACTCGGCTCCATAATTCGGATTGACCCGGTAAATCCAAGCGGAGATCTGCAGTATTCAATTCCCGCCGATAATCCTTTTGTGGGTAATAGTAATCAATTCCGGGAAGAAATTTGGGCATACGGATTAAGAAATGTCTGGAAATTTTCATTCGACAGTGCGGGTAAATTAATTGCCGCGGATGTCGGACAGAACGAATGGGAAGAGATTAATATCATTGAAAAAGGTGGAAATTATGGTTGGAGAATAATGGAAGCCGGACATTGTTACAATCCGAGTTCAAACTGTAACACGAACGGATTAGAAATTCCCATCTGGGAATATTATCACAATTTTCAAGGTGGTTTTTCAATCACCGGTGGATTCGAATATCAGGGGATTTCCGCTCCTTCTCTGTTTGGAAAATATATTTACGGCGATTTTGTTAACGGAAACATTTGGGCGCTGGATTATAAAAATGACCCGGTTGAAAACCAATTTCTCTTCGATTCAAACATCTCTATATCAACTTTTGGAATGGATGAAAACGGAGAGCTTTATATGGCGAATTACGGCGGCGATATTTACAAATTTGTAGAAACTTCTACTTCTGCGCAGAATGTAATGACAAACACCTATATGCTTCATCAAAATTACCCGAATCCTTTTAATCCGACAACCACAATCCAATATTCCGTGGCCGATGTTGCGAACAGCTCAACCACAAGTGTAAAACTTAAAGTTTATGATTTGTTGGGAAATGAAGTTGCTGTGCTGGTAAATGAGGCAATACCCTCAGGAAATTATGAAGTAAAATTTGACGCGACTGATTTATCAAGCGGAATATATTATTACAGTCTGGAAGCCGGCGAATTTTCGGAAACCAGAAAAATGATTCTTTTAAGATAAAAGTATTTTTAGAGAAGTAAATCCTTGATTAATTTTTCCTCGCCTGAAATGATATCGACGACCGGCATATTTTCGATAACTTTAATTCGATTGACACCGGAAGTAAAAGTCAAACGTCCGTGCACATCGCGTGATTCTCTAAATTTACTTTCTGCGTACCCGTCCTTACAGCTGACGGGTTTAACGCCCGATGCAACATCCCGCCGAACAAAAAAAGCATTTGCACCGGCGCTGCTGCACCCTACAAACACATATCCCTTTTTCTCAGCAAGTATACACAACGCTTTAAGTGATGCCCCAAAGTAGAGGTTAGAGAAATGCGCTTCGGTTGTATTGAAGTCTTTATCGTATGGAATTGTTACCGCTTCTTCAAAACCGAAAATGCTGTTGTATTCACAAATAATTATTCGTGGTGAAATTACATCGATCGAATCCCAAACCCAATAATCATTTCCGTCGATGTCGATGCTAAGCAACCCGATATCACCCGCGATTCCTGAAGCCTTTATCACTGAATTGATGTTATCCTTTGTTATAAAAACGGCTTCGGATTTAAGATCGTATCTCCAATAAAATTTTTTTCCTCTTATCGATTGGATATTATTCTCATCACCGTCGAGTATCAATCCACTCCAATTATTATTCATCAATAAAAATCGCGTATTTGATTCCAGATAATTTTCAACCCCGAATTCGACAAAAATTTTATTCTGAATTGGCACTTTCGATATTAGGAATTGAATAATGCCGTCCTCACCCCATTGAGAAAATACTTTAAATTCGATATCAGATAACTTCGACGGATAAATTTTTAATTCTCTAATATCATTTATTAGTGATTTTGCGAATAAAATTCGATTCTCCTCCACATTATTTTTGAGCTCGGAGAGATGATATATCTGGTTCTCAAGTTTGGACAGTTTATTTACAATAGGGGTGAAAAGCTTATATAACAGTTTATGAATCATCTTCTTCATTCTTTTCTGACCTTAATTATAGATTTGAACTAACCGTAAATTTTTCCGAAATATCTTCAAAAATCCTTCGGGCGTGCACGATAGAATTTTCTATAAACCATTCGTTGGTTACCATTCCACCGCATACAACTCCTGCAAGATAAATCCCTTTTGCGTTTGTTTCAAAAGTCACCGGATCATATTCCGGTTTTTTCTTTTCGTCGATTGTAAGATTGATTCCTATCCTTGAGAGAAAATCAAAATCCGGATGATAGCCTGTCATCGCCAGCACAAAATCATTTTTAAGTGTGACATTACCGTCCGGTGTTTGGATATCAACTTCCCCTTCTCGAATTTCCGCGACAGATGAATTAAAATATGCTTTAATTGAATCTTCTTTTATTCGATTTTCAATATCCGGCTTTACCCAATATTTTACGCCTGGGTCAATCTCCCCTTTCTTAACTATGAGTGTTACTTCCGCTCCCCTGCGAAAAGTTTCAAGCGCGACATCAACACCGGAATTGCCGGCTCCGACAACCAAAATTTTCATGCCGATGTACGGATGCGCTTCGTCGTAATAATGTTTTACTTTGGGCAATTCTTCCCCTTTAACATTTAAGTAGTTTGGGAAATCAAAAAAGCCGCTTGATACAATTACTTTTCTTGCGAAGTAATTATCCTTTTCCGAGATAACATTAAATGATCCATCGCTTCCGGAAACGGAAGTGACCTTCTCATAAACATTCACATTCAAAGCCCATGATTCTTTAACCCTTCTAAAATATTCAAGTGCTTCGGTGCGGGTTGGTTTTGGCCCGTGAGAAATAAAAGGAACATCCCCTATTTCTAATCGTTCAGAAGTTGAAAAGAAAGTCATATTTGCCGGATAGTTGAAAATAGAGTTTACGAGGCACCCTTTTTCAAGAATCAAATAGGAGAGATTTCGTTTCTTCGCTTCAATCCCGGCTGCTAAACCAATCGGTCCGGCACCAATAATAATTACATCAAAGTTTTTCATATCTGCGTTCGTCTATTATTAAAATAAAATTTTTCGTCGATTACTCCATCGTTGAGTTTACCGAGATTAAAAATGGAATCAAGAATTACTGATCTTTTCATATCTTTGCCTGTTAGATATTATTTATAACATTAAAATAGCAATTCGGAATAACAGTTTCGTTTTTGCAGGAAATAATGAAAGAATTCAAATACCCACTACTCGCAAAATTTGTTTACCGTTGGGCGAATGTACCGCTTACTTTTTTATTGCTGATCCACTGGGCTTCGTCGGTAATTGGTTTAACGGAAAGTTGGACTTATTCGCTACCCTTAATTATAAACACAGCAGTTATAATACTATTAAATCTTTTCTATTTCCGATCCTACAAAACATTTCCCTTCAAATTTCAAATTGATAATGAGAAGATGATTTGTTCGGATTATATGAACGGTGATAAAATTGTTGAGCTAAACTTAAAGGATATTGATAAACTGAAAGGCGGAATCTTTACCGGCCAACCAACCCGTCCAATCTATATCGAAGCGACATCCAAAAATATTAGAATCGGAATGCACCAGCATGTAAAAGGCCTCAACAAAATGTTGACCATTATTTTAAGCAATGTATCGGATGAACTTTACAATCAAATGTTGAGCGATGCTAAACTTCTAAATGATGCTCAGAAAGAATTAATCAAAAACCGCGCTTCAAAAAAGAAGAAAAAAAAAGGGAAATAGAGTAGCTCTATTTCCCTCAAAACTGCAATTCAGTTTATACTATTTTGGAGGATAAACTGCGTCTTGGCATTGTTTTCCAACTTTAAATTTGACCACCTTTTTAGCTGGAATTATAATTTCTGCACCCGTTTGAGGATTTCTGCCTTTTCTTTTCTTTCTGCTAGATACTGAAAGTTTTCCTAACCCTGGAATTGTAAATCCTTTTTTAGCTTGTTTATAAGCTAATTGATTCAATTCATCAAGAAATTGTGTAGCAACTTTTTTTGTTGTTCCTAACTTTCCTGCTAAATGATCAACGATTTCTCCCTTGGTCATTGATTTTGCTGGTGCTGTTGCCATTCTAACTCCTTTTGTAAATTATAATTGTGTTAATTAAGGATTGATTAAAATACTTATTTCACAATAAAAAACAAACGGTTTAGCGAATATTATTAGGGGTTTTCCTATTTTGGATACTCTCTAAATCATTATTTAAGGGCGATAAAAAGCTTGTCGAAAGTTCACTGTTCAATCTTGGTTTTGTTCTTTTTAATTTTGCAGAGCAATTATGCAAAAGCACAAACCGTTATCCAATCCGATACACTTTCCTCAAAAAACAATCCGGCTGCAGATTCACTAAAAATAAATTCTGAAATTGTAAAGGATACCTTGAAACCCGTTTTGAGTTTTGGAATTCTTGACCGGGATAAAATTGGATATCGAAACACTTCGAAAGAAATTAGAAAAATTGATTATAGAAATGTTGGACAGTTGTTTGATAATTTTCCCGCTGCATATTTCGCTGATTTAGGACAACTCGGTTCCCCTTCTGAAATTTTCATGTACGGATTGGGATTCCGCAATACAACTTTTCTTGAAGAACAAGTTTCAATTAACAACCCGTATTTTAATGTTTTTGATTTGAACACCTATCAATCGGAAAGAATTGGAATGATTGAAATCCTTCCTCTTTCCAGGGCTTTCAGTATTGGATTCGAAAGTAATCCGACCGCGGTAAATTTTATCCGCAAAGATGAAATCGGAATCGTGCCGAGAACAAGAATCAGATTAATGCAGGGCCCTAACAGTGAAGGATTTGTTGATGTTCGATTCAACAGATATATGACGAAAAAAATCAATCTGAATTTTGATGTAACAAATTACAATACCGTTGATAGGTTTTTAAATTCTTCAACAAGTGGATGGCAGACAGCATTGGAGCTAAAATATTACCTTTCAAACAACCACAATATCAAAGCGAACTACACGCATGTAAATTCGCAATATCAGATAAACGGCGGGGTTGATAATGAATCTGTTCAATCATTAATCGCGACAGGAGAAGATCCGGATTTGCTTTTTAATGAATCCCTCGCCCCCGTGACAAATTCGACTTCCTATAAAAAGATAAAAGCAAATAATCTCCGTTTGGATTTGATGAGCAAATCCGGGGAGAATTTTAATTCGTTGATTTCGCTTTATCATAATTCTGAGCTGCAAGAATTCCGCTCAAATGAATTATTGAAAAGTGATATCGATCCTTTTATCAAGAATGAACATGAAGTTATAAGGTCCGGTCTAAGTGCGAATGCCCGACTTACGGCGGGAATGTTTCGGGTAAATTCTAACGCGGGATTTGAATCATTAAGTTTTGATTCTGATCTTTCATTAATAAAAAAGGATAGCCGGATTTATGCGGGAATTACGGGAAGTGCCGATTTAATCGAAAACTTTCTCCGACCAAGCGTCACTTTGAAATATTCTAAAAATGATTTGGATTCGTATTCAGGATTAGGCTTCGATTTATTGCTAAACTTAAAAGACGAGCTATCACTCTTTATGGGATACTCTTCTTTTGAGAGATCAAATAATTACATCGATTATAACCTTCTGTTGCAAAACTCTAATCTCAATTTCAGTCTTGCCGAAAACCTTTCACCAATATTTATCCATCCCGGAAGGACTAATACTTTGGAAGTGAAAGCGAATTACGCGACTGGCAAAACAAATGCTGCTGTAAAATATTTCCGAATCGAAAACGAGAATATCGATCAATACTTTGTAGATAAAATTATTCTGACGAACTCCAAGCCGATGTTAAACGGAATAAATCTATTTGCGGAAATGGAGAAATGGAATATTCTTCTGACCACAAACTTTACACTCTATCCTTCAGCCGAAGAGAGCGATTATTTTGGCCAGCCTCAATTCACTTTAAATACCGGTATTTATTATGTAGATACTTTATTTAATGAGAATCTGAAACTGAAAACGGGATTAAATTTCAAAGCAATCGGAACACAAAAAGTTTTTAAGTATGATTTCGAAACTTACACGAAACTCAACTATTCGTACTATCCCGAGATTTATATCAGCAGCTATGATCTAAATGATAGAATTGAAGCCGCTCAATATTCAATCGATTTCTATCTTGCCGGAAATATCCAAAATCTTGCGACGGTTTATTTTATCTTTGAAAACATCCTCAACAATCAATACTACTTTGTACCGTACTATCCAAAACAAGAACGTGGTCTTCGTTTTGGCGTTTCATGGGATATCAATAACTGACCTTTTCTTATTGAATTGAGAATTATTCCTTTTTGTGATAGCTTATGTAGTCCAAAAAATTTTACAATAGGAAAGGCACACAAATGAAGAGGATTATTCTATTATTCTTTGCGGCATTTATTGGATTAAATGCTCAAACAACGTACACAACCTTCCCCCAATCTCCCACCGTTTTTGATTCACTTGAAATCACGTTTGATGTAACCAATACCACTCGCAATTTAGCCGGCTATTCCGGGCAAGTTTACGCGCATACAGGTGTATCGGTTGAAAACGCATCCGGGGGAATTGATAGGTGGCAACATGTTATTGAAGGCTGGGGCAACGATAACACACAGCCGAAATTAACCAGAGTATCAACCAACATTTATAAACTTATAATTCCCGATCTGCGAGAATTTTATTCAATTCCGGTTTCTGTAGATCTTAGTGATGTGAAAGAAATTTGCATCGTTTTGAGATCCGCAAATACGACCGGCGATTATCAACAAACCGAAGATTTGTTCATTACATTATTTGGTGCAGGAATAACGGTGTTAGTTAACAATCCGTCTTTTGCGGTCGATTATGTTGCAGATGAAAATAACCCGTTTATTATGTCGCGTGCAAGCAGTTTACAATTTGAAGCGAGCGCTGCGGCTGTGGGAACCGAAGTTGACAGTATGTTTTTCTGGATCGGAAATAGTTTAATTAAATCTGCATCCGGCGATAAACTAACTCATTATTTGGTCGGCAGTTCCTCACCGGTTGGATTGAACTTATCACACGTAATAGCCAAAGATACAGCCGGAATTGCAGATACAATGTCATTTTACATGTTAATTACTCCAACTCCGGTTTCTGCTTCGTTACCGCAAGGAATTGAGGCGGGAATTAATTATACATCGGATAATTCAGTTACACTTGCGCTAGAAGCTCCGGGTAAGCAACGTGTTTACGTTGTCGGTGATTTTAATAATTGGCAATTAAACGATGATTATTATATGAAAAGAACTCCCGATGGTAAAATTTTCTGGCTTGAGATCACAGGATTAACACCCGGCGAGGAATACGCATTTCAGTATTTAGTTGATGGTTACGGAGGAACAGTTCGAATTGCTGATCCATACACAGAAAAAATTCTGCATTGGGATGATTCTTGGATTTCGAATTCTACTTATTCCAACTTAAAGGATTATCCTTTTGATTCAAATCAATTCGCGGTAAGCGTTCTTCAAACCGGTAAGCAAGAATACCAGTGGGAAGTAACGGATTTTACACCACCCGCAAAAGATGAAATGGTAATTTATGAATTGCATATTCGTGATTGGGTTCAAAATCACGACTACAAATCATTGATTGATTCAATCGGTTACTTCGAAAGATTAGGAGTTAATGTAATTGAGTTGATGCCGATTAACGAATTCGAAGGAAATGAAAGCTGGGGATATAATCCCGCATTTTATTTCGCGCCGGATAAATATTACGGTCCGGAAAACGATTTGAAGAAATTTATTGATGAATGTCATAAAAGAGATATTGCCGTATTTATTGATTTAGTACTAAACCACTCATTCGGTCAATCACCTCTTGTTCGAATGTACGCTGAGGGAAATTATGGGCCCGCAGCGAATGATAACCCCTGGTACAACTCCGTCTGTCCTCACAGTTTTTGCTGGGGTGAAGACTTCAACCACGCTTCACAATACACCAAGGATTTTATCGATCGGGTTAATCGCCATTGGATTGAAGAATTTAACGTGGACGGTTACAGATATGATTACACACGCGGATTCACAAACAGCGACAACGGATACGACCAAAACAGAATCAACAATCTTAAAAGGATGGCTGACGAAATTTGGTCATATGATTCCGACTTTACAATTATTCTTGAACACTGGTGCGACAATGCCGAAGAAAAGATACTTACTGATTATGGAATGATGGTCTGGGCAAATGTTACACATGCTTACCAAGAAGGTGCCATGGGATACAACGAAAGCAGCAAATCGGATTTTAGCGGAGCTTCCTACAAAGCTCGTGGTTTTACAAAGCCACATATTGTGAGTTATATGGAAAGCCACGACGAAGAACGAATAATGTACAAGAATAAATTGTATGGAAATTCGAGCGGTAATTACAATACAAAAGATCCTTCTACACGATTGGACAGAATGGCTCTTGCGGCGACTTTCTTTTTCCCGATTCCCGGACCAAAAATGATTTGGCAATTTGGAGAACTCGGTTATGATGTTTCAATTAATATGAACATCAATGAAGAATTGCCTCCATCTAATTGGGACGAAGATGCCTACAGGACGGATAGAAAACCTATCAAGTGGCAATATTATCAAGATCCGGATAGAAGAGATCTGTTTAATGTTTTCAGACAACTTATCCATTTGAAGAAGAATTACGATGTGTTCAAAACAACGGATTACGGAATGAATGCAAGTGGAGCATTAAAAACGATACATCTCGCCCACAGCTCGATGGATGTAACAATTCTTGGGAATTTTGGCGTTACTGAAGCAAATATTACTCCATATTTCCAACAAACCGGGAAATGGTACGAATACTTCACGGGCGACAGTATTTCAGTA
The DNA here is from genome assembly GCA_021739765.1 of Melioribacteraceae bacterium. Lineage (GTDB taxonomy): Bacteria > Bacteroidota > Ignavibacteria > Ignavibacteriales > Melioribacteraceae > JAIPBD01. Next base: position 286,736 of record JAIPBD010000002.1, read on the forward strand.
AGCGATCCAACATCCTGGATTTTACTTTCCCCAGGTGAGTACAGACTTTACACATCGGTAAAAATTGATAATCCTTATATAGTAACCGGTGTTTCGGATGGAAACAAAAATAATTTACCAACCGAAACAAAGTTGCTGGCAAATTATCCGAATCCGTTTAATCCAAGTACAACAATCTCTTATACACTCAATCAATCCAGTTTTGTTGAGGTGAATATTTACAATAGTTTGGGTCAATTGGTTCGAAAACTTGTTTCGGAAGAAAACACCGCCGGATCGTATTCGGTGATATGGGATGGTAAAAACAATTTCGGCAAAGAGATGAGTTCAGGTATTTATATCGTATCAATGACCGGACAAAATTTTAATTTTTCACAAAAAATAATGTTGTTAAAATAATTTTCGAATGAGATGAAGAGTCACTTTTTACATTTGTTTGAGTATAATCTGTGGGCAAATGAAAATATTTACAAAGCGATTAAAGATTCAAACGAAATTCAAAACGAATGTTTGAAACTTTTTAGTCATATAATTTCCAGTCAAGATTTATGGTTGGATCGAATTAATGGTGGCTCTTCATTTCAAATTGATATTTGGCAGACTTATAATTTGAGAGAAGCAGAATTTCTATTTAATAAAAGCAATGATGCATGGATCAATTTTCTAGAAGAATCTTCCGATGACGGGATGCAAAGAAGGAAGAAGTATAAAAACAGTGAAGGATTGGATTTTAGGAATACCGTTTTGGAAATTACTCAGCACGTGATTAATCATTCGAATTACCATCGAGCCGGAATAAACTCGCTATTGAAACAAAACGATTGTGCACCCGCAAAAACCGATTACATTCTTTACGTCCGCGCGATTTGATTTTTATATGCGACTTCTGCCAAAATTATCGCGTTCGCGTTAGCTACATTTAATGATTCGGCATTACCAAATTTTGCAATGCTAATTTTTTGATCGGTTATACCCAATAATTCCGCAGACGGACCTTCGGATTCGTTGCAAAAAACAAGAACAAACTTATCTGAAAATGAAAATTCTCTATAATCCCTCGAATTCAAATCAGCCGAAACAATCTTGTAACCATTCGATTTTAACTCCTCAAGATCGCTGATAAAATTCGAACATTCTTGTATTCTTAAATGAAATAATGAACCCATCGACGAACGAACCACTTTCGGATTATATATCTCCGCAGAATTTTCGCTAATCAACAAATCACTCATTCCGAACCAATCGCAATTTCGAATAATTGTACCAAGATTACCAGGATCGGAAATATCCTCGAGCGCAATAATCATGTCGGCATTTTTATGTAAACCCGTTGTGGTTTTGTTAACCACAGCAACAACCCCGGACGGAGTTTTTGTATCAGAAAGCTTGGCGACGTCTTTTGCGCTAATAATTTCGATTCGAATACCATCAAAAACTCTATCATCAAAAAAATTGGGATTATCTTCATAAAATTCATTTGTTGTGATTATAACTTCGGTAGACAAACCCGAAGTACGCGCCTCCCTGACAAGTTTTTTGCCTTCAATTAAAAATTTATTCTCAGCCAAACGGTACTTTTTTAACAATAACGAACTGTAATATTTCAACTGATTTTTACTAATCATCGGCCGCAAATAATTTTAGATAAAATGCAAAATACAAATTGCGTACAAATAGAAAAAACATTAAATTTTGTATCTATATTTTTTACTTCAGTAGCTCAGTTGGTAGATTTACCCCGTATTTCAGGGGCAGCCGAATTTACTGAAATGAAAGAAAAGTTTTTGCTGGTGTAGCTCAGTTGGTAGAGCAGCTGATTTGTAATCAGCCGGTCGGTGGTTCGAGTCCTCTCACCAGCTCTCAAAAAGCTCGATTTTGAAATGAAATCGGGCTTTTTTGTTTTAAAGCAATTTGAAAGTCACGCTGATTACAGCTTTTTCAGTATGAACTCGGTATGTACTACTCGTTATTGTTTTGAAATAGATTACCGAAACAAGTATAAATATTTTTCTTTTCTTTCCCAAAATTCACGCTCCATGTAAACGGAGCAAAGTCGGGCATATTCCCTCCCCGACTTAGCGTAGTGATGTTTTAGTGATTATGTAAGACCGCACGTAAAAATATTTTTAATGTCGTGCGGTCGATTGTGCCGAGTTTATATAACGCCACATTATGCGACAGGACAGAATTTCTTATTTACGTTGGGACTGCCCCAGCTTGTTGCATAAATGTGTGTTATGTAAATCTGGCTGCCTATACTCTGATTTTCTGAATATTCAATGAGAGGTTTTTCTACCCATAAGATTTCCAATATGAATTAATGAAATGGCTTTGAAATAGAAATAATTTCTTTAATTCATATTGGCTCAAAAGAATGTGCAATTGAAGACGGAAGGATGGAGTCTTTATTTGCACGCCTTTTTAACGAATAATGAATTACCTCAAGTAATTTTCTGTGAAGCTATGAGCAGAAATTTACGGACTGTGAGCTTAGTAGGATCTGGCTTTGTTTACTGGAGCTTCACGGAAGACAATATAGAATTAGTCTTTGGAATAGTTTTGTCTGGAGTGGAGCGACAACTCCGCGACTATATGAATGTCGATTTTAGCAAGAGTAATTTAATGCGAGTACTCGAGCATTTATTTACGGTGGTGAAAACGATTTAGAATAGAAAACGAATGTAAACTTTGAACCTTGTCCAATAATTAAAAAATTGGACAAGGTTTAGAGTGGTAACTTGGTTAAGATGTTAGAACAATTTTTGAGGCTCTTGTGTATGCAGCTTTTTCTCTTTTCTCAAGATCTCTTCTAAAATCTCTCATCTCTTGATTTACTCTTCTATTAATTTCTGCCATTTTCTCATCTGAAAAAAGTAATTCCCCCTCCACCTCATTTTCAAGAAATGATTTTTTTGGGGTAGCTTCTGTTCTTTCTTCATTAGGCATTTCTAAACCTCTGATAGATTATTAAATAAATTGATTTCACTAAAAGAAAAATCAAATCTTCTTAATTTTAAATCGCGCTGAGTAATGAAATTACCATTAATAGCTACGAAAATCAATGAATAAAAGATGTTTTCATTTGGCTCTGTAGCATCTAAGACAATAAGTCCAAGAGCTTTCCCTTGGATAAACTTTTCGCGTGTACTAAGTTCACACACCCAGACGAATTTAGGCATTTTTCTCTTTATAAATGCATTTTTTGCGGATTCATTCAATAATTTAGAATTCGCGATATGACTCTTAAATGATCGGCTGGAAGTTAAAAATATTCTTTTTAGGTACTCGTTATTTACTCCAAAGATGCTTTCATGTTCTAATTCTTCAATAATGAACTTCACAATCCGTCTTGCATTTATAGCATCAAGATATACTTTATTAAATAAAGGAACTATCATACCAGCAATATGTGTGTTTTTAAATTTTTCGGAATTATAAGACTCCAATGGATTATTGAAATCATACAGACTATATGGGGGATGATTATCATCTATTGCGACAAATTTTCTTGCAATATCTGATAAATCAATATAAGAATTTGTTTTGGTTAAAAAACTACACTTCCCCTTTAAACTCATCACCATTTTATCGCTAATTGATTCTTGACCAATAACAGAAATAGCGTGTGAGATGTACTCATTTTCGATGATAGCAATAAAGGGAATTCCAGATAAGATATAATCATAAAATATTTGTCTAAAAAATTCACCATGCTCATATTTCGTATTGGACATATACATTTGGGTTCCAAATCCAAAGCTTTTGAGAGTAAAAGCGATTTGTGTGGATACTAATCCATGACTTGGAGTTTGTCTCTCATAGCTTTGCGCTGAGAGGCACTTTATAATTTGAGAGGGTAATACTGGGGAATATTCTTGATAGCGACTGCTAAAATACTCAAGTACATTCCAGAGTGTAATTTCCGCACAACTCGTGGTCTCCTCATCTTGAGATGAATATGGGTATGCATCAACTTCGAATTTTACCCCATTAACAGATGCTTGATTTTTACACAATCTAACTTTTGCAGATTCTAACTTGGTCGCAGATGGATTTATTGCAGTTCGACCAATTAATTTTGGGAATGTCGGTCTGATTACAAAATAACCACAATATTTTTGTTGGATCAACTTGATTGCCTCAGTTTCTCGAAACATACTGTTTTTAATAGGTATACTAAATAGTGAAACACGTATGCAGTATCTGGAGTATGCGCGATGTTTCGTCGAATAGTATAAGTAATAAGTGTCTCTATAAAATTTATCAACATAAGGTGCCTCAACATAATAATGCATGTTCGGATTTAAATTATTAAGGAAGTTGTCTAAATAAATATCTGTTTCTGGAGGAACTTCACCAAATACTTCAAAGATTGCCTTTTTAATCCAATAGACAAGATCGTTGAAATCGCAAATAACCGCACTTATAATTTCTTCTTTTTTTTTATCACTAAGACTCATTTTTCTGCCCCAAAAATCACTCTCATTTGCTCAAGAAATGAATTAAAATCAGCACCCTCAGAATATTCCGGCTTTTGAATTGCAAAATACATTAGAGTGTTTACAATTGGGATTTTAAGATTTCGTTTGTCTTCATAGAATTGATCGATTTTTTCTATCACCGAGTTTAGATCTCCAGCTGGAATGCTAATATCATAAATTCTATCGAATACTCTTGTAAAACTTTCTAATTCCATCTTTAAAGTTGATCTATAGTTTTTAAGGCCCTCTATATGACCTCTCAAATAGACTGACTTCATTCCATCTGCTGTAAATTCCTTCCAAGCATATCCATTCATAAAGTCCTTAGTAAAAATGCTCTCGTTTGTCTGTGCTGTGTCGCATTTCGCAAATAATAAAATAAAACCGATTAAAAGTAGCTTCTTCATATGTGCCTCAGTTGATGGAGTTGATCAGTTGTTAGGTATATTTTCCATATAATCATCACAAAGTTTTTCAACTAAATCTTCTGTTTCTTTGAAGAAATAATCTCCTACTTTTTGTCGATTTAGGGCTCTGTACCTTCTATATATTTTTCCAAAATCATCATAAATTTCATTTTCATTTACATGAGATTTAATCTTTACTATTAATCGTTCACCTTCTGGAGTTGTTGTCACATAATCAAAGAAGTCAATAATTTTATTCTCGAATTCTTTTATTAATTCTCCGGTCTTTGCTTCTTGTTCATTTCGTGCAGCAATTACGGCTAAGACATCAAATAAACCGCCTTGATATAATTCCTTTCCTTCAGCGACTTTTATTTCTTTGGGTGGGATGGGTGGGCGGTATTCGGGTTCTACTTCAATTATACCAATCTGATTATCAAAGTAAACTTCGATTGGATCCTTGATCTCTCCGGGTCGATGGAGCATGTTATAAATTGTATTGAATTTCTTCCAAAAGAATAGAAAACTTCCATCTCGATATTTATCTTCAATTTCAATTACATATTCAATCCGGTTTAGGATTGTAAAGTATTGAGCTGCTTTTGCTTTTGTATCGGCTGTCTGTTTTGGATTCGCACCAATATATTTTTCCAAACTATTCTGAAAATCAAGATAGCACTCAGCATTATCCTTCTTTTCTGCATCGCGATAAATATCTATAAAAATATCGAAGTATTTTTTATACGGCTCACATTTTTTCAAATGAGTCAGTAATAATTCCAAAACTTTTTTATCGGCGAATGGATCAAAATCACTTACGACAACATCTGAAAAATGTTCGAAGGCATCTTTAATATTTTGAACGTTTACATTGTCGTATGAAAAGTCAACAATCTTACAATCGTTTTTATATTTCGCAGTTCGGTTAACTCTGGAAATAGTTTGAATTGCACTTATTCCCCTAATCTCTTTATCAAGAAACAATGTGTGCAAACGTCTTTCATCAAATCCGGTTTGTAACTTAGCAACGACAATTATTAATCCGTTTTTCTTTAATTGAAAACTTTCCAAAACTTTGGATTCTTTCATTCCTTCATTTAGTCGTGATGCGCTTTGTTCATCTTGATTGCTTGAATAAACTATGTGAATCGGTGCATCTGCATATTTTTCATACTTGGAATCTTTCACTAACTCATTAAAATATTTTGTAATTGCTTCTTTATATGCAATTGCTGATTTGATCGAATAAACAGCAAGCATCGCTTTCCCGTAGCCACGTATTTGTCTGTAAACATCCTTCACGAGCAAATCTGCGACATATTTAGCTATGGCATTTATTCGATCCCGATTCTCATAAATTTGCTTTTTCTGAGCATCTTTATATTCTTGTTCCGAAAGACCTTCAAGCTTGTTTGTTGGAAGATCAAACAACATTCTTGATGCAACCGGAACAATATTTTTTAATGGGTTTAGAATAAAACCATCTTCAATAGCTTCGGTCATTGTATAAGAATCGAAGGGTCGCCATAGTTTTTCGCTTTCTGCGTAACCGCTAAATTCACCAAATCTCGCTAAAGAATGATCATCGGGCGTAGCTGTAAAACCAATTATAAGATTTTTCTTTTTTTGAAGATTACTGTATTCCGGTGAATCGAAAGGTGCTTGTAATTCATCAAAAATTGAGATCATTTCTTCATGCTGATCACCACTATTTGAACGGTGGATTTCATCAATAAGAAAAACGATTCGCATTTTGGATAGCTTCTTAAGAATGGTTTTATCCATCATTTCTTTAACGGCACCAAACTTTTGAAGATTTACAATTACCAATCTTACATCTGATGAAAGAGCATTTTTGAATGTGCTTTTATTTGTGGCTTCGAGGAACATTTTCTTATCAATGTTCATGTTCATCATTAGAGAATCGATTTGTCCTCTGAGTTGTAAACGGTCAACCACGATCATAATTTTATCGTAAACAAATTCACCGTTTCGCATTAAATCTTTTAGTTGCAAAGCAGACCAACCAATTATATTGGACTTCCCAAATCCGGCTGCATATTGCATTAAAAGAGAATAAACATTTTTGTTGTTTGAGTAGGATTTTCGTTTGTCGAGAAGTTCTTTTTTCTTTGCTTCACTTACTCCGGTAAGCTGTTTTTCGAGAAGCTTTTCGAAATAATCCGGTTCCGATTCGTGTTCTAAAAACTCATCAATTTTGGTTAGAATTTTATCTGTTCCGAATTTTTGTTTCGGTCTTGGTGAAATTAATCTTCCGGCTTCGCTTTTTAATTCTTTGATTCCATCGGAATAAGTCACTTCCCTTTCGATAAAATTATAATAAAGGATCTCTTTTTCGAGATAGTATTTTCCATAATGAGCAGAAAAAATTTCCTTTATTTTTTCTTTTTTGTCGGCATCCGGTTTTAACAAAGGATATGGTTTGAATGATTTTGATATTTTCTGTTCAATTCTTTCTCTATCAAATTTCTTTTCTCTGCAAGTTTCAAGCATTTCATCAAAATATTCTGTGATATTTCTTATTACAAAAGTCTCTGAAATATCTGTTGTTGTTATATGAATGGCTTTTTCAAATATTTTAAGGAAGTCTTTCCGATAGGATTGTTTCTCATTTTCACTAAGCATCGAATTATTATCAATATTTTGATAATAGGAACTAACCGCTTCGAAGTAATCTTTAATTACTTTTCCTCTGCCGTTTTTACTCGCTGTTTGGTTTGTGTAGTTCGATTTTAATTCGCTGTAACCTAAATAAATTCCATTTATGAAAAGCACTACATCAGGGCGGAATGAAAATATTTGTGTTCCTTGATAATCATATTTGTAGGGCAATTCTTGAACAACTGAAAATATATTTTCAACAAATAAATTGTTTCCGTGAATTACACTGTCGCTTGTGTAAAAAAGATTTAGTTTTACTCCGTTTAGTGTTATCGATTTATTGGCATTTAGAAATAATGCCATATTCCTACTGCTCGAAATTCTTTCTTGAATTAATTCAATTAGGTCTTTAAGTAATTGGTTTTCGTTTCCACGATACTTTTTAATTAAAATTTCGTATGGTTTTTTGTTCAGTGTCGTTTCGTATATAAAGGAAAGAAGGTCTTCTTCTATGATAAGTGAATTTGTTATCGTATTAGCTTTCACTTCTTTGTAACCCAACCCATCTCTAAAAAATGGAATTAGGAATTTATCTTGAAGGTGAAGTTCGTTCATTAATCTTCCTTTGTGTAAACCTTTATTTTACCGGTAACTACATCATTAATTAGGGTTTTGCGGAGTTCTTGCAATTTTTCTATTTGGGTATTTATTGTATCAATTATAACATTTATTTGATGTGTTTTTTGTTTGAGATATTTCACGATTTGTTTTTGTTCATTTAAAGCGGGAACACCATAAACATTGTTTAATAATACTGACGGAGTAAAATGCGGAATAGTTGTTCCATTTGAAAAATCCTTAAATACTTTTTCTAAAGATTTCAACATAAAATAAAGGAATGAATTAGATATCATTTTATTTTCATTTACAACTGCCATCGTTGAAGAAATATAGCCTTCTTTGGAAAGTATAATTTCACCAGCGTTTGCACCATCCCAAAGAACTAAAACTTTATTTGCATCAATTTTCACAAGATTGATATCTGGTTCAACAAAGACAGATTTTGTTTGTTTTCCTCTCAAATATTCCATAGATAAATACGGCAAGAAGCTGTTATCAGCAGAAAATTCGCTTGGTGTCTTTCCCTTCTGAAACGTAACAAATTCTTTACCTCGTTTCACTTCCCAATGCTCCGGCACTTTCCCAATCCATTCAACTCCGATCTCTTTTAGTTTTACCGTTTTATCAAGACCACGTGTAACAGTTTCGTTTATTAGGGATTGTTTAAGCTCCTTGTATTTTTCAGCTTTTTGTGTGAGTAGGTTTATCTTTTTATCAATGAGTGAAGTTTTTTCATCAAGGTAGTTTGCTATTGCGGTTTGTTCGGGGAGAGGTGGAGAATATCTAAGGAGAGTATTCAATCTCTCCAAGTTCAAATTGTCTTGTGTACTTGTAACTTTCACTCTATCTAATTCTGGTTTTGTCGCATAAAAAAGATAAAAAAGAAAATTCACATCTGATTTAATGGGAGTAAACCCAACAATGCTATCGGGAACGTAAGTATCAAAGTTTACAATGGCGACATCACCAATATTTGCCGCGATTGCCATTAAAAGTGTACCGTTCTTAAATTCTTTGCTGACTTTTATTCCTTTTTCAGAGAGCGTTTGTCGGAATTGAGTTATAAATTTTATTGCTCTTGCAACCTCACCAGTTTGGATAAAAGGATAATTTCCTCCATACATTTGCGGATCATTTCTTGGTCTATGTGTAAACTTACCACGCTCAAGGATGGCCAAATTTTTAATCCGTACTTCAGCCCAATGGGAAGGGACAGTATTTAATCCTTTAATACGGCTATCTTTATATTGATTGTATTTAGTCAAATTAATTTTTTTCACAATTCTAATTCTTCTTCAAGAGTTTGAAGCTGCTGAGCAATGTTAGACAAATCTTCGAGGATTTCGACCATAGGACGAAGTTTTTTTGGTATATAAAAAACCTTATTAAAGTTAATTTCAACTCCTATAACATTTTCCAAATATTCAAATGGTTTAGTGATGTACTTAGCCATAAAATTTTCAATTTCTTTTTGGTTGGCTACTTCATCTTTGTGAAATGGTATAATTTCATAATCTTTTTGGTAATCGGGAGTTAGTTCTACCGTAATTTCAATTTTTTCCGGTTGGGTTTTACTTTTTTTCTTGTATGCAGCTTTCACCAATATTTTTCCGCATCCCGCTTCGACGTTGCTCAGCGCAGGCACTTCGGCGTTGCTCAGCGCAGGCGCTTCGACAAGCTCGGCGGAGGAAGATAAGGGCTTTATGATTATTGTTTCTTTGTCGTTGTCAAAAGAGTATTCAGCATCTTCGGTAGTGATTACCAAAGGTTGTTCTTTGTAATCCAAACTTGAGATAAATGGTTTTAAATCATCTTCATAATATTGTAATAAGGATTTGTATTTATTTTTATCATATTCTGTAATCGTAAAGTCGTTTAGTTCCCTCTCACCGTTGGAAAGTTTTACGGGTTCAAGTTTTGTACTCTTTTTACCTTTTTCTAACCGGCTTTCGTAGGTTCTTCCAGCTTCATCAATATTGGTAAGCATAATCGCTTGTTTGTTGAAATAAAAATATTCTTTATCAAAAACTTTAGCGTAATCTTTATCCTTAAACTCTGCAAGTGTATTTACTATTTCTAATCTGCTTTCTTCATCAACTTCTTTCCGTTTAGAACCTTTACTTTTTTTGAGTGGTTTGAATTTATCACCGGCGTTAATAAGCATCAGTTTATCTTTTCGATCATCAGATTTATTCTTATTCAGCACCCACAGATAAGTATAAATTCCGGTATTAAAAAATTCATCGGTTGGCAATTGAATAATTGCTTCAACATAATCTTTATCAAGCATCCATTTACGAATATTACTTTCAGAAGATCCGGCATCACCACTAAAAAGAGTTGAACCGTTATGAACAACTACTCCCACTCCAACGGAATCGAGCTTAGCGATAAGGTGTTGCATAAATAGTAGCTGACCATCGGAAATTGAAGGAAGGTAGTTAAAGCGCCCGGTTTTATCGTTTTGAATGTCTTTTTGATATCCTTTCCAACTTACACCATAAGGTGGATTGGCTACAACTACGTCAAATTCTTCGTTATAGAATTTGTCTTCAACAAGCGTGTTTCCGTGTTCAATTTTTGAATCTTCTCTGAAACGGCTTTCAATTTTTGCAAGTGCGTAAAGAGTATCGTTCCAATCTTGCCCAAAAGTTTGAGTATAACGGTTAAACTTTTCGTTTATCCGGTCTTCAACACCAAAGAGCATATTTCCACCACCACAAGTACAATCGTATATTTTAAGCAGTTTATCTGATTCTTCAATCTTTGAAGCGATGATTTCTGATATTAGAGCAATAATATCATCCGGTGTATATTGCTCTCCGGCGGTTTCTGCTGAAATATCCGCCCATTTTCTTTTAATGTGTTCTTCGAGAGTTGTAATTTCAGAGTTGTTGAAGGGTTTTAGATCAATCTCCGCCCAAAGTTTTGTGTAACCGTAGAGGACTTTTTTGGAGTTTAGTTTTGCTATTATTCCTTTAATATCAAGGAATTTTTCTCCATCATTGGAATCAACTCCAAGAAGGTCTTTTGTTTCACCATCAAATCCATTTAAGTAGGCATTAAAATCAATATCAAATGATTTATCATTTTTGCAAATATCCAAAAGTGACTTTTCATGTTCAAAAATAAATATATTATATCCTTGCCCTTTATCAGTGATCAAGCTGTATTTATCATCCGAGTCCATGTTTTTTAATTCATTTTCACCAACATCGATCTTTAGATTATCGAACATTCGTACTAATCGTGATTCGATTAGCATTAACGCAAAAAAGGGCATCATATAAGATGGCCATTCGGATTCTTTTATTCCGCTTCCTCTCAATAAATCGGCTGTAGCCCAAATTTTAGATTCGTATTGAAGGATATCCATTAGAAAGTTACTCCCAAGAGAAAAGAATTGTTAGATTTGACAATGAATTTGTTATATCGTGGTTTAATAGGATTTAGTTCTATTTTTATTATTAATTAGTTTAATTGAAAAATAGTTATAACAAATTAAATCTACAAACTGTTGATGTGACTAACTTTAAGCACCCAAAATTAATTTATCGGTGAAGTTGTGGCAAAAAAGAAAAAAGATAGAGATTCGACAAATATTAGTATTCACATTGCGGAAAGTGGAGCAGAAAAAAAGATTAATGTTCTTACAAGAAGTCAATCAGACTTCAAGATTAATGAATTGGGGACTTCAAGTAATAAGTTCGTTTTTATTAATCCGACAGGAGCGACTCTCTTGCAACATCCAGAAATACTTAAAATTGTTGAAGACAAAATTGATGAATTTATGAAAAATTGGCAATCTTCCGTTAAGAATGAAATAGGAAAAATGAGGGAAATTTCGAAATTCTTTGTGCTGACGTATTTGGATTACCGCATTTTGAGTGACGATAAACTTCGGAAAAAATATACTGAGAAAGACGATATAATGAATGAATTAATTGAGGAAGTAGAATTAATTATTGAAGAGTTTTTCGAATTACCGGAAATAATGATTGATTCGTTTCGAATGAAGGAGGAGGATTGGAAAAATAGAATCATTGACATTGAAATGAATTATGTAAGAAGACTTTTAACTCCAGAAAGAGCCAAGCTATACAAAAAAATAGCACGACTTATAGTAGTTATTACAAATGACTTTTATCGCGGTTATGGTGCACAAGGTTTAGCATGTAAAATTATGGGAACTGATCCAAAAACATTTTCAAAGTGGAAGACGTCGACTTTAGAGCACAGCGAAGTCATGTATAATTTGCCAATTTTTGAAAAATTTCAAGAAAACATTTCAGGTTCGGAACGAGAAGAATTGAAAGAATTAGTTAAAAAACATCTTGAAAAGGGCATTTAGAAACAATTAGTTTTATTGTTATCCTACTTCCAAAAACTCGACAGCCAATCCTACCTCTTGAAGTGTGTTGAGTAACCACTAAACAATATAGAAATTCGCACTACATTTTTAACAATATGTAGAGCGATATTATCAACAACTCAAATTTAGAATCTAATCTGCAAGGCGATTTAGGAATCGTATTTTCGCAACTTGCTCAGTTGCTTCAGATAAACTCGAAAGAGGCTCCGAATAATCCAATTACTGTCGGCTATGTTATTGAGCAGTATTTGAAATATATTAAAAGAGATAGATCACCAGCTTATTATCGATCCGTTGAATTATCTTGCTCCCATCTAATCAACCATTTCTCATCTGAGAAACTAATTACCTCGTTTACATTGCAAGAGATTGAAGACTTTTTTGGTCGATTAAAAGTAAATGCACCAAAAGGTTATCACGTCTATTACAGAAATATTAAAGCAACATTTAATAAAGCTGTTGAGTGGGGTTATTTAGTTAAAAATCCACTAAAAGGATATAAACCAGATAAACTTCAAAGAGGATTTCCACTATATCTAAGCAGAGAAGAACTTGATGAAATACTCCTTCATGTTACTAATGATCGATTGAAAGAAATTTATTTATTTGCTTTCTATACCGGAATGAGACTTGGGGAAATAACGAGTTTAAAAATGAAATGTACAAATCTACGTGAAAAAATAATTGTAATCGGCAACAATGAGTTTACAACTAAGTCAAGGAAAGTGCGACAAGTGCCAATGACTGATCTTGTTTATGAAATCGTTCAATTGAGAGTGAATAATTTTCCAAAGAATTCTTATGCAGAAATACAAGAATATTATCTTTTCGGAAAATCAAAGAAAGTACCCTTCACAAAAAATTTCATATCCAAGTCATTTAAGAACGCTGTAAAAAAAACAACACTGAACCAAACGCTTCATTTTCACTCATTAAGGCATTCCTTCGCTTCACTCTTAGTACAGAAGGGTGTTTCTCTATATGTCGTTAAGGAATTATTAGGGCACGAAAATCTGATAACAACTCAGGTGTATGGACATTTAAATATTAAGTCTTTATATAAAGCGGTTGAGTTTCTCAATTAAAACTAATCAATCAATAAAACAAGGATGTAATTATGTCTAATTACAGAAAAAATGATTTACTTAAATCATTTGCAGATGAAACAAATTTCATCGAATATCTAAATTCACTTAACTTAAGGAAGGTCACAATCAGTGGTAAAAACAATCCGGTTATTAAAAACGGTTCATTTGTAAAAAAAATAACAAATCCCGAGATCAAGAATTTAGTGATGTCTAACTTAAGGAACTTCAAATCAACATCCGGTACAAAGATTTCGCCCAAAAAGGCACTGATTCAGAATCATAAAAAGTTATTCACAGATTCTTTATTTGACTTCCTCGAAAATATTGAGGTGGATGATTCTCAAGATAATATTAATTGCTCCTATTTTCCTTTTAGAAACTGCTTAGTAAAAGTTGGTATGGCTGGAATTACAACAATAAACTACGGGGACTGTGAACACATCTTCTGGGAAAGTGAAGTAATACCATTCAATTACATTGAAGATTCATCAAAATCTGTGTTCTCCAAATTCATTGAAAATATTTGCAATAATGAGCATGAGAGAATTAATGCTATTGGTTCCGCGATGGGATATTTACTCCATAAGTATAAGGACCCATCACGACCGGTAGCAATAATTCTAATGGACGAAAAAATATCAAATAGTCCAGACGGTAGAACAGGCAAAGGTATAATTAGTAAAGCTGTAGGTCAAATGAGACAATCTCTAATTTATGATTTCAAAAATACTAATATGAATGATAAATTTGCATTTCAATCTGTCGATCTGAACACTGATTTAATAGTATTTGATGATATTCGCAAGGGTTTTAGGTTTGATCGTTTGTTTTCGATGATAACTGAGGGCATGAAGTCTGAACAGAAGTATGAGCACGAAGTAAAACTTTCTTATAAGAACTCACCGAAAATCCTTATCACAACGAATTTTGCATTACTTGGGAGCGGAGAATCAGCAAAAGATCGGCAGTTTATTTTTGAATTATCGGATTATTATTCAGCTACGCATAAACCAATTGATGATTTTAAGGAAAGGTTCTTTGACGAGTGGGATAATGCAGAACATAATAGATTCTTCAACTTCATGCTAAGTTGCGTTAGATATTACCTTTCTCATGGCTTAGTAAGATATAACTACATTAATCTGGAGAAGAAGCAATTAATCAATGCAACAAGTTTAGAGTTCTCAGAATTCGTAGAAAGTAATGTAAAGTTGGGTGAAAAATATAGTGCTCAGAAATTGTATACTCTCTATAAGTCAGAATATAGTGCTGATGAACACACTACTTTAATAGGTTTTAGTAAGTGGTTTAGGAGTTATGCTGAGATCAAACAACTCAACTTAAAGCGGATTAAATCACATGGAGCCCGTTATTTAATACTTTCTAAAAACTAAAATCTGGGACAGAAGGGGCGGTTAAAATCTAATTTTATTATAATTATTAATTAAGTGAGAATAAAAGGTAGATTGATATTTAACTGCCCCAATAGCCCCTAAAAATAATAATATCATAAGACTAACTATCTAATTTTGATATTCTCAATTGTTTCCGTATAGTTACAATTCAATATTTAGGATTTACACTATGCGTTATATTCTTCTTCTATCACTAACCATAATTTTATATTCATGTGCCCCAAGTAATCGAATAATCCCAGAATCCATTTATGTTTTAGAATATGACTTTGGCAAATATGAAGAACAGGGTTTTTTGTTTACTCCAAATGCATATTCAGGAAATGCCATTCCTAAAGGATATATTTTTCTTGAATTTTTCCCTAAAGGAGAGCGAAAAAAATATGGTAGTCCCGGTGGACAAACTATATTAAAATCAGAAAAGTGGAAGTTGTGGGATATTGATCCAATAAATACAAATAAAATAATTAGTGAGACATATCAAAAAGCAATCAAAATGGGGGGTAATTCGATAACAAATCTAAAATTTGAACCAATTCAGAAAATTGAAGAAAATCTCATAATTGATGGCGTTAGACTCACCGGATGGGTAATCGATCGAAGAGATTAGCAGATACACCGCATAAAATCTCCGATCTTCCCCTAAACAACTCTTCAAATCCTATGGGCGACATCCATATTAGTCAAACTGCTGGATGGCTTCATTTAGATTGCTTATCTGTAGATGCGAATAAACTTGAGTGGTTGATAAATTTTCATGTCCGAGCAATTCTTTTACAACGTATAATGAAATCCCTTTTTGAACTAAAATAGATGCGAAGGAATGCCGTAAAGAGTGGAAATGAATTTTGTCATTCAGCCCACACGAACGAACTATTTTTTTGAACTTCTTACTAACGTTGTCTTTTTTGTATCCATTTTTAAGTCCTTTTCTGAAAACAAAATCCTTCATCTGAATGTTATTCGTATTGCTAACTAATATTTCTAAAATATTATTATGGATAGGAATCTTTCTTTCCTTTTTACTCTTAGAGGAGAATCCATAATCAGAAATTATCGTGATTGTATTTTCTTCAAAATTGATCCAATTCCTTCTCATGTTTACGATCTCCCCTAACCTCATTCCAGTATAGAATGCTATAAAAAATATATTTCTAAAGTTTTCATCATCTGTTGATGCTATTATTTTTTCAAATTCTGTTTTTGTAATAAAAATTGGATTGGATTAATTTAAGCGTGGAAATCTAATTTTCTTAAAATGATTTACTTGGAGATATTCCCAATCAACCGCTTTTGAAAACGCAGCTTTTAGAGTTCTGTAATAAAGATAAGCTCCTCTTTGTGTCCGTGCATAGGTCACTGTAATAAATTGATCTAATTCTCTAAGGGTTATTTCTTCTAAATTTTTGTTTCCAAGAAATGATTCTAACTGCCGGAATGATAACCCAATAGACTTAAGATAGCTTTTGGATTTGGTTGGTCTTAAATAATTTTCATATTCATTTGAAAAATTTTTTAATGAATTATTTGAATTAAGCGGAATTGTTGGTGAATTTTGTTCAGTATTAAGTTCGTGCATGAATTTTTTAACAAATTCTTCAGCGATTTTTAATGATTCGGTTTTCGTTGAAATTGAAGTTCTTTTACCATCTTTGAAATAGTAAAATTGATAAAAAGGTGATCGGTTGGTTTTTGTGAGAAACATAATACATTCTCCTTATATGAGTATGTACTATGCGACTTCATACCAAAAAAGCTCTATTACGTTCTAAAAACGAAACAATCATCATGATTTGTAATCAGCCGGTCGGTGGTTCGAGTCCTCTCACCAGCTCTCAAAAAGCTCGATTTTGTAATGAAATCGGGCTTTTTTGTTTTAAAGGAAATTCAAAGATAGCCAACTTTACATTACAACTTGATCGATTAGTAAATACCCATCAATATCCGCTACTTAATTTTTTCGGCAATATTTTTATCTCCACCTTGAAATATTGTTAATCCGGTAACTTTATTTGATTCATTTAGGTCAAAATTAATCGACACATCAGCATTAATAACACGAAATTCAGTCTCAGATTTTGGATATAACGCTACTGTTCGACCGGATGGATCAGTAAGATTTAATGTATTCCCTTTAAGCACTAAGGCGAGTATAAAGCCTTCAGCGATTTTGTAATTACCAACGTATGATTTTAATATATCCACAGATACGATTTTTATTCCGGCAACCTCTGTTGTTAAGTCTTTATTAACAATACGTTTTGGCTGATTATTCCTCACTTTAGCATCACCTATTTTAAGATATTCTTCATTTATCTCCCAATTATGGTCAAATATTCCGGAAACTACTGCTGCATCTGTTTCACTAATATTATTATTTAAATCGGAAAGAGTGCCATCGGTAATAACGAAGTCATAATTATTTGAATTTCGCGGTAAGAAATATAAACCTACCGGTGAAGTGCCGGCAATTATACGAATGTAACGATCATTATTTGTAGGATTTGGATAAAGCATCTGGACGCAGGCATCCGGAGCGCTAAACTTCTTCCGACCAATCATAACATTCTCTCCTTCTATTTTTAGAGGCACTTTATTGATTAACGATTTGGTAACCAGATTTTCTTCTGCACCCCCGTATAAAATTAAAGAATATGAGGAAATCTGCTCATCGGTTATTTCCGTATCCTTAAATACTCTTGGTTCAAATTTTTGCCAATCTTTCCAATACGAAATAAATTCTTGGGACTTAAGATTGATCAATTCTTGAGCAGTCTCATCTCCCGATATTGTTCCAATTACAAGAGCAAAAGGAGTGTTGAAAAAGTCTTCCATTGGTCCGGCAACAAGAGGAGTTTTGTGTAAATCATTTTTAATGTAATTCGGATGATCTAAAACTATTTTCCCATCGGTGATCTTCAGGCATCTAACATCATTTGTGTTCCAAATAATCTTTACTTCTTCCAAAGGTGAGATCAAACTAGAACTTGGCGACAATTCGATTTGGAGTACATTCTCGGTAGTCAGTTGAATTGTATTGTTTTTAAATACTTCTACTTCTGCTTTTATCATCTCAAATGGATTCTTCCTTTGAGTTACTTGTACCCAATGTGACTGTGCGGTTCTTAGTTCGGCAGATCGCAATCGAACTTGTTTTGGTGAATAATTTCTTTTGTGCTTTAAGAGCCATGGAATCAATTCATCCCACAGATCAATTCCTTCATGACCAAATCCGGGGAATTCATGATAATTTATTTCATAACCCCATCGCTGTAACATTTTTACAACATATCTTGATTCTTCAACATTAACCGCCGCATCAATATCTCCATGAAAAACCATAACTGGAGTCGTTAGTAAGGCATCAGCTTGAGCATAGCTGCTACTTTTTTCGTTAAAAAACTTCTCATTTTTAGAGAGCGATTGGTATTCATCTTTATCCATAATTACATGGTAATCCCATCCACCGTAAATTGGTGCTATGGCGGCAAAAATTTCCGGATGACGAGTTCCAACCCACCACGTTCCTCCGCCTCCCATTGAATCGCCTGTCAGATAAACCCGATCTTCATCCACGCTGAGTTCATCGATAATTTTTTCAACACAACGAATGACATCCAGTTCTCCCAATCCCCGATAACCGGTATTACCTCGCCCATGTGGTTCAGCGTAAATAATATTGTATCTGTCTGCGTACTCGTTGTGGCGCTTATCAACTGACCACCAATTAATGTATTTAGGATTTGACGGATTATATCCGTGTAGTTTAATAACTAGAGGATATTTATTCTGAGGATCATAGTTTAAAGGAAGGTTAACTCTGCAAAACTGTGGGGTTCCGTCTATCGGATCAATCCATGCTAAACGTATAAAACCATTGCTGCGTTTGTTTGCGTCTGCCCCGAGTTTTATCTCCTCATACTCCATTAACGCCGGATATATATTTGGAATTTTATTTCTATCAATATCTTCGAACCCGTCCATGCGATTCATCAACAGCTCTTTCAGCATTTTGTGTATCAAACCCGTGGGATCTTTACCGTATTCCGGGACTTCGTGAACCAATTCCGAAGCCAATTCTAACGGATCACCTTTATACCAAAGCATATTTGATGTGATTAAATTTCCTTTATTATCTTCACTTACAAAACAAATATCATAACTTCCCTCACTCCAATCATCTGTTTTAAATTCGACACTTGAGTTTCTTTTTGTGTTTTTTTCGGCTACAATTCCCCCACCGGCCGATCTTACTTTTACATTTACATCAATTTTGTGAAGATATGGATTCATGGATCGATCGGTTTGAATCTTTAATATTCCGTTTCCGGATTCAGCCTCTAATATTCTTGGGCTTAATACAAAATTGTTTGCCATCGATATTTTATCCGGATCGATAAACCTAATTCTAAATCCCCATGTCCAGCCGCTGTGAACAGTTTTCACAAGAATCCGATTTTTACCTTCCCTTAGCTTTACATTTTTATGTACACTTTCATGCGCTGTTCCATTACCGGACGGGTTTTCTTCAACCAGTTCCCCATTCAACCAAATTTTTGTAGCTGAGTGAGAGCCATAGGAAAGGATCATATCTGTAGCAGTTTTTTGTTCGATCTCTGCATAGGCATAAGCTGTACCGTTATAAAAGTTGATATCATTTAGAGCATCAAAAAGATTGATGTAGGAATAACGTGATTTATAGGCACGCCACGTTGAGGTGCCAACACCATTCTTAATTTCTGCGCCTTCATGGGGAAAAATCGAACCTTCATTCTTGGTTTCCAAAAAATTAAAATCGAACATTGGTTCGGTTGAAGTTCGGAGTCCGCCAACAATCAACCAATCTGTTATAAATCCGCCAGACTTTTCTGTGAACGGCATCCTAATGTTGTTTCGAACATTATTCTCTTGAGCAGACAAATTAACAATTGATATCAGCAAAACTAAGGGCAATAAATTTTTGAAGACTTTCATATTCAGTTCCTTTATTATTCTATTTTTATTTGTTCTAAATAGTTTTTATGAGATTCAATCGAGCAGTTTTTTTCTGCCGAATACCAAACTTTACAACAGTTGCCGGTAAATTAAATAATCTGCTGACAATAAAAACCGTTTGCCGAAATCAATTTAAAAAGCAAATTAACTTTTCTTCTAAAATTAATCGCAACTAAATACTACTATTGTTGTAAAGTGATTTTTATGAAGAAGCTCCGTGCGTATTAGATACTCCGGCTAAAAAGCTGCGATGCGTGTGAGTTAATTCATTCATTCTTACAAACAGGACATTCGTAGGATAAGTTAATGGCGGAAATCATTTTTGCCAAAAACTGTTTTACCGGGATGGTTAAAGCGAAGCACAAGTATCATCTATAATCCATAAATGCGTTTAGGATTATCGTGCAGCAAGTTTTGCGCAATTTCCGGGATATCATCGATTTCCAGAAATCCCTCTTCAACATAATCGGATAGTGTTTTTGCTAAACGATTTTTTGAAAGCAGCAGTTTTCCGTAAATCCATTCAACAATATAACCATCAGAAAAAAACGCGTTCCAAGAATTATGAGGCAGCATCTCCAAACGGTCCCTAAAAAATAGACCTAACGTAGTCGGTGTAAATCCGTGCCACCAAGCGCCACTGACCGAAAGATTTGAAGAAGTTCGAGAAATTGACGCGCTCTCAAAACCGCTAAATCTTGTTGCGAGAAAAAGATCAATAGACGTGTTTTTATGTTCTGAAGCAAATCTTGGTAATGACCTTACAAATTCCGGTTCTGAATGGCTCGCGACAAATTTTGGTGCCTCACTGCCATAAAAATCCATTCCGTGAAATACTTGCAGTGTAATTCCTAATTCGGCCGCGATTTCAGCAACAGTGTCAGCAAAAAAACTGACTAAGCGATTATCTTCCTCCAGTGTTAAATTTATTCCTTTCAACATTCTGTGAAATAAAATTTCGGCTTCATTTTTTTTGCATGACTTATAAACCCAGGACTCTCGAATCCAAAAATGAAGTATTTTGATATTGTTGTTTTTCCTCAAGAATTTAATTCTGTTAACAATTAATTCAGATACTTCGGTGATGGAATCGGGGATTTGTCCGGAATTATGGCTTACCAGTTCCATAAACCTAAGCGGAGTAGTAGGAGCGAATAAGTATTCGCCGTACTCATACGGAATAAACTTTCCGGAGTCATCCGGTATTCCTGCGGTTATCGGAACACTCAATTTTGTAATTTTTGATTTAGTTAGAACTTCATTCAAACGATTTTTATTCTTTGCATCTTCTCTTACTTTTTTATCAAGCGATTCCCAATTCGATTCGGTCAATGTTCGCTCATCAAATCCATACAAATCTTTTAACAGTTGCATAAGACACCAATGATTAGCAGTATTTCTAATCAATTTGAAATGAGGAACTACTGAATGAAGGTATTCGTCCGGATTCTCTACAACTTCAACGAATGGGGTTTGACCGCCCGCTCTGTTAATTTCAAGATGAATCCAATGATATGCTACAATGTCGGCTAAATTTCGTGCTTGTCGAAATCCTCTATCTCCGAGGTGCGTATGAATATCAATAACTGGTGTGTTGTTCACGATCTCGGTAATTGAAGTATTTGCCATAATTTTAGGATTCCTATAAAAGTATTTTCAATTTGGCACTTTTCAAAAGTAATAAAAAATGCCGGTCAGATTTTTAAATAATATCGGACCGGCATTCTGTTAATTATTTTCTACTTATTTGATCAGTATCATTTTTTTGACTGAAGAAAAACTTCCGGCGGAAAGTGAATAAACATAAGTGCCTGAAGATAAATCAAGTCCATCAAAGGTTACTTCAAAAGTACCGGCATCCTTCAACTCATTAATCAATGTCGCTACTTCTTGTCCGAGCAAATTGTACACTTTTAATGTTACGTGTTCCGCCGCAGAAAGATTAAAACGAATTCTTGTAGACGGGTTAAATGGATTCGGATAATTTTGTTCCAAAGAATAAGTTGTGGGCAATGACTCCGATATTTTTTCCACTCCGGTTGCAGTGCTGGAGAATGTTATATTATCAAAGTATGAAACATTATCTGTTGCTCTGCCATTCAAATCAAAATCCGGGAAAACAACTATTTGATCGATGTTGCTCGCTTCAACGAGTGATAACTTGCTAGAAAAATCGAAAGTAAGTTCTTCCCATTGATTGATAACCGTATTCGGAACTTTAAGTTCACCGAATGATCCGCCGGCTGGCTGTGCGAATTTTATTCCTACATCGCTTATTACTGATTTGTAAACCATAATTTTTACAATTTTGTTACTTTGATCAAGATTTAAAGTACCAAAATCTTCACCATGTTTACTTTCAACTCCAGCATAAGGAGCACCCGTTACCAGTGAAGTAAATTTAGCGACGGTCGCAGAAGTATTAATTCCAGATGCATCAGGGTTCGCTACAATTTCTAATGCCGGGTCTGTATCATTTTCGAATGTCTTCCAACTCCAAGTTGCTCCGTGACCATCGGTTTCAAAATCAATCGGCGCATTATAACTGGTAGGAGGAACAACAATAGTACCACCACTGAAATACATATTATCCAAGTAATAATTTCCACCACCATCAAACTTAAATTGGTAAATATCGTTCAACAACAATCCTTGATTTGAAAATTCAGTAAGAGGAATTACCAAACTTACCCATTCATCTTTTGTAAGAGTTACAGCATAACTTTTTTCTCCGGATCCTTTACTGATTAAAAATACATTTAATGCACTTCCGTCAGATGTCCAATAATCAAGATGAAGATTGACCATTCCGCTTACGTCCAACTCCGCTCCAAAATCAATTCCTTGATAATTAAAATCAGTCATTTTTAATGTATTGTTTCCGGCAATTTCAACTTCTGTTGTAACAGTTGCTTGACCCCAATCCGGATCTGTATTTACGGTTGGTACATTTGTATAAGCGTCACTAAAAATAGAGAGAACCGTTCCGGCGTCAACTGTTGGAGTTGGTGCGGCTGTAGTCGGGCCGTCACCGGGATTAACAACTTCCCCCGAGAAAGATATGTTATCAAAATATGATACATTATCCGTCGCCCTTCCGGCTAAATCAAAATCCGGGAAAACAACTATTTGATCAAGATTTTGTGCTGCCGGTTCTTGTAATTTTCCGGAAAAGTCAAATATAATTTCTTCCCATTCGTTTACTTTGGTGTTTGGAACTTTAAGTTCGCCAAATGAACCGCCGTTTGGTTGAGCAAATTTTATTCCCACATCACTGATCACAGTTTTATAAACCATGATTTTTATAGTACTGTTCGTTGAGTTCAGATTGAATGTACCAATATCCGCTCCGTGTTGAGATTCAACACCCGCGTATGGAGCGCCCGCGACTAAGGATGTAAATTTGGCAACTGTAGTGGAAGTGTTTATTCCCGAAGCGTCAGGGTTCGGTACAATTTCTAATGCCGGATCTGTGCCATTTTCGAATGTCTTCCAAGTCCAGTTGGCTCCGTTGCCACCGGATTCGAAATCAATTGGTCCGACTTGTGAGAAAACAAAATTGCTCACAAATAGGATAAATAATACGGTAAGATTTAACTTTAATTTCTTTTTCATTTTTCCTCCATGGAAAATATTTCATCTTAAATTAGTTTATGAATCCGATCTTTTACAATCAATTCATCGATCACACTTCTCATTTAATAGAGCGATTGAATCCTACATTTACAGCATCTGAACGTCAGTATTACGACCAGATTTCCAACTAATACAACTCCTCCTTAAAGCTTTATATTCTTAATTTGTATACTCTCCATTACTTCTTCGTGGTAAGTAAATAATTCGAAAATGATTCTTTTGGTGTTCGGTTTTCATAAAAAACACCCCAATGCTTTTCAACTTCATTTGGACCGGAGGCTTCACCCCCGCCTTTCCATGGTTCATCGAATGCTTCGAAAAGGAATGAAACTACTTGTTTTTCATTAACCCAATTGTTGAATATTTTTAAAAATTCTTCTTGCGGCTTTAAACCGACCTTTCCCTTTATCAAAGAACCTTGTTCTCCCGGACCCGTTTTTTCGGCGTTATATGTGGTAGCCCAACCGGTTTCTCCAAGTGCCACAAATTTATTTGGATGATTTTTCTTAACATCTTCAAAAAATATTCTATCAGTCCATTCGATAGCATTATCAAGAGTTTGCCCGTTCCATAACGCGTAAGCATGAGTAACGATAAAATCCAATTCCTTGGCCATGTTTTTGCTTCGCGGTTTGTTCCAGAAATTGTAGTCATCCGCAACAGTTACGGGCACCGGTACATTATTTCTTACCGCGCGTACATATTGAATTTGTCTATTTAAATTCATTTTATGATATGACCAGTCGACCTGCGCTTCATTTCCCACTGATATCGCGGCAATGATATCTTTGTACTCATTTCCGAGTTCAATCGCATACATCGCGTTTTTAATATTTAGTATTTTTGTTTCGGGCGATCCGGTTTCCTTTGCCAACCAAACGCCTAACATCATCTTAATCGGTAAATCATTTGTTCTGATAACTTCCAAAATCCTTCTTGCGTCATCATCAGCGTTATAAATTCTGATCAAATTCCAATGCTCTTTTAAGATGTTCAGATCTTCAAGGATTTCCTCCTTCGAGGGTCCAACCACACCCGGTGCTTGTCCTTTTCTATAGCAGCCATAAGAGACTGCGTTGCCAATCCATTCACCATTTAGATAAGGATCAAATTCACGTACAACAAATGGAGTTTGAACACTTAATGAATCTCCGCTTTCCAGCGTTATTTTTACTTCTTCCATATTCCCTTTACTTTCAATGTGATTGTTTTTTTGATCTTCCATTTTACCGCACGAAAATGTGAGGATTAATAAAACTATAAAAAACTGATTCAAATAAAACTTTGTCTTTTGATTGATCGTCATGATATTCTTTTCCTTAATTTATATAATTATTTTTTATTTAATTATAGTTGAAGAGTATCTTTTTTTAATCTTAATCGGGATAATTGTTGACCGATTATTTCGGTTAGTGTGGGTATAAGGTCCTATATTTCCCTAACTGCAACATATTCAATCTTCATAAACTGATTATTAATCATCTCACGCCCTTCCTCGCTTACAAACTTTTTGCAGTTTTGGAGCGGCGTTTCAGAATCATCGAATTGAAGTCCTGCCCATTTTCCACAAAGTGTTATATTAAATATCATTTTCATATTTACAAATGAGCATGAAGTACTTTCCGAGCAAGTTGAACATTGCCAATCTTGGTGAAGTTCATCATCACATTCGGCATCAGTTTCCCTTAACAAGACTTCATTTTTTAAGTATTTTTTATCCCAGATTGTGTAATCCGGGTTATCGCTCAACGGACCGCCATCATATCGAACGTTAGCAAAATTCGGCCAATAGTAAAATTGAATTGAGGACTTTGCCAAAATGCAAACAAATGTTCCTTCCGGGGAATCAACTTCGTACGGTGCTCCGCTGCAGCCGGCATTGGGATCGCCATCCTTTGCATTGGCGCAATTTATGATTTCACCATCACCGTTCCATTCGGAGTCGCACATCGAAGGACAAGCGTGAATTGTATTATGAATTAACTTCTGCCCGTTAATATTTTCGATAATATCAATCTCCCCGGCTCCCGGCCAATCTGTTGAGTTTACTTGGCTCGACGTGTTGTAAAATTCTCCGACACCGGAAAAAAGGTCTAAGTCTGAATCTTCCATTAAGATGTTCTCTGCTTCATAAAGCCACTCAGCTTCCCGACCTCCATTCAACCACCAGGCAGGCCAAACAGAATTTCCGGAAGGCAATTTTCCTTTAAACACAAACATTATCTTGTGTTCATCCGAATAGAGATTATAGTATGACTTTGACGTTAATCGAAACGAATCAAAATTTGAGTCAGCTTCCCTTTTTTTTATGTAAAGAAATAGTCCCTCTTCGTTATTTAATTGTATAAGATCTTTATTCTCCCAGCGGACTCTATCATAAACAACATCTCCTTCTGTCGGATCGTTATGGGGATAAGTCGTGAAAAAATGTTCCTTCACATCATCCATCGAGTAATTATTCATTTCAAAATCGAGGACGAAATTGCTGTTTTCAAACGATTTTTCCTGAGCAAAGGAGATTATGTTTGTTGATTGCAATACTACAATTAATAGTATCAATATATTATACTTTGTTATTATAGAATCAATCTTATAGAATAATTTCATTCTTATTCGCCTTTAATCTTGTTTATAATTGTACGCGAACGGTTTGGACCGAGTTCGCTTCAATCATTACTTTTGCAAATTTTTCCCCAATCTGGAGGTTATACTCGATTGGTTCTTTCGTGGTATTTAGCAGCTGAACGCTCAAAATATTGTTTTCGTTAATAGTTGAACACGCATGCAATGCATCCGAATCTAATCCACTCAATGTTTTATCTGTTTGAAGTGCTTTATCCCCCGGACGGATAGTTTTGCTGAATTGTGCCAACACATCAAAAATAGGAGTGTAATAAACTTCTTTGGTTTCTGTATCAATCATAATCGGAGCACCGCAAAAATTACCCACATGATTTGGTCCACCATTCTTATCAAGTACAATATTCCAATCAACCCAACCGGTAACCCAATTATTTAAGCTCACAATTATGTTTCTCGCGTATCTGTGCACAGGTGTGTAAATAGGATGATCTTCAATTTTTACACCAGGCCATGTGGCGGTATATGCCCAATCCGTCGCGTTATGATTCCACCAAAAAGCATCATTTTTGAACCAATCTTTTTCCTGATATTTTTCAGGATCGGTTATGCCTTGAGGAGCCGGCTTGCCCAAATCATCAATACATCCCTCAGTATGAATTATTTTATACTGTGGAAATTTATTATTAACTCGATTAAATACATCTTCATAAACTTTAAACGTACTCTCATACCAATGAACTGCAACCCCATAAACAAAAGGAGCTGTTTCGGGATCACCGAATATTACGTCAGTCCATTCTTCAATTCCATCTCTGTTTTGATCGTAAATCAACAAATTTACATCGGCTTGATTATTGGATTCGAGTGTTGGACCAAGGTGACTTTTAATAAATTCATTTTGCGATTCGGGTGAAAAATGCATGCTTTCCCACTGACCATTGTTGCCGTGCGGTTCGTTTACGGGAGTCAAGCCCCAAATATCCACACCTTCGTTTTTATAGGCGTCGATATATTTGGAAATGTAATCCGCATAAACTCCAACATATTCCGGCTTCAATGAACCACCTGTTCCCTGGTAGTTGTTCTCGGGCGCTCCTTTTATATACCAATCTTCAATATCTTTCATCCAGGATGGAGCGGTCCATGCAGAAGCGATAATCCTAAGTTCATCATCGTTTTGTATTCCCTTAATCTCCATTGCTTCTTTGATCATTGGCAGTAAATCGTACTTGGTATTTTCCAGATTAGGATATTTCGATTTATCGAATCCTTCCTTATCCGGATTTATTGAAAAAGATTTTAATTCAGTATCACCGGCTTTATCAACGTATGAATAACGCCCATCCACGCAAAAATCGCATGCACCAATGTGAGTTCTAGTTAAGGTAAAGTTTGCTCCCTTTTCGCTAAAAATATTCTCCATCACTTTTCTTCGTTCGGATTCTTTGAGATGAGCCAGTACAAACGCGGAGGATTCAGTGAAAGAGGTTCCGATTCCATCAATAGTTTGTTTGATTTTTGCGGGATCAACCTTGATGATATTCCCTTGCGGCTTGCCTCCTACAAATTCGACGTTCTCTTGAGGAGATATTTTCGCACCGGATTCTGATGTTGAAAGAATCTCTAATGTTGATTCCAACTCAACAACTTCATGATCGTTGTTTTTGTTACAAGCGTTCAATATAAATATTCCCAGAATAGTTAGAATTAATGACTTCAAATATTTCATAAAATTTACCTTTTTCATTTTATAAGAGCAAAATCTATATCAAGTATATTTAAGATTTCCGTCTTTGTCCCAGAGTCCCCAATATGCCCCGACATCTCCCTCAGCAGCAATTTTCCATGTTTCATCAAAACTTGAGAAGTAGAATATTTCCACACCTTCAGCTGCCGCCCAACGATAAGCATCGATAAAATATTTAAGAGCGTTTTCGAAGGATGGTACAGAACCCTTCACATTGCTTCCACGATTCGGCCAACCGGTTTCAGAGATAATAACTTTTTTCCCTTTACCGGCATGCGCAGCTCGTCGATACATTTCTTTCATATATAAATGCGCGTGCTCGATTGGATATCCTTCCCAGAAAGGATAACAATTCGTCAATATTATATCGCAGGCATCCGCGATATTCGGGTGTACATTAAATTCATAATACGCGTCAACATAAGCTACCGGAATGCTCGGGAATTCTTCTTTAACTCTTTCCATCAAAGCGATAATTTCATCTTCATGCAAATCGCCGCGTAAAAGTACTTCATTTCCCACAGCCAGTATGTTCGCGTAACCTTTTGACGCAACCTCCATTAATCCTTCTATCTCTTTTTCATTCTTTTCTTTGTCATGCCCAATCCATGCACCAACCATAGATTTCAAACCATTTTCATAAGCAATTTGAGGAATTAATTCATTTCCTTCCGTGCAAGAAAAAGTACGCAGCCATTTAACATAAGGTTTTATGATGCCAATTCGTTTTCTGATCATTTCCGGGTCCAGCTGCGAACCGGGTGCTTGTCCTTCGAAATACGCGCTATACGCAATACCGTGAATTCCATTTTCTAAAATCTCACGAAAGATTTTCACCAAATCTTCTCTCGAAAGAGTATTTAAATCTAAACCAGATAAGTTTGTAAGAACCCGTGCTCTGCTATGACTCATTTCTATTCTCCATTTAATACTTTTTGATCAACATTATGAACAACTAATACCGGTAATTCTGTCCGGTGCAATACTCTACGAACTGTATCACCCATTGTCGCATCATCAAGAGACGACCGGCCTTGAACACCCATTACGATAATATCGCATTTTCTTTTTCTCGCTACATTTAACAACGTCTTAACGGGATTTCCAACTTCGACCACAATATCTTCAGATTTAACCGCTTCAGTTCCAAATTCATCTTCCAGTTGTTTCAATATTGCATCTTTGGTTTCATTAACGTGATCCTTCACAATTTTCAATCTACTTTGCACACCTCCAAGTCGATCTATCCCGACGTCGAAGATCAACAGGTCAAGTAAATCATCTTGCAGAACATGAACCAAAGTTAACTTCGCGTTAAACTGGTTCGCAATTGCCCGTGCATGTGAGAAGACTATACCGCTATCGGTAGATAAGTCTGTTGCAAACAAAACATGTTTAAAAGTTATTACCGGAATCGCCATTCGTTTCTCCTAATATTTAATTTTTATCTGTTATAATTTATTATTTCAATCTTATCAATTACATCAGAATATACTTATCGGGAATACCATCATACCCCCAAGCTCTAAGCTGGCGTGACCATCCTCCAAGATTGTCAATGGTAACTTTGATTAATTTCATCTCGTAATTTTCTTTAACTTCTTCACCTAAGAAAATTTTGTCAATAACTTTTTCTACGGCTATTTCACCCCATCGAAAAGTTGGCTGACCTAAAAAGGCGTTTACTATTCCTTTTTCAATATATGGCAGTTGAACCGGCAGAGCATCAACGGCTACAATTTTGTATTTGCCCGGTTCCAGTTTATTAAGAAGATAATCACTGAAAAACGGCCAGCCGCCAACCATAGCCCATCCATCGAGATCCGGATGTTCCGCGTTTACTCTCAGCACTTCGGCTGAAGCTGTCTCTGCTGTTTCTCCATGATAAACTACTTCAACTATTTCAATATCAGGATAATTTTTTGCTTCGGCGAGTACACCGATCATCCTTTTCTTAATATTCGGGGCATTTAAACTTCCGCCAAGAACGGCGATTTTGCCTTTTCCATTTAGCAAAGCAGCCAGCTCTGTAAATACAGTCCTACCCATTTTTTCGTCATTAGGCCCGTAAAAGGAAAATCGTTTTGAATCCGGCGCGTCACTATCAAAAGTCATAACAGGAATACCACTGGCGACAGCATCGTTAATCGCTTTTGTTAAAGTATCGGTATCAGAGCATGAAACGATAATCGCGTCAGTTCCATCTTGAACGGCATTAATTATTCTTTCAGCTTGCTCAACCGGATTTTCCTCAAGCGGAGTTCTCCAGCTGATACTAAGATCCAATAAGCTGTGCTTATCCGTTAAATCTTTAGCGGCAGCTTCCGCACCAATTTTTGCCGAAAGGAAGACAGGATTATTCGAACTTTTCGCAACCATTGTGATATTTACTTGTTTCACATTCTCGGGCTTTTTCCCAACATATTCATCGGTAATATCCTGACATCCGTTAAATATGAATACACTTAACATCAACGCAAATAAGTAGTTTTTAATATTCAGTTTCATTTTTTGTTTCCTTCTCTCAATTATTAATTTCACACAGAGTAAAATTAAATAAATATTTACGCAGTAACCTTACTCGCTCTTGCTGCAGCGTGTCTCAACTCTAATTCATCACGTATTTCCATCGATCGTTCTTCCGTGATCTTAAATTTCCAAACCGCATAAATTGAAATACCTGCGCACACTGCGGGAATTAACACATCAAACATTTTCATCATTTCGAATGTTGCAGCAGATTGCGCTCCGCCTAAGTCAACCTCAAATCCGGTAATATTAAGAAGATATCCAGATAATCCAAATGCCAATGCCATTCCTAATTTAACCATCCACCAGTAAATTGAACCAAACATTCCTTCCCGTCTCTCACCTGTTTCGAGTTCATCCAAATCGCAAACGTCAGCTATCATCGATCCCATAAGTGTGAAGAGTCCTCCCATCCCTACAGCCATTAATGGCGCGGGTAATAAGACTTTCCAGGGTAATAACGGATCGTAGCAAAACCATTTTAATAAACTTCCGACCAATGTAACTGCAGTTGCCAGAACGAATGTTCTTCTTTTTCCTAATTTTGAAGATATCCATGTAACCAACGCGATTGAACCGAGGGTAGCGGCAGTATTAATTGTGCCGAATAATCCCATGTATCTCGCACCTAAATCTGTATCACCGCCACAAACATAAAATATTGTTATGTATGAGGAGAAAGCACCTACAAGCATAATTCCGTTAAAAAGGAAAAATGTACCAACGCATAACTTTAAGAATTCGACACGTTTTAATGTTATTACCAACCCTTTAACAAACATTGCGATATTCTCTTTTATTCCCGCGAGTACGCTTTTCTTCGCCCCTTTTTCAACATCCGGCGGCACATAACTTTCGCGGCAGAAAATTGCGGGCATAATTCCAAGAACGGCTACAAAAACACCAATTATAATGGCGAGTGTTCGAGCCCCTTCAACAGAGTTTGAAAATAATCTGTCATTTTCCATTATCGCATAAAACCAGGGAAGAGAAATCCAGGCAAACTGACCCATGAAGTTCATCACCGCCATAAGACGGGTTCGTTCATGATAATCCGAAGTTAATTCATAACCCAAAGCTACCCAGGGAGTAGCAAAGACGGTATAAAACATATAAAATACGATTGATCCGACGAGGAAGAACCAGAAATAAAACATTTCGCTGTGACCGGCAGGAAGCTGCCACATGAGTGCGAAAATTGTTCCTACTCCAATTGCTCCAATAAATATGTATGGTCTTCGCCTTCCAAATCGAGATCGGGTTTTGTCCGAAATATATCCCATAATCGGATCAGTAAGAGCATCCGTGAATCTTGGAATGGCCTGTAATGTCCCAACCAATGCTGGATTAATACCTAACCCGACATTTAACACAATTGACATAAACCCGATGGCTCCACCCAAAAGGTTATTTACAATTGATCCAAGTCCGTAAGAGAACATTTGACCATTTGAGAGTTTTTTCTTCGACGGGGTTTCATGGTTTGCTTTTGAACTCAATGACTCCTCCCTGATATTTTTTGAACGACTTCCCGTTAAAAAGGGCTTTTTTATTGACGCTTATGCGATAAATTTTTACTTGATCAGTCTATAATTTTTATTTATAAACTCTTACATAATCAATTGTCATTTGTTGAGGGAAAACAGTTTGATCGTTTGGCCATCCGACATAATTTCCACCAACTGCTAGGTTTAGAATGATGAAAAAGTCGTGATCAAATACCCACTCCCCATTCACATCTCCCGGGGATACGGATTGATAAAGGTTGCCGTCAACATACCATCGAATAAAATCATTTCCCCATTCGACGGCGAATGTGTGAAAATCCGTATCAAATCTGGCGGCTGTTAAATCGTATCTTTTTGTTTTTGGTTGGCCGCCGGAATAACCCGGTCCGTGCAAACTTCCATGAATTGTTGAGGGTTCTTGACCTCTAAATTCCATAATATCGATTTCACCACATTGGGGCCATCCTACATCGTCGATATCCGCACCCAACATCCAAAATGCAGGCCAAATACCGGCACCGTAAGGCATTTTAATTCGTGCTTCAATTTTACCGTAAGTTTGTTCGAATTTATCTTTGGTAGTAATTCTGGCTGAGGTGTAGCTTCTGCTTTCGTAATTTTCCTTAATTGCGGTAATAACTAAATTTCCATTTCCATCGAGTGATACATTTTCCGGACGGTCTGTATCATATTCAAGTTGAGCATTTCCCCAATCTGTGCCAATATCCAAATTCCAATAATTTGAATTAGGAAGTGTTCCCGATTCTCCCGTGAATTCATCACTCCATGCCAAAGTCCACTCTTGTGATTCCGGATCATTCGATGAACTACACCCGCTGAATATTAGGAGGATTAAGAAAAAGGATACAAGAATAATAACTTTAGGCTTGATTCGTTCCATAATACTATCTCGAAAAGTTTACAAAAAACTAATTAGGATTAAATGAACTAAACTCTGAATTGTGCGATTGATTGCTTAAAAAACTTGTTTTGGCAAATGCTTCTTCCAATGCGAGTGTGGCAGCCCCGAATACAACAGCATCAGGGCCTAATGAACTCATAGTGATCACTACCGGATCTTCGGTCTGAACCAGCACCGTTTTTTTAACTTTCTCCTGGACAGGTTTTAGTAAAAGATCACCAACACGAGCTAAACTTCCACCAATGATAATTTTATCCGGATTAATAATATTTGATAAACCCGAAATCGCGACTCCCAGATAGTCAGCCGCTTCTTGTATAACTCTCGTCGCGGCGAGTTCACCCCGCATAGCGGCGTCTATTAAATCAACTAAATTTATTTTTTGGTCAATATCATATCCATGAGGTTGGGTGCCTAAAAGAACTTTGTATCTATTGATTAACGCATGCTCTCCAACTAATGTGGTTAAACATCCTCTTAATCCGCATACACATTCCTCGCCGTAAATATCAATTGGCATGTGCCCAAACTCACCGGCGAGTCCTTTTCCGCCTCGGTAGAGTTCCCCTCTAAAAATGTAACCGGCTCCGATTCCATGACCAATTTTAATATACACAAGGTCATTAGTCCCCTTTCCGGCTCCCCACCAAAAAGCGGCTAACGCGCCAAGATTTGCATCATTATCTATGTACACAGGTACATTGTACCTATCCTTCAATAAATTCAAATCACTTTTTCCGTGCCATGCAGGAATAACAATTTCTGAGAGTAAATCCGGTTTCCCCGTCTCTACCGGACTCGGAACTGCCACACCAATACTTAACAGCGTTGTACTATCGTGTTCTGTAATTGATAAACACTCATCGCAAAATTCATAAATGATTTTCCTTGTGCCCTCGGGATCATCCACCACATTATGTTTTCTTTCTCTCCAAACCAACGGCTTTCCTTGCAGATCGGTAAGAAGCACGGTAATGTGAGTGGCTCCTACATCAACTCCAAGAATACATCTGGCTCCATACTGAAATTCCAAAACTATCGGTTTTCTGCCACCGGTTGATTTACCGTCTCCAACTTCGGCTATTAAACCAGTCAACAATAATTCCTTAATAATTTCAGTTACAGTTGATCTTGAAAGCCCAATTTTTTTCGCGATATCGGCACGAGAAATTCTATTCTCTCTCCAAATCAGTCTCAGAACTGAATCGGTTAAAGTACCCGCCAACTTAGGGTCGGCCCTTCTCGTACCGGTACCATGATTTATACTATTCATAATTCCATAATTCATTTCAGATGTATACTCAGAATATATTATTTATGAAATATTACATTATCGATATACACCGTTGGGAAATCTCCACTAATAATCAATTGCGCTACATGACCTTTTGTTGTTAGGCCAGTAAAATCTGATAGCGGAATATTTAATGTTACCCATGTTTCACTCGCCAAAGCTGGAGTTGAAGATGCGGTTAATATAACCTCATGCTCTACGTTATCTCCCCCTTCTTCCCATACACCATTGGCGCCGAAATCAACTAATTTGATTTTGAATGATCCCGAAGTCGTTGGATTAGGTGTCCAAAAATCTAAACTGATATGAGTCATATCGGAGGCATCAACAGTTGAAGTTGTGAACTCTATACCCGAGAAAACTAAATCTGTATAAAGTTTTACATCATCGCCGGCAATTTGAGTATCCTCTAAATTTGCGTTATCCCAATCTGCCGACCACGTATCAACCGTAATATTAGTATAAGCATTGCTAAATAATGAGATAACATCACCAGCCGCGTAAGTTGGAGCTGTCGCCGCACTTGTAGGCACTGTGCCGCTTGACCCGACATCTCGTTTCGTGAAGTAAACATTATCAACATAAACGATTGGAAGATCACCGGAAATAACAATTTGGGCCAGGTGTGCTTTGGTTGTCAGGTTTGTGAACTTCGCCAGCGAAACTTCCAGACTAACCCATTTCTCTGATTCTAATCCCGGGATAGTAGAAGCCGTAAAACTCATTTCATGCGAAACATCATCTCCGCCATCAAAAGCGCCATCCGCTCCAAAATCGATCAACATCACTTTGAATGCGGCAGGTATTGCTGTTGAGTTTGGAGTCCAAATATCCATATGAAACGTTTTCATTTCGGTAGCATCGATAGTATTCGTCGCGAACTCAATTCCGTTAAAGTTTAAGTCTGTATATTTTAGTACATCATCACCGCTGATTTGTACTTCCTCCAAAACCGCTGTTGAGAATTCCCATCCGGTCGCCCATGCATCGATAGTAACATCAGTATAAGCATTGCTGAATAATGATATAACATCACCGGATGCGTCCGTAGGTGTTGGTGCAGGTCCGCTTGGAGCAGGAGTAGTATCTCCCAATTCTCGTTTTGTGAAATAAACATTATCGATAAAAACGGTTGGAAGATCGCCGGAGATAACAAGCTGCGCCAAGTGTGTTCGTGATGTTAATCCGGTAAAATCCGATAGGGATACTTCTAAACTTATCCAAGTTCCTGTTTGCAGACCGGGGATCGTTGAGGCTGTAAATACCATCTCATGAGAAGCATCATCACCCCCATCAAAAGCGCCATCAGCACCAAAGTCTGTCAGTTGCACTTTGAAAGTCGCGGGAAGCGCGGTTGAACTAGGCGTATAAATATCCATGTGGAATGTTTTCATCGCACTCGCGTCAATTTGATTTGTTACGAATTCAATTCCGTTAAAATTCAAGCTCGTGTATTGTTTTACATCATCACCATTTATTTGAATATCAGCCAAAACAGCCGTTGAAAATTCCCATCCGGTCGCCCAATTATCAACCGGAACATCAGTATATGCATTGCTGAATAATGAAATTACATCTCCGGCCGCATCAGTTGGAGTTGGCGCGGTTGTAGTCGGTACAACTCCACCTCCTCCCGCTGCAGCTTCGAAATAGATGTTATCAACAAAAATTGTTCCATTTCCTACAAATTTGAATTGAATAATGTCGGTTATCGTTAGACCCTTTCCGGTGTATTCGGATAATTCAATATCCAAACTTACCCATTGATCTTTTGTAATTGTTACATCGTATGCTTGTTCACCTGAACCTGTGCTTATCAAAAATACTTGAAAAGAAGACGCGTCAGTTGTCCAATAATCAAGATGAAGTTTTTCATAGCTTGAAAGATTTTGGGACGATCCTAATTCAATCCCTTGATAATCCAACCCGGCCATCTTCAAAGTGTTATTTCCGGCTACAAGTACTTCAGAAGTTGAAGTTGCTTGTCCCCAATCGGGATTTAAATTTGTACCGGCGACATTAGTATAAGCATCACTAAAAATTGAGATCACATTTACCGCACTTGCCGTTGGAGTTGGAGCTGCGGTTGTTGGCTCGGTGTCGCCACCGCCTCCGCCGCCTCCGCCTATATCACGTTTTGTGAAATACACGTTATCAACGAACACTGTTGGTAAGTCACCTGAAATAACCATTTGCGCCAAATTTGATTTTGTCGTTAATCCGCTAAAAGCAGATAAAGGCACTTCGAGACTTACCCAGCTTTCTGTTGCCAGCGCAGGAGTAGTCGAAGCCGTAAAGGTCAATTCATGTTCTTTATCATCACCGCCGGAATAAGCGCCATCCGCTCCGAAATCAATCAATTTTACTTTGAATTCAGCAGAAGTTGTTGCATCCGGAGTCCAGATATCCATATGGAATGTCTTCATTTCAGAAGCGTCAATCTGATTTGTGATGAATTCAATTCCGTTAAAATTCAAACTTGTGTATTGTTTTACATCATCACCATTTATTTGAATATCAGCCAAAACAGCCGTTGAAAATTCCCATCCGGTTGCCCATGAATCGATAGTAACATCAGTGTATGCGTTACTGAACATTGATATCACATCGGATGCGGCATCTGTTGGAGTTGGAGCAGCAGTTGTTGGAGCTGACCCGCCGCCTCCACCGCCGCCATCTATTTCACGTTTCGTAAAATATAAGTTATCGACGTAAACAGTTGGTATATCACCGGAAATAACGATCTGTGCAATTTTTGATCGTGATGTTAATCCGGTAAACGCGCTCAACGGAACTTCCAAACTAACCCATTCTTGGCTCTTAAGAGCAGGATCGGTTGAAGCAGTAAAAGAAAGTTCGTGAGAAAGATTATCATTGCCGCCAATGGTTCCATCAGGACCCATATCAACAAGCAACACTTTAAATGAAGCCGGAAGCGCTGTTGAATTAGGTGTCCAGATATCCATGTGGAAGGTTTTCATTTCAGTCGCGTTAACAGGACTCGATTCAAGAACAATTCCGTTAAAGTTTAATTTTGTGTATAATTTTACATCGTTTCCTGCTATTTGGAGTTCTTGATAAGCTGTTGTCGAAAACTCCCAGCCAGGCATCCATGAATCAACAGGAACGTTTGTATAAGCATTGCTGAAAAGTGAAATTACATCCGATTGCGGATCGGTAGGAGTTGGAGCCGCGACCGTCGGTGCCGGTGGAGCTTCTTCAACACTCACCACTAACGAATCGGAAATAGTTTGCGATTTAAATGAACCTTTGATAACCGCAGTACCAAGCCCAACGCCTTTAACAACACCGTAAGCATTTACGGTTGCAACTGTCGGATCACTTGATGTCCATGAAAAATATCCCGGCATACATCCAATAGTTTGATCAACACCGGCTACATTTAATGTAACAGATGCTCCTTGTACGGTAAGACTATCTCCCGGAAATACAATCTCATCCACGGTTGAAAAAGTTGCTCTCGGTTGAGCGATTGTGCCTAATTTTTCGAATTGAATTTCATCTATCCAAAGGTAATAGCCTAAGCCGTTTTCAGGTCCTTCAGCGAACCAGAAAAGCCCTTGTTCCGCTTTCAACTTCGAGGGATCGGGAATTGGGATAATGTATTTTGCCCAAGCGGTTGTTAAAGTATGATTTGTACTTGTAACAACATATTTAGAACTGCCTGTATTATCATTTCCCAGTCCAATTTCATTCAATGTAGCGTCTTTACTACCCTTTGCCCAAAATGTTACGGCATCATAACCGCTTAAATCTCGCGGAACGGCTGCAACAAGAGAAGCGCCGGCATACGCGCCGGTTGGATCGCCAACATTAGGAATCTTAATTCTCATTGAACTTTCACCGGAATAGACAACATCATTATCAATTTCTAACGCATCAACTTTCGAATTTCCAAACGATTGGTATTGCACACTCGGCCCGAACACATCTGAAAAGATGCCTGAATCTTGAGGATATTCTGCGGGTGCAAGGATTTCAGTATCTCTTTCACAGCCACTTATTAATACCATTAAAACCAGGGTCGTAAAGGTTAACGCGCTGTAAAATAAGCTCCTAATCTTCATTTCATACTCCATTTTAGTTTCGGGACAATCTTTCAGGTAGAATTTGTGCAGTTTTCGACTACACTTTGTTCGACATACGAACAAAGATAAATTACTACCGTTCAATTGTCAAGGAAAAAATATAGTTCGGAAATAGGAATAAAATAATAATCGGATATTGCTTTTTATTAACGTAATAGCACTTTTTTATCACTATTTCAGAATTTGCACCCTTTTTACATTAATTTGCGGAATTATCTCATTTTATAGGATGTTATAAATTGTAACATAATTGTAAAGTTAATTCAGTCGTTTGTAATTATTTGTCAACAGTTCTCTTTTTTTTGCTTGACAAAAGAAAAAGCTTGAGTTATCTTTGTTCGTGCTCCGAACAAAGAGCATTTTTTATAACTTTTTGGTAAATATTTCCCTCATTCTTCAAATAATTGCTCATTTAACGGGCAAATGATATCACATAATTATGGAGGTTCTCATGGTTTTGACTCGAATTAAAAGCAGCATCGCATTATTTGTGGTGTTTCTGTTTCTCTGCTTTGCATCAAATTCGATTGCACAGGTAGATAAAGTTTCGGTCTATTCCGATGATCAAGGTTCAAAAATTCAGGTAAATGGCGAAGATTTTATGGTGCTCGGTTTAAATTGGGATTATTTCCCCCTTGGAACCAATTATAACTATAGCCTCTGGAATCAATCTGAAGATATTATTAAAGCAGCGCTCGATCAGGAAATTCCGCTGGTTAAAGCAATGGGTGTTAATGCTATCCGCCAGTACACCGGTGTTCCACCTAAATGGGTTAAGTATATTTATGAGGAATACGGAATATTTACGATTCTTAACCATTCCTTCGGTAGATATGGCGTTACAATCGACGGAGCTTATGTTTCTAATACCGATTACGGTGATCCAAAAACAAAGGAAGTACTTCTAAGTGAAGTAAAAGCGGTAGTTGAGGAATTTAAAGATACACCGGGTGTTTTAATGTGGCTGCTCGGAAATGAAAACAATTACGGTTTGTTCTGGGGTGGTGCCGAAACTGAAGATATTCCCGTCGGCGAAACTTTAGAATCGGTTAGGGCAAGACATATGTACCAGCTTTTTAATGATGGAATTAACTTAATTAAATCGATGGACGATATGCGGCCGGTTGCTATAGCAAATGGTGATCTGCTCTTTATAGAAATTATTGCCGAAGAAATCGAAAATTTGGACATTTTCGGAACTAATGTTTATCGCGGACTTTCATTCGGTGATGCATTCCAACGTGTTCAAGATCTTCTCGGACTGCCTATTTTATATACAGAGTTCGGAGCCGATGCTTTTAACGCCAGAACTCAACAAGAAGATCAATACAACCAATCTGTTTATAATTTAGCGAACTGGAAAGAAATCTATCAAAATTCCTACGGAAAAGGTTTGGCGAATAATGCGGTTGGCGGGTTAACTTTCCAATTCAGTGACGGATGGTGGAAATACGGACAAGAAACAGGGCTCTCAACTCACGATTCACACGCTTCATGGTCAAATGGCGGTTATTTGTTCGATTATACCGAAGATGGTAATAATATGAATGAAGAATGGTTCGGAATCTGCGCCAAAGGTCCTACAAACGCAATCGGACTTTACGAACTCTATCCAAGAGCATCTTACTACACTTTGAAAGAAGCTTATAAATTAGATCCTTACGGCCCGGGTGTAAATATTAATAAAATCAATTACCATTTTAGTAAAATCGGCTCTATGGAAGGATTATTAAGAGCAAGAGCGGATAAAGCCGCATTGGCGACTGAAGATATTAACAAACTCCGCGTCAGTGGCGTAAGAATGGAATTTGAAACTTATAGTACAGGTGGTGATTTAATTTCTACTCCGGATGCAAGACCTGAATTAGATAACACAAGTCCCGCATTTCTCGGATTCGACCACATGCAATCATTTTATGTAGATGTTGAGGCAAATCCGGCGTCTAACGTTTCCGGAAAAGTATCTTTTAACATGCTCGGTAATGTGCCCCTTAATCCAATCGATGAAATATTTTATGAAAACCGCGGTCGTCCGAAAACTGTTTTAACCAAAGACGGCAGCATGACATTGAGCGACATCGAAAGATTTAAAATCTACAAAGCAAGTATTCAATGGACCGGCGACTGGTTTGATTTAGACGCTTTCTACCGAACGGGTCATTATCACTGGGGATATGAAGGAGACTTCTTCGGGCTTTATCCCGAATCCAATTACGGTGAAAATATTGATATTTATAATGGTAACGCTCCACTTGGATTTGAAATCGAAGCGAAAAAATCTTTAGAAGGATTAAAAATTGCTTTCGGACCTGAACTATGGTGGGGAGCGAATCCGGCTATATTATTTAAATACAGCAAAGCTTACGGCCCATGGGAAATAACTGGAATGTATCACGAAGATCTTGATGAGCAAGGTACCGCTGTAAGTTCGTTTGCCGTTCCGTTGCCTCCGACAAGAAAAGCTACTCTTCATTTAGGTTATACATACGGAAAACTTGGAATCGAAGTCGGTGGAATTTGGTCTGGAAACACAAAAATCAACCAAGATTTTCAAATTGTAACAGGTTCAACGGGAAATTATCAAGTTCTGCAAGATCAAATTAAACCATCCGACACTTATGGCGGAAAGGTTAAAATTACTTTGAGCAGCGGAATCTGGAACTGGTACATGCAAGGTGCGGCCAAAGGACTTGTAGCCGACGGCGGTGTTAACCAAGCTCTTACTTTTACCGGATGGAGATTAAAAGATAGCGGAACCGGAAACCAATATAACTTCTTGTCCGGATTTACCGTTATTCTTGGTGATTTCCAAGTCGCCCCTAATTTTATGTGGCAAAAACCAATCGAAGGACCAATCCCGAACGATGTACAAGCTCCGGGAAGACCGAGAAATATTCTTGCTGATCCGTTTGCGGTTCGTGGAAATAGGGAAACAACCGCGGGCGAATTGTTAATTACTTACGATCCGACTCCTGCCACATGGATGTACCAATGGAACAGTGATGTTATTGAAGACGCTCCATTCGCGGTCAGTGCCGGATTCGTTTACCGAAACCATCCCACAACACGTGATGCAGCAATCGGTATCTTAGGCGATGGAAGAACCATTTTTGCTTTCCCCGGTGCCCCGCCTGCAAGAGATTTGTGGGAAACACACGCAAGAATCGTTTCTAAATTATCCCATCGATTCGGCTTAATCGCGAACCTCTACGGTGGCACCGGCGAACCTAACGGCGACGATGACAGATTAATTTACCGCTACGGCGGCGATCTTAGAGTTATTTACAATTCAATGAAATTAATGGCTTCGGTAAAAGTTAACGATTGGGGCCCTTACGATTATCACAGAGATTTTAACCTGACTTATCCTTTACAAGTTATGGCCGATTTTTCAACTGTTGTCGGTACACCTAGATGGTTTGACCTCCCGTCAACCACTTTCGGTGTAAGAGCCACATACAGATCATTAAACGAATATTCGCCTCGTTACTGTCCTACAATGACATTAAACGCGGCCGGAGAATTGGAATGTGACCCGACAGCTCCCGGATTCGATAACGGAAATGAATGGGAAATTAGAACTTATCTTCAATTAAGTCTTGGAATGTAAATTCCGAAAATTCTCTCCAAATAAGTGAATTAATAAGCCCCGCTCATGCGGGGTTTTTTATTTCAAGAATTCCAAATCTTTTTCTTAACCTTTTCCCCACCCAAATAATTATCTCAATCTTATCTATCCAGCTCCATCCATCATGCAGAATACGAGCGCAACATTCGGATTTTTGTCTTCATTTTCGGAATTGATTCATCATTTATTTTATTAGTATTTTGATTTACTTAAATGGTTGGTAGTAGAGATGAATAGAAAACTCGAATATTTCTTAAAATCGAATTCACATTTGTTTTATTTGTCTTTTTTCAAATTTTTACTTCTGCTCCTTTTTGCGCACAATTACGGAATTTTCCGCGATGAATTCTACTATATCGAATGTTCAAATAATCTGGCATTCGGATTTGTCGATCAACAACCTCTACCGGCTTTAATTCTTGCAATATCTCGTTTGCTGTTCGGCGAGTCCATTTTCGGAATCCGAATTCTTGCATATTTAAGCGGAGCCGTTTTTGTTTTTTATAGCGGATTAATAACGCGTGAACTCGGCGGCAATAAATTTACCGAAGTTGTCACCGCTCTCTGTGTTATATTCTCTGGCGTTTTACTCGCTACTTCAAGCTACTTTTCGATGAATTCGTTTGATGTTCTGCTCTCTGTTCTATTTTTCTACTACTTAATTAAGTTTCTCAATACTGACGATACCAGATATTTAATTGTTATCGGTTTCATTTTCGGGGTTGGACTCCAGAACAAATTGACTTTTCTTTTTCTCGGCGCGGGCTTATTTGTCGGGTTAGTTTTAACTCCTTATAGACAATTATTTAAAATAAAGGAATTCTGGTATGCCATTGGGATAACGATTTTATTCTCAGTTCCGAATCTGATCTGGCAATTTGTTAATAATTTCCCGACACTCGAATTTATGCGAAATGCAGCTCTATATAAAAATCAACCCATGTCATTTATCGAATTCTCACTCAATTCAATTCTGGAAATGAATCCGGGATTTCTCCCGTTTTTGTACCTTGGAATCTACTTTTTCTTCTTTTTTTCGAAAGGTAAAAACTTCAGGATAATCGGTTGGCTGATTGTAACCGTCTACTTTATTTTTCTGTTTAACAACGGGAAACCATATTACATGGGCGTTTTATTTCCCGTTATTTTTGCCGGCGGCGCTGTTTTGCTTGGTAAAATAATCGATCATTTCGCTAAAAATTGGCTGAAACCGGTTGTAATTATTTTGATGATTCCTTCATTCATTTTTGTAACACCTTTCGCTATGCCAATTCTCGAAGTACATGATTTTATTAAATTTCAAGAATTTACGGGAATTAAACCTGAAAGCGGTGAACGATCAGAAACGGGTGTGCTGCCACAATTCTACGCGGATCGATTCGGGTGGGAGGATATGGTAAAAGAAGTGGCAAGAATTTATAATTCGTTACCCGAAGAAGAAAAAAGTAAAACGGTTATTTTCGGACAAAATTACGGGCAAGCAGGCGCAGTTGAATATTATTCCGAAAAATATAATTTGCCCGATGTTATTTCAAACCATAACAATTACTGGATTTGGAGTAAAGAAAG
Source organism: Melioribacteraceae bacterium (assembly GCA_021739765.1). GTDB lineage: Bacteria > Bacteroidota > Ignavibacteria > Ignavibacteriales > Melioribacteraceae > JAIPBD01. The sequence continues at coordinate 330,262 of JAIPBD010000002.1, forward strand.
AAATATTGACGCCGAAGTTTATATTGTAATCGATTCTAACTTTGAAGATAATTCCGAGTTTTTTGAGGAAGTTGAATTTGGCGGTTCGCATTTTAACGAATTTGGTAAACCTTCAGAGAATGTTGATATTTTTATTTGCCGAAAACCAAAACATAAATTTTCAGATTTTTGGGAGAATTTTAAGGATTTTATTTAATCAATATTTCAGACAAAAAAGGGTTGCCCGAATCGAGCAACCCTTTTTATTTTATTCATTTATTTCGAATCTTTATAATCTGTCCGGAGAAAGAGCGCCACGAATCATTTTAGCGTTCATTTTTGTTCCAATCGAAAATGGAGTCATATATTTTGCCATAAAAGCCATAAAATTGTTGCGGCCACCCGGAACAATGGAAATCTTTTTCCCGAGTTTATTTAAAGCTATTTCAGCAACCTTCGCAGCTTCCATCTTTTTCATGGGTGTTTTATTCCAATCAACACCGGTATTTTTCGCCATCGGAGTGTTTGTTAATCCCGGAGAAAGTACGGCAACATCAACACCTTTTTCTTTTAATTCTCCCGCAAGCGAAACTCCCAAATTAAGAACATACGCCTTTGCACCCGCATAGTTAGAGAAAAAAGGATTCGGCATATGGCCGGATAAACTCGAAACCAATAATATCCCCCCTTTTCCTTCACTAACCATTTTTTTACTGAAATAATGAGTTAGTTTCAAAGTGGAGACAACATTGATATTTATAACCATCATCTCTTTTTCAAGATTTGTTTTTGAAAATAATCCATTAGTTTCATAACCGGCAGCTGGGATAAACAAACCCACTTTTAGATTTTCTGATTCATTAATTATTTTATTGATTCCTTCATCATTGCTCAGGTCAGCGGATATTGTTTTTACTTTTACTCCATATTGTCTGCTTATCGCTTCAGATGTTTTGTTGAGTTCATCCTCTTTTCTCGCGACGAGAATAACATTTAATCCCTTCTTTGCACTTTCAAATGCAAGCGCTTTTCCTATCCCTGAAGATCCACCCGTTATAAGCGCGTATTCTCCATATTTATTTTGGAATGATTTCATTTTAGTCCCTTTTAAGTGATTCAAATAATAATTTAATTGTCGCCTCTGCCATTCGAACACTGTTTTGACTTTTGGCAATTGTGAGTGATCCGTAAAACGTGGAGTGTAATAACTCCGCGATTGCTCTCGATTTAATATCCTTCCTGAAGTCACCTTCATTCTGCGCTTCTTTAACTATTGGTTCAATTACATTCAAAAATTTGTTGAATTCGGTGTTTGTACATTTACCGACTAACTCGTTTACAGCACCAAGTTCAGACATCATATTGTTTATCATACAACCCATAAAGTTGATTTCGGGCTGTTTGTTAATCATATCAACATATAATTTTTGAAGTCTGTCAGCGGCTTTCAGATTACGGTTTTTACCAACTTCCCTTATTAAGTATTCGACTTGATTCGAACCATACGAAACCATCGAATCCAAAAGGAAGTTTTCTTTACTTTTGAATGCATTGTAAAATGCGCCCTTAGTCATTCCGGTAGATTTACATATTTCATCAACACCAAGATTGCTGTAACCTTTGGTGCAAAATAGTTTTAGACCTTTAGAAAGTACTTCTTGTCTATCATGTTTTTGATTCATGGCAGCAATATAAGCAAACAGACCGATCGGTACATTCAATTAGCTGACAGTTTAAAATAAAAAAGGTCACCCAGAAGGATGACCTTTTCCGTTAACTTCTATTTAGTTCAGTTCTCAGATTTCTATTTTCTGAGCTCAGATCACTAAATCAACATCGATGCCGCGAGCAGCGCCGTAGCATTTACTAAAAATAGTACGACTAATAACCAGGTAAATTTCTTCTTATTAAATGCCGGGATCTCTGATCTTTTGCCTTCTACGTATAACATAATTAGCTCCCTTTTATAATTATTTAATTAATAACATTTTCATTGTTGATGTCTGTTTGCCGGCGACAATTCTGTATATATACGTTCCACTCGTTACTTGAATTCCACTATTGTCTCTGCCGTTCCAAACAACATTATATCTTCCGGCTTCTTTATTATCGGCGACCAATGTTCTTATCTCATTTCCTAACATGTCATAAATTTTCATGCTGACAAATCCGCTCTCCGCCAATCTGTATTCTATCGAAGTTGTCGGATTAAAAGGATTCGGATAATTTTGTTTCAACGCGAACTCTGTCGGTAATGAAGCTGATTCTTCTTCACCTAATCCGGTTACGCTGCTTACTCTAAAGTGTCCCCAATCCGAGTAATTTGAGGCGTTATCGCTCTTGGTGTTTTTCACTCTTGATCTGACTCTCCAGTAATAATCTCCGCCGCTTAGATTGCTTAGCTTAGCTCTCGGATCTTTTACGTCCAAATACTCTTCCGCTCCGGTAAAGTCCTTATTGTCGGAAACTTGTAAATCATAAACCAAAGCAGATTCACTGTTAACCGGCAATCTCCATGATAATGTTGGTGAGTCTTGACTTAACAACACACCATTTACCGGAGAACCAACTTGAGGAACAACGGGAGCCGCGCCGGCCATTACGGTAAATTCAAATTCGGCCGAAGGTCCGTACCATGTGGTAGCAGTCGCTAAAGTTTCATAAGTAAAACTGACTCTCCAGTAATATGTCGTTCCCGGGAGTAAACCAGTCAAAGTCGCGTTTGTGTATTCGCTTTTTACTTCGCTCACATATCCGCTAACAAACGCTCTCGTATTACTGTATTCGACTTTATATCCCGTAATGCCTATCGGTGATCCGTTTACATACCAGTAAAGGGTTAAATCATCATCATAAACTACACTTTCGTCTTCAGGAGTTGTTTGTACTAATGTAATTGTGTTTCCTCCAACAACCGTAAACGATCCTTCTGAGTAAGTACCACTGTTAAATGATACCGCCCAGTAATATGTTGATCCGAAGTTTAAGCCGGTAAAAGTATGGTAAGTTTCTGCCGCATTGCTGATTGTAACATCGTTTGCCGATGAATATGCAGCCCAACCACCAACGGGGGTTCCGCTTCCTTCGTAAAGTTTTACGGTATAGTCACTAAATCCTAAGGTTGAACCTTCATTGTACCAATAAACAGTAATATCACTAGAGTAAACTGTGGGATTACTTACCGGGTAACTTGCTACCGCGTTTGTTAATCCACCGCCTACAACAGTAAACGATTGAAAACCGGCTGGGAAATCGGAAGCATTTCCGATCTTATCACCATTTTCGTATGACTGCACTCTCCACTCGTAAGTTTTGCCGGCTGTTAATCCGGTCAATTGAAAAGTCAAGCCGTCAATTTCATCTACAAATAATGACGATCCGCCAACTTCTCTATACTCTACCTCAAATCGTAAATCTGTTGATACCCCATCTACCCACCACCATAAATATGGCGCTGTTGTGTAAACTTCAACCGCGTCTATCGGATAACTCATTGTTGGCATATATGCCGTTACCGCATCCCATGCGTCTGTGTTGAAATCCACCACCGCAGATAATGTAGTTGAGACACCGTAGCTTGTTTCAACTTGCCAGTAATAAGATTCGCCTCCGTCTAAATCAACAGAAGGAACACCAAACAAATTATTGCTTGGTCCGATACTTATTACATCTCCGTTATCACTCAAATCAGCGTCATTCGTTTTTGAGATATGAATAGTATAAAGCGCGGTTGGTTCATATTCTAAAGTGTAAAAGTAGAAATAAGGTAATGCGCTGTAAACTACTCCGCCATCTACCGGCCATGAAGGATACGCTTCAATCGCGCCGCCTTTTGTTGTGAATGCGTTTACACTGCTAATTTTCACAACTCTATCATCCGCATCATAACTTCCGCTTGTGCTTCCATCATCATAATAGCTTACTACTCTCCAGTAATATTTACTTCCACCGTTTAATCCGGTTACAGAGTGGTAAATTGTTGTCAAATCATCATAACTCGCTGTAGTGGTTAACCATGAAGTCGGCGCTGTCGCCGATTCAATCAAATCAAGCTTATAATGCAAATCACCTATTGATTGATCAATAGTCCAGTAAAAAGTTAACGGATCGTATAAATAAACTTCCGCATCTGCAACCGGTGTAGCCAAACTTAACACTAATTGCGAAGCTGTTTTGAAGTAGTGCTCTGCAGATGTAAATGTAGAACCATTTATATAAACAACTCTCCAATAATAAGTAGTAGCATTATCTAATGGGAAATCAGTGTCATCACTTGTTGTTTGATAAGAATAAGAACCATCCGTAATATTTATTTCAATGGGCGATGAATAATCACCTGAAGTAGTTGTTAACTGAATTGTATAATTAGTTTGACTCTCATCAGAGAAAACAAATTTGGGAAGAATTGAAACGCCACTAATTGAATTAACAGGACTGCTCAAAGTAGCTTGTGCATAAACTAGATTTGAGAAAAGAAGGGTAAAAAGAATAAAACCCGGAAAAAGTATTGCTATTTTCCTCATTACTATACCTCTACAAAAAGTAAAACAATATTTAATTAATCTCGGCTGATTAATGTTTCGGCTGTGGCACTTTAGAAGATGAGGATTGTCGAGGCTGATTTCGACGATAAACTGTCTCATTTTGCTTAAGTGTATCGTAAATATACACCGACCTTAATCAGATGTCAAGTATTTTTTACTTATTGCGGTAAATATTACATTTGGCTTATATGTTTTGGATCAAAAAAAATGAAATGTCGATTCAAAAAAAAGTATTACTTTGGTATATAATTGATAGAAATTTTACATAAATGAAGAAATATTTACCACAAATTGCTTTTATAATTTTCCTCTTTATATCCTTCCCGGGATGTAAAAAAAATGTTGAGATGTACAGATTTTCGGGTGGACCCTCCGGCGGTACATTTCAATATTACGCCAGCGCCATTTCAAAAATCTCCAAAAACAACAATATTCGCGTATTAGCCAGTTCTTCTGCCGGTTCTATCGAAAATATCAGAACGGTAAACTCGGGTAAATCAAAATTCGGAGTGGCTTATTCCGGTCACGTTTTTGCGGGTAGGGAAGGCAGACTTCCTCTCGACACGGCAAAATATAAAAACGTGATGGCCGTTTCGTTTTTCTACGGAGCACCGGCACAATTAATTGTTAAAAGGAAATCCGGGATAACTTCCCCTCTGCAGCTCGAAGGGAAAAGAGTGGGAGTCGGAAATGCCGGTTCAGGCGCGGCGGCAAATGCGGAAATTTATTTCAGACAACTTGGTATTTGGGATAAAATTGAGAAAGAGTTTCTTGGTTATCGCGGCGCGGCTGACGCTTTTAATAACGGCCAATTAGATGCATTCTGGGTTTTTGCCGGATTTCCAAACGCGTCGGTTCTCGAAGCCGCGCTTCAATCGAATGTTATTTTATTAGATACTTACTTACCGGGTAAAGCGGCAAATTTATTTGAAGATTATCCCTACTTCGGTGATCTCAAAATTCCCGCAAATACTTATAGTGGTCAGGAACAAGAAATTCAGACCTTCCAAGATGCTGCTCTTTGGGTTTGTAACAAAGATGTTCCGGAAGATGTAGTTTACAGATTACTTTCCATTATTTATAACGAGGATGGATTAAAGTACATGATGGAAGTTCACAAATCCGCCAAGGAGATGACAATCAAAAACGGAACTAAAGGAATTGTTACTCCTCTTCATCCGGGCGCGGAGCGATTTTGGAAAGAAAAAGGATTACTGAATTAATTGAAAACCAAACCTAAAACTTCATGCACGAAAATCTAAATAAAACAGAGCGAATAATATTTTCAATTCTCGCAGTAATTATTGTGTTGTTTTATTCTGTATCAGCTGTTTGGGTTCCGGCTCCTACTCAATTTCACAGGGGCGTCTATGTATTTATTACATACATTCTAGTTTTTCTTATCTACAAATCTAAAAATCCCCTTCTCCGAAAACTCGATTATTTATTGATGGTTCTTTCCGGACTAACGGTAGTTTATTGGATTGTAAATTATGAAGCTCTCAATTACAGAGCCGGCGCAGAAACCGAACTTGATCAATGGGTAGCGGCTGCCGGAGTTTTACTCGGAATTGAAATCGCGCGAAGAGCGGTTGGAATCGTCTTTGTAATTATTGGATTGTTGATGCTTGCGTACGGAATTTTCGGTGAGTACGCCCCCGATTTGATTATGCATCCCGGCGATACTTTTCTCGGAGTTTGTACAACTATTTTCTTTAAAGAGGATGGTGTATTCGGAATTATGGCAAATGTTCTCGCAACCTATGTGTTACTTTTTGTTCTTTTCGGGGCTTTTCTGGAGAAGTCGGGCGCGCAAAGATTTTTTATCGATTTCCCGATGGCGGCGGTTGGTCATAAAACCGGCGGACCGGCAAAGGTTGCGGTAATCGCCAGCGCGATCTTCGGATCAATTTCCGGGAGCGCGATAGCGAACACCGTTTCTACCGGGGCATTTACAATTCCACTGATGAAAAAAGCCGGATTTCGTCCTCACATTGCAGGCGCGATTGAACCCGCAGCGTCAATCGGCGGTATGTTTATGCCGCCAATTATGGGTGCCGGCGGTTTTATAATGGCTGAACTTACCGGATTACCTTACAATTACATTATGGCGGTCGCCATTTTTCCCGCGCTGATGTACTTTATGAGTGTTTTTGTGATGGTACACTACGAAGCAAAAGCACAAAAAATAAAAGGTGTAAAATCAGAGATTCCCGCAATGGAAATTCTGAAGAAAGAATGGTATTACATTTTACCGCTGATAATAATTACGGCCCTAATGTTATTTGGATTTTCAGCAGGATTTGCGGCCGTTGTTGGAATTATATGCTGTATCGTAGTCTCATGGATAAATAAGGAGACAAGAATCGGTCTGAAAGAATTTGAAGAAGCCGCCCGAATGGGAACGGAAAACAGTTTGAAAATCGGAGCTACCGTCGGTATAATCGGAATAATAATCGCGATGTTAACTTTCAGCGGACTAATTTTAACTTTCGCGGATATTGTTATTCAACTTGCCGATGGAAGTTTGGCTCTTACAATTCTGTTTATCGCTCTGGCCTCTCTCGTTCTCGGAATGGGCGTTCCGGTTACCGCGGCATATCTGATAACCGCGGTTGTAGCGGTTCCCGCATTAACTCATTTGGGAGTAAACCCAATCGCCGCTCACATGATTGTTTATTGGTTATCGCAAGATTCCAATATTTCTCCTCCGGTTTGTATTGCAGCATTTGCCGGAGCGGCTATCGCCAAAGCGAATATTTGGCGAACAGCATTTTCGGCATTTAAGTTTGCAAAATTTCTCTATTTAGGACCCTTCCTATTCGGATATGTCCCGGAATTTTCACTACAGGGCGATTTCTGGGATATCGTAAAAGTCTTCGGTTTGATAATTATCGGAAACTACTTTTATGCATACTTTTTAAGTTTTGCCTGGTGGAAAACTCTCAGGGAAAAATTTGCGAAATAGATTTCACTTTATGATTCACTCCATTCCACAATCCGGACCGTTTATTATTTGAAATTCCGAAACGATCGCGAATGATGCATTTAGCTAAGGGAGCTTTGCAAAATCTATTTCGATTGAAAAGTTCAAACCAAAAAGGAATAAAGTTTCGGTGATCAAAGGCGAATCCCCGCCAAAAATATTCTCACCGCCGGAAATGTATCTTGACGCGATAATAAATCCAATTTCAGATCTCAGAAGAAACCATTCTTCGATTTGATAGGACAGACCACCATAAAAAAGGAAAAATGAATCCTTAAAATCGGTGAGTGTTGGTTTACCACCATAAGAAATAAATAAGTATGGTCTGAATTTTGAATTATTAATTTTGTCCATTCCTATCTGAGATAAAATCGCGATGGAACCGCCACCGGTATTTTTACTCCAATAGTTATTTGCGCCAACCGCCAATCCCAAAGCAAAATTTGAAGTAAAATGGTAACCCAGCTCATATCTTGAACCCTGCGGATATCCAAATCCATAAGCCAAATAGACTGAGGAGAAAGCGGTATCCGGTTGATCGGTCTCCCCAAATTTTAGTTGATCAATTTTTTCGTTTGAAGCGGAAAATTTGGGACTGAAATTCCGGGTTGGTTGTGCGTAAAGTTTTGAAGAGCAAATTAGAATTAAAACCGATAAACAAAGAACGCGATTAAAATAACCTTTCATAAAACACCGGCCGATTAAAATGAATTAATTTTACATGAATCGGATAAAAGTATTTTATCGAACGAAATCAAAATATCTTATTTATTCTAATTACTCGTTGATCGTACTCCGAATTGATAAACAGTTGTTTGAGTATATTTTTCTCCGGGACGAAGAACGGGTTGAGGAAAATGAGAGTGGTTCGGGGAATCGGGATAAAACTGAGCCTCGAGACAAAATCCCGTCCTTGTATTAACTGGAATTTCGTTCTTCCCTTTTGCTCTTCCGTTTAATGAGTTACCGGTGTAAAATTGTAGACCGGGTTGATTGGTATAAGTTTTTAGGAATCGGCCACTATTTTGGTGATAAACTTCAGCAACTTCTTTGATTCGTTTGTCGTAATTTCTCAAAACCCAATTCTGATCATAACCGCGCGCGTACTTTAGTTGGTTAAAATCTTCATCAATTCCATCGCCGATTTTTACGAAATCCCTTAAATCCATCGGAGTATTATCGACTTTCAGAATTTCTCCCGTCGGGATTGACTCATTATCGGTCGGAGTAAAAAAGTCAGCATCAATTCGAATTAAATGATCCACAATTTGCCGTGTGAAATCACCCGACAAATTAAAATATGTATGATTCGTGGGATTAAGTATTGTCGGTTTATTTGTTGTAGCCGAATAATGAATTTCAACTGAGTTGTTTTCTGTTAACAGATAGTTTACACTTAATTCAACCTTCCCCGGGTAATTTTGATCACCATCCTCGCTGGTTAACAAAAAAGTGACCGATTCAGAAGTGTTAAATTTTTGATCCGCGATTTTCCAGAGTTTTCTGTTAAAACCTGACAAACCTCCGTGCAGATGATTATTTCCATTATTGCATGCGAGTTGATATACGTGTCCATCCAATTCGAATTTTCCGGCTTTGATTCGGTTGGCGAATCTGCCCGTGATACACCCCAAACAATAAGCATCAATTTCATAACCGGATAATGAATCATAACCCAGAACCACATCTTCAAATTTATTTTCTTTGTTCGGAACAGAGATAGAGACAACTGCAGCACCGAGATTCGTAAGTTTAACCTCAACTCCATTCGAATTTTTCAATGTTATCAGGTGAGCGATATTTCCATTTCGTAAGGTTCCGAATTCTTCAACAGTCATTTTTAATCTTCCGAGATGTGAACGATTTTTTATTCATTAATATAATTTATTCTTATGCTAAATTCCTGCGAGCCAACTCCGGTACAAATCGGTATAAATTTGTTCTGTGGATTTTTCGGGAGTAATTGTTTCGAGAATTTTTAAACTTGAGAACGCTTCTGCGATGTCGGAATAAATCCCAATTCCAATTCCGGCACCTATCGCGGCCCCTTGCGCGCCGTCCGTATTGTACAGTTCTATAGAAGCTCCTGTTACTCCGGCGAAGGTTTCACAAAATATTTTACTCTGGAACATGTTGGAATTTCCGGCCCGGATTATTTTTGTTTCGACTCCAAGTTCCGCCATAATATCTAAACCGTATTTTAACGCAAAAACAATTCCCTCCTGAGCCGCACGAATTAGATGAGCAGAAGAATGTCTGTTAAAATTTAAACCTTCAATTCTGCCTCCGGGATTTCTGTTTTCGAGGATTCTTTCAGCTCCATTTCCAAAGGGATAAACTCTCACTCCTTCCGATCCGATTGATGTGGTTTCGGCTAATTTGTTCATCTTACCGTAAGAATCGATTTTAATGATTTTATTTTTCAACCAACTGTATTGAATTCCCGTCCCGTTCAAACACATCAATATCCCGTTCCTGGTTTTTCCTAATTCGTTATTTACATGAATAAATGTATTCACCCTCGATTTATGATCGCATTCAGATTTGTCGGAAACGCCGTAAACCACTCCGGATGTTCCTGCAGTCGCGGCGACTTCACCGGGATTTAGCACATTTAACGATAGAGCATTATTCGGCTGATCTCCGGCTCTGTATGTAATCGGCGTACCTTCTTTTAGATTTGTGATTTCCGCTATTTTGGAAGAAACCCCGCATTGTTCGCCAAAAGTAGGTTTGATGGCCGGGATCAAATTTCTATCTAATTCTAACTTTTCAATTATGTTAAAATCGATTGATTGCATTTGGAAATTCCAGAAAATGCCTTCAGATAATCCGGAATTTGTTGTCACCATTTCCCCGCTTAACTTCATCGCGATGTAATCACCCGGCAGACAAAACTTATATACTTTTTCAAAGATTTGCGGTTCGTTCTCTTTTACCCAGACCAATTTTGAAATCGTAAAATTTCCTGGAAGATTGAGATGATCGCGTAAGAATTGGTCTGCGGGAATTTTAGCCAAAATTGATTTTTCGGTTTCCGCGGTCCTGCTGTCACACCAAATAATTGCAGGGCGAAGCGCTTCGAGGTTTTTATCGACAAGCACCAGTCCGTGCATTTGATATGAAATTCCAATCGCGCCGATTTGGTTCAGTTTTATCGAAAAATTATTCTGAAGAATTTGTAAGGAGTTGAGCACATTTTCCCACCATAAATCGGGATGTTGTTCAGCCCAATTTTTAAATGGTGAGGATATTTCCATTTCTGTTTCGGGAGAGACTGCCGATCCAATAACAGAACCGGTCTGAGAATCAATAACTTTCGCTTTAATCGATGAACTGCCGATATCTAATCCGAGAAGCAGCAAATATTACCTCCGAAAATTAATTACAATTAAAAAGATCTTGCAAGTATTGATTCAAATAATTCTTGTTTACCGCTTATCATTTTGGGTTCGCCTAATTCCAAAGCGATCTTTCTTAAATCCTCAAAATCGAGATTCCCGGATTCGAATTCTTTTCCATAACCACTATCGAAGCTTTGATATCTTTCAGTTCTCAGCTTTTTATAATTTGTATTTTTAAGAATATTATCGGCAATTATTAAACTACGCGCGAACAAATCCATCGCATTTATATGTGCATAGAATATGTCCTCTAAATCCGTAGAGTTCCTTCTTGTTTTCGCGTCAAAATTAATTCCGCCGGTTGAAAATCCACCTGCTTCCATAATCACCAACATTGCTTCTACGGTTTCATATAAATCAATTGTAAATTGATCGGTATCCCAGCCATTTTGATTATCACCTCGATTAGCATCGATCGAGCCTAACAATCCGGCATCCGCAGCAACTTGCAATTCGTGTGGGAAAGAATGCCCGGACAGAGTAGCGTGGTTCACTTCAATATTAAGCTTAAAATCTTTATGCAAATCATAATGACGCAAAAATCCGATAACAGTTTCCGCGTCATAATCATATTGGTGCTTTGTGGGTTCCATCGGTTTTGGTTCGATCAGAAATGTACCTTTAAATCCATTTTTTCTTCCATAATCCCGTGCTTTCGAAAGAAACATTGCAAGATGATCCTTTTCCCTTTTCATATCTGTGTTAAGCAGCGACATATATCCTTCGCGTCCTCCCCAAAAAACATAATTTTCGCCGCCTAATTCAATTGTCGCGTCAATCGCCCGTTTTATCTGAACTGCAGCGTAAGTCAAAACATTAAAATCCGGGTTCGTTGAAGCGCCGTTCATATATCTGGGATTCGAAAAAACATTCGCCGTTCCCCACAATAATTTAACTCCGGTTTCTGTTTGTTTTTGTTTAGCGTATTGAACCATGGTCTCAACACGTTTGTCGGATTCTGAAATTGAAGCGCCTTCATCGATAAGATCAAAATCGTGAAAACAGTAATAAGGAACGCCAAGTTTGGTAAAAAATTCGAACGCCGCATCCATCTTATTAAACGCACGGGAAATCGGATCTGAGTTTTGATCCCAGGGAAACTTTTTAGTTCCGGGGCCAAATGGATCGCCACCTGTTCCGCAGAATGTATGCCAATAAGCTACGGCAAATCGAAGATGATCTTTTAGCGTTTTCCCGTTTACAATTCGATTTTCATCATACCATTTAAATGCCATGGGATTATCTGTGTTTCCGCCTTCAAACTTGATCTTATCGATTCCTCGAAAATACTCTTCCATTATTCACCCCAATTATTCTTAAATGAACTAATATGATTTTTGCTTTTATGAAATAAAAATAAGGAGAATCCTTTTAAGTAAAAAATTCCGCGCGCTGAAATAATGTAGGCCGGGTTTAAAAAAGAAAACCCACTCAAGAGTTTGGTTAAGCTCCTGAATGGGTTTTTTGTAGCAATTTGATTCGTTAATTATCTGAGAGTTTTTTCAACATTCTCCGCAATCCGTTCTGCCGTAAATCCAAATTTATCTTCAAGAATTTCGTAAGGCGCAGATTTTCCATATCCATCGATGCAAAGTTTGGTCATCGGAAGATTAAAATAATTCGACCATCCAAATCCGCTTGTCGCTTCCACAACAAAAGTATGTTTGACTGTTGCAGGAATTACTTCCCTCAAATATTCTTCTGATTGGCTTTCGAAAATTTCTTTACATGGAACGGATACAACGCGTGTATTAATTCTCTTTTGCTCGAGCAATTCTTTTGCCCCGATTGCCGGCGCTACTTCCGATCCGGTTGCTAAAATTACAATTTTGGGAGAATCACCACTCTCTCTTGCGACAACATATCCTCCTTTTGCGATTATTGAAGTATCAAAAGAATCTTCCCTTTTAATCTCTCCAACTTTCTGACGTGTTAATAATATTGCATGAGGATGAGTTTGAGTTTTTACCGCAAGTGCCCAACAAACAGCAACTTCAATCGAATCAGCCGGACGCATAACTTGCAAACCTTGAATGGTTCGCAAAGCCGGAACTTGCTCGACCGGTTGATGAGTCGGTCCGTCTTCGCCTACAAAAATACTATCATGAGTATAAACGAAAATTTGGTGCATCTTTGATAATGCCGCCAATCTGATCGGAGGTCGCATATAATCTGAGAAAACGAGAAAAGTTGAACCGAAAGGAATATATCCTCCGTAGAGCGCGATACCGTTATTTATTGAACCCATCGCGTGTTCACGAATTCCGTAATGGAAATTTCTTCCTGAGAAATCGTTTCCGGTTATGGAAGCATAAGCATCGAGATAAGTATTTGTAGAAGGTTTAAGATCAGCCGATCCGCCGACAAAACTTGGTACAACCTCTGCTATTTTTTGCATTACTTTGCCGGATAAGGAACGTGAAGCCGCTGTTTTTTCAGGTAAAGCCGCGATCAACAATTCTTCAAGATTATCCGGTACTTCTTTCGCTAAGAAAGAATCGAACTCCTTCGCTTTTTCCGGGAATTCGTTTCTCCAATTTTCGTACTGTTCTTTCCAAATTGAATAGGATTTTTCTTTTTCTGCTAGAATTGATTTTAAATGTTCGGTTACTTCTTCGGGAATATAGAATTTTTTGTCTTCGGGAAACCCGAGAGTTTTTTTCGTTAATTTTAATTCTTCGTCACCAAGTGGTGATCCATGCACACCGGAAGTATCCTTTTTGTTAGGACTTCCTGTTCCGATAATTGTTTCACTTATCAATAAAATGGGTTTATCGTGATCTTCATTTGCCCATTCCAAAGCGTCAAATATTTCCCGGTGATTATGGCCATCAATAGTTTTAGTCAACCATCCGAACGCTTTAAACCTTTGATCGATTGATTCGCTGAAAGCGAGATCCGTTCTTCCTTCTATCGTGATATTATTGTCATCGTAGAGGTAAACTACATTATTTAATTTTAGATGACCCGCCAATGAACCCGTTTCTGAGCTCAGACCTTCCATCAAATCACCATCACTCACAATAGCGTAAATTTTATGCGTTCCGAACAGATTATATTTTTCGGTATTAAATCGAGCGGCTGTCATTTTTGCGGCAATCGCCATTCCGATTCCGTTCGCAAATCCTTGTCCGAGTGGACCGGTTGTAGTTTCAATTCCTTTTATTTCACCAAATTCTGGGTGACCGGGAGTTTTACTTCCCCATTGCCGAAAGTTTCCCAGATCTTCAATTGAGACATCATATCCATAAAGATGGAGCAAAGAATAGAGCAACATCGAGCCGTGACCTGCCGATAATACGAATCTGTCACGGTTAATCCAGTCAGGATTCTTCGCGTTAAATTTCAAGAAATGATTCCACAGCACATAAGCACAATCCGCCATTCCCATGGGCATTCCGGGATGTCCGGAATTGGCGCTCTGAACGCCATCGGCAGCGAGCAGACGAATTGTGTTGGAAGTGAGTTGAGCTAAATTTTGATCCAGTTTTTCCATTTAAATTAGTCCCCAGTAATTTTTAAATAAAACCTTTTATCCAATAAAATAAAGATAAGCATTTAGTATATGCAAAATAAATAATCCGGATTTTGTTGCCAGGTTTTATCTCAATAAAAACTAAATGATAATTATTTAAGTCAGCGGCTAAAAAATTCTTTGTTTTTTGGTTAATCGGATCAGAAACAGTTTTGAGTTAATCCTTAAATTGAAAACTCCGATAGATATAATTTTAACTGTTAGATACGATTTTGGCGACGTGCTTTTCCGATATTTTGAGGTGCTCAACCATATTTTGAAATGCTAAATCGCCATTCCGTTGTTTAACGGCATCCAATATTTTAGTATGCCAAATTATTGCCGAATCCTTTCCATCCTCAACAGTTTGATAAACTTTTGATTGAATTTCCGGCAGCAACATATGAATTGGTTTTAATAATAACGGTACAACACTGTTTTTGGAAGCATTCGCAAGATGGAAATGGAATGCCATATCAATACTCGCAAGTTTTATGTAATCCAGCTCTTCGGTTCTTAGCGATTCAATACTCGCCTCGAGTAAAAAAATATCCGAGTCATCATGATTTAAAGCTGCCTCCCGTGCAATGGAAGGTTCAATTATTTGGCGTGCATGAACTAAGTCCATAACGTAACCTTCATCAAGCGAATGACGAAGGTATTTTTCCATCGGATTAACAACACTTTCCGATGTTATTTTATTAACAAAAATTCCGCGTCCCTTTTCAACCGTTACTAATCCGTGAGTCGCAAGTATTTGCACAGCCTCGCGAACTGAAGTTCTGCTAACACTAAATTGAGCACAAAGTTGATTCTCTGAAGGTATTTTTTCTCCCGGCGCAAAAACGCCTGTGAGAATAGCATCTTCAATTTGCGAAGCGATTATTTGTTTGATTGGAAGTCTTTCACCAACTGAATTAAACACTTTTTACCAAAAATTTTATGATAAATTATAAGTTGAATTTCAATATAACATTTTAGAGATAAATTTTATTTTGATGCTACAATAAATTACAAACTGCGATTACCTTTGAATTCTAGCCGAGCCGCCTTCCGCAAATGCCTCAACATCTTCTAAAGTAGCCATTGTTGTATCACCTGGAAATGTGGTTAACAAAGCTCCGTGTGCCCAGCCAAGCCGCACCGAATCCTCCGCACTTTTTCCATTTAATAAGCCATAAATAAATCCGCTTGCAAATCCATCGCCTCCGCCAACTCTATCCATTACTTGAAGTTCGGCGGTTGGTGCTTGAACAAACTTTCCGTCAATCCAAGCTACCGCACTCCAACTGTGCTTATTTGTTGCATGCACTTCACGAAGTGTTGTTGCAACTGCTTTAACATTCGGATATTTTTTTGCGACATTTTCAATCATTTCCACAAACGCGCTAATATCTAATTTTGATTTTTTCTCTACTTCGGGTCCTTTTACACCGAGACCTTTTTGCAAATCTTCTTCATTCCCGACAAGAACATCAACGTTTTCAACAATTTTACTCAAAACTTCAACTGCTTTTTCTTCGCCGCCCCAAATGTTCCAAAGTTTAGCACGGAAGTTCAGATCAAAACTTGTAACCGCTCCGGCTTCCTTTGCGGCTTTCATAGCTTCGGCAATTAAATCTCCGGTTGATTCTGATAATGCGGCGAAAATTCCACCGCTATGAAACCATTTGACGCCACCTTCAAAGATCTCGCTCCAATTAAAATCCCCTCGTTTTAGTAATGCGGCTGCTTCATTTGATCTGTTATAAAATACGACGGGAGCTCTTACGCCAAAACCTTGATCACTGTAAACAGTTGCCATGTTGGGACCGTTAACTCCGTTATGTTTGAATTCTTTAAAAAATGGCCGGACACCCATCGCGCGTACTCTTTCCTTAATTAAATTACCGATTGGATAATCGACCATCGCGGTTGCGATTCCGGTATTGAGCCGAAAGCAATCGGAAAGATTTGCAGCAACATTAAATTCACCACCGCTGACATGAATTTTGCACTCAGTAGCTTTTCTGAATGGTATATTTCCCGGATCGAGACGGTTAACCATTGCGCCGAGCGAGAGTAAATCGAGATTTGCTTTTTCTTTAATATTTAATCCATTTTGATTCATAGTAACTCCAATTCGTTAACAATTATATATTCATTTAAACTTTTATTTTCTGTTTTATGTGCTTACTACAAAATTTTCTAAAACGCCATGGACAAAATACAATCTTATCATAAATAAAATTCGAGATTAAACATCTAATTTGATTGGTTTAAGAGATATTCCTTTAATCCGAACCCATTTTTTTTGATTTCGGTCGCAACAAGTCCCGCGATTATTTCCGCGCCCTTTGGTGAGAAATGAGTGTTATCTTCTTTACCTTCGGGATAATTAGGAGATTCGCCTACAGCGACCCAAAGAAACAATTCTTTTGAATTTTCTTCGCCTAATTCCTTTAACAAATCCATGCTAACTTTGTGCAAATCTATCATTTCTACGGATAGCTTTTCCGCTACACTCCTTACCAAATCGGGATATTCTTTGTGCGAATCATAAAACTGACCGTGTTGATCAAATCTCCTTCTCGCAACAGGCGTAATTAGAACCGGATTTGCTTTTTTATCGCGAACATCCGACACAAACATTTCCAGATTCTTTACAAAATCAGCCGGTGGAGTGTATCGATCAACCTTGCTTTTCGCTTGGTCATTGTGCCCAAATTGAATAAAAACATAATCGCCGGGATGGAGAAAATCACGAATCGTTTCCCATCTGTTTTCTTCGATGAACGTACGCGTGGACCGACCGTTTTTCGCATGATTTTGAATGGAAACATTTTGATTAAAGTATAAATCAAATTTTTCACCCCAACCGGTTTCGGGTCTTTTGGATTCCAGCTTTTTGGCAATTGTTGAATCACCGGCTAAAAAAATGGTAATCTTATCCTCTTCTTGGGAACAGGAAATTAGGATAAAAAGCAATAGAACATTACAAATTAATTTCATTTTAATTAACTTTTATTATTTAAGTAATAACATTTTCCTTGATAATATTTTATTCTCACTCTGTAACCGGTAAATATATACTCCCGAAGAAAAGTTCCGCATATCAATATTTTTAGAATAGTTTCCGATTTGATGAAATCCATCGGCAGCGTGAATGACAATATTTCCGAGAACATCGTAAATATCCAATGATACGTGCGAAGCCTTATTTATGGAATACTTAATCTGAGTAACCGGATTAAACGGATTCGGGAAATTTTGAGATAGTTCGAATTCTAACGGTTTGCTGTCTGATTCTTCTTTTGCCGAAGTAGTAATATTTAATTTTCCCGCACCGGCCAATTTTTGCACTATCGATTTTACGGTATAACCGGAATCAACCGTATACTCATAATAATCCGACGGGGTAAAATCGAAAAGATCTAAATTTTCTGCTATGGTTCCGGAATTCAAAATAAAATTGCCCGTTGCCTTAGCGTATCCGACCGGATCACCGCTTAAAGTCTCGCCGGGATCGTTTACTTGCGAAATTAGAACCGGAATTTGGGTATTCTCAAAAAAGTTGCCTTCAACCATTACACTGCAGCCACATGTAACCCCAATTCCGTATGCGGTTATGTTCGTGTAAAGATTGTTGAGAACATGCGCCTTGCCATATCTTACACGAGGATTCCTTGAGTTTGTGCCATCGAACCAGTTCCTGTAGTAAGTTACCTTTAAGTTCACATCATTCGTTTCTTTGACGGAATGACCCAACAAAGCAACAGTTCTGTGATTGGTAAAATAGCAATTCGATACCGTTACGTTGTAAGAACCCCGCTTAATATCCAACAAACCATCGTGATTATTCCTATCGGGATCAACGCTGGGGCTGTCGGTAAAAGTGCAATGATCTATCCAAATATTGTAACTTTCATCAATTGTGAGTGCATCTTTTTCATCAACTTTTGCATCCGCGAATTTTATATTTCGGATCACGATATTATTACTTTCGACTACTTTTATTCCGAATCCTTGGATAACCGCATTCTGCCCCAACCCAAGAACACTTATATTCGAGGTACGTTTAATGTCGATCATATCATCGAATCCAACGATTGCGGAATCGATATAAACGATAAGCGGTGTGAATATTTTATTTTCGCGTGCGTGCATCAAATCAAAAAATGATTGCGCGTCTTTAATTATCACAACTTCTCCACCTTCTCCTCCATTCGTGCCTCCGTTTAAGGAAGCAAATCCAACCGGTGTATTTTCAAATTCCGTGATAGTTGTATCGAAAACAAAATCATAAACCGCGGTGATAGATTTATTCGAGTTCATGGTAACGGATGCCGGATTATCCTTGGATAGGAAATCACCCGACCATTCGATAAACTCATAGTTCTCAAAAGGGAGCGCTTCAATCTGAACTTGAGTATTCGCATCATACAATCCACCGGAAGGATTTAGAAGAATTTCTCCGCCTGTAGAATTAATATTAAGCGAATATTGAATTGTGCCGGGTTCACCGGTGACATTAATAAAATCCAGATTCGGTCCGCCTTCGTTCATTCCGCTTTCAAATTGAACACGATTTAATCCTTCTTTCAAAGATACTTGAACCGAAACAACCTCCCATTGAGTCCAACTTGATGTTGGAGGAAAATCAATTTTGAGATTTTGGGCAGAATCAACAGTCATAAACATAAATCTGTTAAGACTGCTTGCGTTTGCGTATCTGATAGTGATAGTTTGAGAATCCGCCGAAACCATAAAAACATTCCATGCAGCTGAACTTCCGATTTGATTATCAAAGTTTATGTAACCATGAGAATCAGTGTAGCCGCTATTTTTTGTTTCAAGAACCGCATTGGCCAGAATCGCGTCCTTTGCAAAATAATCTTCAGAACTTTGAGCGTAAAGGGATATAAAAATTGGGGAAAAAAGTACGATCAGAAGGAGCTTTTTCATTTGTAACCTATTGCTTCAACAGTTGTATGACATTATTTATTTATGAGTTTATCAAGCTAACTTGCTTTGAGCTAGCTTTGCAATAATCAATCCGCTCGAATTCCTGACCGAAAATAAATGCAAAATTTGCGGTGATTTCTATTTACTTCAATTCACTTTCTTATAAATGCGACATTTGTCGCTATTTAATCAGTACCATTTTTTTGATATCCAGAAAATCAGACATTTCTATTTTGTAAAAATATATACCCGAAGCGAATTTTGACGCATTAAAATTTGCCGAATAACTTCCCGGTTTCTGAAATCGATTTACAATGTCGGAAACTTTTTCGCCTAAGACGTTAAAAATACTCAGTTTCACTGTTCCTTCCTTCGCAACATCATACTTTATCAACGTTGTCGGATTGAAAGGATTCGGATAATTCTGATACAGTTTAAATGAACTTGGAACCACCTCCGAATTTTCAAAATCTTCTACAGAAGTGATAACCGGTTCGAATGGAATCCAGTCATAACCTAAATCCGGATTTGCTGATTTTGCGAAAATATTTTCGATTGTATAATCTTCAGATTCGGCGAATGTTAACTGCCGGCTGATTGAGTTTCGATTTGTAAAATCTGAGCCGGGACCATAACAATTATATTCCGCATAAAGTTCGGGTAATACATTCCATTTTGACCACCCATCCGCGCTTAACGCAGCGGGTTGATAGCAATTTATAAAAACTGTTCGCGGTGATTTTTGCCATGGACGACCAAGCACAAAATCATCAATAACTTTACCGTCAAACCCGAGTGAATCATTCGTAATTATACAATCGCGAAAAACATACCCAAATTTAGATTCCGGTTCAGTCGCTGCCGCTGTCAAAGTGCCGCCATCTCGGTTAATATTAATTTCACAACTATCAAAAAGGACAATATTTCTTCCAAATATAAAATCAACCGAACCTTCTATGTAACTGTTTTTATGATAAGTTCTTCCGGTTCCTCTTCCTCCCCAGGTATAATACGTATCTTGATAACCTAACAAGTTACAATTGTAGTAAGCTTGGCGGTCACCATTTACCATCAGCGCCACGCCTTGCTGATCTTGAAATGTACCGTCATTTTTAACTGTGTTTTGGAAAGTGATATTTTTTGCGATAAAATCATCGCCTTCTATCGCCGTTGAATAACTTTTCGATGTTCCACCGGCGCGGCCTGCATAATCATCGTAAGTAAGAATTGTGCTGTCCCTATCTTCACCAATCAAACGAACGTTCACCTTTTTTCGATCGAGGAAGAGTTTTTCGTAATACGTTCCTTTTTTAACAAAAATCGTGTATTCGCCTGTATAATAATCCGGAACACCATTGAAAGCTGCCTGGACAGTTTCGTAATCACCGCTTCCATCCTTGGCGACCACTTTAAAGACGTTCGGCGCCGGACTTTGAGTAGTGAAAGAATCTACTTTTCCGTATCCGGTTCCTGAAGAATTAGTTGCGTATGCACGATAGTAATATTTGGTTTCTTTGGTAAGAGGATAAAGAACACTGTTAAAACTGCCCAATCCAGTTCCATTTTCTGTTTTGTTATCTGAAATTCCCGGGTTGCCTGTTGCATTCCAACAAACTCCTCGAACGGTAACCGAATCACCGCCCCATGCGGTAACTTGTCCACCCGCATCCGTGGATTGAACTAAAATATTGGATGCACTTGATGTTATTACCGTGGGAACAAATAATGAATCCAAAGTTGTAAACTCATATTCTCGCCCGTAAGAAGTTCCGGCATCATTTGTCGCATAAGCTTTTAGATAATATTTTGTTCCGGCATCTAACCCGGTAGCATAACTAATAAACGATCCGCTGCCTTCACCATCCGAAGATTTATAGTCAGTTATTGTCGGATTGCCGATTGTATTCCAAACAATACCTCTTGAAGTTACCAGCGATCCGCCATCATTCGAGATTGTACCGCCACTTTTTGCAAAGGAGACTGAAATATCAGAGACCGAATTTGTAGATATATTCGGGGGATCGGCAGTCACACCAATTGTACTACCGCGAATTGTTACACTATCAATGGCGACTAATTTGGCCCAGCCCTCTTCTTGAGTATTATATGGATAAATTCTGAGATAGAAAGTTTCGCCGCTTTCCACCGCAGCGTTCAATGAAGTTCCAATTTTCTGTACTTCATTCCCAGGAAGTGCAAAGTCGGAAAATAAAAGTTCCTTGGTCGAAAATGATTCATCCTTCGAATAATAAATTTGAGCCCGAATGTTTTTTGTAAACCAACCTCCGATAATCATCGATACTGAATCGATAAAGAAAGAGCCGCCAAATTTGGGTGAAACAGCGTATTGAAAGTATAGGCTATCGGTGATATCGATTTCAGCCAGCCACGATTGTGAAGTCGTTTGAATCGCCCCGAGATGATACGAAACTGAGTTGGAATCGGGTAAATCCGTAAATCCGTAAAATTTCATTCCATCGCTATATCCGGGATTTGATGGAACCAAGGCACCTGTAGTAATCGCGTTTTCGTCATCAATATAAGGCCAAATAATTTGAGCAAAAGTCGGAGTTCCTTCAATCTCTCCACCGATAACAACATCTTGCAAAAGGAGATATTTGCCCGTCCGTTCGGCAGGATCATTATCAACCCAAGGATAAATTCTCAGATAAAATGATTCGGAAGAAAGAACAGGTTCATAAACTTGTTTTGATAAATGTATTAATGAATCCCGGTAGATATAGTTATTTATGGTATCCGGCATAAGGAAATCATATCGAACTGAATTTGTGAAAGTCGGGTCCGTTGAATAATATATCTCGGCTTTCATTGTATTGATGCTGGCGGCGGAAATCTTTAAAGAAATATCAGTAACATAAAAATTAAATCCGCTTTTGGGAGCGACTTCGAATTGGATATAAACCGAATCAATTTTCTCAGTTTGATTCGACGGCCATTTATTCCCGGCAATTCTTATTCTTTGGCTTCCGTTGGCTCCGGTATATTGATTGATTTCCGTATTGTGAAGCAACTCATTTTTGGCTTTAACATTCCCTTCTGTTGAAGGAACCAAGCCGGTTCCGGCAGAATTTGGATCCGTTAATTCCCAGGTTGCCGATGCGGGATATGTAACGCCCTTGCTAATTCCGGATACTTCAGCTTCACGAAGATATAAGTATTTCGACGTCGAGGGACTTCCGGTATACCAAGGATAAATTCTCAAGAATAAAGTATCGGTAGATTTTAATTCATGATTCAAGCTGAATGAATAAAGCGAGTCTGTATCTTTTAAAAGTATAATTTCATTATTATTTAATTTATAGGAATTTGTAAAATCGCTACTTGTTGATGAGTAAACATTTGCCCGGATTCCATCAGTACCTTTTCCACCTAAATAAATATTAAACTCAGAAGCAGAAAATGTAAAATTCGATTCCGGCTTTAAGGAAAACTGAACCCACCGATTTTCATTTTGAGTTGAATCCTCACCCCAACTTATAGGGGAAGTTCCGTCGAAAGGCCACCAACGCTGATCGGGTCCGGGCCCGTTTTTATAATCACGCACAACAAAATCCTGACTGCTTGTTTGCGGAAAAGCGATAACATTTCCCTCAACGGAAGTAGGTTGTTGTTGATCGGTTTCTGAAAGACTCCAGTATACTTTTGCATTATTTTGCGCAAAAAGTTGAAGAGCGCTTGCGATACAAATTACAATAAATGAAATTTTACGTTCATTCATAAAGTACTCCAATTTAAGCCATTCTTAAGTAAGCGTTTACTTTAGACGGCAATTTTTTTTACACCTTTCTAATTAGTTTTATTAATTGGTAGGATGGATGGTTCATCATTTTTTATAGGTGTGAAATAACGGAATCAGATGAAAATGGTTTCTTGAATTAAATTTCTCTTTGCTCCGGTTGTATTTGTGGAAATTCAGAAATAGGTAGAATATTGTTTTTTTGGTGGGAAATTCGAATGTGGGATTGATTAAAACTTATCATTTTTTGCGATGATAAATATTGAGTCACCATCCTCAAATTCTTTGTACAGATATTCTGACTGAACTGTAAAATATTTAGATATCATTTTGTTCAACTTTAGTTTATCGTGATAGACAAACAGCATGCCTTCTAAAGTTAATTCTTTATCCCCTAACCAGAATGTATGAGCGAATATCCCATTTTTTTCCAAAACGTTTTGTTGACGTTTTAAAGATTTGTCTAATTCTTCGATTGTCAGATGCTGAAGAACTTTGTTCGAAAAAATGCAATTGAATTTTGAATCAACATCAATCGAAATCGCATCCAATTTGAGAAAAGGCAATTCTGGGAATTTCGCTCGACATCTATTCAAAAATTCGTCAGACAAATCGGATCCCGTCACTTTATATCTTTCCATAAGATTTTCAACATCATTCCCCGGACCGCATCCTAACTCCAACAATGTCGCACCTTTCCTTAAAAAAGTATCGAGTAATTCATAAAGCTCCGATCCATCATATTCGGAACACATCTTTTCGTACTCATCAACATTTAGTGAATCGTTGTAAAATTCCAATAGTTTCTATCCTTAAATAGGAATATTTCAGAGGTGTAAATTACAATTAATTATTGAATAAATGGTTTTAGATGGTTTACAAAATGATTTTTAATAAACTCATAGTGAAGACCTTCATTCTGTTTCAAACAATCTATTATTTCATTTTTAAAAAGGTAATTCCCATCCTCGGTTTTGTCCGTTAAAACTTTTCCAAACGCGACATGAAGAATTTGTCTTACATCGTTGTCTCTAAATAATTCCACCAACTCTGAATCTGAATATTCAGATCCTTGTTTAATATTTTCAACACTGGCGGAAACGTGATAAGTCTTTTTCTGATCTTCATAAATTTCTGTTGAAAAATCCAAAATGCTTCTAAAAGTTTTCGGTTTAGTAGAAGCCACAACCCTTAAAGCTTCAAGATAACTCGTGCCCGCGGTTTTTACATGCGTCACTGCATTGTTAATTCCACCGATTACCGCATAAGCAGAAAATTTATCACTTCCCGAGTGGAGACTGATCTTATATGTGCCGAAGTAATTTATAATCGCGACATGCTTTTGGTAAACAGATTTGAATTCATCAAGATCACCGATATAATCAATTCCTTTTTCAAAACGACCGATAAAATGGGGAGCAAGACTCACAAACTCAACACCCAATCTTTTTAATTCATTAGCAAAGAAAAAATGTTCGAAAGGTGTTGTAACCGATTCGGTCTCATCAACAGATATTTCAATCTCATACTGTTTTTCCGCATGCTCTGTCGATAAGTGACAATAAAGTCTATAAATATGAGCAATTGCGTTTCCGTATTTAACAAACGCTCTTTTTACCAAATCACTGTTACAAGGAATGGAAATGCCATTTTCAAGATCAATCGAGTCCCGAAGATACAATGGTAACAATGTCTGTTGTGTAGCTTTTAATCCCTCCCAATCGATCATGGTTAATTTTTGATCGATTTTGTCCATGTCAGTAGAATCCGCTGAATTATCAACAAATTCGCTTGGATCGAATGTAAACATTGTATATCCGGCGTTAGCCATCAAATCGATATCATCGTAAGTTTTAAGATGATCAGCGTCGGCACCCCAGATGCCTTTATACCCTTCTTGCAAAACTGCCCAGACCGCTGCATCCATAACATCATCAGGCGTACGATGGGTTCTGGTCAACTCCCTTATTGATTGTTGAGCTAATACTGGAAGAAACTGAAACCCATCAAGTGATTTTATGTGAGGCGCATTTGCCAATCCAATTCTATCGCCAAATCCAAAAGAATCTCTCAAACCAATAAGAGAGGGATTTAGAAATAGTAACTTTGCCTGTAACAGTTTTCTGTTTCGAGTGGACATTAAACATTTGGTTAATACAAAATCCTCGAAATAATTATCCTCAATTTTGTTAAAGTCCTTTTTAAAATCAGCCTCCTTATTGCAAGCAATATAGAGGAACTTATCCGTTCCTTCTCGTCCTATAAATATTAAATCTTCATTAATTTGATTGATTGATTTTGTATAAACGGAGATTGTCCGTTTATTTTCGACCTCAAGATTAATGAGCTCGGTTTGTTTATTAGATTCAGTGTTTAGTATTTCTGTCATGAATTGCAGTGTCATAATTTCACCTATAAATATTTCACCTGAGTATATTTTTTAATACTTTTACTTTTTGAGTTTAGTAGGAATCAGACTTTCCGGATTCCATTGGTAATTAAAAGTCCATTCCGGAGTAACTTGATCCACACTTTCAATTTCCGGTGAAGAATCAATATTATTCGAGAGCCAATCGAATTGTTCACCGGCTTTTTGCGATGAATAGAAATAGTATCCGGCGCCCCAGTTAAAAGGCCGGTTACGAGTGGTATCTTCGTAAGTTACTCTGTAAATAGGTTCATCAGCCAAATTCGACGAGAAAGTGCAGCCGATAAAATAAAATTGTGATTCATAATGATGTCGCCCCAACTTAAAACCCTTTACACCATCAAATTCAGAATTGACAATTACAAATTTTTGTGTCTTATCAAAACCACCGGCATGCCAGACTGAAGCTGTTTTTTTATGTTCGTAAAATTTCGAATTCTTGATATAGCACCATCCTCTCGGGCAAACAAAATCAACAGCACCTTCAAAGTAACAATCGTTGTGATAATACATTCCGTTTTTGTAATCCCACAACGAAACTGTATCTCCCCCTTTGCTGATAAAATTCCCTCTTGATAATATTATTCTTGTGCCCATTCCGTATATAGCAAATGCGTGAGGACCGATTTGCGGCTGTGTGTTTTCAACCGTTAAATTTTCAATGATAATATCATCCCCGAAAATGTTAACGACACCCGGTCCGATATCATCTTTATTATTGTTCCAATCTTCACGCAGTAGATTATATTGTATTATTGTGCTGTCCCTATTTTCACCGAGAAGAGTAATATTATCTTGTTCAATCCTTATTCTCTCTTCATAAATTCCGTTCTTAATAAAAATTATTGTTCGTTCATAAACGAACATCGGTAATGAATTTATCGATTCTGCAACGGTTGTGAAGTCACCGTTACCGTTTTTATCAACTACAATAAAGGTTTTGTTCTGCGCAGATAGATTAAAAGTGAGAAACAACAGAAAGAGAGATAAATATTTATTCATTTAATAAAAATTGATACAATAGTTAATCATTGAAGTAACAGCATTTTTTTCATTTGGATCGAATTATTGAATTGAAGCCTATAAAAATACACACCGCTGGAGAGATTCTCAGCAGAGAATTGCAGCTGAAAAAATCCTTCGGTATGATATTTATTTATCAATTCTTTAATCTCTTCACCGAGCGAATTGTAGATAGCAATTTTTACATTTCCGGGCTTATCAATTTTGTACGAAATATTTGTAGTAGGATTAAATGGATTAGGATAGTTTTGATGAAGTTTTACAAATTCAGAAAGAAGTTTATTTTTGCTCTCCACTCCAACTATACTTCCATATTCAAATGCTCCCAAGTCCGGAGCTAAGCCTGTATACGCTATTCCGACATCTGTTCCGGCATCAATAAATTGACTGGAAGGGGAAAGCCTTAAGAAATCCGTCTGAGGAATTTCCATAACTGAATTTCTGGATATCGTTGCGAGCGACGTATCCATACTTGCAAAATCATCGGCTGAAACTGAAAAACCTTGCCAACTGTTGTTTTCATAAATCGCGGTACTTTCAAGACTGTTTGAGCCATCGTACGAAATATTGTTCTTTAATTCGTTTTTGATCGAATCGAAGGAAGGTCTCGGGAACGAAAAATTTCGGCTGTTTTTCCACCCGGTGCAGTTGTAAACTTTCACGCCGGAGTTATTATTATTTTGATCGAATCCTTTTCCTCTATTATGAAATGCAACTGAATTTGTGATAATATGATTTCCCGGAATATAATTTCCACCAAGCTTAAATCCATTCCCATCACCGGCAAAACCAGATATTCCCCAGATATTATAACCGTTTCGAAACGCCCAACAGCTATCAATAATTACGAATGCTCCACCTTCGTACAAATCCCAGCCGTCATCGGAGTTTGACCATGCACGGCATCCGCGAAAAAGATTGCCCTGACCAATATCCAATTTTGCGGCGAATCCATCGGCATTTTCACCTTTCGATCCTGTATCGAAGTTCAAGTATGAGTCACAATTTATAACTTGGTTATAACTCCCGCCGCCGCTTATTTGAATTCCGGTATCGCGGCATTTGTATGTAATGCAATTTTCAACCTTGTTTGAATCGCCGGTAATATAAATTCCGTTATCGCCGGTCCCAAAGATTTCAAATCCTTTAACGTGCCAATATTTTCGTGAGAGAATGATTCCTCTGGCCGCAGAGTTCAACGGTTGTGATGAAAAATCGAAAACGGGTTTCTCTCCGGGATATGCCCAAAGTTTATTGTAATTATCCGGGAGGCCATTTTTTTCGGGTTTGATTGGAGAAAACATTTCATAAATACCGCCACGCACAAATATGGTATCACCGATATTGGAAATTTTTGAAAGTGCTTTGGGAATAGTTTGGAATGGTTGATCGATCGTGCCGGAATTGGTATCGCTTCCCATCAAAGAGACATAGAACTGGGAGTTTACCTTCCCTGTGATCAGTGAAAAAATTACTAAATAAAGCAGCACAAAAATTCTATTATTCATTCAAAACTTCTCTTTAAAAACTGAACCCAAGTGAAAGACGATTTACATTATCAAAGACTTCCATCTGAGAATAAGAATAATTAACCGAAACGGAATAATCCATTACTTGTTGCCGGAAACCGATTCCACCGGACCATGAAGCGATATCTCGATTCGTTTGATATCCGCCTCTAAAAAATAGCACATCAAAAATTTTATACTCCATTCCGAAGTTCACTCTTTCAGAATAGTTGTTTGAGTGAATGTAATCACTTGTCAATGTAAGATTTGTGCCGGAATCGTGCTCGGGAACGATGAATTTCAATATGTCAATTGCTGTCCCGATTGTAAAAGTCAGCGGCAATTGCTCTTCAATTTCCTCCCGTTTAATTTGAGATGCAAAATTACGGATGGCCATTCCAAAGCGGAAATTTCGATAACCGGTATTGTAAATTACTCCAGCGTCGAAGACCAATTTAGCGGCATCATTCGATTGGCCGGATTTATCAAAATAGACCTGATCACCCAGATTTTGTCCCACATACCGGATATTTCCTCCTATTCCAAACTGCTCGTTGATTCTTTTTGCATAAGAAATACCAAATGAATACGCGCCTACATTCGAAATAGGACCATTATCTATATAACCGGCGGGATACTGAAATTGCAATGCCGGATTTATCAAACTTGCACCGTTGATAGTTCCATAATCAACCGTCATTACATGCGCTCCAACTACACCAAAATTACCGAGGTTGTAAGAGATTGCGCCGCCGAGATAATTTATATCAGCTATCCATTGAGTAAAATTCAAACTGACGTCAACAGATTTTTCGGAAAACGCTAAACCTGCCGGATTATAAAAGATACTCAAAGCTCCTTCATTCGAAGCGTAGACGGCATTACCCATAGCGCTTGCTTCGGGTGAAATGCTAACTAGTAAAAAATTCATTGTACTTTGTGCGAGTTTATCCAATCCGACTTGAGCCCTTGTGCTTCTTGAAGCAACCAACAAAATAACAAACAGAATAATTACTTTATAAACTTTCATTGTTTAATAATCTCCTTATTTTATCGCACAACAATAAATTTTTGATACGACACTTCGCCATTCGGTTTTTGGAAAACGGCAATGTAAATCCCGCTGCTGATTACCTGCTGATTTGAGGTAATCATATCCCATGTGTATGAACCGGCCTTAACAGGGCTGTCATGATTAATGGTTTGGATCAGGTCTCCATTTTCAGTATAAATTTTTATATCGAGAGTACCCGGCAAATTAAAAAAGATAATTCCTCTTCTATCCGTAAAACCATAATTTTGAAGAATTGGATCATTTATATTGTAAGGATTTGGTGCAATTCGAATATCCGAGAGCAATTCGGTTGAGGTTCGGGGAGGATTTATGTAATCAATGTTCGGATGCAGCAACCTGCTGCTGTAAAGGGTTTTTCCACGATTCGCGGGATAAGCTTTGGTATCATTTTCCGCAATCTTAACTTTTGACTGAACATAATAATAATACTGCGCACCGAATAGAACCGTATTATCAATAAAAACGTGATCCGGTCCGAGATCGGATTCATCTGAATCGTAGATACTGTGGTAATAAACGGTATCTAAAGAAGAGACTCTCCTCATTATACGGTAACCGGCAAAATTATCCATTGCTTCAACTTCCTGTCCCGACCATTTAATCTCCACTCCATCACCATAACCGGTTATTTCGATAGATTCCGGCGGTGCCGGTGCTCTGGGAATTTGGTAATTCTGGTCAAAATTCCATTTAGCACGGGAAGCACTTAACATTACCGAATCAATTCCGGTGCTTATCCACCTATCTTTTCGTTTGTCCATTTCAGTTGCATCGAGCGGAAATTTGAAATTTGACGGAAGCCATCCGGTTTCAGCGTCCGGCATTGCCGGAGGATTTTCGAGATTTCCGTTCAGCCACTTTCTGCCGATTTCTTGCGCTTTTTCGAATCCGATTCCCGCAACACCGCTTGCCCATGCAATCCGGATTTTTTTACCCGGTTCAAAATTATATGGTCCGAACGCAACCGTTTTTTCATGTGCACCGCTGTAATATCCGGCTACATAATTTGAATAATCCGAAACGCCTTCTTCGTCAGGATTGATCCCGTGAAATGTTCCCGGATGAGTATTACCCGTCATAGGATAATCTTTCGAATAACCACCGCGAACCGCATAAAAGTTGCTGCTTCCAAACTGATCATCAGCCTGGTTATAAGGTATTTCCGTTGCCTTTCCGGTGTAGGTTATTTTAGGCTGTAAAAAATCGTCGACATCTTGAGAGGGATCAGAGTATGGCTCTTTGGATGCGTGCAAAATTGCCATAAAAACCATATCGGGGAATATTAGTCTTCCGCCTTGAGTTGTTACCGGAGCGCCCATATTATCACCGGCAGCTCTGGGATCATCCGCACTGTATTCGTAAAAAACTCGAAGGCTGTCGCCAATTCTCCCACCGTAATAATGCTGCCAAGTTATCGCCGGATTAAATCTTTCGTTAGCCTGCGGTGAAGGATTTGATCCGTTGGAAAAATAGATGTTGTAGGTGTTTTCCTGAAAACTTATATAAAAATTTTCCCAAGTTTGTCCGGTTACATTTTCAATCTCCACATCACACAAAATATAATTATCATGATAGGTTTGAGTCCATTGCATTATTTTTCGATCTATTGTAATTCCAAATAAATGTTCGTTTTTAACTTCAACTATCTGGTCGTAAGTCGCGGTTTGAAATCCTGCATAATTTGGATTGTAGTCTCCAATATCCTGTAAAACGATATCATCAAAATCCATAATTTGAACAGGATACCGATAACGAATGTTATTTGTGAGAGGTTCTAACACTTTTCCTTTCGGCAGATATTCGTTCACCATTCTGTAAACTGAAGCACTTTCAACCGAATCTACAAGCGGATCGGGATTGTACCAATTTGTTACCGATAGCACAATTCCCGCGGCTGTGTATGCTTCGGCATATTGCCCACGCTGTCCGAGAATTCCGTAATCATTTGGGAAAAATCCCGCACGATATTCAAAAGAGCCCTTTCCACCGTTCGCTGTAACTCCGGCCCAAATTTTACCAAATTTCATCAACGCAATTTCAGATTCGGGTACAACTTGAGATTTCACTGTTCCGCTTACCAGTAACAAAAGCAGTATCGAAAAAATCATGGCACTATTTGAAACTTTTAAAATTAGTTTTGATTTCATTTTATCACCAAAATTCTCATTTAATCATTATTAAAAATCTACTTTTAATCCCATCCAGATATCCCTCGGCTGACCATACAACCAGAACGGCAGATTTGGATCGTTTATATAAGGTTTTGAATCGCTTCTTAAATCACCAACCTTGTCATCACCGGCGATATAAAGCCCTGGATTCTTTTCTCTTAACTGATCAAACTCCGGCGAGTCATACATCGGCAACCTTAAAGACGCCAGATAATTGGTTTCGTCTCGCTCATCCAAATAGGAGTAACCACGCCAAAGCTGATTTACTTTTATATTTAATAAGTTGCTTACATCTAGGAAAAAAGTTGTATTAAGACCACCAAGATTAAATGTTTTGCTCAATTTGAGGTCGACCATATAGTAATCCGGGTATTGCAAATTGTTACTGAAATGGAGTTCGTTCAAAGGGTTCCAAGTAAAATATCTTCCTTCAGACCATTCAAAAAAGAGTGTCAACCGCCAATCTTCGAGTAGGTTTTCACCAAATAATTCCGGTCCCCAATTTTTTGGTGATCGAAATGTGAAGTTCGCGTTTAATTTTGGCTGAGGCAGAAACCTTGATTCTTGCCCTTGATACAATCCTTCCTGATCATTATTAACAGTAATATTGGTTACCGTGCTTCTTCCGGTTAATCCTTCTTTTCGCAACATATAATTAAAATTTATCCAACCGGTTAACCAACTGTTATCGTTTTTCTGAATATTTACTTCAATACCTTGAATATCTTGATATTCATTATTTGACCACAAATCATAGTCCACCTGACCCGTTTCGTTTTGATAATTGATCTGACCATGTTGACCGGTTACATCTTTATAGTATCCGGAAGCACTAACCACATAGTTTTGGAAGAAATTATATGCCGCTCCAAGCTCATACGAAATTGTTTTCGGCGGCTCCAAATTCGGATTTGACATATCGTACAGACCGTTTTTATCGTAACGGTATCTAAAAAGGTACATCGAAAAATATGGCGGATTCGATCTGAAATGACCGTAATTAAAGTAGAATTTTGAATCTTCGGTTACAGGAAAAGAAATCCCGACCCGGGGACTGAAAGTCAACCAATTCTTGATCGGCTGCAGAAAACCGGGATTCTCTTTGTCATACGCTTCCCAAACTTCCCAAACATATGAGCGGCCTTCTTCCAGCAAATCATATAACCAAGTGTCCACTTCATTTCTTCTATTTCTAAAAGCTTCAACCGAAAAAGGATCTCCGCTCGGCCATTCTCCTCCTCCGGCAAAGTAATAATCCATTCTTACACCAAGGTTGGCAACAACTCCTTCGTAAGAAATCTGATCTTGGACATAGACTCCTGTCTGGCTTGGAGTGCGATGATAGTTAAATTCGTAAGTGTTGTACGGGTTATTGTTCCACTTCTGCCAATGATGATGATTTATGTCGAATAAATTGTATTCAACTCCGGCTTTCAAATAGTGGTTTTTGTTTAACTGTGAAGCAAGATCAAACTTCACCCGATATTGAGTGATAACCGAATTGTCGTACAGATCACCTTCTTTTCCTCTAAATCGATAATCACTAACTCCGGGTAACGCATCATAACTCGGATACAAATAGCCGGCGATTCTATGATTAGGCGCAAATTGATACTTCCCGTAAGGTGATTCGTCAACCGGAATAGGACCGAAATATGTTATTACCGTTGTGTCCCTATTATCCCCTACATCACTGCCATTCTGGATTGATAAAACCGATGCCGAGAGTTCATAAAAAGTAGAGTTACTCAAAACTTGATTGAGTGTTATTCCACCCATCAAAGTGGTTTGATTAATTCGCGGGAAAAATGGAGGATCCCAGAAATATGTTATATCGTCCGACCAATATTTAACATTGTTCGGACTCATAAATCCACCGCGTTCATCAATACTTGGAGCATCTCCCCAAGGAGGTCGAATTGCACTAACTCCAAGCTGCCTTTTCCACAATCCGTTCAATGAAATAGTAATATCAGATCGAGGATTTGATTTTAGTGTTAATAAAGTTGTGTATTGTTCATCCTTCTCGCGTGATACCGGCATAACGTAGCTTTGGTGTGTCGTTTTATGGGAAAGATAAAAAGTAGCGTCGCCTAAATATTCGCCCACTAAGGGTATCGGTCCACCGAATCCGGCATCCAAATCAAAATCGTAATTTTCTTCTACTCTCCTGTGATCTTCAAACAATCTTTTTTGTTCTTCGGATACAGTCCAGGTAGGATCAATTTTCGTCAATCCTTCATAATCGGGTGTAGCCATAAACATCCATGCGCCGAGCAGGTATAAATCTAATGGGGTCACTTTTTCTTCGTCGGGACGAATTACATTATAGTTTGACGCAGCTTTATTCCAACCGATAAATCTGGGATGTTGCTGGCGCAGATATTCGTTATCTGCCCACGCCTCTTCTGTTCCTATAAATGCGATTTCCGGATTTAAGTATGAAACAAGAAGCGGATTATTTGGATCGGTAAACTCCGGTCCGAATCTTTTCATATGTGTATTATTTCTGGAGATGCTGATCGTGCCGTTGTAACCTTGCTTCGACCCGGATTTTGTTGTGATGTTAATTAGTCCGGATCTAAAATTTCCATACTCCGCATTGTATCCTCCCGAAAGCAGAGAAACTTGCTCGATCGCGCTAAGCGGGATAGTTGTCTCAGAATTTCCGACAGCAGCATTGTTGTATGACAATCCGTTTACAACCGCTCCGACTTGATCCGCGCTACCACCTCGAATTGAAAGGAAACCATCCTCTTCCGAAACCCCGGGCAATTTTTCGAGAAATGAATTCACTTCTCTAACACCGGCGGCATTGTTTAGGTTTTCACCCGTAGCAACCATTTGAGTATTGGAAACTTCCTTGTTTAGCTCATCACGCTCAGCCGTAACAATAACTTCTTCACTCTGAATCGATTCGGGAAACAGTTCGAATTCCAATTCTGTTACGCGGTCTGCCGAAACGATTACTCCCACAACGGTTTTACCTCCATATCCAACGGATGAGGATTTCACGGAATACGTACCAACCGGAACATTTATGATTATAAACCTTCCTTCAATATCTGTTGCCGCGCCTAGAAAAGTTTCCAACAGGATTACATTAGCCCCAAAAATTGGTTCTCCTGTTTCTGCATCCTTCACAACTCCCGAGATCCTACTTTTTGATTGGGCTTGAGTAATCATGGAAGAAAAGAGCAAAACTATGACTAAAAGAAGCAATTTGGATTTTGATAACATTGAAAGCATCACGCTATCTCCATTACTTAGAATTTTTTTAATTTTTATTTACCAGCAAATAATTCGAAAGTATCCGAATATTTTTGTTAAAGACTTCACTGCTGATTCGATCTTCATATAGATATTCTCCATTCCATTTTTGACCTGATTCTTTATCTCGGAATTTATCATTGGAAGTAATCCATCTGCCCAGTGAATCTTGTTCGGAAACAATTGATTTTGTCTTTTTCAATAATTTGCTTTTTTGTTTTTCTGTGAGATATTTGTTTTGATTTTGCTTTTGAAATTCTTCAACACCTAAATCAATTACCGCTTTATACTTCTGAGAAATTGTATCAATTTCAGTATCGAGATTAATTTCATATCCATAAACGGCTCTCCTTTCAAGGCTTAGCTCCGAAAGTGAGTTAACTTTTACCCGGCCTCGATCGTAATAAAGTGGTTTGTTTGTTCCGATCTCTAGGAATCGAGGGTATTTACCACTCTCCATTTTGATTTTTTCCAGCCAATCAAAAGCATCCGGAATAGGTTTTAAAAACCTTTCATCTTTAGTAATCAGAAAAACTTCGATTAATGTATTGATGTTTGCAACTGTTACTTTTGAGTTGTATGATGGCGGTTCGAACGATCGTGCCCATGCGGGTTCATTATTTTCATCGTATTGTTGTGCCCACCCTTTTTGATTTTCCGGACCTTGAGAAAGGATGATATATTCACCACCGCGAATAATCGATTCTAATATTTCCGGCTTTTCATAAACTTTATAAGCAGCAATTAAAACTTGAATTATGGTATTGATGGTTGCGTCATTAAACGTCGCGAGATCATGATAATTATTTTGTTTCGGATAATAATGAGGCCACGCACCGTTCTCGAATTGGCTATTTAATAATAATTGTAGAGATTTTAGCAGTCCTTTTTCTATATCCGGGTTTTTAACTTTTTTAGCGATCTCAATTAAAAATCTTATCACGCTTTGAGTTTGATTGTCATCAAAACTGACTCGTTTTTTATTTTTGCTGGATTCGAAAGTATATGTGTGATCCCAACCCCCAAACTCATTTTGGGCATTCACCAAACAAAGAGCGGTTTCCTCAGCATATTCTAAATACTTCGTTTCATTTGTTACATTAAAAGCGGTTAAAAATGTTAGCCCGACGGCAGGTGTTCCGGGAGGTTGTATTTCGATTGTCAAACTGTCAGCAATATCTTCTCCCCATTTTCTTTTTCCGTCTAAGGAGTAATGATATACATACCCGCCTCTTGAATTCAAAGAATGAAAATATTCAATTCCTCTCGCGATGGTAGTCTTCACCTCATTATCGAAACTAGTTTGTGGTAAAGCAGCCAATAAACTTGAGATGAAGAAAATGGAAACGATTTGTAGAATTAATTTTTTCAAGGCGGTTATTTCAGATAAATCATTTTTATCATCTGAGAGGAACTTGTGTTAGTGAGGCGAGCGAAATAAATGCTGCTTGAAACGTTTGAGTTGATTGAGTGATTCGGTGACCAATTAACTCTATAGCTTCCGGCAGATCGATAATCAGAAATGAGTTGGTCGACTAATTCACCGAGTACATTATAAATTCCCAATTTAATAAAGCCATCAGTATTTAAATCAAATGAGATTGTTGTACTTGGATTAAATGGATTTGGATAATTTTGATTTAATGTGAAGTTACCCGGAATCACCGCATGTTCGTTAACATCGGTTGTTACCGTATCACCCAAAAGTTGATTCAGATAAACCTCCAGCATGGTGTATCCGTCGGTGTTCAGTAAATTCCTGTCGTTTGAATCGTTGGGATTTAGTGATATACTATTTTCCCACTCATCCGGCATTCCATCCTGGTCCGAATCTAACGGAGCCGGTAAGGAATATAGTAATGGCCAACCTCCTACATCGGTCTGCGAATCAATTATTCCTTTTAATCCGCCTTGGAATGACGCACTATAATTGGCGGTTCCGGTTCTGGTTTCCTCAACAATTCTTGTATCAATTGAGTCTCTCTTTGGGAATGTAACTCCGGCATTATCAAGCACCAAATTAAATGCTTCCTCAGCCGAATGAATTACAAGATCAGCAGTTTCAAATGGTTCGGTAATATTTTTGTTTTTAAGATAATTGGCATTTGAACCTTGAACTCCACCGTTCCAGTTATCGGATGTTATGGCTGGATAATCATATATGTAATTGTCTGAAATATACCAGACTCCTGTGGTGTCGGAAGGTTCGACAATTCGATTCTTTTTGCTGCTTGAAGTCGCCGGACCATATTTATAATAATTACTTCTAAGATTGTAACGTCCGCCTTCTCCACCATAAGCGCTATTAAAGCCCCAATTATAAATTACATTATTGGCGAACTCAACTATTTCCAAATCCGGTCGATTTGTATAGCGGCTTCCATTAAAACGAGGATTTCTGCTCGTATGATGTGCGAGCAAGTTGTGGTGGAAAGTCGCGCCCCATCCGCCCCATATTCCTCCGTACCCGTGTTCACCTTTGGTATGAAATGAATTATAAAGGCTTTCAGAAATGATGCACCATTGCAACGTAAAATTTTCGTTATCATAAAAACTTGAAGCTTCGTCAATAGACCAGCTCATCGAGCAATGATCAATAATAATATCTTTTTCGTTTTTCCCCCAAAAAGCATCCTGCTCATTTTTATTCTCGTCACCCATTCTGAAACGGATATATCTGATTATAACATTGCTTGCGCTAAGTTGAACGTCATATCCGGCAATACATATTCCATCTCCGGGAGCAGTTTGCCCGGCGATGGTCAGATCATCATTTCGAATTGATAATTTTGAATTTAGCTGAATTGTTCCGGATACGGCAAAGACAACCGTTCTTGGTCCGGATTTGCTGACCGCTTCACGCAAACTTCCGGGACCGGAATCATCCAAGTTTGTTACGATGTAAACATCTCCGCCCCTTCCGCCGGTTGTAAACTGTCCGTAACCCTCAGCACTGGGAAACGCTCTGGTTTGAGCAATAATCGTAATTCCAGATAATATAAATACAAAGATTGTTAAAACTGATTTTTTAATAAAATGACTGATTTCCAATTGTGCCTCAAAGATATGAGCCGGATCATAATTTCATCCGGCTCATGAATTAGTAATTATTTATTAAGTATCATTTTTTTAGAAATTGTTTGATTTCCCGAAGTCAATTGGTAAAGATAAACACCGGAAGGAAGAAGTTCAGCGTCAAAATCTATATTGTATACGCCGGCATTTAGATTTTCACTTAAAAGAGTGGAGACTTCGCGACCCAGCAAATCATAAACTTTTAGTGTAGTAAAACCTTCTGCCTGAATACCAAAATTAATTTGAGTTGTCGGGTTAAAAGGATTCGGATAATTTTGCGAAAGTTTAAATCCTTCCGGAATTGCGTTTTCCTCGCGAACTGAAGTTGGAGGATTTGTCGCCCATCGAGGATCGCCTATTGCGCCTCCATCTGTTCCGAATGTATAAAGCGGGCTTCCGGTTGGCAACGTAAAGTCACCATTATCAGGATCGACGAATTGCGGATCGGCTAATAATGTGTCGGCAATATTGTTGTTTCTCCAATTTCGATCACCAACATCCCAGTAACTAATATTCGAAACTGTTGAAATATTATCAGGTAAGTCTTTTAGATTGATCACAACTTTCGAAAGATTGTGCTGTTTTTGGAAGATTGAATTTGTTACCGTCCATGGATTAAGGTTTGGTCCTTTTTCGATAAGAATTATTTCCCTTCCGTCAAGACTTCCGATATCATACCAAGTTGTTCCGTCAACTACTCCGGTAGGAGTATGATCAAAATCCCCACTTTCTCCGGGACCGGCAATTCTCATTCCATAACTTGTAAGTTTATAGAATGTTGAATTTTTTACTTCGATATAATTTTCACCGGAATATTTGTAATACAAGCTTGTTGCAAAGTCATGACCAATAGTGTTGTGGACAATTGTAGTATCGAATAAAACGAATGTTTTCATTGAAGAATTTCCGGCATCAATCATGTTATCCGTTAAATGATGAATATAACAATCCTCGATTTTGATTTTACTGATTGTGGTTTGGACCGGAGAATCAGTGACATCTGCTTGAAGGAAATATTGAACTTGAATAGTACCGTCCACATCACCGTGAAATTCTACACCTTTTACCGAAATCGACGCACCATCAAGTAAATAGAAAAAGGCGTTGTCGGTTCCGTCATCAGCAGTAAAACGTACTACCGGTTTTGTAGAATTAGGATCGTAATTCTCCATTTCAATAGTGATATTTTTATCAAGATTTCCTACTGTTTTTCCGGTTTCCGTATAATCTCCTCCGGCAATAAGTTGAAGAACATCTCCATCTGCCGCCGCTGTTACTGCTTCACTGAGCGCATTTTCGCCGGGTATAACTAAAGTTTGAGCATACCCCAAACTTGAGATTAAAAAAAGAATGAGAAAGAATTGTAGTGTTCTGTAATACATTACAGACCTCCTTAGTTTATTTGTGGTAGTTTTGAAATGAGTATTAACAGGATAATTAAGTAAACGTTTACTTTGTTGCATAAATAAATGTAGTTTTATATTTCAAATAGTTTGTTTAATTCTGTAACTCGCCATTTATATATAAGTCTTCAAGAATCAAATTTTTGACATTAGTTATTGAATTACCTTTTTCAACTCCATCAAATTTGGAATTACTTACAAATATATTTTCGATTTGGGAGTTTTCTAGTCCGATAAGAAGCAGTCCGTATTTACTTTTACTGCTTTCGATATTTTCGAGATGTACATTTCGCATTGTCGGCGGGAAATCTCGCGGACCAATTTCTTTGGGATCATAATCAGTGTTGATTTTTAAGACCGCCTCACGAACTTCACCGATTTTAATATTTCTGACAAAAATGTTTTCAATGATACCGCCTCTTACCGAATTGGATTTCAACCGGATGGCTCGATCTAAATTTGGGCTATCCATTTCACAATTTTCAGCATAAACATTTCGACAATCCCCGGAAATTTCTGAGCCGATCACAACACCGCCATGCCCATCTTTCATTACACAATCTTGAATAACAATATTTTCACTTGCTACCGCTACTCTTCTGCCATCACTGTTTCTCCCGGATTTTATTGCGATACAATCATCTCCGGTATTGAAATAACAATCTTTAATTAAAACGTAATTACATGATTCGGGATCACAGCCGTCATTATTTGGCCCCTGCCCTTCTGTTGTAACTCCTTTTATAGTGATATTTTCGCAAAGCACGGGATGAATAAACCACATTGGCGAATCAATAAAAGTTACATCTTCAATTAGTATTTTTTTACACTCGTACGGTTGAATAAAATTTGGCCGCAGGTAAGTTCCATCTCCAAAAACTCGTTCTTCAACGGGAACATTTTTATTATTCATCTCCATCAATAATGGGCGTGAATTCGCATCCGACTGACTCGGCATTCCAGCGGTCCATCCGGTTTCTTTTCTTCCTTTCCAACTCCACCAATTACTTTCAGCCCCTTGACCGTGAAATATTCCCTTTCCGGTTACCGCGATATTTTCCTGCCTGTACGCGTAAATGAGCGGAGAATAATTATACAGATCCATGCCTTCCCACCTTGTTTTCACAACCGGCAGATAATCGTTAGGTTCTGTGCTAAAAAAAACTATTGTCCCTTCGGCTGTCGTTAAATTTACGTTGCTTAAAAGTACGATCGGTCCGTTGGAATGAAATTCACCGGGTGGAATGTTAACGATGCCTCCGCCATTTTTGCTGCATTCGGTGATAGCGTCGTTTATAGCCTTTCTGTCATCTGATTTATCGTTTGGGTTTGCTCCAAAATCGAGGACATTGTAATTTTTATCCGGAAAAGTCGGAGGAACAATTTTGGCTAATATCCCGTCAAGTTTATCCCATCCATCAGGAATTGTGATTTCTTCATGATTGTTGCAGCTGATAAGAGTGGAAAATAGAATAAGAAGCAATATCGATTTAATTTTCATCTTTCATATTCCAAATTAATTTTTATTAAATGTGATGCAAGTTTCTCTTAAGATCAATTCTGTTGGAATTTTTATGTTATTAATTCCAACTAGTTCCGGATTTTTAATTTTGGACATCAGGAGCTCCATCGCACTCTTAGCCAGTAAATCTGTAGGTTGGTTAACACAACTTATCGGAGGCGAAAGCAAGCTTTGTACTTTAGCATTTCCAAAACAAATAATATCTATGTCTTCGGTGATTTTTAGGCCTACTTCTTTGGCCGCCGAATACACTCCGAGCGCAACCGGGTACGTTACCGTGAAAATCAGATCAGGCAAATTATTCTTTTTGTACAACTTCATAAATGAATCATAGCCGAATCTTTCGCCAAAACCGCCATGGCAAACCCACTCGGGATTGATTGGGAGTCCATGTTTTTCCATTGCGTCCACAAAACCTTGATAGCGCTCCCTTCCAATATTGATATCTGTGTAACCGGCGAAATGCGCTATTTTTTTATAACCAAGTTTAATTGCGTGTTCGATTGCTCGAAAGGCGCCGTCACGGTCATCAACACTAACGATACTTATATTATCAATTTTGGGTACGCGGTCAACGAATACAATCGGAATCCCTCTGGCTTCAACCAGTTTGAAAATATCATAATTTTTGGTTTCTTGAGAAATTGAAATAATAATCCCTTCAACTTTCATGGCCATCAATGTTTGGATATGTTTTTTTTCCCGTTCGGCATTCTCCTGAGAAACAGTCAAAATAATTTCATAATTATATTCCAATGCTCTATTATAGATTTCTTCGATCATCGATCCAAAAAAGAAATGCGCAATTTTAGGTACGACAACTCCAATTGTATTTGATTTTCTCGACGATAAATTTCGCGCGATAATATTGGGCGTGTAGCCCATTTCTTCAGCAGCGAATTTGATTTTTTTGATTGTCGAAGGGGCAATGTCGGGGTGATTTCTGAGCGCTTTTGAAATCGTCACTGTCGAATAATGAAGCCGTTTGGCAATATCACTTAATTTTACCGGTTTGCTATTCATAATCGGACAATTTGTATGAATGATAAATCATCATCTTTTTAACTCAATTGCCGCAAAAATTAAGGGCCCGAATCCCTTATAGTCATTTTTTCGAATTGGTTCACTTATGTAATATTCGAAAGTGCCGTCACGATAAGGATTTCCACCCAAACCCGCGCCGCTGCATGTATTGTATAAACTTATTAATCCGTCTTCATCAATTTCAGTGTGAATATTTAAAATAGAGCTAAATGTAGTATCAGCAATTTTTAAATAGGACTCATCCAAATATCCTTTGTTAGCGCCTTTGGCAAATGAATAGCAAAACATTGCCGCACATGAAGCCTCCAAATAATTGCCCGCCCGATCAGGTAAGTCTAATATTTGAAACCACAATCCGGTTTCCGGATCACGAACTGATAAAACCGCACCGCTGACATCCTGTAAAATTTTTATCAAACTTGCTCGATGAGGATTATTTTCCGGAATGAAATCCAGCACATCTACAATGGCCATCATATACCAGCCAATTGCCCTTCCCCAAAAATGCGGTGACTGACCGGTAACCGGATCAGCCCACTTTTCTTTTTTATTTTCATTCCACGCGTGATAGAGTAAACCCGTTTTGGGATCAAGGGTCTTTTCGTACACAAGTGTGAATTGTAAAATAACATCGTCGAGATTTTCACCATTTTCAAATTGTTCGGTGTATCTGGCATAAAACGGCTCCGCCATATACAAACCATCAAGCCACATTTGATAAGGATAAATTTTCTTATGCCAAAATCCTTTGCTTTCAGTTCGGGGTTGCTTCGCGAGTTGAGTTCTTAATTTGTCGGCAGCCAACTTGTATTTCTCTTCCTTAGTCTGTTCATAAAGGAAAAGAAGTGATTTCCCGGAGTTAATCTTATCTAAATTGTAATCACTTTCTTTGTAATGATTAATTGCCCCATCATCAGTAACGAATCTATCAACTTTCTCTTTGGCAAACAGCAAGTACTTTTTATCATTTGTGTATTCGAACATTTTTCGCATGGCCTCTAACATTACGCCTTGTTCATAATTCCATTTAATCGATTTATCGGGATACTTAATGTACTCAGGTGTACGAATCATGAAGGATTCACTTAACAATTCGGCATAATTTGATTCTTGCGGAACCGAATTTGATGAACAGCCGCATATAAATAGAACTGAAAAAAGAAGGAAAATAATGTTTATGATTTTCATTTTATTATACGATAAACGACTTGTTTAAAGCTTCGCCAAGTCACTCACATGCAAGTGATAATTAAAAAATAGTAATTGTTTACTATAACAATCACTTTAACGTTTACTAAACTACAAAAATGTGTTTAAATAGCAAGGGCTTTTTAAAATTACCGCGGAAAAAGGAGAATAAAATGGCAGCGGGAAATGGTTCAAGTAATATTTCCCCTACAGTCTGTTACACTTGGATGCGGTTTCCCGAATAATAAGTTTTGTGGGTACAATTTCAGAAGTGAACTTTTCTTGTTTCGGATTGGTAATCAGATCGAATAAAATTTCCATCGATTTTTCGGCAATTATTTTAGTCGGTTGTTGAATACAACTTAGCGCAGGTTCTAAAAACCTTTGAATATTGGCATCGCCAAAACAAATTATATCGATGTCGTTCGGAATTTTAATCTTCCTTTCCTTTGCCGCCATGTAAACTCCAAGAGCAATGGGATAAGTCGCGGCAAGAATCGCGTCCGGCAAATTACCCGTTTCGACAAGTTTGCTAAAAGTTTTAAAGCCGTCATCTTCACTAAATCCGCCAAATTTAACCCAATTAGGATTGATTGGAATTTTGGCGTCATCCATCGCATTTTTAAAACCATTGTAACGATCCCGACCAATTCGAGTGTCTTGATAACCGCCGAAATGCCCAATATTTTTATACCCGAGTCGTATTAAATGTTCAGTACCATTATATGCGCCTTCATAATCAGTTACTCGAACCGAGTTTATCCGCTCCATATCGGGAATTCTATCCATAAAAACAAGAGGAACTCCGCGCTCTTTTATTGTCTCAAATATTTTATAATCGCGAGTTTTTTCGGTAATTGAGATAATAATTCCATCTACCTTCATTGCCAATAAAGTTTGGAGGTGTTTTCTTTCCCTCTCTTGCTCCTCCTGTGAAACCATAAGAAGTATTTCATAATTGTGTTCAAATCCAATATCATAAATTGTTTGGATTATCTGACCGAAAAAATGATGTGCAATTTTCGGAACAACTAATCCAATGATATTTGATTTACGGGAGGATAAACTACGAGCGACAAGATTAGGCGAGTATCCCATTTCTTCAGCAACTTTTTTGATAAGATCACGGGTTTTATTTGAGATATCCGGGTGGTCCCTCAACGCTTTTGAAATAGTGACAACTGAATAGTTCAGTTTATGCGCGATATCAATTAGTTTTACAGCTTTGCTCAATTATTCCACTCTGTTTTTAACGGTTAAACAAAATATATAAATAGAATACCTTTCGACGCTTGTTTTTGAAACCGTTAAAACGGTTTATAAGTGCACTTTTTCAATGGCCCACGACTAAAGTCGCGGCTTAATAAGTAAAAAATTCAGCACAGCAACTATTTTAACGATTTTTTGGTTACAACACCTAATTTAAGAATTGATTTTTAATAAATCGATTTTCGGTCATAATTACTGCATGATGAAGACCAACAAAAAACCGCTATTTTAAGTTAGGCTGGACAAGGACATGTTTATCAACATTGCGGTTTGTTATGTGAAATAAAACTTATAGTCGATATTTTAATTTTCTAAATTCCAAGGCTGTAAAGGCCTTAGAAATCTTTTTAGAACTTGATGCCTTGACAACATTACAACACTCATAACACCAACCACAATTTTAGAAACCAATATTTATTATTTCGCAATAATCACCGAGAGTTTCAGAGAAATAAAAAAGATGGTTTTACTTCGTTAAAAAATTAAAAAGTATAAACCGGTTAATGCGGGTAAAGTACTTCCCGGATTTTTGCATATAACTCCGAGTTTAAGTCTAGATTTGTAAGAAATCGGTTTTCGGTTATAATTGTTATTAATATAGATTAACATCAGATTATAGTCTGATAAATAGATTTATTTTAATAGAACTAATTTTTTATTAAAACTTTTTCCATCACAGAAAAAGTTTACAAAATAAATCCCGCTCGCTAATCCGGCTGCATCGAATTTTATTGAATATCTCCCGGCTTTTTTA
The DNA here is from genome assembly GCA_021739765.1 of Melioribacteraceae bacterium. Lineage (GTDB taxonomy): Bacteria > Bacteroidota > Ignavibacteria > Ignavibacteriales > Melioribacteraceae > JAIPBD01. The sequence goes on from JAIPBD010000002.1 coordinate 375,120, forward strand.
AATCCATCAAACAGCACTTTTACTTCTCTCCCGATAACATCGTAGATTTTTAATTTGATATTAGAATCGATTGGCAGTTCGAAATCAATATTTGTAGAGGGGTTAAACGGATTTGGATAATTTTGATGCAAAATAAATTGAGTCGGCAGATTAGATTTTTCGCGAATATCTGAAACAACATCATCCATTCCCGGCGAACCATGTAATTCCCCTGAGACTCTCCAATACGTATAATCATCAGGATTTCCGCCGGGATTCAAGCCCGCGGAAACGAGGGAGTAACCGTCACCATCGGCTTGATTCGGCCAAGGATCTTCATCAAAATATTGGAAAGTGAAAACCGTATCGCCGGCAGCATTTACAAAAGTGATAGTTTCGCCGCCGTTGCTTAATTGATTTTCATATTCTCCATCAGGAGAGAATCCGTATCGTTCGATAAAATGAATCGAGTCGGAAGCTAAAACCACAAATTCATTTGGTTTTAGTTCAAAAACGGTTTCAAATTTATAATCAATTCCATCGGCAAAATAAGAAGCAGTTAAATCAAGAATTTCATTACCTGTATTTTTTAGTTCAATAAATTCATACTCGGTATGGCTAATCGAATCTTGCTCCAACGGATGATAATGAAGTTCAGTGATTTTTAAAGCAGAAAGATCTTCATCCACAATAAAGATTTGTTCGTTTAATGCCGACCATGAATTATTATAAAGTGTTCTCGCTTTAACAGTAGTTGTTCTCTCAATTGGAAAAGGGGAATCGTATTTAATGGCTTTTGAAGACGGTACACCCACACCGGCTGTTTCACCTATTGTCAGTTCGGGTAAGACTAAGAAATCGGAGCTTTCAGTTGAAATATTTAATCCATGTATTGTGAGAAGATTCTCACCCAATTTCAGCGAAGATATAAACGATGAGATATCAAAAATTTCCTCAGAAACGGCCTCATGATTATCTGTCGCCGTTGAATTCCATGAAGGATTGGATGGAGCATATGCTTCCGCAACTTTAGTCCCATTCAGATAAATAACAAAACCATCATCGTACAAGAGAGTTAATCTCATATAAGAAGTTAAATCTAATTCTTGCTGCGTAATTTGAAATGGTATTCGGATGTAGCAGGATGGATTTGGGTTAATTCCATTTTCATGCATCAAGTTGCCAGAATCAAAACTTATTAACGATTCATACCCGGAACCGTTTTCATATCCAATTCCTCCCGGCAAACCGGAAGAAACTTGCCACGAATTATCGTTGAATGAATTATCAGAGCGCCATGTTGTACCAATATTAATAGAAGGTACAAGTACTTTTTTTAGCGATGTATAATCAATTACTTTTTTCTCGAAACCTGAATTCTCAAAAGCGACCGGCACTAGCGGATCTGTTCCGTCAACCGTATAATATATTTCTCCGGTAGTTGAATTGAATGAAATCAAACTCCCCTTTTCAATAATTCCTCCCTCCCGAACAAATTGCGGAGGTGTGAGATTTGAGTATAAATTTTTACCGATTAACTGTGAAAGTACAATTCCGGCTCTATCCGGCAGATAATCATTTAGAATAAAATTCACTTCATTTTGCCAATCTTCCTTAGTAAATGGTCGGAATGATTTTGCATCACCCCAGCGTGCGGATTCGGCAATAATGGCCAACTCAATTTGACTCTTTCGGTTGTTGATTCGTTCAAGATTTTTTTCGAAAGTCAGAGCGCCGCTATTAAAGAAGTGTTTATAAACTCTATCGGCAAAACGTAATCTGTACAGTGGATTTTGGGAGAGCTGTTGGTGAATCCATTGTGGATTAGATTTATAAAATTCTTCTCCGGCTGGAAAAGGACCTGTTCTGTCATAACCCCGGGAATCGTTTAACATCGAATGTTCGGCGTCATGTCTAAAAAATTTGAATCCGTCGGGATTATTTCTATTATAAATAGTGTAGAAATTGTTCGGATCTAAATTTCCCCTAAAGCCGGAAATGGGCCCGTCAAAATCGCCGACAAACATGGTTATGAGCATATAATCGATCAGGTTGTTAACGTCCAGCAATTTTTCAAAATTCGGATTTGAGCTTCCATCCGAATTTAATCCTTGTAACCGAAAATAAATATCATTTGTTGTTAAATCTAAATTGCAAAACGACCATAATCTGAACCAAGCGTCCAAAGATCCATCAGTCGCTTCAATTTCGTAAGTTTCAAAATCTTCACCTACATTTACTTTAACTACATCATAATCGTCTGAACTTCCACCAAAGTATGAAGCCGCGAAATCTGCTTCCGACCGTTCTTGGGTTTGATACAATCCCCAATAAGTTCCGTTAATATATAAATGATAGTAACGGCTTCTCGTATATGGCTGACCCATATCTTTCTGAGTATCGCGAGAAAAGACCTCTCGTAAAAATGTGTTTTTTGAATCACCGTCAAGCGACCATGAATAATTCATGGCTGTTCGCAAATCGATATTATCGAAAGAAGTAACTCCTTCATCTCCAAACAAAGGATAGTCCAGATCCTTTTCGCCGTATTCACCCCTGAATATAAATCTAAAAGCCCTTTTAGGATTATAAGGGTGCCGGCTCCAACCGCCACGAATACGAATTCCACAATCCGCCTGAAATCCGTCGCTCCCATCAGGATTTAGCAGTTCTAATGAAGCTTCTCTTTCCCATTCCTTGCCGTGATAGAACGCATTTACATAAATTCCACTATCGGGATCAAATAAATTTCCAAGATTCGTAACTACTGATACGGATGGAATATCCAACAATGCCTGCTGTATTAAATCCCGATAACGAGAATCATTATAAATTTCAGGGTCCATTCCATAATTAATTTCCTGATCGTTCACACCTGAATCCATCCATTCCGGACCTGGTTTTACATTATCAGGCGATAAGCTCAAAACTTGATTGACGAATAAATATGTATTCGTTTTCACTTCCGAATAGGTTGAATCATTAACATACGCGTAAGCTCTAACAACATAACCGGGGGCTTTATCACGATTATTAACCAGTAATGCTTGAACAAAAATTATGGCGGAATCATTTTGGACGAGATAATCATCAATTTTTGCCGGATTTTTTCCATTTAAAGTATATCTAATCTCTGCGGAGGTATCCGGGATTATCCTTAGAGAAAAAGGCTCGGTATAAATTCCTCTTTTATGGGAAAATTTCAGATCAACCGATTGAGCAAAAGAATGGCAAAAAAAACTAAAAATAAAGACGGCGATAAATGGCGAGAGGATTTTTTTCATAGTCACTGCAATTTTGAATAGAACTTTTTTATCTTGGATAAAAATAATGATATATATTTTTATAAACCGTGAGTTACGGTAAGTACTAACAGTTATAAAACCGTTTAATGATTATAAAAACTTCTGGAATAAATATTGATGCAATAATTGGTAATTATTTTATGACTCTCTTTAAATGCTAAGGTATAAAAATGATTCAAAAACTAAATCTGTTATCAATCATTTTTTTGATTACGATTTCCATCTCCGCACAATCAAATTCGCTGCAGCTTCCTTCAATTTTTTCTGATAACATGGTCTTACAACAGGAATCATCTGTAAAATTTTGGGGCACGGGAAATCCCGGAAGTGAAGTCTCGATAAATTCTTCCTGGAATGAGAACGCGAAAACTAAGATCGATGATTCGGGAAAGTGGCAACTTGATATTAAAACTGCCTCCTACGGTGGTCCATACGTCGTAAATGTTTTTTCGGGAAAGGAAAAAATTGAATTTAAGAATATTCTTCTGGGGGAAGTTTGGGTTTGTTCCGGTCAATCGAATATGGAAATGCCTTTAAAAGGGTGGCCGCCGAGAGATTTAATCGAAGGTTCGGAATCTATTATTAAGAATTCCGCAAAAGATAATATTCGTCTATTCACGGTGAATAGAAGTTATTCACTTGAACCGATGGAAGATTGTGAAGGAAGTTGGACTGAATCAAATCCCGAAACAACTGGTAATTTTAGTGCGACGGCGTATTTTTTCGGGAAAAGATTATTCGCTGAATTGGGAGTACCAATTGGATTAATTCATACTTCCTGGGGCGGAACACCGGCCGAGGCATGGACAAAAAAAGAAAAATTGGAAACAATCAGCGAATTTCAACCTATTCTTAAGCAGATCGGTAGAGGAAATGAACTGATGAAAACTTACAAAAACTGGCTTGCTCAATTTCCGTCTGTAAATTTTGATAGAGATGGTGATTCCGAATATTGGTGAAAATTCGATTTTAATGATCAAGAATTATCGAGTTTTGGGTACGATGATACTGATTGGCCAAAAATGAATCTTCCATCCCATTTTGAATCGAGTGTACTTGGCGAATATGATGGAATAGTTTGGTTTAGAAAGGATATTGTTGTTCCTGAATCTTGGATCGGTAAAAATATCAAAATTTCATTGGGACCGATAGATGATATGGATGCAACTTACATAAATGGGACAAAAATCGGCGGATACGAAGGCGGCGGATTTTGGCAGGTTCTCAGAAATTATGATATACCGGCCAATCTTTTAACAAGCAATAATATTTCGATCGCTGTTCGAGTTATTGATACTCAGGGCGGTGGAGGTATTTATGGATTTCCGGACCAATTATATATCCAAAATGGAGATGAGAGAATTTCGCTTACCGGAGAGTGGAAGTTTTTGCCCCTTGCCGAGGTTGATAACACAAAGTTCGTTTTATTTGGGAATGAGGCGGATGTCTATTTAAATCGACCAAAATTACCCTTCCGAATTGGGCCGAATACACCATCAACTCTTTACAATGCCATGATAAATCCCATTATTCCTTATGGAATTAGAGGAGCGATTTGGTATCAGGGTGAGTCTAATACCGGTCAGCCATTTCTATATCAAGAATTATTCTCTAAAATGATTGAAAATTGGCGAAGCGAATGGGGATTGGGTGATTTTCCATTCTATTATGTTCAGATCGCGCCATTTAATTACGGCGAAACACAATCTCAGTATTTAAGAGAAGCGCAATTCAAAACAGATTTATCAACTGCAAATACAGGAATGGCGGTAACGCTTGATATCGGAAACGCGGAAAATATCCATCCGGGTAAAAAGTTTGAAGTCGGCAGCAGATTGGCTCTGCTTGCTCTCAATAAAACTTATGGGAAATCACTAATATCGTCAGGTCCGATTTATTCGTCTCATCGAATTAGCGGAAATGCGCTTATCTTAAATTTCGAAAATGCTGAGAACGGACTAAAAATGGATTACAGCCTTTCCAAGAATGAATTTCAAATTGCGGGAGAGGATAAAATATTTTATCCGGCTGATGTAAAAATCGATGGAAATACTATTACTTGTTCGAGTTCGAAGGTCGATAATCCAAAAGCGGTAAGATATGCTTGGTCGAATACACCGGCGGCAGTTTTGTCAAACAACTCGGGATTGCCCGCTTCTTCTTTCCGAACCGACGATTGGTAGGAGCCGATTATTAATAAGATAAGGTCGAAACGCCTTATCTTATTAATAAATATTATCATTTTAATAAGCATTTAGAATGCTTAACATCGATTTTAACTTCCGAAAACACTCCTTTTCCTGGCACCGAAAATGAACAACGCAAACGGATTATTCTGGAGTAACAATAAATGCAACATTCAAAATTTCATCCGTTCGTTTTAATATTTATGATTGTTTCCTGCTCAATTTATGCGCAAAAATTTGACGGGCTTGCTCCGACTCCTCCGATGGGTTGGAATAGCTGGAATAACTTCCACTGTGAAGTTGACGAAGATCTGATTAAAGAAACTGCAGACGCGATCGTAACATCCGGGATGAAAGATGCGGGTTATCAATATGTTGTAATCGATGATTGCTGGCACGGAGAGAGAGATAGTCTCGGTTTTATTCAAGCTGATCCAAAAAGATTTCCATCCGGAATAAAAGCTCTTGCCGAATATGTTCACTCCAAAGGACTAAAGTTCGGAATTTACTCGGACGCAGGATGGAAAACTTGCGGAGGAAGACCGGGCTCGAGAGGTTACGAATTTCAAGATGCGTTAAAATATGCCGAATGGGGCGTTGATTATCTCAAATACGACTGGTGTAACACGGAAGGATTGAAAGCGGAAGGCGCATATCTGACAATGAGAAACGCACTTTACAAAGCAGGCAGACCAATTGTTTTTAGTTTGTGTGAATGGGGTGATAATCAACCTTGGGAATGGGCGAAAGATATCGGTCACTTATGGAGAACAACCGGCGATATCGCTCCAATATTTGATGGGATAGTTGATCACGGTACTTGGTTTTCTTTGGGAGTAATGCAAATTCTGGATAAACAAGAAGGTCTTCGGGAATTCGCGGGTCCCGATCATTGGAATGATCCGGATATGATGGAAGTTGGAAACGGAATGAGTGTTGGTGAAGATAGAGCTCATTTTTCAATGTGGGCAATGTTAGCGGCTCCTTTGATGGCAGGAAATGATGTTCGAAATATGTCGAAGGAAACAATGGCAATTCTTACGAACAAAGAAGTGATCGCTGTTAATCAAGATCCATTAGGAATTCAAGGATTGAAATACAGTTCAAATGATAGTTTGGAGATTTGGTTTAAACCTCTCGAAAAAAACGATTGGGCGGTTTGTTTTTTGAATCGAGCAATAAGTGAAAAAACAGTTGAATTTAATTGGCGTAAAAATATTGTAACCGATGATCTCTCCGAAAGAAAATTTGACGCAACTCTATTTGAATATCAAATCCGCGATCTTTGGACAAGGGAAATTATTGGAAATACGGAAAAAACGACATCCCTCAAAATTCCGGCTCATGAGGTTAAGATATTTCGGTTAATAAATACGAGGTCAACTAATAATTGATTCGGTAACAGTTGAATATGCTCATTAGTAAATGGCTTGTTTTCAACCACAGTGTTGCTGAAATTTATTGATTAAGTTGCAGTGTAAAATGGAATTAAATTCATGAAACCGGATTCCATTTTAACTAACTGTGACTCAATAATAATTTATCCGGGAATAACATATTTCAATGCGAAAAACCAAAAACCATATTTACCAGCTTAATCCAAAGATTCATTTAATAATATGTTTCTTCATTCTGCTCATTTTTTCATCAAAATATTTCGGACAATCGATTTTAATAAACGAGATAATGGCATCGAACAGAACAACCGTAATTGATGATCTGGGAAATTACTCCGACTGGGTGGAAATTTGGAACTCAAGCACAGAACCGATTAATCTAAACGGAATTTATTTGAGCGACGACCCGACTATTCCGGATAAGTGGCAAGTTACATCAGATGTGTTAGTTAGCCCGCGAGGATTTTTTGTCTTCTGGCCGGATGACCGGGATACTCTAAATCACACAAATTTTAAATTGGATAAGGATTATGATTTTATCGGAATTTACTCCTCCACCGGATCATTAATTGACTCGATTTCATTCAGGGATCAAAAAACGGATGTTTCTTTTGGCAGAAATGTAACTGAAATTAACAATTGGGGATACTTCACAACTCCAACTCCAAACGCAAATAATAATAATCAGCAAATTAGTGGCTTATGTTCACCTGTATTTTATTCAATTGATGGAGGATTTTATCAATCGGGTATTGAGCTAAGTCTTTCCGTCAATTCGGAAAATGATAGAATTTATTACACGGTGGATGGTTCAATTCCAAATCCAAGTTCATTTTTGTACACCGGACCGATTACGATTAATGAAACCACAGTTTTCCGCGCTTACGCCTTCAACTCGGATAAAATTCCATCCGAAATAGTAACTCAAACATATTTTATTGATGAGGAATTTACACTCCCCGTAATTTCACTCTCTACCGATCCCAAAAATTTCTTCGATGATGAAATAGGCATTTATGTAATCGGCACAAACGGAGTATCGGGATATTGCGCGAATCAACCGATGAATGTTAATCAAGACTGGGAAAGACCTGTCAACATCGAACTTTACGATGAAAACAAAAAACTGCAATTAAATCAGCAAGCTGGAGTAAAAATATTCGGTGGCTGTTCACGAACAAGATATCCTCAAAAATCACTCGCATTATACGCGCGGCGGGAATATGGCAAAGGATCATTCGATTACAAATTATTCAAAGATAGAGAAAACGACAAATTCGAATCTTTTATTCTTCGAACATCATCGGATGACGCAAACAAAACTATGTTCAGGGATGCCTTATCCTATATTTCCGTAAAAGATGTGGTTGATATTGACGGGCAATCGTACCAACCGTCAATTGTTTTTATCAACGGTGAATATTGGGGAATTCACAACATTCGCGAAAAGATTAACGAGCACTATGTCGCAAATAATTATGGGATGGACGCATCAGAAGTAAATCTGGTTAAACGAGATCCTTCTCAATCATGGAATGTTATTTCAGGATCTGCGAATCACTACAACGCGATGTTAAACTACATTACCGGTCATAATATGAAGGATAATGCTGTTTATGAAAATGTAAAGACTTTCATGGATGTTAATCAATTTATAAATTATCAAATTATTCAAATTTTCATGGCCGGTGATGATTGGCCGGGAAACAACATAAAATTTTGGCGTGCCAACTCCGGTAAATATAACAAATGGCGATGGGTTATGTATGATCTGGATTGGACATTCTTGATTCCCGAAAGAAATGTAATCGAGAGAGCAACCGAACCGAATGGACCGAGTTGGCCAAATCCGCCCTGGTCTACCATTCTATTTCGTAAGTTGTTAGAGAACGATCAATTTAAGAATACATTTCTCTCAAGATATTCGTACTACCTAAATACAATATTTGACTCAGATCGGCTGATCGGAATAATCGACAGTTTACAAGCACAAATTGCACCCGAAATTCCGAGACAAATCGAACGCTGGGGTGGACAATTAGTTCCCAATCCGGAATCCTGGATTCCACCGGCTTTTAATTCAATGGATGAGTGGAATGCTAATGTTCAAGTGATGCGTGATTTCACGGTTACGCGCCCTCCAATCGCTATTAATAATATCGTATCTTTTTTTAATCTTGGTGGAAGTTCCAAATTTAAAATTGAAACAAATTTAAATCACGCCGGCTATTTAAAATTTTTGGATTACAATTTGTATAATGAATTCGAGGGCAACTTTTTTAACAATGTCCCCTATTCGATTAACGCGGTTCCGGGTGAAGGATATATATTTTCGCATTGGGAAATCGAAGGACTGACAACCGAGACAAATACACTGATACCTGTAAACGCGGCATGGAGCTATCACGACCTCGGTCAGAATCTGGGAACCGCATGGAAAGAAAACAGCTATGATGATTCTTCCTGGAAAACCGGAAATGCTGAACTGGGTTACGGTGATGGCGACGAAAATACCGTCGTAAGTTTTGGGCCGAACTCTCAAGACAAATATGTTACAACCTATTTCAGGAAGACTTTTCAAATTGACAACCCGCAAGTCGTTACTCAACTTTCAATGGAATTACTTTATGACGATGGCGCGATTGTTTATCTGAACGGAAATGAAATTGTAAAGACAAATATGCCGGATGGTGAAATAAGTTATAACACATACGCGTCCGGATGGGATATTTCCGAAGATTCTTTTTCATCATTTATTATTGCCCCGGAATTCCTCCAAACCGGCGAAAATGTTATCGCAGTGGAAATTCACCAAGCAAGCGGATCAAGTTCCGATATTAGTTTTAATCTGACTTTAAATTCAAGATCACAAGGCAATGGTTCATCTTCGCAAAGTTTTGTTAATCCTCTAACAATAAACTTAAGCGGAGATACAAAACTGAAAGCTGTATTTGTGGAAGATTCGGGAAATGAATCCGAGCCGATAATTATTAATGAAATTAACTACAATTCCTCATCCGTTGAAGATGCCGGTGATTGGATCGAAATTTATAATCGGGGTGAGTCTCCTTTTGACTTATCTGATTGGATTTTTAAGGATTCAAATTTTGATAATAATTTCCGTTTCCCGGAAGGATCAATTCTCGGGCCGAATCAATATTTAGTTGTATCCAACGATACGACCAAGTTTAAACTAATCTACAACGATGTTAAAACCCTTCTTGGCAATTTTGATTTTAACCTGAGCAATGGTGGTGAGTTAATAGGATTGTTCGATTCCGATTCAACCATCATTGATAGCGTCAGATATGATGATCAATCCCCCTGGCCGGTTGGTGCCGATGGAACAGGTTCAACTTTGGAATTGATTGATTCAGAGTATGACAATACATTTCCGCAAAATTGGAAAGCATCAGCAAATCTCGGTTCACCGGGAAGAAAAAACGGCTCCGTCACGGATATCAAATCTGATCCGAAAAAAATAACAGAAATGAATTTGCAGCAAAATTATCCGAATCCTTTTAACAGTATAACGACGATCAATTACTCCGTACCGGATATTTCCGGTAATCAAAATGTTTCCATAAAAATTTACGATATACTCGGAAATCTTATTACAACTTTAGTGGATGAACCAAAAAGCAGCGGGAATTATACTTTGCGATTTAATACATCATCCATTGGACGAAGTATTTCGAGCGGCATTTATTTCTACCGGTTAAATATCGGATCACAATCAGTTTTGAAAAAAATGATTTATTTAAAATAAATGGTGATTTAAATGTTAAAGACTTTCTTGTTCGTGATGATTTTTACATCCGCGCAAATGCTTGCTCAGGAAACATACAAAGTTGCGTGTGTCGGCAACAGCATAACTCAAGGATTCGGAAACACAAACAGCAACTCCTATCCCAACCGGCTGGATGTGATTCTTGGTGATAAATATGATGTAAGGAATTTTGGCGTGGGCGGTACAACGCTTCTCAAAAATGGCGACAAACCTTATTGGGACGAATCAGCCTTTGACAACGCGACACAATTTGAACCTGATATTGTCATTATCCTTCTCGGAACAAACGACAGCAAACCGCAAAATTGGGCTTTTAAGGATGAGTTCTATGGTGATTATGTTGATTTAATAAATCATTTCAGATCCTTAAAATCAGAACCGCAAATATTTATTGGTTATCCGCCGCCGGTTTTTCAAGTTCTGGCCGGAATAAATAATCCGGTTGTACAGGATGAAATTATACCGATTATTGATTCGCTTAAATATTCGATGAATACTTTTTGGATCAACTTTTATGAAGCCCTGGATGGAAAGAGTAACCTTTTCCCCGATGGAGTTCATCTAAATGAAGAAGGCTATTTGGAGATGGCAAATATCGCAGCCGACGCGTTGTTAAATAAACCGAGCGGCGTTATAGATTATTTTTTCGCGATGCCTACTACAGTCGAAGAAGGTGAATCAACAACTTTGTTTTGGAGAACTTCAGACAGTTCCACCGTAACTTTAAATGGAAACCTTGTAAATCCTTCCGATTCTCTTCAAGTCTCCCCGATACAATCTGAGACTTACACACTAATTTCGTCCGGCGTTTTTAATGATACAGTTTCATTGCAAGTTGATTTTTTACCATCAGGATTTATTAAATATTTTCATGCTGATCCTCCAATATTGGAAAGTGGAATTAACGCGGAAAGCACACTTCGATGGGCTTCGAGTAAAAACAGTATATCGAAAATCAATGGAGAGTCTGTCGCTTTTACGGATTCTTTCATCGTAACTCCAACCGAGACTACATCGTACGAGCTTATAACAACAGGAACAATTTCAGATTCGGCGCTTATTCAAATTCAAGTTTTGGAATCCGAATTAATAAACCGATCATTGCTTGCAAAAAGCTTTCAAGTATCAACAAGCGCATACCAATTTTTGCCCGAATGGGTTGCTGATTCCGATACATCAACATTTTGGCAAAGTAACAGGAGCACAACCGAATGGCTGGTGATTGATCTCGGTAAGGAAATTAACATTAACCGAATACAATTAATTTGGGGAGACGTTTACGCGAAAACATTTCATTTACAAATAATGAATGAGAGCAATTCGACCCTGCCGTTTTTCAGTAATTCGAATGGAGCAGGCGGCGTTGAGGATATCACGCGAGAATATGTGAAGGGCAGATACATTCGTTTGTTGTGCGTCTCTTCGGTTTCATCAACTGAGGGTTATCAAGTAAAGGAAATCGAAGTTTATGGAACCGAGAAGAAAATTACCGGCTTCGAATGGAACAATAGTATCGAGTTAAATCGATATCAATTACAACAAAATTTCCCGAATCCTTTTAATCCAAGTACGGAAATTAAATTCAACATTCCCAACGATCAGCATGTAAAAATTACATTATTCGATCTGCTGGGAAGACAGATTAAAATCTTGATTAACAAGAAATTTTCAACCGGTTTTCACAGCTTCAATTTCTCAAGTTATGAGCTAACTTCGGGAATATATTTTTACAGGATGGAGGCCGGTGAATTCACTTCGACAAAAAAAATGGTGCTGATGCGTTAGTGCTAACCGGACTCAAAGTATGAAAATTGATAAAATATTTAGAAATAATTTCGTTTTCCTGTTTGTACCGATATTTGTGTTATTCGGAAATGATCTAAAAACTTTTGCGCAAGACCGCAACGAGTTTTTAGTAGATAAATTAGCCACCACGGAAACAGTTAATCTATTTCGAAACTTAAAAACGCGAACTCATTCAACAACGCTCTTTGGGCATCAGGATGCAACAGCTTATGGAGTAGGCTGGAAAAATATACCCGGCAAATCCGATGTTAAAGATGTTTGCGGCGATCATCCCGCTGTTTTTGGATGGGATTTAGGTGATATCGGACAATTTACGAATCTTGATGGTGTAAGCTTTAATCTTATTAAAAAATCAATTATTGAAGCGTATAATCGGGGAGGGATTAACACAATCAGTTTGCACCTCGACAATCCGGTTACCGGAGGAAATGCTTGGGATAATTCAACAGCGGTAAAAAATATATTGCCCGGTGGAAGTCATCATTCTTCGTATTTGGCAACTTTGGGTAAAGTTGCCGATTTCCTGAAGGAACTAAAAACAACTGATGGAGTTTTTATCCCGATCGTTCTTCGTCCGTACCACGAGCACAATCAGTCTTGGTCGTGGTGGGGTGTATCAGCATGTTCGGAAGCGGAATATACCGCCCTCTGGAAAATGACCGTTAATTTTTTCCGCGATACGGAGCAAATTCATAATCTTTTATATGCAATCTCACCGCAAGATATTAATACAACTCAAGAATATTTTAAAAGATATCCGGGTGATAATTATGTCGATGTATTAGGATTAGACTTCTATAATTTATGGGATCAATCTTGGATCGGATATTTATCCGACGCGCTTTCGATGCTCGCGGGTGAATCCGAAAAACGCGGCAAAGTATTTGCGATTACTGAAACCGGTGTCGAAGGAATACCTATTAATAATTGGTGGACTGATTATCTGCTAAAATCAATAAACGCGAACGGATTGTCACGACAAGTTTCGTGGGTTCTTGTTTGGCGAAATGCGAGTTCTACTCATCACTTCGCTCCATATCCGGGTCATTCAAGTGTCCAAAATTTTATTGAGTTTTACAATGATTCAACAACCTCGTTCGAATCTGATTTGAATAATTTTTATGATTGGACACAACTCGAGTTTACCCCACCGATACTCACAAAGGCGCTTGATGATAGTTTGATTTCGTACTCCACCAAACTTGAAATAATTGTAGAATCCGATGAAAGCGCTTACTTAAGATACGCGTTTGAAAATATCCCTTTTGCCGAAATGCCTTATAGTTTTGAAACGGGACAAGGTGGAACAATCCATCGAACTGAAATTTCCGGTGAGCATAATACTGTGTCGGATGTTTTTGTAAAAGCGATTGATATAAATGGAAATGAATCCCAAGAATCGGTTTCTTTTACTATAATCTTCGATACTTCAAAAACCGCAATTAACTGGAAAGAGTTTTTATACGATGACACAGATTGGAAAACCGGTACAGCTCCGATTGGATTTGGTGACTCGCAAAATGTCAGCAATTCAAGCAACGTTACTACGACATATTTTCGTAGGACGGTAACGCTTCCGGATTCATTAAACGGATTAGGATTGCTGCTAAAAGGTCATGATGGTATAGCCGCATATTTTAACAGTGAGGAATTAATTCGTCTAAACTTACGCGAAACAAAACTTTATTCAAATACTTTTGCCGAGAACAGCACGACACTTTCTCGAATTTATATTTTTACTCCCGAACAATTATCCCAAATAGAAAATGAAATTACAGTTTCTGTTGAAGTTCATAAAATCGATTCACCCAACGCGGATATTTCGTTTGATGCACGTTTGTTTAATAATGACGGTATTTATTTGGATCTTGGTTCAACCTGGAAATATTATGATAATGGTTCCGAGCCGGAAAACCAGATTATTGATAAAGTAACATCGATAGCGACGAACTTAAAAAGTAAATTAAATGATTTTGTTTTAGCACAAAATTTCCCCAATCCATTTAATCCCTCGACTTCAATAGTTTTTGAAGTACCTCATTCAGGTCAAGTATCAATAATAGTTTATGATATTCTTGGCAGTGAAATAAGACCGCTTTTTAATGGAATAAAATCCGCAGGAAAACATACTGTAATCTTTAATGGCGAAAATCTGAATAGTGGAATATATTTTTATAGAATCACTGCGGGAAATTTCATTCAAACTAAATCAATGCTACTGTTAAAATAAAATGGAAAATAAATGAAAAGACTTTTGCTCACGTTTCTCTGTTTTCCAATCTTCACTTTCGGGCAGAATGAATGGAAGGTTGACACAAAATCAGATTGGGAATTTTCTACCGAACGTATGATTGGGAGTGAAATTCGAGAAGCCAAAGATATTGGCGGAATAATTGACCTGATGGGAAATGGCGCTCTCCTGCTAAATAAAAATGTGCCTGATAGTCTTTACGCCTTAAATGAAGATTTTTCGCAGTCAGGATCTTGGACATCTAACTGGAAAATTTTTGACCATGAAATTGAATTTACATCTATGGGTTTTGAGATATTAACCTACGGGCAAAAGTTAGATTTAACAAAAGGTTGGAAAAAATTTGAACACAACCCTATTCTGTCAGGGGAGAATGTTCTGCTACCACTCAACCCTGAAAACATTACCGAACAAACAATATTGCTGCCACCGCCGCCGGGTGGGGTTCCTCAAGATCAGTCAATCTTATTAGGCAGAGGCCAGTGGGAAGGAAAATGGATTTTAATGTTTAATCATACTCCGGATGCCTGGCCAAAAAATTATTATTGGAGTTTTGCGATTGCGGACAGTTTGGCTCCACTAAAAAGAGGTATTAATCCTTTTTCAATTCCAACCGAGAATTATCCTTTATTCGGACCGATCGATAATCAAGCACCCAACGATTGGCTGGAAGTGAATGGAGTATTTTATGCTCCTGACGAAACTTATCAAAGTATGGCTCATCTTTGGATAAGCGAGGATATGATAAGTTGGGTCGACAAAGGAGTTATCGAAAATAAAGTCGGAACTGATCCGGGTATAATTTTCGATGGCGTTCAATTTCACTTGTTTAGTGAAAACGGAAATGTAATCAGCCACTGCTTTCTCGATATTGATTCGGTTAAGGGGTACGGTAATAAAACTGTACTCGACGTAAAAGATCACACGGGAGACGCGGATGTTGCCTACTTCAACAACCAATGGCATATGTTTGTAGATGACGGCGAACATCTGTTTTACAAGATTAGTTATGCTTCAACTTCACCTAAAAATTTCCCTTATGAGTGGAAACTTGAACCGGAGATTTATGGTCCGCACAATCCGGAGCAAGGTCAAAGTTGGGATGACGACAATGAGCAAGGCAATCGTTTTGGAACCGGTGACGCTGATGTTGCGCTGGAAGGGAATACTCTTTACATGTTTACCGAAAGACCAATCGGAGCAGCGTTCAAAGAACTGACAGAATTATATAACGGTAACGACCAGTTAATCGAAGCAAATATTTATGTTGATCGTGATGATGATGGAATTGCCGATGACTCAACCGGATGGAACGAGATCGATGCGGATAATTCAGTTTGGCATTTTGAGGAAGTTTTGAAAGGAAAAAAATTCAAAGTTTCATTCAGATATTCAACAAATGTCAGTTCAGAATCACCGATGATAAAATCATTTCAATTAAGTAACATTCAATCAAAACCATACAAATAGAATTTAAGTTTCTGTTTGAATAGGAAGATTCGAACTCAGCCGTTGAGGTTTTATTCCGGAATTATCCCATGCGGATATTAATTACTTCAAACCTAACTCTTTGCACATCCTGTAAAAGTTTGAAGGAGCTAAGCCTAATTTGTCGGCGGCACTCGAATCTGAACTGGATATTGATCTCACGTACTTAAAGTATTTAGTACGAAATATTTTTTCAATATCTCTTAACGGAAGCACTTGTCCAAAATTTAATTCCTCAAAGTTTGTTTCATCTTTAAGTATTAAATGATTTCGTAAAATCATTGGATTGCTGATATCTTTTGCCGTGATAATTCCCGTACAGTTTAGAACCAAGCGCTGGACAACATTTCTTAATTCACGAACATTTCCCGGCCATTTGTAGTTAAGAAGGATTTCCTCCGCTTCTTCATCTAATTCCGGCGCTTCAACGCCCAAATCCAAACTAAAGTATTGAAGAAAGTGATCGAATAACATCAAAATATCATTTCCCCTTTGCCGGAGCGGAACAATATCAATTGGAACAACATTTAGCCTGTAATAAAGATCTTCACGAAATCGATTAGTATTAACTTCGTTTGCTAAATTTTTATTTGTTGCGGCTAAGATTCGAACATTAACATCAATTGTTTTTGTGCGTCCGATTTTTTCAATCTCACCTTCTTGAATTACGCGAAGCAATTTAACCTGCGCATTAGGCGGAAGCTCCGCAACTTCGTCGAGGAATACGGTTCCATTATGCGCGACCTCGAACAATCCCTGTTTACTTCCCGCGGCGCCGGTAAACGATCCTTTTTCATACCCGAACAACTCGCTCTCAATTAAATCCGACGGAATACTGCCACAATTTATCGGCACAAAATTTTCATATCTGCGATTACTTTTAAGATGAATATTCCAGGCAACCAATTCTTTTCCGGTTCCTGAAGGTCCGTTTATTAGAACACTTACATCGCTCTTTGAGTATTTCTCGATGTTCTCTTTTAACTGAACAATTGGCTTCGATTCACCGATTAATTGTTTTGCTTCGAGCAATCCTTCAATATTTTGCATTAACCGTTTGTCTGAACGGAGTTTGTGTTTCTCTAATTTTTTCTTTTCAGCCGCGTTGAAAATACTAAGTATAAAATCGGTTGGTTGATAAATATAATCTTCAATGTTTCCCGGATATTTTGTGCAATACCAGAATGCTCCCGCTTTTAAAAGATTATTTGCAAAATCATAATCGGTAATATTAATCGTCATTTTGGTTATAACAATAATTTGAATAAATGGGTCCGTCTCTTTTAGCTTCTTAATAAGATCTTCTCCCATCAATCCGCCAGAGATTTGGTAATCCATAATAATAGCATCGTAAGTATCCGGAGAATTTTTCAATTCGTTTAGCGCGGCTAATCCATTCGAAACAACCTTACCGACACGAATTCTCGATTCATAATAACTAATAGTATTTTTAACACGCTTTACATCAAAATCTTCATCTTCAACTAACAGAATATTTATACTTTCATTTCTAGCCATTTGCATAACTCCTAATGAGTAATTACCATCGTAAATTTACATCCGCCTTCCGGCAGATTTTCAACATCAACTTTCCAACCACAACGAACCGCCGCCATTTGATATGCTATATAACAACCGTAACCTGAGTTTGCTCCGTCATTTTTTTTGGTCGATTCATTTTCCAGGAACACTTTTTTAACTCCATTTTCCCCTTCAACCAGCAATTCTTTTGCGACTCCAACTCCGTTATCAGCGATTTCGATTACGGATTTGTTCGTTGCTTGATCATATTTGGTAGTTACTTTTATCCTGATAGAATCCTTCTTCCCATGATCAATGCTGTTCTGAATAAGTGGTTCGAGTATCTCCCAAACAATAAATTCGTTCACATTAACAATTGGTAATTTCGGGTCTAAGTTTGTTTCAAAATCAAACATTTCATTTTTACTGGATATCCGGAGAAATACATAGTTCATTATAAATCCAATAACTTCGTTGATATTTGTCCTGAACATTGGATTAATAATTGTATTTAAAGGTTGGTCATACCATTTCATGTCATATATAATTCTTGAAATAAAATTGGAATATGTGACGACACGATGTTTAATATCTTCAATATTATCCGCATTTATTTGTCGAATATCTTCTTTGATAAAACCAATAATTTTTTCTGCTTTGTGGTGAGTGTGGTAAATCCGTTTAGTAAACAAAGACTCCTTTTCCAGTCTGATTTGTTTTTTTAGATTCTCTTTATGCTCTTCAAACAGTTGATGTTGAGCTTCGTTCCGTTCTTTTACAGCTTGCGATGAAACAAAAAATATCGCGATCAATCCCGCCATAATCAATATTGAATAGACAATAGCCACATTATTAAAACTGTTACTTACTTCATTTGTAAAGAATGAGAAATTAGGTGAGATTTTTATGAAGAGTACTCCGAGATATTCCCCATTTGGCACAAAAGGCACAAGAATACTGAAGGTTTTTTGCTCCTCAACAGAACTAAAAATTACTTCTTCGGCCCGCATTGCGTCTTTGTGCTCAAGATAAAGATTAATTGCGGCATCATGATTGTTCGATTCACCATTATAGGGTTCGAGTTCATTGTGAAGATAGTCCCGTAGTTTCGGGCCTGTATCAATTATATATATTCGATGCTTTTTCTTAAGTATCAGGCAAATATCTTCCACAGATTTTTGAATCAACTGCTGCTTAAATAATATACTGAGAGAGGATACAAACTGTCTTTCCTCATTTTCTGTTATCGATTCCATCAAATATAAATTTTCAAATAGTAATTCCATGCTGGTAGATGTAACAATTGCCAAACGTTCAGCAGAGTGTTTTTGATACCATCCTTGAGTTTCGTTCAAAAAATTATCCAGCGTCGACTTTTGAACTATTGCAAGAATGATTTGGAAAAGTATTAAAACCGTAAAAAATATGGTGATGTGACGAATTTCAAATCGGTACTGTGAAACTTTATTGAGGATTTTTTCGCGTAACATAATTACTTATTAATCCTTCGGAATCAATTGATCTAGTTGAATTGCGTTTGTTGATTTGATTAATGCTTCCTCAACTGTTATTTCCTTTCTTATAGCTGATTCAAAATAACGCGACATAATTTCCGAATAACGGGTGTATTCTACATGAGCGGGTCGATGAACACCTGATGCAATAAGCTTCCTGACTCCAATCAATTCGGGATACTTTTGTAAATTATTCTCGTCAGTATAAAACTTCTCGATAACCGGATAGTAGCCGGCCTCTTTATAAAACAATTCCTGAGATTCATCACTAAGTAGAAACTTAATAAAATCTATTACCTCTTCCTTTTTGTCCGAAAATCTTGACACCATAAGATTCCAGCCCCCGAATACCGAAGCCGGTTTTCCATCTTTAAAATGAGGAATTGGTGCTTTCCGTAAATAACTTTCTTTTTTTGATTCAAAAGGAGTCTGCTCAAAATCTTTATCGTAACTCGGCCAGCCCCGAATAAAAAGTCCATCATTTTCAATAAAATATTCGTAACTGGGTATTTCCGTAAATTCGCTTACTATTTGAGGTGTAGCGTTGTACCGATGTATTAAATCCACAAGCAATTTTAATGATTTCTTTGCCTCGGGAGTATTCATGTTAAAACCGTTCTCTTCAAAATAATCCGGTTTCAGACTAAGCACCAACTCCATAAAACTGCAAATCAGTCCCTCATAATCCGCAGCAGGATAAATATAAAAATTATCTTTTTTATCTATTTCGGTATTGATTTTTAGAAATTCTTCCCAGGTAATGTTATTCTCAATTTTTGCTTTGATTTGATCAGCGTTCGGAAGTGAATCCAAAATGTCGGTTCGATAATACATAATGCCTTGAACCAGATCTAAAGGAACGGCAACTAACTCACCTTCAAAATAACATGACTCCAATGCCGAATTTAAAATTCGCTCCATTTCATTATTTGCAAAATACTTGCTCAATGGCTCGCACCACTTTGCGAATCTTGAAACCCAGATTAAATCCACAGCGAATAAATCAATTCCATCGCCGCGACCTCTCAGCGATCTCGCAAGTAATTCCTTTCTTTCGTTTGTACTAAAGTCAAAATTCGGGAAGTCAATCGGAACAACTTTTACATTGTTACTATTTTCTCGATTGTATTTTTCTATTAGGATTTTATGAGCGGCAGTAACTCTATCAGCGAAATAAATTTCTTTTACTTCGGATTTTTCAGCAAAAAAATCCGTAAAAAATACGATCAGATAAATTACCGTAACAAGCAAAAGGATTAAAAATCCCCAGAATTGCTTTAATTTGCCTCGCATTAAACGATTTTCTCCGGAATATTCAATCATATTTAGTTTCAATAACTGTACCACCGTTTTAACGTAAAATGTGATGATTACATGCTATAATCGACACCGGATTATTAAATTAATAATCATTTCGTGAAGGCTTTATTAAATTAATAAAAAACCCCGAATAATCGGGGCTTTTTAGGAGAAATATTAAGGAAGATATAAATCAGCTTTCGCCGAGATTATGTTTATAACCGATCATCCCGTAGAAAACTATGTATAAGTAACAAACCGCGGGTAAGATAAATGCAGCTTGTACACCTATAGTATCTGCGAGAACGCCCATTAATAAAGGTACAACCGCACCGCCTACAATCGCCATACATAAAATACCGGAACCGTGGCTGGTGTGTTCGCCAAGTCCGTCAATCGCTAGTGTAAAAATTGTAGGAAACATGATTGAATTAAACAATCCGATACAAACCACAGCCCAAATAGCAAACCAACCACTGGATAACATTGTAAGAACAACGCCTATAAATGCGGCGGCACCAAGAACCGCTAGTGTTCTATTCGGTTTGTTTTGTCCTAATTTGAAGGCGATAAAGTTTATAATTGTTAATCCGAGGAATACCGCTGCCAGTGCAACATCATGAGTTAAAGAGAATCCTAAAATGTAAGATCCAATGATGATCAAAGCGAGATAAAGTTTGGCTTTCGAGGTATTGCTGTTTTCCGACAACATTACAGCACCGAAAAATCGTCCGATCATTAATCCGCCCCAGTAAACCGATACGTACATTGATGCCGATTTTTCGGTCATTCCCCCTATTTCAGGTAATCCGAGGTAGTTTACAAGAAAACTTCCGATTGAAACCTCAGCACCTACATAAACAAATATTCCTATTGCCCCGAAAACGAGATGTTTGTAATCCCAGGCACTGCCGGCACCTTTTTTATAAGTTTCTTGCTGAATTTCAGGTAGTTTCACCCATAAAAAATAGGCTGCAATCGCAAACAGTGTTAAAGCTATAATTATATATGGTAACTGAACTGCTTCTGCCCTTTCGGATGCTGACGCGATTTCACTTAAAATTAAAATTCCGCCAAGTACCGGACCAATTGTTGTTCCCAGAGAATTAAATCCCTGCGTCATATTTAATCTCGACGAAGCCGTCCTCGGCGTTCCAAGAATTGCAACAAAAGGGTTTGCTGCTACCTGAAGGATGGTAATTCCTGCGGCGAGAATAAAAAATGAAACGAGAAAAAACGGATATGAAATTACAACCGATGCGGGATAAAATAATAATGCCCCAATCCCGGTAATTCCTAATCCGAGAACAATTCCCTTTTGATATCCGATGGCTTTAATAATTCTTCCGGCCGGTAATGAAACTATAAAATACGCACCAAAAAATGTGAATTGAATCAACATCGATTGTGTATAATTTAGATCAAAGAGTGCTTTTAAATGTGGAATTAGGATATCATTCAGTACAGTAATAAATCCCCACATGAAAAATAAAGTTGTTAACGCGGCGAGTGCGGGTCCGTAATTAACATTACCATTGTTGGATGTTGTAGCTGAGCCTACAGGACTCACGGATGCAGCCATAGTTCCTCCCAATTTCTTGGTATATGTATAAATTAATAGTTGAATTAAATCATCGAATCTTACTTGGGGTGGACAGTCCCAACTCCGATGACTTATTTTTGGTCTATAAAAATAATAAATTTTCTTTAATGAATATTATTATTTCTTGAAAAAGGTTTCGCGAATTAATCTCCTCATTATATCTTTGGTTCCCATCCCGGTTCATACTCCCTTTGCCACATTTTATCGGCCTCCTTATCATTTTGAATTCTTCCCGTTGAGGTATCCAGATTCAGAGTTCTGCCAACTTTCCATGCAATGTTTGAAAGCTGCAGCATAGTTACACTTTTATTTCCTTCATTTATAGGGGAATTGAGTTTTTCACCAATTCGAATCGCATTCACAAAATTGTTAAAATGCTTATCGGTCATCTCTCCGCCGCCGACAGTTCCCATCGATTCCTCAAATTCGCTTTTTTTATAGTCGAAAATCCGTTCTGAATTTTTGTTATAAATTTCATAACCGTCCCGGTCTATTATCATACTTCCTTCGGTTCCATGAATCGAAGCACCCCGTCCTCTTCCATAATGAGGAAGTGAATTACAACTTCTGCCTTCCCAGGTAATCATTTTATTATCATATTCGTACGAGGTTGATAGAGTATCATAAAATTCCCAATCATCCTTGAAATGATATCTTCCACCGGAAGCTGTAACCTTTTTCGGATATTCCATCCCCAGCGCCCATAAGCATAGATCCACTTCGTGTGTTCCATTATTCAGAGTTTCACCGGTTCCCCAATGCCAGAACCAATGCCAATTGTATGGGTGATAAATATCCTTATACGCAACTCTCGGAGCCGGTCCTTGCCAAAGTTCCCAATCAAGATATTCGGGAACTGGAACAACTTTCCCTATTCCAATGGCTTTTCGATTGTTGCTGTACCAAGCCTTACCGGAATAAACCTCGCCGAGAACTCCTTCTTTTATTTTTTTCATTGCTTCAATTGTGTGAACCGAAGACCTCTGTTGATTCCCCATCTGAATCAGAAATTTCGAATTAGCTTGAGCGTTAATCAGCATAATTCCCTCCGCCGGATTATGACTGCAAGGTTTTTCAAGGTAAACGTGCTTTCCAGCCTGAAGTCCCATTAAAGTCATTGGAGTGTGCCAGTGTTCCGGAGTCGCAATCGTAATTGCATCAACATCTTTATCTTCAAGCAAAATTCTGATATCTTTTTCCAGTTTCGGAGATTTACCAAACTTCTTCTCAACCTTCAATTTTGATTTATCCAGCTCCCGCCTATCCACATCACAGATTGACGAAACAGCGGCATTACTGCATGTCGCGATAGCATCGATGTGAGCACTGCCCCTTCCGTGTAACCCAATTACCCCGAAATTTACACGATCATTTGCTCCCATTATTCTGGAATAATTTTTTGCGGATAACGAACCCGCTCCCATTGCAAGTCCGGTAGAAACTATCGCGGTACTTTTTATAAAATCCCTTCTCGTAAAATTTGGTGACATATTTACTCCAACTCTTTTATTTTAATATTTTTGAAGTACACAACAAATCCATGATCTTGTAGCAATATGTTGCCGCTCTCAAGCTCGCCAAAATTCGGCCATTTATTGTATTTACTTCGGGCGACAAGTGCTCTCCAGGTTTGCGTAGAACGTTCATATTGAACTACATTAATTCCATTTAAGTAATGTTCTACTTTATTACCATCAACAACAATTTTTGCACGATTCCATTCATAATTGTTTACCCGTTTTTTTGTCGATTCATTGGGCGAATAAAAAGATGCGTCGGCAGGAATTAAATCATACAATGAAGCTAATGTTCGGTTTCCATCTGTTCCCATCAATGCGTCTTTATGTTTTTTATCATCAAGAATTTGATACTCACAACCGATCGATGATCCGCTTCCTTTATTCAGCCCGGCGTCAACAAAGTATTTGATTCCGCTATTTGCACCTTCCGTATATTTGAAATCGACCGATAATTCAAAGTTTGAATATTTTTTAACCGTGATTATATCACCGCCATTTTCGGATTCCAATCCACCGCCATCGGCAACTTTTAAAGTACCGTCCTCAATACTCCAGCCGGCGGTGGGAAATTCATCCAGTTTCGCACCTTTCCATCCTGTAGTTGTTTTTCCATCCCACAATAATTTCCAGCCCTCATTAATTTCTCTCTCTGTTAAATCATTCTTCAAATAACTTATCTGCGGAATTTCATTTGTAAGGGGAGACAGATGATAATTTAAGTTTTCTGTAATAATCCGGATATTTTTAAATTTTACTTCCCGGCCTGTCTCATCTTCGTTATAAATGCTGTGAACCTGCAGAGCAATAAACCCGGATTCAGTTCTATCATCAATAAGATCGGCAGCGGGAACACCGTTTAACCATGTACGAATATTGTTTCCTACAGCTTCAACTCTAATCTTATTCCATTCGTCCTTTTTGAAGGCGGCTTTCGCTTTGGGATTGCATTCGAGGTTATAAAGCCATCCTCTTCTTTGTTCATCGTAAATGCCGGCTGTCCATGATCTCGGCGATGGATCAAATTCAACCTGGTAACCATGAACCTTACCATTTCTATATTCCGGGATGCTGTTACTACGAATCTGAACTCCGGAGTTCAATTCCGCATCGACTTTAATTTCGTATTCAAGAATAAAATCTTGGTAATTTTTTTTTGTTGCGAGAAAAGTATTAGGCGTACCATATGCTGAGATTCCGACAATTTCATCACCCCGAATTACAAACTCGGCAGTACCATTTAATTTTTGCCAGTTATTTAAATCTTTTTCGTTAAATAAATCTTCCCAATCCGATTGAGCAAAATGAGAAATAACAAAAGTGAAAAGAATAAGCGAGGTTAATATCGATTTTTTGATCATAAAATGACTCCCAAATGAGATGAAATGATAAATTTTTAATCAAAAAATTGAGGTGGACAGTCCCAATTTCAAATATTTAGTTCGGTTATGAAGATAATAATTTTTGACTTATAGTATGAAATAATTCAATGAGTTTTAACCGCAAAAAATATTTATAAAGGCTTTGGACGAATTACAATTAGTTCTTCCAGCTTTGAAAAAGCAGCTACCGTCTGAAAATATTTATCGACCTATCTCTAAAAAAATGGAAATAATATTTATAAAAAGAATAAACCTGTTATTGTATATGACTATTGTTTAAACAAATAAAATGAAATAAAGAATGAATAATTGAATCGGTGTTTAAAAGTATTTATAATTTGTAGAAACATTTTTGGTAATTTTGAATAATGATTAAAGGATTATTTCGGTTAATTCGATTTGAGCTTGCCACGGCCGCAGCGATTTGTGTTTTCCTCGGCCAATTACTTGCGCTTGGTGTAGTGCCGGAAATATCATTATCCGTTTTCGCTCCTCTTTCGGTTTTTCTTATCTCCGCATCAATTCTGGTTTTGAATGACTATTTTGATATTGAAACAGACAGAATAAACTCACCAGAACGACCAATTCCGGCAGGTTTGGTTTCTCCGAATCAAGCATTAATTTTTGCCATTATTCTTATTAACTCGGGATTTCTGCTGTCGTATCTGATTAATTTCACTTTGTTGATTCTCGCTTTCGTCCTCACTTTGATTGGTTTTTTGTATAACCGGTTCTTCAAAAAAAGTGGAATTCTCGGCAATTTGATGGTCAGTTTTTCAGTCGGGATGACGTTCATTTTCGGCGGTGCGAGTGTTGGATATCCATTTCACAATTTTGTGCTCTTCTTCGCCATTGTTTCGGCTCTGATCGATTTAGGAGAAGAAATTGCGGCGGACGCAATCGACATGGAAGGGGATAAACTCATTCAATCTAAATCAATCGCGCTTAAATTCGGAAAACAAAAAGCATTGTTTTTATCATCTTTTATTTTTTCGATTGTCGTATTATTTTCTGTGCTGCCATTTTTCTTGAACTGGTTCAGCCCATTTTATCTATTCCCGATCGTTTTGATGGATATATCAATCATTTATAATACACTGAAAATTCTGAATCGGGATGACCCAGAGAAACGAAAAGCAATTCGATTTCTTTACTTGGGTTCTACTTCTTCAATCGTGCTGTTTATTATTCTACAATTATTTGATTTTTGAATTTAATAGAAATGTTTTTTATCAATTTCTTCAAATTAAAAAACAATTTTGTAGTTTTGATGATAGATCAAAATTAAGCACTTGTCAGATGTTCAAAAACCCCATCCTTTGCGAACGCACAATTTATGTGATCTTCGGAATCACTTTGATAGCCGTTATGGGGGTTGCAAGTTTAACTCCCGCACTACCGAAAATCGCGGATACTCTGAATTTATCGAAATCCCAAGTAGCACTACTTATAAGCGCGTTTACCCTCCCGGGAATATTTCTCACACCTTTGGCCGGAATTTTAGCTGACCGATTCGGAAGGAAAAAAATTATTGTGCCCGCGTTATTTCTTTTTGCGATTTCGGGATTCTCTATTTTTTTTACCGCTGATTATCACTATATAATTTTGTTAAGAATCCTTCAAGGAATTGGAGCTGCGCCAATCGGTTCATTAAACACTACCTTAATCGGGGATTATTATAAAGGTAAAAAATTACCTGAAGCAATGGGTTACAATGCAAGTGTGTTAAGTTTATCAACCGCATCCTATCCTTTGTTCGGTGGATTTCTAGCTGCGATCGGTTGGTATTATCCTTTTATTATGCCGCTTTTAGCTGTTCCAGTTGGATTGCTGGTCATTTTAGGTGTTAAAGAACCGGAAATCGAGAAACCAAAAGATTTCACTCAATATTTAAAGAGTATTTCGGTCAGCGTTCGTAAAAGAGAGGTTATATCAATTTTTATTTTAGGAATATTAACATTCATTATTTTATATGGAGCGTTTTTAACATACGTGCCATTTTTACTCAATCAAAATTTTGATCTTTCATCATCGCAAATAGGATTAATAATCTCCGCAAGTTCGATAACAACCGCGATTGTTTCTTCACGAGTTGGGAAATTGACAGCTAAATTCGGAAGCGTAAATTTGTTGAAATCGGCTTTCATTCTTTATTTCTTCGTTAATCTCCTAATTCCAAATATCACAAATCTGGTTTTGATATTTCTTCCAATTATACTATTCGGAACCGCACAAGCATTAAATATTCCAAGTCTTCAAACACTTTTAGCGAAACTTTCACCGGACGAAAACCGCGGAGCTTTTATGTCCCTGAACGGAATGGTAATTCGTCTCGGACAAACCTTGGGTCCCATGGTAATTGGAATCGGATATTCTATCTACGGGTTGAATGGAGCGTATTACCTCGGCGCGATTATCTCGTTATTAGGATTGCTTGTAACTATTAGATTTATGGAACTAAAATAAATTCTAAATGAATGTTTTCAAATTACTAAACCTCTTGCCAAGATTTAAAATCTCATCTAAATACAAACCTTTGTATGTCTATTGGCTCTTTCACGATTTCCATGAGAATGGAAATCATGAAGAATTGGTTAAGCTCATCTTAAACTCCGCGCTCTTCGCGGCTTCTCTGCGTTCTTTGCGGTTTGGTATTCGATTATGATTAGGATATCGAGGATCAAAACGAATCCGAAGACGGCCTCAAACACTGCACGAATATGAGTGGAAGAAGATTAAAGCGGTACGAATAGCAAATTTTATTCTCACATTGAGCAACATCTCATTGATTATTGCCGGTGCAGCCGAAATATTTTTATCTGTTTGAAAATTTATAGTATAAGTACGTAGTCCATTTATGAATTTCTGTACTATATTATTCATGTTCAGTTTATGTTTTATACCGAAAACAATAAATAAAAGAGAGGTGTTGTATGAACTAGGAAAAAACATATTATCCCACCAACAGCGTGGGAATTATTTAAAATTACCGCTAACTCGTCAAGGCGGGCATGCGGAAAAAGTTATTTTACAGCTTAATTGTTGAACAACCAAGATCAGGATCAAGACTATGATCATGAAAAGTTACAAAACAGAAAAACAAATTACCCCAATGCGGCAAAACACTAACAACCGGAAACAAATATCACTCTTTCCCCGGTATCCGATCTCCATACTCCGGTTTCCCTTCACCCTTATCCTCTCTTCCTTTTTCCTTTTATCTCCTGCCTGCCGGCAGGCATGGTTTATCTTTTTACTTGTCTCTTGCGGAGCAAATGACCCTATTATTGAAGATAACACAAAACCTGGGCGAAGGGATTATGAGTGGACCTTAGATACTTTGTACAGCCCAAATAATTGGCTTAGTTCTATATGGGGTGCTTCACCAAACAGTGTTTGGTTAGCCGGTGCTGGTGGTATTACCAATTACGACAGGTTATGGTACTTTAATGGAGAAACATGGGCACCCTATACTCAGCAGT
>JAIPBD010000010.1:0-145000 GCA_021739765.1 Melioribacteraceae bacterium
AGAAAATTAAAATCAGAAATACTAAATTAAAGGAGGCTAAAATTGCACGGTATGAGGTGAAAAATGTTTGATCAACTGAAAACAGTTTTCCCCTTAGCATTTTTAACTGAAATTCCATTTCTCGATGAACCAATACAGTATCCAACTGATGGTCATAGTCCTCAACACTTT
Source organism: Melioribacteraceae bacterium (assembly GCA_021739765.1). Classification (GTDB taxonomy): domain Bacteria; phylum Bacteroidota; class Ignavibacteria; order Ignavibacteriales; family Melioribacteraceae; genus JAIPBD01. The sequence continues at coordinate 172 of JAIPBD010000010.1, forward strand.
ATAACTGAACCAGAATTAATTAAAAAAATTACTCTGAAAGTAAAGCTGTACGAGAAATAATGAAAAATATAAAAGCTTTGTTGTTTATGAAGCATCACTCGGAAAGAGTGCCATTCAAAAACTTAAGAAATTTTAATGGAAAGCCACTCCTTTATTGGATACTCAAGTCACTAAATAAATCCGAATATATTTCTGAAATTATTATTAATACAGACTCGGAAGAGATAGCGGCCGTTGCAAAGTCTTATTTTAATGTTACTATACACATGCGACCCGAATATTTGCTCAAAATTACCGGAAATGAAGCAAATCAGATTATTGAGTATGACATTTCTCAAACAAAGGGCGAAGTGTTTTTTCAAACTCATAGTACAAATCCATTGCTCACAACTTCAACAATTGATAAAGCAATTAAAAGATTCCTTGAGCAAAAGGATCACGATTCATTATTTTCTGTGACCAAATTACAAACTAGAATATATGATGAAAATGGTGCGGGTATTAATCATGATCCGCTAAAACTAATAAAAACCCAAGAACTACCGGTTTTATTTGAAGAAAATTCATGCATTTATTTATTTAGTAGGGCCACATTTAATAAAACTAAAAATAGGATTGGAAAATACCCAATGCTGTATCCTATTGATAAACTTGAAGCAGTTGATATTGATGAGGAATCAGATTTTATAATTGCAGAAAATATAATGAAGGCGAAAGTTGATAATGAAAAAAAATAGTTTTGAATTATTATCACATATTTTGAGTAATGAAACCCCATCCTATGGCGATAGAGATTCTCTTGAGATTATTGAAAAATCATCAATTAAATCTGGTAATACCGCAAATTCTTCAGAATGGAATTTTTCCATAAACCATATTGGGACACACATTGATGTACCTAAACATTTTTACGATGATGGACTAACTATTACTGATTATCATATTTCGGAGTTCATTTTTAATTCACCAATTAAATTAGATATACCAAGAACCACAAGTGATTTGATAGAGTATTCAGAGTTCAAAAAAAGCATCCCTGATATTTCAGAAGTTATTTTAATTAAAACCGGGTATGAAAAATATCGTGGAACAGAAAAATATTGGAATGATAATCCTGGAATATCTCCTGATTGCGCCAGTCAAATTCGCAATAATCATCCAAATATCAAGGCGATTGGATTTGATTTTATTTCATTGACATCGTGGACTCACAAACCTGAGGGAAGAGTAGCCCACCAAAATCTACTTTCGACAAATGATAACATGGATAGGTTTATCATTATAGAAGATTTATCCCTCTTAAATATCAATAATCAACAGCTTTCTAAACTGTTTGTCATTCCCTTGTTCGTGAAGCAAGCAAATGGTTCGCCCGCAACAGTTTTTTGTGAAGAGTTTTGAAATAATGAGTCGTCTTAAGTACATAAGTAAAATCAGTAAAAACGAAATCTCGGTATTCCGATTATACGACGCAATCATAAGAAGAGTAAAACATATACCCTCATATCTCACTTGGCAGATATCCCGCGTAGGTTCGAATTCTAGTTATTCAAAATTGAAGGCACTCAAAAATAAACATAGAGGTAGAAGATGTTTTATTATTGCGAATGGGCCAAGTCTTAAAAATATGAATCTAAGCCATTTGAAAGACGAAATTACAATAGGAATGAATCGGATTTATCTTAATCAGAATGAGATGGGATTTATTCCAACATATCTTCTGGTTGCTGATGTTAAAATTCAGCTGAAACAATTTGCTGATGAGCTGAAAGATGTTAATTCAACGAAAATATTTAATTGGGCGGGTAAGAAATATTTTCGAAGCAATAATAAAATCTTGTATTATTTACAAACTTTTAAACCTTCGTTTGCCCAAGAGATTGAGAGTGGCGTTTATGGCGGCCATAGTGTAACGTATGTTTGTCTGCAACTAGCTTATTATTTGGGATGCTCGGAAGTAATACTAATCGGGAAAGACCATAGTTATGCAGAACAGGGTGTACCGGGTCAAGAAATAAAAAGTGATGGGAATGAGCAAAATCATTTTATTAATGGTTATTATAAAAAAGGAATGACTTGGAAAATCCCTGACTACAAAGGTGAGGAATTGGCCTATCAACTAGCGAAAGATAATTTTGAAAATTCTGGTCGGAAAGTTCTTGATGCAACAAAAAACGGAAAATTAAATATTTTTCAGAAGATAGATTTTGATACATTTTGGAAGTAGTGGTGTGCTTGAATGGATAACAATATTAATCATACCCTATAGTTTGTTGAATAATCGGAAACAATTATAAAAGTTATGTCGCATTATCGAAAGTCCCTGAGTTTCCTAAGAATATCCCTCGATGTAGTTCTACTCATTATAAGCTTCTGGGTCGCAATAAGTATTCCCAGAGGTGATTTTTCATTAGAATATACACGCCTTGAAGGATCAGTATTTCTTGCTATTCTGATTATTTGGTTTCTTGGGGCAAATTTTGTTGGTCTTTATGATGAATTTCGTTCAAGAAACTATAGTATAGAAGTCATAACTGTAATTCGTAATGTATTTATAGTAACAATTTCATTGATCGTTGTTCTTTTTGTTATACGTGATCAATACCTTAACCGTCTATTTATTACAATTTTTGCACTGTGTTCATTATCTCTTGTATCGACAAAAAGACTTCTTTTCAGACTTATACTGATCTGGATGAGAAAAAAAGGAAGGAATCTTAGGCGTACCTTAATTATCGGAGCCGGTTCAACGGGGCGGGAATTTTCTCGTTTAATAAAAGCGAATCCAAATTTTGGATATAAGTTAGTCGGATTTTTGGATGACGACAGTGAAAAGAATGTCAGATCAGATGATGTACTCGGGAAGTTAGATGATTTGGAGAAAATATTAACCAAGCAAGAAATTGATATTGTTATTATTGCTCTTCCAAATAACAAACCGGAAGTTATTGAAGCCGTTGTTCGAACGTGTGAAAGATTTACCACTCGAATTAAAATCGTTCCAAATTATTTCCGGTTTATCTCCGGAAAATACACTGCACAAATGTTTGGCAATTTCCCGATTATTTCTGTAAGGGAAGACTTAATAAACGAATTTCATTGGCGATTTTTAAAACGTACTATTGATATTATGTTTTCGTTATCGTTTATGCTGCTAATATACTGGTGGCTTTTCCCGCTTATTGCTCTTGCGATAAAAATGTCCTCTCCGGGTCCGGTATTTTTCCGGCAGGAAAGGTGGGGCAGGGATAACCAAAAGTTTAATGTTTATAAATTTCGTTCAATGAGAAATGACAGTAAAGATGTTGACGAAAATGGTGAATTTCAACAAGCGACCAAAGATGATCCAAGAATTACCGGAATTGGTAAAATTTTAAGAAAAACTAACCTCGATGAGTTCCCTCAGTTTATAAATGTTTTAAAAGGGGAAATGTCGATAGTTGGTCCGCGCCCTCATCCGATTCCTTTAAATATGGAATCAAAAGATAAATTCAATCTTTATATGTATCGCCACATTGTTAAACCCGGAGTTACCGGTTGGGCGCAAGTTAACGGATTCCGCGGTGAAACATCCGATCCGGAAATGATGCAGAAACGAATAGAGCACGATATATGGTATATCGAAAACTGGTCGATGTGGTTAGATATTCAAATTGTTATTATGACAATTTTCAACATGGTAAAAGGCGATCCCGAAGCTTATTAGTTTCCCCTCAGATTATATCACCAATATTTAATTTTTATTCCAAGTATGAAAAAAATCTTTTTTTTGTTTCTATTGATTTCGTTGAATCTTTCCGCCCAAGAAATCGGTTATGTCGAAACCGGTCACGGTGTTTATAAATTTTTGGATCGGATGGATGTATTGAAAATTATTGAAGGATACAATTCTTTTGAATTGCCCAAAACACGAAAATCTGTTTCCAAGTATTTAGGGATGGTGATTGAGAAGAAACACAAACTTAATTCGAACGATAATGAATATCTGGATGAATTAATTGTTGAGTTCGAAGCGGATTTGTTCGGAACTATCACCAACGCAGAAAAAATTATTAGTGAGAAGGGCGTTTCGTTCGCGGACAGTTATTGGGAAAACGAAAAGTACGTCTATTTTCTTAAAGAAAATGAATTTAGTTTTTATACAAATCTTCAATTTGAAACCGGCTTTATTCATTCCACATCCGATGAATTCAGCGATAAATCATATTCCGGGCTGTATAAGTTTGGCGGAAATGTAAGAGGAACGGTTAATCATAATTTCGGATTTTCACTATTCGGAACTAACGGCTCATTCTTTGGTTCGAAGCCGCTGGCAAAATCTTCGAAGGAACTTAAATATCATTCAAAATTTATTCTAAAAGAATTTCCAAATACCAATACAGATTTTTACGATCAGGCGGAAGGATTTATCACCGCTGATTTTGGTTATATAAATTTCAAACTTGGAAACGATCGAAATTTAATCGGTTATGGGAGGGAAAAAATTATTCTCGGTGATTATTCCGCTTCGATGGATTATTTCTCAACTTCAATTAATTATAAATTCTTCAGTTTTACCGCGATTCACGGCGGTCTTTCAAACGGCTTTAATCTGTTAAATCCCCGAACCGGCGAAAACATAAAAATTGATGATAAATTTCTCGCTTATCACAGGTTCGCTCTAAATCTTGGGGATGATTGGTCCATCGGTGCCGGAGAAATGGCAATTTATTCAAACCGATCTGTCGATTTCGCTTATCTAAATCCGTTTAATTTTTATAAAAATGCTGAACATACCGGAGATGGTTTAGACAATACTTTGCTGTTTTACGATTTTTCAAATCAGTCAATTGCAGGATTAAAAATATACGGCCAATTAATGTTCGATGATTTACGCTTTGGAAAGATCGGTACAAGTTGGTTCGGAAATCAATCGTTGTTGAACTTAGTTGTGTTTACAACACCATTTTTAAATTCGTTTCCTTTGGATATTGAACTTCAGTACCTACGCATCGATCCTTACTTTTATGCGCACAGAAGTGTCGCAAACAATTACGCGAATGGGGAATATCCTCTCGGGTCGGTCATTCCGCCAAACAGTCAACATCTAAATTTGGCAATTTATTACCGTTTCACCGGAAGATTAAAAACGTTTGCTGAGTTTACTTTCACCGAACATGCTGATAATGAATACGGCTCAAATGGTGAATTACTCGTAAACCATGGCGGCGATTTATTCTACGACCGATTGTTGGAGGACAGCTACGAAGCTCCATTTTTATCCGGCAAGCTTGAATACCGGAAAAGTATAATGCTCAATTTTGAATACGAATTTCTCAATAATTATTATGCTGATTTAGTTCTAATGTATACGGATGATAAAGGCGTGATAGACAACAGGGAAGAGTTTCGCACACATTTTACTATTAGATTTAAGTTGTGATTATGAACCAAACGTACTCCATATTTGAAACAATACTTACAATTCGACCCGATGATATTGATATGAACGGACATGTTCATAATTCACGATATCTAGATTATGTGCTGGCTGCCCGGTATGATCAGATGAAAAAGGATTATAAAATGTCTATGGATGAATTTATAAAGCAAGATCTTGGCTGGGTTGTTTCGGCTGTCAATATCGAATTTAAACGAGCGTTGTTTCTCGGTGAACAGATAAAAGTAAAAACCCAGGTTGAGTCGGCTTCGGGCGCCCAAGTAAAAGTTAATTTTTTAATTGAAAAGTTTGAGACCGGCAAAGTTGCATCGGAAGGGCAGTTTTTATACACGATGATTTCAACCAAAACCGGGAGACCCGCAAGAATAACCGAAGAAATTATCTCTCAATATTCGATTTGATTATATAGAGTTTGTGATACTATCACCATGTTCGCGGTGATAGATATAAGTTTCATAATTTACTTTTTCAATCCGGAATTTCTTTTTTGCTCGTGCAAAAAGTTCAAAATCCTCGCTGTATGCCAGATTTTCAAATCCGTCCAACTCAATAAAAACTTCTTTTTTCCCCATAAATGTACCACCGATTATACACTCCGATAAATGAACCGATTTGGTTAAATCATTCCTATCTTTAACAAATTCATCGCCGATTATTTTCACCCCACCATGTAAAAAATCAATTTTTGGATTTCCTTCCAAAAAATCATACCGCAATTTTAAATGTTCAACTTTATATTCATCATCGCTTCCGAGGAAAGTTATGTACTTACCGCTTGATGCTAATATTCCGGCGTTTAGAGAGAAAGGCAGCTTTCTGTTTTTGTGTTTCATATATCTGATACGTTGATCGTTCATCAGATATTTATCTATCATTTGAAATGTGAGATCGGAACTGCCGTCATCTATGATAAGCAATTCCCATTCACTAAAACTTTGATTAATGACGGAAGTAACCGCTCGTTCAACCAATTTTGAACGGTTAAAAGTCGGCAATATTATTGAAACAGATGGGTTTTTCGTATTGTATAACTGCATTCTCATTACAATTAGTTTTCTCAATTTACCTAATCGAGTCGTAAAATTTTTATATATTTCACACTTATGTAATTTTTAACAACCAAAAATTATGAGATCACGCGAACAAAAAAAGTACCTCGATACTCTCAAAAAATACGAAAGAAAAATGGATTCGAAGGAGTATCAAAAATATAAAATGTTGGTAAAACGCAACAAAGATGAGGAAGAGTTGGATAAACTCTCTTTAGAATTTCTCAAGTCTTTATTTGACAAATATTATACAAATCGAGAAAGAAAGTCATTTGATCATTTTTTTAAGCAAAACGAATCATCAAACAGCGAATAAATTTTAACCCGGGGAAAGAATGAACGAAACATTAATGCGCAGATTGTTTGGCGCTGCTGTCTTTTTTACAACACTTTTAATTTACTTATTAACCGTTCAAAGTAACGTTTCATTTTGGGATTGCGGTGAATTTATCGCTTCCTCATTTTTGTTACAAGTTCCCCATCCTCCGGGAACGCCTTTCTTCTTGCTTGTCGGTCGTCTGTTTTCCATGATTCCCTTCGGTGATAATGTAGCCTTCAGTGTAAACATGATTTCAGTGTTTTCGAGTGCTTTCACCGCTTTATTCCTTTATCTGGTTGTCGTCAAACTGATCGAAAATTACACGAAAGAAGAAGCGCCTACTTTAAGCGGAAGATTTGCGACTCATATAGCCGGTGTAATTGGCGCGCTTTCCCTCGCTTTCGCCGATACGTTCTGGTTTAATGCTGTTGAAGCCGAAGTTTACGCCTTTGCGACATTTTTTATCGGTGCGGTTACATATTTAATGATGTTATGGAACGAAAAAGCTGATGAAATCGATAATGAAAAATATTTGGTGATGATCGCTTATCTCATCGGACTTTCAACCGGTGTGCATTTAATGTCAACTTTGGCGATCGTTCCTATTGTAATGGTCGTAACTTTCAGAAAATTTATCTCGGATGAAGCGATATTAAAGAGTACAAGTAAGATTTTTGCGGGACATTTTGCTGTCGGATTGTTGGTCGCAATTCTATTGTGGTCTCAAGAAACTGATGTTCGTCCACCCAGTTCGGATATTTACAAAGCTTTCGATTCCCGGTTTTTGATGTTCGTTGCTGCGGTAGTCGGTATTTATGCAATCGCGGTTTGGAAGAAAATATTTCAGTGGAATTCAATTTACCTTCCGGTTTTGATCGGTGGGGTCGCGTTAATAATTACTTATCCCGGAATGGTAAAATATATTCCAAAACTTCTCTATGCGGTTGGTGGAAATAGTTATTTCTTAAACATTTTTGTTGTTCTCGCAATTCTTGGCGCGTTAATTTACTTCGTTCACTGGGCAAGAATTCATAATAAAAATTCGCAGAGACTTATCGCAAAAACCGTACTGTTTTTAATTCTTGGATATACATCATACTCTATGATTATGATCAGATCAAATCAAGATACACCGATCAATTTGAATTCGCCGACCGATATGGAAGGATTGGTGAGTTATTTGAGTCGTGAACAATATGGCGATTTCCCAACATTTAAACGAAGATATTCGCAAGAACCACAGCATCAAGGAATTTATGAAAATTATTCGAGTGATTTAGATTTCTTCTGGAATTATCAGATGAATCATATGTTTAACCGTTATGTGATGTGGAATTATGTGGGACGCGTTTCAACAGTTCAAGATTCTGGTGTTGATTGGTCACAACTTTTCGGAATTCCATTCTTGCTCGGACTTTTTGGCGTCTATTATCATTTTAGGCGGGATTGGAAAATGGGCATTGTCTTTCTGGTGATGTTCGTCTTCCTCGGTTGGCTGACGGCGTTTTACCAGAATCAACAAAACCCGCAGCCAAGAGAAAGAGATTATTTTTATACAGGAGCATTTTTTGTCTTCTCAATTTGGGTTGGACTCGGCGTTAAAGGTGTGGTTGAATTGTTAGCAAACCAATTGAAAGAATCGGCGGTTACAAAACCGGCGGTTGCAAGTGTATTGATTTTATCATTCGCGTTTGTTCCAGGCAATATGCTTTTGGAAAATTTCAACAGAAATGACCGCTCGAGAAATTTTGTTCCTTGGGATTATTCATACAATATGCTGCAAAGTGTTGCGCCAAATGCCGTAATATTTACAAACGGCGATAATGATACTTTCCCGCTTTGGTATCTGCAGGATGTTGAAGGGGTTCGTCAGGATGTTAGAATTGCGAATCTAAGTTTGCTAAATACACCTTGGTACATCAAACAATTAAAAAATACTGAGCCCCACGGCGCGGAAAAAATTAAAATGACTTTGAGTGACGCACAAATCGATCGCATCGGACCGCAACAATGGAACACGAAAGAGGTTTCAATTCCGGTTACTCCCGAAGCATTTGAGCAGATCGGAATTACAGATACAGCGTTGACCAAAAAGACCGAGATCAGATGGAAAATGCCGCACACGGCTCAATTCGGAAATGTTACTGCCGTAAGAACTCAAGATCTTGTTGCTCTTGATCTTATCCGCGCGAATAATTGGGAACGACCGATATATTTCGCGGTTACTTCTTCAGATCAAGCAAAATTGGGATTGAATGACTATCTGAAAATGGAAGGAATGGCTTTCAGATTAGTTCCGATTAAAAGACCGGGGAATATGGAATTTGTCGATGCTGAAATAATGAAAAAACAACTCTTCGAAGAACCTGATGGGTATAGTAAAGATTATCAACCCGGGTTCAAGTTTAGAGGATTAAATGACCCGACAATATTTTTCGATAACAATCACCAACGATTGGTTGGCAATTATAGAAATTCTTTCTTGAGACTTGCACTTCATTATTTGTTTGAAGCCAAGGACTATCCGATGGCTGTCAAAACTCTTGATATGATGGAAACAAAAGTACCTCGATCAATTATCGAAATTGATTATCGTTTGTTGTACGATATTTCAAGTATGTACTACACTGCCGGCGCTTTAGAACAGTATGAAGATCTTGCTCGTGAAGTGGAAGTAGAAGCTTTACGGCGAATTGCGGATAATGAAATTTCCAACGGTAATTATAATCCTTACCGTATCATTTTGGATATTTATCAAAATCTTGAAGAATATGATAAAGCCATTGACATTTTAGAAAAACTTAAAGTGATTGCTCCAACCGATAAACAAGTCGATGTTATGTTGGAACGAATGCGCAGATTATCAAAACAAGACGCGAGTGAAGTGCAACAACAAACACTCGATATAGAAAATAATGATGAAGAATAATAAGAAGTAAAATTGCGAATTTTAATTCTTGCTCTTTCGGGAATCGGTGATGCTTTGATGTTTACACCGGCATCAAAAAAAATAAAAGATTATTATCCTGATTCCCGGATTGATGTTTTGGTGATGTTCAAAGGTGTAAAAGATCTCTACGAATCTCTCCCGGAAGTGAATCAAGTATTTTATTTTGATTTTATTAACGCGGCTCCGATTAAATCTTTCAAGTACATTTTATCGTTTCGTAAAAAGTACGATCTTACATTTAACGTTTACCCGGCTAACCGGATTGAGTACAATGTAATTCAATGGTTAATCGCGGCACCGAAAAGAACGGGTATAAACTACCTTCACCAAAATCTCCGAAATTTTAATTTTCTCTCCAATATCCGAATTGATGAATCCAACGATTTACATAATGTAGAAACCAACATAAAATTAGTTGATCGTGTAACTCGAAAAACAACAGATAGTATTCCCGAATTGAGATTTCCGATTCCGGAAAAAAATCAGCAAAATGCTCAGCAAATACTTAATGGATTTGGAATAAAAGAATCCGATAAAGTTATTGGCTTTCATCCTGGCGGTTCGATACCTAAAAACCATATAAATAAAAGATGGTCGCCAGAAAAATATGCGGAACTTGCAAAATATTTAATCGAGAAAAAATCTTTTAAGGTATGCGTTTTCGGTGGACCGGACGAAAGTGATTTGAAAAGTGAAATCATAAAACGCACCGGTTCGGAATATTGTTACGCCATTGATACAAAATCACTTGTTGATACGGCAGCTGTTATGCGGAGATGTGATTTATTCGTTTCTAATGATTCAAGCTTGATGCATGTCGCCGCCGCTCTTCAATTAAAAACGGTCGCGATCGAAGGTCCGCTAAATATAAATTTTACAAGACCCTGGAAAACTGAGCACAAAATTGTTTCCTTAAATCTGGAATGTTCTCCATGTTTTTATTACTCACCGAAACATCTTACATGTTATCGAGATGACGTTAAGTTCAAATGTATGAAGGAAATTTCGGTTGAAATGGTAAAAAATAAGTTTGATGAAATAAATTCTTAACTCAGCAGCCACTCAGTTATTGGAATTACTTCAATGTCATTTTCTTCAAATTTCTGCTCTAAAGTAATTATCAAACCCTCATTCAAATGAAATCTTTTCATCGCTTCTTTAATACCCCCAAATTCTCTTTTTTTATTCGAATCACTTAATTCCGCACACACCTGGATACATTTGATTATTTGATTTTTTTTCTTAATTAAAAAGTCACATTCGAATTTGGCTTTGTGATAATATATTTCGAATTCTTTTCTTTTCAATTCATGAAACACGCAATTTTCAAGAAGTCGACCGGTATCGTCACTTAGTGAGAATGAAATGTTTTCTGATAATCCATTATCTACAGAGTAAGCTTTTTTTAAACTCGTTGAATTAACCGACTCAGTAAAAGCTTCCATTGAAAAAATTATGTAAGTATCTTCTATGTGATCAGTAAAATTGGAGAGATTTTCTCTGCTTATCTTAATTCCCCGCGATTTTAACTCATTGTAAATCTTATTTAATGAATATACTTTTGATGTATTCGCAAGTAATTTATTAATTAAATATTTGAGAGCTGTTACATTGGAAATATTAAATCTTTCTATTAAATCTCTATACATCATTACATCGAGATAGGATTGCAATGTTTTCTGTCGAATATTTTCGGACATTTCAATTGTTTCTGGAAAGCCCCCGTTGTGCAAGTATTCTCTAAATTCTTTTCTTATCCTAGATTTCCCGATTGTTGAATTTAGATCAATCTCAATTGTCCTAAAATTTAAGTATTCCTCAAATGAGAGTGGAAAAACGTCGAAATTTATTGATCTTCCTCTCAAATTTGTTGCAATTTCTCGACTCAATAACTTAGCCGAGGAACCAGTTATCAAAATATTTTTTGATATGGTGTCGTATATTCTCCTTACAAATTTTTGCCATCCCTCTATTTCTTGTATTTCATCAAAGAAAAAATAAATATCCTTCCAATTTTTATCGGGGAATAGCTCGAAATATGCCTCAATAATTGTATTTAATTCTTCCCCAGAGGTTTTTATTCTTTCATCTTCAAAATTAATGTAGATAATATTAGTTTTATCCGCGATATTTTCCATCAACTGAAACAGCAGATACGTCTTTCCGGCACGTCTTGGACCGGTCAAGGTTATGATTTTTTCTGAATCCAGAGGAATATTGTGCTTTCGATTTTTATGTTTTGGGATTCCACTTTTATAAAAATCTGCCAGGACGGTTTTAAATATTTCTTTCATTTTATCCAACTTGTCATATTTAAGGGCAAATAAATATAAAATTTGTCTTTACAAAAGGCAAGTTGAGTAATTATTTGTCTGCACAGAAGACAAGTTGGTAATTCTTTTGTAAAATCTTGATTATTTTTTTAACGAAGTGATAATAAAATCCGAGCAAGCCTCCAAATCGTCAAAATAATTTATTAAACCCGTTTGCCTTTTTTCAACAATCATTCTTTCATCCATGATTGAAATCAAATTTCCCCAAATATTACCATAAACCGCGATAGGTTTAATCGGGATAATTCGTTTGTTCATAAATTCCCAAATTGCCGAAAGTTCAAGAAGTGTGCCTGTTCCGCCAGCCAAAACAACAAATGCGTCTGCAATTTCAATCAACTTGGAAATTCTTTCAAAAAGTGTATCGGTGTAAATAACTTTTGTTAAGTGTTCGCTTACTTTGGCCGAAAAGTGAGGTACCGTAATTCCAAAAGCTTCGGTTTTATTTTCCTTCGCGGCTTTAGCGGTCGCGTCCATTACACCTTGATAACCACCATTACAAATATTAAAACCGTTAGAACATAAAATTAAGGCGATATTGTAAGCGTCTTCATATTCTTTTTCACCAGGCACAGGTAATGAGCTTCCGAAAATAGTGACAGTTTTGCTCATCTATTCGCCGATTACTTGCACAATAACTTTCCGTTGTCTCGGTCGATTATCAAAATCAATAAAGATTATTTGCTGCCAAGTACCAAGAATCATTTCACCATGTTTAAATGGAACAGTCAGGGATGCTCCTTGCAAGGCGGCTCTGATATGCGAATGACCGTTTTCGTCGTGCCATGTATCGTTGTGGAAATACTGAACATTTGCCGGTGCGAGTTTTTCAAAAAATGCGGGATAATCTTTTTGCAATCCAGGTTCAAATTCGATGGTCGTAATACCAACGGTTGCTCCGGGACCAAAAACCAGAATATTCCCTTCACGGGTTTGAGATTGGCGTAAAATTTTAAATACATCGGCAGTAATATCAATAATATCGGTATTGCCATTTGTACTTAGCGTAAAGTCGGATGTAAATATTTTCATTGGAAATTACACGTTAAATTGTTTCTTTTGTTATGTAAAGCTATAACATTTCATTTATTCCACCAAATTTTCCGGATTCAGATTCGGAACTCAATTTCGGATTGGATAATTTGGTAAATCTAAAAAATAGGAGAATGTAGATGAACACTCGTGAATTTATTGAAATTGAGGAAAAATATGGAGCACACAATTATCATCCTCTTGATGTGGTAATTGACAGAGCAGAAGGAGTATGGGTTTATGATGTTGATGGGAAAAAATATTTGGATTGCCTGGCCGCTTACTCGGCGGTTAACCAGGGCCATTGTCATCCGGCAATAATAAAAGCTTTAAAGGATCAAGCTGATAAAGTAACGCTTACGTCAAGAGCCTTCAGAAATAGCCAATTGCCGATGCTTTATAAAGAACTCTCTGAAATGACCGGTTACCCGAAAGTTTTGCCCATGAACTCTGGGGCTGAAGCTGTGGAAACCGCAATTAAAGCCGCAAGGAAATGGGGCTATAAAATTAAAGGTGTTGACGAAAACAAAGCTGAGATTATTGTTTGTACAAATAATTTTGCCGGCCGAACCGTAACAATAGTCGGGTTTTCAACAGAGGAGCAGTATAAAGATGGATTCGGTCCATTTAGTCCCGGGTTTAAAATTGTTGAATACGGAAATGCCCAAGATTTAGAGAGTGCTATTACACCAAACACCGTCGCTTTTATGGTTGAACCAATTCAAGGTGAAGGCGGAGTTGTAGTTCCACCCGAGGGATATTTGAAAAAAGCATTTGAGATATGTGAAAAGAATAATGTGTTGTTTATTGCGGACGAGATTCAATCGGGTCTCGGACGAAGCGGAAAACTATTTGCGTTTGATTACGAAGGAATAAAGCCTCACGCGGTAACGATCGGAAAAGCGCTTTCCGGCGGTGCATATCCTGTTTCTGCTTTCCTATCTAACGAAGAGGTTATGTCGGTTTTTAATCCGGGCGATCACGGCTCAACATTCGGCGGAAACCCGCTTGGAGCATCGGTTGCAAGAGCGGCGCTAAAGGTTTTGGTTGATGAAAATCTGATTGAAAAATCATTTGAACTTGGTAATTATTTTAGAGAAAAATTAAAAGCGGTAGGTTCGCCTCATGTTAAAGAAATCCGTGGTAAAGGATTGTTTATCGGAGTTGAATTGCATCAATCAGCAGGTGGAGCTCGAAGATTCTGTGAAGCGTTAAAAGACCGGGGAATATTGTGTAAAGAAACACACGATAATGTAATTCGGTTTGCTCCTCCATTGGTCATCAAAAAAGAAGAAATTGATTGGGCGATGGAATCAATTCACGAAGTACTTTTGATGGATGTAAAAGTAGAAGCATAGCGAAACTTAAAAGGAACTATTTAATCCCGTAATTCTCAATCTACGTTGTGGAATTACGGGACTTTTTTTGTTATAATTTTACTTTTTCCTCAGCTCGAACAAATCTTTTCGCCTATCACGCAAGTTTCTTACACTGCCGTAACGGTGTAATTCTCTCAATAAATCAATATCAACATCGGCGATTAAAATCATTTCCGTGTTGGGAGTGGCTTCCGCTTTAATTCCGTTGGTCGGGAACGAAAAATCGCAAGGAGTAAATACCATCGATTGCGCAAACTGAATATCCATATTGTGAACATTAGGTAAGTTACCGACACTTCCGGCGATGGCCACGTAACATTCATTTTCGATTGCCCTTGCTTGTGAACAATGCCGAACACGGGAATAACCATTTTGAGTATCGGTTAGAAACGGGACAAAAAGTATATCCATTCCTTCATCAGAAAGTAAACGTCCTAATTCCGGGAATTCGGTATCATAACAAATCAAAACACCTATTTTACCGCAATCCGTATCGAAAGTTTTAAGCTGATTACCGCCCTGCATTCCCCACACTTTTGATTCATCGGGTGTAATGTGCAATTTCTCAAAATAATCGGTAGTTCCATCTCGTTTACAAACATAACCAACATTAAACAGATCATTTCCTCGCACTAAAGGCATACTTCCGGTGATGATATTGATATTGTAAGAAATTGAGAGTTCTGAGAATTTCTTCACGATTTCTTCAGTGTGCTTTGCTAATTCTCTTATGGCTTCCGATTCAGTTAGATGATTATTATCTGCCATCAACGGCGCGTTAAAAAATTCCGGGAAAAGGGCAAAGTCCGATCGATAACCTGAAACAGCATCGACAAAATATTCGGCCTGTTGGAGCAATTCCGCCAGGTTTTTATAAGGCCTCATTTGCCATTGAATCAACCCTAATCGAACAACTCTTTTTTTGATTGATGCTTTGTTTGAAGGGGCCTCGTAGTAAATATTATCCCATCTCAGTAAGACCGCAAATTCATTAGAAGAAATATCTCCTTCCAGGTAGTTATGCAATATTTTTGAAGGACGGAAATCATTGGAGATTTGAAAATTGAGAACAGGATCATGAATCTCTCTGGTTCTCACTTTTTCAATATATTCTTTGGGAGTCAGCTTATCGGCAAATTTATGATAGTTCGGAATCCTACCGCCAAATGCAATACCCTTTAAATTCAACTTTTCACAAAGCTCTTTTCGATAGTCGTATAACCGCCTTCCGAGTCTCAAACCCCTATATTCCGGTTTAATAAACACGTCAATTCCATAAAGCGTATCGCCGTAATTTGTATGGGAATCGAATGTATAATTCGCGGTAATATCTTTATAAGTATGATTTTCCGGAAAGGTCGCGTAATCGATAATGATTGAAAGCGCACAGCCCGCGATTTGTCCGTTGACTTTTATTACGACTTGTCCCTCGGGAAATTTATTGAGAAGTGATTCAATCTGATTTTCTCGCCAATATGCTGAAGGCATCGAACTATACGATTTGATCATTGCTTCCTTTAATTCCAAGTAGTCTTCTAAACCCAGATACTCAAGATCGATGTTTTGAATTTCATCCCTATTCATTTGTATTAAAACTCACTTAAAATAAAAAATAACAGACAGAAATTTGGCTCGAATTAATTTGGAATAATTCGAGATTTTTGATTAATCGAACACACACTATTCTACAAAAAAATAGCATCTAATATCCAGTTTTTAATGAACATTTTCGTTCTTATCTTTACTCGGAAATTATAAGTATTGAAAATACTAATCATACGGAGGAAAAATGAGAAGTCATGAAATTGATTATGAAATAATTGGAAGCGATTTACAATTAGTTGAAGTTGAACTGGATCCGGGTGAAATTGTGATCGCCGAAGCGGGCGCCATGACATACATGGAAGACGGAATAACATTCGAAGCTAAAATGGGTGACGGTTCCGAACCGGATCAAGGATTTTTCGGTTCGCTGTTAAATGCGGGTAAAAGAGCAATTACGGGTGAATCAATATTTATGACACATTTTACAAACATCTCAGGTTCAAAGAAAAAAGTTGCTTTCGCATCAGCGTTTCCGGGTAAAATTATGCCGATCAATTTGGCAGAATCCGGTGGTTCAATAATCTGCCAGCGAAACGCTTTCCTCTGTGCCGCTCTTGGTACAAAATTAGAGGTCGCTTTTACAAAAAGATTAGGCTCGGGATTTTTTGGTGGGGAGGGATTTATCCTTCAAAAACTAATTGGTGATGGGAATGCTTTTATCCATGCGGGTGGTACAATTATTAAAAAAGAATTGAAAGGTGATTCGATAAAAGTTGATACAGGTTGTCTTGTTGCTTTCACAGAAGGAATCCACTACAATATTGAACGAGCAGGAAATTTAAAATCTATGTTTCTTGGCGGAGAAGGATTATTCCTCGCGACTCTGCAAGGAACGGGAACCGTCTATATCCAATCACTTCCATTTTCACGATTAGCGGATAGAATTATTGAACAAATTCCGGCAAGAAACGATAGCGACTGATAATATTCTTTTTCCGGAAAAGCTCCGCCCGAATATGTTGATACACTTCTGATAAAACATGCCGTTTCTCAAAGAAATGGCATGTTTGTGCTCGCAGCTTATTAACAACTAAGGATTTGGAAACGGTCTCAGCAGAGGAGAATTTATTCAATGTAATCAATTCAAAATTAAAGCGTTGCAGCCGCGACCTTCATGTAAATCGAGTTCGCATGAATAGTTGATAAACTACGAGATTTTTGAATTTATTTTAATCTGTGTTTGTGGTTTGATTAAGTTTGAGGTGGTTGTGTCAAGGTTATTAATCCCTAGCCGGCGAATATGACCATGACACCCATGGACTGCAACTCTTCCATGTGGGAAGTCATCACTATAGTACAAAGCAGTAATTTCATCACCACAATCTGTTTGTGCATAAGAAATTTTTAGTGAAAGAAGAATCATGATAATCAGTATATTTGAGATTTTCATACTCCTTAACCTCATTAATAATCATTATTAAAAAATTTTCGAGAAATGTTTTGTTTATAATCTTTCCAGTTTTGTCCGTTATTCGAAGAGGGAACTAAAGGATAAAATACTTTGTGATCTCTAATTTCTACAAGAGTGTTATCATCAAAAAGATTCAATCTTAAGCTGTATCTATGATCTATGCCTTTTTTTGAATCACTATCACGCCAGTGGGCAATCGGCAAAAGATACTTTTTGCCAATTTCAAACTTTATTGGGGGAGATTCGCGGTACCAGTGTTCCAAATAACTAATGGTTAGTGTCTCATCCACCGAATAAATTGATTTGCCTTTGAGAATTTCTAGTATTCTAACTTGAATATCTTTTTGACCAATTTTCCTTTCCTTTCTAGCACTATGACCCCTATCAATTACATACGCTGAGTTGCTTAAACCCGTAACTTCAACTAAAATCAAATATGGTGTCATTAAGTATCCCAAATATTCCTCGCCTTTTTCTTTTTTAACTATGTCAATCAGCTGCTTTAAGATTATTGCCGGAGTAATATTTAGGGAAACCGTCTTATTATTTTTAGCTTCATCAACCCATTTATAATGCATTTCTCTAATTCTTGAATAAAATTCCACTTCGTGAAAAGCATGTGAGTAATACAAATATTTTTCAATCTTGTTTAAATCTGAAGGGATGTTTGTAATATTGGCAGCGGCGTTTTTTAAGTCTACTTCCTTATTCTCCTCAATTATTGAAATAAGTTCTTCTGTGTAATTAAAAAGCGAATCTGAATTCTGGGAAAACATTCGATGCGGGTTGAAAAAGCACACGAATATCAAAAATGAGATTATTACTCCTTGCATAAGTGTTACCTATTTTTGTGAAAAGATGAGTTTGTTATATCGGAAATATTTTTTTGCACATTGCGACAATATTCATCAAATCCATATCATAAGCAGCCTACCGATTATTTTAAAAGTATCCAAATCATTTTTAATGAACTTGTGTAGATAGAATTCGAATAAAAAAGTATTAAACCCATTAGTAAAATATAAAGCATATATTTTAATGTCAACATGATTCTAGTACCATATATATGAGTTCGTAGTAATAAGGATGAAGTATCTTTTTAATTAAAAAGCAACTTATTCAAGATAAAAGATAAAAGATAAAAGGGAAGAAGGGAAAACGGAGACCGGGGTACGAAGAAGGAAAACTGGAGACTGGAAACCGGAAAGCGGAGACCGTGGTTTTAGCGGTTGGTAATTGTAATAATCTTATTCTTAGTCTTATTCTTAGTCTTGGTCATGATCATGATCTCATTCCCACCTTTTCCGACTTGCGAGAATTTACGGGCGTCTTGGGATTCTCTTTGGTGTTCTATGTCATAATTATAATCGAATACCTAACCGCAAAGGACGCGAAGCAGACGCAAAGAGCGCAGAGTTTAAGATGAGCTTAATTAAATGACTGTAACCGCGACTTTCACGGAACTCGTCTTATAAATCCAGGTTGCGGAAATATTTGATAAACGACAACGTTTTGGAATTTATTTTGCTCTGTGTTTATGGTTTATGGTTTATGGTTTGTGTAAAGTTTTAGGTGGTTGTGTCACGGTTATTATTTCTTAGATTGCTACTATGACTTCCGAAGCATCAGGACAAGCTGTGACAGCCTTGGAAAGCCAAGGAATTCCCAGCCATGAAAAAGTCATTGATCGTTAGATTGAAGATGGGACCTTGATATCCCCGAAATTGTCCTCAAATTATTTTATGAGTAATACTTTTTTAAGAGCTACTTGTTTTTGCAAAATTGAATGAGGCATAATTTCCAGAACAAATAAATATAAACCGCTAGTTAAGTTGCCGGCTTTAAAAGTAAGTGAGGTATTTCCTTTTTGATAAGTCCCTTTGCCAATCGTTCTAATAAGCTCGCCCGTGATAGAATATAATTTCAAATTCACTTCAGATACATCGTCTAATACGAAACTTATCGTAGACTGGGAATTAAACGGATTTGGGTAAGTACTCAACTCTATTGGATTAGAATTAATATTTTGGAATTCTTTTTGTTTAACAGATGTTATTAAATCAAATTTATATAGAAGGGGAGCACCTGTAGTTGAGAGACCAAATATTATTCCGGTATCATTTGAAATAGAAACACTAAATAAATGATCATTGCCAAAAGAATAGTTGTCGAGAATTTCTAATTGATTATTGATCCGAAGAACTAAGCCGTCATTTCCAACCAACCATATATTAGTATTGTCAACAAAGAAAAGATCATTAATTAAACCAATTTCCAATATCTTCAATACTTCAAGATTCGTATTTAATAAAATAATTCCTGCATAACCTGCTAAAATAACCTCACCACTTTCTGACAGGTGGTAAGCATTGCCGGTAAAATGTGGCAACATTGCCTTTCCGCTCCAATTTTTTCCTCCATCATTTGTTTTCAAAATGTGGAATTCGTCGGATAAGTAACCCATCGCATACCCAATATTATCATCTACAAATTTAATCTTTGTTATGTTAATAGCTCCGTCAATATTAACATTTACAGAACCCCATGATTTCGCGGAATCAAGAGTTTCGAATATTCCACCTTCTACACCTATAATACCATGATCTCTGTCAAAGAAATGGACAGAATAAATTCTTTTGTTAAATGGTTTTAACGTCCAAATCTCACCACCGTCTAAAGTCTGATAGAGTCCGTTACTACCGGCAACCCAACCTATATTTTGTTCAAGAAAAAAGGCATCGTAAAAATGAACATTCTGACTTTCATGTTGTAAAGTCCAATTGTTACCGTTATTATTTGTTTTCCATATCCTTCCTGGAGACGATTCAAAAATGAAACCATTATTTTCATCTAAAAAAATGGCATCGGCATACCACATATAATCGGTTTCCGGCGAAAATTTAGCGGTTATTATTTCCCAATTTTGCGCCTTTAACGTGATAATGAAAATATTAGTTATAATTAAAATGAAATAAAAGAATTGAAGCCGGGATAGAAATTGGATGACTACATTAGTGACATTAAGTCTACGGTAGTTTTGAACATCTATCGATTTTTTACTGCTCATTTGTTCCTCCCTTTTTAGGGTTTTTTGTTAAAAATCCCCATTTCACGAATACAGATTGATGGGAATGTAAGTCATAAAAACCAGTATATCCAAACCATAAGCAGCCTCCCCGTCATTTTAAAAATGTGAAATTGTTTTTTAGAGAACTCATTTAGATAGAATTCGAATGAAAGACCATCAAATCCATTGGCAAAATGGGAAGCGAATGTTTTAATGTCAACATAATTCTATTTATCTTTTTTAGAATTCGTAGTAATAAGGATGGAGTGTCTCTTTACTTTAAAAGCAACTTATTCAAGATAAAAGATAAAAGGGAAAGCGGAGCCCATGGTACGGAGAATGAAAACTGGAGACCGGAAACCGGAAACAGTTGACCGTGGTTTTAGCCTTTGGTAATTTTAATAATCTTATTCTTAGTCTTGGTCTTAGTCTTGGTCATGATCTGATTCCCACTTGTGCTGACTTGCGGGAATTTAAGGGCGTCCCGGGATTCGTTTTTGTGTTTGATTTCCTAATCCTAATCCTAATCGTAATCGTTATCATAATCGAATACCAAACCGCAAAGAACGCAGAGAAGACGCAAAGAGCGCAGAGTTTCAGAAGAGCTTAATTAAATGACTGTAACCGCTACCTTCACAGTACTCGTTTTAGAAATCCAGGTTGCGGAAATATTTGATAAACGACAACGTTTTTGAATTTGTTTTAGCCTGTGTTTGTGGTTTGTGTTTTGTGTAAAGTTCTAGGTAGTTATGTCACGGTTATTATTTCTTAGATTGCTACTATGACTCCCGAAGCATCGGGACAAGCTGTGACAGCCTTGGAAGTAATAACATATTTCGGTAAAGTCTTATACGATTCTGTTCGCTCCGCCGGGTCAGATTAAATATGAATTAAACATGCCAATTCTTCTAGAAGTGGCATGTTTGCACCTCAAAATTATTTCACAAACATCATCTTTTTGACTTCAACAAAATTTCCGCTTGTGAGTTTATAAAAATAAACTCCATTTGAAAGATGGTTTGCGTCAAATGTTACTGAATATACTCCTGGAGAAAGTGAATTATCAACAAGTGTTGCGACATTGCTTCCCAGTACATCGTAAATCTTTAATACGGTTCTTTGAGACGAACCTTGTCCCGTCTCTACAATGGGAATTGTGAATTTTATCGTTGTCGACGGATTAAACGGATTCGGATAATTCTGTGAAAGAGAAAACCGGGTTGGAAGACTTGATTTATCTTCATGAATTTTTGTAATAATTGTTGAATAATCCCAGATGTAATATTCGGATGCATCGATATTACCATCTCCATTCCCGGAAGGAGATTGTCCGGTTAAGTTTCCTCCATCGTTAGTTCCATATCGCCCAATCGCGGCGTATATATTTTCCGGAACAGTTCCAAATTCTTCTTTCAGATTTATCGTTCCTTCCAGGAAAGCGCCGACCGAAATTTCTGTTGCTCCGATATAATCGTTCCAAACATTGTAATCATTGCTTGATTCATTTGCGATATAAGCATCCCAGCTTGCAACTTGTCCGTTTTTTGCCCAAGGCGCGTTTTTGAAAGTGGAAGGATTTTCACTCACAAAGAGAAAAATATCTCCTCCTTGCTGCGAAGCTTTTTGTGTTGCGACATAAAGGAATGGTTCGTCGTAAGCGAGATATAGATCAATTCCATCATTGGAAGAAGCCAATGCCGCACGAGAATCGAGGGAACCATCTAAAACGAAAGTGTTTTTTTCTCCGCCTGTGTTTGTAGTATCATTTCCGAAAACGATGTGATAATTTTGTCCGTTGTTATTATCCCAGTCATTGGAAAGGTAATAAATAACAAAAGCGAGGCGGACAACTTGCTGTTCGGGTTTGTTAAACGGACCAATCTTAATTTCAAGAGTTCCGTTTGTATCAACTTCAATAAAAGGTGACTGAACGGCCGGTCCGCTTCCGTTAAACAATTCAGAACCGGTTGGCCGGTAAATTTCGTCGGGTGTTTGCCAATTATCTCCGTTATCATTCACGCCCCAATGTAATTTCGCCCCGACGTTTGCATTTTCAATTTTAATCGTAATTGTATCGTCCGGCGACGGTTCTTCAGGTAGGATCGTAAGGGAAGGATTACCCGTTCCACCGCTTCCGCCTCCGGATTCATTTGCTCCAACCCAAACATGGCTTATTGGTGATTTTTCAATATTCCCATTCTGGTCTGTCGCTTCCACATAATAATCAACCAGTGAGTTTTTGATTCCGGTAATTTTAGCTGTGTACTCCAACGCTTTGTAGGCCGGCAACGGATTCGTTTTCGAAGTTATCAAATTCCCGGTCATAACGATTTCATTCCAATCGCCTACATCATTCCCACCATCGTAGGTTTCGTTATGATTCGAGAGTTTATCATTTTCACCATCGAGATCAATTCTGTATTTCAATTTCACCTCATCCACACCGTTAACATCAAATACATAAGTCCAAACCGTAAAATCACTTGCTTGAGGTGTATTCCATTCTGTTCCACCGGGATTATAAGGTTCGCGCTGAGGTTGGAAAATTGTGGGAGGTGTATCATCAGAATAACTGCTTACCAATATCGCTTCCGCCTGTTGGATCGCGATATTTGCTCCCCTCGTCGGATTCGAATCCCAAATCTCCGTTCCATCCCAATACCAATAATCCGAGGCCTGCGAGTTTAACAAATATTTATTCGCTTCGGCAATTCGCGAATCATTTGGGAATGCTTGTTCTGCGGTTCGGACAAAATTTGTTGCCGCTGTAACAACACCCCAACTATTGCGATCGGGTGAATAACTATCACTTCCGGGATCACCAAGCCATTTCTTAAATTCGGGATCACCATTATCAGCACCACTCCAACTGCCGCTTTCGATATGAACAACCTCGTTTGGATCGGGAGGGAATTGATCGAGATAATCTTGAATTGTAGTTGCGACGAATCTATCCGGCTGATTTTTTACCCAATCTACGAATGCTTGAAAATTGCTGCCGTAATAACCCGAACTTCCGCCTCCGTAATTATCGCCATCATGATGAAGGACAATCAAAATCGGATGATCCGGATCATTATTGTATGATTCGAATTGACTCATCACTTTTTCATATTGCAAAGCCCCGAATCCTCCCCGTCCGTCTTCGTTCCCTAAATATCTATCTGTCGGAACGGCGATGATTTTTGATTCGGCTCCGGTTTCCGGATCGATGTATTTTACGTATCGGGGTTGACTCGACCACTGCGCCGAAACTTGAGTTCCAGCCCAAACATCCTGCAATGAAATCCAATCGTCCGGATTTTCATTTATTTGATCAGCTTTGTTTGGTTCATATAAATTGCCGCCTGTGCTGAACGGATAACCTTTTGCCGCTCTTTCGAAATGGATATTGTCAACCAAAACCCATTCTAATCCTTCATCAACAAGGGCAGGAATCATAACCGGTGCAAATGCGTTTTCCGGCGGAAAAATTCCTTTCGAATATTCGTTCATTCCAAAATTATTTTTCAGGGCAATTTTGTGTTCGTCAATCTGTTTTCTGATTTCCTCATATTCAATCAAACCCATTAATGGGTGATGATATCCGAATCCGATCAGATTTATTCTAGAATTTCCGAGTGAAGTTTTTTTGGAAATTATATTTGTCCAATTCGATTTCCAATTAGTAAAATTTCCATTTCCGTTTGATTCGAGATTATTAAGATTTTCAATCAATGAACCGGAAAAACTAACTTCCGCGCCGAGGTGGGGAAGTCCGGCATCAATTCCTTTTTGTATCGCGTCTTTCGGCCAATTTGTGTACGGCCCGATCCTTTGATTGTGAACATCAACTACGGAGAATGAGTAAACTCCGAGATTTTCGGTCTCGGTGATCGATTTATAAGGATAATAAATCGGTTGGTGCATGTGCCAAAGGAATGCAATATAAATTGGAGGATTGGTTTTAACATCTGTCGGCTCATTTTGCGCCTTCTGGACTTGCGGCAAAAAAAGCAGCAGAGCAATTATAAATACTCTTTTCATGTGTGCCCTTCTCGAACTATTCATAAGACAATCACGTCATAATTATTGTGATGTGATAAAATTATTTCTCAATTTAAATATTATAGAAAAAAAATGACAAACATTCTTTTGTGGTTTTTACTTCTAATTTTGTGCTGGCCGATTGCAATTTTACTTTTAGTGTTATATCCTTTTATCTGGTTAATAATGCTGCCGTTTCGGTTGATAGGAATAACCGTCGAAGCAGTATTCGATTTGATCAAAGCGATATTTAGTTTTCCGGCAAAAGTGCTACGATAGATTTATTAACCCGAGTTACATTTTATCATTTTTCGATAAATCGAATCTTGTTTATGCTATTTTCAAGATAGGTTTAGCCAAACACTTTTTGTTGGATCGGCGCTATTTTACGTTTTGGGAGCCCAAGTTTGTAAAAACAGCATAAATTTATCCAAATCGTATGATTTCTCATTTTCCAACTCACCGGTATTTTGAGAACGCAGCAATTCTCCCGATTTATCAAGCACGAAAAAGTGAGGGTAACCTTGTATTTCCGGGTAACGGGACAAAACTTCTTCATTTTTATTTTCTTTGCTGTAATTAATTTTTACAACAATAAAATATTCATCGAGAGTTTCTTTTAGAGTCTCATTCGTTTCCATAAATTCATCGATTCGATGACACCAGACGCACCATTCTCCACCAACATCCAAAATGATTCGTTTGTTGGAATATTTGGCTTCGGCAATGGCATTTTTGATATCAACATCGGCATTACGCTGTGGATCGAATTTTGTAACCGGTTCGTAAGGAATTCGTTCAGGTTCGCAGGCAATAAAAAGTAAAGTCGCTAGAATTAATGATGCAAAAAATTTCAATGTTACTCCGCTTTTCTTAAGTATTATCACAAAAATAGGCAATTCACGATAAATTTCATGGGGGCAAAAAATTGACCTCCGAAACTCGAACTTATTTGAAACTCTTCCGTCTAAAAAATCAGTTGAAGCCCTTTATATGGAGAAAAAATGTATATCCGAAAAAATATATTCTTACTGTTTACTCTCTTTACTTTTACCTCTGCGGGAGTATTTGCACAACTGACTGATAATATCAAATTAGGTAATCCGGATGTCGGCGATTTAAAAATTGTTGCTTTTAATCTCACTAAAGATGCACGCGTCAAGGTGGAGGGTACGGGGGGATCTTTCACCAAGTGGGATAATCAAATTGCTTTTTACGGATGGATTCTTGATGCCGATACACGTGAAATTGTTTGGACAGCTCTCGATAGAGATTTTGAAGAGGAATTGAGTGACATTGCCGGACTGATCGATTTTGAAGCTGAATTAGACCTTAAAAAAGGAAATTACGAAGCTTATTATGTCGGCATCGATAACAACTACTATTATAAAATGAACAATTTTAATGGTATTTGGAATAAACTGTTCGGGTCTCGAAAAAGAAATTTCCGGGCTTCAAATATTGATGATTTATTTATGACTTTGAGAACTTCCGGCGCTGTTATGAATAAAAGAGATTCCGAAGAATTTATCGATGATTATGTTGATAAAGCAATTGTTTCATTTATTAGAGTTCGCGATGGTGAATACTTGAAAGAAGGTTTTTCTTTGACCAAAGAGACAAAACTTAAAGTTTACTCTGTAGGGGAAGGACAAAGGAAAAATGTATATGACTATGCCTGGATATACGATGTAAAGAATAATAAACGTGTTTGGTCTATGAATGATAATTATCCCGATTGGGCCGGCGGTGCTGAAAAAAACATTCTTGTTCGTGAAACTATTACTCTTCCGGCCGGCAGCTATAGAGTTCATTATGTAACCGATGATTCTCATTCTTTTGAACGTTGGAACGCGCTGCCACCAGATGATCCTCAATTTTGGGGTGTTGTTGTCTCGCTGGTAAATGAATCCGATCGCGCTAATGTGAAACCATTCAAAGAAGTTGATGTTGTAAAACCTTTAATCGAATTGATCAGAATCGGTGATGATGAATTTGTTTCACAAGGTTTAAAGTTAGAAAAAGACATGGATATTAGAATATTGTGTTTGGGAGAAGGTCCAAGCAAAGATAACATGGTTGATGCCGGATGGATTATTAACGCTGAGACAAGAAAATCAATCTGGGATATGAGAGGAAATTGGACCGATCATGCGGGCGGTGCCGATAAAAACAGAATGGTTGATGAAGTTATTAAACTGAAAAAGGGAAGTTACATTGTCTATTATTCCTCAGATGGATCACATTCGTTCGAAGAATGGAATTCAACACCACCTTACGAAAGAGAAAGATGGGGAATTACAATTTGGGCTGCCGATGAAAATGACTCAAAATTTACCTCGGTTTTTCATCCCGACGATTTCAAAAATGAAAATGTGATTGCAGAAATTGTTAGGGTACGGGACGATGATTACAGCCGTGAAAATTTCACTCTTGAATCGGATAGTCGGGTTAGAGTAGTCGCTTATGGCGAAGGCGATCGGGGCGGAATGTACGATTTCGGCTGGATTGAAAATCGAAACACAAGAAAAATTGTCTGGGAAATG
Organism: Melioribacteraceae bacterium; assembly: GCA_021739765.1. Lineage (GTDB taxonomy): Bacteria > Bacteroidota > Ignavibacteria > Ignavibacteriales > Melioribacteraceae > JAIPBD01. The sequence continues at coordinate 27,329 of JAIPBD010000010.1, forward strand.
ACTTATCGCAAAACAGAGCATGGCGGCGGAGCAGATAAAAACAGATACTTTAATGATACTATTTTGTTGGAAGCCGGTGAATACACATTGTACTATGAATCCGATGGGTCACATTCATATAGAGATTGGAATGCATCTCCTCCAAGAGATGAAGAAATGTATGGAATCACACTTCTAAAAGAATAAATTTACTTTACTGAAGAGGTTGTCTTAAAACTTTTTTCAATATTTATTAGTGATAAGCGGCAAAATATTTCGATTATGATCGTTAGAAAAAACTCAATCGAGCCGAATCATAAGTTATAAGACAACCTTTTAATATAAAAACCGCCTCTGTCTATTCACCCCAAATTTTTCTATTTTAGTCCTTTCTCAACACAACAAAATTATAAATGAGCGCAACAGAAAAGTCTTCTTCAGGTCTTGCCACGCTGTGGGGAAACATATTCCCGAGCTCAGGCGATGACGGCAAAGATTCCTTAATAAAAATATTAAAAGAAGTTCCTCTTTTTAGGGAACTGCGTAAAAGTGAACTTCGATCAATTTCAAAGATTATGTATGAAAGGAACTTTGAAAAAGGTGAATACATGTTCGAAACCGGGCAGCCGGGTGCGGCCATGTTTATAATCATCGAAGGTGAAGTGAAAATTATAAAAATTGATAATGACGGAGAGGAATTAGATCTGGCGACACTTAGTGAGGGAGAGTTCTTGGGCGAACTCGCACTTTTGGATAGTTCCCCCCGATCAGCTTCCGCTTTAATTACCGAACGAACAAAAGCGATGGCTATCTTTAGGGAAGATCTTCATAAATTATTAGAGACCGACCCGCAATTAGGCGGAAAAGTTATGAAACAACTCGCCGTAATTATCGGAATCCGGCTTAAAGCGACTAATAACTTATTGCTCAAAAAAGAGAAAGAGTAGATGAGTTTTAAGAAAACTGTTGATTTAAACTCAGACCGTCTCAGAAGATCAAGGATTTTCTACTTTCTCCTTTTTCTTTTTTTCTTTGTTATTGGTGGTTTCCTAATACTGGCTCTTAAATCATTAGTTTTACCGACATTGGTTGGAATGTTATCTGCTTACCTCTGTATCCCATTGTTGAATATTCTTAGGCGAAAGGGAATTCCGAAAGGAGCATCTCTTTTGATATTATTCGGAGGTTTTGTATTTATTCTATTTTTTCTCGGGAAACAGATTGTTGATATTTTGCCCGATGAAAAGGAAAAGCTGGAGTTAAGGGTTCAGATTCAATACAAGGTTAACGAACAGTATCTTGCATTTACCGGAAGGGATGATTTTGATTCTGAGGGCAATATTATTCATTCAATTTTCGGGGAAGAACTTCAACCCGTTATTGAAAATTTGAATGATTTTATCGCATTGACCCGCGAAGAGAGAGAGTTGTTCAATCTCTATTCTGATCCGATTCAATATGCTGACCCGATCGATAAGCGAGTAATTGGATATTTTGAGGAAGTTTCGAAACTGCCTTACCCGATTGAGTCGGAAGAGACTAAAGTAGAATCTGAAGATGATGGTCCATTTGGATTAGCTCCGAATGTTGAACTGATGGCCGGGGATTCTAAAATTGCCAAATTAATTGACGCCCTTTCAACTTGGATTGTTCTTCCGTTTGTTTTCATTTTCCTGTTAGTAGATGATGGAAATATCAAAAAATTTCTTATCGACTTAATGCCGAACAGATATTTTGAGATGTCACTTACGATTCTGGATAATGTGGATGATGCAATCGGTAATTATTTACGTGGAACTTTGATGCAATGTTCATTGGTCGGGCTATCCTTTTTTGTAGGATTAATGGTGATCGGATTCGATTTTGATGCCGCGGCGTTAATCGGAATTCTAGCAGGAGTCGCAAACGCAATTCCGTTCTTAGGTCCGGTATTGGGGCTGGGAATCGGATTGGTTTATGCAATGATAGTTGAGGACATAAACTCTATATTACCATTTCTATCGTTCGATCCGATTATCGGAGTATTATTTGTCGTTTTGGTGGTTCAGGTATTGGACAATACAATTTTCCAGCCTATGGTTTTGGGAAAGGCGGTTAATTTACATCCGCTGGTGGTCGTTTTAGGAGTTACCGGTGGATCAATTATTTTTGGGTTCGTAGGAATGTTATTCGCAATACCAACCATTGTTGTCTTTAAAGTAATTATCGCCACTATATATAAGCAACTTAAACTATATTATATAATATATTAATTATACTCACTAAAAAACGATTTCATAAAAATAGCTTCAATTATATTATTTAATATTGAGAATTTATGGGAAATGATAAAATAGGCTTTGGCACAATGCCGGTTTTCCTTACCGCGATTTCAACCATCCTGGGCGCAATCCTCTTTTTGAGATTCGGCTTTGCTGTTGGCGTTGTGGGCTTTTGGGGAGTGATTTTTATTATTTTAATAGGTCATATGGTCACCATTCCAACTTCGCTCGCGATCAGTGAAATTGCGACTAATCAGCGTGTTGAAGGCGGCGGATTATATTTCGTTATGTCACGTTCATTCGGTTTAAATATCGGTACAACAATCGGAATTGCGCTTTATCTTTCACAGGCCATCAGTGTCGCATTTTATGTAATAGCATTTGCCGAAGCATTTGAACCGTTTTTTGATTGGTTCCGAGTTACTTACGAATTTGAACTTCCACGTCAGGTTATCAGCGTTCCTTCGATGGTAATTCTCTCATGGGTTATTCTAAAAAAAGGCGCAGATATTGGAGTAAAGTTGCTCTATATAGTCGTAGCCATTCTTTTTATTTCGTTGTTTTTGTTTTTTATCGGAACAACCACATATTCTGATACCCACACAGCCGGACTTCCATCTTTTAATTTTCGAAATCCCGAGCAACTTTTTTTTATTTTCGCGATAATTTTCCCTGCATTCACCGGGAATACGGCTGGAGTTGGATTGTCGGGTGATTTGAAAAATCCGAAAAAAGCTATTCCTATCGGTACTATATCGGCAACTTTTGTCGGAATGTTAATTTACATTTTGGTTGTTTGGAAATTAAGCGCGTCAGCTCCCGAAGATGCACTTTTGAACAATCAATTTATTATGTCCGAAATAGCGATTTACGGCTGGCTGATTATTCCTATCGGCCTGGCTGCTTCGACTATTTCCTCAGCTATCGGATCGGTTTTGGTAGCACCGAGAACATTGCAAGCTATCGCCCACGATAAATCTTTTCCGGTTTCAAAATTGAATACTTTCTTGGCAAAAGGTGAAGGAAAATTGAATGAACCGACGAATGCCACATTATTGACGTGTGTGTTTGCGACGGTTTTTGTACTTCTCGGCGATGTAAACGCGGTCGCGGAAATTATTTCGATGTTTTTTATGGTTACGTACGGCTCCATAAATTTAATTTCGTTTTTATACCACTTCGGGGCTGATCCATCTTATCGACCAACCTTTCAATCGAGATGGTATTTTTCACTTGCCGGAGCGATTATCAGCGTTTGGTTAATGTTTCAAATGAATACTCCGTATGCGCTGGCATCTCTTATTATTATGGTAATCATTTATTTGATTGTTGTTCATTATCACAGTGACCGAAAAGGACTTGAATCAATTTTTCAAGGTGCGATATTTCAATTTAGCAGAAAAACTCATGTTTATTTGCAAAGAACGGAGAAGAAAGATCAAAAACAAAGTTGGAGGCCTTCGGCAATTTGTATTTCACCCCATTCTTTTGAAAGGGATAAAGCATACGATCTTCTAAATTGGATCTCTTACAAACATGGATTTGGGACTTATATTCATTTAATTGAAGGTTATTACTCCCGTTCCAAAAACCTTGAAGCGAAAAGAACTTTGGATTCACTCTTAGACAGAACTGATAAAAAGACATCAAATGTTTATATGGATACGTTAATATCTCCATCATATACTTCGGCTATCGCACAGCTGGTTCAATTACCGAGTCCTTCGGGAATGGAAAATAATATGATTCTATTTGAGTTCGATAAAAATGAACCCGAGTATTTGAATCAGATTCTCGAAAACATTTCTTTGGTGCAAGCCGGCGATTTTGATGTGGTGATTCTGGGATCATCGAAAAGAGCGGTCAGATATGAAAAAGGGATTCATGTGTGGATTCGTAATCTGGACAAAGACAATGCAAATTTGATGATTCTTTTAAGTTATATAATTCTCGGCCATCCTGCATGGTCTAGAGGATTTATAAAGATTTTTAATGTTTGCAAAGAAGGCAAAATTGAAGAAACTAAAAAACAAATGGCTGTTCTGTTGGATTCCGGGAGATTGCCTATTACAGACAAGAATATTGAAATTGTTCCATTATTCGAGTCTTCAAATATAAAATTATTGATAAATGAGAAGTCGGCAAATGCCGGATTAACAATGGTAGGATTTTTGGAAGACCAAATTAAGCATGAAGGCATCTCCCTTTTTGAAGGTTATGATAATATCGGAGATGTTTTATTTATTGAATCACAATCAAGGAAAGAGTTGAACTAATGGGCAAAGACGAAATTCTAAAAACCTTTCACGAAGTGATCTCGTATCCTTTGTTTGAACTAAATAATACTACCGTTACACCGACATCACTGATTGTGTTTTTATTTATCATTTTGATGTTCATTTTAGTTTCACGACTTCTTGGTTCAAAAATCCTCGGGCGTATTCTGCAAAAAATAAATATCGAAGAGGGTTTGCAATTTACAATGATGAAGATCAGCCGGTATATTGTTATTTCAATCGGCGTTATTGTGGCTTTTCAGGTTATCGGTATTAATTTAAGCGGATTAGCGGTTGTACTCGGATTTCTATCTGTTGGAATCGGGTTTGGACTTCAAAATGTAACTTCAAACTTCATCGCCGGATTGATTCTGCTTTTTGAGCGACCGATAAAAGTAGGGGATCGAGTTACGGTTGGTGATACCGAAGGCGATGTTGAAAATATTAATATTCGATCAACTACAATACGAACATTAAATAATATAACTATTATTGTTCCTAACTCAGACTTCATCTCAAGTTCGGTAATTAATTGGACACACAGTGACCGGAAAATAAGAGTTGATCTTCCGGTTGGAGTTTCATACAGTTCTGATTTGGACACGGTGATAAAAGCGCTGAAAGAGGTTGCCGCTGAAAATAAGGATGTTCTAAAAACACCACCGTCAGAGGTTCATCTGAAAAATTTCGGCGATTCTTCCTGGGATATGAGTTTACGGGTTTGGGTTGCTGATCCCAAAACACATTATTATGTCCGGTCGGAGTTAAACTGCTCGATTGTCCATAAGTTCAGAAAATATGGAATTGAAATTCCATTTCCTCAAAGAGATGTACATTTTAGAAATTCGATAAGTATGGTAAAGGATTCTTAAAATGCTTGGTGTTGCAAAATCTATTAATAGTGTTGGCAAAACATTAAAAAAGCTGCGATTCGATGTATTATTAAATCGAGTTGGTCGGTCACCCGGAACTTTGATTTATACGGGCCGCAAAGAAGAGAAAGAATTTCGCATAAAATTTACTAAGTATAATCAAGAATCTGTTGAAACTACTGTTGTTGAGAATAAGTTGGAACTGCTAAAATTACTTGCCGATTTGGACGATAAGTATAACTATTGGCTCGATTTAAATTTTCTTAACGACATTGAATTGCTTAAATCTATCGGCGCGCTGTTTGGTGTAAACTCGCTTGTACTTGAAGATATTTTAAATATTAATCACAGACCGAAGATAGAATTTTTCGACGAATTTGTTTTTTCAATAGTTAAAATAATAAGTATTTCGGATGATGAAAAAATAGAATTTGATCAACTGGCATTTTTGGTTTTTGATAATTTACTTATCACTTTTCATGAAAGTAACGCAGAAGAGTTTGCGCCCATTTATTCCCGACTCGCTATTCCCCAAACGGTGATGCGAAAGTTCGGCTCTGAGTATATGTTTTTCGCAATCCTCGATTATATTATCGATTTATATTCTGTTGTCAATTACCGGTTGATGGAGAACTTGGAAAAACTACAAACTACAATATTTGAAAATCCGGTAAAAGAACAACTGATCGAAATTGATAATTTGAGACGAAGAATTCACGAAACAAAACGATTTATGGTTCCCGTTAAAGATTTGGTTAATAAGGTTTTAAGAACCGAAGAAGGATTCAAGTTTGTTCAAATCAAAATATATTTTCAAGATGCTTTGGACCACATGGAAGAAGTCAATATGGATATTGAACAGATGATTATTTCCGGAGGCAACCTTCTCGATTTATTTGTTTCTTCCCAAGGAAATAAAATGAATGAAGTGATGAAAGTTTTGACTGTGATCGCTACAATTTTTATTCCGCTAACTTTTATCGCCGGAATTTATGGAATGAATTTCAGCAACATGCCTGAATTAAATTGGGAGTATGGTTACTTTGCAGCCCTAATTTTTATGGCTTTAGTCGGTATTGGATTTGGCATTTATTTTAAGATTAAAAAGTGGTTTTAATTATTTCAATAAAATCATTTTTTGAGTCTGCTTGAATTTACCGGTTTCTAAAGTAAGATAATATATTCCTGAGCTGAGGTTATTTGCATCCCAGTAAAACGAATTTAATCCTCCACTAATCTTACCGCTTACCAGTACTTCCAACTTTTCTCCAATTGAATTCGATATTGATAATTCGGCAAAAGTGTTTTCAGGTACCGAAAATGAAATTTTTGTCTGTGAATTAAACGGATTCGGATAATTCGGATAAAGTTTGAAATCAATTTTATCGGGCGACGTGGAAAAATCTTGAACTGAAGTGATTTTTGAAGAATGATATTTGTAAACTTGTCTGCCGATTGAATAACCGAGAGAATCGCCAAACATTATAAATCGATTTATGTTGTAACCGAAATCTGCCGGGCTCCAACTGCTGCCGCCATCCAAAGTTTGATATGTCGGACCGCTCCAACCGCCAATATATCCTTCGTTTTGATTGACGAAAACTATTCCTTGAACATCATAATCCCGCTTGAAAAATTTCTCCTCCCACTTAGTTCCGCCGTTTGTTGTTTTGAGGTAGAACGTTCTTCCGTTACTTCTCTCGATTGAAACATAACCGAGGGAATTGTTAACGAAATGAATTTTCCATCCCCATTCTCCTATTCGTTCGGTTTCATGCGCGACAAACCAACTATTGCCTCCATCATTGGTTACAAGAACAATTGCTTTTGTATTTGGAAAAACGCCTGAACCACCAACCACAATTCCAAAACTGGAATTAAAAAAGTGCACATCCACAAGTGAACCGGCGTACTTGCTCATTCCGATCGATTTCCACGTTTTACCTTTGTCCGTTGATTTTATCAAAATAGCCGGACCCGAATATCGACCGACTCCATAAATAGTATTTTCATCCGGCGCGCTTAAACCACATATTCCGTAAGGAACTTCATCCGGTATTCGATGGTGGATACTACTCCAACTTTCTCCGCCGTTTGTGGTTTCGTACAAAATGTCACCGACGGTTAGAGTACCTGCCCAACCATAATTATCGTCGGCAAAAACTATACTGCGCAAATTTAACCCCGACTTCGATAATTGAGTTACCCAGGTTGAACCGCCATCGAGAGTTTTATAAATATTGCCTTCGAACTGTATTACCCAGCCGGTAACAGGATTAGAAAAGTAAATATCTTCATAACGTGAATTTACTTCAGGGAGTCCATTATCGAGCGAAACCCACTTCCCACTTTGAGCAAAAGTATGATTTAGGTTCAAACTAACTAACAGCATTATAAGAAGACAGATTCTTTTCATTTGGACTTACCTAAAATATTCGAAAAGAAGAAACGGAGATTTGATCTTAAAATCAATGACAATAAATTGGAATCGAACGGCTAATTGATTTCTCTATCCAAAGAAGTATTTGTAATTTTAGAATCATATCCGAGGTAAACATGTCAAACAAAAAATTCGATATTTTTTTTGCATTTGTTAAATTGAAATCATATTTGACATCACTTATTGATGAACCTGAAACAGCATCGAGTAATCTTGAGTTAACTGAAGAATATTTTGGCAGAAAATATCCCCATAAAAAAGAAGAATTGATCGAAATATTAAAATTGAATGGAATAAATTGTGATGCCGATATCGCTTTCGAATCTTTAATTAATACTAAATTTAAAGAGATTGCCCGGGCTTATCATTCAAAAATAGATATCCAAACAATTTTGAGTGATCTTGAAATCGAATCAACCGAACTTTCCGAAAAACTGAAAGTAATTGATGATATCGTCAGCGAGCGAGATAAAAGTACAAAAACGATTATTCGAAATCTCCTTTCCCTCGCTAAACAATGGGCAATCCATAAAGAAATTGAAGTTGATATTGACGACTTCTCAACTTTGGATGAAGAAGAAGTTATAAGAATTGAGGAGAAAGCAGAATTAAACGAACTTGATGTAAAATCTCATTCATCATTTAAAGATATTGTTTTACTCTCAAATAAATACCTCGAGGAATTAACGGATCATTTTTTCCTATACGGCGGCAATGTTTATCTAAAAGAATTACTTAACCTGCTCGAAAAAATCAAATCGAATGTAGATCAGAAATACGAACAGCTCTATAAAAATTCCGGGTTGTAAGTGGAATAATTTCTTATTTGTTAAGATTACAGTTAACACAGTCCGGGTCAGACTCAATTTGGAATGTTGAGTGATCTATCCCAAAATGATGCTTTAAATAATAAGAGGTTTTTTGAATAAACTGATCATGGTTTTTTAATTCGGGTGCGATAAGGTGCACGGTTAACGCGGCTTCGGTTGTACTCATTCCCCAGATATGTAAGTCGTGAACATCGTTGACTAATTCAATACTTCTCAAATATTCATCTACCTCATTAAAATCAATCTCTTTCGGGACGGCGTCCAAAGAAAGATTAAACGATTCTTTTAACAACCCCCAAGTTCCGTAAGTGATCACAATTACAATTCCCAAACTGATTATGGGATCGATTAAATACCAAGAAGTGAAATTGATTATTAATCCACCGAGCACCACTCCGGCAGAAACTCCCGCATCAGCGGCCATGTGCAAAAACGCCCCTCTGATGTTTAGGTCGGATTTCCGTCCTTTAATAAATAATAATGCGGTAATAGTATTAATAAAAACTCCGATACCCGCTACAATCATCACAGTTGTTCCGGCTACAGGTTCGGGCTCTAAAATTTTCCGGATGGCTTCAATAGCAATCGCTCCGACAGCGATCATTAAAAAAACCGAATTAAATAACGCGGCAAGAATTGTGGATTTCCTCATTCCGTAAGTTTTGGTTTTTGAGGCGGCTTTTTTTGCAAGATGCGCCGCGCCCCAAGCTAAAAGCAAACCAAGAACATCGCTTAAATTATGTCCGGCATCCGCAATTAATGCCATCGAATTCACGATTAAGCCATAGAATACTTCGACAAGAATGTATATGGAATTTAGTATTACCCCAAATGCAAAGGCCTTGTTAAAATCCTTCACTTCGTGAGTGTGTGTATGTGAGTGATTGTGGGACATAAACTCTAGCTTGTTTTGAGCAAAACTAATAAAATGAAATCAGAATAAAAAAGTGGATTGAATCCATGAAAATGGATAATTGAATATTATATCTTAATTACGGATTTGAGATAGAACGAGCAAAGTTCACTGAGTTTAGAGAAGTGAACGACGGTTCGACAAGCTCAGCGTCCAAGTGGGAGAAGATAGGATTTGTTGAGGGACACGGAACAACCAATTCGCCGCAAATTTATTCATTCGTGGATATTGCCTCTTTCACCGGAAAAGGTCAATACAGATTAAAACAAATCGATTTTGATGGTAAATACGAGTACTCAAATATTATTGAAATATCTGTTAATAATATCCCCGTTGAATTCGAACTTCATCAAAATTATCCGAATCCATTTAATCCGACTACTATAATTAGTTATAGTAGTCCGGTAAGTGCTCAACTAATTAGTATTAAAGTATATGATATTATTGGAAATGAAATCGCCAAATTGATTGAGGAACGAAAAGATCCCGGAAATTACTCACTCGAATTCGATGCATCCGCGTTGCCAAGCGGAGTGTATATTTATAAATTGTCTGTCGGCGGATATTCTGATTCAAAAAAAATGCTCCTGATAAAGTAATGCTCACACTATAGTAATTCAGATTGTGCAGAATGAGATCTTCTAATAAAAGTGTGGGAAATGGATATTGGAATTAGACAATGTTTATTGTCATTTTAATCATTTTAGAATCAATTTAATTCTAATTGAGAAAGCTTCGAATTCCGGTACATACTTGAATATATTTCACCGAATAGACGCTGATTTTTCTCAGTAAAAAAATGAATTACCTGATCTGAAAGTCCATCCCCATTTTCGATAAGTTTCGGTTCATTTAGCATCGATCCAAGCGGATTCATCGCTTACGTTGCAGCTATTGGGTAATTGATATTCCCGTGATTGATATCAATATTTTTGAAAATAAAATATCCGGATTTTGCTGAACGATCCAACCACTGCTCTTTGATTGCTTCTTCCAAAATGAGACATTGCTTATCAATAACTTCAGCTAAAGCAGCTGCCATATTTACAGTGAATCATTTCAATCAGATATTGAAATTTTGTTCACCCAGGAACCATCCGGCAAGCTTATTTTATTCAGCGACTATTCCATAACTCGAATTGTTGCGACAAGCTGGGTTTCTTCTTTATTTTTATCAGCGAGATGTAAAAACGGATGAACTGATTCCCCACTTCGGTCTACACAGCAATTCTTTACACCATTTCTCCAGCAAATCTTTGCATAAACATTCAAATTCTGTTTTCATATTAACTCTCAAATTTTAGAGAGTTTAGTATATATTCGTTCTGTCACACCGGTGGATGCAAGACTACGGAAGAGAAATTTTCTAATAAATTTTCTTTTTGCAAGCCTTCGTATCAAAAGTCAGGATGCCTCAAAATTAGTAAGATAAACGGTTTTATTAACTCAAGTAACAGTTAATAGTAACAGTTATTCACATGATAATACGATTGAAGTTGGCTAATTTCTTTTACAAAATTTTATGAATCCTCATCTTTTACATGTTTAATACGGAGCGGAAATGAGTTATAGCCCAAGTGGAAAGAGATACAATGAAATGTTATATAACCGTGTTGGTAAAAGTGGATTAAAGTTACCCGCAATTTCTTTAGGGTTATGGCAACATTTCGGTGAAACGGATGTCTACGCTAACTGTAAAGAAATAGTGTGCCGAGCATTTGATTTGGGTATCACTCATTTTGATCTTGCCAATAATTATGGAAATCCTCCGGGGTCGTCTGAAGACATAATCGGTAGAATCCTGAATACTGAACTAGAAGGTTATCGGGATGAAATTCTTATTACCACAAAAGCGGGATACGATATGTGGAGTGGACCTTATGGCGAATGGGGATCTAAAAAGTATCTCGTTGCAAGTTTAGATCAAAGTCTCAGAAGAATGGGACTTGATTACGTCGATATGTTTTATTCCCACAGATTTGATCCTGATACGCCACTTGAAGAAACAATGGGTGCTCTTGATTTAATAGTCAGACAAGGGAAAGCGCTTTACGTTGGAATCTCGAATTATGATTTAGAAAACACAAAAAAAGCAGTTCAAATTTTGAAAGATCTCGGAACTCCTTGCCTAATTAACCAACCAAGTTATTCTATGTTTAATCGCTGGATCGAAGACGGACTTCAGGATTTCCTTGAAGAGGAAGGAATTGGTACAATTATTTTTCAACCGATGCAGAGAGGGTTGATTACCAACACTTATTTAAATGGAATACCGGCCGATAGAGCTGAAAGTTTGAAAGAAATTGGAATTACTGAGGAAAGAATAGCAAAAGCGAGAAAATTGAATGAAATCGCGGTTAGAAGGGAGCAATCATTAGCGCAGATGGCGATTGCTTGGACATTGAGAGGAGGAAGAGTCGCTTCTGTTCTAGCAGGTGCGGATAAAATTCTTCATGTCGAAGAAAATGTGAAAGCCCTGAATAATTTAGAATTCTCAAAAGAAGAGCTCTCAGAAATTGATGAGATCTTAAAATAAACTACGAGAGTATTCGCAGAATAATGGACGAGAATAAAGAGTTAATCTTGAAGTATAATGAATACATGATTAGTGAATGTAATTAAGTTAAATTTTCGCCTAAGATTCTTTGAGAACTGAAAATATTGGGAAGCAAAACATGGGAGTACATTTATGAATAATAATTACGTTTTTTTTAAGCGAATTATGAAATTGAAATTAATTCATCTCCTTCTAGTTGCACTTCTGATCTTCTGCAATTTACAAACCCTTGGGAAAGGTAATTATAAAAATTTCAAAGTCTCAGTTTACACAAGGGCCTACGAAGTACAAAAAATGTCGGATTCTCACTGGCTCGATTCTACCTGGCAAGTAATCTCTTCTCAGCTAAAAGTAGATAAAATATATCTCGAAACTCACCGTGATCTGATCATAGTTAGCAAGGAAGTTTTGGAAAATGCGAAAAAATTCTTTGAAAATAAAGGATTGGAAGTCGCCGGTGGAATAACTTATACTATTGATGAGAGTAATTATTTACAAACTTTTTGTTATAGCAGAGAGCAATATCGAAAAAAAGCTCAGGAAATAATTGAACATTCAGCTTCCATCTTTGATGAAGTAATTCTTGACGATTTTTTCTTTACTAATTGTAAATGCGATACTTGTGTTGTAGGTAAAGGCGACCAAAGTTGGTCAGAATATCGATTAAATTTAATGACCGAAGCTTCAAAGAATATTATTCTCGGTCCCGCAAAAAAAGTAAATCCAAACGTTCAAGTGATAATCAAATACCCAAACTGGTACGATCATTTTCAAGAATTGGGCTTCAATTTGGAAACCGAACCAAAACTTTTTGACGGTTTATATACCGGAACAGAAACTCGCGATGGGGTCTTCAGTGAACAACACCTTCAGCCCTATTTAGGATATTCAATATTTCGTTATTTCAACAACTTGAAACCTGGTAAGAATGGTGGTGGATGGGTTGATACAGGTGGAATGAGATTTTATGACCGCTACGCTGAGCAGCTTTGGTTAACCATTTTAGCTAAAGCTCCTGAAATGACGCTATTTGACTACAGACAATTGTTATATCCATTGAAAGATAATTGGACTCCTAAATGGAAGGATGAGAATACAAGTTTTGATTATAGTTCCTTTTTCCCAAATGCCGCATCGGCAACGGTGGCAAAAATTGGTTCCCATTCTCTAAAAATAATAGATAAAATTGCGGGTGAATTGGGTCAACCCTACGGTATTAAATGTTATAAACCGGCCCACTCAATCGGTGAAGATTTCCTCGAAAATTATTTAGGAATGATAGGTATTCCAATTGATATGGTTCCCGAATTCCCAACAGAGAGCAAAGTTGTTCTATTAACAGAACATGCAAAAAAGGATTCGGAAATTGTTCAGAAAATTAAACAACAACTCATCGCCGGTAAAGATGTTATAATTACCTCCGGTCTTGTGAATGCTCTGCAAGATCGAGGTTTGAGAAATTTGGTGAATCTTGAATACACGAGTAGAAAATCAAATGTTAATGAGTTTCTAATCAATCGCAAGATTGTTCCTAGCAATAAATCAATTATTATCCCGCAAATCCAATACAGTACTAACGATTCGTGGGAATTGATTTCAGGAATGGATAGCGGTTTGGGCTGGCCTTTACTCCATGCCGGCATCTTTTCCAATGGAAAATTGTACATGCTTACCGTTCCGGAAAATTTTAGTGATCTGTACAATCTTCCGGTGAAAGTGTTAAATAAAATTAGGGAAGTTGTTTGTAATCGTTTGGGTATTGAGCTAAATGGTGGAGCAAAAATTTCATTATTCCTTTATGATAATAGCACATTTGTAGTGGAATCTTTCAATGACGAAACTGTGGAAGTGGAAATATTGCTTCAAGAAAAAGCTAATTCAATTATCGATTTGTCTACAAATGAAAAACTCAAAATGGAGGTCGTACCAGAATCTGGAAATCCGCGTGGCAAACCAACACCGGAAAAATATGGATATAAAGTAACGTTGCCGACTCATTCATTTAGGGCATTTAAAATTAATTGAATGACATTTAACAAAAAATAAATTATTTATTAATCGAAAAAATCAATTTAGAGAGAAAAAGTATTATGAAAAAATTCATCGTATTATTGTTCATATTCACATATGTCTTTTCCAATAATTATGCACAGGAAATCAGTCCTTGGCTATTTGGTCAAAACCATTGGATGGAACAAGGTGATGAGGGAGATAGACCTGGATATGTAAAACAACTTTGGCCAATGGTTGAAGAAAGTGGTATCCAAATGGTACGAATTGGAGGAAACGGATATGAACATCGTTTCCCAAATCGTGAAAAATTAGATTCAATGATTGATTCAATCCGTGCAATTGGTGCAGAACCACTTTTACAGATACCAAGCACATACACAAATGAAGAAGCGACCGAATTGATCAAGTACTATAAGTATTCTGAAGGAAAAGGTGTTCGTTTCTATTCAATTGGTAACGAGCCGGTTTGTAATAAAGCTGATGAAATTGATATAGTTTATCCTTACATAACCCGTCTTGCACCTGTGATGAAAGCTGCTGATCCAACAATTAAAATATTTGTTTTTGATGCTTGTACTCTTTCTAAAACCGCTCATGAAGCATTATGCGGCGGTCGATTAGACGTTACAGGAAGGGATGAAAATGGTAATTGGATGATTGATGGATTTGCGTTCCACAATTACCCAAATGGGAGTGATTTTGCCCGCGACGATGTGGTTTTTTCTGGTCCTGCCAAAATTGAAAAACAAATTATAGAATTGCTGGAAATGATGGAGATAGCTAATAAGAAACATGGAAGAACCGGAGATGCAAAGCTGCTTTGGGGATTAACGGAAGTAAATGTAACATACCGAAATCCGGACAGGGAAATATCGGGAATCGGCAATCCTTCATTTCTCGGAGGTCAATTTATTGCTGAGATCTTTGCCTTAGGAATGCAATATGGAGCATTTAGTGTGGATCCATGGTGTATAAATGAAGTAGACAGAATCGGAACGGATTTCGGCTATATCGGATTACCCTCCGAATTTTATCCTCGATCAAGTTATTATCATACGCAAATGATGACCGCGAATATGAAAGGTAAATTTTTACCAACTGAAAGCAACAACTCTTATGTAAAATCAATCGGTTCAATCAGTGATGATCAAATATGTTTGATGCTTTTGAATAAGGATCAAGATCGGGACCATGAATTTGATATTTATTTAAATGACGCTGGCATTTCGCTAAAACCGATGGTAATTAGGGCGGATTTAAATCTTGATGTAAACATATCGGGCGTAATTCCAAATCAAACCACAATAATGTATGTCCTATCGAGAAGCGGCGAAATTCTTAAGAAATATACTTATGGTTTAAAGCATAATATGAAATATTTGCCACCGGATGAAGATTAGAATCGATAATTAATGGAAGAAAACAACTTTTCTTAAAATGAGGTAAATTTAATACTTGGGAATTGTACAACGCAAAGTGGAGGAGAAGTGCAGACTAAAGAATCACCTTTAAACTTGAAAAAATTAAATAAATCAAAAACTGTTTTTATTGGATTTTTGCTGATAATTAATTCCGCGATGCTTGGTCAAGCAATCAGTCCAATTCTTGTCGGAAATAATGTTTGGTACATAAATCCAAGTGAAGAAGTTTGGCAGAAAACTGCCGAATCGGGTTTGACCCTTATTAGAATTGGTGGTCACCGTTATGATGTTGAAATGCCTTCAAAAGAAACACTTTTAGATTGGGTAAATCGTATCCAAGGAATGAACGCAGAACCAATGTTGCAAGTTTCGCAATATCAAACCCCCAAACAAGCCGCTGAAATCGTAAAATTTTTCAACATTGAAAAAAATGGGAATAAAGCGCCTATTAAATTCTGGAATATTGGTAACGAACCCTGGCTTCAGAATGGCAGAAAACCATTTGATTCTGTCGGAGCTTTTGTGGAAACTTACTTTAAACCAATTGCTGCTGCGATGAAGGAAGTTGATCCTTCAATAAAAATTTATGGTCCGGATGTTTGTGATTACATCGATGAAATTTATAATGATCTTTTCGGTGGCAAGAATGATATTACAGGAAAAATCCCCGGAAAGGGGTATTATTATTGCGATGGTCTTTCATGGCATCGTTATCCTCAGGGTGACGGAAATCCTGCGACTGATGGATATATAGACATATTTGAAAGAATTGTGAAAGCCAAAGCGAAAACTGATTTTGTGAACGAAAAACACCACCGCACCGGAGATGATAAATTAATTTGGGGAATTGGTGAATATAACTCCAAGGGTGGAGAAATTGTTCACACCTGGGAAAATGGTCAAATGTTCGGTGCCGTCTTGGGTGCGGTTATGAAATATGAAGGATTATACGCAGCTACATGGAGTATGTTCGAACACGATGGCAGCAGAACCGGGACAGATTTCAGTTTCCTGGATGGAGATAACTTGACTCCAAGAGCTTCGTACCGCCACATGGAATTTATCGCGAAATACTTTAAAGGAAATTATGTTGATGGAATTTCATCTCATCAAGGAATTATTTGTTTCGGCTCAAAACAAGATGATGCGGTTTCTGTATTAATTATGAACAGAGAAACATCCGGTGAATTAGCCTATACATTGAATTTAAACAATAAATCAGAAATTGGGGACCATGTAAGTCTAAGTCTTAATACGAATGTGAGTAAGAAAATTGAAGGTGTTATAAAAGCAGAATCATCCCAATTACTAATTTTTGATGGGAGCGAAATCAAAATGTATTCTTATTCGAAAGCTGATTTTTTGAATGGGGAGGCGCCAAGTCTTAGAGGTGTGCGGTAAACTTTAACTATAAATCAGTTATCGGATATTTAAATTAGTAATGTGCTAAGTCAGATTATCTCTTACCACTATAGAGTATTCTTATTAAAAATCAAGAAATATATAAGTCTTAGATAATTCTTATAAAAGAGTTCAAATGATAGGGTCGGTCTCGGAATTAAAAATTTAGTTCTTGTCACGAACCCCATTCCCGATATATAGATGAAAAAAAAGCAAAAAGAAGAAATCAGTATAAAAAGAGAAAGTCTTTCCAAATCCAAGAAAATTCTTTTTTGGATTTTTTTAACAATATTTCCCCTTTTAATTCTCGCTTCAATTGAAATTGTCCTACACTTATTTAATTATGACGGTAGTCCAAAATTATTTGTCTCCACGCCAACCGAGGAATCTAAATATTTTGGAATCAATGTAGATATCGGAAAAAGATATTTCAATTCCAACGCGTTTGTACCGACTCCAAGAAAAGATTTGTTTCTAAAAGAAAAACCGGAAAACGGTTACAGGTTATTTGTACTCGGCGGATCAACGGCTGCCGGCTATCCTTATGGTAATAACATAACTTTCCCCCGGATACTAAATCGAAAACTTAATGATGTGTTTCCGGAGAAACATATCGAAGTAATAAATGTTGCTATGACAGCAATAAATTCTTACTCATTACTGGATTTTATTGATGAAATAAATGAACAGGAACCGGATGCAATTTTAATTTATGCCGGACATAACGAATTTTATGGAGCGCTTGGCGTTTCCTCGATGGAGAATTTGGGCAGAAACCGCTTTTTCGTAAAAACCATTTTGCAGCTTCAGAAATTCAAGACTTTTATTCTGTTGCGCAAAATCAGCAAATCAATATTTGGATTATTTGGAAGTAAAGAAAAAATAAACGGTTCGGAAGTAATGAATGAAACCGCAATGTCTGCCATTGTTCGCGATAAAGAGATCGCATTAAACAGTGAAATTTACGACTTGGGCAACGAACAATTTAGATCTAATCTGATTGAAATTGTTGAGCGGTTTCAAAATGCCGGAGTTAAAATTTTGCTTAGTGAATTAGTTTCTAACATTAAAGATCAACCTCCATTCGAATCGGTGAATAGCGACACCAATGTGGTGGCTGGTGAGGTTTTTAAAAAAGCAAAAAAGTGTGAAGATGATGGGGAATATTTAACCGCGAGAAATTTATTTAATAGCGCTAAAGACTTAGATGCGCTGCGGTTTCGAGCTTCTGACGACTTCAACAAAATTGTACATGAAATTGGCAATTTTTATAATATTCCAACTGTTCCTCTGGTCTCAATTTTTGAAAGAAATTCGCCAAATGAGTTGACGGGTGATAATCTTATGCTGGACCATCTTCATCCGAATATTGACGGGTACTTTTTAATGGCAGATGGCTTTTTTGAACAAATGAGGCTGAATAAATTCATCGTCGATAAATGGCCGGAACAGAGAATAAAACCAAATCACTATTATTATACGAATTGGGGAGTAACGGAATTTGACAGCGTATACGCATACCTGAATATCTTACAATTGAAAGGTGGCTGGCCGTTTAAAAAAACTGGTTCAAATGTGGCATTAAAAAATTTCCAACCGAAAACATTAGTGGATTCATTCGCTCATGATGTTACTTATTTGAAGAAATTTACTCCGGAGATCGCTCATATTAAGCTTGCAAAAATGTTTGAAAGTGAAGGTCAGTATAAAAAATCATTTATGGAGCATAGAGCGTTAATTTATACGGTACCGCAACTCGATATTTTTTACGAACCAATGATTGAACTATTTCTAAAGACTAATCAATACCAAACGGCATTTGCCATCCTATCAGAGGCGGTTCATTTTAATGACTCACCATTTATCTGTAAATGGCTCGGACAGTTTAGTTTGGCACTTGACTTCACGGAAAACGGAATATTCTATCTGGAAAAGTCGTTAGCGGATAATCCAAAGGATATCGATGTTTTGTTCAACCTAACCCGCGCGTATTATAGTTTCGGCAAATTTTTGAAGGGTGACAAATTCTTTGATTCAATTAAATTCTACTACCCCAAATCATCTCACATTCAAAATCTTATCAATTACAAGAAATCACTACAGAAATAATTTACGCTAACCGTTATATCTAACAGTTATTAACGGCACAGTGGAAATTCCAAATTGTATCTTTAAAATAGAATGTGGCTTTTTGTTTTTAATTGTCAAAATTTATCCAAAAATTTTTTGATGAGAATTCATAACTGAAAAGATTAGGATACATCTTTTATTAATAACATGAGCTACAAAAAAAGAAATCATGAAAATATATAATTACGGAAAGGATGTAATAAATATGAAGCTAGTTACAAGTATGGTGTTGATTTTAATAATAACATTTAGCGGTATTGTTAGTGCCCAACTAACTCCCCAGGAAGCAATTGGCCAAATGATAAGAGGGATTAATATCGGCAATACAATGGAAAACGGTATGCAAGGCCCTATTCAAGAATACTATTTTGACGATTACGTTAAAGAAGGATTTCAGTGCATCAGAATTCCGGTTAATTGGGGTGACCACACAGCAGGCAGTTCACCCTATACAATTAACGCTTCCTGGATGAATACCGTAGAAAAAGTTGTTGATTGGGGTTTGGAAAGAGGTTTATTTATCATTATTAATGGGCATCATGAAGATTGGTTGAAGCAAAATTACAGCGCGGCCAATAAAGCACGCTATGATAGTATTTGGGAACAGGTTGCTACAAGATTTAAAGATAAATCGGACAGATTATTATTTGAAATACTGAACGAACCTTTCGGAATGACCAAAGCCCAAGTTGATGATCTTAATCTTAGAATTATTCCGATAATCCGTCAAACTAATCCAACAAGAATAATAATCTATTCCGGTCCCGAATGGTGCGGAGTTGAACATCTCACTGGAGCGGCGGTTCCACAGGATAGTTATGTGATGGGTTACTTTCATTCGTATGATCCATGGAGTTTTGCCGGAGATGGCAACGGAATTTTTCCTACTTCAGAAGTTAATTCTACCAAATCAAGATTTACTACTGTGGCAAACTGGAGTGCGAGCAAAAACATTCCCGCTATGTTGAGTGAGTTCGGAGCTCGCACAATATGCGATTTTAATTCTCGTATGATTTATTACGCGACTAATGTTGAATCTGCGGTTAAAAACAACGTTGCTTTTCAAGCGTGGGATGACGCCGGATACTGGGGTATTTATCAAAGAGCTTCTCGCAGTTGGGATAGAGATGTTGTTGATATTTTAACCAAAACACACCCCGAAGGACCAACAGCTCTCAAAGTCACTGCGGATTCAACAGCGATTCTCACTTGGCAGAATAGAACTTCTTCGAATGATAGAATTGAAATTCAAAAAAGGATTAATAACGGAAATTATAATGTAGTTGCTGAACTTGGCATTAACGACACCAAATATGAAGATAAAAATATAACGCCCGGCAGTAATATTTATTATCGAGTAATCAGTGTGTTCGATAGTACTGAAAATTACTATTCTTATCCGATATTGACTCAAATTGTTCCTCAGGCAACCGAAAGGGCTCCATATTTGGGAACCGAAGCTGTAATTCCGGGTACTATTGAAGCTGAGGATTATGACATCGGTGGTGAAGGTTTATCATATCACGATACAGATCCCACGAACATTCCGGGTGATTACAGACCTCTCGAAGGTGTTGATGTTCAAAAACGAGTTAGTGATGGGGGTTACCATTTAGGTTATATCGAAAATGGAGAATGGGTCGAGTACACGGTTAAAGTCGAAAAAACTGCAAATTATAATATTACTATCCGCACTGCCTCAGAAATGGCCGGCGGTAAATTCCGGTTCGAAATCGGAAGTAATTACTCAACTTCTCCAACAGTCCCTTCAACGGGGAGCTGGGAAGCAATGACAACCCTAAATGCAACAATGTCCTTAACTGAGGGAGAATATCATTTAAGACTATATTTTAATACTACTCAACCATTTAATATAGATCAATTTACTTTTACGGAAGATGTCGCCAGTTCGTTAATAAAGGAAGTACTTGAACCGGATGAATACATACTTCATCAAAATTATCCGAATCCATTTAATCCGTCAACTTCAATAGAATTTGGATTGCCTCAGGAAGCAAGTGTATCATTAGTTATTTATAATGCACTGGGTGAGCATATCAGAACTTTGGTGCGAACAGGTCTAAATGCCGGATATCACCGTTATGAATGGGATGGCAAGGGTGCGTCAGGTGAAAATCTTCCATCCGGCATTTATATTTATAGACTTTTTGCTGATGGCGGAAAAGAAAGTTTTTCTCAAATTCGTAAAATGATACTTATAAAGTAATAGAGGAACTGTTGGAAATTTGTAGTCACTCCTACATTAGAAGCCTTGATTTCGTGGTAAGAATCAGGGCTTCTTAACCTTTAAATAACAATGAATTTGGCAAACTCGAGCTGGAAAGTGTACCCACGACAGGATTCGAACCTGTGACCTACGGTTTAGGAAACCGTTGCTCTATCCTGCTGAGCTACGTGGGCAAAACTAAAAAAAAGATTTAATCAGTTCTCTACCGCTTCCGGTTTTTAAGTATTTCTCCCTCCTAACAGCTTCATCCCTCGACTCATAGTTCTCGGAATATACCAATTCCCAAGGTTTATAAGGCTTGGTTGATTTAGTCCTACCGGAATTATGTTCTATAATCCTGTTCTCTAAATTATGCGTATGTCCAATGTAAATCCGATCGTAATTTAGACTCCTTAACACATAAACAAAAAACATCAAAATCTCCATTGCTCCCTGCCTGCCGGCAGGCAGGTATCCTGCTGAGCTACGTGGGCATAATCTGAGGAACAAATATAATAAAAATCCGTTCCGAGTTTACATCTCTTGACACAATCTGATTTAATTCAAATGGAATATCGGATGGTTTTTCGGTAAATTAAAAGATGTAATTATCTAAAAAATGGAGAAATAAATGACAACAATAGTTGATATTTGGGGTCGTCAGATCCTTGATTCACGCGGTAATCCGACTGTAGAGGTAGAAGTACTTCTTGAATCCGGAATTTATGGTCGCGCGGCAGTTCCAAGCGGTGCTTCAACAGGTGAACACGAAGCTGTTGAATTGAGAGATGGAGATAAATCAAAATATTTGGGAAAAAGTGTTGAAAAGGCAGTGGATAACGTTAATGATGTTATCGCCGACGAATTAATTGATTTTGATGCGATCGATCAAGTCGCGATTGACAATTTATTGATCGAATTGGATGGAACCCCTAACAAATCTAAACTTGGAGCAAATGCAATTTTAGGTGTTTCTTTGGCTTGTGCAAAAGCAGCTGCAGAAACTTTAGGAATCCCTCTTTATCAATATATCGGTGGAGTAAACGCAAAAGTTCTTCCTGTTCCAATGATGAATATTCTTAACGGTGGAAGTCATGCGGACAATACAGTTGATTTTCAAGAATTTATGATCATGCCTCATGGTGCTTCTAGTTTTTCAGAATCATTAAGAATGGGAACAGAAGTTTTTCATTCATTAAAATCAGTTTTGAAAAGCAAAGGCTACAATACTTCAGTTGGTGATGAAGGTGGTTTTGCTCCCGACTTAAAATCAAATGACGAAACTTTTGAAATCATTATGGAAGCAATAGAAAAAGCGGGTTATAAACCCGGCGATGATATTTCTTTCGCGTTGGATGTCGCGTCAAGTGAAATGTATTCCAAAGAAGATAAAAAATACGAATTCTTCAAATCTTCAAAAGAGAAAAAGACTTCTGATGAAATGATCAAAATGTATGAAAAATTAGTTTCTACGTATCCGATAATTTCAATTGAAGATGGGCTTGACGAAAACGATTGGGATGGATGGAAAAATCTTACTGATGCCATTGGCGATAAAGTCCAATTGGTCGGTGATGATTTATTTGTTACAAACACAGAAAGATTAGCGCAAGGTATTGAGCAAGGAATTGCAAACTCTATTCTTATCAAAGTTAATCAAATCGGGACCTTAACCGAAACTCTTGATGCTATTGAAATGGCCAAAAGAGCCGGTTATACATCGGTTATAAGTCATAGAAGCGGTGAAACCGAAGATACCACAATAGCTGATATCGCTGTTGCCACAAATGCGGGACAGATTAAAACCGGATCGGCAAGCAGAACAGACCGAATTGCAAAGTATAATCAGTTATTAAGAATCGAAGAAGAATTGGACACTACAGCGACTTTCCCGGGAAAATCGGCTATCAACTGTTCTTAATTAGGTTCTGAATATTTCTTAAAAAAGGCGGATAAGATATCCGCCTTTTTTGTTTCATGTTTGATTCAATAAATCGGAGTAGGTTTGAAAATCAGAATCACTGAAGCAGACAAATATTATTTTTTCTGGAAGCAAATTTTCCAATCCGAAATTTTTCACAACTGAAATAGCAATTTTAGCGGCTTTATCAATTGGAAATCCATAAATTCCGGTGCTTATGGATGGAAAGGCAATTGTTTTTACATAGTGGTTCTTTGCAATTTCAAGCGAATTCAAATAACACGCCTTCAGCAAAGCCTCTTCATCTTGAACTCCGCCTCGCCAAATTGGACCAACGGTGTGAATTACAAATTTGGATTTAAGATTATATCCCTTAGTAATTTTTGCCTCACCGGTTTTACAACCGTTTAACAATCGGCATTCTTCAAGTAACTCCGGTCCCGCAGCCCTATGGATAGCCCCATCAACACCGCCTCCTCCCAGAAGGGAAGTATTTGCCGCATTCACAATTGCTTCGACTTCCAAGGATGTAATGTCCGCTTTTATTACATCAATTATCGCCATAATTATCGCGTCATTTTTTTAATAATCGCTTCTTCAAGTGGAAATTCTTTAATCAGGTCATTTTGATCAGCCAGCGTAAAATCAGCAAAATCAAATCCGGGGGATACAGTGCATCCAACCAAAGAAAAATTTGAAATATTGGCGCACTTTGCGGCGAACCAAGTATTTTTAGGAATTGCAAATTGTGGTATTTGACCGGCGGAAATGTCGCTTCCAAGCAAAAATTGTTTTAGACCATTTTGTCTCGAAAGTGTATAAATTAAGATTGGGCTTCCTGTGTAAAAATGCCAGATTTCATCAGCCAAAATTCTATGGAAGGCCGAAAAATCATTACCTTCCAATAAGTAATAAATAGATGTACAAAAACTTCTATCACCATTAAATCTTTCAGGAAGATGATCCTTTTGATAAATTTCAGCTGAACGGTAAAGCTCCTTAAAATAACCTCCTTCAGGGTGCTTCTGAAGCCCTAAACCGGATATTATTTCTTGAGCTGAATTCAAAATTCCCCGCTTAATACAAAACGATTCTGAACTTCCAGATCCTCAAGAATCAAATCTTTGTTCTCAACTAAGTGTTTTAATTGATTATCTAACCAGTGCTCAGGAACCGAATTAATTTTTGCGATTTCTTTTAGCCAATAAAGTTCATTTGGATCAATGTCGTTATCGGAAGCGGAAATTTTCAATCCATCTTTTAAGAAGGATTTGGTGATCATCGGATCAGAAAATGACGGTGGATCATCAAGTATATTTTCGTTTTCCAAAATTTCAGAAATTGCGGTTCTGATGAAGGATTTCTCAAACCCAAGCGCAAGACCAACTTTTGTAATCAGTCTCTCTTCGGAAGGCGCTACTTTATTATCCTTTCGGATTAATAATAGTAAACCTTTAAAATAATTGCTGCGATCGATAAGATTAATTTTTGTCATATTTCCCTCAGTATGACTACTATTGAGTCAGATTTGTTCCAACTTTAAGCTCAATTTTATTCAAATAAAAGCTAAAACAATTTAAGATACGAAATGATACTAAATAGTTTTGCTTCGGTTTATGAATAAAAGATAAATAAGAATTCATTATTGATATATGTTCCTTATCAAATAATTGAAAAATTTTTGAAGAATAATTTTAATTCAGAGAAATTGTCTCTTTACCAAAATATTTCTCAAAATGAGACTTTCCCCAAAACGGAATGAAGGAATATGCTCTATTTTCAGCATTATTTTATGGCACATACTTTGTTTAATAAAGAAAAAAATATAATAGAATTTATGGAACTTGTACCGATAATAACAATATCCTTGATAGGATTTAGCGTACTGCTTATTGTAGTATTAATATCTTCTTACGTGGCGGCGAAAGTTAGAAAAAAGAATGCTCCACCTGTCGAGGGGTTTGTTCCTGTTAGAATTGAGCCTCCCAGAAGGTCACAAGCTCTTATTACCCAAATGAAAAATGAGCCACGACGGTCTACTTCAAAACTAATCAAAGAGAGCGAACAAGTTTCTAGAACCGCACCAATTCGTAAAACGGGAGAAAGATTTACCAGAATTGGAACAAGTGAACGAGAACCCAACATCTATGATCTGACACAATATCAGACTCGATCAACTTCTTCTCATAAAACAATACTTGTTAAGAAACGAATTCCTCCTGAATCCGGTGAAAGGCATTATACTCCACAATTTGATATGGCAAGCACAGTTGGGAGAGCTCGAATGACAATTGTTAATAATCCGAAACTTAGAGAAAGTAACCAGTTCGATTATTATAGTAATGTTGATTTCGTTTCAAATGCGGTGAGAAAGCAGAACTATTAGTATCGAACCAATCATTTCCCGAAACCATCGAGAGCACGCTTCTTAACATTACTACGCAACAAGATAATTACATCTTTCTAATCAGATTTTTTATATTTTTCGAATCTTTGTTCAAATTCTGGAGTAAATATGCAAGATGGAATTTCCGTTAATAATGGAATTGTCCCCAGCGAAATTGTCGATTCACAAAAAGATCTTTGGCGAATCTTCAAAATAATGGGCGAATTCGTGGAAGGATTCGAAACGATGTCTAAAATTAAACCAAGCATTGTAATTTTTGGCTCAGCTCGCACAAAAGAGACTGATATGCCTTATCAATGGGCGCGGGAAACAGCTAAAGAGATTGTAAAGCAAGGATTCGGTGTTATTACAGGTGGTGGACCCGGTGTGATGGAAGCGGCAAATCGTGGTGCAAATGAAGCCGGCGGAAGTTCGACCGGCATAAATATCAATTTACCTCATGAACAATATGCCAACCCATACATCGATGCTGATAAACTTCTTAATTTTCATTACTTTTTTGTCAGAAAGGTGATGTTTTTTAAGTATTCACAAGGTTATATAGCAATGCCCGGCGGTTTTGGTACAATTGATGAGTTGTTTGAAGTACTTACTTTAGTCCAGACTCAAAAAACTTCGGCTGTTCCAGTAGTTTTGTACGGCAAAAAATACTGGACTCCTTTGCTTGATTGGATAAAAGATTCTGTACTCAAATTCAAATACATCAGTGAGGAAGATTTGGATTTATTCAAAATCTCAAACGATCCCAAAGAAGCGGTTGATATTATAACCCAATTCCATAAAGGGAAAAAATTTACACCGAATTTTTAGTTTTTTGATAATCCGGAAATTTTTTCGTTTAGGGACTTGGCAAGCTCTTGTTTTGAAATACCCTCGATTTTGATCTTTGTCGAATTAACAAGAATTTCCGGATTATCACCTTCACCCTGGATGAATTTGTAAAGGCAATAACTTAATCTATATCTATCGTTTTGAATTGGGATGTTAGTTTCAAATCCTTCAACAATTGAATAAATTTTACTCTCAATTGAATTTTCCGGATGTTTTCGTACTGAAGGAGGAGGTAATGTCGACATAATTTTCCCTTTTTTTGATTCACTAAAAATAAAGACATTTTTATACTTTTACCATTTAATAGAAATTTTTGATGCGAGATTTATATTGGCTAATTTTATACAAATAATTAGTAAATGCTTATTTTGAACAAAATTTATTCCAGAATACTTTTTATCCGGTTAAGTTCATTAGGTGATTTAATTCTCACAACTCCGGTAATTCGTTCCTTTGCCAATTCATTTCCGGAATGTGAAATTGACTTAGTAACTCAGGATATATTTTCCAACATTTTAGATTATAATCCGCATGTAAATAAGATTTTCCCTTTCAGAAAGCGAAATATAAACCAACAACTTTTTGAAAAATTAAAAAAAAGGAAGTACGATTTAGTCATAGACCTTCAGAATAATAATTACTCTCGAAAAATTTGCAAACAATTGGATTGTCAAATCCTCCGTTTCAATAAGCCGCACATCAAAAAATTCCTACTTGTAAACACAAAAGTGAACCTCTATTCAAGCATTAAACAAATACCTGAAATGTACGGAGAGGTCATCGATCAATTACGGTTGGATTCAAAAGGACCCGAGCTTTTCCAGGCGCGGGAAGTTTCTCCGGAAAAAGATCCACAAGTAATCTCACTTTGTCCGGGCTCCAAACATTTTACAAAAATGTGGCCGGCTGAGTATTTTATTGAATTGGGCAATGAGCTGATAAATATGGGCTTTGGAGTAAAACTAGTCGGGGGAAAAGATGACAGAACAATCTGTGCAGAAATTTCAAAAGGGGTATTGGGTTCGATTGATGTTTCTAATGATAACGATTTTGAGCAAATTTGTGTCGAATTGAAAAAATCCCCATTAGTTATATGTAATGATTCCGGTTTGATGCATACTGCAACAGCGTTGGATGTGCCGGTGATTTCCATTTTCGGATCAACAGTAGAAGAATTCGGATTTTTTCCCTATAAATCACGAAATTTAGTTTTGGAAAATAAAGGTCTCTCATGTAGGCCGTGCAGCCATATCGGTCGAAATCGTTGCCCCAAAAAACACTTTAAATGTATGAGGGAAATTAAACCTCAAATGGTAATTGAAGCATTAACAAAAATGATGTAATTAATGAGTAAAATCTGGAAAAGCATATATAATCTTTTAATCGTACCATTGTTTTATTTCATGGTATTGATTTATTCGTTCTTTAATTCAAAGGTTCGCAGAGGAATAAAAGATCGCAAGAAAATATTCGAAAACCTCATAATAAATTTTGCGGGATTGAAAAAGGGTAGAAAGACCATTTGGTTTCATTCGGCATCGATGGGCGAATTTGAACAAGCAAAACCGATTATCGAGGACCTCAAATCCAATTACGATGTAAATATTATTGTAACATTTTTTTCGCCTTCGGGCTATGATAATTCTCTTCGTTATCCTTATGCCGATATAGTTTCTTATCTCCCTTTTGATTTTCCCGGGACGATTAAACGATTCATTAAAATAGTTAAACCTCGATTTGTTGTTTTTATGCGTTACGATTTATGGCCAAATTTAGTTTGGCAACTTGCCTCATCTAATATCCCTATATTTTTAGTAGACGCGACACTCCGGACTAATTCGAGACGAAATTTACCAATCGCAAAAGGTGTTAGCGCTTCCTTATTTAGAAGAATAACCAAAGTGTTAACGGTAACAGATTCTGATGCGGAAAATTTTTTGAAATTCGGTGTGAACCAACATAATATTATCAGCGTTGGTGATACAAGATTTGACAGGGTTTTTCAAAAAAGTCAGATAGCTAAACAAGAACAAATATTTCCCGAAGAATTTTTTCTGGGGAAAAAAGTTTTTGTATTTGGAAGTTCTTGGCCGTCGGATGAGGCTGTAATTTTCCCTTCAATTATTAAACTGCAATCTCTTGAAGAAGAATTAATTTCTATTGTAGTTCCCCATGAACCTACAGTTAATCAACTTGAAAGGATAGAGAACGAACTAAACAAAAAAATTTCTCACATAAGATTCTCACGATTAAGGCATTATAATTCTGAAAAGGTTATTATTGTAGACGCAATTGGGATATTGTTGACTCTTTATCGTTATGCGCATGTGGCTTTCGTCGGAGGTGGATTTAAGCCGGGTGTGCACAGTGTTCTGGAACCGGCTGTTTACGGAATTCCGGTTCTGTTCGGGCCTAAAATTGAAAATAGCAGGGAGGCCAGAAATTTGGTTGAGATGGGCAGTGGATTTAAAATTACCGGCAACAAAAATGCTTATCGAACCCTTAGAAAACTGTTCCGTGATGATGAATTTAGAATAAGTTCAGGCAATATCTCAAAAAAATATGTGACAGAAAACTTAGGCGCCACAGAAAGAATAAATACCGAGTTGAAGAAAATTTTCTAACGAATTTTTCCAAACTTGTTCCCATTTACATATTTGAATTATTGGATTAACCAGGAGCCCAAATGAAATCAAAAGAAGAAATAGTTCTTGAATTAAAAGAGATTGGTATCCAGAATACCAAAGATATATTTTACAACTCCTCTTTCGATCTATTATATGAACACGAACTTAACCCGGATTTAGTTGGCTATGAAAGAGCTGAAAAAACTGAATTGGGAGCATTAAACGTGCTTACAGGAATTTTTACCGGCAGATCCCCCAAAGACAAATACATAGTTATGGATGATGTCACACGAGATACGATATGGTGGAATTCAGATTATGCTAAAAATGATAACAAGCCCATCTCTCCGGATGTTTGGGATGATTTAAAAGATGTAGTTAGAGAACAACTTTCCGGTAAAAAATTATATGTGATGGATACTTTTTGCGGGGCCAACGAAGATAGCAGACTCAAAGTCCGCTTTGTTACTGAAGTTGCCTGGCAAGCTCATTTTGTGAAAAATATGTTTATCCGACCAACAGAAGAAGAGCTCGATAATTATGGCAAACCCGATTTTCTTGTATTAAACGGATCTGAAACCGAAAACCCCAAATGGAAAGAACACGGGATGAATTCGGAAGTCTTTACGGTATTTAACCTAACAGAAAGAATGCAATTAATTGGAGGTACGTGGTACGGCGGGGAAATGAAAAAGGGGATTTTCTCTATGATGAATTATTATCTGCCGCTGAAAGGAATTGCGTCTATGCATTGTTCTGCCAACAAAGGTAAAAATGGTGATGTAGCAATATTCTTCGGACTTTCCGGAACCGGAAAAACGACACTTTCAACTGATCCTGTCAGGGAGTTAATAGGGGATGATGAACACGGTTGGGATGATGACGGTGTGTTTAACTTTGAAGGTGGTTGTTACGCAAAAACAATAAATTTGGATAAAGAATCTGAGCCGGATATATACAAAGCAATAAAGCGGGATGCTTTACTTGAAAACCTCTCAGTTGATGAGAATGGGAAAATTGATTTTGCGGATTCCTCGATTACACAAAATACTCGCGTTTCTTACCCGATTTACCATATCAATAATATTGTTAAACCGGTTTCGAAAGCAGGACATGCCAATAAAGTAATTTTCTTAACCGCGGATGCGTTCGGCGTTATGCCGCCGGTAGCAAAATTGACTCACGATCAAACGAATTATCATTTTTTATCCGGATTTACAGCTAAATTGGCCGGCACTGAGCGTGGTGTTACGGCTCCGCAGCCAACTTTTTCCGCATGTTTCGGAGCAGCTTTTCTATCTTTGCATCCCACGAAATACGGTGAGGAGCTCGTTAAAAAGATGGATGCTCACGGAGCACAAGCTTATTTGGTAAATACGGGATGGAATGGGACAGGAAAAAGAATTTCAATAAAAGATACTCGGGAAATAATTCACGCAATTCTTGACGGTTCAATTGAAAACGCGGAAAGTAAGAACTTGCCGATATTCAATTTTGCAATACCAACTTCGCTTCCCAAAGTTGATCCGGGGATACTTGATCCGAGAGATACTTACTCTGATCCGGATGATTGGACAAAAAAAGCCGAAGAATTAGCGCAATTATTTATTGCTAATTTTGAAAAATACACAGATACTGAAGAAGGCAAAATGCTTGTAGCTTCAGGTCCGCAATTAATCTGATTCTGTTTTTTTAGTAGATCATTATTTAAAAGATAAAATGTATCAGAACCAAAAGTGGTATTTACCACTTTTGGTTTATTGGTATTATTTTTGATATATATTAAGACCAGTCATCCATTTTAGTATTAAGTGTGAAAGAAGATATCAAAAATACAGAATTTATAAACATGACTTCGCTCATCGAAAACCTTCCGGTGGGATTATTAATATTTAATTCCGAGTTTAAGGTATTGCATGTAAATCGGAATTTTTACCTTTTTGATGTAATTAATAATCTGAGTGCAAGCTCCATTCATGGCAAGGATATCATTCAAACCGGATTGTTCGATTATGCAGATGTTTCCGAGGAACTCAAAGAATTAACTGCCGGTATTCCGTTCGAAAAAGAATTACTTAACACAAAAACTTCTGAAGGAAAAGAGCTAAAAGTAATTGTAAAGGGCTCGCCTTTAATGAAAAATGGGAAGTTCGACGGAGGATTGTTAATACTTCAGGATGTTAAAATTGATAGCACGCTCCAGTCGGATACAATACTAAAATCAGCTGATTTCAGGAAAACGATTGGTTTGCTCACTGATCATTATCTTTTAACTGATACTGAAGGTCGAATTCTATTTAATCAAATTCGGAATAAACGCATCTCAAATAATTTGTATCAAAAAATCAATGATAATGTTTTTGATATAATTCCGGAAGAACAAAAAGGAAAACTTCTAATCCAGCTCAATTTATCATTCGAAAAAAGGGAAGACCAAAGTAATTTTTATTCAATTGATGGGAAATCGATAGAAATTATTAGCATTCCTTATGCCCACCAAGACGGTGGAAAATTTGTATTGATATTGTTCAAAGACCAAACCGAACAAATTCAACAAGAAGAATCTTACGAGAAAGAACTCGAAGAACTCCAGTATTATCAAGCGATTACATCAAATGTGGTTGATGCGATTGTTAGTGTTAATCTAAATGGGGAAATAATATTTTGGAATGATTCGGCTCAGAATTTATTCGGATTCCGGAAAAGTATGGTTTACAAGAAACATATCGGAAAAGTTATCGGATCGATAAATCCAAATTATTTCAATCAAATAAAAAATGAATTAATAAAAAATAAAACCTGGGAATCGGAATTTAAAATTAAGCCCTCTTCCGGTGATGAAAAAACTATCCTTGTACGATTCGGAAGTTCGGGAGACAAATCCGAATCCATTGTGATTCTTTGCACTAATATTTCGGAGCGATTCGAACTCGAACGATCGCTTAGGTTATCTGAAGCTAAATACCGTTCAATAGTAACAAACACTCATGAGTATATTTGCACCCTCGATTTGGATGGTGTTATTAATTATGTAAATCCATTTTTTATTGAAAAATTTGGATATAAAGAGAATGAATTTATTGGTCAGAGCATCTACTATTTTATGGAAGGCGGGGATAAAATAGATCTCGAAACACTTGCGAAACCGGGCATATCCGAACCAACAAAAGAATTGAAATTAAAGACCAAAACAGGCGCGGTTAGATATGTTAACGCCAATCTTTCCACTGTTTACGATCTCAACAATAAGCCCGAATATTTTAACGCTATTCTAACCGATATTACGGAAACCAAAGAGGCTGAAAGAGATTTACTGTTAATTCAGTCCGTATTTAATGTGTCTCAAGATGGAATTTCTGTTCAAGAAGGAGACACTTTAATTCTCACAAACAAAGCATTCAATTCTATTTACGATATTCCTGAAGAGACTGACTTGGGTGGAAAACATCACCTTGATTTTGTTCATGCAGATGATCGCAAAATGATGCAGGAATTAACCGCTCGTATTTTTGGTGGGAAGGATTATCAAGAGAGAGTTGAATTTAAGGTTGTTACTCCAAAAGGACAAAATAGATTAATTGAAGAAACAATAACCACTTTTCAAGCGGGCGGACAAAAATTTATTGTTCGTGTTGATCGGGATATCACCGAATCAAAAGAGGCACAAAAAGCTTTGCGGGAATCTGAGGAAAAATACAGAAGTGTTGCCGAAAATATTACTGAAGGGATGTGGAAAGCTGAACGTATAAACGGAAAACTTCGTACCGTTTTTTATACCGAAGCAATTTCCCAAATTACCGGTTATAAAAATGATCGTTTTATTCTCGACCAATTGTTCTGGGCGCATCTAATACATCCCGAAGATTTACATTTTACTTTGAAACGATTAAAATCATTTTATCGTGATGTGACACGTTCAGCGGGAGAATTTGAGTACCGAATCATAAATAAGTTTGGGGCTTCAGTTTGGATTAAAAACAAAATTACTCTCATTCGATCTTCCGATGGTGTAATTCAAAAAATTTACGGAGTTGTGAGTGATATTTCACTCAGCAAACGTGCAGAAGAGGAGCTAAAAAGATCCGCTGATGATCTTGCAAGATTAAATGAAACCAAGGATAGATTATTGTCAATCATTTCACATGATTTGCGTTCTCCGTTTTCTTCTATAATCGGATTTACTGATTTAATGCTAAAAAACGAAAATCTTCCCGTCGAGAAAAGAACCGAATATGTTGGTTTTGTTAATGACTCAGCAAAGACCATTTTGGAGTTAGTGAATTCATTACTCGATTGGACACGAATTCAGACAGGAAGAGTAAAGTTTGAGCCGGATCGCCTAAATATGAAGAAGTTGGTGGAAAAAACTTTTGTGCTTTTGCGTGGCGCGGCAATGCAGAAAGATATTCAATTCGAGAATGAGATTGTAAATGATACTTTTGCTCACGGTGATGAAAATTTAATTATACAATTGCTCAGCAATCTTATTTCGAATTCAATAAAATTTACACCCAAAGGCGGTAAAATTTCAATATCAGCAGTTGCAAATATTGAAGAAAAGCAAGTTGAGTTTCACGTCAAGGATACAGGCACCGGCATAAAAGATTCGGATATAGATAAACTGTTTCGTGTGGACGCAAAATTCACCAGCCGTGGGACTGAAGGTGAAAAAGGTACAGGACTGGGATTATCCCTTTGCTATGATATTGTCAAAAAACATGGTGGCGAAATTAGAGTCGAAAGTGAATTCGGACATGGATCTGATTTTATTTTCTCGCTCCCGGTTTCATCAACAAATATTCTGTTAGTTGATGATGGGAAAACGGATCGCCTTTTGTACACTAAATTGCTTAGAAACTTTTTCCCGAGATATCAAGTGCTCGAAGCAAAGGACGGCAAAGAAGCTCTGGAGATAGTTAAGGAATCCTCTCCGGCATTAATTATCACAGATCATTATATGCCGGTTATAAACGGGTATGAATTTGTCAAAAAGTTGAAATCTTTGGATGTGAAATATATACCGCCGGTTATTGTTCTAAGTATTGATCTGAATGATGGTATAATAGAATCTTATAAAGAATTAGGGTTAGAATTTATTTTCCAAAAACCGGTTAATCTTGCTGCGTTTAGAATTGCCGTTGATAAATCGCTTAAAAAATCAATCTTTAGTTAGCGGGTTTTCTAAAAACAGCTCCACTAATTGGTTCGATGGTTGTTGTTCCCATAAATCGGTTTAGAGTTTTTATACCGGCTTCTTCACTGTTCACCACCAATTCCCATTCACCATCCGGAAGTTTAAATGAGGCGGATTGTGATTGATCTGCATTGAACAATACAACAAATTGATCACCATGATAGTCGATCGTGTAACCCAGCGCGAATTCATTTTCTATTTTTGGATAAAAAGTAATCTCATCATAATTTGCATATCTAAAAGCACGGTAAGCTTTTCGGAGTTCAATCAGTCCGCCGTAATAATCAATTAGGTCTTGATTTTTGTCAGCATGATCATAATTGATGTAATTAACTTCATTATCCTTTTCGTAACTGTTGTGGTCAATCATTCCCTGATGTTTATCATCAATTTTTGCATTTATAGGAATAACTTTCGATCTGGCGAATTCTTGTCCGGAATGAATCATAGTTAAACCTTGAGAAGTAAGAAGGAATAGTGCGGCAAGTTTGTTTTGTTTTAACTGCTTTTCATCCAAGGCTGCGTTTTTATCTATATTCTTAATTATTTGATCAGGCTTAACTGATTTGTTGCCGATCCGTATAAAATCACCAAGTGTGTAACCATCATGCGAAGCTAAGTAATTTACAGAATGCTCTTTTCGTTGAAATAAACCAAGTGAATCTCTTACAAGTGTTCCCCGAACGTAACTTTTAATTCTTTCATAATTATTATTGCCAAACCAATTGCCAAAAATCCATCCTAATCCATCTTTAGGGTTTTCCCCTTTAATTCCATTTCTAATCTGATCATTCCAACTGGCCCAGTCACGCAACGAAAAACCTTTCGGATCGTAACCGCCGCCCCAAGGTTCACAAACGAAAACAACATTAGGATTTATTTTGCGTGCTTCATGAATGATTGCTTCAATTGTTTCCCAATCTAAAAGTTTTCCAAGATCAAATCTAAACCCATCAACATGATAATCTTTCATCCAATAAAGGATGCTGTCAATAATTAATCTCCGTGTCATCGGAGCTTCAGTTTTAAGATCATTTCCGCAATAACTTTCAGCGATAAAATTTCCCTTCTCATCCAGCCGGAAATAATATTCCTTATCAATCTCTTTTAGATTTCCAATTTCATATTCGCTTAAATGATTGTAAACCACATCCATAATTACAGCAATTTTATTTTTATGGAAGGCTTTTACCATATCCTTAAACTGATTTACTTGTTTTGCGTCTCCTCCAATCCACTCATTCCATTTGAATTTATCCCAGTCCTGCGCATAATAAGAGGCCGGAGCAAAGTAAGCGGCAGTCATATAACCCCAATGATTTCGCTCATAAGGATTCCAGGTATTGAACTTACCATTCATCTTTTCTTTATAGGGTGCTTCGCAATAGCCAAAATCTTGGGCGGGAAGAAGTTCAACTGTATTTACACCAAGTTTTTTTATGTAGTTGATTCCACCCTTTGCATTTTCGTCTATTAAGCCATTATAAGTTCCGGGCTTCTCCGATTTTGAACTCGGATGTGCTGTCATATCCCGGACATGCATTTCATAAATTATTAAATCACGCCAGTCCCTTTGTATCCACTTATCTTCATCCCAGTCATAATCCTCTTCATAAACAATAGATTTCCTTGGATTGAAATAAGATGTGTAAGTTGCAACAGCTTTTGCATAAGGATCAATACAGAGTGGTTTTTCACTAATATCTTGAACATCGTTTATATGTTGTAAACGAAATCCATAAAATTTGCCGATCAAATTTTCTTTTATGGAAAATTCCCAAACGCCGTCGTCAAATTTTGTTAACGGATAAACTCTACCTTCAGAGTCCTCGACATTGTCAAAAACATAAAGATTCGCCGCTAATGCGTTTGGTGCGAATAGTCGAAAATAAGTCTTGCCATTTTCAATAAAAGAACCGAGTTTTTTTGAGGAATAAAGAGTGGCATTTTCTTCAATTGATGTTTTTTTTGCATTCTTTACAGAATTGATTCTGGTATCCACAAACACGGCTTCACTCCCAAACATATTGGTTATTTTTAAAAATATAAAACACGCAGCAAATGCGAGAATTCCCCTGGACGAAAATTTCATTTACTTATCCTTTACAAAAATCGATCAATGAAGTTAAGAAAATAATTTCATGCAGTAAATGGTTACTTTACTAATAACATTTTTTTTGAGATCTCAGTATCACCGCTGGTTATTGTGTAAATATAAACCGCACTTGATAACTGTTTATTATAATCGGCTGGGTTGAAATTTATTGTATGTGTTCCTATGCCATATTTCGAATTAATGAGTGTTAAAATTTTGTTTCCAAGTAAATCATAAATGGCCAATTCGACATTACTTTCCTTTGGCAGTGAAAACTTAATTGCAGTTGAAGGATTAAACGGATTTGGAAAATTTTGAAATAATTTTATCTGATTTGGTTGAAGATCATTATCCTCATCCACTTTTGTTACTTGTTGAATATCCCGTAAGATTTTAAATTCCGGATCAATCTCTAAATTGCTGGGATCAGATTGGAAAGTGAAATTAAATTTTTGATTACCGAGATTGTTAAAAACTGTTACAGTTGTATCTGAATTATCAAAAGAAAATTTAAAGTCAACCGGCATTATAAAATGCCTGGGATCGGAATTTGTAGATTGTTGAAGATCAACTTCGACATTAAAACTCTCTCCATTTTTGATTGATGACCATGCGGCAGAGTATTTCGGATAGTTTTCACCATAAATCCATTGACTGAAAAAATAGTCTAAATCTTGCCCGGAAACCGATTCAACAATTCGCTGAAAATCCTCTGTTTCCGCTACATTATATGCTAAATCCGGGTCGTCGCTGTATGCTTTTAACGATTCAAAAAATAATTGATCTCCGATAACATTACGAAGCATGTGTAGAACTACGGCGCCTTTAGAATAAGTTCTGTTTGGATCGAAAATTGAGCTGATCGTATTTATATTATTTACATAAATTGAGCCGGTTGCGACTTTGGCTCGCCCCATGTCAAATCTTACGGATGACATATAATCAAGATAACCCGAAGTGAATTCTCTGTATAAAGATTCAGAATAAGTTGCAAATCCTTCATTTAGCCAAATATTTTGCCAATTTTTGCAAGTAACTTTATCACCGAACCATTGATGTGCAAGTTCATGAGCGACAATGTCTTGGTTATAAGCTCCCATTGAAGAAATTGTTTGATGCTCCATTCCGCCGCCCCAGCCAAATTCCGCATGTCCATATTTCTCATTCGGATATGGATATTCACCAAATAAATCCGAAAAGACCTGTAACATTGGAATGGTTCGATTTAAATCTGAAATCCTATTTGCGTTATAATTTTCGGGATAATTGTAGTGGATAACATCCAAAGTTGTGCTATCATTTACGACAAAATTGTGCTCATAAACTGTAAAATTTGAGATAGCCATTGAGATAAGATACTGCGCAATTGGATAGTGGTTTTTCCATTTGTACGTATTTGTCAATCCGTTATCTACAATTTCAACTAATTTACCGTTTGAAACCGGAATTAATGATTTATCGACTGTTATCCAAACATCTGAGGAATCTGCCTTATCAGCAGGAGTATCTTTGCAGGGCCACCAATCGCTTGTACCATAAGGTTGACTTAAAGTATAAATTGAAGCATTGCCATTTGGGGTTGTTCCGAAAGTAAATGACGCAAATCCGGATGTAATCGGTCTGCCGGAATAACTTATCAAAACCGAATATTGTTCGCCCTTGGTCAGCTGCCGGTGAGCAGTAATATTTAGTTTATCGGAATTGTGATTAAAACTGACTACTCCGCTTGAATTCCCATCGGAATATTCAACGGAAGAAACAGTAAGAACGCTGCTCAGATCAAGGAAAAAGGTGTTAAGTTCATCGGAGAGAACCTCGAATTTTACCTCGACAATAGAATTTATTTGCTTGTTAATGTGATCTACACTTATATCGATTTTATAATATTTGGCATCAATATTCTCATCACCCGGATATTGAACTTTCGCCAAGTTTAACATATTTGAATTCATTTGCGATTTTAACTCAGAACAAATTTCCGATCCTCTTTTCTGTCCAAAAGAGAAAGAGGTGATGAAGATTAAAACGATTAGTAATTTTTTCATTTTTTCACACTATTTTAATATCAACGTATAAAATTCTGATCAACATAAAAAGGAGAAATAATTTCTCCAAATAATAAGAAAACGACAAATTTATTTTTGACCGCACTTTGGTTATCTTTCGCTTCAAATAAAATAAGAGAACTTTAAAATATTGCGAAGAATTTTATTCCTTGATTTGATGAGAGCATTTGCTGTGATTATGATGATGCAGGGTCATACTATTGATTCGCTACTCGCCGAAAATTACAGATCTTTTGATTCTGTTCTTTACACAATCTGGTACACCGCTCGAGGATTTACGGCGCCTATCTTTATGTTTACTTCCGGCGTTGTTTTTTCATACCTTCTTCATAGCAGGGGAGTAAGTTTTAAGGAAAACCCGCGGGTACAAAAAGGTCTTAAAAGATTCATGCTTCTTGTCTTCGTTGGATATCTGCTCCGTTATCCAACTTGGAGAATTTTTAATTTCGAATATGTTTCCGAAAAGCAGTGGAAGATATTTGCCGGTGTCGATGCACTGCATTTAATAGGGTTTGGATTACTTTTTATTATTCTGCTTTATTTTATTTCAGAGAAAATCAAAGTTAAATCGGTTTATTTATACTTGTCCGGCTTGCTGTTTTTCTTCATCAGTTATCCATTTGTAAAAGAAATAAATTGGATTGAGATATTCCCGCTCGCGATTGCTTCATATTTTTATAGAGATATGGGGTCGCTTTTCCCGCTTTTTCCCTGGGCAGGTTATGTGTTGGGCGGTGCAATTTTTGGTTACATCTTGTCACTCAAAAAATATGATTTTCGAAGCCCAAAATTTGCCTCATCCTTGCTGGGAATCGGCACCACATTAATTGTAGTTTCAAATCTGATATATCCGTTTGGTTTTGATAATGGTGAGTCAACGATCTGGTTCAGTTATCATATATTGTTTTTAAGAATCGGAGTTGTAATATTCCTAAACGGTTTAATGGCGTTTTTATGTTTGAAATTGGAAAGTCTTCCTTCTATAATAAGGCACCTCGGTACTCACACTTTGTTGATTTATGCTGTTCACCTTGTAATTTTGTATGGAAGCGCCTGGTCACCGGGAATTTCCTGGAAACAGGGAAAAAGTTTATCGCTAAACGAATCATTACTTGCGGCGGGGTTAATGATATTCACAATGACGGCATTGGTTTATTTAATCGAATCAATCGATTTTGTGAAATTAAAAATGAATATTAGATTCTACATTAAAAAAATATTTGCAGTTATTAAATGATAAGAAAATCTGAGAATACAACTTCCATACTATCTGATGATGAGAAAAATTTAGAAACAACTCTTCGTCCGAAAACATTCGGCGAATTTACCGGGCAAGCAAAAATAACAGATAACCTAAAAGTTTTTATTGGTGCGGCATTAAAACGTGGCGAAGCCTTGGATCATGTGTTGCTGACCGGGCCGCCGGGACTCGGGAAAACTACTCTGGCAAATATAATTGCCGCTGAAATGGGAGTTGGAATAAAAGTAACATCCGGTCCGGTGTTGGAAAAACCGGGTGATTTGGCTGGGATTCTGACAAACCTTGAAGAAAAATCTGTTTTATTTATTGATGAAATCCATCGTCTTTCTCCAGTTGTTGAAGAATATCTCTACTCCGCAATGGAAGATTATAAACTAGACATAATGATTGATACCGGCCCAAATGCCAGGAGCATTCAGATCCAACTTCCTCCGTACACGCTAATCGGAGCGACAACCCGCGCCGGTTTGTTAACGGCTCCATTACGCGATAGATTCGGAATCAAATCGAGGTTGGATTATTATGACAGCAATTTGATTTCAAAAATTGTAAAACGGTCTTCGAGTATTCTCAATATCACAATTGAAGAAAATGCCGCAATGGAAATCGCGCGTCGTTCGCGTGGAACTCCAAGAATCGCAAATAGATTGTTGAGACGAACAAGGGATTTTGCGGATTATGAAAATAGAAACGGAATTGAAATCGATACAGCTAAAAAAGCTTTAAATGCTTTGGAAGTGGATGAATTCGGACTTGATGAAATGGACAAAGATATTATTCTCGCTATAATTGATAAATTTGGCGGAGGACCTGTCGGATTAAATACTCTCGCGGTCGCGGTAAATGAAGACCCCGGAACAATCGAAGAAGTTTATGAACCATTTTTGATTCAACAAGGATTTATTCAAAGAACTCCGCGTGGAAGGGAAGCGAGTCCTTTAGCGTACAAAAGATTTGACCGGAAGAAACACATCAAACCGGGACAAAACAATTTATTTAATGATTGATAAAAATGAGCAGCCAAGTGGTAGAAATAAATGATATAAAAATCGGGAATAACAATCCTTTTGTTTTGATGGCCGGGCCTTGCGTAGTGGAAAGCGAGGATTTAATTCTTCGAACCGCGGAATCAATTCAAAAAATCACCGAAGAATTAGAGATCCCGTTAATATTCAAATCAAGTTATAAAAAAGCGAATCGTACAAGTATGAATTCATTCTCCGGCCTGGGAGATGAAGAAGCGTTGAAAATATTGATGAAAGTTAAAGAATCGTTCGGACTTCCGATTGTTACGGATACACATTCACCGGAAGAAGCACGAATGGCCGCGGAAGTTGCGGATATTCTTCAAATTCCTGCATTCCTTTGCAGACAAACAGAATTACTCGTTGCAGCAGGTGAAACCGGGAAAGTGGTTAATATTAAAAAAGGGCAATTCCTCGCTCCGCCTGATATGAAATATGCTGCGGATAAGGTGGAATCAACCGGAAACAAGAAAATATTAATGACTGAGAGAGGTACAACATTTGGTTATGGTAATCTCGTGGTTGATATGAGAGCTTTAGTAATTATGAGGGAGCTTGGCTATCCGGTCGTTATGGACGCGACACACTCCGTTCAAATGCCGGGAGCCGGTGGAACAACTGGCGGAGATTCGAAATTTATTCCATATTTAACAAAAGCCGCGACAGCAGTTGGGATTGATGCACTTTTCCTTGAGGTTCATCCCGATCCGCCGAACGCGCTGAGCGATGCAAAGAGTCAACTACCATTGAGCGAATTAAAACAATTACTGATTGATGTAAAAAAGATTGATGAAATAACAAAAAAATGAATTACTGGAAAGGAGAATATCCGGGTGAATTAAGTCCGCGCGATAAACAAATTCTATTTGAACTTTTGCCTGAACAGAAGCCAGGATACAAAAATTATCGTGACCAAATTGAAGGCAAATTTGTTATCGGAAAAGGAAGATTCGATGATGGCAATTTTGTGCTGGGTCCAAAGAGTAGTGTTGTTGATTTATCGATTCCTTCATCCTCAGTATTTGCAATTGGAAATCTATTAGTTAACAAGATCGAAACTTATGTCGTTATTCATGAATTGGATGAAGATCAAATTGAATTTCAAATTTCATTTTCGGATAAAGTAGAAGTTGAGGATTGCGAAATCTTGAAAGATTGGTCGCTTTCAGATTGGAGACCAACTCACTTTGGTTTCAAAAATGATGAACGAGTATTAAAAGTTGCAGACGAATTCACACTAAGTATCTCGAAAAAATTCAAACGGATATGGGTTTATTCAAATCAAACTGAAGTGAATACAATTATTCCTTTAACAAATTTTTTTAATGAGTTAATGCGAGTTAAAAGAATTCGAGAACCGGAGACAGCTTTAAGACCAAATATGTTTTTTGATACTTTGGAAAAATATTCCGATAACGATTACAGAATTGCGTTATTATCTTATGATAAATATTTGAGAAGATTTGGCTTGCAGAAGGAGAATATTATTTTGGATGCTAAGCCTCAGAAGAAAAAAATATTTCATTTTTTCAAACGGAGTTAAATAATTGACAACAGAAGAGATTATTGAAAAAGGCAAAGCGGTAATATCAATCGAAGCTGACGCTGTTTCAAACTTGGTTAATAATATTGATAAAAGCTTTGCCGATGCGGTGAATATAATATTTCAATCAAAGGGACGGGTTGTTTTAACCGGATTAGGAAAATCGGGTTTAATCGCGCGTAAAATTGTGGCTACGTTGAATAGTACCGGAACGCCCTCAATTTACCTCCACCCAACAGATGCATTGCACGGCGATCTCGGAATGGTCAGGAAAGAAGATATTGTTATCATTATTTCCAAAAGTGGAAGTACCGATGAATTAAACGAACTTCTGTTAATGTTTAAACGAATAGAAGTTGCTGTTATTTCAATGACAGGCAACCTTAATTCAAAATTGGCTACCGAATCGGATATTATCTTAAATGTTGGCGTAAAAGAAGAAGCTTGTCCTCATGATTTGGCGCCAACTTCATCAACAACCGCGGCGCTGGTAATGGGTGATGCGCTGGCGATTGCTTTACTCGAAAAACGAGGATTTACAGCGGATGACTTTGCGATGTTGCATCCCGCAGGAAGTTTGGGAAAACGACTTTCTCTTCGTATCTCGGAGATTATGCATAAGGGTGAAGATATTCCGGTCGTTAAAGAAAATACTCCATTAAAAGACGCAATTTTTGAAATTAGCTCGAAGCGGCTGGGTGTAACAGCGGTTATCAATTCTGAAGGAATTCTCACCGGTGTTATTACCGACGGCGATCTGAGACGTTTGCTCGAAAAATCTCTCGAGATCAAAAATTTTACGGCAATTGATGTGATGACTAAAAACCCAAAAACAATTCAACAAGAATATCTTGCGTCATTTGCGTTGCAAACAATGGAAAATTATAAAATCACTTCGTTGGTGATTGTAAATTCGGAACATAAACCTGCCGGTGTTGTTCATTTGCATGAGCTCGTTAAACTTGGTCTTCAACAAAGATGAAAACCTTATTATACTTGATTGTCGCAACATTCCTCTTTTCATGTAAAAGTGAAAAGCTGAATCCGGAAATTGATATGTCGGCAATCGGGGACAGCATCCCTGCTCAAGAATCATGGAACGCTAAAATATATTTTACTGATCAAGGAGTTCTAAACGCAATTTTACATGCCGAACATATCCTGGTTTATTCCGATCAAAGTAAAACTTATTTAGAAGAATTAAATATAGATTTTTATAACTCGGAAGAAGTTAAAACAACAAATTTAACTTCGCGACGAGGAAGAGTGAACGAGATTACAAAAGACATGTACGCAATTGAGGACGTAGTCGCGGTAAGTGATTCCGGTGTTACCCTGCTAACGGAAGAATTAATGTGGCGAAACAAGGATAACAAAATCGTGACTGATAAATTTGTTACAATATTAACTGAAGACGAAAAGATTGAAGGTTATGGGTTTGAATCCGACCAAAGTCTATCCAATTACACAATTTTCGAAGTTACCTACCAAGCCTATACAAAGTGACCATTTTGAACTCAATCCTATTTAATATCTTTTTTACATTTTTCTTTTGCGGTTTATTACTCGCCCAGAATGATGATGTTCGTGTTGTTGGGGATAAACTTACCGGCAAAGTTATTAATGGTGAAAATGTAAGAATTGTGGATGGCAATGTCGTGATTACTCAGCAGGATGTTCGTATTACTTGCGATAAGGCGATTCAGTATTTCACGCAAAAGAAAATTGAGTTGATTGA
Organism: Melioribacteraceae bacterium; assembly: GCA_021739765.1. GTDB lineage: Bacteria > Bacteroidota > Ignavibacteria > Ignavibacteriales > Melioribacteraceae > JAIPBD01. The sequence goes on from JAIPBD010000010.1 coordinate 71,357, forward strand.
CAATGTTGTAATTACTCAAGATTCGGTAAAGATTGAAACGGAAAAAGCATTCTATTTTTCTGACAGTAAATACGCGTTTACTGAAACTTTTCTAACGCTGCAGAAGGGAAATTCAAATTTAGAAGCCGATCGAGGCGAGTATTTTACCGAAGAGGAGCTTGCAATATTTTATGGAAATGTAAGTCTTGTAGATACATCAACGAATTTGAAATCTCAAAAACTATATTACTATTCCGAAATTGAAAAAATAATTGCGATCCGGGATGTAAATGTATTCGACGATTCATCCTCTTTGTTTGCGGATAGTTTGATCTATTACCGAAATTCAAAATTTACAAATGCTTTTAAGAATGTATCTATTTTGGATATCGCGAACCGGTTAACAATTTTTGGTGAGGAATTTTTGAGCGAAGGTGATTCGAACAAAACGATAATAACCGGCTCACCATTTTTATTTCAAGTTGATTCTTCGGATTCGGGAAGAAAGGACACATTATTTATAAAAGCGGAAAGGTTTGAAACATCCGAAATCCCCGATTCCCGGTTGGTTGCAACAGATTCCGTTAAAATAATTAGAGGACTATTTTCATCGGTTAGTAACTCCGCAGTACTCTTCCGGGATGATGACATTATCGAAATTAACCGTTTAGAAAAGGATGTTGATCCACCGGTTTTATGGCATGATAACTCACAATTGGTTGGCGATTCAATTAAAATTTATCTAAAAAGTAATTCCCTCGATTATGTCGATATCAGAAAAGACGCATTTATTTTATCTCGAAGTAAAGAATATCCCGAACGGTACGATCAAATCTCTGGCAAAAAAATTATTATAAATTTTGATTCTTCGAAAATAAAACGAACGGATGTTACCGAAGATGTATTGAGCATTTATTTCACTTACGATGAAGGGGAGCCAAACGGATTGATAAAATCGAGTGCCGAAAGAACAATCCTCGACTTTAAAGAAAATCAAGTTGTAAAAGTGAGAATGTACGGGGATCCTATAAGTGAGTATCATCCCGAAAATTTAATTGAAGGGATTGAATTGGAGTTTTCACTTCCTTCTTTTTTTATTTATTCTAACAGACCCAATAAAGAATTATTTATAGAATTATTGAATGAGCGAAAAACTAAAACTGCGAAGTGAAAACCTCGTAAAGATCTATAAGAAACGAACCGTAGTTGACAAAGTCTCCGTTTCGGTTGAACAGGGGGAAGTTGTCGGATTACTTGGTCCCAACGGTGCCGGAAAAACAACAACTTTTTATATGATAGTTGGAATGGTAAGTCCCGAACAAGGAAAAGTGTTCCTGGAAGAAAAAGAAATTACAAAGGAACCAATGTACATTCGAGCCAAACGGGGTGTCGGTTATCTTCCACAAGAAGCTTCTGTTTTCCGAAAACTATCGGTTGAAGATAACATAATGGCAGTTTTGCAAATGATGAAAATGACGCAAAAAGCGCGTGAAGAAAAAATGGAAAAGTTGCTTGATGAACTCAACATTTCGCACATCCGAAAAAGTAAAGGAATGCAGCTAAGCGGCGGCGAAAGAAGAAGAACGGAAATTGCAAGAGCGCTGGCAACCGATCCGAATTTCATTCTACTCGATGAACCATTTGCCGGAGTTGATCCGATTGCGGTTGAAGATATAATGAAAATTGTCGCGAATCTTAAACATAAAGGAATCGGAATTTTAATTACTGACCACAACGTTCACGAAACATTAAGTATTGTTGATCGCGCTTACATTCTTATCAATGGAAAAATATTTAAAACCGGAACCGCACAAGAACTGGCCAACGATGAAGAAGTCCGCAAACTTTATCTTGGCGAGAAGTTTAAGTTGGAGCGGTATGAGTAGAATTTTAAGGAAGTTCGATTATCCCAAACTCTTTTAAATAATTAAAAGTATTCTCATACAATAGTGGGCTTCGGGTATGATCAGTTTGGTCTCCTTTGGGCATGAAAATTATCATACCTTGACGCGCCCTTGTCATCAATACTCGATATGCATTTGTTAAATAAATTATAGATTCAACTTTTTTAATATTTTGCCAATTAGTACCCTTGAAATTTCAATGTCGCCAATTCCCGTCTTCAATGTAGAAATCGGCATCCCAACATAGACAAGTCCAATCTAATTCTAATCCTTGAATGTCAAATTCGGTTGCAACCTCTTCGAGAAAGTAGGATGATCGAATATCATTTTTTTTATTCAAGAACCAAATTGGGGCATCAATCTGCATTTTGACATTTATCCCAATTGGTCTAAGCCTATGTGCTCCTGATGAAGCCAATAACCCAATCCGTTCAGAACCTCTCGCTTTTTTCTTTAACCAGTCTTTTGCAGTAGTGAAATTATGAGTTATAAATATTGGATATTTATCAAAAAGTGATGAGTAAAGCTTTTTGCCTTCTTCAGGACTATTCAAAATTACTGTCTCAACAAAGTCTGCCAATTTCTCTGAACGAAAGGACCTAATCGGTACAGCAAGATGTAAATCTGAATCGGGGAATGAATTCAACTTTTTAAGTTGGCTAATAGATCTAGAGTCTCTTAAATAATTGCTATTTTCAACTATTTTATTCGAATAGTACACTTCCCAATGTGGGAATTTAGATTTTACAGAAATTATCCATTCTTCGATACCAGCTTCACCAGTATTGATTTCTTGTCCCCCACCAATCAGGCAAATGATAGTACACCAATTTTCATGCCTGTTCATAACTTCAATTAAAAACTCGGGTTCGGATTTATTGAATTCTACTATCCCTCTTTTTTGTTGCATAAATTTTGATGCCTGATCTTTATCCCAAGCTCGTTGAGCTTCATCAAAAATTACAATTTTATTTATGGGTGGATTATTATCTACAAGATATTCATCTCTGAAATGATGAATATTTTGAACAAACGATCGTACTTCTGATCGCGCTTTCTTTTTTGTTAATTTTTTCTTTGACTGCTTAACTTTATCTCTAGCTAATGCTTCAATTAAAACATCAACGAGTGGACCGTTCCCGGATAGAAAAACAGCATTATTATCAATAAGTGCGCTTTTTCTATTGGCAATATTCAATCCTGCCAAGGTTTTTCCTGAACCGGGTACACCAGTTACAAAACAAATTGATTTTGTATTTCTGGTCTTTGAATGTGAAATAATATTTAAAAGAGAATCCTGAGTTTTTGAAAGATTTATTCTACTTGCCTCTGAACTTGAAATTTCCTTGACATCGTGACCTCTATAAAGAGCTTTTGCTGCTTCTATTATTGTTGGAGTTGGACGATAAATCGAGTTCAACCATTTATAGGGATTAATTTCTGTTCTTGAGAAATGCATGAGACATTTTTGAATATCGGTTGCAAAATCTTCACTATTTGAAAGAATTGGGTGGAGGGAATTTTTATTAATTAAGGAATAATCATTCTTGAATCTTTTCGCTCCAGTCGAAATTAACAAAGGAATTAAAAATGCATCGTGACTTGCTTCATGAAAATTTTTTAGATCATTCACATAATCAACGACTTGTTCAATTGCATAATTATCGTGTGCTTTCGCACTCACTTTGAATTCAATGACAAATACTAAGTCTCCAATAATTAAAATATTGTCAACCCTTTTCCCCATTCTTGGTATCGCAAATTCAAAAAAAATAAAACCCGAAAAAGATGTTAGATTCTCTTGAAGAGTTTTAATTTGATATTTCCATGCATTTTTTTGGAATTCTTCAAGGGAGTAGTGATGATTGTTAGTTAATACTCCAAGTATTGAATCGCGATTATCAATCCTAAAATCGCAAATTGGCTTTGAGTAGTAGGCTCGTTTTATGCTTTGTGTGGATGAGTTTATCAAAATTTAAATAGAGCTAGTAATAAAAATATAATTATATGTTATATTACTAATTTTTTCGATTTATGTAAAACCCATAACCATAAAACTCGGAATAAGATTCGTATAAATTGATCTCTTCTTTTTCATTTTCGATTAGTGTTTTTGCTGCTTCACTATAAGCATGTCTCTCCAAAAAAGCATTAAATCTGTTCTTCATCGGAGTGTAATAGTTATCAATCCAGCATTCTTTCGGGATTTGAAAATATGCTACCGGTGAGAGGTTGTTTTTTTCAAGTAGTTCAATATTGTTTGAAGCCGTGTTAATTTGAGGGTAAGCATTTTGCCAATGAGCATCCAAATTCGAGGGACGCGAATCAGTAAACCATGTGATTTCAGAAATTGCCATATATCCGCCCGGTTTCAAAAACTTTTTCCAGTACTGAATTCCAGCTTCAAACCCCATATTATAAATTGCGCCTTCCGACCAGATAATATCGAAGGAATTTTCTTCAAACGGGAGCTTTTCCATAGAAGCTTGCACAGTTTTGATTGCTTCGCCCAACCCAAAAATTAAAGCTCGTTGATCAAGCTTTTCAAGAAATTCCGGGAATAGGTCAACGGCTGTTATTTTTGAATCGGTGTTTTGAGCCAGAGAGATCGTTTGAGCTCCGGTTCCGCAGCCGATATCGAGGATTTTAAGATTGTGATTATTTCGAGAGGAGATAAAATCGAGAGTTTTAATAGTTGTTTGGTGACTGCCAGGTCCCTGTCTTTGCGCGTCTTTATGGAAATCAACCAACAGTTCTAATTCATTCATCTTTTTTATTCGATTCCTCAAATTTCCGTTTTTTCTGCATTCCCACTATGAACAGAAAACCGCCGAGCGCAATAAAAACAATTCCAAGAGTACCGAATTTATCGCTAAGTGAATTCGAAAAAACGACTCCGAGGGAGATAATAATTATACCCATGAAAAGAAACCTTTTGTGACTTTCCATTTCAAAAACCTCCAATCAAATAAATTGAAGAATCATTTTAAGACTTAAATTCCTGAATGATTTTTTGTATTTCGGTCTCGCTAATTCCTTCCCCAAAATTTTTCTTCGTATCCGCTTTTTTAATGGAGTTTGTTTTAGGCGATGAAAAATTAACAGAAGGATTTCCGGCTCTCGCTCTCAAACGACTTTCTATCTGATCCAGATAAGATTCGGAGGAAGTGAAAGCGCTATGACCGGCGTCTTCAAATGAGGAGACTGATTCTCCTTTATTCACCGGGCGAGTTTCGAACGCGAGTGTTTTAACATTCATCAAATGATAAGCCGTAACATTTTCAGACACAATTGATCCGCCCCATGTACCGGGTCCAAGTGTCATTGAAGGATTTAGTCCGGTTGTGTAACCGACGGCTCCGATCGAGCTTGGTGTATTACAAACAATTCTAAACGCGGGTTTTTCTAATGCGAATTTCATTATTATTTCTTTATCACCTGAGTGAATTGCCATTGTATGACCGATTCCACCGAACCTTAATAATTCGATGCATTTATGGCATCCTTCCAACCAGCCGTCAACAGAATAGAATGCCAATACGGGAGAAAGTTTTTCCATCGATAAAGGTTCTTGTTTACCGACCGAATCACAACTTGCGATTAAAACCCTCGTATCATCTGGGACTTTGAACCCGGAATATTCAGCTATAAATTTTGCGGATTTACCGACAATTTCCGGATTTATTTTACCACCGGGTGTAACAGAGTTTTCTAATTTTTTCTTTTCTTCCGCATTTACAAAATATCCGCCGTTCTTTTTGGCTTCTTCAATTACTTTTTCTTTTATGGGATTATCAACAATCATCGCCTGCTCGGAAGAACAAAGTGTTCCGTTATCGAAGGTTGTTCCATAAATTATATCCGCGACTGCTTTTTGGTAGTTAGCGGTTCGTTCAATAAACGCGGGCACATTTCCTGAGCCAACACCGTAGGCCGGTTTGCCTGAACTGTAAGCTGCTCGAACCATCGGAGTACTTCCGGTTGCCAAAATTACACCGACATTTTTATCCTTCATTAATGCGCTTGTACCTTCGAGAGTTGGAATCGTCATGCAATGAATTAATCCTTCGGGAGCGCCTGCTTTTACAGCGGCCTCGTCAAGAATTTCCATTGCGGCTTTTGTACAATTTACGGCTTTCGGGTGGGGGCTTGCTACAATGGCGTTTCTACATTTTAATGAAATTAATGTCTTAAATATTGCGGTTGAAGTCGGATTAGTTGATGGAATTAACGCGGCAACAACACCCATCGGTTCGGCAATTTTTACAATTTTGCCCCCTTTTTGGATGTCGATTACTCCAACAGTTTTTAAGTTTTTAATCGATTCGTAAACGTCCTTTGAACCAAATTGATTTTTTACGACCTTATCTTGCCATTTCCCAAATCCGGTTTCCTCGTGTGCAATTTTTGCTAATTTTTCGGCGGCCTCAAAACCGGCATCGGCCATCGCTTTTACAATTTTATCAACTTGCTGTTGATTGAAATGTTTGAATTGAAGTTGAGCTTCTTTTGCTTTTGAGGCTAAATCGCGTGCTTGCTGGATTGATTGGAGGTCTTTATCAAAGGACATGTTCCACCTAAATTTGATTCATTTTTCAAAATATAAAGATAGGTGGAACAAACATCAATTTGTAAATAATTATATGAAACGTTTTCCTAAATAAGATATTTGATTGCGACAAATCCACCGATTAATAACACGGTAAACGCGATTGCGAGTAAGTTGAAATATTTATCTATAAATCCTTTTATCTGCTCGCCGAATTTCCATATAAGAAATGCAACAAGGAAAAATCTTGCACCTCGGCTAATAACTGAAGCGATTACAAACATAACAAGATTAATATCAAACGCGCCGCTGGAAATTGTAAAAATCTTGTATGGAATTGGTGTAAAACCTGCTGTAAAAATTATCCAAAAATCCCAGTCACGATAAAGAATTTGAACGTTGGTGAATAATTCTTGTGTAAATCCGGGTACCGTATCAAAGAAAAACATCGCCAACGATGAAAATTCTCTGTCACCTGTCCACCAAGCAAAGTAGCCGATTGAGTAGCCCAACAATGCGCCGAGAACCGAACCAATCGTTGAGTTTAGCGCAAAACGGAAAGCTTTTGTACTCGCACCCAAAACAAGCGCAATCAGCAAAGCGTCCGGAGGAATCGGGAAAAAGGAAGCCTCCGCGAACGCGAGAAAAAAAAGCGCTATTGCTCCGTAGGGAGTGCTTGCCCAATGCAACATCCAATCATAAATTTTTCTTACCCAGCCCATCAAATCTCCAAAAAATATAAGTTGCAAGTATAGTGATTTCTAATGATTTATTAATTATAAATTGGCTGTGAATTCATTTCCCAGTTATCATAATCCGGTACTTCGTGATTGCTTTCATTCGCTAAAATAGTAATTCAGAAAGCAATAAAGCATTTTGCCGGCGTTTCTCTTTGCGTACAAATTAAGTTGCAAATTTAATAACGCAGAATTAACTTGCACCCACTTTGCAAACTTTGAGAACAGGAGAGTACATATGGCGGCTTTAAAAAAATTCAAAACCATTCCCGAAATGATAAGTTACCTTACGCTTGAATACGGAAAAGGGATGGCACGTCCGGTGCTTCAACATAAAGTAAATGATAAATATGTTGGAATCAGCTACGATGAACTTCATTCACAATCAGAATCCTTTTCTCTTGGTTTGGCGTCACTTGGAGTAAAAAGAGGTGATAAAGTCGCAATCATCGCTGAAAACAGACCGGAATGGGTCTATTCCGATGTTGCAATATTAAGCCTCGGCGCTGTTGATGTTCCTCTTTATCCGATAAATACTGCGGATACAATCGAGTATATTGTGAACAACAGTGAATCGGTCGGAATTATTGTCTCAAATAAATTCCACTTAAACAAGGTTCTCAAAGTCAGAAAAAATTGTGCATCGTTAAAGTTCATTATCGTTATGAATGAACTGGAAGAAGAAGCCGGCGAAGGTATTTATTATTTCGGTGATGTACAAAAAATGGGTGAAAAATTCGGCGCCGAAAATCCCGGTTATTTCAAACAAAATGTTGAATCTTGCAATGAAAACGATCTTTGTACAATCATTTATACATCGGGTACAACTGGTGAACCTAAAGGTGTGATGCTTACACATAAAAATATTATTTCAAATGTAAATTCGGCATTGGATGCATTCCCAATCGGTAAGGATGATATTTTCCTCTCCTTCCTTCCTTTATGTCACATATTTGAAAGAATGGGTGGTTATTACACAGCTTTTGCTTCCGGTGGAATGATTTGCTACGCGGAAAGCATAGAGAAACTTTCGATAAATATGAAGGAAATTAAACCCACAATTATTACCGCGGTACCCCGATTATTCGAAAGAATCTATTCTAAAATTAAGAAGAATGCCGAGAGCCAACCCGAAAAGAAACAAAAAATATTTAACTGGGCGATTGAAGTCGGACGTGAATTTGCCGTCGCGAAAAAAGCGGATAATGTTTCTCTTGGTCTCTCAATAAAACATAAATTAGCGGACAAATTGGTATTTACAAAACTTCGTGAAGCTACCGGTGGAAATATGAGATTTTTTATCTCAGGCGGCGCTGCTTTAGGACGTGATCTCGGCGAATTTTTTGAAGCTGTGGGAATCCTTGTAATTGAAGGATATGGATTGACCGAATCTTCACCGGTAATCGCCGCTAACAGAATTAACGATTACAAATTTGGAACAGTCGGAAAAGTGTTCCCCGGAGTTGAAGTTAAAATTGCTGCCGATGGTGAAATTCTTGCCGCCGGTCCAAACATAATGCAGGGTTATTATAAAAAGAAAAAAGATACAGAAGAAACCCTGAAAGATGGTTGGTTATACACCGGTGATATTGGCGTATTTGATGCTGAAGGATTTTTGATAATTACAGACAGGAAAAAACATCTATTCAAAACCTCCGGCGGAAAATATATTGCTCCTACACCGATTGAAAATCTGTTCCTTGCTTCTAAATATATTGAGCAATTTATTCTGATTGGTGATCGAAGAATGTTTTTAACGGCACTTATAGTTCCCGATTTTGAAGCGTTAAAAGAATACGCCGATGCACATCGAATCAGTTATAAAGACCCGAAAGAACTTACCGAACTTAAACAGATTTACGAAATGCTCGAAAAAGAACTCGCTGTATTCCAGAAAAAGTTGGCAAATTATGAGCGAGTAAGAAAGTTCACCATTCTTGATACTCCGTTCACGGTTGAAGGTGGTGAAATTACACCAACTTTAAAAGTGAAAAGAAAAGTAATCGAAGAGCGTTATAACGATTTGATTGATGATATGTATGAAGGATTTGAAAGATAATTCGTCAGCGCAGCCTGAAAGCTGCGCCGACATTTTATTTGTGTAAGCTCAACCTTCAGGTTGAGGATTTTAAACCTGTCGGCTTGGCTTGTTGAAGTCGGCAGTTGAGAAGTGATCACCTTCGTATCATATCTGGTAGATTCTCACAATAAAATAACATCATAATTAAACGAAAAGAAAAATTTGAGAAAAGATTTTACATTAAGTTTAAAACCTTTTCAAAGGAGATTGCATTAAGATATCATGAAGAAATATGAACTGATTTTATTCGACGCGGACGGAACACTTTTTGATTTTGATAAAGCCGAAGAAATTGCACTTGAAAAAACATTTGAAGATTACAATCTGGAATACAAGGTTGAGCAACATTTAGAAAAATATAAAGTTCATAATCACAAAGCTTGGTCTGATTTTGAAAAGGGATTAACCACACCCGATAAATTAAAAGTTGAACGGTTTATATCATTTTTTAATGAATTACAAATTGATCTCGATTTTCACAAATTCAGCGAAACTTATCTAGATGAACTCTCACAAGTAACCGAATTTTTACCCGGTGCCAAAAATCTCCTTGATTCACTTTATGCAAAAACAAAATTAGTGCTTATTACAAATGGACTTAAAAAAGTACAAAGGCGCAGATTTTCAAAAGAATGGGTAAACAAATATTTTGCTGCCATCATTATCTCGGAAGAAATCGGATGCGCTAAGCCTTGCAATGAAATCTTCACTGCCGCTTTTGATTCGGTTAATCACACAAATAAATCGACGGCGATTATTATCGGAGATAAATTAAGTTCCGATATCCTCGGCGGAATTAATTTCGGTATAGACTCTTGCTGGTACAATCCGAATTCGGAAAATGGTGACGGGATAACCAAACCAACTTACACCATTAGCGAGCTGTCTCAATTAGAAAACCTCCTTTTCCCCGAAGAATAGTTTTCACCAATATTTATTTTGATTATCAAGCGTTTGATTACTGCTCGTTTTTTCCACAGTTAGGAAATCGGATATTTGCACTTTTTAATTATTGATTATAAGCAGGAGCTTAAAATTTTCTATATTTGTGGCTTAGTTTAATTTAGATTTGGGATTGTTGTGCAGAAAGAAAAAGTATTAGTTACATCGGCTTTACCTTACGCAAACGGACACATTCATCTTGGTCACTTGAGCGGTGCCTATCTTCCGGCGGATATTTATGTACGTTACAAAAGATTAAAAGGCGATGACGTTTTATATGTCTGTGGTTCTGATGAACATGGGGTACCGATTACAATTACCGCGGATAAGGAAAACGTTAAACCGAAAGAGATTATTGATCGTTACCACAATGCTAACACCGAAGCGTTCAAGAAATTTGGAATGAGTTTCGATATTTATTCGCGCACAAGTAAACCTGTTCACCATGATGACGCAAAAACATTTTTCCTAAGTTTTCACAATCAAGGATTATTAAACGAGAAAAAAACGCTTCAATTCTATGATGAAAAAGCGAATATGTTTTTACCCGATCGATATGTTGAAGGAACATGTCCGAATTGCGGAAACGAAGATGCCCGTTCCGATGAGTGTGAAAATTGCGGCGCTTTATATGATCCTTCCGAATTATTAAATCCCAAAAGTAAAATTACCGGTGAAACACCTGTCCGAAAAGAAACAACACATTGGTTCTTCCCGCTTGGTAAATATCAAGAAAGACTCGAAGCATACATAGATGAAATGAATTCCAAATATGGTTGGAAGGATAATGTTCTTCAATATTGCAAAAGTTGGTTCAAGGAAGGATTGAAGGATCGTGCCGTAACTCGGGATCTGGATTGGGGTGTGAGAGTGCCTCTTGAAAATTCTGAAGGCAAAGTTTTATATGTTTGGTTCGAAGCGGTTTTGGGTTATATCTCAGCAACGAGAGATTTATCCGAACAACGAATGGAACCGGATTTATGGAAAGATTATTGGCAAAATCCAAAAACTAAATATGTCGCATTCATCGGTAAAGATAATGTGGTTTTTCATACAATTATTTTCCCGGCAATGTTGATGGCCTGGAACGATGGAAATGACGAAAAATTTGTGCTACCCCAAAATGTTCCCGCAAATGAATTTCTAAATTTTGAAAGTAAAAAATTTTCTAAATCTCGAGGATGGGGAATTGACGCGAAAGATTTCTTGAATTTATTCCCTGCCGATCCTTTGCGTTATTATTTAGCGGCGAACGCTCCCGAAAATAAAGACAGCGATTTTTATTGGAAGGAATTTCAATCCCGCAACAATGATGAATTAGCTGATATTCTTGGCAATTTTGTAAATAGAACATTCATATTTGGCGAAAAACATTTTGAGAGCAAAGTACCGGAATTAATAAATCCGACTGAAATCGATTTAAGAATGCTTGAAAGGATTACTGAATATCCCGCGAAAGTCGGGGCTTTACTGGAAAAATATAAAGTCAAAGATGCCGTTCTTGAAATGATGAATTTTACACGTTCTTGTAATAAATATTTTAATGATTCCGAACCGTGGAAATCTGTAAAAACAAATAAAGAACAATGCGGAACTACAATAAATATTTGTTTGCAGGCTATTTATACGTTGGCGGAATTATTTTCCCCTGTAATTCCAAATACGACAGTGAAATTATTCAATATGTTAAATGCGCGACCGACAGACTGGTACAACTCGGGTAATCCGACTCTGGCGGCCGGTCACGAACTAAATAAACCCGAAATACTTTTTGCTAAAATTGATGATGAGAAAATAGAGGAGCAAACAACCAAATTAGAAGAAGAAAAACTTCCTCCGGTTGAGGACCCTAAAATTTCATTTGATGATTTCACCAAAATTGATTTAAGAGTCGGGGAAATACTTGAAGTTGAAAAAATACCGAAAAGTAAAAAATTGATTAAACTGAAAGTTGATTTGGGCGATTCACAAAAACAAATTCTTGCCGGAGTCGCACTAAGTTACACTGCTGAAGAATTGCTCGGTAAAAAGGTTGTGGTTGTTTCAAATTTACAACCGGCAAAATTGATGGGAATTGAATCTGAAGGTATGATAATCGCCGCCGACAAAAAGGATGGCGGAGTTCAAATTTTGGAAGTGAGTGCTGAAATTCCTTCCGGAACAAAGGTTAAGTAACTCGGTTTCCATTTGGTCAGTTCTAGAAATCGAACCATATCGCTCTCAAACGAAGAAAGAGAATTATTTGTTACGAAACTATTAACATTAGATAAAAATGTAAGTATCTCAGAAATTACTAATAAAACGATCAATCAAGATTTATTTGAAGTATTCGACTTTCTGCCGGAAAAAACTGTTGATTTGCTGTTCATAGATCCGCCCTATAATAAATACAAAAATTTCAATTCGAGGGTTTTCAAAAAACTATCCCATTCCGATTATTCAGATTATCTGGAAAGTTTTCTTCCGCAGTTGATAAAAATTCTTAAACCGACCGCCTCAATTTATGTTTGCTGCGATTGGTTATCATCCGCATCGGTTGTAACTGTTCTGGAGAAGTATTTTTTGGTTCGTAACAGAATAACCTGGGAGCGAGACAAAGGAAGGGGATCACTTTCAAATTGGAAAAATAATTCCGAAGATATTTGGTATTGTACGATGTCGGAGGATTTTGTTTTTAATGTTGAGGATGTAAAAATCAAGCGGAAAGTTTTAGCTCCTTATAAAGAAAATGGAGCGCCGAAGGATTGGGATGAAGAAAGTGACGGATTGTTCAGACTTACTTATCCTTCCAACATTTGGAATGATATTTCGATTCCTTTTTGGTCTATGCCCGAAAACACTCCGCATCCTACTCAGAAACCCGAAAAGCTTTTAGCCAAAATTATACTTGCGAGTACAAACGAAAATGATTTAGTTTTTGATCCATTTTTGGGTTCAGGAACCACATCAGTAGTATCAAAAAAGCTGAAGAGACAATACATCGGCGTGGAGGTTGACCAGGAATTTTCATTACTGGCTGAAAAAAGACTTCACTTGGTCGATGAAGATATTTCAATTCAAGGTTATGAAGACGGCGTATTTTGGGAACGAAATTCAATCGTAAAACGTAAAAAGAAAACAAATTCATAATTGCATTGAGTCAAGGCTTTCCTTGATTTTCAAGGCATCTATCGGTAAAATTCAAGATTATATTTTTCTGCAAAAGGAGGAAATTTTTTGATGAAAAGATTCCATTATTCAATTACTGCTTTATTGTTATTTATTACGATTCAATCTACACATGCGCAAAATTCTGATGTTCTTGCGGAATTTTCCGGTCAAGAAATAAAAATTGAAGAATTCACCAAAGCTTATCAAAAAAATGCCGGTAATATTTTTACAAATACCACAGGCGAAACAAACATGAAGGATTTTCTCAATCTGTACGTTAATTACAAAATGAAATTAAAAGATGCGGAGGATAGAGGAATTACGAATGACCCGGCACTTGAGAAGGAATATATCGATTATAAAAAACAAGTCGGCGCTTCTTACATAATTGAAAATAACATTATCAAACCCGGTATTAGAAAATTATACAATGATACGCAATATGATTATCATGTAAAGCATGTAATGTTTAAAGGTGATTCGGCAATTACCAATGCCGCCACAGTGCTTGAGCAAATTAAAACCGGGAAAATTAGTTTTGAAGAAGCAGCGTTTAACTACACTATTGATAATATCACAAAAGCTGATAGCGGTGACATTGGATTTATATCTACGGGTATCGCGCTTCCGGCATTCGAAAAAGCTGCGCTAAGTCTTGAAGTCGGTGAAGTTTATCCGGCACCGGTTCAATCCCGTGCGGGAGTTCATTTAATCAAACTCGAATCAAAAATCCCAACCAAAAAACAAGTTAGAGTAAGTCACATATTAATTAGAGATCCCGCCCCGGATGGAACTGATGTCGATGATCCTTTTAAAAAAGCGGAAGGAATTAGACAAAATTTACTTGATGGAGCTGATTTTGCTGAAATGGCAAAAGCACATTCTGCAGATTTACAAAGCGCTGAAAAAGGCGGTGACTTAGGTTATATTAGAAGAAGACTAACAGTGAAAGAATTTGACGAAGCGGCATTCTCTCTCAAAGTTGATGAAATTTCAGACATTGTAAAAACCAGATATGGTTACCATATCTTGAAAGTCTCGGATATCAAACGACCGGGTCCTTTTGAAGTGGAAGAAGACGAATTAAAAAAAGTATTTCAAACGAAATACTATGATGATTATCTAAGAGATTATTTTGATTCCCTTAAAACTCTATATAATTTCACTTTGAATGATCGTTTAATCGACTCACTAATTTCACATAAAGATTCAATACAGTTTAATTCCAGCGGAAAAAAATATTGGGTCGTAAACAAAAATCTGGAAAGTGTTGTATTCTCGGCAGATGGTATGTCTATGAATCTGGATTCGTTGTTTACCTACGCAATGGTTGATGATAAATTTAAACACCGCAGACCAAATGAAGAAATGATGGACAAACTTATTCTTGAATACGGTTCCAAAGAACTGCTAAAATTGGAAGCAATGGAATTGGATAAAAAGGATAAACGATTTAGTGATTTAATGAGTGATTATGAAAAAGGAATATATATATTCAAATTGCAGGAGTTAGAAGTTTGGAATCAACTTGAAATCGATACTAATTCAGTCTACGAATTTTATTTAGCAAATAAGGAAAATTATAAGTTTCCCTCAAAGGTTGATTTTAGTGAAATCTACGCAAGAAAAGATTCTTTAATAAACTTCGTTTATGATAAGATTGAGGCCGGAATGCCATTTGATTCGGCAGCTGTAAAATATACGGAGCGGGATCAATACCGTGATCAAGCCGGGCGTTACCCGATTATGGAGGTTGCGACAAATAGATTAGCGGCGACCGCCAATCAACTCGAAAAACCGGGTGATTATACAAGAGCATTCTTTTATGGCGGTGGGTGGTTTATTCTAAAGCTGAATGAGAAAATTCCATCGCGGATTAAAACATTCGATGAAGCGCGAAGTGAAGTAATTGGCCATTACCAAGAAAGTGAAACCAAACGATTAGAAGCTGAATATATTAGTCGGTTGAAAGAGAAATACAATCCAAAGTATTATTACGATAATTTGAAAAATGTTAAAACCCCTGAATAGAATCAAAGCCGGTTCATGGATTTTTATTGTACTAATTTTGACGATTTATGCGTGTGATGAAAAACCGCCGCTTAATAATCGTGTTGTCGCGCGAGTTGGAGATTACGAATTGACCGATCACCAGTTGGATTCGTTAATGGGGGCAAAATTTTACTCCAATAAAATAAAAAATGAATTGATCAGGCAATGGATCGAAAAACAAATGGTTTATTCTGAAGCAGTCGAGAACAACGTTTTGGAATCTGAAGATTATAAATTTGTAATCGGTAATTCGGAAAAGGAGCTGGCCGCTGCTTTGCACTTAAAAGTAATATTGGGCGATAGACTAAACCAAATCTCCGAAAGAGAATTAAAAGAATATTTTGATGAGCGGAAATCAGATTTCCGTTTGAATAGTGAAGCATTTTCCTTTTATTCGGCTGAGTTTTATGATAAACAAGATGCGATCAATTTTCGAAAAGATGCATTAAACGATTGGCAGAATGCGTTAACTGCTCACGAACAAAAAATTGCCGTCAAATATGAAACCGGTTTCGACTATGATTTTAATATCGAGCCGGTACCATTATTAAGAGTACTGAACGAATTGTATATAAATGAAGTAAGTGTAATATTAAATTTGAAACCAAGGTTGTTCACAGTTGTTCAACTGAAAGATAAGTTCACAAAAGGTGATATTCCCTCTTTCGAATCTGTAAAATCTCAGATCCGTAAAAGATTAGAGATACAAACCAAGAAGGACATTTATAAAGAATATATCGACAAACTTTACTCAAAGTATGAAGTCGAAATAAACGAGGTTAATTGATGAAGAAATTATTGTTTTGTTTTTTGATGATTGTTTATTCAGCTCTGAACGCACAAGAGGTGCTGGATAAAATTGTTGCTGTAGTTGATGAAGAAATTATTTTAAAATCTGAAGTGGAGCTAAAAGTTGTAATGTTTGCTTCACAAAGAAATTTAGACCCGACGAGCGAAGACTTAAAAAGGACCGTTCTAAATGAATTAATAAATGAAAAATTATTATTCGCTCAAGCTGAGCTTGATTCGATTGTGATATCGGAGGATGAAGTAAAAGCGCAACTTGAATATCAGATGAATTATTTTATTCAACAACTTGGTTCGAAAGAAAGAGTTGAACAGGCTTACGGAATGAGTATGGAAAAGATGCGCCGTGAGCTCAAAGACGAAGTTGAGAAGAATCTGATGACGCAAAGAGTAAAAGCGAAAAAATTTGCTGAAATAAGTGTGACTCGAAGAGAAGTAAAAGAGTTTTTTGAAAATTATAAAGATTCGCTTGGCCTCATCCCGCAAAAATTTACTCTATCCCACATTTTTATTAATCCGAATACAAACTATAGAGTTAAACAAAGAGCTTTTGAAACCGCAAAAACTTTGCTGGATTCAATTCAAAAAGGAGCTGATTTTGCGGCTCTTGCTGAAGAATATTCAGACGATCCCGGCAGTGCCGTAAAAGGTGGTGATTTGGGTTATGTTAAGAGAGGCGTATTCTTCCCCCAATTTGAGGCCGCGGCTTACGCGCTTCAACCGGGCGAAATATCGAAAGTTGTTGAAACTCCGGTCGGCTATCACATTATTGAGATGCTCGATAGGAGAGGAGAATCGATTAAAACACGACACATATTAATAAAGCCCGAAAGCGACGATGATTCTGATCTTGAAGCGATTGAGTTTTTGGCTTCGTTAAGAGATAGCATTCAACAAGGCGTAAATACTTTTGAGTATTATGCGAAGGTGTATAGTGATGATAAGGAAAGCTCTAAAAAATTAGGACAACTTGGAGTATTTGAACTAGATCAACTTGATAAGCCACTTCTTGATCAAGTGTATAAATTGGAAGTCGGAGAAATTGGATTTCCCAAAAGACTTCAAGTAAATAAAGACACTTACGGATTTCACATCCTAAGATTGGATAAACGAACAAATGCACATAAACCCGATTTTGAAACCGATTATGAAGAGATTAAACAACTCGCGGATTTTAATAAAAAACAGCGCTTGTTTAATGAATGGTTGAAAAGCTTGAGGGAAGAAATATTCTGGGAAATTAAGGCATAGGATAATTTTGGATAATAAAGAAACAACTATTGATGATGTTGAATTGGTTGCTAAACTAAATTCAACAGTTGCTGAATTAAAATCGGAAATCGGTAAAGTAATTATTGGTCAGGAAGAAGTTATTGATAATCTTCTAACAGGACTTTTAGCCCGAGGACATTGTCTTTTAGTCGGTGTTCCCGGACTGGCAAAAACGTTATTAATCAAAACTCTTGCCGAAGTTTTAGACTTGAAGTTTAATAGAATCCAATTTACACCGGATTTAATGCCGAGTGATATAACCGGTACTGAGATTATTGAAGAAGATCAAGTTACAAAAAAACGATCCTTCAGATTTATTCAAGGTCCTATCTTCGCCAACGTAATTCTCGCAGATGAAATAAACAGAACTCCGCCCAAAACCCAAAGCGCTTTATTGGAAGCGATGCAAGAGCATAAAATTACCGCTGCCGGACAAACTTATGATCTCGGTGATCCTTTTTTCGTTCTCGCAACCCAAAATCCTATCGAGCAAGAAGGAACTTATCCGTTACCCGAGGCTCAACTCGATAGATTTATGTTTAATCTTTGGCTGGGTTATCCCTCTTACGAGGATGAAATTAATATCATTAAATCAACAACAAGTGACTATCAACCTAACCTGAAGAAAACTGTTTCTACTTCGCAATTAGTAGAATTTCAAGATCTGGTTAGAAGGGTTCCGGTTGCCGATAATGTTATCGAATATGCGGTGAAATTTGTAAATGCAACTCGCCCAAACACAAAAAATTCGAAGGAATTTGTTAATGAATGGGTTAATTGGGGCGCCGGTCCGCGTGCCTCTCAATATTTGATTTTATCGGCAAAAGCTAAATCAATTATGGCGGGACGTTATACACCAAACATTGATGACGTGAAATCTTCTTTGATTCCCGTTTTAAGACACAGAATTATTCCAAATTTTAATGCCGAGGCAGAAGGAATAAACTCAGTAGAAATTATCAAAAAAATTGAAGAATCCATTTGATTTTCCATAAACGAATTTTTCTTTCGGCTCTGTTTATTATTGCATTTTGTGCTACTTCACTATTCTCACAAGCCCAAATAAGTGATGATGAAGTTATTATCGGTACATTCCTCGGAAACGAAAAACGAAATTATTACGGTTCCAATCCCCCGGATAATCTAAATATTAATTGGAAACATTATCTGGGTGAAGGCATAACAATAATCTCAACAGGACCGGACACATTATTGTGGAAGGGGAGTGGTTGGACGGGGCAGCCTCTGCTTATAAAAGAGAATAATGAGCTTTATCTCATACAGGCTTCACTCGATCACAATCTGAAAAAAATTAAAGCCACAACGGGAGAGTTGGTCTGGGAATACAAATTTGATGATGTACTAAAGGGAACAGGAACGATTTGGGAAAATAATTCCGCAAAAAATCCGGAAGACCGATTTATTATTTTACAAGGCAGCCGCCGGGGTAATGATAAAACGATGTACTCGAAAATTGTCCCGAGTTTTCGGGCGATTTCATACGGATCCGGCAAAGAATTATGGCGGCTCAACATTCGCAAAACCCGAAGTTATAGTCGAGATATGGATGCGTCACCTCTAATTATCAACGATACCATTTATACACCGCTCGAAAACTCAACATTCGTTTTAATCGATTTAAAAGCCAAATTTGAAGTTGGCAGAGACGGAAAAAACTATGCCAATATCATTCAAGAATCCTTGTTATACAAACAGCAAGATGTTTTGAAACATGGCGGGAATCTAGTGGCCGAAAGTTCACCTGCGCGAATAAATGATCACCTTTATATTCCGGCAGGTTCTGGTTGGGTTTTTGGATACGATCTGATTAAAAAGAGAATCGATTGGGAGTATTTTATCGGCTCGGATATTGACGGAAGCCCGGTCGTGACCGGAGATGATTGTATCTTAGTTTCGATTGAAAAGCAATATATCGATGGAAATGGCGGAGTAATAAAACTAAATCCGGCAAAAGATCCGAAAAATGCCGTAGAATGGTTCTTCCCGACTGAAAATGTAGATTATGAGTCTTGGGAAGGTGGAGTTATAGGATCTGCGAGTGTGAACGATTATTACAATAAATCCGGCCGCAAAAATTTGGCTTCGTTTATTGCATTGGATGGATTTCTATATTTAGTGGATTATTCCGAAATTGACAATTCCAAAGGTCAAGTTTGGGGACCTAATAACAAAATGAAATTCCCAACTCCCAAACTGCTCGATAAATTTGACATTGGTCCATCGATTTCGACTCCAATAATTGTTGATAACAAAATTATCGCCGCATCTTATAGCGGGCTGTATTTATTCAGGATAACCGAAAATTACACCCTTCAACTAATTGATAAAATAACGGGTTTTGGCTTTGAGGCGACTCCAATTGTTTATCAAGGAAAATTATACATCGGTGCAAAAGATGGTTATTTGTACTGCCTTGGGAATTAATCGAACATAATATGAAAAAAATATTTTCACTTATTTATATATCAATTTTTATAATTGGATGTCAATCCAACGAATTACCGGAAAATCAAATCGAAGTTGATTCATTGTCGATAGTCGATACGATTGAGATTGCTCCAAGTTACACCGTACTTAATCAGAAAGTTGGAAGAAACGAAACATTTTCTGATATTCTCACAAAGTATAACGTCCCGGTCAAAAAAATATTACAAATTGCCGAAGTTGCAAAAGACACTTTTGATGTACGAAAAATTCAGCAGAATAAAGAGTACGTAATTTACTTGAACGAAGATTCACTAAAAAGCATCTCGAAAATAGAATACACTGTTAACCCGCTGGAATCTATAATTTTTGATTTACAAGATACAATCAATGTTTATCGATCAAGAAAACCAATTAAAAGTGTTGAACGACAAACTTCAGGCGTAATTTCCGGCAGCCTTTATGAAACTCTTCAAAAGAACAATATTTCAATAATATTGGCGTTAAAACTATCCCAAGTTTTGGCGTGGCAAGTTGATTTCTATAAAGTTCGCCAAGGCGATAAATTCAAAGTGATTTATGATGAACTTTCCGTTGATGATCAAATAATCGATATCGGCAGAATAAAAGCAGTTTACTTTAAACATTGGAATCAAGATTATTATGGATTTTATTTCCAATCAGGCGATGTTGAAGATTATTTTGATGAAAAGGGAAATTCGTTAAGAAAAGCTTTCTTAAAATCTCCGTTAAAATTTGGGCGTTTAGCCTCCCGGTTTTCAAAGAGCAGATTACACCCAATCCTAAAATATTATCGTCCTCATTTGGGAACGGATTACGCCGCGCCAACCGGAACCCCAATATTATCAATTGGAGATGGAATGGTTACGGAAAGGGGATATACAAAAAGTGCCGGAAATTATGTTAAAATTAAACATAACGGCGCTTATACAACCAGTTATTTGCATATGTCTAAATTTGCCAAAGCAACAAGTAAGGGATCTCGTGTAAAACAAGGGCAGGTAATTGGCTATGTCGGCTCAACCGGATTGGCGACCGGCCCGCATGTACATCTTAATTTCTATCAAAACGGAAAAGCGGTGGATCATCTCAGAGTTAAATTTCCATCTGTTAAGCCTATTGATTCAAATCTTAAAGATCAGTATATGTCACATATGAATATTTTAATGAATAGATTAGCGGTAATTCCTCTCGGGGAAGATTCGGTTTATTCAAAAACCGAATCTGTTGAGTTGACTACAAATCCTTAATTATTTAAAAGCACTTCTGACTAAGTTCTCTTGTGTTTTCATAAACAATTTGCTTGAACCGTTCGCCGGACTTGGGTTTTCATCTCTTCCGCAATAATCCAGTTTTTTCCCTTTCGGTAAATCATTAATCAATTTTGGGAATAAATAGTACCATGCTCCCATATTTTGCGGCTCTTCCTGAACCCAGACAATTTTTTTCGCTTTCGGGTAAGTATCAAAAATATTTCTTATTCCGATCGGATCGTATGGATAATATTGTTCAAGTCGGATAATCGCGGTGTCTTTAATTTCATTCATATCACGAAATTTCTCAAGTTCGTAATAAACTTTTCCACTGGTGAACAGAATTCTTTCAATTTTGTTTTTATCCTTATCCTCAATATTATCATCAATTATATTCCTAAAAGTTCCATCAGTAAAATCTTTAATTTCTGATCTTGCCGCTGGCAGTCGAAGTAAACTTTTTGGTGTAAGCACGATTAAAGGTTTTTCGATTCTGGTTAGTATTTGCCTTCTCAACAAGTGAAAATACTGAGCCGGTGTTGTCGGATTCGCTACCACCATATTGTTTTCGCCGCATAGAATCAAAAATCTTTCCAATCTTGCGCTGCTGTGCTCGGGCCCTTGACCTTCTTGGCCGTGAGGAAGTAACATTACAAGATTGTTCGGGAGATTCCATTTCACTTCTGCTGATGCAATAAAGTTATCAATTATAACTTGCGCACCGTTCGCAAAATCGCCAAACTGTGCTTCCCAAAGTACTAATGCCAGCGGATCAGCCGCGCTAAATCCAAATTCAAAACCGAGAACTGCGTTTTCGGAAAGAAGACTGTCTAATGCTTCAAGCGTTTCTTGATTTTCGCGGATATGATTATGCGGTAAAACTTCCTCGCCTGTGTTGATATCCGTAAAGATTAGATGTCTTTGACTAAAAGTACCGCGCGCACTATCCTGACCGCTAAGTCTTACCGGAGAACCTTCCAGTAATAATGTTCCGAACGCGAGCGCTTCGCCAAACGCCCAGTCTATTCTGGCGTTTCCTGTAAGCAATTCTTTTCGTTTATTAATGTGTTTTTTCAACTTAGGATTAAGCGTGAAATTTTCGGGAAAGTTTGTGATACCTTTAACAACTTCAACCAGTCTTTCTTTCGTAACTCTTGTTTCATAAACCACTTTTGCGTTTTTCAAGGTCTCCATTGAAATCGCGAGTGGTCGATCTGGCTTAAACATTTGTTTTTTGTTTTTTGAAGATTTTAATGATTTTTCAAGAGTTTTATATACCTCTTCCTCCATCGATTTTATCTCTTTTTCAGAAAAGGTGTGATCATCAACTAACTTTTTAGCGTAAATATTTTTAACCGATGGATGCGCTTTGATCTTTTTATACATTAAAGGTTGCGTATAAACCGGATCGTCACCTTCATTATGACCATGTCTGCGGTAACCAAAAAGATCGATCACAACATCTTTGTTAAACCGCTGCCGATAATCGAAGGCAAGTTTTGTCACCCAAATTGATGCTTCGGGATCATCGCCGTTTACATGGAAGATTGGAGCTTGAACCATTTTCGCGACATCCGTTGCATAAGGTGATGACCTGGCATCTTCGGGTGCGGTTGTAAATCCAATTTGATTGTTGATGATCAAATGAATCGTTCCGCCCGTTCTATATCCTTTTAATTGCGACAAGTTCAAAGTCTCCGCGACGATCCCTTGTCCGGCAAATGCGGCATCACCGTGTATTAAAAGTGGAATAATTTTATTGCGGTCCAGATCGTTTTTGCGGGTTTGTTTTGCCCGAACAATTCCTTCAACAACGGGATTAACGAATTCCAAGTGACTCGGATTGGAAGCAACCGAAACTTGAATTTCTTTGTTAGTCATAGTTTTATAAGTTCCCGTCGCGCCAAGGTGGTATTTAACATCGCCTGTTCCTTGCGGAGAATCCGGATCAATATCATCTTCAAATTCTGAAAAAATTTGATCGTACGATTTCCCGATTATGTTTGAAAGCACGTTCAATCTGCCTCGATGCGCCATCCCGAGGAAAACTTCTTCAACTCCATCTTCGGCTGAGAGACTAAGTATGTAGTCGAGAACGGGAATAACGGTTTCTGATCCTTCCAGTGAAAATCTTTTATGACCGATAAACTTTGTATGAAGAAAATGTTCGAAACTTTCCGCGATAATCAATTTTTCCAGAACTCGTTTTTTTGTTTGATCATCATATTTAGGACTATTTCTGATTGGCTCCATTCTGCTCATCAGCCAATATTTTTCTTCGGGATTCTGGATATGCATAAATTCAGCGCCAACTTTTTCGCAATAGGTATGATGTAAAGCATCAAGAATTTCACGAAGCGTTGCTTTCTCTAAACCTTGTAAGTTGCCTGTGATAAATTCCCTGTCATAATCCCAAATTGTGAATCCATAACTCGCGGGATCTAATTCAGTGTAATAATCGGGTTTAAATGCTAATGGATTCAGATTTGCATTTAGGTGCCCACGGACTCGATAAATATTTATCAATAAAGGAATTTGAGCTTGTTTACTGATTTCTTCCATATGAGCCGCTGAACCGTAAGATGAAGATGTTGTGTCAACACCCCATGAAACTGGACTCTGAGGAATTTCCAGGTCATCGTAAATTTGTTCGTAAAAATTATCGTCACCTCTGAGCAAACTATCGATTTCTTTCAAAAATTCACCGGATTCAGCACCCTGGATTATTCGATGGTCATAAGTACTGGTCATGTTCATCACTTTACCGATTCCCAAACCGGCAAGAGCGGATTGACTCATAGCCTTAAATTCGGCAGGATAATCGATGGCGCCCACAGCAATGATGCAGCCCTGTCCGGTCATTAATCTTGGCGTTGAAGATACAGTCCCGATTCCTCCGGGATTTGTTAAACTAATTGTTGTTCCTTGAAAATCAGACGGTTCAATTTTACCGGTTCTTGTTCTAGTTATAAGGTCATCATAAGCAGCTTTAAATTGTGCGAAATTCATTTGAGACGCTTTTTTGATATTCGGAACGATGAGTGACCGGGTACCATTTTTACGAATCATATCAACGGCAATGCCAAGATTGATAAATGGCTTTTTTACGAGGTGTGGTTTGTCATCAACAAGCGCAAAAGAATTGTTTAATGATGAAAATTTTCTGATTGCTTTTACAATTGCATAAGCGACAACATGCGAATACGAAATTTTGCCGCCGTTAATTCGTTTTAAATGATGATTGATAATTCGTCTATTTTCTTCAAGTAGTTTTACCGAAACCGTTCTTAATGAAGTTGCAGTTGGAATTGTTAAACTGCTATCCATATTCTCAATAATTTTTGCACCGATTCCGGTAATTAATTCCGCTTCATCGTCGGACGAGATTTCAAACGAGGGGGATAGGTTTTGTTTTGCGACAGAAGTTGAAGACTGTTTGGCTACCGGTTTTGATTCTTCGGAAGCCGTTCCATTACCAAATTTTGTAATTTTATCGAAATAGCTCTTCCAATACTCCGATACGGATTCTCTATCTTCTAAATATTTTTCCAATAAATCAGAAACAAATCCAAAATTGTATCCAAAATGTTCAAATAATTCTTTGTGAAAATCTTCCACCTTTTTCATGTAAGCAGCCATTTTATTTATTTGTGTAAGTCGATTAAAATAAGAGTAAATGTTCGATATAAAAATAAGTTTTGTAAACTATATGTGAAAGCAATATTGTCGCGAAAATGAATAAATTTTCATGCATTTGAGATGGAAATGGAAAGAGTTAAAGCGCATTTATTCGAGACTATTTATCCGCTTTACAATGTCATAAATTGTCAATAAGTTGAATGATGAGTTTATTCTAAGCATATTCTCAGCTAATTTATTTTATAATAAGTGAGGTTATTATGGCAGCCGAATGTCCGGTCTGTGGTGCTGATATTGAGTTTCCGGAAGGCACAGTTGAAAATGAATTAATCGAATGCCCGGATTGCGGAACTGAATTGGAAGTCATCTCCGTCGATCCTCCCAAAGTTGAAGAAGCTCCGAGTGAAGAAGAAGATTGGGGTCAGTAATTGTTAAAAATACTTGATACAACCCTTCGCGAAGGTGAACAAACCCCCGGTGTTTATTTCGATCTGCACATAAAATCCGCAATTGCCGATTTATTGGATGAAATCGGTGTGGATATTATCGAAGTTGGTCACCCGGCTGTTACAGAAGAAATTAGACTGGCTGTTAGTTCGATCGCGAAAAGAGGATTAAATGCCAGAGTAGGTGCTCATTCCAGAACAACCTTAAATGATGTTGAACTTGCTTTAGATTGTGGTGTTGGGTTTCTGGGAATTTTCTACTGTGTTTCCAATGATAGACTTAACGGTGTATTTAAAAAAGAACTTTCTCATGCCATCGGGCAAATTCAAGAAATGATCACACTGATCAAATCTAAAAATTCAGATATTATTGTTCGATATACTCCCGAAGATACTGTCAGATCAAAATATGAAAATGTGTTTTCAGCCGCCTCCGCTGCGGTTGAAGCCGGAGCTGATGTAATTTCGATCGCCGATACAACCGGATTTATGATCCCGGGAACATCGCATAATATGTACGATCATGTTAAGAGATTAAAAGCTGATCTGGCTGAAAAGAATTTATTCCCCATGATCGCGGTTCACTGTCATAACGATAGAGGTCTTGCACTTGCCAATGCGTTGGATGCTTATCGCGGAGGGGCTGAGATTATCGATGCTTCCGTAATCGGATTAGGAGAAAGGGCCGGTATTGTTGATTTAGCTCAACTCCTTGTAACATTATCATCCGGATTTGGGTTTGAAAACAGATGGGATTTGAAAAAACTAGTTGAACTTTATGACCTTGTAAGCAAACATTCAGGTGTAACAATTTCTAAAAATTTTCCTATAATTGGTGAAAATGCATTTACACATTGTGCGGGTGTACATACACATGCTGCCGCAATCAATCCAATGCATTACGAAAGTCTTGATCCTGCACTAGTTGGCAGAGAGCGTACATTTGCATTAGACCATATGTCCGGAATTGCATCAGTAAAATATGCGCTTGAATTAATCGGTATTTTCAATCCTGATAAAGAAACTATTCAAGAAGTATTATTTGAAGTAAAAAAAGTTGGTCAAAAAGGACGACTTGTCGATCTTACCGAACTTCCTCATATCGTAAAATCTATAAAACACATCAAGTCTACAGCTGTTAAGTAGACCTTAATAATTACATTTAAATTTAAGGTAAATCAGAATGAAAATAGGATTTTTACATTCCGTTATGCGAAGAGACGAAAAGTTATTACTGGAGGCTTTTAATAAGAGACCAAATATTGAATTAGAATTAATTGACGATCGAAAGTTAGCTTTTAATATCAGTCATAATAAATTTTCGTACGATACGGTAATTGAAAGAGCAATAAACCACTCACGGGCATTGCACGCGATAAGGCTTTTCGAAAGTGAAGGTATCAAATGTGTCAATAATTCTAAAGTTGCGACTATCTGTGGAGATAAATTATTAACTTCAATTAATCTGAAAGAACATAATATTCCTCAACCGGAAGTTAGAGTTGCTTTTACCGAAGAATCCGCGCTTGAAACTATTGAGGACATGGGTTATCCGGTGGTTCTTAAACCGGCCGTTGGATCGTGGGGAAGATTGCTCTCAAAAATAAATGACCGTGACGCGGCAGAATCAATTTTGGAGCATAAAGCTATTCTCGGTACATATCATCATTCGATTTTTTATATCCAAAAGTATGTTGCAAAACAAGGGCGTGATATCCGCAGCTTTGTAATCGGTGATGAGTGTATTGCCGCAATTTACAGGACTTCCGAGCATTGGATTACAAATACGGCGCGAGGTGCGGTAGCATCAAAATGTGAGATGAATGATGAGATTTTCGATCTTTCGGTTAGAGCCGCAAAGGCCGTTGGTGGAGGCGTTGTCGCAATCGATCTTTTCGAAACAGATGAAGGTTACTCAGTAAACGAAGTTAATTATACAATGGAATTTAAGAATAGTATTGATACAACCGGAGTTAATATCCCGGATAAAATCGTAGATTATGTAATTAGTGAAGGCACAAAATGATGAACAAAATCTCAGTATCTATTGTCGGCGGCTCCGGATACGCTGGGGGAGATTTAATCCGATTATTACTCTTCCATCCAAACGTTGAACTAAAACAAGTTACTTCCGAGCGATTTTTAGGTAAAGCACTTTATAAGGTACATCCAAATCTTAGAAAGCAAACTGATCTAAAATTTTGTGCTATTGATGAATTGGAGTCGTGTGATGTTATATTTCTGTGTTTGCCTCATGGCAAAGCTATGGGAAGTATCGAAAAATTTAATTTGCTGGCTGACAAAATAATAGATTTAAGTGCTGACTTTAGACTAAACAATCCTGCTGAATTCAAAAAATGGTATGGCGAGGATCATAAATTTCCTGAAAAATTGAACGAATTTGTTTATGGAATTCCGGAACTTCACCGTGAGGAAATGAAAACTGCAAAATATATTTCTAGTGCGGGTTGTAATGCAACGACTACAATTTTAGGTCTTTATCCATTATATAAAGAAGGTTTGGTTGAACCGGATAGAACGGTTGTTGAAGTAAAAGTAGGTTCGAGTGAAGGGGGAAACAGGTCAACTGAATCCAGTCACCATCCGGTGAAAGATGGGTCGGTTCGTTCATATCAACCTACTCAACACAGGCATACGGCTGAAATAATACAAGAGCTCTCTTTTGGCAAAGAGATTAAAATTCATTTTTCCGCCACTGCTCTGGATATCGTACGCGGTATTCTCGCGACTTCACATGTTTTCTTAAATCAGGAATTAGAAGAAAAGGATATTTGGAAGCTTTATAGAAAATATTATGCGAACGAATATTTTATTCGTATCGTGAAGGAAAAAGAGGGCAATTACCGTTACCCCGAACCGAAAATAGTTGCCGGTACAAATTTTTGCGATATTGGGTTTAAGAAAGATGAAGAATCAAACCGATTGGTTGTGATTTCTTCAATTGATAACTTGATGAAAGGGGCCGCGGGACAGGCGCTTCAGGCATTTAATATTATGAATGGATTGGAAGAAAAAACCGGGCTTGAGTTTCCGGGTCTTCATCCTTATTAAACCGTCAATTTATGTGTCGATTACTTTATATAAAATCAAAAAATGAATTTGAGATTCCGGAATACCTGAATAGATTTTCTAAAATTTGTAAAAAGAGCAAAGAATTTCAAGGACACGGATGGGGAATTTCATACATCAAAAATGATGAGTGGATTCACTACAAAAACGTCTCACCGATTTGGGATGATAATCTGACACGGTTCCCAGAATCAAATCAAATAATCGTACATGCCCGAAGTGCTTTTCAGGATAAAGATATTCGCGTCGAAAATAATATGCCGTTTTACGATACTAATCGAGTTTTTATTTTTAATGGCGAACTTCGGGGTGTAAAAATTAAAGCTGAAGGAAGAATTGGAGCGGAGAAAATCTTCAATTTTATTAATCGATTTTTCAAAAATGATTATCTGGAAGCTTTGAAAAAGGGAACTGAAGTAATTATCAAAAGAAGTGGTTATGTTCGTGCGATGAATATTATTGTATCGGACAAATCCAATGTTTTTGTCTCATCCACTTTTAATGAAGATCCGGAATATTTTCAAATGAAATTTGCGAATCAAGATGATAGATTAATGATTTGTTCTGAGGAACTGGAAGGAATTCCAGATTGGAAATTGATCGAAAATAATTCAGTGAGGAAGTTTTAATGATAATCGTGAAAATCGGTGGTGGTGAAAATATTAATATCAGCGGTGTAATAGCTGATCTCGCGAAACTTGATGAAAAGTTTATTGTCGTTCATGGAGCAAATGCGCTTAGAGATGAACTTGCCCAAAAACTGAATTATGAAAAGAAGATTCTTACATCTGTATCAGGCTATCAAAGTGTCTATTCTGATGACGAAGCGCTTGATAGTATGATGATGGCTTATTCAGGATTAAGAAATAAACGCATTGTTGAAGAGTTTCAAAAAAATGGTGTTAATGCTGTTGGAATTACCGGTTTGGATGGCAAAACAATTCAAGGAAAAAGAAATAAAGGAATCAGGGTTCGTGAAAATGGGAAGTTGAAAATGCTTCGTGATTTTTCCGGCAAACCCCAGTCTGTCAACACAGATCTTATTAATCTTTTATTGGATAATAATTACACTCCGGTTTTAACAATGCCAATTATTGATGAAACGGGTTACGCGATAAATTCGGAAAATGATGATGTTGTAGCAGTCCTTCAAAAAGAATTAAAAGCCGGCAAAGTAATTCAATTAATTGAAGCAACGGGATTTTTAGAAAATTCGAAAGACGATTCCTCTGTGATACACAAAATCACGAAAGCTGAATTGGAAACTAAAGAGCATCAAGTAGAAGGCCGTATGAAACGAAAAGTTTTAGCACTAAGAAATTTATTTGAATCTTCCGATACAACCGTTTATATCTCAGACGGTAGAACCGAACATCCGATTGAAGACGCACTTAACGGAAAAGGAACGGTGATAGAATGAGCAGAACCATAGACTTGCAAAATAAGTATGAATTTGATGTTTATCCAAAGCGTGATCTTGTTATAAACAGAGGCAAAGGTGCTAAGGTTTGGGATGAAAACGGACGGGAATTTATTGATTGCATCGGTGGAATTGCCGTTGCTTCAGTTGGTCATGCAAACGAAAACGTCGTTAAAGCAATAAGCGATCAGGCGGCAAAGCTAATCACTTGTCCCGGTATTTTTTACAATGAAACAAAAGCAAAATTTTTAGAAAAGTTAATTTCGATTGCGCCGCATCCTTTGAAAAGAGCCTTTATTACAAATTCGGGAACCGAAGCGGTGGAAGCAGCGCTAAAATTCGCAAGATTTTCAACCGGTAAAACGGATTTTATTTGCGCAATGAAAGGATTTCACGGCAGAACTTTCGGCGCGATGAGCGCAACTTTTAAAAAGGAATATCGGGAAATTTATGAACCGAACGTGCCCGGGTTTTCATTTGTTCCTTTTAATAATATCGAAAAGTTAAAAGATAAAGTAACCGATAAAACAGCCGCGATAATGTTAGAAGTTATTCAAGGTGAAGGCGGAATTAATATTGGTGAAAAAGAGTATCTAAAAGAAGTAAACAATTTTTGCAAAGCAAACGGTATTTTGTTGATTGTTGATGAAATCCAAACCGGATTTGGTCGGACAGGTAAAATGTTTGCATCGGAATATTATGAAATTGAACCCGATATGATGACTGTTGCAAAAGCTATTGCGGGAGGTTTCCCATTAGGAGCGGTTTTGTGCGCGGAATCTGTTCAAATCCCTAAGGGAAAACATGGCTCAACCTTCGGCGGCAATCCATTGGCTTGCGCTGCGGGATTGGCGGCAATGGAATTTATCACAGCTAACGATCTTCCCCAAAAGGCAAAAGATTCAGGTGAATATTTTATCGCTAAAATAAGGGATATCAAATCGGATAAAATTCGAGATATAAGAGGACTTGGTTTGATCATCGGAATCGAGCTAAAAGAAAAAGTTCAACCATACATTCTCAAATTGATGGAAGAAAATATTTTAACGCTCCCTGCCGGCGTAACTGTCCTTAGACTTGTTCCTCCGCTCGTAATAACAAATGAAGAAATCGATCTTGTTGTTGAAAAATTAAGTACAGTGCTTGCATAATTTATAACTCAAAACCTGAGCAGAGTAACCAAACCGAATTGGTTTAATTTGGTCGATTGCTGAAAAATTTAACAAATTCCAAAAAAGTTTACAAAATAGGCCTTTAATCCATCAAAATCGAGATTAATGACATTAGGGGAATAATGAAAAAAATCTTCAGAAAAGAGTTATTTCTTGTATATTCCGTGTTCTTGAACAATTTTATGAGAGTTTTTGATGTATAGAAAAATAATACTAGCAGCAATTTTTGCGTCTATCCCATTGGTTTCTTGTTCATCGCAAAAAGAGGGTGAAAGCGGGAATGATAAAATGCAAGTGGAAAATTTTGAATTTCCAGACAGTCTAATTTTTGATGGAAGGATTACCCGGGTGGGTAACGAACCTTTCACAAAATTGGGTTTAATGTTGGATGAAAAAACTGTTTATTTAATTGAGTGTGATTCAGAAACTAAAGAAACACTTCTTGATCACCAAGGTCAATTATATAAAATTTATGCGAAAGAAAAGCTGGAAACCGCAACCGGAATAAAACTGGTGTTAGCGAAAGCGGAAAAATTAATTGAGAAAAATTGAGGTTATATATGAAATCATTTTTGGTAGTGTTTATAATATGTATTCTTAGCTTTGAACCGATATCGGCACAAACTGTTCAATATCAGAAAGCTGAGGAGAAATCTGAAAACAAACCATATCAAATAGATGCCAGACACTTTCTGGCAAAAAAAGATGTCCTTATTACTAATTTTCTAAAGGAAAATCCGAATTACTTTCAAGAGATAAAGCTTAAAAAGAAAACTGCCTGGAATTTTTCCGTCGGTTCAACTAAAAGTTGGTTCGCTGAGGATCTTACGAAAAATGACGGAACTTATTCGGTGCCTTCAACTTGTAGAGCAGTTGGAACTAATTGTTATATCTTCGTAGAAAATTCAATTTGGAATACAAGAGTTACTCAAGCTAATGTTAACGCGGTTATGGAAGCCTTTGATAACTCTACCCCGGCAAATAGCCAAAAAGGGATTTATGAAACTGTAACCGAAGTATTTGGAGATGCACCTGATGTAGATGGTGATCCAAAAATAATAATTTTGATTTTAGATATAGTAGATGGTTATGAGGCCGGTACAAATTCTGGTTATACTGCAGGATACTTCTACGGATTAAATCAATTTGCCACGTCAGGAAGTAATATTGCAGAAATTTATTATGTTGATGCCGATCCTTTGGATTTAAGCACTGCTAATGGATTAAATACTGCTCTTAATACAACAGCCCATGAATTCCAACACATGGTGCATTTTAATTATCATGATGGATCAAGCGGTAAACCATTCCAAACTACTTTTATAAATGAAGGCTGCTCTGAAGTTTCTTCCGTTGTTTGTGGTTATCCGTTACGCGATCAAGGTTTGTTTAATAATGAATACAATCATTATTTATTAGATTGGAGAAGTGGTGATGCCGTTCTAAATGATTATGCAAGAGCCGCGCGATATATTATTTATCTATACGATCAATTCGGACCAAGAATTTTAGGCAATATAGTTCAAAGCATTAATATTGATATACCAAGTATCAATGATGCATTAAATAAATTGAAACCTGCCACCTCGCTTCGGTTTCCTGAAACTTTAGAGAATTGGATGGTTGCAAATGCGATAAATAGCACAAGTGTCGACCCGGCTTGGGGTTACTTAACCGCCGGAACAAATACCGTTAATCCCAGGAAAGTCTCAAATCCGAACTATTCATCTGGAGTAACTAGAGTTGAACGTGCCGCAGCCGATTATATCGAATTCGAAGGCGGCAAAAACCTCAAAGTAAATTTTGATGATTTTGGCACCGGAAAATTAATCTTCAAAGCAATTAAGAAAACAAGCACAAACCAAATTGATGTTGAAGATATGGTTGCGAATACAGAATACACTTTTAGTGATTTTGGTTCGGTTTATGAGTCGATCACATTCGCGATAATGAATGTTGACGCTTTTAATACTTATAATTACTCAGTTACATCTTCCGGTGAATTTGATGCCGGAAATATCGTGCTAGCCTATGATGAAAATCCGCCCACTGGTGTTTTAGGGTTAGCGAATAGAGATACGGTTTGTGTCTACTTTGATGGAGTTCCCGGCGGAAAGCTGGATTCAATTCGAGTCGCGCTTCGACAAGCCGGTTCAGTTTCCGGTGGAATTTATGAATTTACCGGTGAATTAAGACCATCCCCATTGGGTAAAGTACTGATGTCAAATTTAACGGTCACGTCCAATATCGCTGAAAGGCCAGTTTATGACCAACAATCACAAAGTTACCCGGTTCCATTTCCAAACTGGATTACCGTTGATTTAAAATCCGCGAATATTGATGTCAGTAAACCTTTCGTTGTTGCATTCATGGTAGAAGGAACATATCCGGATAAAAATAGAATTATGATTACCGAACAGCCTTATATCGATAATCACAGCTTCACATTTTTTACTCCCACCGGCAGTGAAACACCTAATTGGTATAATATTACCGCTTCGGAGACTACTGCTTATGCATATTTAATCAGATCTTATGTTGGTGTTACTGCAACTGATATTGAGGTTGAGTTAGCGGGAACACTACCGGATGAATTTACGGTTTCGCAAAATTATCCTAATCCGTTCAATCCATCTACAAAAATTGAATTTGCATTACCCGTACAAGATAATGTTAAGCTCAATATTTATAACGGAATGGGCGAACTTGTCCAAACGGTGATTAATGACGAATTTAGTGCCGGAATACACTCCGTAAACTTCGACGGGAGCGATTTTGCCTCCGGTATCTATTTTTACCAAATAGTTGTTGGTAACAGAATCGAAACGAAAAAAATGATACTAATGAAATAAGAATATATCTATTGATATAAGATACTTTAAATTGATAAAGTCGGTCTCGAAAAAAACAGCAATAAATAAAGTTGTTTTCTATCGAGAGAAGAATTAATTTCTCAAACCGTTTTTGACTAAGCGGCATTTTTGAGACCGATTTTATTTCTCCTCTTTTCAGCCTCCATACTTAGAAATCTTGCATACAAAGTATATTTGGATAAAATGTATTATTATATGTGATCATTAATTAATTTGGAGAGTGATATGAGAAAAACTCATTTTTTTGCGATTTTGATCCTCACAATTTCTTTTTTAGCGGTTAAGTCTTACGCTCAAGATTCAGAATTAAGTCCGTTTCAAAAAGATATATTGATAGGATTCGATTCGCATGTAGATAAAATATCCAGTTTGGCGAATGAATTCCCTGCCGATAAATATGACTGGAGACCGGCCGAAGGAATTCGCTCGGTAAAAGATTCATTTATGCACTTGGCATCAGCTAATTTTTTCCTTTCCACGTATCTTGGCAAAATGCTGCCGGAGGGAATTAATCCGCGTGAACTTGAAAAAACCATCGGCAACAAAGAGGAGGCGCTAAAAATTCTAACCCAAGTTTTTGAACATTCCAGGGATGCAATCAACTCTTTACCCGCAAGCCAGCTGGACGATGAAGTTGAACTATTTGGACAGAAAGCAACAAAGCGGCGAGTGATTCTCATTATTGAAGATCATATGTCCGAACATCTCGGGCAATTAATAGCTTATGCAAGATCAACTGAAGTTACTCCTCCCTGGAGCAAAAAATCTGAATAGCGGTTTGATTTTAAAAATAAAAAAGCGACACAACCATTCATTGTGTCGCTTTACTTTTGAGAAGAAGAAATATGCAGAGGAAAATTGATTATAATTTAAACAGAGCGTGCACACCTATAGAAGAAAAATCAGTAGCTAAGAAATCGTAACTTGCTCCTACTTCAAACATTCCCAGTTCAATTCCGGCTCCAAGTCCATAAGATATTCCACTGTTCCCGCTGAATACACCACCGCCTTCTACGGTACCGCCAATCACTGAGTAACCGAATTTACCGATTCCGTATATATTATCAGCCAAATAATATTTCGCGAAACTTTGAACAGGTATAACTGTCATTGTTAGCAAATCTGAAGTATAATAGTAGAAACTTCCGGTTCCTCCGTATGACAAATTGCCATCTTTGCTTATTCCGTATTGAACAGTTGCTCCGAATCCCATACCCAAATCAAAGACATCTACAATTGCACCGGAAGGTATGCTTAGAGAAGCTCCAATATCAAATTGAGCGTTTGATACTGATGTTAAAAAAAAGAGTGCTATGGCAACAGAAAATAGTTTTTTCATTATTCACCTCAATTGTTGGTAAAAATTAATTAGAT
Source organism: Melioribacteraceae bacterium (assembly GCA_021739765.1). Lineage (GTDB taxonomy): Bacteria > Bacteroidota > Ignavibacteria > Ignavibacteriales > Melioribacteraceae > JAIPBD01. Next base: position 106,562 of record JAIPBD010000010.1, read on the forward strand.
AGTTTTCAATTGTTTCAGACTTTTACTTCTATTTTTAATAATTGATTTCAAGAGCGAAACAATCATATTAGATTGTTGCGAATATGATGCCAATCTTAAATTGCGCGTTTTTAGGAGGAAAAGAGTCTTTATTTGATCAACTTGTTGTCAAAATCCGACACTAATAAAATGGACTGTCGGATTATTGCAACTGTCTCAGTTTTAGTAGAGGTGTTAGGAGGAGAAGTTATTCTGCCAAAAGTTTGCCATCATAAAAAGGGGTAACGCAAATTAAAGGATTATGAGGAACGTTAAAGTACCCGAAAATATCTTCAAATAAACGGAAATGCATTCCCTGGGTTTCCAATTTTGAAAAATGTTTGTATTTCATAAACTCACCTTTTTTATTTAAAGGTGAGTCGAAGATTTCCGCATTGGCAAAATCTATTTTTGCCATTTGTTTCAGGTATGAGATTTTGCTTTCATCATCACCTTCAATCAGATATGATTTCGCTCTAAATTCTTTTACGCTGTCATCTTCAATTACCAAAAAGATATTTAGTATTGTTTCTTTCAATTAACCACCAAAAAAATTCTGAAAGGAAGAGCCAAAAGTACAAAAAATGCAGATATATTTGAATTCAATTGTTTTTTAGTAATTTCTGTGCTGGCATTAGCCCATATTACTTTTGGTTAAGAGATGCTTGAGAGTTATATTAGGAGAGATTTTTGTCTTAATAATAAACGCTCAGGTAATCATTTATCCCGAGAATTTTATGAAAAAAATATCTTTATTGCTTTCCATAATAATATTCTGCTCTTGCTCATCCTTATTTGAAACTGAACCCTCGGAAAAAGAATTTTTAATCGGCTTTTCGCAATGCACAAGCGAGGACCTTTGGCGTCAAACCATGAATGATGAGATAAATAGAGAAATTTTCTTCTACGAAAATTTATCATTAGTAATGACCGATGCGGACAATAGTATTGAAAAACAAATAGCTGACATCCGGTCGCTGGTAGAACAAAAAGTCGATCTGCTGATAGTTTCCCCGGTTGTTTCAGGACCATTAACCTCAATAATTGATGAAGTTTACAAAATGGGAATTCCCGTAATTCTACTCGATAGGAAAATTGAAGGGGATAGTTATACAGCGTTTATTGGTGCTGATAATCATGAAATTGGTTACCAGGCTGGAATCAAAGCAGCGCAATTATTGGAAGGGAAGGGACGTATTTTAGAGTTTTGGGGGCTGAACGAATCATCTCCCGCAAAAGGAAGGCACGAAGGTTTTGCGGATGCTTTGAATAATTATAAAAAGATAGAAATTGTGGATTCCGGTCCCGGCAACTGGTATCCGGATAGCGCGGCAATTTTAGCAAAGAAAATGTTTGAAAAGGACAAAAATTTCGATTTAATCTATTCACATAATGATGCGATGGCAAAAGAAGTTTATAAAGTTGCCAATTCGATGAATGTGGATATTGAGTATTATATAGGTGTTGACGCTTTACCGGGGAATGAGGGTGGAATTCAAATGGTGATCGATGGAATTCTCGATGCCACTTTTGTTTATCCGACGTTTGGAAGTCAGGCAATACAAACTGCTGAAAAGATTCTTAAAGGCATATCGTGGAAAAAAGATAACCTCTCAAATTCAATTGCTGTATTACCTTCCACCGCAAAGATGCTAAAACACCAAACAGATCAACTACTTGCCGACCATAAAAAAATTGAAAGACAGCGTGAAATCCTCAATAAACAAATTGTACGAATTGAATCCCAGCGAGATGCGTTATATATACTCGGATTTGCTTCAATGATTATACTTCTCGGCATCTTTTTTGCGGTCAGAGCTTATTTTGTTCACAAAAAATTAAATCTGAAGTTGAATAAAAATAATGAAGAACTGAGGTTCTTAAATGCGAAACTCGCCGAGTCTGAAGCATCCTTAATTGAGCTAAATGCAACAAAAGATAAATTATTCTCCATTATTTCACACGATCTGAAGAATCCGTTCAACATTATACTGAATGCTTCAAAGGAGTTGGCTGAGGAATATTCTACTTTTTCCGAAGATGAACGGGTTGAATATATCGGTATGATCAAAGAGGAAGCTGTTAATTCTTATGTGCTATTGGAGAATCTTTTGCACTGGTCAAGGGCGCAAAGGGGAGCATTAACAGTTTCTAAGGATGTTCAAAATTTAGAAAAATTGATTCAAAAGGGAATTATTAATTGCGTTCAACCGGCAACTAATAAAAACATTAAAATTGAGATAGAAATTGATGAAAAGCTAAACGTATTTGTTGATGATACAATGTTGATAACGGTAGTTCGAAATCTGGTCGCAAACGCGGTTAAATTTACGATGCAAGGAGGAACAATAAAAGTATCATCCCGCATATTAGATGAAAAATTTATTGAAGTGTCTATTAAAGATAATGGCGTTGGAATGGAACAAGATAAGTTGGATAGATTGTTTTTAGTAAACGAACAGATAACGTCACCGGGAACTGAAAATGAACCGGGAACCGGATTGGGATTAATTATTTGCAAGGAGTTTGTAGAAAAGAACGGTGGTGAAATTCTGGTTGAAAGCGAATCCGGCGAAGGCACAACCTTTTATATTACATTAACGAGAAATTGATTTAATCCCATTTTTATAACCGGATGGTGTCTCTAAAATTTGGCAGAACAAAAAATAGAAACAACCACCGGATTAATAAAAAACAATTAAACTTACCCTTTTAGAAGTTTTAACTCGCCTTTATAAGTTGAAAATTCAATATAATGGCCGCCGCCATTTACTACTCCTCTAACATCATCCCGGGAATGTCTGCCCCTTTCTTCGATATCAAAATCTGATCTAATGTCACCTTTTTTGCTTAATTCCGCATCGATACTAAATCCGGCAGACTCCGGAATTCGAAGTGCGATTGTTCCTTTATAAGTCTCGAAACTACAATCGTCATCGAGATTTGTAAAAATGATTTCAACATCACCTTTATAAGTTTCCAAATCAACTGAGCCGTCAATCCCGGACATCAAAACTATCCCTTTATAAGTCTCAAATTTAATTTTCGAGTTAAGGTTGTTGATTTTGGATTCGGATTTGTAGTCCTTGATTGTTAAGTCTGCACTTTGTGGCATTTTAATTTTATAGTGAACGAGTGCTCGAGTATTTGAACCGTTCCATGAATTGTTTTTTTTGTACTCGGTTTCAATGCTTAAAAAATCGTCCGAGGAGTCAAAATCAATTCGGACTTCCTCAAGTTGTCTTTCCGGTGAGGTTCCACCGATCCAATCGGAATCATCAGCTTCAATTTTGGCATAAACGGATACTTCATTTTTGTCCCAAGATTCGATTTCAATGGTTCCTTTGTAAGTATCGATCTGTAACTCGCCGGTGGCGGATAAATTAAAGGATTTTTGAATTTCTCGCTCATGCTGAGCACTTACTTTGATTGAAATAAAAAATGCGGGAATGAATAGAAAGAGTATAAATTTCTTGAACATGGAGTCACCTTAAATTTATGATCGTTCTACTTTAGACTTGCTTGCGGGGAAAAGGTTGTATCTGGGAAAGGAAAAAAGGGGACTGCTTTTCCTGTGCTTAAGATTTAAGCAGCCCCTGTAAAATTATATTTTTGAATGAGTACCATCACAAAATGGTGCGTTGGCAGAATTTTTACAGCCACACCACGCGACAGTTTTGCTTTCTTTTATTTCTTCAATAACCGGTGAAAACTCTGATCCTTTATGCGAGCCATCGCAGAATGGTTGATTTGATGATTGACCACAGGCGCACCATGCATATTTTCCGGCTTCAACTTTTAGTACAAATGGGGATTTTTGAGCAATAATTGGTTCAGCCATTGTTAACTCCTACTTTTTAAAGATATTTTTGATTTCAATTAAAACACCCCATTGGTGAAAACTGACTTGATTTTCCAATTCTTCGTAATCAAAAATTACCTCGAGTCCTTCGATCTGAAATTCCACGGAAAGATTAATTGGATCATAATGCCTATCGTCATTCCCAATTATTCCCCAGAAACCACCTTCGAAGTCGAGATACGTCACTTTCCCTTGAGCTGTTCCAAAGCGTTCATTATCTGTTACACAAGCATTTATTAAAAGGCCTGATAGTAGAAAAACAATAATCAGAGCAATTGAGTTTCTCAATTCCCTCATTATTTAGGACCAATCATATTTTCCGGTTTAACTTTTTCGTCGAACTCGGTTTCTGTTAGCAGTCCTAATTCAACAGCTGCTTCTTTCAGTGTAGTATTGTCGTTATATGCTTTCTTTGCCACTTTTGCCGCGTTATCATATCCGATGTGCGGATTCAAAGCCGTAACTAACATCAACGAATTCTGTAGATTTTTTTTGATGTTGATATGGTTCGCTTCGATTCCGACAACACAATTGTCGGTGAAACTTTCCGACGCATCCGCAATTAACCGAATTGATTGAAGTAAGTTATAGATCATCATCGGTTTGAATACGTTTAATTCAAAATGTCCGGTTGCGCCTCCTACATTTATCGCGGTATCGTTACCAATTACCTGCGCGCAAACCATTGTCATTGCTTCAGATTGAGTTGGATTAACTTTCCCGGGCATAATTGAACTTCCCGGTTCGTTGGCCGGAAGATTCAATTCTCCGATTCCGCAGCGTGGACCTGAACCGAGTAATCTAATATCATTTGCTATTTTCATTAAAGAAACAGCCAAAGTTTTCAATGTTCCACTCGCTTCAACAATCGCGTCATGTGCAGCAAGTGCTTCAAATTTGTTCGGCGCAGTTACAAAATTTAGTCCGGTAATTGTAGAAATTTTTTGTGCCGAAAGAACAGCAAAATCTTTATGAGTATTTAATCCGGTTCCTACCGCAGTACCACCGAGAGCAAGCTCTGAAAGTCTTGGTAAAAATCCGTTTATTCTATCAAGTCCATTTGAGAGTTGCTGAACATAACCGGAGAATTCCTGACCGAGAGTTAATGGAACCGCATCCATTAAATGTGTACGACCGATTTTTATTATGTCACTAAATTCGCCTGCTTTTTGATTCAGTGCGTCCCTAAGTTTTGTAATCATTGGAATTAATCTTCGATTGACCTCTTCAACTGCAGCTATATGCATAGCGGTCGGGAAAGTATCGTTGGAGGATTGAGCTTTATTGACATCATCGTTCGGATGAATCGGATTTTTACTCCCCATTTCGCCGCCGGCAATTTCTATAGCCCGATTCGCGATAACTTCGTTCGAGTTCATATTAGTTTGAGTTCCGGAACCGGTTTGCCAAATAACCAGAGGGAAGTGTTCATCTAATTTTCCTTCAATAACTTCATCAGCTGCCTGGATTATCAAATCCGCTTTTTCTTGAGACAATACTCCCAACTCTTGATTAGTTTGTGCAGCCGCTTTTTTTAGAATACCAAGTGCGCGAATCAATTCACGCGGCATTTTTTCGTTTCCAATTTTAAAATTCATTATTGATCGTGCGGTTTGCGCTCCGTAATAACGGTCTGCCGGAACTTTTAATTCGCCCATTGTGTCCGTTTCTAATCTGTAATCCATGTTATTCTCCAATTTTTTAACAAATACGAAAATTTATTTTACAAAGTTATTGATTCTTCTCGCTCCAACATAGCGGGATTTGTAATAATTCGACTGAATATTCGAAATTGTAACGCCTTTGGAAACACTCGAATGCGCAAAAAGATCGTCACCGAGGTAAACCCCGACGTGTCCCGGAAACGACCTTCTTGTTGTATTAAAAAAAACCAGATCCCCAAACTCAAGATTCAGTTGATCATTAATAACATTACCGACCTGATATTGTAATGAAGCGGTTCGTGGAAGTTCTACATTTAAGGATTCCTTGAATAAGGTTTGTGTAAAACCTGAACAATCGGCACCGCTTTTGGATTCGCCACCAAATTGGTAGGGTGTATTTACAAACTTTAGAACATCGAAGAGTAATTTTTCTTTGGGATTTGAAATAGTTGCAATTGTGGGATTGGAAAATTTCTGAAGCAATATTTCATTCTCCACATCGCTCTCTTCCGGTGGCATTTCATCAAACTCGGCATAGGTTGAATCATCATTTTCAGACGAAAACCTTACCGAATTATCTTTAACAGATTCTTTCTCGGGCGGAGGTTTTTTAAATCTGCTGCTATAGGAAGATGATGAACAACCTGCAAATGTGAAAATCAGAAATAAAAGAAATGAAAATATGATTTTATAGAAAAATTCTCTAACCAAGATATGTTCTTAAGTTTTTACTTCTAGTTGTGTGCCTTAGCCGTCTTATTGCCTTTTCTTTAATTTGACGAACTCGCTCCCTTGTGAGGTTAAATTTTTCGCCAATCTCTTCCAGAGTCATTGAATGTTCTTTATCAAGTCCGAAGTATAATCGAATAACTTCGGATTCCCTGTGCGATAATCCACCAAGGGCACGTTTAACTTCTTCTTTTAAGGAGTCTGTCATTAGGGTAGAATCCGGAGCTTTTTCTCCGTCATTTTCTAATATATCTATCAATCTGTTTTCATCGCCTTGCGCAAAAGGCGCATCGACTGAAATATGCCTTCCCGCAATTCTCAGCGCGTCGGAAACTTCCGCCATTTCCATTTCGAGTTCGGTTGCAAGTTCACTTGCGCTGGGTTCACGCTCAAATTCTTGTTCTAAATTGCTGTAAGCTTTTCCGATTTTATTTAATGCGCCAACACGATTGAGCGGAAGTCTAACTATTCTGGATTGTTCGGCTAAGGCCTGAAGAATTGATTGTCGGATCCACCAAACCGCGTACGAGATAAACTTGAACCCACGGGTTTCATCAAATCTTTTTGCCGCTTTAATCAACCCTAGATTTCCTTCATTGATAAGGTCACCCAAAGTTAAACCTTGGTTTTGATATTGTTTCGCGACGCTTACCACAAACCGTAAATTACATTTTACGATTTTTTCAAGGGCTTTGTCATCACCTTTTTTAATTTTAATAGCCAAATCGATTTCTTCATCGGGAGTTAATAAACTAACCTTCCCAATCTCTTGCAGATACTTATCTAATGATTGACTTTCCCTGTTTGTGAACTGTTTAGAAATTTTCAAGAATGAAACCTCCTAAATTATTAGCCATTATGAACGGAATCAACAATTCCCACGATTGAAGCGTCAACCGGCGCCATATTAACATCCAAAGGTATAACTGCCTCACTCGCGGTCACAAAATATATTATTTCCCCGGGACCGGCGCCTACGGTATCCAGCGCGACTATCGGGTCACCAATTTTTTCATACTCGCCGTTAAGCGGTTGCACAAACTGCATTTTATAACCGGTTAATGTTTCGTATTTCTTGGTCGCCCAAATAGTTCCAATCACTCTGCCGAGTATCATCCGTTAACCGTTTCTTCAAGTTTTTCTTTGATGGATAAATCCAGCTTGTCAACAATTGCCATAATTACCGCATCGACCGGTTTGTTGTTTGTTAATGTTGTTTGACGAGCAGAACTACCTTGAGCAACCAAAACAATTTCTCCAAAACCGGCTCCCACAGAATCCACCGCGACAACAAAATCCTTTTTGGGATTTAATTCCAAATCCAATTCTCTTACAATTAAAAATTTTGCGCCAACCAGATTTTCATCTTTTCTTGTGGACCAGACTGTTCCGATTACTTTACCTAAAATCAAACTTCACCTCTTCTTATAAAACTAATATTTCCAATCCGCTTTCTCTGTATCGATCTTTATTAAAAGTTACAATTGACAATTTTGAGGATTTTGCAATTGTTAAAATCAAAGCATCTCTTACGTTTGTAACCTTATCCGAGAATTCGCCGACCATTAAACTGTATCTTGAATGCATACCAATAACTTTAATTGCATACATTAATTTATCTACAGATTCTTTTTCATGCACAGATTTTACCGAAAAATATATCTCCGCTGAATTAATAACAGTGGTAAAACATTTCCCACTTTTCATCAGTTCTTCAAGTTTAGATTCACCTTCCGTCTCATGTTCGATGTGATCGATCAAAACATCTGTTTCTATCAAATACTCTTTATTTCCAATCATATTGTGCAATTCTTTCTGATAATAAACCTTTTCGTAATTCACCCTTTGCTTTTAAGAAATAATAAACCACACTCGGCGGAAGATTCTGAGTTTTCGAAATCGAATTGAACGCTTCAATATTAAGCCCTTCCGATTTTACGGCAGTTAAAGCGTCGCCATAAATCCTCATCTCGATTTTTTCGAAACCGTCTTTTTTCAATTTTTGGAAAACAGAAAGATCATATTCTATACTTCCACTATCTGAAATTTTGGCGGAGATTGTTCTCAGCTCTATATAGTTATCATCTTCCATCTAAAAAACTTTTACCTTTGAGATCATTATTTACTTTGTAGAAATGCGCGATTGTCTGGGCTAAATCCGAAAATGTTTCACACGTTCCAAGATTTTTCCCCGCGCGATTTTTTCTGTACAAGAATATCGGGACATACTCCCTGCTGTGGTCGGTACTGATTGTAGTTGGATCGTTCCCATGGTCGGCAGTAATTGCAAGCACATCACTTTCGTCCAATGCATCAATGATTTCCGGCAGCCGATTATCGAATTCAATCAAAGCGTTGTGAAATCCATCGGGGTCGTTTCGATGACCGAAATAAACATCAAAATCTACAAGGTTCGCGAATATAAAACTGTTTTTTGATTCCGCTGAATAGTGAATGATTTTTTCAATTCCTTCGCTATTGGATTTTGTCTTGACTTGTTTATTTATTCCACGATAATTGAACAGATCATTTATTTTTCCTATCGCGATGGTATTAATACTTTCTTCGTGCAAAAAATCCAGTATTGTTTTTTTAGGCGGTGGAATTGAAAAATCCTTTCGATTAGTTGTTCTTTTATATGATCCGCTTTTGCCGACAAAAGGACGGGCAATTATTCTCCCGACCGAATGTTCATTTATAAAAATTTTGTTTCGTGATATTTCGCATATTTCATACAACCTTTCAATCGGAATAACTTCTTCATGAGCTGCAATTTGAAAAACCGAATCAGCAGAAGTATAAACAATTGGTTTCCCGGATTGAACATGCTCATCGCCCAATTCTTCTATTATAACTGTTCCCGAAGCAGCTTTATTTCCAAGAAATCCGGGCAGATTATTCAATTTTATAAATTTATCAAGAATCGAGGGAGGGAAACCATTGTGGTAATAAGGAAAATCAATTTCAACTTTTAAACCTCCCAGCTCCCAATGGCCCGTAGTAGAATCTTTCCCTTTGGAGATTTCACACATCTTTCCGTAGGAGGCCAGTGGATTGCTAATTGCGTGCAAACCCTTTAAGTCAAGAATATTGCCGAGTCCGAAATTTTGCAGATTAGGAAGATTTAATCCGCCTACTTTTTCAGCAATATTACCGAGTGTATTGCTCCCTTCATCCCCATAATTTGATGCATCGGGCAATTCACCTACACCAACTCCATCGAGTACTATGGCAATAAAATTATTCATATTAGTTAATTGATTTGACCGAATTACCGCCTTTTTCGACAGCTTTCAGTAAAGCTAATTCTGCATCATTAATTAATTCTTTCGAATTTTCTTTATGTAAAGTGGAAGCTATTCCGGCAGAAATTGTAAATGTAGTTTCTTTACCTTCGAATCGAACAGCTTTACGCGCCACTTTGATTCTTAATCTTTCGGCCCATAAAAATGCATCTTTCGTAGTCGTGTTAAAGAAATACAGCGCGAATATTTTTTGAGCTATTCGCCCGGTAAATGAAAGCGGCGGCATATCTTCTTTAATTAATCCCACAATTCCTTTCAGCACCTTCGGAAACGGATCGCTATCAAACAAAGATTGTTGATCGGCATAATCATCAATCTTTAATAAAATAAGAGTTCCATGCGTTTGAGTAACTTGATTTTTACTCAGTTCCTCTTCAACTTTTTTGCCGAATGAAATTTCATTTAGGAAGTTTGTTTCAACGTCGACGCTCAGAAGTCCACGTAACTTTGCCGTAGTTGAGTATGAATAAACTATAAAAGAAAATAATTTTAAGGATTTTTGCAGAAATTGGATCTCTGACTTTTGGTAGAAACTTTTCTTTAGATGTTCAAAGCAAAACGCGCCGTAGTTTTGATCCTCAAAAACCAAAGGAATTGTGAGAAACGAACCTTCGAGAGTTAAGTCTTCGTTTTTCTTGAATCTTTTGAACGCGCCTCCTGATACATCCTCTATATTAACGGGTTTACCGGTTAATATTGCTTTCCCGACAATTGTGCCGGGAAGATCTAACTCTAAATTTTCGCCGATATATTTTAATGAAGTTTTGTTAACAATTTTGGAAGTTGTGAATTTTTGCCTGCCAGGATCAAAATAGACAAATGTAAATACATCCCAGTTCACGATATTATTTACCGCGGAGACAATTGAATCTTGCAGTTCGTCTAACGATTCAAATTTTCTGTCAGCGTTTAATAATCCAAGTAATGCGTTTAATCTTTGTTCGGCGAACGATTCTTTGAACTTTTCTTCGAATAAAGAAATAATTATTGAAATTACTCGAACCAACCTTCCCATCGAATAAATTGTCTCAAGTCCGAACACATCATTTTCTTTTGAATCAAGCGCAAGAATGCCTGCAACATTTTTCCCATAATAAAGCGGTACACCGACAAAACTTTTAATCCCTTCCGGATAATCGTAGTAACGGATCACATCCTTTTCGGCTTTTGCGCTTATATCTGTAATTATCTCCGGTTCTTCGGAAGTGGCAATTTTACTGAGAATATCATCTTCCAGATCAAACTTTTTCTCGGTAATATTTTTCGAAGATGAAATATATTTTTCCAAAGTTAAACGACGTTTTATACCATTGAACCAAAAGAAAATAGCGGTGTGCGCCATAAATGAATCTTTTGCAACTTGAAGCACTTTTTCTAACAGAAACGAGAATTGCGCGTCGTGACCAATATCTTCGGGCAGTTCCTCCTGGGCAATTTTTTCGAAATTTTGTTTAAGATCGGAAGGTTTGAAATATGAACGGCGCAAACCACGTTCATCAGGTTTGTAATCCCTGGAACTGATTACATCCATATTACGGTTAGGCGTGAGAACTGTAAATCCCTCGCCTTCATCACCATCAAAATTATTTTCCCTTGCGACCAGTTCTGATAAAACCTCATCTTTCTCTTCGTTTGGCTTCGGCGATGTTTGCATAGATTCCTCTTCGGCAATATCGTCATCACTATCCTCAAAGCCTGTTGGTTTAGAATTATCTCGCAGGAAAATTATAAATCCGACATAAATTGTGATAGCGACCGCAGCGGCTATTTTTAGTACCAAATCGTCGGTAAATATTGGTAAAGCGGCAAGAAGCGGTATTATCGCAAAGATTAATATTCGTTTTTTATATTTTGAAGAGTCACTCATATACTGCAATTAAATTTATTGTCATAAATTTAACAATAATTCACTTGAAAATTACACCTATGAGCGTAAAAGAGAATTTAATTTGATCAATTAAAAATACTCTTCAGGGAAGAATAACCGGACTTACTTACCGGAAGTTTTGTGCCATCCTTGCCCAAAATTTGATATGATTCTTTTGCGACTGACTCAATTTCTTTGATAAAATCTATGTTTACAATGTAGGAACGGTGGGTTCTGATAAATTTATTTGAATCCAGATGATCTTCGTAAAATTTCATGGTTTTATTTTTAAGAAAATTCCCTTCGGAACATTTTATGGCGACATAATCATCATTGGCTTCCAAAAAGTTTATGCTTGATACCGGAATAACATGAACTTTGGAATTTTGTTTGACCACAATTCTTTCCAATTTTTCTTCCAGATAAACGTCAGCATTGCTGATTTTTTTCGCCGCATTTTCTTCGCTTCGATTTTGAGCCAATTTCTCCATTATTTTTTTTACGGTTTGTTCGAATCTTTCTTCGGAGAAAGGTTTTAATAAATAGTCGATGGCGTTTAATTCGAATGCCTTAAGCGCGTATTGATCATAAGCTGTACTAAAAATAATTTCCGGGGGATCTTCCAGCAATTCAAGCATTTCAAATCCGTTTAGTTTTGGCATCTGAATGTCGAGAAAAATAAAATCCGGTTTATTTTGTTGAATGGATTTAATTCCATCGAATCCATTCGAACATTCATCTAATATTTCAATTTCTTCAAACGCTCCGAGAAAATTTTTTATAATTTCTCTGGCAAGTTTTTCATCATCAATAATTATGCACTTAATCATGATTTACTCCTAAATCAGCTTGAAAATAAGGGAATATATATTGTTGCCGTAAATATCTGTTCTTTCGATTCTGTTTTAAATAAATCATCTCTACCATAAATTAAACTAAGTCTGTTTCTAATATTTGTCAATCCTATCCCTTCACCTTTTTTGTTTTGGATACTTTCATCGAATTCATTTTTAACTACAATTTTCAGAAAATTATTCGTCTGTTCGCAACTTAATTCCAGTAGAATTTTTTCGGTTGCTTCATAAACTCCAAACTTAATTGCGTTTTCGAATAAAGGCTGTAATATCATACTCGGAACTTTTATTTCGCTGCACTCCGCATTAACTTTTTCAACAAATTCAAATTTATCTTCGAATCTTACTTTTTCAATTGCTAAGTAATTTCTGATATTGTTTATTTCATCCCTGAAATAAATCATCTGTTTTTCGTTTGAGGATAACGTGCTTCTCAAATATTCAGACAGCTTTATTGTCATTGTCTGAGCTTTTTTGGGATCTAACATTGTTAGTGAACTTATCGAGTTCAAACTGTTAAAAATGAAGTGTGGATTAATTTGATACTTGAGCGTTTTCAATTCGGTCTCTTTTACGAGCGCGTTTAATTTTGATTCCTTTGTTAATGTTTCATGGAAGTTTTGGTAATAGATTAAGAGATAATTTATCGTTACCAGAATTGTATAATAAATTAAACCTAATCCCATTCTCCAGGGAATTGAGCCTCGTAAAAATTTCTCGAACTCAGCATTATCATTACTCCAAGTATTTACTAAATACGTTGTGGAGAAAACCCAGATTAAAGTTGAAACTATTGCCGCCGCTGAATGATTAGTTACAACTTTGAATGTTGTTGATTTTTCAAATACTAAAAATTTTGTCGGATACCAAAGACTTAATCCCAGTATGAAATAAAGTCCGTTGCTGATAAGCGCGTCTTTTAGCGAAATTGAAAGTGATAAACCAAATCCGGTAAACAGTACAATTGCATGCGCGAAAAAAATAACACTCCATACAATTGAATACCCCACGTAATATTTTTTTGTTGAATTTACAATATTCATAATATTAGTTTAAATAGTTGATTCCACCAAAAATTGATACCCCGTTTATCACGATCGTTTTCTCATTTTTCTCTTCGGATGAAAAAATACGTTTATCGTTCGTTCCGCCGAAAATAGAGATAGTATTATCAATCAGCTTCCATTCCCTCGGAAGGCGTATATCACACCCTCCAAAAATTGATACAGAATCGAAAGTAACTTCCTTTCCTTGCATGCCTGCCTCAGTCAGATCAACATTTGTTCCCCCAAATATAGAAATAGCATCAATCTTGACCAGATTTCGACTTTCAACTTTTCGTCGAACAGAAGTAAAAAGCGCAATATATTCAAATTCGCTTTGATCATTCTCGGCAGAATCCGATTCAGCATCTTTAGGATAAGGTTCACCATTTTTTGACTCATTCCTTTTGAGAATAAAATAAGCTCCGATGCCTATTAATATTAACGGCCACATTTGTCCTAAAACTTCCCAAAATGTATAACCAAAATAATAAGCCACAAGCATCGCTGCGCCGAGTCCGATGAAAGATCCGCTCACAACTTTATTCTTTGAGTTGAAGTAAATAATTATCCCTATTCCAATAAACAAAGTTGGAATTGAAAAAATGTAGTAGAACAAGTCGAGATAGAAAATTTTATCTATTATTAAAAGTAAACCCCATCCAATAAATATTGAGCCCAATATTGATCTTGAATCATTCCATTTCATATTAACCCCCAAAATTAATTTTTTAACTCTCCGCCGCCAAAAATTACCAATCCCTTAATTGTTAATCTTCGGTCTTCTTGCTTTTCCATATCGGGAAAAATTGTTCTTTCATCACTGAATCCACCCAAAAGGGGAGTCACATCCAGAGTGACATTCCAATCTTTGGGGACAGTGAAAGTAGAACCGCCGAACAAAGCAAACACATTAATTACGCTTTCGCCTTTTGCCAATTTGCTTTCAACAAGGTTTAATTCGCTTCCGCCAAAAATTGATGTAACCCTTCCGCCGCGAAAGTTATTCGATTGGATCCTTTTTTTTCCACCACCGAAAATGGAAACATCATCAATATAATCCGAGCTGTTTCCTGTTCTTTCAGGATCAATATTTTCTATGCTTCCGTCGTGTTTCCTTTGGAAAAGAATGTACGCACCGACTCCAATTAAAGCTAATGGCCAAAAATCGCTAATAATTCTAAAAAACCGATATTCAAAAATTTGTGATAAGATCGATATTCCGCCGATAGCGATAAAAATAACTCCAAGCGTTTTGTTTTTGGAACCACTGTATAAAATTAAGCCTACTACCAGCATTATTGTGTACCAAGAAAAAACCCAATGCGGTATGTAAAAATCGAAATAGTATATATTAAGGTTATCTAAAAGAAGCATCAATCCGAAGATGACGAACACAGCGCCCAAAAATAATCTTATACCCGACCCTTTCATGTTTCCTCCGTTTTATAATTTCTGACGGAAATGTATTCAATTCGTTTTATGAATTAAATCATTATTCGGTGAATGACGGTAAATATTCGGTGAATGGGGTCGTTATGTTAGACTAATCCACTAATTAAGTATATTTGAATCATAAATTTAGAGAGTGATTTAGTGACCGGATCCGGTAAACAGCTGTTTTTAGCATTTAATTTAATTTTTGCCATTATTGTATTTGGAACCATCGGATACATGTTTATCGAAAATATGTCTTTGCTGAATGCTTTTTACATGACGATTATAACGGTAACGACAACGGGATTCCGCGAAGTTCAGGAATTAACCGATAACGGCAAACTTTTCACGTCGCTTTTAATATTTTCGGGTGTGCTTTCAATTGCCTACGCTGGAAGTAAAGCCGCTCAAATAATCCTCGAAACACAAATGTTTAGGAGAAAAAGAATGAGTAAAACTATTGACTCATTAACCGACCATTACATTATCTGTGGTTATGGCAGAATGGGGAGACAGATTGTTGAAGGATTAATGGAAATTAATAAACCGTTTGTTGTAATCGAAAATGACCAGGAAAAAATTGACGCTTTAATTGACAGAAAGATTCTGTTTATAAACGGTGACGCGACGAATGACGACACACTTATTAAGGCTCGAATTGATAAAGCAAAAGGATTTGTAGCGGTAGTAAGAACCGATGCGGAAAATGTCTTCGCGACTTTATCTGCTAAAGAACTGAATCCGAATCTCTACATTGTTGCCAGAGCGATCGATGATTCCACCGAGTCAAAGTTAAAACGGGCCGGGGCGAATCGTGTTGTTAAGCCATACGAACTTGGCGGAAACAGAATGCTGCAATTGCTTATTCGTCCGGGAGTAATAGATTTTATCGAAAGTGTAGCAAAAAGTAAAGATGTTGAAATAAATCTGGAAGAAATTACAGTATCGGGAAATTCAAGTTTGATCGGTTCCACTTTGATGGATTCTCCGATCAGAAGGGAACTGAATATTATAATCGTCGCAATCATCCGAAAGGACGGAAAATTTATTTATAACCCGAAATCAACCACAACTTTTGAAAATGGTGATAAATTAATTGCCATCGGGGAGTTAAAAAATCTTAACCAAATGAATAAAATTTGCGATATAAAAGAGAGTTAGTCCTCGATAAAAACAACCAAAAATTAATCCCCTTTAATTTCAGAGTGCATTTAGGCTGCTTTTTACAATTATTTACAAATAGATATTAGTCTATCCAATAGTTTTATACCAAGAAAAACGAAAAGAAAGGTTTAGAATGGATTTATTAAAAAAACTGGGAATAGCAGAAGATGGTTCTGTTAATACGATCAAGACAAAAAAAATTGTTCAGTACATCAATCTTAAGTTGGGCGCGTTAGGCCAACCGCATTTTGGAAATAAATCCGATAATAAATTTCTCGAAATCGCCGAGGATTTACTTTCTAACCACAGAGAAAAAAATAGACTTCTAACGGACTATCTTTGTCCTTCCGATCAAAGAATTCAAAATTTTATTGATTCATATTTAAGTGAATATAAAAAGGACATTTCCCCTCGTCTTCCTTCAAAAACTTTTATTCTTGATTTTCACGGGATCGCGAGAGCGTTATCGCTTTCACCCGATAAGGATAAGTTTCAATCAAATATAATCGAGTCTTACCGTATAAAACAAGGTGTACTGCATAATCCGAAAAATGACCGGAGAACAACTAAAGGTGTTTTTCATGTTTCCGAAGGTGGATTGCCGGTTCCATACGATAAAAAGGCAGTTCCTAAATTAGTTTTCGGAAAACTTCTCGAAGCGGCATTAAATCCACCAAAAGAATTGTTGGAATTCCCATTCACAAGTTCACAAGATGAACACGCGGAAATGTTTGTATCGTTGTTACTCCGTCCGAAAGTCAGCCCCGAAGTAAAAGGAATAAGCAAAGAAAAGTCGATGGAGATTCGGTTTTTCGCTCCCGGCAATTTGGTCAGCAATCTTGATTTTGTCGAGTCAATTTTTGGTAACGCCGGTGATCCGTATCTGCCAAAAAATGACGCCGGATTGGATCTTGATCATTGGTCAGGTCACTCGGGATGTATAATTCTAGCTCCCCATCTTATTAGTTTGTCCAAAAAGGAACTTGGTCTTCCAAATATTAAAGATGCAACCGAACGTCAAAAACGAGACGGAATGTGTTGGGAAAATGCCGATGAAAAATATAACGATGGGGGCGCGTTTAAAATAACCGCTCGTAATGATGAAGGAATTATTGTTACCGTTATTGCTGATAATTACTTCGGATATTCAAAGAAGGAAGTTAAAACCCAAATTAGTTATGCGGCGAATTTATTGGGAAATGTTGAAGAAGAACACGCCGGCGGTGCTATTGCTTTCCCAAGTTATAATCTCGGCGATGAATTCCACGATGATGATCAATTCTTAAAAAAGAACCACTCATTCGAAGATAATTTGAAAAGATATTCTGACTTGATGGAATATAAAGAGGAAGGTTATGCTGTTGATAAAAACTTCAAAAACATAATTTATATCCACGAAGACGCGAGATTTAGTCTGCGAGAACAAACTTTACGATGGATGAATGATGGAGTTCAACAGACAATAAAACTCAATCCCAAAATTACTTATATCTATCCCGCGGGCTATAAACTTAGGATGGAAAAAAATCCTTCAGTTCCATCATGGCGTTTAATCGGAACGGTTGCCGAAGGTACTTTTTGTCACAAACCCTCAACGGTTTCCGGTGGGGGAAAATCAGAAATTTCGAAATCAATTTCTGATTCAATTTTGTACGGTCCGTTTTTTGTCTCCGATTATGATTCGGATCTTAAAATTGTTGATGATATTTTGAGCCGCGATTATTTTGACCGTTATAAAACACGTACGAAAAAACCCGGCAGCAGCCGTCCCATTCTCAGCAATGAAAGGTCTCTCGGATCTGTTATTAAACTATTGACACCTTCCATTGATTACAAGGATGAGTACAACGAATGGTTGAGAGGAATTCCGCATTACATTAAAGGATTGGTATATATTATTAAACGATTTTATAAAGAAGATTGGGGCGAAAACTGGAGAGAACATTTCACAGTTGATATTATCGACGGAAGAAACGGTAACGAGCTAAAATTTTCGGAAAGAAAACTTGTGGCGACTTATCTCCGTGTCGGACTCGAAAAAAACGGCGCTTGGCGAACTTATAAATTACGCCAAGATTTTATCGCTTCCCAAAAAATTCAATTCGAAGATGATATTACTGCGTCAATTGTGATTCCTACAGATAAAGTTGAACATTTGGCTGATGATTTTGACAGTCCATGCGCGAAATTTTTAGATAATTGCGAGTACAGATTTTTTCAAAGACCGGACGAAGCGATTCACCGTGGATATGATAAACAAGCCGAACTTGATCTGTCTTCGCCTAACACTTTTATTTCAAACTTCCAAGCGCTCACGGTTGATGACGCGATCGAAATTACCGAGGACGCGATCAATTTTGATAAATATACCGATCCGATTAAAAAGCTGATTCTTGATGTAAAAGAAAAGAAAGATTGCACTTATTTTGTATCGTCTTCCCATCCCCGCATCGTTGAAGGTAAGCCTTCAAAAAATATGAGATATTTACAAAACAGACTCGATATTCTCGATCCGTTTGATAAATATGTCGCTGAAATAGGAACTCGTCTGTTCAGAAAAATCCCTCTCGATAAACCGGTGTTAAACCCGGTTAATTCGGTTCTTGCGGGAAGACGAAACAATCCTCCGGAAGAGGGAATTCGTCCGCTGGCAGTTTACAATCCAATTCATTATCAAGAATTGCCAGAATTGTTTATGGATTTTATTTGTAGCCTGACCGGAAAATCTCCATCCACAACGGGAGCCGGAAGCGAAGGAGCATTAACAAAAGCTCCTTTTAACGCTCTTTGCACTATAACCGATTTAAATAACGCATTGGTTTCATTTATTCTTACCGGATACGATGGATTCACGACCGCTGCCGGTTATGTCGGTCCAAATTACAGAGTTGATCATGATGTCAGTTTATTGATTCCAGAGATTTGGGCGCGATTAAAAGTAAACGAACGAAATCCTAAACACCTCATCGAAAATGGATTTTTGGAAAAATTAAATGATTTTGAGTATGAAGGCGAAACAATTTATGCGAGCAGACTCGGATATCGGATAACCGCAAAATTTGTCGCTAATTATTTTGGACGTGTATTTGAAAATCCGACAATGGTATTTAACAGTGAAATGTTAAATCCTGAAAAGCAAAGTCTTGCGGTTTTTGTTGATGGTATCAAAAATATTACCGAGGCCCAAAAAAGAGTTGCCCAATCTTATTTTGAAGATGGAAGTATTGAAGCAGCTTGTCCGCCTTTGAAAGCCCTTTTAAATATTATGGTAAATGGTGAATATGAGGGCAAATTGATCGAAGATAAATCAATTCGTGAAATGTTTACTCGCGAATATCTTATAGATAGTGAATGGTACAAAGAAAGATTAATTAATAAACAATTGAATGATATTTCTCTACTGCAGAAAAAGATAAAATATATTGAAGAAAAGGTTCTCATTACAAACAATCTTGATGAAAAGTTAAAATCTGAACTAAAAGAGCGATTGATTTCCGCAAAAGCAGAATTAAAACACGTTAAAGAAGCGAGTTATCTCAAAGAATTAAATGGCTCGATTGGGTTAGATCCTTTATTTCGATAGGTGATTGTACTTTGATAGGTGAATAGAAAGAAAGACGCGAAACGCAAACGGAGCAAGGGAAAGAGGAGGCTGGAAACCGAAAACCGTTGACCGGGTTTTTAACAGCTGGTAATTTTAATAATCTTAGTCTTGTTCATGATCTGATTCCCACCTGTCCCTACTTGCGATTGTCTTCGAATTCTTTTTAGTGTTCAATATCCTAATCCTAATCCTAATCGTAATCATTATCTTAATCGATGACCTAACCGCAAAGGACGCAAAGAGTTCTGTGGGGGATTGTTGTTACAATTATCAGAACTTAACTAAATCCTTGCAGCCGCGACCGCAACTGGGTATTTAATAAACGACAATGGTGTTGAATTTATTATGTTCTGTGTTTGTGTTTTGTGTAAAGTTTTAGGTGGTTGTGTCACGGTTATTATTCCAAATTAGCCATTATGTCTCCCAAAGCATCGGGACATGCAGTGACAGCCTTGGTTTGAGGTGGTGTTGTCAAGGCATCAAGTCCTAGAAAGATTTCGAAGGCCTTGACAGCCGAGGAAAAGTTATTTAGAATTTTGTTCCTAAAATAAGCACGCCTTTTTGACCATTGATCGATCCTTCGCCAACACTGCATACAGTTTCTTTATTCAATTGCACACTAAACAGATTTCCATAAAAACCTTCGATCTCGGTTCCCAAGTATTTTTTCCATGAAATACCGTTAAAGTGTACTATTTCTCCATGTGATCCAGCTACAAAAACATTATTAATCCCATCTCCGCATATTGTATGTGAGTAATATTCCGTGATGCCATCATTCATCTTTATCCAATTAGCCCCTTTTCCGTATGATTTTTCAAAGATTCCGCCACCGACTATCCATGCCCTATATTTCGTTGGATAAAATAACGAACTAATGCTCCATGATAATCCGTCTGTTTCCAGTTCAATGATATTGCCATCTCTTATTTCATAAAGAACAGGTCCTCCACCATGAAATTTATCGGATGCTATAACTATTACACCTATATCATCAGCTTCATTACTAAAACCAACAATATCCTGTATTGGAAGAGTTGTATTTACATCGATTTTGTTCCATTTAGATCCATCATAATGCGCAATATTCCCACCATTGCCTACAACATAAAAATCATCACTCGATTTGCCCCACATGGCGTTAACTATCCAACTATTTCCATCAGTATCTAATGGGAAATTAGTCGTATGGACACTCCAGCTTGCACCATTCCACTTGATTTTTCCATCAAACCAAACGTCATTTTCTGAAAATGCAAAAACGGTTCTTCGTTGATAATTTGAATTCGCAACCTTTACTAGGTTCCAGCTAATGCCATCCCAGTGAATGGCGCCGTATTTTTCTCCATTTTCATAAATCATACCCACAGCCCAAATGTTGTTTTCATCAACTATTGCAACATCATTAAGGTAACTGCTTCCTCCGCTTCCGTCCCCGAAAGTGAAAGTCTGCCAGTTAAAATCATGGCTTGTGGTATCCATAGTTGTAATATTAACCGTGTTGGAAGGAATACCGTTTATCTGCGCAAAAAAGGTGTAGTTTGTTGAGGGCATGAGCCCATCAGCGAAAAGAACAGTATCTGTTCCGGTAAGAGTAAAGCTGCCGTATTCTTCTTTATCACGGAAAAGTGTTAGTTCGGTACCAACAAGGTTCGGTTCGGTTTCCACTTTCAGCCAGACTTCTGTGCAAGAGGCATCAAGCGCGGTGAGGGAGAGGGAAGTGTTGTTACCGGGATTGGTTGTGTCACAAGAGAAAAGTAAAAAGAGTAAAGATAAAAGGAAGAGGAGGGTGATGAGTGAAGGGTGATGTGTGATGGGTAACCGGAGACCGGGAAAGGGAGACCGGTTAATGTTTTTGTTTAGTTGGATATATTGGTTGTTGTTAATTCTTTTATTATTCATTTTGTCCTCTAATTCTGAGGTATAAATATTTATCCGTTGTTAACGGGTTGGTTTCCATAAAGTAATGGCTGTTTTCGCTAAAATTAAGCGATAATATTTAATAAAACCATATCATAAGCAGCCTCCCGGTTATTTTAAAAGTATCAAAATCATTTTTAATGAACTTGTGTAGATAGAATTCGAATAAAAAAGTATTAAATCCATTAGTAAAATATAAAGCATATATTTTAATATCAACATAATTCTATATCTCTTTTTTAGAATTCGTAGTAATAAGGATGGAGTGTCTTTTTAATTAAAAAGCAACTTGTTCAAGATAAAAGATAAAAGATAAAAGATAAAAGGGAAGAAGGGAAAGCGGAGACCTTGGTTTTAGCGGTTGGTAATTGTAATAATATTATTCTTATTCTTAGTCTTAGTCTTGGTCATGATCATGATCTCATTCCCGCCTTTTCCGACTTGCGGGAATTTATTGGCGTCTTGGGATTCGTTTTGGTGTTCGTTATCATAATCATAATTGAACACCTAACCGCAAAGAACGCAGAGAAGACGCAAAGAGCGCAGAGTTTAAGATGAGCTTAATTAAATGACTGTAACCGCGACCTTCACGAAACTCGTTTTAGAAATCCAGGTTGCGGAAATATTTGATAAACGACAACGTTTTTGAATTTGTTTTAGCCTGTGTTTGTGTTATGTGTAAAGTTCTAGGTAGTTATGTCACGGTTATTATTCCTAATTAGCCATTATGACCGTGACAGCCTTGGAAATAGCCACATTTATGATCACTTACCCACCAATGTGGCGTTCCGGTGCCTTCTTTTATCCAGGTATCGAAATTATTTTCTGTAATCGGACCATAAACATGGGCTTCTTGCGCAATTAATAATTGTGCAAAGAAAAACGAGAATAGCAATAATTTTTTCATTTCTAACTCCTTTTGTTATATTACACTTGGTACAAATAAAAAGGCTCTTCAGCCAGCTAAGCTGAATTATGCCGCAAGCATAACCTTATTATTTGTCGTCTTGCCACGGTGTTGCCGCACCGTGGCATTAATTAAGATTGTTTTTTTTAGCTTGTTTTGTCTCCTTTTATCTGGTTAAAAATAATATTGATGCTTGATAATTATTTTCACCAACAACTATTACATTTTGCTTATCCATTGCCACTGCCAGCCAAGTGTAGCCGCTGGAACCAATATATGGCATTCCAATCTGTTTCCAGCTAAGGCCGTTAAAATGGCGAACGGTATTACGTTCACCCACGAAAACAATATCATTTTCCGCAGTTCCTCGTAATTGGGTGATATATCCCCAATGTTGAGCGTTACCGTTTCCGCTGTAAAAATTCCCTTCTAATGTTTTAACCAAGTTCCATTTTTTTAACTTTTTTGTATACAAAAAATGACCGCCAAAGTACAGGGTATGGTTAGGACTTAACCAAACAGTTGACGCAGTGCCCATAAAGAATGGCTCAAATAATTTTGTACCGTCAACCGGTTGTCCTTCTTTTATTATTTTGGCAACTTCTTCCTCAACAATTATTAATATTCCTGTAAGTCTTGAAGTGTTGCCCCCCGCGATGTATACTTCACCGGTTTGGGTTCCGGTAATTTCAAGAAGACTATAATTTCTATTGACTTCAATTGAAGCGGGGTTCTTTATCTTATTCCAGCTTCCATTTTTGTAATGCGCTATATTTCCGCCATTGCCTACTACATAAAAATCACTGCTTGATAAGCCCCACATGGTGTTAATAGTGAAGCGCTCTTCCCACTGAAAACCCATTTTGATGAGGTTGTATGAGCCAACACTATTAAAAATCGCGGTCTGAACATTACTGGAGATTGCGAAAGTACCGTCATCAAATGTGAATGCGGAGTTACATGGATATGTTGTTCTGCCGTATGAAGGATTGTCTTGATCAATATAGTACAAGATTTTCTCTAATTTCCATTCACTCCCATCCCAATGAACAGCATTATACTTTTCCCCATTTTCATAAATCATTCCCACAGCCCAGATGTTGTTTTCATCAACAATTGCAACATCATTAAGATAACTGCTTCCCCCGCTTCCGTCCCCGAAAGTGAAAGTTTGCCAGTTAAAATCATGGCTTGTTGTATCCATTGTGGTAATGTTAACAGTGTTGGAGGGAATACCGTTAATCTGTGCAAAAAAGGAGTAATTGGTTGATGGCATAAGTCCATCGGAGAAAAGAACAGTATCTGTTCCGGTAAGTGTAAAGCTGCGGTATTCTTCTTTATCACGGTAAAGAGTTAGTTCGGTACCAACAAGGTTCGCGTTTGCTTCCACTTTCAGCCAGACTTCGGTACACGAGGCATCAAGGGGAGTAAGGGTTAAAACGCCGTTGTTTCGGGGTTCTGTTGTATCACAAGAAACAAGTAAAAAGATAAAAGATAAAAGGAAAAGAGGTGTGAAGGGTGAACGGAAACCGGAGTAAGGAGAGCTGTTAATGTTGTGGTTTAGTCGGATATTTTGGTTGTTGTAATTTGTATTAATGTTCATTTTTCCTCCGCATCTGCGGTATAAATATTTGCCCGTTGTTAACGGGTTGGTTGCCATTAAGTAATGGCTATCACGCTAAAATTAAGCGATAATATTTAATAAAACCATATCATAAGCAGCCTCCCGGTTATTTTAAAAGTATCAAAATCATTTTTAATGAACTTGTGTAGATAGAATTCGAATAAAAAAGTATTAAATCCATTAGAAAAATATAAAGCATATATTTTAATGTCAACATAATTCTATTTCTCTTTTTTAGAATTCGTAGTAATAAGGATGAAGTGTCTCTTTAATTAAAAAGCAACTTGTTCAAGATAAAAGATAAAAGATAAAAGGGAAGAAGGGAAAGCGGAGACCTTGGTTTTAGCGGTTGGTAATTTCAATAATCTTAGTCTTAGTCTTGGTCATGATCTGATTCCCGCCTTTTCCGACTTGCGGGTATTTACTGGCGTCTTGGGATTCGTTTTGGTGTTCGTTATCATAATCATAATCGAATACCTAACCGCAAAGGACGCGAAGCAGACGCAAAGAGCGCGGAGTTTAAGATGAGCTTAACCTAATGGCTGAAACCGCGGCCTTCACGAAAATATAGGCAAGCCACAGAAATGGATTCTGAAATCTATAGGACAAGAGGTTATAATTACCGGGCAATCTGCAACACTCAAAAACACACCTCTAAAATTTATTCATCAATAAACAATTGCTCGCTTCCGCTTGAAGGCAATTCTTGAACATCTCTCAATCGTCGTTCTATTGTTCTCGATTTTCGGGAAGCGGTATCTATAGAGTTGCTTGCTTCCTGCAATTTTTTGTGCGTCTTTTCTAATAATGTTCCAAAATTTCCGAATTCGGTTTTTACGGTTCCCAGAAGTTTCCAAACTTCGCTGGATCGTTTTTCAATAGCGAGAGTTCGGAATCCCATTTGCAAACTATTCATAACAGCGAGGAAAGTTGTCGGACCTGTTATCGTAACACGGCATTCTCTTTGCACAAAATCCGCTAATCCGGGAATTCTTAGAACTTCTGCATAAAGACCTTCAACCGGTAAAAACATAATTGCAAAGTCAGTTGTTTGTGGCGGATCAATATATTTTTCTTGAATTCGTTTCGCTTCTTTTTTTATGTTTGCTTCCAGCGATTTTCTCGACGAATCAACCAAAATTGGATCAACCGCGTCTTGAGCTTCGAGCAATCTTTGATAATCTTCCATCGGGAATTTGGCGTCAACGGGAATCCAGGTTACATCTTCGTCGTTGGAACCCGGTAATTTTATCGCGAATTCAACCAGATCATTGCTGTTTCTTTTAACTTTTACATTTTTCGCATATTGATCGATTGTAAGCACTTGTTCAATTAATGCACCCAACTGAACTTCGCCCCACGTTCCGCGACTTTTTACGTTCGTCAAAACCCGTTTCAGATCACCAACTCCGGTCGCGAGTTTTTGCATTTCCCCGAGACCTTCGTAAACAGATTTTAGTTGGGAAGAAACAACTTTAAATGATTCGCCCAATCTTTTTTCCAAAGTTTCGTGGAGTTTTTCATCAACGGTTCTGCGCATTTCCTCTAATTTTTTCGAATTATTTTCCTGGATATCTTTGAGTCCCGATTCAACTTTGGCTTGAAGTTTATCGATTTTTTCTTCGTTCGATTTAGTTAATTTTTCGAGTTTTGCCGAGAAATCATTCAATTCTTGTTTTTGGAAATTGTTCATTTTTAGCAGTACATCTGAAAGCTGTTTAGCGAGAGATTGAACTGAGTTATTTAATTCCTCTCTTTGTTCCCGAGCAGTTTTATTTCCCTGATCTCGATTATTAGAGAATTCTTCCCGGATTCCTTTTTCCAACTTCTCATTTTTGTTTTCGATAATTTCCGTCAAGGCCTTAATTTCATCATTTATCGAACTTGATAAACTTTTTCGATAAATTTGAACAAGCAATAAGATTGCTACAAGTAGCAATGCAATACTAATTACGGGCATAATTTCAATCATATTGTAGTCTCCACTAATATCTGAATATCAAATTAATGATTATTTCTTTTTTCTGATAATTGAATCAAAGGTAAACTTAAAAAATGAAAAAATTAATTAAAATCGGTTCGATTCTATTTGGCTCCGTTATTGTTTTGATTCTAGCTTTTATACTAATTACAAATATTTGGTTGGATTCAACACTCCCGGAATATACCGGAGAAGTTCAAGTTTATGGATTAAATCAAGAAGTCGAAATTCTGAGGGATTCGTCAGGATTTGTTTATATCAACGCATTAAACATTAACGACGCTGCTTTCTCCCTGGGATATGTTCATGCACAAGAGCGGCTTTTCCAAATGGATTTAACACGAAGGGCTGGGGAAGGCAGACTTAGTGAAATTCTCGGGCCTGCTACACTTCCGTTCGATAGAATGTTTAGAACTGTTGGAATACATAAACACGTAATGGAAAACTTAGAAAATTACATGCCCGAAACGATGGAGTTGCTCCAATCTTATGCCGATGGTGTAAATCAATTTATTGAGGGAAATAAAAACAACCTCAGTTTCGAATTTGATCTGCTTGGTTATGATCCGTACTTATGGAAACCGGAACACAGTTTGATGATTTCCAAATTAATGGCTTGGGAATTAAATATGAGTTGGTGGACTGATTTTGCGTACATACACATTATGCAAAAATTAGGAGTCGAAAAAACGAAGGAAATCATTCCCGATTACGATGAAAACGCACCGACAATTATTCCCGAAAGTATTAAAGATTACCCGCCCGTTTCGCTTGGATTAGTTGAAACCGATAAAGCATTCAGAAAATTTATGGGATTTACCGGAACACATATCGGATCAAATAATTGGGTTGTAAATGCCGCGAAATCCGAATCCGGAAAGCCAATAATCGCGAACGATCCGCATCTTGCTTTTCAGGCTCCGGGAAAATGGTTTTATGTATCGATAAACAGCCCTGATTGGAAAGTCGCCGGATTTACACTACCCGGAGCTCCGGTAGTTGTAATCGGTGTAAATGAAAATATCGCCTGGGCAATGACAAATGTAATGGCCGATGACGCTGATTTTTATCTCGAAAAATTAGACGAAGAACGCAAAAATTATTTTGTGGATGGAATCTGGAAAAGCATAGATGTAAGATTCGATACAATTACGGTAAAAGATTCTACGGATTCTATTCTCAAAATTGAACAAACTCATCGCGGGCCGATAATTTCCGGGATTCATCCATACGATGTTTTATATAATACACAAGATTCTACAGCCAGTATAAGTATGCGTTGGTCAGCACTTGATTTCAGCGATGAACTTTTTGCGATGTATTCTCTAAACCGTTCAAAAAATAGTGATGAGATAATAGCTGCAATAAAAAATTTCTCAGCTCCCGGACAAAATTTTGTCTACGCAGATAAAGCGGGAAATATAGGATATATTTGCGGAGCCCGGTTACCTTTGCGAAAATCCCAATCTCCAACTTTAATTTTTGACGGAACAATATCCGAAAATGATTGGCTGGGCAATATTCCATATGAGGAGATGCCAAAGCTATTTAATCCACCCCAAGATTTTATCGCCTCCGCAAATAACAAAACGGTTCGGGATTTTCCATATCATATCTCGAATGTTTGGGAGCCGCCTTCTCGGATTGAACGGATAAATGAGCTGCTTAGGAGTAAGAAAAAACATTCCGTTCAAGATTTTCAAAAATATCAAACTGATTTCAAATCGAAATATGCTGAGAAAGTTGTTCCATATATTTTAGAGGCTTTTAAGAACGTTGAGATAAATGACGAAAACTTAAATATGGTTCTGCTTCTGCTTAGAAAATGGAATTTTGAGATGGAAATGATGAGTCAAACTCCCACGATTTACAATGCCTTTCTGACCAAATTTATTGAAAATATTCTGCTCGATGAAATGGGAGAAGAGCTGCTGGATCAATATAGATTTGTGGCAAATGTGCCTTATCGAATTGTTTTAGAATTACTGGGGAAGGGAAAGTCCGTTTGGTTTGATGATATAAATACACCCGAATATGAATCGATGAACACAATTATCAGAAAAAGTTTGGTTGACGCGATATCCGAATTGGAAGAAAATTTTGGTGATGACGTCTCAAGGTGGCAGTGGGGAGAAATTCACTCGGTAACATTTAAACATCTGTTTGGGATGGAATCGGATTTGATCGGACAATTCGTAAATGTCGGTCCGTTTCCTCTCGGCGGCGACGGTACAACTGTTTTTAATACCGAATACTCCTTTAACGATCCGTTCGATAATAATCTCGGTCCTTCGATGAGATACGTTTACGATTTCGCGGAACCGGATTATATCAACCTGATTTTACCAACCGGTCAATCCGGTAATTTTAGAAGTGATTATTACTCCAATATGACTGAAAAATGGTTGAATGGTGAGTTAGTAAAGATTCCACTTTGGTTCGAAAATTTGAACGGATTCGAAAAAGATAGATTGATTTTGCAGCCGGAATAAATTTTACGGGAAAGTCGAGACGACCTTTTTAGCTTCAGATTAATTTATTTTGCAGCAAATAATTATAGTTTCTTGCTAATTCAAATCTCTACTCCAGGGTTACATTCTGATGAATAATAATGTCCGTAAAAAGAGTTGAAATCTTTTTATTATGCTAAAATTAAAATCTTATGTAAAAAATAAAAAAATAAAATAACACGAACAAGATTAAATTCTGTATATCCCAAAATCAGAAACCGGCATCCATATAAACATTCATATAGCTGAAAATGCTTCTATCTTCTATTGGTAAAAATAAATATGGGCTCGGTGAATATTCAGCAAACCTGCAGTTTGCCCAGCCTGAAGGACTTGTTGTTCTGAATTTTACGGTAAACTCATGGAAATACCCGGTAAACAATACGTTAGGATTGGTATTTAAAATTAACTCCCGTGTATTGCCATTTGGTAATGTCAATAGTATTCCAAAAGGATTTTCATACAACCCAAACTCCTCTTTTACAATCAGAGTAATCCGCATCTCATATTCGTATACTTTGTATAAACGCCTCGTGGAGCATGTTAAAACAGCCGGTTGGATATCTATTTTGTCATCATATTTATCTGTAATACTATGTTTAGGAAGTCTGTTCCAATTAATTGATTTGCGACGAGTTCCATTTTCGCGATAGATTCTTGAATTATCGTCTCCACGTCCTTCACGAGATTGAATCTGATTTTTATTCAAATTTCTGTCAAAATATAATCCCGTGCCGGTCCTAACCAAATTATCCTCACGGTTAGATTTTTCATTATTTCCATCTGAATTCTTTTCGCGATTTGGTGTAATTGTTCTTCTATCCGATGACAGCTTTACCGTGTTTGTAGGTTGGAGGTTCCTTTCTCCCGTGTTGTTTCTGATTATCGGATCACGTTTACGGGTTCTCTTTTTAGTTGGTTTTTCTTGCGCTCGAGGGCTGATTTCCTGAGTAATAAAAAACTCCACGTTGGGACCTCGACTTATATTTGAAGCAACAACAAATTCGCCGATTTTATCCATTTCGATATTTACGAAACTGAGCGGATAGGGTTGGTTTTTAATTTCAATATTGCTTTGGGACTGATTGGTTGTGAGTAGAATTAAAAAATGTAAAAATAAAATTTGTACAACTTTCATAATTCATTCCTCTAGATTTGCTCAAATGAATCTGTACAAATTAAATGCCGGGAAAAAGAATCGAATTCATAGTGTGAAGTGCGTCCATATTAATAATTGTTCATTATTCTGGACAAAATTGTATTCAATTTAGGTCAATTGAATAAATTACTGCCTATTTCAAGTTCGATTCAACGGTAAATCGCGAACCGATTAAAAAGTAACAAAAAGTTTACTTCAGATACACAATTTTATTGGTGAATATTTCTGCTTCATTCGTTTTTTTATTAGTAATAACCGCTCTGAAAATATAAAAACCGCTACTTACTTCATTTCCATCTTTGTTTTTGGCATTCCAGAATAATTTTATAATTCCGCTCGAATGAATGGCATCGGTTACTACCGCGACTTCTTGTCCGAGTGAATTATAAATTTTGGCTGAAATTCGTGAATCAGATTTAAGCTCGACTTGAAATGTCACCAAATTGTTGAAAGGATTCGGATATGCTGAAATAATTGTTGAATCAAGTTCCGGATTGAATTCATCTATTGCGGTTATAGCACTTTCATCAGAGGGGTCCGCCAAAAATTTTAATGAATCATCCGGTTCCAATGCTAACAGTGCCGTATAATCGGTCAGTAAATTATGAAATAATGAAAGCCGAACTATTTCAGAGGTATCGATTGGCGCAACTCTAAACAGATCATTTATTTTTTCATTACCCAGCATTGCTGAAATTATATTGTATGAATTAACTGAATCCCGGGGAATCAGGAACTCAAAATTTCCTGTTCTGGTAGAATCGAATCCTTCAAATTTTGCGGATATGGCGAAATCCATTTTTAGGTCCGCGTCTGATTTTCCTAAAAAGAATCTTGGTTGATTGGGATCGGGGAAATTATTGACTTCCCGAAATTCTATTATTTCGCCAACTCCATCATCAACTGAAATGTCTATATTTAAATCTAAAATATTTGGAATAGAAAAAGGGGAGAATAACGATCTGATGTAATACCAATCGTACAAATGTTTTTCGACATGCATCCCGTTACTTTGATTAGCTAATTCTTTAAGAAAATAACCGCTTCCGTAATACTCCTGTTGATCTTCGCTTATATAACTTGGTGTAAATTCATTGTTATCCAAGATATTAACCGTCATGAACGCGGGTAATTTATTGTTAAAATCCGCGATGTAATCTTGAATAAAAAGTTTTGAGTCGTTGATATTTACTAAAGAATCGGAATCGCTTAGTAAAACCACTTTGGAAAAATTAGTGGAGTCATTTTTATTTTTGATAACAGTGAGAAGATCATCTAATAAAAAGGAATTTCGATTTGAATTTATTCCTAAAAGTGGTGCTCCTAATAATGTTTTCATTGCTGCGTCATCTTTAAGCGACCAAATTCCGGTAACAATAATAATTCCTTCATTGATCTTTTTGGAGATAACCGCAGGATCGCCAAATTCGTCCATCAACTCAATTTTAACATCGGGGTCATTATATTCAAAAAAGTAGGAGGCATTTCTTGTAAAAGATTCGGGGAAATCAACTCCAATATTACCATCTACATTTCTATATAACGTAAGAGCGGAAGAAGTCCTCTTCTTTACTTTTAGACCGGAAATATAATTTGTCGCAAGTTTTTCCCGATGCTCACGGTTGTAATCGTAGTAAGTGAGAAAGCGGCCGCCGAATGCGAAAAGTGAATCTAATCGTAAAATTATTCTGTTAGCGTAGATTTGATCAATCGCGTCATCAAATCCATGTCTGTAAGCCGCAACCACATCCGATCTTGGTATATCCGAAATTGCTGATTTTATTGAGCCGAATTCTTTTACGATTGCGACAGAATCCAATTTGTTGTAATTCCAACCGGTCGATGCATCTCGATCACAGAAAAGTATTTTTGGAGTGATTGTATTAGAAATGGAAACAGCTAAACCATGATTGCTGAAATCTTGGAAAACAGTATTTATATTTTCACTCGAAGCCGGAAGAAAGGAATTTGTGAATTCAACTATTTTTCCATCTCCTGAGATAGTTAATTGGAAATTGTCATTTGGTTTAAGCGAACTTTCTACCAAAGATTTATAAATCGGTAAATTTTTACTAAGATTCTTTTTGAACGAACCACTTAAGTCTAAAGCTACAAGAACGTCTTGGGAAGTTGAATCAGTCTTTACATTGAAGAATTGCTTTGGTGAAATACCAAATTGGAAATAAGTAGAACTACTTGTATCTCTAAATCCATCAACGAAGTATCCTGACGAAAAATTTGTATTAAATGTTAAATTTAAAGAAGTAAAATTCGGAATATCATCAATCTGCAAGCGCTGATAATCATAGTCGAGGGAATCGGTCAAATATACAAAATCGAATTCCGGTGCCTCCAAAATTTTTGGTTTACCCCAAAGATCTTCTTTTGTGCGGAAAAGTATTTCTAACGGTTTGGATATTGAATTATTCGATAGTAGCAATTCTAATGGCAATTCCGTAGTTGCGTTACCGCCATGCCACAACGTCGGAACGATATAACTTATCTTCACTTTTCGAGTACCTCCCGCCGCCAGGGGATAAACTCTCAGTTCGTATTGACTTCCGGTTTTCGTCAGAAAAGCCGGATCATAACGTGCTGCCACAATGCTATCGTAAACGGATCGAGCGCTCCAGGTGTCATACATTTCCGCTTGCATTACGCTGTCGCCAATCCATAACCACATATCATTAACTGCGGCATCGTATGGTAACTCAAAACGATGAACTATTTCTAACAAATGGGAAAAAAATTGGGACCGTTCTGAATATTCTAAGTATAACGAGTGTTCCACAAAACTGCCGTGGGGTTCGATAACCAAAGTTGCGTTTTCAATATAACCCGGTTTTTCACCATGATTATTCTTGTCTTTAACTGATAATTCATTAGTCGCGGATAACTTTGCACTCAGAAAAAGGAAACTGATTATGACGATTCTAAATGAACTTTTCATAGCAAATCTCCCCAATTAATTTTTCGTCGAGTCAGATATTTATAACCGTTTTTTGACTTCAGATGACTTTGTATAAAAATTTTGATTCGCCTTCAAAAAATAAAAGAGCGCGAGTCCTTTATTTATTGTAAAATCAAAATATTGACTATAAAATAATTGGAAATGGAGAAACTAGCAAATTTTTATTATCTGAATATAGAAGCCGGAATCTCTAACATGAGGGTTTTTAAAACCGGCAATCAATGAAATTTTAGTTCAACTATTTGTCGATGAGACCACTCAAAACCATTTTCATGTGTTGCCGGAATGTTTATTTGCAAAACATTTTGGTATTGTTGGGATGATCGCAGAAATCTTGTTTCGTTGAATTAAATACGAAGATTACAGTTTGCGTGTTTGGGGAGATTTCTCGAAGATGCGGCAATAAAATATTTTCGAAGAAATTCACATTAACAATTAATTTACCATCGTAAAAAAGTATAGGTCAGTTTATAGTCGAATCGTGCAAAAAAAGTATCAAGAAGCTTTTATAAGAATTACTTAAATTCGACTAGTTATAAATAAAGGAAATTATGAAAGTTATAGAACATATTCAGAACGCAAAAAAACCCCTACTCAGTTTTGAAATTATTCCACCTAAAAGAGGCGGCAATGTAAAGCAGCTTATGGGAATATTGGATGAAATAGTAAAGTATGATCCGCCATTTATCGATATTACAAGTCATGCCGCCGAAATGTATTATGAGGAGAAACCCGGCGGTGGATATGAAATGAAGATCAAACGAAAACGCCCGGGCACACTCGGAATTTGTGCGCTTATTCAAAATAAATACAATGTTGACGCGGTCCCGCATGTAATCTGTAACAATTTTACAAAGGAAGAAACCGAGGATTTTTTAATCGAACTGCATTATTTGGGAATTGATAATGTCCTCGCGATCAGAGGCGATGACAGTGGGTATAAAAAACCGGTATCCAAAGGCAGAAGCGTAAATAATTATGCAATCGATCTTGTAAAACAAATCGCCGATGTTAATAAAGGACATTATTTGGAAGAAGATTTGCTCGATGCGGAATCGATGGATTTTTGTGTTGGAATTGGAGGCTATCCTGAAAAACACTTCGAAGCACCAAACTTAAAATCGGATATTAAGTTCACAAAAGATAAAATTGATGCCGGGGCAGAATATATTGTTACACAAATGTTTTATGATAATTCTAAATACTTTGCTTATGTTGATGCATGCAAGGCAGCGGGAATAGAAGCGCCGATATTGCCCGGATTGAAGATACTAACTTCTAAAAAGCAGCTCGCCACTATTCCAAAAAACTTTTATATCGATTTCCCGGATGAACTATCAGATGAGGTTATGGCGGCAAAACCCGAACATGTTCTTGATATTGGTTGTGAATGGACCAAAAAACAAGTGGAAGAATTACTCAATAAAAATGTACCGGCTATCCATTTTTACATTATGCAAAATGCTAAGCCGATCACAAAACTGCTTAAATCATTAGATATTTAAGAGGACGTAAATTTTGAATACTAAAGAAATGATTGATTCCAATCGTAGACGATTAGCAAAACTAAAATGGGGAGTTGCCGGTTGCGGAAAATTTACCGAGCTTAATTTTTTACCGGCTTTCTCGCAATTAAAAAAAAGTAGATTGATTAGCGTTTATTCATCCGATTTGAACCGAGCGAGGAATTTGGCGACGAGATTTCACGGAATGCACGCGCATAATAATTTTGATGAATTCTTAAAAGGTGATTTCGACGCTCTTTACATCGGTAGTAGAAATGCGGACCATTCAGAACAAGTTATTAGAGCTGCTGAAGCCGGAAAGAATATTTTTTGCGAAAAACCATTGGCGCTTAATTACTCCGACGCAAAAAAAATGGTTGAGGCTTGCGAAAAGAATAATGTTTTTCTCGCTATTAATTATGTTTACAGATTCCATCCGCTTGTTACAAAAGCAAAAGAGTTAATCCAAAAAGATTTGCTCGGGAAGATTGTTTCAATCTCGGCCGATTTTTTCGTCGATGTTCCTCCAAGCGATAATTTCCGGTATGATTCAAATGAAGGGGGAGCGTTGCGCGATCTTGGTACGCACACGATTGATCTGCTGCGTTACCTCGGAGGTAATATCAGCGAAATTCAAGGCTATCTCACAAATTTGATCTATCAAACCGAAGTTGAAGACACAGCTTATGCAATCGTGAAATTTAAAGAAGGGCATTTCGGAAGATTCGGTGTTTCCTTTAACGCCAAAAAATCGTTCAACAGATTAGAAGTTGTGGGACACAAAGGCGCGGTTAGTATAGAAGGCTTAATCGGTAAGAAAA
Organism: Melioribacteraceae bacterium; assembly: GCA_021739765.1. Lineage (GTDB taxonomy): Bacteria > Bacteroidota > Ignavibacteria > Ignavibacteriales > Melioribacteraceae > JAIPBD01. Next base: position 141,507 of record JAIPBD010000010.1, read on the forward strand.
ATAATTCAGCAAAATTAATTATAGATCTGGATGGAGAGGCTCGCAAAGCGTTCAGAAAAAGATCAAAACGTATGATTTTTATTCTCCGCGAAATCCAGAAATCCTTCCAGAGAAAAATTCCACCTACCGTTAGCGGTTATGATGGCTTAGTAAATATCGAATTGATGGAACGATTATTAAAGAAATGACAGCAAAAGAAGAACTCGCCAAAGTATGTAATTTAGTTTATGAAAAGGGATATGTTGCCGCTTTTGACGGAAATCTTTCAAACCGAGTCGGCTCTAATCGAATCCTAATCACACCATCGGGTAAAAACAAAGGTGAAATTAAGCCGGATGATTTATTACTAATTGATTTGTCGGGCAATACAATTGAAGGTGACGGCGAACCATCAACAGAATCGAAAATACATTTGTTTGGTTATAAATACAGACCAGAAGTGAACGCAATTGTTCATGCTCACCCTATATTTGCAACAGCGTTTGCCACAATTGGGGAATCATTAAACAAACCGGTCTTTCCCGAAGTTGTTTTGACGCTGGGGAAAGTACCGCTTTGCAAATACGCGACACCTTCAACGGAACAAGTAACCGATTCGATGCAAAGTCATATTGAATATGCTTGGGCTTTCCTCTTGGAAAATCACGGAGCCGTTTCATTTGGTAAATCAATAATGGATGCTTTTTACAAAATGGAAAAGCTCGAACATGCGTGCAAAATTCTGGCAATAGCGAGAACTCTCGGACGCGAAAGACAAATTCCACTTCTCAAACTAAAAGAGTTATATTCTATTGCTGAATCAACTTACGGCATAAATATTCATCCAAAAAACCGCATGGATTATTGATGGCATCCGGAAAACTTAAAATATTATTATTGGTCGGAGGGTACTCATCGGAAAGGGAAGTTTCGAAGATGAGTTCAATTAGTATTTACAAAGCCTTAATTGAATTGGGATATGATGTAGATTTAATGGACCCGGCATACGGTAAAAATCAACCTACGGAATCAGATCTATATTTCAAAAAAGATTATTCACATAATGAAATATCAAATAAAAATATCTTAAACGTTCTCTCATCCGAAGCGCTTAAAAAATACGATTTGATTTTTATCGGTTTACACGGCGGTGCGGGTGAAGATGGAAAGGTCCAATCCATTCTTGATCTTGCCGGCAAAAAATACACGGGTTCCGGGGTTCTTTCAAGTGCTCTTGCTATGGATAAATATCTTTCAAAATTAGTATTAATTCAAAATGGAGTGCCCACTCCGGACTGGGTTTATATTGCGGATGTTAAGTCAGCTGAAAAGGCATTCGCGGAAGTTAAAGGAAAATTCGGTTTCCCGTGTGTTATTAAACCAAACGATGGCGGCTCTACAGTTGGTTTAACTATCTGTAAAAACGAAGACGAATTTATCAGGAATGTTGAATTTGCGTTCAAATATTCACCGGCAGTTTTAGTTGAAGAGTTTATCCCAGGTAAGGAATTAACTGTTGGTATTCTGGAGGATAAATCGTTGCCCGTCCTTGAAATTGTGCCGAATTCCGGTTTCTACGATTATGAAGCAAAGTACGAAAGTGGCAATACACAATATCTTGTCCCGGCTCCGATAAATGATAACGTTGCAGTAAAAATAAGAGAAGCCGCGCTTCTTGCATTTAATTCACTTTGCTGCGAAGACTACGCGCGAATTGATTTTAGATTGAATGAGAAGGGTGAATTTTATTGTTTGGAAGTAAATACTCTCCCGGGTATGACGAGTCACAGCCTTGTTCCTAAAATGGCAAAACACATTGGTATTTCGTTCAATGAATTAATCGATAAAATAGTTTTATCCGCTCTGAATGACTAAAAAAAGAAAAAAAACACTCGTTTATTTTTATCTGATCCTCTTTATAATAATTTTAATTATACTGACCTTTAACAGTAGTGGATTGCTTAATTTTTATCAATTACAGATTGAATTGAATGAATCGAAAATGAAAATAGAAGAAGTAGATCAAATGAATACCAAACTTGATGCGGTAAATGATTCGTTAGTTTCAAACGATATTAAAATAGAAGAGGTAGCACGCGAAAGGCATAATATGAAGAAGGAAAATGAAGAGGTATTAAAAATTAGTGAAGAAAACTGATGAGCTATCAATCAAGTGAATCTCGTCCGCTCGCCGACCGCGTACGCCCAACTTCATTGGACGAAATAGTCGGGCAAGATCATCTGCTGGGAAAGGGAAAACCTATTCGGTTAATGATTGAAGGGGGAGCTCTAAATTCATTTATTTTATGGGGACCGCCGGGAACGGGAAAAACTACCCTTGCAAAAGTTATCGCTAACAATACCGACGCGGAATATTTTCAACTGAATGCGGTGAGTTCAGGTGTGAAGGATGTTCGCGGTGTTATCCAAACCGCAAAAACTAATCTCGATTATCACAGACGTACAATATTATTCATAGATGAAATTCACCGCTTCAATAAGAATCAGCAAGATGCGCTTTTAGCTTCCGTGGAAGCCGGAGAGATCATTTTAATCGGCGCGACAACTGAGAACCCGTCTTTCGAAGTTATACCTGCGCTTAGGTCTCGGGCAAGAGTCTACGTTCTTAACGAACTCACTAAAAATGATCTCAAAAAAATTCTTACTCATGCTATCGAAAAAGACGAATTAATTAATAAACGAAAAATTAATTTTGTTGATGAAAATTATCTTTTTCTAATCTCTGGTGGTGATGCCCGGATAATGCTAAGCATAATTGAGGCAATTGTTTCATACTCTAAAGACGAAGAAGTAATTGTCGATAAAGAATCCGTTCAGAATATAGTTCAGCGCAAAAATGTTATTTACGATAAATCAGGTGAAGAACATTACAATCTGATTTCTGCTTTTATTAAAAGCGTTAGAGGAAGTGACCCCGACGCGGCGATATATTGGATGGCGAGAATGTTGGAAGGTGGTGAAGATCCGATCTTTATTGCACGAAGATTAATTATACTCGCCTCTGAAGATATTGGAAACGCATCGCCCAATGCATTACTGCTCGCAAATGCCGCATTTAGCGCAGTAGAAAAAATTGGCATGCCTGAAGCTAGAATTATTTTAGCGCAATGCGTTACGTATCTTGCCTCCTCCCCAAAAAGTAATGCCTCGTATAAAGCAATTGATGCCGCTCTTGGCGATGCTCGAGATCTACCGGATTATAAAGTTCCCCTTCACCTTCGCAACGCTCCCACGAAATTGATGAAAGAACTCGGCTACGGAAAAGAATATGTTTATCCGCATAATCATAAAAACAATTTTTTTGAGGAGAATTATTTTCCGGATGATATGGAACGAAAACAGTACTACTTCCCGAGTGAGAATGGGTCAGAGAAAAAGCTTAAGGAATTTTTGAAGTTTTTTTGGAAAAATAAAAAATATTAGTTATTTAAACCTTTATAAACACTTTCCCGGGGAGCTGTTTCACCAATCCGCTGAACTCTAAATTCAGTAAA